>NC_016639.1:0-890000 GCF_000237845.1 Rickettsia slovaca 13-B
ATGACAAAGCTAATTATTCACTTAGTTTCAGACTCTTCCGTGCAAACTGCAAAATATGCAGCAAATTCTGCCCTTGCACAATTTACTTCCGTAAAACCAAAATTATATCATTGGCCAATGATTAGAAATTTGGAATTGCTAAATGAAGTATTAAGTAAAATAGAATATAAACATGGGATAGTATTATACACGATTGCCGATCAAGAACTCCGAAAAACTTTAACGAAATTTTGCTATGAATTAAAAATTCCATGTATTTCTGAAATAGGTAAAATTATTAAAGAAATGTCTGTTTTTTCAGGTATTGAAATAGAAAAAGAACAGAATTATAATTATAAATTTGATAAAACTTATTTTGATACACTTAATGCCATAGATTATGCTATAAGACATGATGACGGACAAATGCTTAATGAATTATCAGAGGCTGATATAATATTAATAGGTCCTTCTAGAACTTCTAAGACACCGACTTCCGTATTTCTAGCGTATAACGGTTTAAAAGCTGCCAATATTCCTTATGTTTATAATTGCCCCTTTCCTGATTTTATAGAAAAAGATATAGATCAATTGGTAGTAGGACTCGTTATTAATCCAAATAGGTTAATTGAGATAAGAGAAGCTAGATTAAATCTATTACAAATTAACGAAAATAAAAGCTATACGGATTTTAATATAGTACAAAAAGAGTGCCTAGAAGTCAGAAAAATTTGTGATCAAAGAAATTGGCCGGTAATTGATGTGTCGACTAGATCAATAGAGGAAACAGCAGCTTTAATAATGCGAATATATTATAATAGAAAAAATAAATATAATAAATAAAAAGATTTTCATTATTTACAAGTAGAAGCCTGTACTTTATAATTTTATTTATAAATATAGATGTTGTCCATATGAATCCGAAAGCAACACTATGTCATTCCTAGCTAAAAGCGACTTTGTTGCATAGATTGAAAAACCTACTCGATGTCATCCCCGCCTACACGCGGAGATGACATAAACAAGTCATGCAATAAGGTTGTTAAAAGCGGGAATGACATAAAAGCCATATGGACAATGCTACAAAAACATAGAGGAATTTATGGCAAATAACGTAATGGATAGCTCTTTTAAAAAGGAAGTATTAGAATCGGATTTACCTGTACTGGTTGATTTTTGGGCAGAATGGTGCGGACCGTGTAAAATGTTAACACCGATAATAGATGAAATCAGTAAAGAATTACAAGGCAAAGTAAAAGTACTTAAAATGAATATTGATGAAAATCCTAACACTCCTTCAGAATACGGTATTCGTAGTATTCCAACGATAATGTTATTTAAAAATGGTGAACAAAAAGATACTAAAATAGGTTTGCAACAAAAAAATTCTCTTTTAGATTGGATTAATAAATCTATTTAATATTTATTTTTATGTCACTTAGCTATCCAAAAGTATTTATAGAGATAACTAATGGTTATGTTGAAGGTATTGATACTCATAAAAGAGCTCAAGGTTTAAAGCATTTCTTCTTGAAAAAAGGAGTCTCTCTTTCTCCAAATATACCTATATTAAACAATATTAATTTTTCTTGTTATGAGGGAGAAAAAATAGCTTTTATAGGGAGTAACGGTTCGGGAAAAAGTTCGTTTCTAAAGTTAATCGCCGGAATATATCCGTTAAAATCCGGTACAGTCAAAGTTCATGGAGATATTGCGGCAATTATAGATATGGGAGTTGGTTTTGAGTCTGAGCAAACTGGTCGTGAAAATATAAAAATGTTAATGCTATATAATAATATGCTGGATAAATATAGCAAAAAAATTGAAAAAGAAATTATAGATTTTTCAGAACTTGGTAGTAAAATTGATTTACCGATAAAAATTTATAGCTCCGGTATGTTATCACGTCTTGCTTTTTCTGTATCGATATTTCAAAATCCGCAGATTCTATTACTTGATGAAGTTTTTGCGGCAGGCGATAGCTATTTTATAGAAAAATCTCTTAGTTTAATGAAGAATAAATTTAAAAATACTCCTATTTCAATAATAGTAAGCCATCAAGAAGAAATTATAAAAGATAATTGCGATAGATGTATTTTATTAAAAGACGGCAATATTATAGGTGATGGTACACCATCGGAAATGTTTAAAATCTATAACCAACAACAAGGAAATTCATAAATGATAAAGTATTTTTTTTCTAAAAAATACTGGCGGGCAATAGCATTACTAGTTAAAGCTTCTATAATTAGGCAAAATAAAGATTCTTTTTTAGGTTCTTTATGGAGTTTAATTCAGCCTTTTATTCACATAATGGTAATTTCATATTTTTTCGGTTTTTTATTAAGACAGCCGAGAGAATTTATGGTAATGAACTTAGTCGGAGGTATTCCTTTGTGGAGTTTTATAGTAAGCAGCTTAACGATTTGTTCAAGTTCTTTAGTTACACGTGATCAAATAATAAAAAAAGTTAGAATTTCTAAGACTTTTTTTCCTGTTGCGGATAGTTTAGGGCAATTATATACTTTAATTTGCTCATTTTCGGCAATGTATTTTGCTTTTATTTTATTATTTCCAGAAAAATTTTCTTGGCAAATAATATTTATGCCGATATTAATTTTGCCCTTAATAATATGTGTGATTAGCGGTTCTATCGCAGTAGCATTTTTAACGCCGTATATTCGAGATATTCCGCAAATGTTGAGTGTTATTCTTGGAGTTATTTATTGGAGTATACCGATAGTTTATCCATATTCGCTAATTCCGGAGTCTAAAAAGATATATTTTGAATTTAATCCGTTCTTTTTAGTTATAAGACCCGTACAAGCGTTGGTGATTGACGGAACATTACCGGATATGATGCTGATAGTTAAGTCTATTATAGTTGCATTTATTACTGTTTGTATCAGTTATTTAATTTATAGACAATTTTCTAAAAGAGTTATTTATTATTTATGAAACTTGGTTTTAATCTAGATTTTAATGAATTAGATTTAACCGGACTTAAAAAATTAGATCAAATATTTTTAGATTATCTCTTTAAAGCTGATAGATCTTTGCATAAAGATTTAATGTTATTTAGATCGACTCCTCTCTCCATTATTCCAAAAGATTATTCCGAATTTTTGCTAAAAATTTCCCCTCATTTAGACGATTTTTTAGCAGAGTTATTTTGTATTTCAAAAGAAATAACGATATCAAGGTTAAAACATAAAGATTTTGATATTATTTATGAATGTAAAAGAAAATTTGTTCAACGTGTTGCCGTAAAAAAATATCCACCGGAAAAAATAAAAGATATTGATTTTGAAGATGTGTATTTAAAACTAACTGATTTAATAGGTGCGAATTTTACTTCTAGAGAATTTGCCAAACAAATAATTATATGGCAACAGGCAGAAGAAAGTTTTGCAGAAGAATTAGACATAGCAGCTAGGTATGCTGCGTATAGGGTTTATTTGTGTGAGGGTATCAAGCCACAGGATAACATCCTATTCAACCTCCCACAAAAACTAGATAAAGAAAATCTAATAGACGATAAAAAAATATTAAAATATCAAAAAAATGAGAGAGTAGATTTTGACTATACAGATTCTTTTTTAAATCTAGATGAAGCTTTAAACCATTCTCATTATTGTATTTATTGCCATAAGCAAGATAAGGATAGCTGTTCTAAGGGATTACTGCAACCTCAGAATCGTCATTGCGAGGAGCGAAGCGACGTGGCAATCTCAGGAGATTTGACGAGATTGCCACGCTCCTTGCAGTCGCTCGCAATGACGGATTTAAAACAAGGCTGCCCGTTAAAACAAAAAATTTCTGAAATGAACTATGTTAAGGCACAAGGTTTTAACCTAAGTGCTCTTGCTATTATCGTTATTGATAATCCGATGGTTGCAGCAACAGGTCATAGAATTTGTAATGATTGCTCAAAAGCTTGTATTTACCAAAAGCAAGATCCGGTAAATATCCCATTAATAGAATCAAATATTTTAGAAGAAACACTTAAATTACCTTACGGCTTAGAGATATATTTACTGCTTACTCGTTGGAATCCGCTTAATATTTATGCACCGCTTCCGAAAGAACCTACTAATTATAATATTTTAGTTACCGGTCTTGGTCCTGCAGGTTTTAGTCTTAGCTATTATTTATTACGGTCAGGTCATAATGTTGTGGCTATTGACGGTTTAAGAATTACTCTACTGCCTTTTGACGTTCATAAGCCTATAAAATTTTGGCATGAATATAAAAATTTGTTATCGGAAAGAATGCCAAGAGGATTTGGAGGGGTAGCGGAATATGGGATTACCGTTCGGTGGGATAAAAACAATCTCGATATATTGCGGCTAATATTAGAGAGAAATAATAATTTCAAATATTATGACGGAGTAGCTTTAGATTTTAATATAACGAAAGAACAAGCTTTCGATTTGGGTTTTGACTATATAGCTTTTTGCATTGGAGCAGGTCAGCCGAAAGTTTTGGATATAGAAAATTTTGAAGCTAAGGGCGTAAAAACGGCTTCTGATTTCTTAATGACTTTGCAAAACGGAGGGGCATTTTTGAAAAATTCTAGTACTAATATGGTAATTAGGATGCCGATTGCGGTAATAGGCGGCGGTCTTACTTCCTTAGACGCAGCAACGGAAAGTTTATATTACTATAAAAAACAAGTAGAGGAATTTGCCGAAGATTATATAGAAAAAGATTTAACGGAGGAAGATAAAGAAATAGCTGAAGAATTTATTGCTCATGCAAAATTGTTTAAAGAAGCTAAGAATAATGAAGAATTAAGAAAGGTTTTTAATAAGCTTGGGGGTGCTACTGTCTACTATCGTGGAAGATTGCAAGATTCGCCGGCATATAAATTAAATCACGAGGAGCTAATATATGCATTAGCACTCGGTGTTGATTTTAAGGAAAATATGCAACCTTTAAGGATTAATGTTGATAAATACGGTCATGTGGAATCTGTGGAGTTTGAGAATCGAAACCGTCATTGCGAGCAGTCAAAGACTGCGTGGCAATCTCAGGAGTTTGGCTTAACAAGATTGCCGCGTCAATGCTACGCATTTCCTCGCAATGACATCAAAACCAAAACCGTGATTATGGCAATCGGTATAGAAAATAACACTCAATTCAATGAGGATAAATATAGCTATTTCGGTGATTGTAATCCTAAATATTCGGGTAGTGTAGTGAAGGCTCTTGCTAGTACCAAAGAAGGGTACGACGCTATTAACAAAAAGCTTATAAATAATAATCCTAGCTTTAAAGGTAGTTATAAAGATTTTTGTACGCAGCTTGATTATTTGCTGACTTCTAGGGTTAATAAAATAAATATTTTAGATGATAAAACTTTTGAGTTGATAATTCATTCGCCGCTTGCTGCTAAAAATTTTAAGTTCGGACAGTTTTTTCGCTTACAAAATTATTCTGAAGATGCTGCTAAGTTAATAGAGCCTGTAGCCTTAAGCCCTATCGATATTGATGTAGAAAAAGGCTTAATTAGCTTTATAGTTTTTGAAGTCGGTAAATCTACTAGCTTATGTAAAACATTATCCGAAAATGAAAAAGTAGTTTTAATGGGACCGACAGGTTCGCCGCTAGAAATACCTCAAAATAAAAAAATAGTTATTGTTGATTTCGAAGTCGGTAATATAGGCTTATTAAAAGTTCTAAAAGAAAATAATAATGAAGTTATATTTGTTACCTATCCTGATATAAAAATCCGTAAATTAGTTTCAGTGGATATAGTAATAATTAATGCTTCTCCTGAAATAATAGAAGAATTGCAAAGTCTAAAAAATGAAATATTCAGTGAAAATACAAAAATAATAGTTAGCGTTAATTCATCGATGCAATGTATGATGAAAGGAATTTGCGGACAATGTATTCAAAAAGTTAAAGGAGAGCAGAAATATATTTTTGCATGTAGCCAGCAAAATCAAAATGCAGAAATAGTTGATTTTAAGAGCTTGAAAACTCGTTTACGCCAAAACTCTTTGCAAGAAAAAATGAGAAAATTAGTGGCTAATTCATCCATAATTTAATATAATAGCTTCAATTAACTCTTCTAGTTGTTCAGGTGATAATTCACCAATTTTTTTGAATTTTATCACTTCTTATAGCACTAATTTCATCAACCATAATATGAGATTCTAAATTAAAACCATTTAGCTCTGTAGGAGTTAATAACAGGTGAAAAGTTGTGGGGCATCTATTAAATCCGTTGTGAAGGCAAACTGTTATACTGGGATGATTTTTATATAAATTAGATTGAACAACAACAGCGGGGCGAGGTTTACCATAATCTCCAGATATTACACCAAGCAACAATATATCTTTTTTTAATTTCTATTATTTCCATTCATCTAACCAACTTTCTTCATTGTGTTTTAACCATAAGTTGGCATCAGGATTGTTTTCTTTACTAGCTAATAAGGATTGACGTTTAGCTTCTTTGGCTAGGTCTGAATTTTCTAGTTGTTTAAGATATATACGTATTGCTTCACTAATTATCCAGCTTTTTTCACGGTGTAAATCATAAGTTGCTTTTTCAAGTTTTTTACTTAAATTTATTTCTAAGCGTATACTAGTCGTAATACTTTTTGTCATTTTTATCCTCCTTATAATATTTAATTGTAACACAAAGTGTTACATATTGCTAGTTAAATAAATTTACTTCTCAAAACGACAAAATGCTCTACTACTATCTTGATTAAGAAAATCGATAATTTGTATTACTATAGAATTATTGTTATATTTCTCAGCAACTTGTTTTATACGCTCAGCAAAATTACCTTCACCTGAGAAGATTTCTTCGATAGCTTTTAAAGCACTTAAAGACTTTACTTTATCAAACCCTTTTCTATTCATACCGATTAGATTTAAGCCCTCAAGCACCGCACGTTTGCTACTTACAAGCCCAAACGGTATTACATCTGCTCCGACCGGCGATAGCCCGCCGATCATCGAATATTCACCGATTCTAGCATATTGATGTACGGCAGACAGTCCGCCGATTATTGCATAATCACCTACCCCAATATGACCTGCTAGGCTTACATAATTAGCAAATACTACATTATTGCCGATTTTACAATCATGACCTATATGGACGCCGACCATAAATAAATTATTATTTCCTACTCTTGTCATCATTCCGCCTCCTTGGCTTCCTGCTTGTACCGTAACATATTCTCTAATAGTATTATTAGAGCCAATTATCGTGCTTGATCGCTCATTAGCATATTTTAAGATTTGTGGAGGTTGACCTATTGATGTAAAAGGATAGATTACGGTATTTTCGCCGATTTCGGTAATCCCTTCAATTACTACATGGGATTTTAGCTCGACATTGTCATGAAGCACAACTTCAGGACCTATAATACAATACGGTCCGATTTTTACGTTTTTACCAAGCTTTGCACCTTCTGCAATTACAGCTGTAGTATGGATATTAGAATTTGACACTATGTCCCTATGTTTTATCTTTAATCATTGCGGTAAACTTACTTTCTGCAGCTATTTCACCTTCGACCGTAACCGTACTTGAAAATTTCCATACGTTAGCTCTTTGCTGATCAATAACAGCGTGGATATGCATAGTATCCCCCGGCTGAACAATTCTACGAAATTTTGCATTTTCGATAGTCATTAAAAACACTTCTTTATTCTTAGTAGAACCTAAAGATTTAGCAACTAATATAGCAGCTAATTGTGCCATAGCCTCAACCATTAGAACACCGGGCATAACAGGCCTTGCCGGAAAATGTCCTGTAAATTGCGGTTCGTTAACAGTAACGTTTTTAATACCTGTTATTGATTTGTTAGGATCGATTTTAAGTACTCTATCTACTAATAAAAATGGATAGCGATGAGGTATCCAATCCATGATTTCGGTAATATCTATGATCATTTATTTAGATCTCTTCTTTAATGTAAATTTTCCGTCATTGCTGAAATAATTGACGAAGCAATCTAGTAAAAAGTACTAAAATCAGCACTTTTTGCTAATTTTTTTGGATTGCCACCGTAGCCTATGGCTGCTTACAATGACGACTCAGGTATTCATGCAACAACAAAGCTCTTTTCAATAGCAAGCTACTTTTTTAATTTGCTATTAGAGGTCTTTAGTAATTGTTTCATAATAATAGATTGTCTATGCCAATCCATAATAGGAATTGCAGGGCTGCCGCCGACAATTTTACCTGCTTCTATATTTTGTGCTACACCGCCTTGTGCCGCTACCTGTGCCCCGTCGCCTATATTTAGATGTCCGGCGATTCCTACTTGCCCTCCAAGAGTACAATATTTACCGATCGTGCTACTTCCTGCTATACCTGTTTGTGCTACGATAATAGAGCCTTTACCTATTTTGACGCCATGCCCTATTTGTACTAAATTATCTATGCGGCATAAATCTTTTATAATTGTATCTTGAAGTGATCCTCTATCAATAGTAGTGTTTGCACCAATTTCAACATTATTGCCGATTTTAACTATTCCTATATGAAATATTTTGTGATGTACGCCTTTTTCGGTAGAAAATCCAAACCCGTCCTGTCCAATTTTTGCACCTGCAAGTATTACGACGTCGTCGCCTATAATTGCATAATTTATTGAAACATGTTGTTCTATTCTAGTGTTTCTGCCGATATTTACTCCTCTACCTATAAAACTTCCAGCTTCTATAATACTATTATCACCTATAATAACATCGTCTTCAATAACTACATTGTGACCTATATAACAATTTTTTCCGATAGTCGCCGAATCTGCAACAATAGCGGATTTCATTATTTTAGCAGGGTATGATTTAATAGGAGCATAAAAAAAATCTATTAATTTGCCGTAAGCAAAATATGAGTTCTGGGCGTGTAATAAAACAGTATTTGGATTTGCTTCTCCCGTAAAATTTTTCGGCACTATACAAGCAGCAGCTTTGGTAGTTTTTAAAAATTCGGAGTATTTAGGATTGCTTAAAAAGCTAATATCATTTGGTGATGCTTCCTGCAGAATTTTAATATCATGAATAGCTATATCTTCATGAATCTTAGGAGGTGCTATAATATCGTGTAAAAAATCTATAATTGCTGTTAGTTTTCGTGGCCCTAGATTTTTATAAAAATTACTACTTACCATATAACTTTAAGCAAATTAATCATTAGCGACAGTATATAAGTGATAGTTTTATTATGCAACAAAATTTACAGGTGGAATAAAAGGTATTGCTAAGTAAAGAATGATGTCGTCATTGCGAGCAGCCGTAGGCTGCATGGCAGTCTCATGAAATAATAACAAACTCCTGAGATTGCTTCGTCAATTGCTATGCAAATTCCTCGCAATGACGGAAAAACCGATCCACGCAACAACGTCTACTTGATTGTAAGATCTAGGAAAAAAATAGATAAAAAGTCACAAATATTAATTTACGTTTTATTAAGAAGAATTAAATTAATATATTGTAGCTATTTTTTGTTACTGAATTATAAAGCTTTTTTGAAATAGAAGTAGCTATTTTAGTACAAATCTTATCAATTTTTACAAAAATATTAATAATCTAATGTCTTTTAATAAAGCCTAAATTATATTAACTAAATCAAGGTATTGAAAATGTTAGAAATAAAGAACTTAGCCTTTGCAGGTGGTGGAGTAAAAGTCATCGCGTATGCAGGGGCTCTAAAGGCATTAAAAGACAAAGATTGTTTAAAAAAATATCCAGAAAGTAGTTGGAGCTTCCGGTGGTGCAATAGCTGCTTTCTCCATAGCACTAGGATATCAACAGGAAGAAATTGAGGATATACTTAAGAAAATTGATTTAATAAATTTTCAGATCATACTAGTAAATAGGACCAAGTGTATAATCTTGTATTCTACGGAGGGTTAAATTCTGAGAAATATCTAGAAGAATTTTTAAGGCAATATTAAAAGACAAGGGATTTGATCCCGATATTACTTTTAAACAGCTACATGACAGTCAAAAAACAAATATAGATTTATACGTAGTGTGTACTAATCTCAGTACTCAATTTCCGGAAATTCTATCTTATGAAAATGCTCCTGATGAGAAAGTCGTAAAATTCGTATACGCTTCAGGGTCTTTTCCTATATATTTATATTTTCAGCCCGTACAAAAAACTGTTCAAGGAGTAGTTTCAACATGTGGATGGTGGAGTTACGAATAATTACCTGGTTGAGGTGTTTGATGATAAAACTGCAGCACGAAGCCTCCCTCAAACAGATAATAAAAATTATAAAACTCTTGGGTTTAAACCAATCAATAAAGAAATATTAGAAGCTTATCAGAATGGTACAGAACCTAAACCGTTTGTGGATACTACTACTGTTGTGGATCAACTATATGCATTAGCTGAAGTTCTCACAAGCTTTGACTTGATAAGTTGTTTTCAGAATCATGATAAGTTTTTATTGATGATCATAATATATCAGCTTTAAGTTTTGATATCACAGCTGAACAAAAAGAAGCATTAATAAATTCAGGTTATTCTGCAACTTATGACTATGTGACGAGAATAGAGAATATAATGCTTGCAGGACTAGGAGTAAACGATTCTAATGATAGCCTTTTGTATTATAACAACGCGAGTGGATAACCCGCTATTCGCTTTAATCTTGTTTTACAGATAGCATAAAAGGTATTGCAAAATAAAGATTGATATCGTCATTGCAAACGACTGTAAGCTTTGTTGCATGGCTCGAAAAACCCACTCGATGTCATTCCCGCTTTCGCGGAAATGACATAAAACGAGTCATGCGAGCAATACCAATTTTTGAAATCAATAATCATATTGACTTGTTTAAAGTTTTGCTTAGAATCATCTTGGAACAGCTAAGGTTGTTCTGGAGTATAGAAACCTCCATCAACAGGCGGTAAAATCACCGTTAAATTGGTTTATTCCTCGATATTTTACGGTCGGGGAGGTAGTAGTCATGTTCAGGGCTTAGAGTATTAACTTTAAGCCTAAAAACTACTCAGCTGTTCTTGTTGACGGTGTTTCTAACTCCCTGATCACCAATCGGGCTTTAACTTAGCTTCTTGGTGATCAAACTTGAATCATTTAAGTTTAACTAATTAGAACTAAGCCGTTATGAACACTAAAACAGTAGAAATAGCTATTATTGAGCCATATCTAGATTTTTTTATTAAAGACAAAGACTTATTACGTGAAATTTATCCAAATGGTATAAATAGGGAATTAAGAATAGAATTTATTTTAGTTAAAAAACTTTACACATAATATTCTTACTACAAATTAATTAGAAATTTATTCAATTTACCATACCGAAAATTATACTTATAATCGATAAACAACTTTTAAAAGCATCGCTTGGTTTATTTCGTTCAATTATTCTTGGCACTGTATTATATCTAAACTTAGTTAAATTTTTTATCTATGATAAGAATGATTTTGTATTGAACATACGAGCTTTAAAAAGTAATGAAAATTACTTTTTGTTATATTAAAATTAATTACTTTAAAAAACTGATTAACTGGGAGTAATTAAATAAGCAGAATTTAAATGGTGGAGGCAAGTATACTCAAATGCTTTCAAGAATTGAATTTTATTTTGAGAGGTGAGGATGCGAATCTTTGATAAAATGAAAGAGCAATTTTTGAAAGCAGAAGAGTATAGACGATTTGCTCCACTAAGCGACAGTATATTAAGTAATACTTTTTTGTATAACAAAATTTATAAGCATCATAAAAATTAAAGATGAAGGCAAAATTGTCCCTTTTTATTAATTCTATGTAGCGCTACTTTTTCCAGACAACTCAACATCTATCCCCCATTTTTCATTTTCTAAATGGGAGATAATACAACATATTGCTTCATTTGGTAAGCATGATAAATGTAAAAAAGGGGGTTTAGAATCCGATTGAATTTCCGGTTGTATATACTCCTGCAATGGCAAATGGGAATAATTTCATAAAATTATTCATCGTTATTATAATAGATTCAGGATTATTATTTTGTTCTTGTAAATAAGATGCTAATAGTTCCTTATTTACTTTCACTTTTTTATAGAATTTTGTAGCATATGCAATTTTAAAAAAATTATCTAAACCATTGTTATAAAAAAGTTTTATTTAGAAATGAAGCTAATTTTTTTAATAAGTTTTGTTATTTTTCTTGCAATAATTCCCTTACCTCGGCAAATGCTTTGTCCGTATCTGCGTAGCTTGCAGCCATATTCCCATTATTATCAGCACGAATAATCATCTCAGGTGGCAGCAGCTTAATAAACTCTAGAGAAGCTGCTATTATGCCTTTTTTGGATGCAAGCATTAACAATGTCCTTCCGAATTTATCAATAGAGTTAATATTTTCCTCAAACATTCTTGGAATAAGCTCTATACAAACATTATCTAAATCACGCCACATAGCCTTTGTTAATGCAGGCTGACCACGTATATTCTCGATCGTATTAATAGCCTCGTCAGACATCTTGGGAATAAGTTTTAAACAACCTTCTTCTAAACCTGCATTAGCAGCTAAAATTAAGGCTGTATTACCATCCTCATCGGATTGATTAAATAAATTAGTATTTTTTATTTTATCAATTAATTTTTCAACTTCTTTTTTATCTTCATCTTTTGCGTGTATTACACACGTTAATTTTTCTAGTAAAGATATTAGTTGATTATATAATATTTCATCTGATTCTTCAGGTGTTGATTCTTTATGTATTCCAAAAATTTTTTTATACGTATAAACATAATTTATTCTTATTAACCTAAAGTTAATTAAAATTACAAAAATAAGTTTACAGATGCAATAGAAATTTAATTGAAGATATAAAATAACGGGATTTAAAGTAAGGAATAGTGGTGGCCACGGTTGGAATTGAACCAACGACACAAGGATTTTCAGTCCTTTGCTCTACCGACTGAGCTACGTGGCCGTATATACTCGATGAACTTGAAAATTTGGCTTCGTCGTCTTTGTAAGTCCTCGGATACTCACGTATTAGTATACGCTCCGCTCCTCGGCTTACAGACTCCTTGCTCTTTTCCAAGTTGATCTTCGTCTATACTATTCTTTCATTTATTAGGGTGTAAGGAAATATAACTTAAGCTTATAATAGATTAATCGGCTTTTGTCTATTCTTAATTAGTAATATTAGACAAAAATACTTAATTATGATATCATGAGTGTTTATTTTTATAACGGTTTTTATGATCAAAATCGGCAATATTGAGCTTTCTTCAAATATTATACTAGCTCCAATGTCAGGTGTTACGGATTTGGAATTTAGAAGATTAGTGAAAAGATTTGGTGCAGGGCTTGTAGTTTCTGAAATGGTAGCAAGTAGAGCAATGATTGTGGAATCTAGGCAGTCACTAAAAAAAAGTGCCATTATGCGTGATGATGCAACAAGTGCTTGCGTACAGCTAGCAGGCTGTGAGCCGAATGTGATAGCAGAAGCTGCTAAAATGAATGAGGGTATGGGGGCAAAAATTATCGATCTTAATTTTGGCTGTCCGGCGAAAAAAGTAGTAGGCGGTTATTCAGGCTCGGCTCTAATGAGGGATGAGCAGCTGGCAGCTAAAATTTTTGAAGCTACCGTTGAAGCGGTTAAGCTGCCGGTAACCGTTAAAATGCGTATGGGTTGGGATGATAATACGAAAAACGCTCCGACTTTAGCCAAAATTGCTGAAAGCTCAGGTGTTCAGATGATTACCGTTCACGGTAGAACTAGATGCCAGTTTTATTCCGGTAATGCCGATTGGGATTTTATACGATCAGTTAAAGAATCGGTAAAGATTCCGGTTATTGCTAATGGTGATATTACTAATTTTGCTAAGGCAAAAGAAGCCCTACAAAAATCCGGTGCAGACGGTATTATGGTCGGTAGAGGAGCATATGGCAAACCTTGGCTTATTTCACAAATTGATCATTATCTTAAAACAGGTGAAGAAAAATCTGCTCCCTCTATAGCAGAGCAGCTAGATATCGTAACCGAGCATTATGAGGCAATACTTGATTATTATGGTGAATCTGTGGGCGTACCTATTGCACGTAAGCATATTGGCTGGTATAGTAGCGGTTTACCGAATTCAGCAGAGTTTAGAGGTGCTGTTAATTTAATGAACGATCCTCTAGCTGTAAAAGAGAAAATTGTGGAATTTTATACGAGCGTTATGGAGACGAATAAATTAAAAGAATTTTAAGTTTTATTTTTGTAATATTGTTTTTTAGTTTAAGCTATGCAAGTGAAAAAGCAGTAATTATAACTGATTATAAACCGGTATTTTTGCCTGTAATTGCTGAAAATAAAAAAATAAGAATTGCTATTCGTTCTTATTTAAATAATGAAAAATCATATTTCGTTTTAGTAGATCCGAATTCTTTTAAAACTGAAATAGCCCTACAAAAGCTGGTAATTTTACCTACGAATAAAATAGAAAAAGAAAATCTTCTAAAAAAATTAAGTAAAACTCCGTATATTAAAGTTTTAAATAAATATAGCTCTACACCTTATATACAACAAAATTACGGTGCTACGAGTAGCATGTATAAAGTAAAAGGACAGTTCTTGACAATTGACATGTGTCCTTCTTCCAAAAGCTTTGAAGAAGATTTTTTTAAAAAGCTCGTAGAATTATCGATCAAACTAAATAAACCTATTCCGATTGCTATATGTGTTTCAGGATTATGGATTAATAAGCATACAGAAGAATTCTTATGGTTATTAAAACAACAAGAAAACGGTTATTTACAAATAACATGGGTTAATCATTCATTTAGTCATCCTTATTTTAAAGATAAACCTCTTGAAGATAATTTCCTTCTTTCCAATAAAGATGATTTTGAAAATGAAGTATTAGAAGCAGGGAAAATATTAGTAAGTTATAATATTGCTCCGTCACCTTTCTTTCGTTTTCCTGGATTAGTTTCCGATCAAACATTAATAGAAAAATTAAAAGATTTGGGATTTATTCCGCTTGGGAGTAATGCATGGCTTGCTAAAGGCGAAAAAGTTCAAAATGGTTCTTTTATATTGGTACACGGTAATAGTAACGAAAAAGCCGGAATAGATTTAATTATGCCGATGTTACCGGAATTAAAATTACTTCCTATTGAAAAGGCGTTTTTATTACATGACAATTGATTAGTTAGATATTAATAATACGGTAAGCTCATAGTTGTTCTTATATCACATGAAGAATATGAGAAAATTAATCAGCTTGAAGATAGGTATTGGGCAATGCAAGCAAAAAATGCGAGTAAAAGTGGTTTTTTATCAGAGGAAGAGAGTAAGGATTTTTTAAATAAGATATTAAATATCTTTCTTATAGGAAAAAGAAATGATGGAAAAGTTTATAAATTAGTTAAAAGAAAAATTAAATAGTTCATAATTATAACTTAACTTTTCTAGTAGGGCTTTTATCTCTTTGAATATCAAGTTTTGTATCGAATAGCGGAGAATCTTGTAAAAAATCAATAAGGGAAGATTCTTATGAATTTTCTTTATGATTTGTTATTATTATACTACATAAACGTTTATTATTATCTAATACTTCTAGATTTACTTCGATTAAAGGCGGAGTAAGTAAATGCTTAATAATTTCAGACCATTCTATTAAAATTAAATTGCCGTTTAATGCCTCTTCAAATCCAAGTTCATAAATTTCTTCAGGTGATTTAAGACGATACAGGTCATAGTGATATATAGTGAAGTTAGATGCTTTATAAGTTTGCAGTAAGTTAAAAGTAGGGCTTATAATGCTTGTATTTTCACCGCAAAAATATTTAATAATTTCACGACAAAAAAATGTTTTACCTGCTCCAAGGTCACCGTTAAGTAAAACTATATCATTTGGTTTTAAGCTTTGTGCTAAAAGCTTTGCAAGCTTCTTTGTCTCTTCTTCGCTATTTAGTGTATGCATTTTTTAACTTGATAAATCATTTGTAAATATTGATTCTGAAAAGTGTTGGAACCTATATTCTGCACATTCCAGTTTTCGCTATTTAATATTATTATTTTAGCGTTTAATTTGTCGTATAATCGTGAATTTTGTTCATTACTTAAAACAAGACATTTGTTATTAGACTCTTTAATTAAATCTTCTAGCTTGCTTATATATCGGAGGCTTTTTTGACTTTCGCTATATAATTTTGCAGTTTTAATATTAGTATTAAGAAAAAAATACTCGCTACTGTCACTTAATAAAATTACGTCTTTTATCGTTGCAAGCTCATTATTTTTAATCTCTTGTAGCTTATTTAATTCTTTAAGTGCTGTTGAAAGGTTATTATTAATATCTTCTTGTAGCTCAGGAAATTTTTCACTAAATATTTGTGCAAATTCCTGTAGTAAAATCACAGCATTATTAAGATCAAGCCAAATATGCCAATTATCTTTTATAGTGGTTAAAGATTTAATATCACTGATTTTTATAATGTTTTTGCTATGATTATCAATTAATTTCTCGGCAAAACCGTCAAATTGTTCATTAATATAAATTGCTATATCAGAATTTTTGACTTTTACTAAATCACTAGGTTTTAAATTATAATGATGTGGACAGTCACTACTAATAGCTAAGCTCTCGATATCCGCTTTATCCTTAACAAGCATCGAAGCAATACTGCCGATTGGCGTAATACTTACAACTATCTTAGGCTTAGCATAGCTAGTAAGGCTGAGGAATGTAAGGAATAGTAATGCTAGGTATGTCATCTCTGTGAAGGCTTGCTTGCGTTGATACCAAATCGTCATTGCTAGCGACTGAAAGGAGCGTGGAAATCTCAGGATTTTGGCACGAGATTGCTTCGTCAAAATTTTCAATTTTTCCTCGCAATGACGGTTTGACGTACTAGCTCTCATAATTGCGCCAACAACTCTAATTTACTAGGTTTAAAATCCTGCTCTATCCAAAAATTTTTTAGATATTCTAGTTTTGCTCCTATCTTTTTTTTTTCTATATTCATATTTAACAAATCATTACCGTTTACTTGGAATTTAGGACGTAATAACGCATCATATTTAAGAATAAATTCTTTTACTTGTGAATGATTTAATTTACCGATTATTCTAGCTGCTAATAAATATTCCTTATAATTCTTTTTTTCAAACCAAATTTTTTTCATGTTAAATTTAGCGTCATTCAGAAAGTTCGTTATTGATAATATTTGCATTGCTTCATGTTTTGAGAATTTCCAATCTAGAAAGACCTTTAAATTTAAATCTTTTTGACAATATAATAAGAGTGCATATCGAGTAACTAATTCTAATTTAAAATCATTTGCCTGCTCAAAAAATTTTATTTCATAATTTTGGATAGAGAATATTAGTTCTAATATTCCTATTTCAAACATAGCTTTTAAAATTTGTGCTGCTCTTTTTGAAACAATAATTTTATCCATTTCGCTTTTAATTCGCTCTCGTGATAAAGTTTTTAAGCCGTCTTTTAAAGCTTTACATGCTTTAAAGTTGCCATCATCAAGCTGATTCGCATAATAGCTAGAAAACCGAAAAAAGCGTAGAATTCGCAAATAATCTTCTTTAATTCTATCTAGAGCTTCCCCTATGAATACAACCTTTTCCTGCTGCAAATCCTTAAACCCTTCAAAATAATCATATATCTCGTTCTTAAAGGGACAATAGCTTAAAGCATTAATAGTAAAATCTCGTCTTGCGGCATCTTCGGCAAAATCGTTGGTGAATATTACTTTGGCATGTCTGCCGTTACATTCAATATCTTTCCTAAGAGTCGTGATCTCAAATTTTTCATTATTTAAAGTAGCCGTAATCGTGCCGAATTTTAAACCGGTCGGAATAGTTTTTATTTTAGCTCCAGATAAAATATTTGTTACTTCACTAGGTGTCAAATTAGTAGCTATATCTATATCGCAGCTACCTTTCTCAAGTCGATCTCTTGGATAACTTGCTTCTAAAGGTAATTTGTACGTCGATCCGGTACTCGAATCCTCACGTACGTTTATGTACATTGCGATTCTGCGTTCCGTGTCTCCTTCAAATTCCTCTTTATTAGTTTTGTTATGCAAGAGATCTAGTAACGCATCACGTACGCAGCCGCCTATAAGTCTTGCTTGTCCTTTTTCATTTAAGAGACTCAAGATTTTTCTATATCCTTTTGAGGGGATTTTTAGTATTTTGTGTGTAACTTGCATTATTCGATTTTACCTAAAGTATCGGATAGTTTTTAAAAAGACTTTGATGTCATCCTAGCTAAAAACTGGACCTTGTTATATGGCTCGTTTATGTCATTCCCACTTGGCATTGTTGTGTGGATACTGAGTCGTTATTGCAAGCGACTGTAAGGAGCGTGGCAATCCAGAAAAATAATAAAAAAATGTTAAAAACTAGCATTTTTTACTGGATTGCTTCGTCAAAACTTACAGTTTTTCCTCGCAATGACGACTCAGTATCCACACAACAATGCCAAGTGGGAATGACATAGAACAATAAAAAATCTTTATTAATCGTTATTAAGCTCCCGCGGCATTTAGATTTATAATTGAGATTAATATGAATTTCGGCTTTCTCACAATGATTATCTTTATTAATGACAATTTTTTGTCCGTAGTTGGTTAAAAAATATTATTCTCTAAAGGTAACACCATACTATCTTTTTGTCCAAACCAATTAGCCCAGTAAGTTCTATTGAAAGCAGGTATTTTATCAGCATGTATTACTAGTTTATTTTCTCTATCTTTAACGCCTACCGCCATATGATTTGCATCAAATATTAATTCCGGCTTTGGGGAGTAGGACATAAATATAAAAGATATTGCCATGATTGCAAGACCAAGCAAACGCCAAGCAGTTTTCCATATACAAAGCCAAAAAAGCCGAGTAAAAAAGAGTAATATGCTGAAATTGGTAATATAACCGAAATACTATACAGCAGTCGGTAAACTATTAAAATAGGCGGCTGATTTTATTATTATATCAATAAAGAATCCCATAAGCTTTAGGATATAGTTATCAAACCCGATCATGGTAAAAGGCAGAGATAACAAAGCAAGAGGCATAAGAAAAAATGACGTTATCGGAACGACAATGAGGTTAGCTGGTACTGAGTAAGTAGCAAATATAAAGAATTGATTAATTACTACAGGTGCCGTTATGATGCTTGCTAAGAAGCTTGAATAAATATTTGAGGCTGTATAAAATTTTACTGCTCCAAAAAGGCCTTTCTTTTCTCCAAGTAACCATGAATTCTTTAAGTAAAATTCATAACCGGCAACAAGCGATAATACGGCGATAAAAGATAATTGGAAACTTGGATGAAAAATATATTCGGGATTTAACGATAATATTATAAAAGCCGCAATTGCAAGTGAATGAAGGGGAAAGCAAGAGCGTCCGATAAATATAATACCGTAAATAAAAATTGCAGCAGTAATAAAAGCTCTAGTCGCTGCTATTTGCATACCGCTTAGTTCTAAATAACCAAAGCTTCCTATTAGCGAACAATAAGCAGAGATTAATTTTATATTGAAATTATATGCCAAATAATTTGAAAGATTTAATAAAAACCTTGTAGTAAGGAAAATAATCATCACAACTAAAGATAGATGCAATCCTGAAACACAAAGCACGTGTGATATACCGTTTTGCCTCATATCCTGCATTATTTGCCTGTTTAAACCTTTTGTCTTGCCAAGTAATATTGCAGCTGCAAAATTCCCTTTATCTTTTCTATTAAATTATTATAAATATAGGAACGCACTCTATAAATAAAACTATCAAAATTTGTTTCATTACGTTCTATAATTTGCGGCTCAGACATCGCATAGCCTTTGCTCCAATATCCGATAGATAAGCGTAAAAACCAAAATCATAACCCCCGGGTAGTATACTATTTTGCGGCTTATAGAGCTTAGCAAGCAAAGTAATTCGGTTATTTACCCTAATTTCTTGTATATATTTTTTCGGTATACTAATTTTTTAACTTTTTGTAAGTTACGATTAATTTTTTCTATCTTTATGCGACTTAATACTACTTATCCTCCTATAATAGTCGGTTTTATCGATTCTATTTTACCGCTAATTTTAGTGATGATAGGTTTATAAAGCATTTCGCTATGTAAATTTGTTACACGATATTTAGAGATGAATATGCCAAAAATAAAAGCAATAATCATTCAGTAAGTAAACTGTAAAAATATATTAGAATTTCTAGTAAAGGTTAATATTAAACAAACACAAAAAATGAAAAAAATTGTTGTAAATGAAAGCTCAAAATCAAGCGAAAAATAAACAATAATATCCGTAAATAAAACTAACAAAATACCAAATATTTAAATTATTATACTCTGTTTCCAAAGTTGTTTTAAAATATCGCAGTGTTTTCTATCAAAAGTTAAAAATACATTATATATATCTGTTATATTTTCAATAATTAGAACAAAATTCTCTTGTAATTATAAGTTAAGATAAATTAACTTATATATTGCTTTTTATTAACTTATTTATTATAATGTCCAACGTTATGTACATGAAATTTTAATTTAAATTGAGATATTTGTAATGAATAAATTAACAGAACAACATTTACTAAAAAAATCAAGATTTTTAAAATATTCTCTGCTTGCCTCTATTTCAGTAGGAGCTGCAATACCTTTTGAGGGTATGGCGATGAGTAAAGAAGCATTTCGTCTCGATCTCAGTAATAAATTGTTGAATCACGTGTCACAATTAAACGGACACAAAGATACGACAAATACCCCGCAGCAGATAGGAACAGTAATTGTATCGGAACCAGAAATAAACACATATACTCCATCTGAAATAAGAGAAATGAAAATATCTAACAAACCTAAGGCATCTAATCCATTAAAAGATGTTCCTATAGAGGATCATTATAAAGTGGTAGCACGTAGTAAGTCTGATGTCGGGAAAGCAAGAAAAGTACGACCAATTACTAGATGCAAAACATTTGCAGGCATTGAAAAAACAGAACAAAGTCAAAATACTTATACTCCTGAATCGACAGAACAAATGCCTCAAAAACCAGAGATTATAATAACAGCGTCTTCGCCTACTGTTAGCCCAGCTTCAAATAGTTTTATCACTGCACCTAATACACCAAATACTAACCTGACATCACCTGAACATTATACTACGGCACCTGGTACTCCATCATCAACACCGGCGACTCCGTATCAGCCTACTTCAGATTCTAAACCAAATGATAGTTTAGGAGCTAATACACCACCAAACATAAACACAAACTCAAAGGCAGCACGAAGATTATCGTTTAGCAGTAGCGACCCGCAACAACAGGCAGTGCAATCTAGCTCACAGGTTAAATCAGAAGTTCCTCCGAAGCCGACATTTGTACCGTTGCCTATAAAAAAAAGCAGTACTGAAATTGTAGCAGGAATGGTAAGTAATATATCACGAGTTAATGAGATGATAGGAATCAAGTTAGCTGAAGTAACACAGGCTATTAAAGATACCACAGGTAAAAAAGATAAAAAACAATTGCAGAAGTTGTATACGCAGCTAACTTCAACACAAAAAACAACAGAAGCACTCAAGTCAAGAGCTGAAGAGATAGAAACAAAAATCAAAATAGGTGAAAATAAAGATAAAATAAAGAAACTTGAAAAAGAGTTAACAAGTAAAAACAATAAAGCAGATAGATTATTTCAGAAAATAGAAAAAATAGATATTCCAACAAATAAAGTTTCGATAAAATCGCAGGAAACAGTTCCGGTTACAACGGCGTCAACCGAAGTTAGTGCGTTTCAAGCACAGCAAGCAAGAATTAATGAGGCTCGGCAAGGTGTATTTAATAAAAATAAATCAAGCGGAGATAATGCAGGAAAAAGTAGTGCTGGAACAAAAAGAGAAAAGAAAAAACAAGAAG
This sequence comes from Rickettsia slovaca 13-B, assembly GCF_000237845.1. NCBI lineage: Bacteria > Pseudomonadati > Pseudomonadota > Alphaproteobacteria > Rickettsiales > Rickettsiaceae > Rickettsia > Rickettsia slovaca. Next base: position 21,861 of record NC_016639.1, read on the forward strand.
CACAAAAGCAGTTATCAGAAATAAAGAAACAAGAAAAAGCTATAAAAACGGCATCAGATAAAGCTAAAGAAGTAGCTGCTAGTGCGAAAAAAGAAACAAGTAGAACGGCATTACGAGCCATGCAAGATAAAATGAATGGTGATTCTGAACAATTAAATAAGATAGAGAAAAATCTAAAGTTATTAACTCCTGTTGTTTATAATAGTTCTACCGGTCCTACTTATAAGCAGTCGCCAAAAGCAAAGCCAACTATACCATTAAGTCATGGGGTTAAGAGAATTTTAGGTGAACAACCAGAGGATGAAGAGGGGTACTTAGTGCCAATAAAAGTTCAGCAGCAACCTTATACAGTAATATTGCCGAATCGAGAAATAGAGGACCCTATTCCAAGTCATTCAAAAGATATTTATGAGGCTAAGGTTTCACAATACATTAATTATTTGAATAGCATACAGCCAAATCAGTCAAATCAAGCTCAAATAGATAGTGTAATAGATAGTTTAGCAACAGAAATGAGAAAGTTTAGTGCGGATCAATTTAGTCAAAAATTAGGTGAGATTGCACATCTTGCCAGTATAAAGGCATATGAAGGTTTGTTCGAGAAGTTATATGAAATTCAGCAAGCTAGAATTCCAGAAACTCAAAAAGTATATGAGCAAGCGGAAATATCTCAGTCTTATGCAGAGTATGAAGAGAATTCAAGAAAAAGCAGTACTCCAGTATTATCACGCTTGTCTTCAGCTAAAAGTGTAATATCATCAAATTTTGAAGAAAAATCAGCATTGTTACAAACCACAACTACAGATGAAAGCTTGAGATCTGACAACAATTGGAAAAATTCTGCACCATATTCTTCAAGTCCAAAGCTTGATAAAAGAGGATTAGAATATTTAGATTTAGCTGGCGACGCGTTCGTTCAGAATCTAAAACAACCTGATACGTTAACTATAGAAACTCTTGGTTTAATAATGCCAACACAAAATACAACTGTTGCTAAAAGTGACTCATCGAGGAAAAATAATGTAAGTGGAAGTATTTCGGAGATACAACAACTGCAATCAGAAAAAATGCGTACAGAAACTTTAGGTGTGCAGGATGATCTAGGGCTAGATTTACATTATGCACCTCAAGAAACTTTCACTGAAGAAAGTACCTATTTAGTTTCTAGTAAGAAAAAACAAGGTAATATAATAAAGAGAGCTGTATCAAAAGTAGGGTCAATTTTGCAAACAAATTATGCAGAGAACAGAAAAAGGAAAAGAGATGGAGAAACCTCAAAGCAAAGAACAGTAGATCAAGAGGGAGAATTTGGCCACGCTTGGGGAAATGAGAATCATAAGGAGTCTAGTTTAAGTGTAGTTAGTGGATTCATAAAAAAAGCAACTCAGCTTATAAGCCTTTTAGATGCAAAGAGAACTGCAATACTGCAAACAACCAGTTCTTCACAAAGCAAATCAGTTAGTTTAGTTTTACAGGAAATAGAAAATGATTACCGAGAAGCAATTAAAATCTCTCAAGAATTACAGCAGGTATTAATACGCAAACCGGAAGATATAAAAGCTTATAATGCAAAAGCAGAAAAAAAATTGGATGCTATTAAAAGCAGAGCAGATAAATACTTTAATAATATAGAAACAGATGTAGATGTTGGATTTAATCCAAATGGGGGAAATAGTCATTCTATGCCGACTGCTAATATGGATAGCTTACCAAAAAATTTAGCTGTAACCCCACCTATAAATGTAGGGTCACTATATAACTCTCCGCAAGCTCAACAATTTCGAGAAGATCATAAAAATATTATAATAAATGATAGATCACAAGGTAGACTAAATTTGGTTGATAGTACTATAGTAAGAGAACTTACAGATGTAGATGCTTCAATATATAATACTGCTCCTCCTGAGGTATTAAAAGAAGCTGAAGCTTTACTTGATAGATCACAAGGTAGACTAAATTTGGTTGATAGTACTATAGTAAGAGAACTTACAGATGTAGATGCTTCAATATATAATACTGCTCCTCCTGAGGTATTAAAAGAAGCTGAAGCTTTACTTGATAGATCACAAGGTAGACTAAATTTGGTTGATAGTACTATTAAAAAAGGTACACAGCCATTATCTAATTTATCTACTATATATGAGTCGGTTAGTTATGAGAATTTAGCATCAGAAACAATATATAAGACAGAGCAACCTAAGCCATCTATAAGTTACACGAATACTAGTAAACGAAAATTACCTATACCATTATTCAGAAGTGCCGAGCTTGACAAGAAATTAGAGTATTTGGATTTAGAAAATAAACTATTAGAAGTAGAGGAAGCTAGAATAGTTAAGGAAAAGCAAGTTATTGCCAAATTGAATCAATATCAAGATCCAGAAAACCTAGAATTTAAGCGGTTAGCTATGGAAGCACTAGACTTATCTTCAAAAAAATCACAATTAAAAGAAAAAAGGAAAGCCATAGAAGCAGAATTTTCTTTAAATGAAAAGTCTTCAAGCACAGATGTATCAATACGTTCCTATTCAATTGATGACATAAGCGGTGTACTTAGTGATGCAGAATCAAATCTATCCCGTTCATCTTCGGTTAGTGGCTTAGAGGATTTAAACAATTCTAATGTTATGCAATTAGGGGAATTAAAATCTAAACATGAAAAAATAGCCAATGATTATAATAAGGAATTGGAGTTAGATACTTTAAATAAAGAAAAGATTTTGTTAGAAGGGAAGATAAAGCATCTAGATACTGAATCTAAACCTAAGGTAACTGAGAGTAAGCCGGTATTTTCATGTTCATCTTCAGTTGGTAGCATAAACAGCTTCTCTAATGATGATTTGAGTAGTCGTGATGTTGTAACTCCGGTAGATACTCTAAATATAGAAATTAATAAAGATTATGTAGATACCTATATAAGAGTATTAAGCAATAAAATACAAAAAATAGAAGAATTGTCTGGCTCAAGTTCTAGAAGTGAGGAACTTAATCATATTAAAGAAGCAATGACTTATATAAGTAATCGTATACAGGATGTAGAGGAATTAGATGAAAAAATGCTTTTAGCAATAAATGCACAATTACAAGAACATGATGAAAAAATTTCTTCGTTACTTCGCGAAGAAGCTACAGATATTCTTGCTCAGTTATTGCTACAAGAAATGTTAGTGTCGGATGGTAAATCAGAATCTACCTTACCTGCAGGAGATGAAGAACAAGAAGACACAGAAGTAAGTAGACAATTATCTTCATTACCTGCACTTGCATCAAGTAATGAGAGTGCATTAGCATTAAGTGACGATAGAGAAAAGGAATGTTTAGCATTAGGCGATGGTAGCGAAGATGAAGAAAGTTATGATTCAGGGTTTGAAGAGGAAGAAGAAACAATAGAGCAATTATCCGATTCCGATGGGGGTAATCTTAAAATAACGGAAGTTGATACGGTTATTCCTCTTGAACAGGAAGCAAAAAAAGAAATGCAAACGCAAATTTCAGAAAACGCTCCTACTTTAAATCAAGCGAAAGTTGTTAATACTATTGTAAATAATATGATTCGTAACAGATTAGATGCATCTATGAATATGTCTAATAATATGGTAGCAGTGGGAGCCGGTGATGAAGAAGAGTCTCATATAAAAAGAGGTTTGTGGATGCGTGGTATGTACGGCACTAATAATCATGGACGCGTTGAGAATATGACCGGTTATAGAGGTACTAACAAAGGTGCTACTATCGGGTTCGATGCTGAAATCGACAATAATATCGTAGGTATAGCTTATAGTAATGTTCATTCAGTATTTAAATTTAAAAATAGTAAAAATAATGATAAAGAACTTATTAATAGTCATGTGGTTTCTATTTACGGACAAAAAGAATTACCGAAGAATTTTGCACTACAAGCTTTAGTATCTGCTTCTAAAAACTTTATTAAAGATAAAACAACTTATTCATATGGTGATACTAAAATTAAAAGTAATGTAAAACATCGTAATCATAGTTATAATGCGGAAGCATTACTGCATTATAATTATCTTTTGCAGAGCAAGCTCGTTATTACCCCGAATATCGGTTTAAGATACGGGAAGTCACGAGACGGGGTATATAATGAAACCGGTGTTAACGTACAAGAAATAGCTCTTACAATGAAAGAGAATAATATATTGTCCGGAATTGTCGGTACTAAAGTCACAGTACCTTTAAAAGATGCTCTAAAATTTAATAATTTAGGTCTAACATTCCAAGGAGCGGTAGAACATAATTTTAAAGAGAAAACCCAAAGAATAAATAGAGTTGTTAAAATATTTGATAATACATTCAAACATAATTATCTAATACCGAAGCAACCGAAAACATCCTATAATTTAGGAACGGGTATTATAGGCAGTATCAAAAATACTACTATTTCGTTGGATTATAATTATTATCTAAATAAACATTATAGAAGTCATCAAGGTAGTGTTAAGCTTAAGGTAAACCTATAATTTTTATACTTGCAATATTTGCAAAGGTGTTATATAAAACTTCTAACTTAATGTCATGCCGTGGTCATAGCCACGGTATGACTAACTCATATTGCTTACTTTAAAATTAAGGCCCCTTCGTCTAGCGGTTAGGACACCACCCTTTCACGGTGGGAACACGGGTTCGAGTCCCGTAGGGGTCACCATTCTATATTTTCCTATAATATAAGATCTTAAATAATCAAAACTATAAAGCACCACCCTACCGACTTTGTCCATGGGTTATTTAGTTTACATGCTTATATACTGGAGCCTGAAATAGGTAGATATTACGCAGTAGCATATGTAAATGAAAAAGTAAAACAAATTGTACTTACCTATCGAGGTACTACATTTGAAAAATTAGATTTGCTCAAAACTAATTCACCGTTTAAAGCTCATTTTAAAAGTATTTTAGGTGGACAGATAGTGGCACAGCAAGCGGCCGCATATGAAGCTACAAAGGAGATTACCAAATATGCTGAAGAGAATAATTATAATTTATCTTTCACAGGTCATTCTTTAGGTGTATGGCTCGCAGAGCTTAGTTTATATTTTGCTCATAGAGATTTTCATTATCCAAAAGCAAAGGCAATCACATTCGATAGCCCGGGTTTAGCTACAGAAAATCTTTAGCCGCAGATGTATAGCCATGAAACTACCTTTGACGTAAAAATTTTAAATATAACAACTTATTTATCAGCTCCAAATTTTGTAAATGTCTGTAATCCGCATATTAATAAAGCACTTGATATTTATTACCTTTAGCAAGCAATCTAATATATAAAAATGCTACTGCAACGACATTTGGAAGCTTCTTAGAGGTAATCGATCAGCCTATAAGCGGTAATATTGCAACCGGACAATTTTTAGAGGTTTATAAGCATTTAGAAAATAATGCCGCACAAGGTTGCCCATCAAAAGAGATCATAACCCCTGAGGGAACATTTGAACTTTCTTACAAAGGTCATTATCGTATAAAAGAAGTAAATTTGTCTGTAGATATAGCAAATACAAATAATAAGGGCAGTAGTGATTGGTATCTAGCACAGTTGAGCAAATTGAGTATAGATAAAAAAGAAATACCAAATTTAATAAAACAATAGTTAAAAGTAATAAAAAAACTATATGAACCTCAATATGGCAAATATTATATCTTTACAAACTTATCTAAAGTTAAAGTAGATGACTTAAGAGAGCAAATTTTAAGGTTAATTGAAGTAAGTTTATCAACTTATAATTTGATTGTCCATAATGAAATATTACAACAAATAGAAGAAACTTTAAACGAAAAACGATTTGTAACAATTAGTGCTTTCGCTGGAGCCGGTAAAACCACTCTAGCTATAAAATATGGAGATAGACAAACACAAGCGAAAAAGAAAATAGTACGTTTTATTAACGTAGATTCTGCAGACAAAGTCCTTGAAGCATGTAGACAACTTACTAAAGAATTTACTATTTACGTAATAGATGAAAAGGAAGAAAACATAATAAGATTAGTCCATGAGAGGATTGCTAATTTAAATTCAGCTATATTATTTATTTTTGATAATGTTGAAGATCATAAAGATATAGAGCCTTATCTTAACAGTATAATTAATATACTTAATGATAAGGCACAAGTGATAATTACTACTAAAAATAATAATTTAAGTGATGATATAGAAAATATTATATTAGTAGAGTCTTTTAGTAAAAAAGAAGCGATATTATATTTAAAGAAATCTCTAAAAAATAGATTAAACAAGAAAGATATTGATAAATTAGTAGAAGACTTTGGTAGTAACGATGCTGCATCACCTTATAGGCTATCTAAAGCAGTAGCATATTTAAAAGCAAATAAATTACTTAAAGTAAATGATTACATTAATTACTTTAAAAATAGCAAAGATGATCATATAGAAACCGTTTTATTACTACAATTATTAGAAAAATCACCTTTAGCTTGGCAGATATTTTACAATATTCTGCAGATTTAGACCCTGAGTTTATCAGTATAGAGATTTTCGAAGAATTATTTTTAATAGATGAAGAAAAGCTACAAGAACCTATAAAAAGGTTATAGAAGCATTATCGGTAATGAATCTAACATACCAAAATAGACAAGCTGGCTTACCATTACATAGATTAATGCAATTTATAACAAAGCAATATATAAATAAAATAAAGAACATGCGATAGATGAAAAAGAGATTTATACAAGACTAGCAGAAATCTTAGATGATTTATTTCCAATATTAACAGATGTTCCAAGTGAAGACTGGGAAAGTTCTAAAATATTTTATCCCCATGTAGTAAAAATATTAAATGATGATATTGAAATGGATAAATGTAGAAAGGCAAATTTATATCAAAAAATGGGTTATTATAATGAATATATATTATGTAAATTTGAAGAATCGTTAAAATATTATAAGAAAGCTTTAAAAATCGATCAAGAATTAGTTCATCCTTCTTTTATTGCTAGCTCTCTTAATAATATCGGAGTGATTTATGAAAATTAGATAATACATACGAAGCTATAGAGTTCTATAAACAATCTTATTTAATGTACGTCAAACTTTAGGTTTAGGTCACTACAAGGCTAAAAACTTATCTCAAAAAAATTGCACCAGAATTTATACAAAATAATGAAACTAGGGAGTTTATATTATAAAGAGGCGATTTTGAGGAAGTTACATTAGAAATTAAACAAAAAATACAAAAGAATGTTTTAAATAAAATATATATTAATGTTGCTAAAGATAAGTGGAATAGTAAGTTCTCAATCTTAGGAAATTGGGGGTGCAAGGCTATTTAGGTGATAGATATTTATAGCAAAACAACTAGGAGTTTTATCTGACCTTAAAAATATAGAAATAGCTAAAATGTTATGTTTTGAAGCGATTTGCTTAGGAGCGATTAACAGCTCTAGCAAAAACTTCACTTGTGTAAAAGAATTTGTTAGAGCCTATCCTGAATTAACAAATAAGATAACAAACGAACATCCTGAATATTTTATTGATGGCTCAATATTACGGGTATGTGTTAATGATGAAGCAATTTTAAATAAATTGCTAGCTAGTGGTTAGTGTGGCTATGTAGCTTTACCCTCATCCTGAGGAAAATCAGATTTATCCATTAAATTTTTAGCAATGTTGCTTTCTGAAAGCTTAACTGATTGAAAATATTCGGATACAAGTTTTATCACTTCATCACAAAATTCATCTTGTAGCTCTTTACTTGCGGTTGATTTTTGGTTTTGCATTAACTGTATAGCATCAGATTTTTTATGCTCTAAAAATTCTTCAATTTCTTTAGTTTTTTCTTGAATGATTTTTTTGGTAACTTCATTACTGTCTTCTATCATTTGAGAGCGTAAAGTTTCTAATTTCTTTATTTGTGCGTTGGTGTGTTTAAAGAGCAAAGCAGCATCTTCTTTTAACTTTTCAGCTTGTAGAACTTTTTCTTGGATTTCTAAAATCTTAGCATCTAAAGAATTTAAAATGGCTTTTTTTGCCGGTCTATAAACTAAATATAAAAAAATTACAAAACTAACGGCAAGCCAGAAGCTCTCATCTAGGAAATTCATTATTTTACTTTTATATTTTGTAGTAAATTCATATCTGCTTTAGTGCCAGCTATTTTTTCAATAATATTAACGGCAAGCTTTATGATTGCTGCGCTTTTATTAGTTCTAAATTGCTTAGCAGCTAAATTTATATCTTCAATGTTTTGATTTATAGCGTTTTTTAAATCTTGCTCTAGATTCTTTTTTTTAATTAAAAATTCTGATTCTAAAGAGTCTATTTTTTCTTTTTTTAGTCTATCTATTTCAGCATTTGTTTTGTCTATTTCCTCGTTATAATATTTATTTAGCTTTTCTACTTCTATGGTCAATGTATCGGCTTGCGTAATATTATCTTGAATATTTGTCTGTCTATTATTAAAAATTTCTTCAGCTTTTGGAGTTATAAATTTATAAACAAAGATATACAATAAGCCGAAAGTAACGATAAGCCAAAAAATTTGTGAATAATAGGTAGCAATATCAAATTGAGGCATCTTATTTAAAAATGAATTTTAAGAAAAAATAAGTAACATAGCAATTACAAAGGAAAAAAGTCCCATTGCTTCAGCAAGACCTGCACCGATCAGAGCCATTCTTTGTAAGTTTTCTGTAGCCGAAGGGTTTCGTGCTATTGAACTAAGTAGAGAGCTAAATATATTACTAACGCCTAAAGCTGCACCGTACATGCCGATAGCCATAAGTCCTGTACCAATAAATTTTAAAGAAACCATGTCCATAAAAAAACTCACTTTTAATTAATCAAAAAATTTTATCTAATTATCTGTATAATAGGCTTTTTGCACAACGAAGCTAATAAAGAGGAATTTGCAGGAAACACGAAGCACAGAACTGCAGAGTACAAAAAAGTACGTGAGGATTCAAGCATCGGATTGACGTACAAATTACCTTTAGAAGCAAGTTGTGCAAAAAGCCTAGTGTAAATTAATAGCATCATTAAGATACATACAAGATAAAATAGTAAAAATATAAGCTTGAAGTATTGCAACAAAAATTTCAAACCCAATTAGTATCACCATAATAGGGATTGGCAGAAATTTCAAGTAAATCATTAATGACACGGTAAAACCGGCTATTACTTTTAATAAAACATGTCCTGCCATCATATTAGCGGCAAGTCGCAATGATAAACTAACCGGTCTTGCTAAATATGTAAATAGTTCAATTACTATCATCAACGGTGCTAACCATAAAGGAGTACCATGCGGTAAAAAAAGGGTTAAAAAACGTAAGCCGTGTTTTACAAAACCGACTATAGTTACCATTAAAAATACTAGAATTGCCAAGGTAAAAGTAACGATAATATGACTAGTAGTAGTAAAGCTATAAGGTGTCATACCAAGTAAATTACAGAATAAAATGAAAATAAATAAACTAAAAACTAACGGAATAAATTTACGTCCTTTTACTCCTATATTCTGATTTAACATATCAGCTACAAGGTTATAAACTATTTCAGCACTCACTTGTAATCTAGAAGGTACTAATTTCCGGTTATAAAAAGCTAAGTAAAAATAAGTTAGAGCTGAGATGCTAGCAAGTAACATATAGATACTCGAATTAGTAAAGCTGACGTCAAAACCGAACATTTTGATGTCTATTAATTTTTTGATATCAAATTGTGCTAAAGGGCTATGAGTCATTTCCTTACTTTTTATTATTTACTTTTTTCCTTATAATGTTAAAGCCGGCAATCATTCCTATTATTGTAAATATAATAAGAAATAAAGGTTTAGAATTAAAAATTTTATCCGTAAATATTCCAATTACGACACCTACCATTGTACCTGAAACTAAATCTACAGCGATAGTGAAGGGGCTAATTTCTTGCCGAATTTTAGGATTAGAAAACTTAGGAGTTGTTAAGTCTTTAATTCTTGCTTTGATATCTTTTAGTTTTTCCGTATTCATTAGTTTATCTCCGTCATTGCGAGAAGACGCCATAGCCGTCGACGAAGCAATCTCAGGATATTTAACGAGATTGCCGCACAGTCTACGACTGCTCGCAATGACGATCTAAATTACAAGCTCATTTCATTTTTTGCTTTTTCTTTCTGCTCCTCTAAAGCTTTATCAACTGCTGTGGAAATAGTATCTATGTTATAACTTCCTGTTTGTACTCCGTTAACGAAGAAAGAAGGAGTACCTATAAATTGGGGTGCTTTTGCTACAAAATTGGTATTAGCAATTAGTATTGCAGTAATTTTATCATTATTTAAACATTGTTTATATTCTTCCGGAGAAATACCGCCAAGTTGTCCTATATCAGTTAATAATTCTCTGTATTTATTGCTATATGCCCACTTATCTTGTTGTATTAATATGATATTATGAAGTTGTGTAAAACTATTTGTATCCCCCTTGCAGCGGGCTAAAATTGCAGCATCTAAATCTTGTTTAGTAGCAATAAATTCACGAACCACATATGCAATTTTGTTAGTATCAATATATTTTTTCTTAAGTTCCGGAAAAATTGTTTGATGATAATAAGCACAATGCGGACAGGTAGGAGAAAAATACTCGACTACTATAACATTTGATTTTTTGTTACCAAGAACCATATCATTATCATCAACTTTAAAAGTGACTTTAACAGGTTTTATTGCAGGATTTTTTTGTTTTTGTGAAGCCGGCGTTGATACTTCATCAGTCTGATTATTATCATTAGCAGGAACTATTGATTCAGCCGTATTTTCAGAATTTACGGCTTCCTGATTCGTTTCTTTAGAAGTTTCGTTATTTTGAGTTTCGTGCTCTATTATTTGTTTTTCCTCATGGTTCTTATCTTGTGCTTTTTCTTCTGAACAGCTACTCAAAAATAATAAAAATATTAGTATAATAAAAATACTTCGCATATTTATTCCTTTAACTTATTAATATTATCTACAATAAGATCGTATCAATTTTATTTCAATAAAAATCTCTACTTTATAATAAAAGCAAAATGTGCTATGCTATAGAAAATAATAGTCTAACATTAAGTTCTTAGGCACTAAAACCACTACGGAGGAATTAATAATGGCAAATACAACACAATCCGAACAAAAATCTGAGTTTAAAATAGGGCAGAGAATTGTCTATCCTGCACATGGAGTTGGTGAAATAACAAATATAGAATATCATACTATTGCAGGTACTGAAATTAAATTATATGTAATTTCCTTTTCGCAGGATAAAATGACATTAAAAGTGCCTGTTAGTAGAGCTGCAGTTGTTGGTCTTAGAGCGGTTGCAAGCAGAAAAGATTTAGATGTCATATATTCAACTCTTCAAGGTAAACCAAAACAAGGAAATAGAATGTGGAGTAGAAGAGCCCAAGAATATGAAGGCAAAATTAACTCAGGTAATATTGTAGCTATAGCCGAAGTATTACGGGACTTACATAAAAATGTTGATAATGATCGTTCTTACAGTGAAAGAACACTCTACGAATCAGCTTTAAATAGACTTGCAGGCGAGCTTGCTATTCTTGAAAACATCCACCCAACCGAAGCAATTAATAAGTTAGTTGAAGTATTGCGTGAAAAATTAGTAGCATAGTTATACTCGTTCAACTTGAAAATTTGACTGTGTCGTCTTTGTAAGTCCTCGGATGCTCACGTATTAAAAGTATACGCTCTGCTCCTCGGCTTACAGGCTCCTTGCTCTTTTCCAAGTTGAGCTTCGTATAGCTACCCTTCATTTACTCGGATTATATTTTTATGGATTGGCTGTAGTCTACGACTACTCGCAATAACGAAAAAGCTGATCCATGCAACAAAGCAGACTTGATCACGAACATTTTAATTACTCTACTAACAGATAATTCATCCGGAATTTCTCAAGGGATGTATTAACTACATAGTCAACAAATTCTTTTAATAATTTTGGATCTGTTACTTCCTGTCCTTTATCGTCACGAGCAGTTAAAAGTTTTGAATTAATTTTTTCAAGAACGCCTTTCTTAATATCATCAATATTATGCGTACCGTCTAACATTTCTAAAATATATTTTTCATGTATCGGTATACCTACCATATCGTTAAGTCTATTAGTGACGCTAAACACGCTAGTTACATTATTAAAATATGCTTGTTTTGCTTGGTATCTTGCAAATTCGCTAGTTTTAGGTTTTTCGGTGATAGTTGCTATAGCATGAGGTTTTGTCTCAAATATTTTGAGATAACCTTGAAAAATGAATATGATAAAATGCTGTTCTAATGCTGCTAAGAAATCTTGTAATTGATATTTACCAAGCTTTTTAAAAGCTTCTTTTGCTACTTGTTCTAAGCTTATCGGATTGCTAATATTTTCGGCATATACATATAAAATAGCTTTCATGATCGGCGAAGTGGTTGAAATAAAAGGCTCAGGTAAATTTTCGTAATAGAAGCTAACATTTTCCTGTTCGTTAGTTAAATCAACAGCTTTTTCTAGAATTACCGGTCTAATATTAAGGCTAGTAAAAAACTCTTTTAAATTATTAAATTCAATTTTTCTGTTTATAGGTATGTTTTGATGACATAATAATGTCGAGCGGAACTTTCTATTAGTGATAAAATCCATATATTGCTCAGTACGAACAATATCATTAACGGCTTGTAGCTTTTCTGCTGCCTGAGTAGGTAAATTACCGATAAACATTGCAGTAAGCGACGTATCACCTAAGTAATTTAGATGATTTTTTTGAGCTTTTTCTATGAATTGGTGAAAATATATACCTGTATTAATTTCGCCTAAATATTCATGTAATACATATGAGTCCGTATATGCAGATAATAATTTTGTTTCATCTCGTAAGAAATTAGAATAAGGCGTTGTGGAGCTTTCTAATGAGTCATTGATGAACTTTAAAAGTAATTTAGCTTGCTGTAATTTATCATGGCTAGTATTAAATAGCTCTGAATGGAACATAATCATTTCACGTATTGTTCTCTGCATATTCCAGCCCGGGAGCGTATTATAGCTTACAAAAGCTATGCCGTTCGGATTTAGCAGTTTATTACAGACTTTGAGTATTTTATCTTGTACTTCTTCAGGTACCCATGAATATACGCCGTGACAAACTATGTAATCAAACTTACCGTATGACTCATCAAGGTCCAATATAGATAATGCCTTTAGTTCGGCATTTTTTATTTTCAAATCACTGATAATTTTTTTACCTAATTCTATTTGTGTTTTGGATAAGTCAACACCTAGAGATTGTGATTTAGGATATGTTTCAGCAAAGTTAAGCAGATTAACACCGATTCCACAACCGAGTTCAAGTATTTTAGCAGTTTCAAGAGGTGGAGGGTTTAGCCCGAATAGCTTGCCGATAGTTCTTAAATAAGGTGGGGAGGTATAACTGAAAGTAAATGGAGAATAAGGTACTTCATCATAGGATATTTTATTAGCTTGTTTTGTCATAGTATTTACATAAATTAAAAATCAATTTTAAGCAGTTTCAAAAGATTAAGCAATATATTTATATACAAAAAACTTTAAATTTAACTAATGCTCATATAATATGTAAGTGAAGTGTAATTTTATTTTATGAAAAATAATAATAGTTATTTTGGTTTTTTAAGAGGTGCGATAAAAATCAAGAAGGATGAAATTTTTCTTGTGAATCTGATTGGGATAGTGCTTTATTGTATGGATCAGAAAATACTCTTGATGTCATTCCCGCTTTTAGCGGGCGTTGTTACATGGTGTGAGAAAAGTGTTCAATGTCATTCCTGCGAAAGCAGGAATCCAGCATAAAGCGAGATAAATCGAGCTTTTAATTTCAAAAATTTGCTGTATTTAATACTTTTTTTCTGGATTCCTGCTTTCGCAGGAATGACATTATTAAACAAACTATAACTTAATCAATTGTGCTTTAGTTGCAAAATTTTCTATTCCCTCTAGATTGGTAGTGGTAACCCATAGTTGCATGTTTAAGCCGGTCAAAAATTCGATTAAATATTGACGTCTTTTGTCGTCTAAATGCACAAAGACCTCATCTAAAAGTAAAATCGGTGCTATTTTAGTTAGCTTTATAGCATAATTCATTTCAGCAAGGATTATTGCAATTAATATAGCTTTTTGTTCACCGGTAGAACAGAATTTGGCTAAGATATTTTTCTTTTGATGCTTTACTAAAAAGTCACTTTTATGAATTCCAAAACTAGTGCGACCAAGTAGTTTATCTTTGCTTCTTGTTTGATAAAGTTCTGCAGTAATAAAACTAACAATATTTTCTTTGCCGTTTAATATTTTTTGTTCAACAATGCCGTCAATCGATAAATCGGCTTTTGGAAATTCATTTTCAAGGTCATCTATTGCTTGCTGCATAAATTCTAAGGTTTTTAAGCGATTATTAGCAATATGGTTAGAAATATCAGCCATCTTTTCTTCAATAATTTTAAGCCAATTATCATCTCTTATATCTTCTACTAGAATTTTATTTCTCTCATGCATGTAATATTCGTATTTACTAACTAGCTCTGCATGCTTTGGATCAAAATTATAAACTATTCTATCAAGAAATTTTCTTCTATCACTGCTACCGCTTGTAAAGATTCCTTCCATGTGTGGAGTCAGCCATACCATGCTAGTGAATTTACTTAACTCATTATTGGCTATTTTACTTTCGTTATACTCAGTTATCCTTCTATTAGAACTACGTTTAAATTGGGTGGTAAATTCTGCAAGTCCTAGCTTACTTTGCAATAGAGCTTTAACTAGACAATGATCTTCTGAAGTTTTGCATACATTGGCAAGTTTTGCTGATCTCAGCCCTCTTCCTGGATAAAATAGCGATATAGCTTCTAAAATATTAGTTTTACCGCTACCGTTTTCACCTATTAAAATTATTGGTGTATTATCTGTTTTTAGTTCAAGATTTTTAAAATTACGATAATTCTCAAGACTTAAGGAATGTAGGAAGATATTTGTCATTTTATGAAAGAATAATAGTTAAATTATTGATACGTTGCATTTATACCGTCTAGAAATTGCCATAGTAGTTTTGCTCCTTGATATGCTAATGTTTGTTCTTTTGAGCTTAAATTATTAATCAAATTTGCACATTCTTGTGTATGCCATTGATCAACTTTACTATGAACAATGAAGAACTGTAAAGTTCTGTAATCTGAATTTCCATAAAATTTTTGTAATCCTTGAATTTTAGAGTCAGATACTTTAGGAGTCTGACGCTCATAAGCATAAAGTATTCCAAGACCTATAGAAAAAGATTCCTCTGTTAATTTAATAACCTTGAACAAGTTTTTGAGTTGAGTCTAATTTAGGTTCTGAAGTGCGTTGGTTTCTTAAACATCCAAGTCCTTTAGCAAAACGTTTCCATAGTTCCGGGTGATTTTCTTCACCTTGTTCTTCTTCTATAAGATTACCAAGTAATATTTGTCTAGCTTGTATATCACTACATTTGGAATGTATTGCACTTAATATAACGTGGGAAAGCTGTAACGTGATGATAATATTCTTTTGTGTAAATTTGTAAAGTAGAATGAGTAAGTTTTCCCATATGCCATAATTGAAAAATGGATGATTTAAGAGGTTATATTGCTCAAGATTTTTATATTAAGCTGTTCTAAAAATTTCATCTTACCTCCTCTTAGTAAATTTATAAATCTGATAATTGTTTGTTTTATCTATTATTACAGATTTTTATTTATTTTTGTAAGTAAAAATTCATCAATAAGATTTTGTTCTAGGAAAAGAGTTGCTATTTCTGTCCCTCCAACCATAAAAATTTTTTTATCAGTAAAAGGTTTTATTACCTGCCAAAAATCATCTAAGGATTTAATAAAAAATATATTATTATAAGATTGTAATGGTGTATTTCTTGAAAAAACAATACAAATACAATTTTTTAAAATCTTTGTAGGTATAGAGTCAAAGGTTTTTCGTCCCATGACTATAATATTATTTTTTACCGTCTGATAAAAATATTCAAACTCCTTAGTATAAGACCAAGGTATCTGACCTTTATTACCTATCACCCCTTGTGGGTCACATGCCATTATACCGATGATTTTTCTATTTTTCATAAGATATAGTTAATCATATGGTCTGCTACAAAAAATTTTTGATGCTCTATAACATTATGCACTCGTAAATAATCAACTACGTTTTCCATTAAATATTTTGATATTGCTATTATTTCTAAGTCTCTTTCCGATGCTTTGGAATTATAAAAAGCGGAAATATAAGATTTTCGTGAGTGTCCTAACAATATCTCACATCCTAGATTTTTAAATTCTTTAATATATTGTAATATATAAATTTTGATAAACGGATTTTCCAAAACCAATTCCAGGATCAAGAATGATATTTTTTCTATCAAATCCACATTTTTCTAATTTTGTTATTTCTTGCTCTGTCCATATATTTAAGCTAGCAAGCGGAGATTTATCGAAATCAAGACATTTTTGTTTTTGCGGTGGAACGGTTAATGAATGCATAGTAATAATTTTACAATTATAATCGGCAATTAATCGTAATGTATAATCATCTAGATTATTTTTAACCAAGTTGATACAGGAAATAGGGTATTTGTTTAAAACACGTTTAATTACTTCAGGAGTAAAACTATCAATACTGACTATAACTTCCTTAAGCTCTTCAAGAACATTATTAAGCCTTGCATATTCTTCATCTTCATTAATAATTAAAGCAGAAGGACGTGTTGATTGTGATCCAAGCTCAATTATTGTAGCCCCTTCATTTATCAAGCGTACAAAATTTCTAACGGCATCTTCTTTATGAAAACTCAATCCTCCATCAGAAAAAGAATCAGGAGTAATGTTTAAAATACCGACAAATTGAGGATTTAAAACAAGAGAGCGTATAACTCCTTGATTTTCAATTAAATGTGCTATTTCTGCAAAGGTTTTATTGTTGTAAAAATTATTGATCGGACATGAATAACGACATTCCAAGCTTAAACCTGCAATTAGATGAATAAGAAACGGTCTGTTTAATAATTCAGGATGCGGTATCTTTAAATCAGGTAAATCTATATGGCAATTATTCCAAAGTAGGATATCTCAGTCAATAACTCTTGGAGACCATTTATCGTAAGAGCTTGCTCGACCTAGTTGTTTTTCAATCTTTGTTAAGCTCAATTAGAAGTTTACTAGGCGTTAAAGTACTTTTGCCCTGCACCACCATATTTAAATATGATTTATCCCAAGCTTTATCTGCATTAGGTTGTAGAATAGCTTGTGTTTCAAAAATAATAGCTTGCTTAAGCGATATAAAATTACAACTTTTTAGTGAATTTAGAGCTTTTTTAATATTTAAAAGTTTATTACCTAAATTACTGCCTATAGAAATATAAATCATAGTGTCTCCTTTCCTGAATAAGAAAAAGAAACTCCGCCGTGCACTCCTGAAACCGGTGATTTTAATTTAGTAACGGTTACGTTTAGAAAAATCTTTTCTAATTTAGATTCGATAAAATTTTGATAAATAATATCACATATATTTGTGCGGCTAAATACTCGATAAGATTAAAGTGATTTTCTTGAGAAAGTTTTTGTACTAGCCGTACGATTTTTGCATAACAAACAGTATAGTTTATATTATCCGTTATAGTAGCAAGGGGAGGAGTTGAGAGAAAGAGTTTTATGTTAATTTTTACAGGTTGAGCGTGGTGTTTTTCTTGAGTACTGCAGCCAAGATGTACCCAAGTTATTAGTTCCGCAATATTAAGTTTACATGAATAATTTAAGTTGAAAGCTTGATACCTATCATAATATTAATGTTAGTTTAGTATAAGCTCTTTATAAAAAGATACAATAGTTAAATTGATATACCGCCACTTTTTTTAAAGCCGACATGAGCTTTTTCAAGTTTTTTAATAAGTCTAGGTGAATATGATTTAATTTCTTGTTCCTTGCCGCCTTCATATTTTTTAGCGAGTTTCATGCCCCCTTTGATCATATTGTAGGCGAAGTTCATTAGCTTCGTTTCGCCTGCTATTCTTTTTGGGTTCATAAACATATAAATTTGGTAAACGGCAAAGCTTTTTAATAAACGTTTTAAGTCTATTCTAGCTTGTTTGGTTAAACCTTGTAATTTGTCTTTTGGGTTTGTAAGGTTTTTATTAGCATCTCTAACTATTTTAGAATGCTGATGCATTAAATAATTACTGACTTCGGCAACATTCTTGTTAATGAGCTTCTCGTCCATTTTAAGCATTTTAAGCTTTAAGTTTTTAGTTTTACCTAAATACTTACGGATTAATAAGATAATCCGACTTTGCAGTTGAGTTAAATCCATAGTTTGTTCATTTAAGATAGAAAGCATTCGTTCCGTCTCATACTCAAATTCTTCATTTTGGCTTAATTCTTCAAAAATTTCCTCTACCTCTTTACTTTCAAGTACAAGATCGTCACTAATACCCATTAATGCATCTTTTATTTGATCAGCAATTTTTTTGGTATCTTCAGAAAATTGATTATTTGTCATAATCTAATTCATCGTTAAATATAGCTATTTTTATACTAGCACCACATTTCTGCTTGTCTATAAAAATTGTATTAAGAGATATTAAATTTTTCTCATTGAGGCTAACTCTGAGGAATTATAACAAGCACCTAACATATTGCTAGAATCTTCATTATTATCATAATATGGTCTAAATGAAGAATTAAGGTGTAAATCATCGAACTTAAGTAAAGGTTCTTTAAAGTATGAATCATGTGACCGGCTTGTCGTAATATTCGTATAATTAGTTTCTAGTTTTTCTTCTTTAAATTTTTCTGCTAAATTTTTATATTTTTCAGTTTTTTGTATAAATTTAAGTTGACTACACGGTGAAGAAATTATTGATGTTAACTCTTTAGACAAATCATATAATATTCCATAAGGTTTAGGTCTTCCTTGTTCTTCTATGAGAGCTTTCGTATTAAGACAAAATACTTTTAGTGAATCTTGCAGACTTTTTTCTGATATATCTAGATTATATTGGTTATAAAAATCACCTTGGCTTGAATATAATTCAATTATTTCTGATGCTAATTTAGTTTCTTTTGCTGTATTTTCTTTTTTAGTTCTGATTCTTTTAGATGTAATAATTCATTAAAAGCTTCTTTTGCATAAGATATATGAGTAGTATTTTTAAAATATTCTAAAGTTTTTACATAATTTCCACTCTTAAATTCAATCTTCCCAAGTTTTATATTTGCCTCTTCAGAACCAAGGTTAGCAGCGTTTTCATACAATCCTATTGAGTCTTTAGATAGTTTTGTTGAGCCATTAGGTGTACAGATTTGTGCTTGTTGACAATAAATTTTTGC
Organism: Rickettsia slovaca 13-B; assembly: GCF_000237845.1. NCBI lineage: Bacteria > Pseudomonadati > Pseudomonadota > Alphaproteobacteria > Rickettsiales > Rickettsiaceae > Rickettsia > Rickettsia slovaca. The sequence goes on from NC_016639.1 coordinate 41,204, forward strand.
TAATTGATGTTTATATAAGTTTTCGTTTTTATAACAATCATTAATAGATTTGTGAGTTTCTTTTAGTAATTTTTCTAATAAATTATAAATAGGTAGCGCTTGATCAGGTAACACAGGCTGATGTAAAAGCTTATCATATATTACTTTATCGAGATTTTGAGATATTTCTGTAATAGATTTAGAGGCGGTAATATACTTCCAAAGAGATTTAGCTTCTTGCTTGCTGACTGATCCTATTAGTTTTTCTAAATTACTAATGCTATTATTTATAGTTATACCTAATATATTATTAAAATTCTTAAAGCTCTTTGTTAAAAATAATTTAATATTATCTAAATTTTCAACATCAGTGCTAGAATTGTTAATATGCTGTAAAAAGTTTTTATATATATTATTGATTGCTTTTAAGTCTAAAACATCGTTATTTTTGATATCTTCATAAAATTTTTCAATAGTCTCATTTAATTTGTTATAAAATGAATCTTTATCTTTGCATATTGTATGCTTAAATGATTCTAATAACTTTTCTTTTATATTATATGCCCCGAGGTAAATAAATCGTTAAACCATTTTGCAGAATTAAGTGTAACCAAATTTTCTTTTTCGGAAAATTTGATGTTAGATAAATATTTAAGGTAATTTAGAAGATTCTCTAATTTATTTTCTGATTTCGGTGTTTCTAAAAGCTGATTTAATTTTTTAACGGTTTCTAAGAAATTTCCTATAGTTTTGGCATTGTCTTCTAACTGTTTATAATAATTTACTATATCTATTAATTGTTTCAATTTGTCTGTTTTAGGCAAAACATCTTCAAAACTTAAATTATTTTCTATATATGTTTTAAGCTCATTGATACTAATTGGTACTTCTTTATTAATTATATTTATAGAATTTAAAATATATGTTAAATTTTCGCCGTCGATTGTTATTTTATTATATTCATCTAGAATGATATAATTATCATCTCTAATATTTAATAGCTTTGTATAGTCTTTTGCTTGCTCGCTAGCTTGAAGTAAAAATAGAATCTTTTATTTTATTAATGATACTCTTTTGTTCATCGCTAAAATTACCGAGTTTTATAGTTTCATCAATAATTTTAGATATACGAGTATGATTATTGCTTGTTTGGGCTATCAGTCACTACTATAGATAAATTACCTTCATTTATATCAATATAATTTAGTAAATTGTTCAAATATACCGACAAGTTTTTCTAGATTGGCTTTGACAAGGGAAAAGTTAGAGTTTTTGGTTTCAATATTTTTTATTGCTAATATAAATTTAGTAGGAGTCGTACTTAGATTTTTTGTAGGAAAAATTTGTCAATAGTAGATTCAGAGGATGAATTAGCAGCATCCAAATAAGAACTGTTATATGTTAAATATTTTGCGTTTTTTATATAAAAACTATCTAAAATATTTGAACTTGTGGTTAGACTTTTTTTGAGCAGTCCCAATCTCCATACTCATTACTTTCTAATATTAATTCACCGTCTTTAAGAAAATTAGCTATGAGCTTTAAATCTTCTTTCTCTTGCCCTAATATAATTATAGCTTTATTACTCCTATCAATAATAGATTCATATTTCTCACTATCTTTATTAATTAAGTCGATAAAATTTTTATCCTTTACATATTGGATATAAAATGTTCCATTTCTGCTTCCTTTATTTCTTCTTTTTTCAACATCATTATATCCCTCATATTTTCTGCTTTATTGTGTTCAATATTATTTGTTATTTCAAACGAATTTTGATTTAGGAGTGTGTTTGTATCGGTTGAGTTGCATTGTTGTTGTCATTTAGTATTTGAAATAGTACTATCTACTATTTCCGTATGTTCTTGTTTTTTAAATTTATCATTTAAACGTTTTACATAAACGGTATAATTGTACATAATTAATCCGTTTCTTAGTTGTTTTTTATTTAATAATCTTAACTCAAAAAATTTCAATTTAGTTAATAAATTAATTAATTTTAACTAAAAATATCACAATTTAGATATTACGATATTTAATATACTGAAAGATGATTTTTATTGCATGTATGATAAGAATAAGTGTTATTATAAATAAATATTAATAATTACTTAGGTTATGAGAAATAATAAAAACCAAATGTATATTATAAAAATTTTTATAGCCCTAGCTATGATTACGGGCATAATATTTTTATGTTTATTGTATTCTTCATTAACTCCGTCTAAGCTTAAGATTGGTGCGAAAACTAGTAATATGGACGATTCGCCTAAAATTAAGTTTACTCTTATAGATCAAGAAGGAAAGAAATTTGATAGTACCCATTTGCAAGGTCATTTAAGTTTGATTTATTTTGGTACTACCTATTCCTTATATGACAATCAAACACTAAAAAGAGTAGAAGATATTATTAAGATTTTGAAGAAAGAGAATATTTTAGTACAAGTAGTTTTTATTACTCTAGATTCTGAGCATGATACAAGTGAAGTATTAAAAAAATATTTAGAAAAAATAGATAATAATTTTATAGGTTTAACAGGGAGAGTCCAAGATATTGAACAATTAGCAGATCAATTTAAGGTCTTCTATACATCCAAAATATTTGATGTAAAAACAAACAAATATGAATTACAACATTCTAATTTTGTGTATTTAATTAGCAGTCAGGGAAAATTTTTAAAGCATTATTGCTTAGGCTTACCGAAAAATGGTTAACAGATAATCTCTAAGCATTTCCTATTTGTGATGAGAAATGTATTTCATCAATGCCTAAGTGTTTTAATGCATTATGCCATTTACTTTCAGGATTATCGGCAAAAATAAATTCTTTATTACAATCCATAACCAGCCATAGATTTGTCTCTAATTCTTCTTCAAGCTGCCCTGGTTTCCATGCTGTATAACCGACAATGAATAAGCTATTTTTAGGTCCTTTACCGAAAGCTATATCTTCTGAAATTTCTAAATTAGAGCTTACTGCTAAATCATTATGGAAATCCAATAACAAATTTTTATTATAATCGCTAGAATGAAGAAAAAACCCTTTTTCATGTTCTACGGGTCCGCCAAGATATATAGGAACCATAACCGGGGTTGTTATTTCGTCATTTTTTATTTTAAAAAACGATTTTAAATCTATATGATTTACTAAGCGGTTAAATATTAATCCTATTGCTCCTTCTTCCGTGTGTGATAACATATAAATTAAGGATTTATGGTAAATGCCTTTTGTAATTACATGCGGTGTAGCAACTAGTGTTTTACCGGATAAGTTATGAAAAATTTTATCGCCCATAAATTAAACTTTAATTATATAATATATAAGATTTAAATCCAATTATTCAATAGAAGTTAACAATAATGATCACATTTTTTGATATTACTATTTTTGCTATTATTACTCTTTTCTCATTTTTCGGCTTATATCAAGGCATAATTGGGTTTGCAACTAGAATACTCGGTTTTATTACTTCTATAATGTTAGGATATTTTTTATATCCATATATTTCTGACCTAATCGGGAAATATATGGATAATGAGGTTATAAGAATAATTATTGCCGGTGTTATATCTTATGTTATTGCTTTAATTTTATGTGTTTTTATAGTTTATAAATTTCTTGCTATAATTTCATTTATGAGAAACGGTTTTATTGACAGATTCTTAGGGCTATTAGCAGGATTTGCCGTAGGTACTACTATCTCGTTAGTACTATTTTTTATAACAATGATCTTTACTTCTGAAAACTATTTTAAAAGTAAATCTTTAAAAGATTTTGTAGTAAGTGGCAAACAGAGCAAATATGGAGGAGTACTGAAAGTTGCCGTTACCACTGATTATTTAGATGAATTAAGTAAAAATATTATAGTTATAATTCCAAACGAGACTTTAAAATCTATTGAAATATTTGAAAATAAAGACCTAAATAATTTCAAAAACTCTCTTAAGAAATCGAATGATTCTAACGATGATGAGGATGTATTTTCTCGAGAATTACAAGATGAGCTTTCTAATATAGATGATGAATAGGATGTTATTTTGACGTCATTGCGAGGAAATTACGACATTATTGTGCGGATTGAAAAACGCACTCGGTGTCATCCCGTGGTCAAACCACGGGATGACAACGGAAAACTGATCCACACGGGCAATGCCTGCTCGCAATGATGATTACCTACCAAACAAACACCATAACCCCTACCTTTCATTAAACCAGCCTATTTCCCTTAAATTTCATAAATCACGCCATCGTAAATAATTAATAAATATTAACTAATAGTAAATTTATTCATTAATTATTGTGTGTCGTAAATAAATAGTGTATAATGACCGATAAGTTAAGTGGTAAAATCATTAAAAGCAATAAGTTATAGGGGAAATTATAACTAATAAGAACAAAATTTTTTTAATAAACTTTTACTAGCAACCAGTAGTATTGGGCTGCTTGCAAGCATGGGAGGCTTTGCGGCGGATATTATTCCGGCGGGAAATCCATCTTCTAATATAGGTACGATGAATGATTGAAGATATAATCACAACCATTATCTTCCACAAGATAATGACAATATTATTATCGCAGAAAATAACCATATGGTTAATTTTGCCCAAAATATTAATATTAATGATATTAATCTTTATGGTTTTAATGGGGTATTTACTATTATTGAAGGCAATCCAACTACAAGAGTTAGTATTAACAATATAACTAACGTTGACAATCTGCAAACTCAAAGGGCAGTTCAAAATGCTTTAGGAGCACCTCTTGCATATGGCGCCAATAATAATGCAAAAGCAAAGCTAAAGCTTATAAGCGGTAATGGAACAGGTTCTGAGCTAACCATTACCGGTAATGATATTAGTGCCGTTGAATCTATTGAGCTTGTATTTAAAGAAAAAGTTGATATGAAACATCGCAACGGCAGTGTAATAGATACAGAGAATTTAGAGTTTATAAGTTTTGGGAAGGTAAGGGTTAATAAAGGTTTTACCGGTAATATTACTACTACTAAAACTATGAGAGGAGAGGTAACTTTCGTAAAGATTCCTGATATTTATGAAATCGGCTCACAAACCAAACAAGTTTCTAAAGTGATGTTTGAAGGTAATCATGAACACAAATTGCATAATGATATTCATTCTAGACAAACTAATTTTGATTCGGGAACTTATAATATTTGCACGCAGGACATTACAATTAACGGTAATGCTAACGTTAATGGCTCGACATTCGATCTTAGACGTAACGTAATTCTTACCGGTGATGTAGTACTTGAAGGTAATATTACTATAAATGTTTTAGGAGAAAGCGGTATAGTTTTTCAAAATCTCCCTACGGCATTCGGTACAAATATTGTGATTAATATTAATAGGGTTCACACGGCGAATGATGTAGCCGCCCTATCAATTTTGAGGATGAGTAATGGAGGCAGATAATTACTTTGAGAACACTACAAGTAGCAGCACACCGAAAGTCGGCTATAATGTAGGTGCAAGTTTACTTACCGCTCATAAGAATATTGAGCTATTTGCAACGTATAACTGTAATTTACGCAGCAAATATACTAGCCACCAAAGGTTCATAAAGTTAAAGATATTGTTCTAAAAATATCATTCCTGTGCGGGATACCAAATCGTCATTGCGAGCAGCCGTAGGCTGCGTGGCAATCTCATGAAATAATAACAAACTCCTGAGATTGCTTCGTCAAATTACTTTGTAATTTTCCTTGCAATGACGAAAAAACAATATCCACGCAGCAATGCCTCATCGCCTTGTGAATTCCTTGCTCTTTTTGAAGTTAATCTTCGTCTACCATTCTTCATTTCACATCAGTATACTCATAATTCCCTAACCGGTTTTAGTACTAACTTTTTGTTACTAAAGATATTGATTTTAGAAAAGAAATTACTTTTTGGCTTTTTAAAATCACGTTGATAATTTTCACCGGTGATAGCATTATAGCTAGTAATTAAAGAAGGTATAACCTCGTTATAATATATTTTATAAAGGTCATGCATAGTTTCTTTGGTAGTTAAATATCCCCATTTTACGGTTTGTTGCGGTACTCTTGCTAAGGCTTCAATGCAGGCTATCGCTTCTTCAATTTCAGGGTTTTTATTTTTATACACGTCAGCTGCCGGTGATAAATTAGCTTGCATATCTTTAAACATAGCATCAATCATTAATGCCATATATTCATCGGTTTTAAATTTTCTTACAAATATTAGATTATTCCTACTGCTATAATTTAAAAGCCGAAATTTATATATAAAAATCATGAATTTTATAGCATAAACTTTTAAGCCGCTAACTTTATTTGCATTATAAAATTTAAGTTTCGTTTCATAATCTAATTGCTTTTTCATACCTGCTTTAAGGAGCTTACTCAGCAAATTATGACAATGTATTATGTCATTTTTTCTAGCAATTCGTACTTTATCGGTAGCTTTAGTACCGGAAAAATTAGCCGAATGGCGAGTTATTTGCCTGCCTTTATCATCTCTCTTTATATCGGCAAAATGCCCAAGCTCTTGGGCTGCGATAATCTGAAGTCTTGCTGCCGCAGCAAAGCCGTTGCCGTAAGTCGGATGATCTTTATTGTTTTCAGCAAAAGGATTACCGCCGCATGAAACAAAAATAGCTACGTCCTTGCCGTTAGTGCTTTGCATACCGCTATTACCGCCTACTCGTTGCCAGCTAACCATATCCATCATATCGCCGATATTATGTGAGTAGGTAAGAAATACTTCCGTCTTATTAAGAAGAAGCCACCTTATTACGATCGGATGAGCCGACTGAACAAAAATACGTGCTAGCATTTCGGTTACTTCTTTCTTAACCGGCTGTAGCTTTTGTATTTGCTTTTTTAAATTATCGAAAATTGATTTTATTTTTTGATCTGAAGCGGAATTTCTGTATAAATTTTGAAAAAGCTTGGTAGTTTCAGGGATTAAATGCGGGCTTGTTAGCTCTTCTTGACTAACCATTAAGCTTATATTAAGAGCAGGTTCGGTAAACCTTGCAAAATTGCAGCAATCATCGGTATCTATCCGTAATTTACCGGACTTAATTAATTGCATAGCCAAATGCTCATACTCTATTTCCATGTCCTGCTTATAAATAGCAGGAACACGGTCAAGAATGTGATATATGCTAGTCATTTTAAAAATTTAGTGGTTATTTTCTACATTACTTGTTGGTAGTACATCATCATTTTCGTCTATATTTAAAGGTATGAGCTCTAAGTTAAATACAAGCTCAGGTTCATTAGGTACGTGCTTCGGTTTAGGTTCTTCTTCAAATATGAGGTTTACAACAACATCTACCTTAGGGAATACTGTATCAAAGCAATCTTGAAAAAATTTATCTGACGATTTTAACTTTATTGCATCTAATGCTTTTTGTCTACCATCTTTATTTTTAATACATATGTTAATTGCCTCTCTCCTAAAAAATAAATGAGGATAATCATCGAAAATTTTTGTAATTAGCTCCGGCTGTTGCTCGCTAAAATATTTGAGACATACCTTATTACCATATCTAAATATTTTATATGCTAAGAATAAGACAAAACAACCTTGTTCTTCTTCAGTAAATTTATCAGCAAAATATTTTTGATTAAGAAAATCTTCAACTCCTCTTCTGATACCGGTTGAAGAAATCGCTATTTTTTTAAAGTGGTTTTGAGCAATCAACCGAAAAGCAAGATATCTTTATACTTCGCAGCTGTCCGCTTTTTGCTTTCTCAGTTATTATTTCAGATTCAGGTACTTGCTTTTCCATTTGCCATAAATCGTATCTACATTGCCGGAAGTAGTTTTCTTTATATCATCCCATGATGTGCTTAATCCTTCTTTTGTAGTAGTTAAAATTTGATTTAACAACGATTTAGAACTCTTTAATATATCCTCTGCATGATGATACATATAACTAATCAAAGAAATAGCATCTTGAAACGCTAATTTTTCCATAGGATTACTATTCATTTCTTTGATATTATTTGGTATCATAACGAAAAAATTTATTGTGCATTGGCAATTTAGTCGTAAAGAAATTACTGAAATCTGTTTCATTATTTTTTTTTGATTTCTACACTCCTTAAATTAGCAAAAAGTAAAGCTAATCTCTGTAGATCTTGTCCTACAGGTACGGTTATATCAGATTGTTTATTAATCATTTTACAAAATTTAGTAAGTACATCTACTAGCTTTTTTTCTTCCTTAGAGTTAAACATATTATCACCGGCATTATGCAGAACTGCTATTAGAGCAGTGGCAATAGAATTTAAAAAACCGGACGCTGCTATGTCGCCAAGATAACAAACCCATTTTATAAGAGAAGAGGCACTCACACGTTAAATACCCTGCATCAGGAACTACTAGGCCGCTACTTACAGCACTAGCAGCAATACATACATTGTTGTAAAGCCATATTAAAACATTTATAATATTCTTCTAATTTAGGGTTAATGACTTTCAATTCTTTAATTTGTAACATTTTTTTATGTCTGCAATTGCTTGCGCATGTCGAGCTATATCGTGGTCATGTTTAGCTATTATGCTTATTAATGCATTTAATGTTTGACTCACTTCTATTATATCATGCGAATCTTTATTATTAAACGAAGTTAATTGACTACTATCTCTCGATAACATCGGTGAATTATTAGTTTTATTAAGTTCTGGAGTTATTTGACTGAGAATTTCCTGAAATTCTTCCTCATTCTCTGGACAAGATATATATATTTGTTAAGTACAGTACCAGCTTCGCTTAATTTGCCTGCTTTATAAAAAGCTTTTCCTAATAAAATATCAGTATCTTTAGGTTTAGATGTATATAGAGCTGTTTGTCGTAATGAAGCTACTGCCTTAAGGTAAAGGTCTGTTTGTTCAACATTATTATAATACTCTCCCCAACACAAGTAAGTGATGCCTTCATAATAGTAGATATGTAGAAAACCTTTATATTGTTTAATTTAAGGTAAATATATTAAGTGCTTCTTTATATACTTAAAAGTTCTCTTCCTTTAGAGATTAATTGGTTTACGATCTCTTTCATATTCTAATCTATTATTAGTTAATTGTTTAAATCATATTATGGCCGCCGTTGATAGAAATAGTCTCACCTGTGATAAATCCGGCATTTTCATCAACTAAAAATGCCACGGCTCTAGCTATTTCTTCCGGCTGTCCTAGTCTTTTTTTGGGGATACTATTAACGATTTTAACAAGCACGTCTTCGGGTACTGCTCCTACCATTTCGGTTGCAATATACCCTGGAGCTATACAGTTAATGGTGATATTTTTAGAAGCAGTTTCACGAGCAAGGGCCTTAGTAAAGCTGATAATTCCAGCTTTAGCAGCAGAGTAATTAGTCTGCCCAAACCTGCCTTGCTTGAGCATTAATTGAACTGATATTTATTATACGACCGTAATCTTGGTTTCGTATCTGCTCCATTACGCTACTAGACATATTAAAGCAAGAATTGAGATTAATGTTAATCACATCATTCCAATCTTGATGACTCGTTCTATGTAGCATTTTATCTTTGGTAATACCGGCATTATTTACAAGAATACTTACCGGTTTTTTTAACTCCTCTTCAATTTCCTTTACTGCTTTTCTACATTCTTCAAAATCCGCAATATTCCAGCGTTTGGTTTTTATACCGTATTTTTCTTCTATTTCTTTAGCAGTGTCGTAATTGCTGAAAAAATTAGCAACTACCGTAAGACCCTTATTTTTTAATTCTAAAGCGGTAGCTTTACCTATTCCTCTAGTACCGCCTGTTACAATTGTAAGTTCTGACATTATTTCTCCATACCTATATTTTGACTTTTATTAAATTTAACCGGTGGGGTTATACTTAGTTTAAGCTGTGATAACGTTTAGTTAACGGTTTAACAACTTTCCTATCACTGTGTATTGCGATAGATTCTCTAGGGTGATTTTTTTCATATTCTGCATCTATCTTTTATCCATCTTTTTTTTGTCTGCAATTTTATTAGTTTTAGCAGTTAATGCCATTATAGCAGCAAGTGTTTCTTTTCTACTTTTTGGAATGACTCTTTTATTTTCTTTTTTAGTGCCGTAACAACCTATTGTTGCACCGCCTGCATAAATACTACCTGCTTGCTGAGTAATATGATAGTTTTTAAGTAATTGTTTATCGATGTCTGTTTCTTTTTATACCGGTATATTTTGATACTGCTTGAGATATTTTATTATGTTCATTAAGCCCTTCTCTATCTTTACCGCTGGCACACATTGTGCATATTTCTTCCTGAGGTAAATTTATTAAACTAGTGGTTTTAGTTTCTTGTTTATTTTGTCTTATTTTCGCTGTTAAATTACTTAAGACATCTGATATATTTAGATTAATATTTTCTTTATCAAAAGATATAAAAGGAAGTTTTGTCTCGAAGGATACTCTAAAAGGAATATCTGCTTGTTCAATATTTTTTCTTAATGTTACAGCTTTTTTTAATATTTCTTTTTCCTGATCCGTTAAATTTGCATTGTTAATTGTTTCTGCTGCATTTCCTTTAGGTTTATTTATCCTAAAAAAATGTTCAAATTTGCTTCTCGGTTTAATATGTGCTTTTAATTCATCAATTCCTTTTTCAGTCGGTAAATTTTTTGCTATTTTGTTTAAAGTATCACTCACTCCTGCAAAGTTATTTGTTACTCCTATAAGCCTAAATAAATTAAGAGGAGTATTAGTATTTGTCCCACCGACATTTTCCATAGATTTTTTTGTCTGATCAACAATTGTGGGATCATTGCCAGCTCCTATAGGACCTGAGTTTAATGTATTAGTATGAAGAATAACGCCGTCTTCAAGCCATTCTTGAGCTTGGTGTGCATTTAAGTCGGTAATTTTTTGTCTAGAATCTATATCATTTGAAATCGAAGCTAATGTACCTGCATGTTTAGATATAAGCAATGTTTCAAAATTTTTACCGTCTTTGTCGGTTATTGCCCCAATTTTCTCAAAGGCGTTTTTCATGCCAACAATTTGTCGTAACTGGGTTGGGATAACATGCCTACCGTTTTAAATTGTATCAGTATACTGATCAACAAGCTTCCTCTCGCATTCAGGCATTACATTATACCAGTTTTTACCGTCTCTATTTTGATATTCTTGCTGTTGTTCTTCTGTCAAGCCTTTAAAAGCTACTTCCGCTTCGACTACAATATGCTCTTTTCCCTCATCATTGATGACTTTTGACAAAGTGACTATATTACAATGCTCATCATTGAAATTTTGAAAATCTTTAGCAACATTTAATTTGTTATGAGCATTTTTAATATCATTTTTTCCTAGCAATTCAGCAACACTGTCAATTTCAGCTTGCCTATTTTTGAGATGTTTTCTTGTGATTTTTCCATATTCAAAGCATTAAAACTATTAATAAATTTTACTGTTTCTTTATTTAATTTCAGCACAAGCTCAGGTTTATTTTTGCCCTTTGCTATGTTTATCGCTCCTCTGATAGCATTTAAATATTGCATTTCAAAAGCTTTAGTGCCTAAAACAATTTTTTCATTGGGATTGTTACGACCGTCACGTATTAATATTGGAGTTTCACCGTTTTTTCCTTCAATTTTCGCTCTATTTGTTTCTAAAGTAACGCCTACTCCGGGTGTGGTTAAAAATTCTTTTGTATGATTTAATAAAAACTCCTTATCGTTATCAAATTGTTTTTTTAATGATGAAAGCATTATAAAATTCTATATGTAGTTGTGCATCTCTTGTTATTTTAATTAAAAATTATTATATAAAAATAGTCTAGTTAAAAATATTTAACTTTATTAATTAAAATATATTATTTATATGAATATTGATAAATTTACTGCACATGCTAAATCAGTGATAGCTAGTAGCCAATCACTTGCTGCTAAAAATGATCATCAGCAAATATTACCTTTGCATTTATTATCTAGTCTTTTAAGTGAAGAAACAGGTATAATTCAAACCCTTATTAATAATACCTGCGGTAATATAAACTTATTAAAAGATCAAGTTCAGCTAGAACTAAATAAAATCCCAAAAGTTCAGGTTGAGGGAGGGGGACAAGTTTATTCTTCTGCTGAAGCTCTTAAAGTTTTAGAAAAAGCTAGTAGCATTGCTAAAGACAGTGGGGATAGCTTTGTAACCATAGAGCGTATATTTGAAGCATTAACGTATGATAATACTATAGCCGGTAAAATTTTAACGAATAATGGAATTAATAATAAAAAAATAGCAACAGCTATTTTACAGTTTCGTAAAGGCAAAAAAGCAGATACCGAATCGGCAGAAAATAGTTACGATGCTTTAAAGAAATACGGCAGAGACGTAACAGAGCTTGCCGAAAGCGGTAAGCTTGATCCGATAATCGGACGTGATGAAGAAATAAGAAGAACGGTGCAGGTACTATCACGACGTATGAAAAATAATCCTGTATTGATTGGAGAACCTGGAGTCGGTAAAACTGCTATAATAGAGGGGCTTGCACAACGAATATTTAGTAAGGACGTACCTGAATCGCTTATTAATTGCCGTATTATTGAGCTTGATATGGGAGCTTTAATAGCGGGAGCTAAATATCGAGGCGAATTTGAAGAGCGTCTTAAAGCAGTGCTTAGCGAAATCAAAGAATCAAGCGGTGAAATTATTTTATTTATCGATGAATTGCATCTATTAGTCGGTACGGGAAAAACCGACGGTGCTATGGATGCCTCGAATTTACTAAAGCCGATGCTTGCTCGTGGTGAGCTGCATTGTATCGGTGCTACTACTCTAGATGAATATCGTAAATATATCGAGAAAGATGCGGCACTTGCTCGTCGTTTTCAGCCTGTTTACGTGAGTGAGCCGACGGTTGAGGATACTATATCAATACTTAGAGGAATTAAAGAAAAGTATGAGCTGCATCATGCAGTGCGAATTTCCGATAGTGCAATAGTTGCAGCAGCGACGTTATCAAACCGTTATATTACCGATCGTTATTTACCTGATAAAGCTATTGATTTGATTGATGAAGCTTGTAGCCGTATGAAAATAGAGCTATCAAGTAAACCAGAAGAGCTTGATGAGCTGGACCGTCGTATTATTCAGATAAAAATAGAGGTTGCAGCACTTAAAAAAGAAAATGACGAGCATTCTAAAAAGAAAATAGAGCATTTAACTACAGCATTAGAAAAATTAGAGTCGCAATCCTATGATATGGGAGCTAAATGGCAAGCTGAAAAGTCTAAACTACAGCAAACACAAAAGCTCAAAGAAGAACTAGACCGTAGCCGAAACGAGCTTGAACGTGCCGAACGTGATGCTAATCTCGCTAAAGCTAGTGAGCTAAAATACGGAATTATACCTGAGATTATGAAAAAGATTCAGGAAGCCGAAAGTATGGATAATAAAGGGCTGTTAAAAGAAATTGTATCGGAAAGCGATATAGCAAGTATTATCTCTCGTATTACTGGTATTCCAATTGATACGATGCTATCAAGTGAACGTGAGCGTCTGCTTGTGATGGAGCAGAAATTACGAGAATCGGTAATAGGGCAGGATAAGGCAATTAAAGGTGTTAGTGATGCGGTAAGAAGATCACGTGCAGGGATTCAAGATATTAATCGCCCGCTTGGTTCGTTCTTATTCTTAGGACCGACCGGAGTCGGTAAAACCGAGCTTACCAAAGCCTTAGCTGGTTTTCTTTTTGATGACCGTAATGCAATACTGCGTATAGATATGTCGGAATATATATGGAGAAGCACGCTATTTCTCGCCTGATAGGAGCTCCTCCCGGCTATATCGGATATGATCAAGGCGGAGTGTTGACGGAGGCAGTAAGACGCCGTCCTTATCAGGTAATATTATTTGATGAGGTTGAAAAAGCCCATCCCGACATATTTAATATTATGCTGCAAATACTTGATGAGGGAAGATTAACAGATAGTCAAGGTATAACGGTTGATTTTAAGAATACTATAATAGTTTTAACGTCTAATTTAGGTGCTGAGATACTCGTTAATCAGAAAGAGGACGAAGATACATATAAAGTAAAGGATGAGGTTATGGAATATGTAAAAGCAGTATTTAAACCTGAGTTTTTAAACAGACTAGACGAGATTATATTATTCCATCGCCTAAATCGTAATAATATTCATGATATAGTTAAGATACAGCTTGAAAGTTTAAAGAAAATTTTACTAGCACAAAATATTATTCTTGAATTTGATGAATCTGCATTAAATTATTTAGCCGAAAAAGGTTATGATCCAAGCTTTGGAGCAAGACCCTTAAAACGTCTTATCCAGCGGGAAATACAAAATAATTTAGCCAAAATGATTTTAGCAGGCGAAATAAGTAGCGGTAAAACGGTTAAAATAAATGCAAAGGATAAAGAATTGAAGGTAACAATGAGTTGATTAATTTTTTCCGAATAACGAATTATCGCATAATCCACTATTCTTGTTAAAGGCACTGTTTAATAATGATTGATTTTGTCATTGCGAGCTATTAAAAGATTTGTTGCATAGCTCAAAAAACGCGTTTGATGTCATTCCTGCGGGAGCGGGAATGACACAAAACGAGCAATGCAACAAGACCACAACTAAAAGGAGTATGGTCATCTAGAAAAAGTAATAAACAAATTCTATAAATTAGTATTAATAATATTCAATTTCAGCTAATGTTATACTTTCAGTACCTGATAATTTATAATAATCACTACTAGTAGAGTTAGGAATTTGTAAGTCAAATAATAGTGCGTTTTCTTCTTTATACGGATCAACTAAGTAAGAATTTGTAATATCTGTAACTATTGGCGATAAATAGGTTGTTGTTTCAATAAGCTTATCAATAGCATTCTGTCCGTCTTTTAATATTTTATCGACTAGTTTTTTATCTTTATAAAAAGTATTTACGGCCCCTATTAAGGTTGTTGATATCTCATATATAATAACACCGTTTTTAATTATATTGGTTATATTAGAGTCTAATGTTGCTGTTTTAGAAAAAATTAAAGAAATAACAGTAGGATATTTATTAAATACATTAGGTAGTTCTAAAAAAGTATTTACGGCTGAATAGGCAGAATTGGTTGCTTCTGAAAAACAATAAAATGCTTTGTATATGTTTTCATAATTGCTATTGCTCATAAACTTACCTCTTTTTTATATACGTAATTGCCATGTTTCATGGTAATTACATATCATACTACTAAATTAAGAAGTGTCAATATTAAAAAATTATATTTCTTCTTAGAGGATATCAGTAAATAAATTTTAATTACTAATATCCTCTAAACTCCACCTAGCTTTTGGACAGAAATTCAAAGGAGTAAATAACTTATTATTGTAACGCTCAAGTCCTGCATATGCAATCATTGCAGCATTATCGGTGCATAAGTGGATAGGTGGATAAATAAGCCGATAACCATATGTTTTAGCACAGCTACTTAATATTTTTTGTAAATATTTATTAGCAGCGACACCGCCGGCAATAACTATATTCTTCTTATCAAAATTATTTGTTATTTGTTCATATGCTCTAATAGCATCTTGTACCTTACTACTTAGAATTTCTCCTATAGTAAATTGAAAACTTGCCGCTATATCATTGATTACAGTGTCATTAATTTCCTTTAAATTCATTATTAAAGTACGCACGGCAGTTTTAAGTCCTGAAAAGGACATATTGCAATTACCGCTGTTAATTATAGGTTTTGGAAATTTATATTTATGAGGATCGCCAAGTTTTGCTCTTTTCTCAATTTCAGGTCCTCCGGGAAAAGCTAAGTTTAGCATTTTGGCTACCTTGTCAAAGGCTTCGCCTACGGCATCATCTATAGTAGATCCTAGTATTTTATATTTTCCGAGACCTAAAACTGCTACAAATTGGCAATGTCCGCCCGAAGCTAACAAGAGTAAATAAGGATAAGGAATATTATCGGTTAGTCTTGCGGTTAAAGCATGACCTTCTAAATGATTAATTGCAATAAAGGGTTTTTTTAAAGCACTGCTTAGTGATCTTGCAAACATTGAGCCAACTATAACACCGCCGATTAAACCTGGACCGGAAGTTGCAGCAATTGTACTAATGTCCGTTAATTTAGTGTTGCTTTCTTTTAAAACATTTTTTAATGCTTTATCTAGATGCGATAAGTGAGAACGTGCAGCAATTTCAGGTACTACCCCTCCAAAAACTGCATGTTCTGTATTTTGTGAAATGATTATATTAGATAAGATTTCTCGATTTTCGGTGATTATAGAAACAGCTGTATCATCACAGCTTGATTCTATACCTAAAATTTTTATCATTCAAATTGAAACTAATTAGAGGCGTTGTTAAGTAAAAAATGATAGTTTGCGTCATTGTGAGAAGGTGTTATCCACGTGGATACCGATGTCATTCCCGCGTAGGCGGGCATGACATAACAGGACCCATATGACAACACCAACACCCGCTTGCAATCACGATATCTATCTTTATTTAATAATGCCTAATTAGATACCTTTAAGGTATTTAATTGATTATACAGCTTATAAATAGATTGTTCGGCATCAATAATTTTTTTATTAACTATTTTTAATAGTCTTTCCGAAGATTTTTCTGTTATTTGCGTTGCAGCACTTACTTGCTCCGCTAAATTTTTAAGTGATTCTTGTATTTCTACAAAAGATTTTTTAAATTGTTCTTTGATAGTAATAGATGATTCTTCAAGCTCTTTAATTTTTAAGCATAGATTTTCTAATAAATGATCTATTTTAGTTTGCATTAAAGTCAATTTTTGCTTTTGTTTTTCACTAAGATAGCTTAAAGTTTCTTGCATTTTTGCCTGTATACGTACTTTTGTAGTACGTTCAAGTTCTGAAGCTAAACCGATTTTACTCATTAAAAATATTATCCATTTGTGAACGTCCAAATGATACCATTTTGCACCGTTACGATAATCTGAAGGAAAAGCATGATGGTAATTATGCCAATTTTCACCGAGTAAGAATAATGCCATCCACCAAATATCTCCGGCAGTGCCTTTGTAATATTTTTTACTACCGGCAAAGTGGCATAAAGAATTAACGCAGAAGGTTGCTTGCTGCTGTAGGAATCTACCGAGCCCCATAAATAAAAATCCTGCATATGCCGATTGCATAGTACCACCGACTAAGTAACCGATAAATAAAGGCACGACAATATTCATAAAAGCTGCTATTTGCCAATAATATTTTAGCTGCCATTTTAATAAATTGTTTTTCCCGTGCTTAGCCCAAGTAATGCGATCAATAGACTTATAGCTACCGCTTCCGACTAGCATCCATCCTATATGAGACCACATAAAGCCTAAAAATTTATTATCAAATTTTAAAGGAGTATGCGGATCTTGGTCTTGATCCGTATATCTATGATGTTTATAATGATTCGATGCCCAAGATAAAGCTGGTCCTTGTAATGTTCCTGCAGACAGCATAATTAAGACAAACTCGGCATATTTATTTATTTTATAGGCATTATGAGACCATAACCTATGCAGACCGATCCCAACGGTAATATTATTAATATAATAACTAGCAATTATAAAAATAACTTCAGTTAGCCCTATTCCATAATCAAACGAATATTTAACTACAAGAGATATAATAAAAATAGGATAAAATATTAAAGCAAATAAAGCAGGCTTATTTAGTTTACTTAACATAAAATTTACAGTTTTTAGTTATAAAATATATAAATCGGCAACGAATAAAATCTTAATTATATTATACATCAATATTAATAGATATTAACATACTTAATGCATAAATACAAAGAAAATTTTGACAATAAAATTCTAGTTATCCTTTATTTAGACAATAACCGATAAACGAACGGTTGTAATAATTAAATTGTCTTTCCCTAAGACCTCTCTAATCCTATTTATATGAACATCTATGAGACGTTCATTAAAGGTCTCTTCACTTTCCCATAAATATTTTATTATTTCTTGACGCAAAAATACTTCATTTGGAACCTGAAAAAAAAGTTGTAAAATTTTAAACTCAGTAGGACCTAGAGGAATATTCAGTCCGTCTTTGTATACTTTTTCAGTATTTAAATCAATATTTAGATTCTTAAATTTAATAATATTATCTTGTACAACTGACTTGAAACGTCTCAATAAGCTCTTTAAAGTACCTACTATTTGCTCAGATAAGAAGGGCTTATAAAAAAATAGCACGTTATCGTCTATTTCTGTTAGTTATTTATTGTTATTAAAGGATTTTCTTGTAATTCTGCACTAATAATCATGATAACAAGCAGCTGACTAAAAAAATAAGTTAATGCTTTTTCTAGAGTTGAAGCCCTCATTATATTAAATCCTGCTCTCTCTTAATATCATTACTTAAAGAAATATTAACACTTTTTTATTTTTTTCTTCTATAATTAAAACTTCAGGTAATAGCTTATCAAACACTGAATTAATCTTCATTAATATTTAGTAAATAATTAAAAATTTTTGTAATAATTTTCTAATTTATTAGGGTCTATAGCAAACTTTTTATAAAAAGAAACAAAGAAATAATAATTTTTTAAAGATAATACTTGAATTTAATAGTTTTAGTTGCTATAAATAGCTTTATTTTAAAGTTTGTTTGTTGGAGATTCTTATATATCATGAGCTTTTATGAATCAGTTTTTATTATACGTCAAGACGTATCATTAAACGATATAGATAAAATCGTTGATGATTTTGCTAAAATTATTAAAGGTAATAATGGCACTATCATAAAAAAAGAATATTGGGGGTTAAGAACTTTAGCTTACAAAATCGGTAATAACAAAAAAGGACATTATTATTTTTTAGGTCTAGATATTACTGGTAATGTAAAAGAAGAGCTAGAAAGAAAAATGAAGCTTAACGAAAATATCATTAGATTTCTTACAATTCAAGCAGATTCAATTAGTAGTGAACCTTCACCGATATTAAAAAATCAAAGTACAGAGAATACTCCGGTAATTGACGTAACGATTAATAATTAAATTTGTAAGAATTAAGGTTAAAGAATGTTAAAAAGTAATAATGCTAGTGAAACAGCTGCTCACAAGGTAGGAGATAAAACTGCTAAAAAAGTATTTTTTAGAAGACGTAAAGGATGCCCTCTTTCTGTGCCTAATGCACCTGTTATTGATTATAAAAACCCTGAGCTTTTAATAAAATTTGTCTCTGAAGGCGGTAGAATGTTACCAAGCAGGATCACAAATGTTTGTGCAAAGAAACAAAGAAAGCTAAATAATGCTATTAAAATTGCAAGAATTTTAGCGTTATTACCTTTTGTATTTCAAGCTAAATAAAGGCATAATACATGGAAATTATATTAATAAAACCCGTAAGAAAATTAGGTAAAATTGGCGACATACTCAAAGTAGCAGACGGGTTTGGTCGTAATTATCTTTTACCGCAAAAATTAGCTATTAGAGCTACTGAGCCTAATAAAGAGCTAATAGTTAAACAAAAACACGAATTTGAAGCAAAAGATAAGCAAATAAGAGAAGAAGTAGAAAAAATTAATGCTCTTATTAAAGATCAACAATTAGTTTTTATCCGTCAAACATCAAATGACGGTAAACTTTTCGGTTCGGTTACTAATAAAGAAATAGCCGATAAATTATCTGAAAATATATCTTATAATATTTCTCATTCAAATATTATTCTTGATAAACAAATTAAATCTACCGGAATTTATACAGTTGAAATAAGACTCCATGCAGAGCTTAATGCTATAGTTACGGTTATTGTTGCAAGATCAGAATCAGAAGCACAAGATTATTTACGCGAACAAAAGACTGAAACTTCAGAAGATTTAGCTGAGTCAGCATAAATTTTTTTTATCATCTAATTGTGTAGTTTTTTGTTACCATTGCAAAAGTAGAGCATTGTTGTATGGATTGAGAAACTTGCTCGATGTCATTCCCGCGTAGGCGGGCATCCAGCATAAAGCGAGATAAATCGAGCTTTTAATTTCAAGAATTTGCTGTATTTATACTTTTTTTCTGGATTCCTGCTTTCGCAGGAATGACATAAGAGCCATGCAACAAAGTCCCGCCTACGCGGAAATGACATACTACTAAGTTTGACCACAATATCCAAACACTTTACAATACTAACATTTTTCAACCATGCTATATGAAAAATTTGAGTATAATATCAATAATCTAATAGGTAATTTTGGCTTATCTAAAATATCGATTGCAGTATCTGGTGGGAGCGATTCGGTAGCACTTCTTTATCTTGCTAATATTTGGGCAGAGAAAAATAATATAGAATTATTTGTTATATCGGTTGATCATAACTTACGGGAACAGTCGAAGCAAGAGACCCATTATATCCAAAATATCAGTAATAGTCTAAATCGCAAGCATTATAGTTTATCTTTTGACCATCAAAATAATTTTTCCAATTTACAAGAAAGAGCAAGAGAAGGACGCTATGATTTGATGACAAATCTATGTCTAGAACTCGATATATTAGTACTTTTAACTGCTCACCATGAAGATGATTACGTAGAAAATTTTTGTTTAAGATTAGAGCGTAATAGCGGTATATTTGGACTTAGTAGCAGTAATATCAATTGGTATAATAATATACACATAATTAGACCGCTATATAATATTCCAAAAAGTGAATTAGTAGAATATTTAGTCAGGCATAATATAAAATGGTTTGAAGATGAGTCAAATTCATCTGATAAATATAGACGAAATGTTATTAGGCAAAAATTAGCTAAAGGTGCAGATTATATTAGACATTTTTCCAAACCAGTTTATAGAGAGGAATTTAAAGGAGACACAGAACGCAGCACCGCAGCGTACACAAGCGTAGGTGAGGAGGCATTGTTGCGTGGACCGGTAAAACTCACTGTGTCATCCCGTGGCTTGACCACGGTAAAGACAATAAAAAGTACTAATAATTTTAGTATTTTTAACTGGATCCCGTGGTCAAGCCACGGGATGACAGAGGTAAAATTGATCCACGCAACAATGCCAAGTGAGGATGCGAGTACCGGAACGGCGTCTAAATTATCTCTAGAAGCGAAGTGTGGAAAGATGTCTAAAGCCGCAATAATCTCACAACAACTTAAAACCAACAAACTTATAGAAAACGAGTTTAAGCCTGAATTAATATCGGCGATAGCTGAAGCGGTCAAGATTTTTGAATATGGCTTTGCTTTTCTTGATTTAGTTAAATTTGATAAGTTTTCAAATGAGGTGAAAGTACAAATAATTAATTTTTTACTGATAATAATTAGTGGACAATCTAGAGCAGCTCGTTTTTATTCGGTAGAACCTATTTTGAAATTAATTACTCAAGACGTAAACTTTAAGAATACACTTCATGGCTGTATAATTAAGCGCATACAAAACGAGTTACTTATATACAGGGAATTCGGCAAAAAATTGCCTGAGAGTAAAATATTACTAGATAAATCCGTTATTTGGGATAATAGATTTTGTATCACAAAAAATCAAGAAACTCCAAATTGTTTTGTAACTCATCTATCGTTAAAAGATTATAAAATAATAAAGAAACAATTAGATTTAGAACCTTTGAAAAATCTATCCTGCAAAAACCACAATGCAGTTTTATTGACCTTACCTATCATTAAAATACTTGAAAAAGTTATAGCAATACCACATATATCATATTATGATAACGACATGTGGAACTTTGAAGTATCTTTTTCTCCAAATTTTGTATCTCGTTTCACCCATTTTTGCTAACACCGGTATTTAAGAGGTTATCTGTAAATAAATTTTAACGATAAAATTTATTTACAGACCTCTCTTATACCAATAAAAATTTTTATTAGGTTTTATATCGATGAATAATCAAGGTAGAAGTATTTTAGCTTGGGCAGCACTTTTTATTTTTGTAATATTACTTTTTAATGTGTTCCAATCTGACAGTTTACTTGGTGGAAGAAATAATATAACTTTCTCGGATTTTTTAACACGAGTTGATGAAAAGACCGTTAATTCGGTAAAAATTCAGGGTAGAGTAATTGAAGGCACTTCAAATGACGGCTCTACTTTTAATACTTATGCTCCTGATTATCCTGATTTAGTAAATCGTCTTACTAGCAATGACGTTAATATTGAAGTAGTGCCTCTTGAAACAAGAATGAATACCTTTTTAGGCTTTTTAATTTCTTGGTTTCCTATGCTTTTATTGATAGGTGTTTGGGTTTTTTTCATGCGTCAAATGCATGGAGGTGGGAAAGCCATGGGGTTTGGAAAATCTAAAGCTAGGTTGCTATCAGATAAAGGACCAAAAATTACCTTTAAAGATGTAGCAGGTATCGATGAAGCAAAAGAAGAATTAACTGAAATAGTAGATTTTTTAAGGGATCCAAGCAAGTTCCAAAAGCTTGGTGGTAAAATACCGAAAGGCTGCTTACTTATAGGTCCTCCCGGAACCGGTAAGACACTTCTTGCTAAAGCAATTGCAGGTGAGGCTAATGTTCCGTTTTTTAGCATATCCGGCTCTGATTTTGTTGAAATGTTTGTAGGTGTCGGTGCAAGTCGTGTGCGTGACATGTTTGAACAGGGTAAACGTAATGCTCCTTGTATTATCTTTATCGATGAAATTGATGCGGTAGGTCGCCATAGAGGTATCGGTATGGGTGGCGGCAATGATGAACGTGAGCAAACCTTAAACCAAATGTTAGTCGAAATGGATGGATTTGAAGCAAACGAGGGAGTTGTGATCATTGCAGCTACAAACCGTCCTGACGTTCTTGATCGTGCATTACTGCGTCCCGGTAGGTTTGATCGTCAAATTGCCGTTGCAAACCCTGATATAAACGGTCGTGAGCAAATTCTAAAAGTACATTTAAAGAAAATTAAATATAATAGTACGGTACTAGCACGAATTATTGCTCGCGGTACCCCGGGCTTTTCCGGTGCTGAACTTGCTAACTTAGTTAATGAAGCTGCTCTTATTGCTGCAAGGCTTGGTAAGAAAGAAGTAGATATGCACGACATGGAAGAGGCAAAAGATAAGGTGCTGATGGGAGTTGCACGTCGCTCCATTGCAATGTCGGAGAAAGAAAAAAGGTTGACTGCATATCATGAAGGCGGACATGCATTAGTAGGACTTTATTGTCCTGCAGCATCACCTATTCATAAGGCTACGATTATACCGCGTGGTAATGCTCTTGGGATGGTGCAAAGACTTCCTGAAACTGATGAATATTCTCAGAATCGTGAACAGATGGAATCATCTATAGCAGTTTATATGGCAGGAAGAGTAGCGGAGGAAATTATTTTCGGTAGAAATAAAGTTACCTCAGGAGCTTCGTCGGATATAAAAGGTGCAACTAATATTGCCAGAGCGATGGTTACAAAAGCAGGTTTAAGTGATTTAATAGGACCGATATTTCACGGTTCAAGTGGTGACGATATGTATGGTAGACAACCTAATAATGAAACCTCGGAAGCTACTGCAGAGTTAATTGATGCTGAAGTTAAAAGAATTATTACGCAAGGATATGAATTTGCAAAAGATATTTTAACAAAACATATAGATCAACTTCATACCTTAGCAAATGCTTTAATTGAATATGAGACATTGTCCGGTCAGCAAATTAAAAATTTACTTAGTGGTAGAGCTTTAGATTCAGAAGAGGAGAATAAATTTCCTTTTAATGATTCATCTACTATAAAAATAGATAAAGAAAAATCACCTGAGAAAACAAAAACAACTAAAGCTAAAAAAGAAAATTACGCTTCCTAAGTTTAGTAGTATAATTTATGTATAAATTTATAGATTTATTTTGTGGTATCGGTGGTTTTAGAAAAGCCTTGGAAATAAAGGGTCTTGAATGTGTTTTTTCATAGACAAAGACGTACAAGAAGCATATAAAAGAAATTTCGGTGATAAGCCATACGGTGATATTACGGAAATATCAGAAACCAAAATCCCTAAACATGATATTTTATGTGCCGGTTTTCCTTGCCAATCTTTTAGTATTTCAGGTAAGAGGCTTGGTATAGGAGATGTAGACTTTTGTATGAAATAATCAGAATAGTACAATATCACAAACCCTATATATTATTGCTTGAGAATGTTAAAAATATTCTGAATATTAATAATGGCAGCGTAATTGAAACTAAAAAATTAGATGAGATTATAAAATATATATGACTCAATAAAAGAGCAGTTTAATGGATAATGGAATATACTCGATCAACTTCAAAAATTGGCTAAGTCGTTCTACAAGTACTGCGGTACTCACGTATTAAGTATACGCTGCGTTCCTCGTCTTGTGAACTCCTGGCTCTTTTTGCAGTTGATCTTCGTATATGGATTGCTAACTATAAATATCGTCATTGTGAGTAGGCGTTGTTGCGTGGACCAGTAAATGCTCTTGATGTCATTCCCGCAGAAGCGGGAATCCAGTAAAACCTACAAAAAATTTGTTTTTTTAGGTTTATTTTGTTAGTACTAAGACTATTTTTTCTGGATTCCTGCTGCTGCGGGAATGACATCGGTATCCACGCTAGCAATACCTTGTGAGTAACTGTAAGTAGCATGGCAACCTAGAGACATTAATGTCATCCACGTAACAGGTATGAAAGATTGTGAATTAGCTAATTATTTTGTATAGTTCTAAAAACAAATTTTAAGAGAGTACTTAAAATGGCAGAGTTAAGGTTACCGCCAAATTCAGTAGTAAAAAAAGGTAGAGAGCATAAAGAACAAGAGGAAATGCTTAAACCTAGAAAGATAAAAATTTATAGGTATGACCCTGATTTTGATAAGAATCCTACTATCGATAGTTTTGAGATAGATTTAAGCAAAACCGGACCGATGGTTTTAGATGCTTTAATTAAAATCAAAAACGAAATCGATTCTACTTTAACTTTTAGGCGTTCTTGTCGGGAAGGAATTTGCGGTAGTTGTGCAATGAATATTGACGGTACAAATACTTTAGCATGCATAAAACCAATAGAAGATATATCAGGCGATATCAAAATCTATCCGCTTCCTCATATGAAAGTAGTGAAAGATTTAGTACCTGATATGTCGCATTTTTATGCACAATACGAATCTATAGAACCTTGGCTCAAAACCGATAGCCCTACCCCTTCAAACTCTGAAAGGTTACAGTCGATTAAAGACCGAGAAAAGCTTGACGGTTTATATGAGTGTATATTATGTGCTTGCTGTTCTACTTCTTGTCCTAGCTATTGGTGGAACGGTGATAAATATTTGGGTCCTGCGATTTTACTACAAGCATATAGATGGATTGCCGATTCAAGGGATGATAATACCGGTGAACGTCTTGAAGCTTTAGAAGACCCATTTAAGCTTTACCGTTGTCATACGATTATGAACTGTACTAAGACCTGCCCGAAAGGCTTAAATCCTGCTAAAGCTATCGGTAAAATAAAAAGTTTAATTGCAGAACGTCACGGTTTGTGATTCTTAATTAATTATTTTTAAAAATGATAAAATAATGAAAAAAGCAATTATTTTCTGTTGATTGTAATAATACCATGACACAAGGTGACATGAATTATTGTGTCGCTGCAGAATATAAGAAAGTTGATAAGAAACTAAATCAAATATACCAAGAAATATTAAAACATATTTCAGACAAACGAGAACAAGTTAATTTACTTAAAAAATCCCCAAATTTATGGATTAAGTACCGAGATGCTGATTGTGAATTTCGAAGTTTTGGGGTTTATGGTGGTTCCGTATATCCAATGATACTGCTTATGTGTCTTACATCTTACAGGAAAAACCGAAGAGCGTATAAAAAAGAATTTGAAGCCATGCTGAAATGTGAAGAAGGGGACTTAAGTTGTCCATTTATAATCAAGACTCAGAACCTAGGTTTTTTTGTGGACATTTCTAGTTGATTTGCTATTTTGAGGTATTTTGTAACAAAAATTAATAAGATTTTTGCGGAATAGTTAGTCATATTTCAAAAAAATCTTATAATTTGCAGCAACAAATAGCCAAAATTAAATCTTTTTAGAAATGTCCACAAAACCTAAATTAATTCATAATTTGTAATACTTTAAATAATTCTCCCATTTGTTTCGGTGATATTAGTCTTTCTACCTGTCTTTCTATTATTTGTGCCTGCTCAGACATCTTTCCAAACTCTACTTCTAGAGGTAATTTATACGTCGATCCGATACTCGCATCCTCACGTACTAAAGTGTACGCTGCGGTGCTGCGTTTCGTGTCTCCTTTAAATTCCTCTCTATAAGCGAATTTGGCAAGATGTCTATCATTAAGCTTGTCTTGCAATGTTTGTTTACGTAATAAGATTCCATTTTCTATTAAAAAATCTCGTTGCGATATTGTATCTATTACGTTTATTTTGCTGTTTTTAGCTACCGTCTTTAATGCATAAAAATCCACATGTGCCGATAAATCAGCTTCTCCAAGATTTTCAAGGATGGGGCAATATTTATGGTTTTTAACCGCTTGTAATGTTTGATTATATTGATATCTAGTTCTACCATTCGGAGCTATATCATAGCCGTAATCTATTATTAAGCCACTGCCGCTTAGTCTTTTTAGATGCTGCGCTATAAATTTTATAATTTCTATCGATTTATAAGATTCTTCAAGTACTGCCCCGTCTTTTGCTTCAATATGAGTACACAGCAGATATTCTTGTAATTGCTTATTAACGCTTATTTTATCGTATTTAATTCTTTCGTCTACCGGCTGCACTACAAATATTCTTTCATACCATAATTCCTTGACTTTAATATATTGCTTTATCGGTATAGCATCAAAGAATTCGTTAGCTATTATTATAGTAGGTTTTTTTGGTATATCTTCTACAAATGATTGATGACTAATCGGTAAATTAATATCTTGTAAATTAGCCTTTTGATAAGCAATAAAATTTTTATTAATTTCTATTAGTTCAATTGATAAGGCTTTATAAAATTCCGGTACTAATTTTGCAGTACGTAGTAAATCACGCATTAATAGACCTCGACCAGGACCAAGCTCTACTAAACTAAGACTTTTTGGGCAGCCAATTCTTTGCCACTCTCTGATACACCATAAGCCGATAATTTCACCGAATAGCTGTGAAATTTCAGGAGCCGTAACAAAGTCACCTTCATTAGCTAATGATTTTACTTGCTTATAATAGGAAGTAGGATTTAAGTTTAATACCTCCTGCATGAGGACATCGCAAGTAATATAACCGTTTTGATCAATTAATTGTCTTATTTTGGATTCGATTGACATATTAAATAACTTCCTAAAAGTAACATAGGTACAGATAAAATTTGTCCCATAGTTAAGCTATCTAAAATAAACCCGATTTGTATGTCGGGTTCTCTAAATATTTCAATAGTGATTCGGAAAAGACCGTAAAATGTGAAAAATATTCCTGAGTTTAAACCGCACTTTTTAAGAGTCTTGTGCTTAAATGTTGTATATGCTAAGATACTAAATAATACTAAACCTTCAAAAAAAGCTTCATATAATTGACTAGGATGTCTTGGCATCAAATCGCTATTCGGAAAAATCATACCAAAAGAAGAATTTGTAATACGTCCGTATAGTTCGCCGTTAATAAAATTAGCGATTCTACCTAAAAATAATCCGATAGGTACTACAGGGGCTATTATATCTGTGAGACTTAAAAAATTAATTTTATATTTTCGGCAAAACAAATAAGCAGCAATAATCCCCCCTAAAGCTCCGCCATGGAAAGACATCCCGCCTTCATAAGTTTTTAAGATATCTATTGGATTTGAAAAATATCTAGAAGGGTTATATAATAAAACAAACCCTAGTCTGCCTCCGACTATTATGCCTATAACGGCATAAGTAATGAAATCTTCTAGATTTTTTTTGGTAATTTGAGGCTTAAATTTTTCTATAATTTTATTTGCATAGAACCAGCCTAGCAAAATTCCTATTACATATGAAAGAGAATACCAAGAGATAGCAAGTGGACCTATAGAGAAAATAATTGGATTGATATTAGGAAATGTCATAGATAAATAAGTTATTTAATTCATTTAACGTCTGAGTTACGGAAAATTACGTAAGTAATTGACTAGGCAATTCAGTTTTTTATTATTTTTATGGGTTGCCGCAGCTGCTTCGTGGCTTTGCAATGACAGTATCTATATTTGCTTAGCAATACCAAATTCTTTTGAGTTAAAATTATTGATAAAAATAAAATTCTTAATAATAAAAAAGATTTATATTTATAATAATAATGATAGGTAAAATATGCAATATTTAATGGATCTATATCATACCTCAAGTACTGAGTTAGTATTATTGTTTGTTATGTTAGTATCTCTTATACCGGTGATATTTCTAATTAAAAGATTAATTTTTATTCCGGTAAAAAATTATTTAACTAGACATCATTATGATGATTATGAAAGGATAAAAAAATATCCTATATTTCGTTATTTATTACATACTTTATTAGCACTTTACTTTGTATGTTGGGGAAAGATTTTTCATCCTACTTCTTTTAAAGCACATGTATTACTGGGAATCAAAGATACTATAGTAATCTTATATACTGGTATATCTGTGACGATGTTATTATTAACGCTTATAGATGCTTTTGCAGATCTGTATCACAATAGAATCAAAGCCGTTACAAAAAATGCACCGCTTAGCTTATATTTTCAAATATTAAAAATTATTGTCATAGTTATTGCAGCAATGGTAACTATTTCATATATATTAAATATTTCGCTTAGTACATTCTTAACAAGCTTAGGTGCAGCCGCAGCTCTTTTAACATTTGTTTTCAAAGATACCGTTTTAGGATTACTTGCAAGCTTGCAACTAACTACTCAAGAAATTATTAATATTGGAGACTGGGTACGTATAGGCGCAATTGAAGGAACAGTTGAAAAAATTACTATTTCCGTAGTAACAATTAGGAATTTTGACCAATCTATTTCCACAGTTCCTACTTACAGCATTTTAAATTCTAACGTAACTAATTATAGAGGAATTAGTGAATCAGGAGCAAGAAGGGTAAAGAGAGTATTTAATATTAATATGGCAACTATTAACTTCTGTGATGCTACTATTTTAAAAGCACTAAAAAAATCTCCTTATATATCAAAGGATGTAATAGATAAAATCACTCTTGATAAAGAAGAGAAAGATTTAACCAACATTAAACTATTCAAATTATATATTCAGGAATATCTAAAAAATAATCCAGCAGTTTATACCGAAGGGTTTACTTTTCTAGTAAGACAGCTTGAACCTACGATTAATGGGTTGCCTATAGAAATATATATCTTTGTTAAAGAAGTAAATTTAGTAGGTTATGAAAATATACAGGACAATATTTCTGAACATTTCATTTCTATACTTCCTGAATTTAAATTAAAAATATTTCAGAATGTAGGAGTGGTATAATATATCCAAAGTAAAATGAAAAGTAGTAAAAATAAAAAAATAAATTAAATTTGTATCCAAGATGGAAGTTGTCTTTCAGCTTGGATATTCACTACTTTTGAAAGCAAAGAAGTATATTATACTACTTGATTATTTGCTCTAAATGCTTTAAAACTTAAAGCTTTAAAAATATTAAAATTTAAGACCTAGGAATGAATAATAATATAATTAATTTAATAGCCGCTATTATACTGTCTTTAAGTATAATTTTCGGTTGGCAGTATTTTGTTGTAAAACCTGAACAAAAAAAACAGCAACAGCAAATAGCAGTGCAGAAAGCAGAAAATTTAAAGAAACAACAGTTAAAAGCTTTAGTCGAACCTGCAACTGGTATTGTTGTGCAAGAAGAAAGTCAAGTACAGCGTATTAAAATAGAATCTGAATCACTTACCGGTTCTATTTCATTAAAAGGACTTAGATTTGATGATTTAATATTAAAGAAATATAAACAAGATTTATCTAAAAATAGTCCTGAAGTGAGATTATTTTCACCGGCTAATACAGAAAATGCATATTTTGCTGAAGTTGGTTTAGTTAGTAATTTATCTAGTGTAAAACTCCCTAACAACGATACTATATGGAATAGTGATAGTGAAATATTAAGCCCTGAAAAACCTGTGCATTTATTTTGGGTTAATGAAGACGGAGTTAAATTTTTAGTTACTATTACTGTCGATAAAAACTATTTATTTACTATAGAGCAAACCATCGTTAATAATAGTGATAAAGAACTTCCTGTGCAATCTTACGGTTTAATAAATCGTAAATATATTGCCGTAGAGAAAGCGGTGAATATATTACATCAAGGACCTATCGGGTGTATAGACGAGAATCTTAAAGAATATTCTTATGATGATATTAAAGATAAGAAAAGTGAAAAATTTGCAGCAAGTAAGGTTGACTGGATAGGAATTACCGATAAATATTGGTTATCTTCCTTGATTCCGGATAAATCAAGTAATTACAGCTCGAATTTTAATTATGCTCTTAAGCAAGGGACTGAAAGATATCAGGTAGATTTTATTTCACCGGTACAAATAATAAAGCCCGGCGAAAATTTTTCAATTAAAAGCAGAATTTTTGCTGGAGCAAAAAAAGTAGACTTGCTTGATAAATATGAAAAGCAATATGATATTAAATTATTTGATAGAGCTATTGATTTCGGCTGGTTCTATATAATTACCAAACCGGTTTTCTACGCCATGAATTTTTTCTATGGCTATGTCGGTAATTTCGGTGTTAGTATATTAATTGTTACGGTTATAATTAAGCTATTAATGTTTACTTTAGCCAATAAGTCTTATCGTTCGATGAAAAAAATGAAAAATTTACAGCCGGAAGTCGATAGGATAAAAAATTTATACAGTGATGATAAAGCACGTTTAAATCAAGAAATTATGGCTTTATATAAAAAAGAAAAAGTAAATCCGGTAGCTGGTTGTTTACCTATACTTGTTCAAATTCCGGTATTTTTCTCCATTTATAAAGTATTGTATGTAACTATTGAAATGCGGCAAGCACCGTTTTACGGCTGGATTAAAGACTTATCTGCACCTGACCCTACTACTATTTTTAATTTATTCGGCTTATTACCGTTCTCGCCGCCGTCATTTTTAATGATTGGAGCATGGCCTATTTTAATGGCTATTACTATGTTCTTACAGCAAAAAATGAGTCCTGAACCTGCGGATCCGATGCAAGCTCAAGTAATGAAATTTATGCCGCTAATTTTTTTATTTATGTTTAGTAGTTTTCCTGTGGGACTTTTAATATATTGGTCTTGGAATAATATTCTATCCATCATTCAACAATATTATATTAATAAATTTAATTAATTAATGAGAATAGATAAAAATTTACCTAATTATCTAACTATTGCTCGAATAATGGTAATTCCAGTTATTATACTGGTATTTTATATAAATAATTCATTTGCACGTACACTTGGGGCATTATTATTTGTTTTAGCTAGTATTACGGATTTTTTTGACGGTTATATTGCAAGAAAATATAATTTAGTTACAAGTTTCGGCAAGATGTTTGACCCTATAGCAGATAAGCTACTTGTAGGTTGCGTTATTATCATGCTACTAAAAAAAGATAATGTAGATGAGATACCTTGCTTATTAATTTTAGCACGAGAATTTTTAGTTAGCGGTCTTCGGGAATTTTTAGCTCTAGTAAAGGTTAGTGTGCCTGTATCGAGACTTGCTAAGGTAAAAACGTTTTTACAAATGTTTGCTTTATCGATATTGATACTAGGCTCAAAAGGTTCAGGAATTATTTATTTAGATATAGTAGGGGAAATAATTTTATGGATTGCCGCTTTTTTAACAATCATTACAGGTTATTCTTATTTTAAAGCCTGTAAGAAATATTTTTAAATAGGAGAATTTTATGATACATGTAAAATATATAATTTTAGGGTTTATTATGGTGTCTAGTTTAAATCTTTACGCTGCTAACAATGATATAATTGCCAATAAGAAAGTTGTAAAGGTAGAAGTAAGTAATGAACATTTAAAAACATTAAATGAAGCTTCTACTCTTTTAATTAGTTGTGTAGATTTTAGATTAATAGACGAAACAGATAAATTAATGAAGCAATTAGGATTAGAAGATAATTTTGATAAAGTATCACTGCCCGGTGCATCGCTTGCTCTCATTAACGACAAATATACTTATTGGGGAAAAACAATAGAAGATACTATTGAGATTTTGCAAGAATTACATAACATAAAACAAATTGTTTTTCTTGATCATAGAGAATGTGGAGCTTATAAAATACTTATAGGTCAGGAACAGCTAAATACCAAGGAAAAAGAAACGGCAGCACATGCAGCAATTTTAAACAAGGCCCGTGATATAATAAAAGAAAAATTCCCCCAATTAAAAGTTTATACTTTTTTAATGGGTCTTGATGGTGTAGTAGAGCAGATTTATGAAATACCTAGCTAAAAGCGGAGTTGTTGTATGGATAGGTTTATCCGTCATTGCGAGGACATTGCGTAGCAATTGACGAAGCAATCTCAGGAGTTTGTTATTATTTCATGAGATTGCCGCCACAGCCTACGGCTGCTCGCAATGACGATTTTTGACCCGCACAATAACGGCTAAGAAAAGTAATTTATTTTGTATCTTTGCTCTTATTATCATTAGAATCAGCAGTATTATTCTTTTGGTCATTTTCTACCGGTAGCTTAGAGATAGATAGTTTTTGTTTATATTTTTGTTGCTCTGCTAAAAAATTTTGAGCCTCTTTGGAAAGCCTGTTATATAGTTCACGTTTCTTCTTATTAATCTTGACTATTGCTACTCTATATTTTTGTATTTCCTCCCGTACTTCCGGTTTTATAGTACCGGCGTAAGCAGAAAAATCATCTATAATTTTTTGTGTTGTAATATCGTTAGTTTTTGCTGCATCTTTTTTTGAGCCGTCAGAAGTTGCACTATTGGCAAAGCAGCTTGTACTAAGTAAAATAGCTATTCCAAATATTATTTTTTTTATCATATAAACCTTAAGCCTTATTCTTGATAAGTAGACCATTTTTAAGTCTAATAGTCAATAGACTTCTTTTGGAACTCTACTTCTAGGGGTAATTTGTACGTCAATCCGGTACTCGCATCCTCACGTACTTTTTTATACGATGCGGTGCTGCGTTCCGTGTTTCCTCCAAATTCCTCCCTATAAGCGAGTTCGAAAAGAAGTCTAATATATAATAGAAATTATATGTATTTTCTATTTGTATGTTATTGTTTGGTGAGTATAAATATACTAATAGTTGGGAAAAATATACAATATTATAATAATAACGCTCAAGAGTTTTATAGCAGAACAATCAATGCAGATTTGTCTGATAACTATAAAGCATTTACTAGCTATTTACCTGAACAAGCTCATATTTTAGATGCAGGTTGCAGAGTTGGTCGTGATACAAAATATTTTTTAAGTCAAAGATATCAAGTTACTGCTTTTGACGGTTCAACCGAAATGGTTAAATGAGCTACAAAAGCAACCGGAATAGATGTACTGCACTCCACTTTTCAAGATATCGATTTTAAGGAGTCGTTTGATGGTGTTTGGGCTCAAGCAACTCTCCTTTATGTACCTTATAATGAAACAATCAATGTGTATAAAAAATTCATGCTGCATTAAAGCCGGAAGGCATTTTTTATGTTTCTTACGGATACGGTTCAGATATTATACAACGTGATGATCGCGATTTTTACAATATGCATGAAGATACAATAAAACCTTATTTTAACAGGCTTTTTGAAATAGTTAAAATATGGACGGAAAAGAGTAAGAGATTCTCTCCAAGTAAAGAGGCATTATGGTTAAATTTTATTGTTAAAAAAAGTAAAACAATATGATTAGATTAGTTTACTTATTTCTTGCTTTAATAATCAGTTTTAAAATATACGCAAAGGAATATAAAGGCTTAACATATAATCGTTATGAAAAAGATAAGCATGTGATTCATGTCTTAACTATTGATCCTAAGAATTTTGGGTTAAAACTAGTTAAAGCTCATAATCAGGTGATAAGGCAGAGAAACAGTAAACGTTATGGCATACCGCACTAATGCAGCTGCTGCTATTAATGTCGGATTCTTTGAAATCGCTGGTAGTGATGACGGCAGACCAAGTCTTACTTTAATGATAGACAGCAAGCTATTTAGCCTTAGAAAACAACTACAAAGTTTGTTAATTATAGATCAGGGCAATATTCAAATTACCAAGGCTAGTGTAAAAATTTTAGTAGCAATAGGCGATAAATCTGTTATTCCAAATCAAGTTCATTATTTTTCAAACCTAAAAGATATTACTTTTTTATTGTTACGGCAATAAGTAAGCATGGTGATAATCAAATCCCACAGAAAGGCTTTATATTGTCCTTTCCACAAGCAACAAGTTTGCCGGTAGTAAATATAAATGATTCTGTAAAGTTAATTTTGGAATTTATCGATAAAGACAGTAAGCTTATAAATTTAAGTAACACTGCTTCAATAGTAACCGGTATTCCCTTATTGGTTCAAAACGGTAAAAATGTTGTAGATAATCCAAAGCAAGATGATCCGGCTCATGCTCGTACTGCCTTAGGAGTGTGTAATGACGGTACTATAGTTATAGTTGTAGTCGAGCATATTTATAAGCAACATGTAAAAGACCTTAAGCTTGTGCAAGTAAGATCAATATTACGGCAAGAGAAAGAAATAAATGTTGATAAATTAATAATCCCTGAAGCTTTGAAAATTTTAGAAAAACACCTTGTTAATTATACTGTGATAGGATTAACTAAAACAGAACTTGCAGATTATATGTTAACTTGGATATGAATCGGCAATCAATTTAGACGGTGGCGGTTCTTCTACATTATTCATGGGCGGAAAAATTATAAATAATGTAACAGGTGATGAAGATGAAGCTTTAGGCGAACATCGCGTGCGTCCCGTATCCGATTCAATAGTATTATACCAAATAATATAAAGTAAATTTTCGCGGGAATGACATACTCAAATTTTAGCTAGAATGATATTTGAGATTTAGAGAACTCTAAGATTTTATATTTTCCTGCTCCATTGCTTTTTTACGCATTTCTAAATATTCTTCTTTAGTCATTATTTTTTTGGGAGCTACATAATCTAAAAATACTTTTCCGTTTAGATGATCGATTTCATGCTGGATAACTCTTGCTAAAAATCCTTCTGCGATACCTTGAATTTGATTGCCATTTATATCATATGCGTGATAATAAATTTTCTTGAATCTTGCTACCGGTCCTGTAGCATTTTCAACAGAAAAGCATCCCTCGTAATCTTCATGTTTATCAATACCTATCGGTTTATATGAGGGGTTAATCCAAATAGTTTTAGGCATTGTATCCTTAAGGTCAGGATGCCATTTTTTTAACTCTGCATCTTCATGTACTGCAAATATTATTATACATTTTGATATGCCTATTTGCGGTGCAGCAAGTCCTGCACAATTTTCTTCTTGATCATATTTCTTTTCTAAAATAGATATATCACGTAAATCTTCTGAAGATAACGGAAAGTTTAAAGTTTTTGCCTTTATTCTAATAGTTTTATCCTCTGAACTATTTAAGGTTTGAATGTTCAAAGTTACATATTGCGGTAATGAAATATTGTTTTCATTGTTCATATTACTTTTACAACCTGTTATAAAAATTATAGCAGTTAATAATAGAGCTGTTTTTAATTTGGACATATATTTTATTATAATAATTTATAAATAGAAAATTATAGATAGAAACTAAAATCAAGTAAATAAATTGTCATATTTCTTTTACGCATCCTATAGTTAATAATTTTATTTAATTTCTTTTGAGAAAAATCAATAGGTTTGACTTTTCTAACATATTCTAGTATAATATTTATCTTCAAAATAAATAGAAAAATTTAATTTATGAATACTCCCAAAAATGACAATTATCTCTCGGAACTAAGCAAGGTAATTTGGCCTATAGAAAGATATGAAAATAAGAAGTTTCTTCCTATGGCGTTTATGATGTTCTGTATTTTATTAAACTACTCAACGCTTCGTTCAATTAAAGACGGGTTTGTAGTAACGGATATAGGAGCAGAAGCAATAAGTTTCTTAAAAACATATATAGTACTACCTTCTGCCGTAATCGCTATGGTAATTTATGTTAAGCTCTGCGATATTTTAAAGCAAGAAAACGTGTTTTATGTTATTACTTCATTTTTCTTAGGGTATTTTGCATTATTTGCGTTTGTTCTTTACCCTTACCCTGATTTAGTTCATCCTGATCCTGAAACCATAGAATCTTGGAGTGTAGCTTATCCTAATTTCAAATGGTTTATAAGAATAGTTGGGAAATGGAGTTTTGCATCTTTTTATACTATGGCAGAGCTTTGGGGAACAATGATGCTTAGTTTATTATTTTGGCAATTTGCTAACCAAATTACTAAAACCGATGAAGCTAAACGTTTTTACTCAATGTTTGGTTTACTTGCTAATTTAGCATTGCCTGTAACATCCGTAATTATTGGATATTGCTTGCATGAAAAAACTCAAATAGTTGCAGAACATCTAAAATTTGTGCCTTTATTTGTTATAATGATAACAAGTAGCTTTTTGGTAATATTAACATATAGATGGATGAATAAAAACGTTCTAACCGATCCTAGACTTTATGATCCGGCATTAGTAAAAGAAAAGAAAGCTAAAGCTAAAATGTCATTAATAGACAGTTTTAAAATGATCTTTACTTCTAAGTATGTAGGTTATATTGCATTGTTACTTATTGCTTACGGTGTTTCAGTAAATTTAGTTGAAGGTGTTTGGAAATCCAAAGTAAAAGAATTATATCCGACGAAAGAGGCTTACACTATATATATGGGGAAGTTCCAATTTTATCAGGGTTGGGTTGCAATTGCTTTCATGCTTATAGGTAGTAATATTTTAAGAAAAGTATCATGGCTAACTGCAGCTATGATAACTCCATTAATGATGTTAATTACTGGTGCAGCGTTTTTTGCATTTATCTTTTTTGATAGTGTTATTGCTATGCATTTAACAGGTATTCTTGCTTCAGGTCCTTTAGCACTTGCTGTTATGATCGGTATGATTCAAAATGTTTTAAGTAAAGGTGTAAAATATTCTTTATTTGATGCCACTAAAAACATGGCGTATATTCCGCTTGATAAGGATTTACGAGTAAAAGGGCAAGCTGCTGTTGAAGTTATCGGAGGAAGATTTGGTAAATCAGGCGGTGCTATTATTCAATCTACATTCTTTATTTTATTTCCTGTATTTGGTTTTGTAGAGGCAACTCCTTATTTTGCTTCTATATTCTTTGTAATAGTAATATTATGGATATATGCCGTTAAAGGTTTAAATAAAGAGTATAAAGTTTTGGTAAATAAAACCGAAAAATAGAATTTGTTAAAATTTAATATTATAAAAAAACAAGCTTCTAAGAGTCTAGATTTCAGTAAATAAATTTTCATTAATAATTAAAGAGCTTTTTTGCTACAAATTATAAGATTTTTGTAGACAAAAAAGCTCTTTAATTATTAATGAAAATTTATTTACTGAAATCTAGACTCTTAAACTTGCTTTTTTT
The DNA here is from genome assembly GCF_000237845.1 of Rickettsia slovaca 13-B. Lineage (NCBI taxonomy): Bacteria > Pseudomonadati > Pseudomonadota > Alphaproteobacteria > Rickettsiales > Rickettsiaceae > Rickettsia > Rickettsia slovaca. The sequence continues at coordinate 78,747 of NC_016639.1, forward strand.
ATAGTCGGAGAGTTTATAATATGACAAATACAAGATCCAAAATTAAAACTCCAAGATCGCCATATGTAAAAAAATATAATAGTTGGCGAGTAAGGATTTTGTATTCTATTATTATAGGTTACGCAACTTTTTATTTTTGTCGTCAGAATTTTAATATAGCAACTCCTGCTATAAGAGAATATTTTGGGGTTACTAAAACGCAAATTGGCTGGATATTAACTGCTTCATCTATTATGTATGGAGTTAGTAAAGCGTGTAATGGGTTTATTAGCGATAAAGTTAATGCTCGGATATTTATGGTTTTGGGTCTTTTATTTGTCGGGATCATTACTATGCTAATAGGTTTTTCAGATTCTTTATGGCTTATAGGAATTTTGTGGATAGCCAGTAACTGGTTTCAATCTATGGGCTGGCCTCCTGCAACAAAGATGCTTACTCACTGGTTCGCTTCAAAAGAACTTGGAACTAAATGGGCTATGGGTGCAACTTCTAATCAAATAGGTGGTGCCCTTGCTATGATAAGCTGCGGTTATTTAATCGATAAATTTGATTGGAGAGCTGCCTTTTTTGTTCCAGGTGTAGTTGCTTGTGTAGTATCGCTTTTTTTATATAATAGGCTTCGTAATTCTCCAAAAGAAGTAGGTTTATCTACCGTAGAGGAATATAAAGAATATCCGCTTGAAGCTATAGGAGATTATGAGAAGCTATTAACTCCACAATTACTTAAAATGGTCTTTTGTAATAAGCTAATATGGTATGTTTGTTTAGCAAACATGTTTGTTTATATAATACGTTCCGGAGTAATTTATTGGGCTCCAACATTTTTAAAAGATTTACGTAATATAAGTCTTGCAAATGCAGGCTTACAAATCGGTTTATATGAAATGATAGGTATCCCAGGGGCATTAATAGCAGGTGTTTTATCTGATAAACTATTTCAAGGTCGTCGAGGTCCTGTTGCATCCATATGTATGGTATTGCTTAGCTTATTGTTAGTCTTGTTTTGGAAACTTCCTATTCACAGTGAATTATTAAGTATAGTAATTCTTTCTTTAATAGGCTTTTTTGTTTCAGGACCTCAGCTCCTTGTAGGTATAGCAGCTGCTGATTTTAGTACCCGTCAGGCTGTCGGTACGGCTAATGGATTATCAGGGTTATTTGGTTATTTAGGAGCGGCTATTGCGGGAGTCGGCGTAGGATGGATTAGCGATAATTATGGTTGGAATGGGGTATTTATATTTTTCAGTATTTCTGCTCTTTTAGGAGGAGGATTATTTGCTTTAATATGGAATCGTTCAGCTAAAAAATACATTTAATAATTATAATAAATAGGTTACAAAATGACAATACAATATACTTTTTCAATGATTAAGCCTGATGCTATCAAAAGGAATAAAATAGGGCAAGTTAATACTTACTTAGAAAATGCCGGTTTAAAAATAGTGGCTCAGAAAATGAAATTTTTAACTAAATATGAAGCTGCATGTTTTTATGATGAGCATAGAGCAAGACCGTTTTTTAATAGCTTAGTTGAATATATTACTTCAGGAGCGGTAGTACTTCAAGTGCTTAAGGGGGAGGATGCTATAACTTTAAACCGCACCGTTATGGGTGCAACTAATCCTGCTGAAGCTGAAGCAGGCACTATTAGAAAAGATTTAGGTGAATCAATTGAGGCTAATAGTATTCATGGTTCAGATAGTGAAAATAGTGCGAAAAGAGAAATCGAATTTTTCTTTAATAAATCTGAAATTATAGAATAATTAATGCTAAAATATGACGTAATAGTTATAGGCGGTGGACATGCAGGCGTAGAAGCAGCCGCTGCTTCTGCACGTCTTGGAGTTCCTACTCTCTTAATTACGTTAAAACCGGAAAATTTAGGCGAAATGTCTTGCAATCCAGCAATCGGTGGCATTGCAAAAGGCACATTAGTTAAAGAAATCGATGCACTTGATGGGTTAATGGGTTATGTTATAGACCAAGCCGGTATACATTATAAAATGCTGAATGAGACTAGAGGACCAGCAGTTTGGGGACCTAGAGCTCAAGCTGATCGAAAGCTTTATAAAAAAGCAATGTATCAAATATTAACAAATTATCCTAATCTAGATATATTATATGGAAAAGTGGAAGATATAGAAATTAAATCTTCTAAAATTGAAGCGGTTATTTTAAATAACGGTAGCAAAATTCTTTGTCAAAAAATTATATTAACTACAGGTACTTTCCTATCAGGTCTTATTCATATTGGACAAAAAAAAATTCCTGCAGGTAGAGTAGATGAAGAGCCTTCGTATGGATTATCAAATACATTAAAACAAATAGGTTTTAAACTGGCTCGTTTAAAAACAGGTACACCGCCTCGTATTGATGGACGTACTATTGATTATAGTAAAACAATTTTACAACCCGGCGATAAAATTCCTCGTCCTTTTTCTGAATTAACAAATATTGTTAATGTTTCTCAGATAAATTGTTTTATCACAAAAACAACCTCAGAAACTCATGATATTATACGTGAGAATCTTGATAAATCCGCAATGTATTCAGGGCAAATAGAAGGAATAGGACCGCGATATTGTCCTTCTATTGAAGATAAAATAGTCAGATTTAGTACAAAATCAGAACATCGTATATTTTTAGAACCTGAAGGGTTAGATGATTATACGATTTATCCAAACGGTATTTCTACTTCTTTGCCTGAAGATGTGCAACATAAATTAATCAAAACAATACCAGGATTAGAAAATGTAAAGGTTTTACGTCCAGGTTATGCTATAGAATATGATTATGTTGATCCACGTGAAATAAGTGCTACGCTAGAGACAAAAAAAATAGCTGGATTGTATTTGGCCGGGCAAATTAACGGTACTACAGGATATGAGGAAGCCGCAGGGCAAGGTATAATAGCCGGTATAAATGCTGCTTTAGCAGTAAAAGATCAAGCACCGTTTATGTTAACAAGAGCAAACAGTTATATTGGAGTAATGATTGACGATTTAACAACATTTGGTACTATAGAACCTTATCGTATGTTTACTTCTCGCTCAGAATATAGATTATCTTTAAGAGCAGATAACTCTGATTTACGTTTAACGGAATTAGGGATGAACATTGGAGTCGTATCAGAAAAACGTAAAAAAATATTCACAAAAAAATATGAAGATATAGAAAAAATAAAATCATTATTAAATACCTTGTCTTTAACTACTAGTAAACTTGCTAAAATGGGTATACAGGTTGCACAGGATGGTACATATAAAACAGTATTAGACTTATTTAAAATACCTAATTTTAATGTTGAACAAGCTATTAAAATTTTTCCTATGCTTAAAGAAACACAAAATAATAACATTTTGCAATTACTCTATATTGAAGCAAAATATGCTTCATATTTAACTAGACAACACGCAGATATTAATTTATTTCAAAGTGAAGAGGCGCAGTTCATACCTAAAAATATTGACTATTTTAAAATACCAAGTATATCATTAGAGATACAGGAAAAACTTTCTTCCCATAAACCTACTACTATTGGTGTAGCACGTCGAATTCCAGGGATTACACCTGCAGCAATTACGGCTATTATAATTTATTTAAAAACTAAATATAGTGATGGAAGTTCCACGTGAAATAATTGAAAAGTTAGAAATTTTTCAAAAGTTAGTTAAAAAATGGAATAAATCAATCAATCTTGTATCGGATAATACTATACATAATTTTTGGCAACGTCATATATTAGACTCATTACAATTAATACAATATATTGATAATAAAGAAATACATTTGGTTGATATAGGAAGCGGTTCCGGTTTGCCTGGTATAGTATTATCTATAGCGGGGGTAGCGCAAGTAAGTTTAATAGAAGCTGATTTACGTAAATGTATATTTTTAGAAAAAGCATCAAAGATATCAAATAATAACATACAAATAATCAATCAAAGAATAGAAAAAGTAGAAATAGATTGTAGTATATTAACTTGTAGAGCTTTCTCTAACTTAAATACAATATTTAATTGCATAAAAAATATTTCAGTACGAGAAAAATTTTTGTTATTAAAAGGAAAAAATTATTTAACTGAAATAGTAGAAGCTAAAGAGAGATGGTTATTTGGTTATTTAATACATCAAAGTATTACTTGTGAAGAAGGGAAAATTCTAGAAGTTAGTAATTTAACAAAAATGATATGAAAGTAATTGCTATTGTTAATCAAAAAGGAGGGGTAGCTAAAACTACAACTACTGTGAATTTAGCTACAGCTTTTGCTGCTGTAAATAAAAAAATTTTAGTTATAGATCTTGATCCTCAAGGGAATAGTAGTACCGGTTTTGGAATTAGTCAGCAACAACGCAAAAATACTATATACCAAGTATTAACAAATTTAATAGAATTGCAAGATGCAATAATTTCTACAGATATACCAAATTTAGAAATAATTACTTCAAACACTAATCTATCTGCGGCTGAATTAGACTTAACAAAATTAAAGGACCGAGAATATATTTTAATGAAGCTATTGGCAGAAATAAAAATATTATATGATTATATAATTATTGATTGCCCTCCTTCATTAAATTTATTAACGGTAAACGCTTTAGTTGCAAGCGATGAAGTACTGATTCCAATGCAATGTGATTTTTATTCTTTAGAAGGATTAAGTCATTTGTTAAAAACAATTGAAATTGTAGAGAAAAAATTAAATCCTAAGATAAAGATTGCAGGTATATTATTTACAATGTATGATAAGCGTAATCGTTTAACTGAACAAGTAGAAGATGATGTTAGAAAATGCTTAGGAGAATTAGTATTTAAAACCGTTATTCCAAGAAATATTAAACTATCTGAAGCTCCTTCATATGGAAAACCGGCTATTATATATGATTATAAATGTTCGGGAGCAGTTGCATATATAGAACTTACAAAAGAAATCTTAGAAAGATATGGCGAAAAATAAAGGACTAGGAAGAGGATTATCTTCATTACTTGGAGAAGAAGTTATTTCTATAGAATCAGAAATAGTACAAATAATAAATATTGATAAAATAAGACCAAACGAGAATCAGCCTAGAAAAAACTTTGAATATGATAAAATAAAAGAATTAGCAGATTCTATATTGAATAATGGTTTATTACAGCCTATTATTGTTGATAATAATTTCCAAATTATAGCAGGAGAGCGACGCTGGCGTGCATGTAAATTAGCAAAAGTTTTAGAGATACCGGTAATTATAAAAAATTTAGATGCTAGAGAGAGTATGGAAATAGCATTAATTGAGAACATACAAAGAACTGATTTAACAGTGATGGAAGAAGCTCGTGGCTTTAAATATTTAATAGAAAATTTTAATTATACGGCAGAAAAATTAGCTGAAAGGCTTGGTAAAAGTCGTAGTCATATAGCTAATTTATTAAGGCTTAATAATTTGCCGCAGTCTATTCAAGATAAAGTAAATGAAAATATACTAAGTATGGGTCAAGCTCGGTGTTTAATAAATCATGAACATGCAGAAGTAATAGCCGATTATATTATAAATAATGATTTAAATGTACGTCAAACAGAAGAACTAGTAAGACAATGGTATAAAAATGAGTATACAAAATCTCCGAACAATAATAACAAAATAGGAAAGCGTTTTTTAAAGGACAACGCTACGGATAATGATCTAGAATTATTAGTAAAAGCTTTATCAGAAAAATTTGGTATAAAAATAACAATAGAAAATTATCCATTAGGCGGAAAATTAATATTTCATTATAAAGATTTGGAAGAATTAGACTTGATATTGTTTAAATTAAATTAAAATGCATATGGAAAAATTATCAATAAGCTTGAACGAAAAATTATAAGTATAACAGTATACACAATCCTCAAGCTGCTAAAATTAAAGTATATATACAGCATTTTATTTCTTAAAATAAATATCTAAACGAGAAACACAATGATAGAAATTACAATGTCTAATTTTGAATTATATGATCATAGAGCAATAAATTCATACAATACAGTAGTAAATATATATATCGGTGTAAAATAATAATATAAGGAAATAAGTAATTTATGTCATATCAATATGTTTATGAAATGGTTGGTTTAAGCAAAATTATAAATGGTAAACGAATTTTAAAAGAAACAAATTTATCATTTTTACCAAAAGCTAAAATCGGTATAATAGGTCCAAATGGAGCAGGCAAATCGACTTTATTAAAAATAATGGCAGGTATTGATAAAGAGTTTGAAGGTAAAGCAACAGCTAAAATTGGTATAAAAGTAGGATATTTACCTCAAGAACCGTATCTTGATGCTAGTAAAAATGTTTTTGATAATATCATAGAAGGTCTTCATGAAAAGAAAAAACTTATTGATGAATTTAATTATATAAGTAACAAATTTGCTGCTGAAATCGCTGATGAAGAAATGCAAAAGCTTTTTGATAAACAAGCAGAATTGCAAGAAAAAATAGACAATTGTGATGGATGGAATCTAGAACGTGAAATAGAGATCGCAATGCTTGCTTTACGTTGCCCACCAAAAGAAGCAGATATTACAAAAATTTCCGGTGGAGAAAAAAGAAGAGTGGCTTTATGTAAATTGCTTTTAGAGAAACCTGATATGTTGTTACTTGATGAACCTACAAATCATTTGGATGCAGAATCAGTTTCTTGGCTTGAGGATTATTTAAAGCATTATGAAGGTACTGTAATAGTAATTACCCATGATCGTTATTTTTTAGATAATGTTACAGAATGGATATTAGAAATAGATCGTGGAAATTGTATACCGTGGGAATCAAATTATAGTTCTTGGCTTGAGCAGAAGCAAAAAAAATTAGCTTTAGAAAGTAAAGAAGACGATGATAGAAAAAAACAATTGAATCGTGAACTTGAATGGATTCGTCAGACTCCAAAAGCTAGACAATCAAAAAATAAAGCACGTATTACAGCATATCAAGAGTTATTAAATAAACAACAAGAACAAAAAACTGATCCTACTCAAATAATTATACCTAACGGACCTCGTTTAGGTGATTTTGTTATTGAAGCAGAACATATAGCTAAAAAATTTAATAATAAAATATTATTATCAGATTTTAGTTTTAAAGTTCCACGTGGAGCTATTGTAGGAATTATTGGACCGAATGGAGCAGGTAAGTCTACTTTGTTTAATATTATTACAGGTAAAATAATGCCAGATAGTGGTTCTATTAAAATTGGTCAAACGGTAAAATTAGGTTATGTCGATCAATCACGGGATCATTTAGATGATAATAAGACTATATGGGAAGAAATTTCAGAAGGTCTAGATGAATTACAACTTGGTAATAGAATAATTAAAAGTAGAGCTTATTGTGCAGCTTTTAATTTTAGAGGCGGTGATCAACAAAAAAAAGTTGGACAACTTTCAGGTGGAGAACGTAACAGAGTACATTTGGCAAAATTACTAAAAGAAGGAGCAAATGTTATATTATTAGATGAGCCGTCTAATGATTTAGATATTGATACGTTAAGAGCACTTGAAGATGCTATTTTAGATTTTGCAGGTTGTGTATTAGTGATTAGTCATGATAGATGGTTTTTAGATAGAATAACCACTCATATTATATCATATGATAAAGAAAATAATGCTACATGGTTTGAAGGAAATTATCAAGATTATCATGAATATATGCTAAGTACTAACGGGGAAAGTATTTTAAATCCAAAATATAAACATAAGAAATTAATATAAATATGTCTTTAACGCAAATATTATTAATTTTGTTTGTAGGAATATTGGTAACAAAACCGCATGATATTTTTATAATTATTAAAGAATTAAAAAAAATAAAAGCGTATTTAATTAATATTAAGTCATCTATTGTAAAAAATATAGATGAACCGTTAGAAACAGAGCAGGTAAATTTTTATTTAAAAAAAATTATTAACCTAGAAGGTTATTATCATGGTAGTTATGATTTAACGACAATAAAAGAAAAATATTATACACTAATAATTAATAATGACTTAATAGAAAATGAATCAGTACCTGATATAACAGAGAAACACTAATCCGTGCCTCGTTCAATTGATTAAATCTAAGAATTATGCAAAAAGTAGTAAAACTTAACAATATCAAAATAGGAAATGATTTACCGTTTGTTCTAATTACAGGGCCTTGTCAGATTGAAGGAAAAGATCATGCGTTGTTTATGGCAGAAAAACTTGTTAAATTAACTAGCAAGCTTGAGATTCCATTTATTTATAAATCTTCTTTTGATAAAGCTAATAGAACTTCCGTACATGGGATTAGAGGAGTTGGTATTGAGAAAGGTTTAGAAATTTTATCAAAAGTAAAATCTGAATTCGATTGCCCTATTGTTACTGATGTTCATTCAGAGAGTCAATGTACTGAAACAGCCGAAGTAGCAGATATTTTACAAATTCCGGCATTTTTATGTAGACAAACCGACTTGCTTCAAGCTGCAGCAAAAACAGGTAAAATAGTAAAAGTAAAAAAAGGACAGTTTCTAGCTCCGTGGGATATGAAAAATGTACAAACAAAACTAGAAGCTTTTGGAGTAAAGGATATATTATTTACAGAGCGAGGAGCATGTTTTGGCTATAATAACTTGGTATCTGATATGCGTAGTCTTGCAATAATGGCAGAGTTAAATGTACCTGTAGTTTTTGATGCCACACATTCCGTTCAGCAACCGGGCGGGCTAGGAGGCAGTACCGGCGGAGAAAGAAAATATGTAGAGTTACTTGCAAAGGCAGCAACTTCTGTAGGTATTGCCGGTATGTATATGGAAGTACATCAAGACCCCGATAACGCTCCAAGCGATGGTCCATGTATGATGAAGTTGGATAATCTAGAGTCTATTCTTATCAAACTAAAAAAATATGATAAAATTACAAAAGAAAAATAACTTCAAATTTTACCTTTCAAAATATATATAAATATCCCCTATTAATTCAATTTTAAAATAGAAGTAATAATTTTTTACAATATAAAAAAATAGAACTTTCTTATCGTTAGAATTTCACAAATTCGCCTTTAAATCTTTGTTGTAAATTTGCTTATTTAGAATTTTTTTAAATAGTATTAATATTGATTTATTCAGCTTATAGATCAAAAATGTTTTTATTTGTATAAATGCAAATAATTTATAGGTATAATTATTATATGGAATCAAATAAAAGCAGTTGGCAGTACACTGCTTGGTAGTCCTAAACAGAAAAATATAAATGATTTTTTGACGGAGTAAATAATAATATAAAATTAAAACCTTATCAAGTAACCGATAATGTAGAATCTAATAAAGAACAAAAAAAATATTATAAAGAAGCATTAGAATGGCTTGATAAACTTACGGGATCGCAAGCTGAGCATATTATTATATCTATAAATGAAATAAAAGCCAATGCTCATTATTATTTAGGTATGATCTATGAAAATAGTAAATCGGAATTAGATTGGTTTAGAGCAATAAGAGAATATATTAGTACTCTGGAAATTGAGAAAGATTTTAACTTTCTCTATAACCATGATACAATTCCGTACATTTTTAGCAATATTTGTAAAAAAATAGGTGGATTATTTTAAATTTAGGGAGATTCTATAAGGACGAAAATAAAAGCGAAATAGTAATTAAATTGCTTCTTGAAGCAATAAAATATTTCAAGGTAAGTTTAAGTATAGACCCGATAGAAGAGTGTAGTTTTATTCTTAGAGAAATTTTTAACGTCCCTAAGAATAAAAAAGAAGTAGAGAAGTATCTATCTTTAAAAAAAGATCTTTATATATCTTTAGAAGAATTTTTATTTAAATTAAATTTAATACCGCTAGCTGCTTTTGAATATTTAAAGGCTGCTAAGTATAGCTAGCCCTCAGGAAGAACAAAAATTATTGTTAAAAGTTCATAAAGTTTATAGTACGGAGATGGAGGAAAATACTGCTTTTATACGCTCAATGCTTGACAAAGGTAAGATGGAAGATCTGAGTATAGTTACTAAAGAGGCTGACAGAACAAAATTTTTAAGTGATACACAGACTATAATAAATGATTTTGTTTCACTGCCGGAGCTGCAAGCCAAGGAGTGGCCAGAAGTACAACAAAATCAAAATGAGCAATTGACTAATAATCAACAAGAAGTAAACAAATGCCAATTAATACAGGACATAGGCATTGGGTAAATATGAGATAATGATACAAATAAGATAATATTTACTTATAATGATCCTTATAAGTAAATATTATCTTATGGGCAGATCGTTAAATGATCGTCCTGACTTAGTAAAACTTATTACCGAGGTTTGCTCTGATGCAGAAATAATGGATTTAAAAACTCAACAACAAGAAGAAGGAAATACTTAGGACTACGGAGTTTTGATATGCGATGATTTAATAAGACAATCTCAAGGCCTTAAAATTCTCTCTACGGAGCAATGTAAAGGACAAGGACTAAATTTAAGAAAATCTCAAGCTGAAACATTAAAACAAAGTTTAATAGCTCTCAACAAGTCCAAGAACAACATGTTTATATTAACATTAGATAGTAATGTTTCAGATAACGAAGAAGATAAAGATAATAACGTTAATAGTAATGAAGTAGAGCGTCCTCCTTATGATAATAATGACGAAGTTGAGGTAGGTGGAGCAACTATGCAACTTAATGATTAACATTAAAAGTTTGACGTTGCGATGTCATTGCTGCTGTTGCAGGAATGACATCGGCATTCTAATAACAATGCCACTCGCAATACTTGCATTTACACCGAGAAAGAATTACCGCAGCCGCATTTTGCTTTAGCTTGCGGATTACTAACGTTGAAATATGAACTGCCTAGTTCTTCTATAAAATCAAGAGTGCAATCTAGCATAAATTTTTGAGAGATAGGATCAATAATAATTGTAGCATTATCAAGTTTAGTAATGACATAATCATCTTGCTCTATATTATCTTTTGAGACTAGTTCGTAATTATACATAAGTCCTGAGCAACCGCCGCTATCAACCGAAACTCGCAGTACTAAATTCTTATCTTTTTCTAGCTTTACTAACTCGCAAACCCGTTCAAAAGCTCTATCCGTAATTGTTATCGTCACTTAAAATTACCTTGTAAAAGTCTCATAAATTATATAGTATATCTTGATATTTTTCAAGTTGGCTTTGTTGTGTGGATACCCAATCGGCATTGCGAGCAGCCGTAGGCTGCGTGGTAATCTCATGAAATAATAACAAACTCTTGAGATTGCTTCGTCAATTGCTATGCAATTTCCTCGCAATGACGAAAAAAAGTTAGAACCACAACAACGTCTTTCAAAATAAAGGATAACGATGCTTGCTTCATACGCTTCTGATCCTCTTAAAAGTAGGGGAAGATTATATAAGGAAATCCCGACCTCTTATAGAAACGAGTTTGAACGTGATCGTGATCGCATTATACATACTAATGCATTTAGGCGTTTGCAATATAAAACTCAAGTTTTTATTAATCACGAGGGAGATCATTACAGAAATAGGCTAACTCATTCTCTAGAGGTTTCGACTGTTGCACGTTCGGTCGCTAGTACTTTAAATTTATCAAATGATTTAGCTGAGACAATAGCACTTGCTCATGATCTTGGGCATACGCCTTTCGGTCATGCGGGAGAGCGGGCTTTAAATGAATGTATGAGAGAGTATAACGGCTTTTCTCATAATGCTCAATCTTTAAAGATACTAACATTACTTGAAAAAAGATATGCGGCTTATAATGGAGTAAATTTAACATGGGAAGTTTTAGAAGGAATAGTAAAACATAACGGTCCTATACTAGGCGAGATAAATGAATATATAGCAGAGTATAATAAGCAAAATGATTTAGAACTTAGTACCTATGCATCAGCAGAGGCTCAAATAGCAGCTCTTGCCGATGATATTAGCTATATTTCGCATGATTTGGAAGATAGTATCGGTGCTAAAATTATCGATTTTCATAGTCTTGCTGAACTTAAATATATTGATCAACATATTGTTGAACTCAAGTCAAAATTTAAAAATATTAGTTCCTCATGTCTGATTTATGAGGTAGTACGTAAGCTAATACATGAGTTAATTACCGATTTATTATGGCAAACAAAAGAAAATTTAAATAAAGAAAAAATTACTAACATAGATGAGATACGTAACTTAAATTATCAGATAGTGGATTTTACGGAAAAAACTAATAAAAATATTAAAGAAACTAAGAAGTTTCTTCATGAGCGAGTTTATAAAAGTAATAAAATTACGGCCATCAGCCTTAAATGTACTAAAATCGTACAAGGGCTGTTTAAGGTTTATATGGATGATATTAATTTATTGCCGGTTAATTGGAAAATGCTAATAGACTCTAATGAAACATATAGTAAAGCTAGAGTTGTTGCTGATTATATAGCAGGGATGACTGACCGTTTTGCCATTCAGGAATATAATCAGCTCTGCTCGACTTCCTACATAACTTGCTTCTAAGGGTAATTTGTGCGTCGCTCCGGTACTCGCATCCTCACGTACTAAAGTGTACGCTGCGGTGCTGCGTTCTGTGTCTCCTACAAATTCCTCCTTATTAGCAAGCGTTTGTAAGAATTCTATTCGCTGAATTTTAATAACATTTAATAATTATGAATATATTTAATCAATTGAAACAAGATATAATTGTGGCAAGCAGGCAATTATATAATAATCAAGAAATAGCAAATACTGCTACTATTGAAATACCGAAAGATAGTTTTAACGGTGATTTATCAAGTAATATTGCAATGATTATTGCAGCTAAAGAAAGTATTGCTCCTCGGGAAGTGGCTTTAAAATTTAAAGAAGTCCTTATAACATTACCTTATATTGCAAGTATAGAAATAGCAGGACCGGGCTTTATTAATTTTACTATAAAAGCTGATAGTTGGCAGGCATCAATAAAGGATATTTTACAGCATGAAGAAAAGTTTTTTGAAATTGATATAGATAAAAGCAGAAATATTAACATCGAGTATGTTTCGGCAAATCCCACCGGTCCAATGCATATAGGGCATGCTAGGGGTGCGGTATATGGTGATGTGCTAGCAAGGATTTTGCAAAAGGTAAGTTATTCCGTTACAAAAGAATATTATGTTAATGATGCAGGCTCACAAATAAATGATTTAGTTAGTACGGTATTATTACGTTATAAAGAGGCTTTAGGTGAGCAAATTACTATCCCTGCCGGGTTATATCCGGGAGAGTATTTAATTCCGCTTGGGCAAATTTTAGCGAAAGAATACGGCAATAAATTATTAACGATGAATTATGCTGAAAGGTTCAAAATAATTAAAAGTTTTGCCGTAGAAAAAATGCTTGATTTAAATAGAAAAGATTTAGCAGATTTAGGGATTAAACATGATATATTTTTCTCTGAGCAATCATTGCATGATAAAGGTGAGATAGAGGAAACAGTTAAACTACTGGAGCGTATGGGGCTAATTTATGAAGGTACGTTACCTGCCCCTAAAGGTAAAATTCACGAAGAGTGGGATAATAGAGTTCAAAAATTATTTAAATCTACTAAGTACGGTGATAGTCAAGATCGTCCTATAGAAAAAGCTGATGGAAGTTGGTCTTATTTTGCTTCTGATCTTGCATATGCTAAGGATAAAATAGAGCGGGGAGCGAATCACTTAATTTATGTACTTGGTGCCGATCATAGTGGATATGTTAAAAGAATTGAGGCAATAGTTAAAGCTTTAGGTAAGGAGCAGGTTAAAGTGGACGTTAAAATTTGTCAATTGGTCAATTTCGTTGAAAACGGTGTGCCGGTTAAAATGTCAAAACGTCTTGGGAGCTTTGCTAGTGTGCAAGACGTAAATCATGAGGTGGGGAAAGATATCATAAGATTTATGATGTTGACTAGACAAAATGATAAGCCACTTGATTTTGATTTGGTAAAAGTGAAAGAACAATCAAGAGAAAATCCTATCTTTTATGTACAATATGCACATGTGAGAACGATATCTATTTTATCAAAAGCTAGAGAATTAATGCCTGAATCTTATAATAACTTTGAATCAGGTAAGTATGATTTATCTTTATTATCCTCTGAAGAAGAAATTGAGATTATAAAGCTTTTGGCTAGCTGGACAAAAACATTAGAAGCATCTGCAAAATATTTTGAACCGCATCGCATCGCATTTTATTTAATAAATTTAGCCTCAAAATTTCATTCTATGTGGAATTTCGGTAAAGAAAATAGCGATTATAGATTTGTAATTGAGAGCAATAAAGAATTAACTCTAGCACGCCTTGCTCTTGCAAGTGCCATACAGAAAGTTATAGCTAGCGGTCTCGAAGTGATAGGTGTAGAACCAATGAACAAAATGTAGTTAGGTTTTCATCGTCATTGCAAGGAGGTATTGCTCATGTGTATACCGAGTCGTCATTGTGAGCAGCTGTAGGCTGCGTGGCAATCTCATGAAATAATACTCCTGAGAGTGCTTCGTCAAAACTTACAATTTTTCCTCGCAATGACGTTTTTCTATTATCAAATTACTAAATATGATCAATAATATTTTTATTAAAATATTTCTAGTATTTTTAGTATGTATGTCCGCTATTTATTTTGGTTATCAATATTATCAGAATAGCAAGCCGGTAATTACTATTTATCCTGATGAGCTGCCTACAAAAATAAAACCGTCTATAATAGAAAATAACCAAATAGCCGCAGTACATAGTACGATATATGAAAATCTTATTGCTAAAGATACAAATATTAAAACCGTAAAATTGCTTCCTGACCCTGAGAAACCTATGAGTATAGATTCTCGCAACCAAAGTCAAAGCGATGAATCTTTTGATGAAATATCTAACCTTATTGCATTAATAGAGCCAAATAATAACGCCAAAAATGAAACGGATTTAAATATAATAAAGCTTGAAAAAGGAAGTAAAGATAAGGTTAGTAATGCTAAAAATTGTAAAAATAATGAAAGTTATAAAGTACAACTAGGTTCGGTAAAATCTGAAGCAGAAGCAATGAAAGAAGGGGAAAGAATAAAAAAGCAATTCCCGAAAATTCTTAAAAATGTTGTTATCACAACCAAAAAAGTTAAATATGACGACGGCAAATTTTTCTATTTAATCTTAGCCGGTGATTATGGTAGTCTTAGTCAAGCTAAAGCGGTTTGTAAGAAATTAGCTTATAATAAGCAGAGTTGTGTGTTGAAGTGATATTTGTATACTCTTATGTCATTCCTGCGAAAGCAGAAATCCATCATAAAGCGAGATAAATCGAGCTTTTAATTTTAAGAATTTGCTGTGTTTATACTTTTTTTCTGGATTCCTGCTTTCGCAGGAATGACATAGAGAACCACGCAACAACGACTATAAATAAAAACTAAATAACTTATGAAAGAAGCTAAAGTAGAAAATATTGACTTTGGTCATGCATTATCAGAGCGTTATCTTGCTTATGCGTTATCAACAATTATGTCACGTTCGCTTCCTGACGTACGTGACGGACTCAAGCCTGTACATCGTAGGTTATTATATGCAATGCTACAGTTAAGGCTTGAGCCGAATTCCGGCTATAAGAAATGTGCGAGGGTGGTCGGTGACGTAATAGGTAAATACCACCCGCACGGTGATGTGGCAGTGTATGATACCTTGGTACGTCTTGCTCAGCATTTTTCGTTGCGTTATCCTTTAATTGATGGGCAGGGTAATTTCGGCTCTATCGACGGTGATAATGCAGCAGCTATGCGTTATACCGAATCACGTATGACGGACATATGTACGTTATTAATGGAGGACATCGATAAAGATACGGTAGATTTTCGCCCTACTTATGATGGTTCCGATTTAGAACCGGTAATAATGCCGGCAAGTTTTCCGAATTTACTAGCTAATGGTTCTGAAGGGATAGCAGTCGGTATGGCAACCAATATACCGCCGCATAATTTACATGAGCTTTGTGATGCTCTAATACATTTAATCAACCATCCGAAAGCTGAAATTAACGATATAATGAACTTTGTCAAAGGTCCTGATTTCCCGACCGGCGGCATAATTATTGATAAAGCTGAAGTTATTAATGCTGCATATACTACTGGACGCGGTAGTCTTAGAGTAAGAAGCAGATGGGAAAAAGAGGAGCTAAGTTACGGTACATATCAGATAGTCGTAACCGAGATACCTTATCAGGTTCAGAAATCAAAACTTATAGAACAAATAGCAATATTACTAAAGGATAAAAAAATTCCCCTTGTTAGCAATATTAGAGATGAATCAACAGACATTATAAGGTTGGTTATAGAGCCGAGAGATCGGGGATGTGATCCGCAAATAGTTATGGAATCTCTATTCAAGCTAACGAATTTAGAAAGCCGCATTCAGTTAAATATGAATGTGATCGGCAGTAATAACGTGCCGAGAGTAATGAATATTTTAGAGATTTTACAAGAGTTTTTATATCATAGACAAAATATTGTTACTCGCAGATCAACTTATCTTTTAAACAAAATCAAGCATCGTTTAGAAATTCTAAAAGGGCTTAGGATAGCTTATCTAAATCTTGATGAGATAATTAAAATTATTCGTGAAGAAGATGAGCCAAAAGCGATAATGATGGAGCGGTTTAAACTAACCGAAATACAAGTAGAAGCGATATTAAATACCCGTCTTCGCTCGCTTCGCAAGCTTGAAGAGCAGGAAATTATTAATGAGCATAGTAATTTGCAGAAGCAACAAGCTATATTAGAAGAAATTCTAAATAATCCTAAAGAACTATGGAAAATAGTTAAAAAAGAAATCAAAACAGTACAAACGAAATTTGGATTAAATACGGTAATAGGAGCAAGGCGTACAAGCTTTGAGGAAGTAACGCTTACGAATCAAGTAGTTGATATAACGGCTTTCATTACTAAAGAGCCGATTACTATTATCTGCTCAAAAATGGGGTGGGTGCGTTCGTTAAAAGGTCATAACACCGATTTATCGACTATCAAATATAAAGAAGGTGATGCAGAAAAATTTATTTTAGAAGCTTACACGACTGATAAAATATTAATAGTTAGTTCAGAAGGCAGATTTTTTACTTTGCTTGCCGATAATATTTCCAAAGGTAAAGGAACAGGGGAATCTATAAAACTACTTGTGGATATAGGTAATAACGATATTACGAATATTTTAGTCTATAAACCTGATCAGCTTTTATTACTTGCAAGTAGTGTAGGTAAGGGGTTTTTAGTTAATTCAAATGAAGTAATGGCTCAAACAAAAACAGGAAAGCAAATTATGAATGTACCGGATGGTCATGTATGTATAGCTTGTTTACCTGTAAACGGTGATAGTATTGCTTGTATCGGTGAAAGTCGTAAATTACTGGTATTTAATATAGATGAAATACCTGAAATGAAAAAAGGGCAAGGTGTAACGCTGCAAAAATTTAAGAATGCTAAGCTTCTAGATATTAAAATATTCAATAAAGAAGACGGCTTAGTTTGGAATAACAATGGAAAAGTAAAACGTGAGAAAAACATTGTTGCATTTTTAGGCAAAAGAGGTAGCACCGGTAAATTACCTCCTATGGGCTTCCCAAAAAATAATAGATTTTCATCATATTAATATAGGAGGGAAAAGATTTTCATTGTCCTCTGATGCTGGTTTTCGATGTTCTGAGTTACATATCTTTAGAGAATTATCCTGTTGCATATTAAAAAACTTCAATGCTGCCTCAAAATCCCTGTCTTTTGTATAGACTTTCTGAATATTTAAAGCATGTAATATTGTAAATATTTTTTAAGTTGGAACTAGAAACAAAAATTTAGAAGCGGTTGCATATCTTGTAACTGCTTTTAATCCATTTACAAAGAAATATCCTGAGCTTGTAAATTGAGCATGATTCATAGTGTTACTCCTGTTTTAAAATAATAAAAATCATATATCACATGATTACCATATATTGTGCTTGTGTCACAATATATGGTAATCAGAGAAAATCAATATCTAAAAATAAAAAAAGTAAAATATATAATTTTATTTAATCAAAAGGCAGTATAGCATAAATTTTTCAAGGTTTGGGCCGGTACTTGAAGTACAAAAGCTAAGCATAATTTGACAAGAATTAGAGCACTGTAAGCTAATAGAATGGTTTAAAGATTTAACAGAAGAGAAAACAAGATTATTACAACGACGGAACTATAAAGTTTATTGATAGTTCAATTAAAAAAAAATATAATAATCAAGGCATAAGATTACTCTAAGCCTTGATTATAATAGTGATGGCAATTAATTTGTAAATAATTAAAACTTAAGTTTTGTACCTATAAGACCAACAGTACCTCGTGTTGTTTTACTAGGTGCTTCAGGGTAATATACAGGTTTACCTTTAGCTTGGAAATGAGAAATTTCAGCATATGGTAATAAACCAGGCATGATCTTATATTCAGTAGCGAGGCTTACAGCATCAACGGTGTTTTTATATCTTGAAGTTTTAAGATATTCAAGACTTGTTTTTATAGGTCCTTGTCCATAAGCAACTGCTCCATTGTAATAATAGGTATCACGACCGACTTTATAATATTCCTTAGCGGTTAAGCTTTTACCTAAATTACCGTAAGAAGCACCACAAGAGAAATTACCGTAAGTAAATACAGCTCCAAGATTATATGCTTTTAAATTAGAAAGTTTATAGGTATTAAGCACTTGAATTGTAGTTCCGTCCATTTTAGCATGAATAAGACGACGAGCAGGTTTACCGTATTCTCCGGTGACAGATAGTTTTAAGTCTGCATCTTCGCTAATTTCATGTTCATAAGTTAAGCCGGCAGAAAAAGCATCCCTAATATTCTGATTAATAGTCATGGTTTCGTTATTCTCTAATTTAACCGTCTTTATTCCGGTTTTAGAAACACTAACTCCATTTCTGCCTGAGCTTGCAAGCGTTAAATTATTTAT
Source organism: Rickettsia slovaca 13-B (assembly GCF_000237845.1). Lineage (NCBI taxonomy): Bacteria > Pseudomonadati > Pseudomonadota > Alphaproteobacteria > Rickettsiales > Rickettsiaceae > Rickettsia > Rickettsia slovaca. The sequence continues at coordinate 97,677 of NC_016639.1, forward strand.
ATCTCTATTACCGCCTGTATTAGCAGTATCGGGAGTATAAGAAACTCCGGCTTGGAAGCCTTTCATTTTAGGCGTGAAAAAATTCAATCTTCTAGCTCTCTCAGCTTTATCATTGATTTGATCAAAAGAATTAGAGTATGACTCAAGATAAAAGCTAGCATTAGTATCAAAATCCGATTTTAAACCATTATATCGCATATATTGACCGTCAAGTAGAGCATACCTAGACCATCCTCCGGTACCTGCAGTTACTTGACTACCGGTAATACGCAACTTAGCGCTTGCATCAGCAGGAGAGCCTAGTTCTACTTTACCGTAACTAGTTTCAATAAATATATGTGATCCATTATAACTTGTAGAGGTTTTTGCTCTTGTAGTAGGCTGAAGCACTATTTTAGCACCTGCTATTACATCATTGATAGTTTTAGCAATAATGGCCGCAAACGCTGCTTCCGTGTAAAACCCTAGCTTTTTCCTGTTATCAGTTACATTTTTATCAAATAAAATTAAATGATCCTGTTTAATATAACCGTTTTCAAATAAATAGAATCCTTCTAATTTTATTTCAGTATCAGAATTAGAAATAACAGGTGTTGGATTTTCTTCGGCAAGACCAGCTGATGCAAGGCAAATAATACTTGCAGCTAATAATAATTTTTTCACTTTAATAAAGCTCCTATAAACTTAAATAAAATTTACTATACAAAGTAAATTTTTAGTATTAATAAATATAAATCCACTATGCTATAATATAATAATACCGTTCAGAATTGACAATAAAAAACTATTTTAATTTGTAATAATTTAATTTTAAATATATAATGTTGTATTATTATCACTATCATTATTCAAGTAGTCTCAGACTTATAGTTTTAAAGAAAAATTTTGTATTGTAAATAATTATGAGTTATAATCATTAGTTTATTAATTAAATCAAGTTTTGATTATGGCTATAATGTCAGATAAGTGGATAAAAGAAGCTGTTATAAATCACAGTATGATAAGGCCCTTTGCGGAAAAGCAGGTAAGAGTGCATAATAAAGAAAAGATTATTTCTTACGGCTTATCTTCTTACGGCTATGATGCTAGAGTATCTAATGAATTTAAAATATTCACCAATATAAATTCTACTACGGTTGATCCAAAAAATTTCAGTGAATATAATTTAGTTGATAGAGAAGTAGATGTGTGTATTATCCCACCTAATAGCTTTGCCCTTGGCAGAACTATAGAATATTTTAAAATACCGCGTGATGTATTAGTTATTTGTGTCGGCAAGTCTACTTATGCAAGATGCGGTATAATAGTAAATGTGACTCCGTTAGAACCGGAGTGGGAAGGACATGTAACTTTAGAGTTTTCTAATACTACTCCATTACCTGCTAAAATATATGCAAATGAAGGAGCTTGTCAGTTTTTATTTTTAAAGAGTGATCAAATTTGTGATACTTCATATGCCGATCGCCAAGGAAAATATATGAAACAAGTAGGCGTAACTTTACCGCTAACATAACTTTTTTATGTAGAAAATTATATTAAATTTTTAATAAGGATTTTTATGAGTACAATAAACACCGATACTAATGAGACAATGCCGCATATTTCCGTTAATGCACAATATATAAAAGATTTATCTCTTGAGAACCCTTCTGCCCCGTCTTCTCTTGCGGCTTTGGATCAACGCCCTCAAATTGATTTATCTCTAGATATAAATATTACTAATTTATCGGAAGAAAATTTCTATGAAGTAGAGTTAAATATCGAGGCAATTGCAAGAAATGAGAAATATAAATTATTTCAGATAGAATTAAAATATGCTGGAGTATTTAATTTAATTAATATTGATTCTGAACAACATCCGGTTTTATTATCCGTTCATTGTCCGGCAATGATATTTCCATTTGCCAGAAAAATTATAGCTAGCTGTACTCAAGATGCAGGATTCCAGCCTTTAATGATTGATCCTATAGATTTTGGTGCCTTATATCATAAGAAAATGTCAGAGCATCAAAACTAAGAAAATCAGTTAATTATTTAATAAATAATTAACTGTAATTAAATTATAGCACAATATAAAAATTGAATTTTATGGAGAAAAATAATGAAAGTTTTGTTAATTGAAGGCGAGCCGGAAATGGCTAACTTAATTGAACTAACTTTAGCTTCAGAAGGGATAGTTTGCGATAAAGCTTCAGTTGGTGTAGAAGGTTTAAGACTTGGTAAAGTTGGTGGTTATGATCTAGTAATCTTAGACCTTATGTTACCGGATATTAATGGTTTTGAGATATTACTAAGATTGCGTGCTGCAAAAATAAAAACCCCAATCTTAATTTTATCTAGCTTAACGGATACGTATCAAAAGATTACTGGTTTCTCTTCCGGAGCCGATGATTATCTAACCAAGCCGTTTGTAAGAGAGGAATTAATTGCTAGAATTAAAGCTATAGTTAGACGTTCTAAAGGTCATGCAGCATCAGTATTTAGGTTTGATAAGGTTAGCATAAACCTAGATACTAGAAGTGTAGAAGTTGACGGCAAAAAAGTACATTTGACGAACAAAGAATATGCTATTTTAGAGCTATTAATACTCCGAAGAGGAACTATCTTAACTAAAGAAATGTTCTTAAATCACTTATATAGTAGTGTTGATGAACCAGAAATGAAAATTATTGACGTATTTATTTGTAAACTTCGTAAAAAGTTAAGTGATGCTGCCGGTGGTAGAGATTATATCGACACAGTATGGGGACGTGGTTATATGCTAAAAGAATATGATGAGTTACAACAAAAAGAAATTTTAGCACAAGGAGCATAATTAATGCCTTTATCTACTTCTTTACTTGGTAAAAAAAGTACTTATAAAGATAGTTATGATGTGACTTTATTATTTAAAATTCCACGTATAAATAATCGAAACGAACTTGGAATAAATAGTAATAATCTTCCGTTTTACGGTGTAGATGTTTGGAATACATATGAACTATCTTGTCTTAATAAGAACGGTAAGCCATGGGTTGGAGTAGGCACTTTTTATATACCGACGGATTCTGAAAATATAGTAGAATCAAAATCATTTAAATTATATCTAAATTCTTTTAATAACTTTGTTGTTGAATCAGTAAAAGAACTAGAAAGAATTATCTTGCAGGATCTAAGTAATGTTACACACGCTAAAGTAACAGGACGTATATTTCCTATAAATACAAAAGTAGAATTTGGTGTTCCAAGCGGTAAAAATATCGATGATTTAGATATAGTATGCAATAATTACGGTGCACCCGATAATAGTTTAATTGAGTATGAAGATGTTTTGGTAGAAGAAGAGATTAATTCTAATTTACTCAAATCAAATTGCCTAGTAACCGGTCAACCGGATTGGGGTACAATCGTTATAAAATATAAAGGAAAAAAGTTAAAATATGATTCTTTTCTGAAATATTTAATATCTTTTAGAAATTGTAATGAGTTTGCAGAGCAGTGTGCTGAGCGTATTTTTACAGATATTAAAAATGCTATAAGTCCTGATTTTCTTTCTATTTATATAGTATATGCTAGGCGTGGAGGAATTGATATTTGTCCCTATCGTTCTACCGATAAAAGTTATACTTTACCTAGCGATAAACGATTTATTAGGCAATAATCACTTTTCTAATCCATAAAAAAATCCGTTTGTGAGAAAAGTATTGTCAGTGTGGATTGAAAAACGCATCCGTTGTCATTCCGTGGCTTGACCACGGAATCTAGCTTAAAATACTATTAATAGTATTTTAGATTTTTTTTGGATCCCGTGGGTCAAGCCACGGGGTGACATAGTGGATTTTACCGGTCCATCCAGCAATGTTCTGACTATACAGGAATGACATAAACGAGCCACGCAATAACGCTGATCAAGGCGGGGTAACAATCAAAAATAATTCACGTAAGCAAGCTTTTCGCAGGATAGCAGTTAGTATAATTTTATGATTCTTTTGTAGGATTTTGTGGAGGCTTTAGGCTTTCTACTATTTTATTTAGGTCTATTTGACTACAGATCCCCAGTAATACGGGATCACGAGGACGAATAGAATTCATATTCCAATGGCTACGGGTTCTAATAGCATCTATAGTAATTTTAGTAGTACCTATTAATTTAATTATTTGATGGTCTTGGATGTTCGGATAATTAGACAATAACCAATATATAGCATCCGGTTTATCTTGACGTCTTGCTATAGGAGTGTATTTAGCACGTTTTTTTTTCTGATTTTTCATCAATTCATAAACAGGGCTATATGAAATTTGTAAATTAGCATTAGGATCTTTACTGCAACGCTCAATTTCCTCTAAAGTTAACTGACCGTTTGCAATTGGATTTAAACCTTTTATAGATTGTGCTACTTCACCGTCAGCCATACCTTTTATTTCAAATTCATGAATACCGCAAAAATCGGCAATTTGTTTAAAAGTTAAAGAAGTATTTTCAATTAACCATATAGCCGTGGCTTTTGGCAGAAGCGGTAATGTTTTTTGCGAATTCATGATAATTGTTTTTTGGCTTAATTTAAGAAGTTATAACAAATAGAGTTATTTAAGTCAATCTTCATTTAGAAACTTAACTATCTCCTCAACTACTTTCTTAGCATCGCCGAATAACATAAAAGTATTATCGTGATAAAATAGCGCATTTTTTATACCTGCATATCCTGATGCCATAGAACGTTTAATAAACAAAATCGTACGTGCTTTTTCGACATCGAGTACCGGCATACCGTAAATTGGACTGTTTGGATCATTTTTAGCAGCAGGATTAGTTACGTCATTTGCACCAATCACAAGCACTACGTCAGTGGTAGCGAAATCTCTATTAATTTCTTCAAGCTCAAGTACTTTCTCATAATCTATATTAGCTTCTGCAAGTAAAACATTCATATGCCCCGGCATTCTACCTGCTACCGGATGTACGGCAAAACGTACATTAATATCTGAACGTTCTAATATATCAACCATCTCTTTTATGATATGCTGAGATTGGGCTACTGCCATACCGTAACCGGGAACAATTATCACCGATGATGTATTAAGTAGTAAATGTGCCGCATCTTCAGGGCAGCTTGTTTTTGCTATTTTATCGTCGTCTATATCCTTGTTAATTCCAGTAGGTGCAGGCAAAAACGCCCCAAAAATAACCTTAATTAATGAGCGATTCATCGCTTTGCACATTATATAGCTAAGTATAGCTCCGCTACTACCGACTAATGCTCCAGTAATAATAAGTAGGCTATTGCTAAGCGTAAAGCCTATACCTGCTGCCGCAAAACCTGAATAAGAATTTAGCATTGAGACTATAACAGGCATATCTGCACCGCCTACCGGTATTATTAGTAATACTCCGATTAACAGTGATAAAAAGACTATTAGATTAAATAAAAATATATTCTCTGAACGAATAAACGATATTACTAGAATAACCAATATTATTGCCGTTAATAAGCATATATATTGCTGACCGTAGAATTTTAACGGGCTACTTTTCATTAAGCCTTGTAGTTTTAGAAAAGCTATAATCGAACCGCTAAAAGTTAAAGCACCGATAGAGACGCCTACTGATATTTCTATTAATGCATTAATCGGTAAACTTCCTGCTATTCCTATAGAAAAATTTTCAGGAGCAAGTACTGTAGCATAAGCTACAAATACCGCAGCAAGACCGACAAAAGAGTGAAATCCCGCTACTAATTGAGGCATTGCCGTCATGGAGATTTTAAGTGCGATAATTCCGCCGATTACAGCACCTAATAATATGGTTGCTATAATGGGTAATTTATGAGTAAAATCCGGTAGGAAAAAAGTAACGATGACTGCTATCGCCATCCCTAAAATACCTATGGTACTGCCTAAACGTGCTTGTTTCTGTGAGGATAAGAATTTGAGTGATAGAATAAAGCAAACAGCCGCAACTAAGTATAATAACTGGATAATTTGTAGGGACATAGGTGAATGTATGTTTATATTATTAGCTATTTAGTGTCATACCGCGGCTTGACCACGGTATCCAAAAAAAATAAAAAAACTGGATCCCGCGATATCAAGTCGCGGGATGACAAATACGCTTCAAGAACCATGCAACAAGGCTAAAAAGTAAATCCTATACCTATAGAAACTATTAAAGGATTAAGTTTAACTTTAGAGGTCATGGTTTTATTACCTACTAAATTCGGTTTATACTCAAGTTTAGGATTTAAGAAAAATTGTCTTACGTCAATATTGATTAAAGTATCGTCTTTAGCATAAAAATCTACACCTATTTGTCCTACGGCACCGTGTCCGTTTCTAATTTTAAGACCGGTAGCTTGAGTAAGCATATAAGAACCGTGATAACCTATACCTATATATGGTCTTATTCCACCGTAAGGAGCTATATGAAATTGTCCGGTAACTGTTGCAGGAATCATATAAATAGGTTTGTTTTTTCCTAGTTTAACATTATCAACGCCATAATTATGAGCAACGGCTGCAAGGGATGTATATTTAGTGCGTAAAACATTAAAGCCAAGTGATAATTCAGTAGCTAAATAATTATTAAAGAATATAGTAGTGGACGCATCACCTCCATAACCGTTTTTTGCCATTTCTCCTACTGAAACAGGTTGAGGAGAGGTAGGAGTAGGTAATCCTTTTTGCTTAGCACTTGAAACAACACCTCCTAGACGCATCTTGAAAACTAAACTGCCTTCGTTTTCGTAATACGGTGTACTATCATAGTCAGAAGCAGAGTCTACATCATCATACATGCTTTTAGCAAAACTATTAATACTTATGGTGGATACAAACAAAATTATCCCTAATTTTTTCACTATTCTTAACATATAATTATAACCTTTACTTGCTTAAAATTGATTACCGTATTATTATATAAAATTTTTGTTTATATATTTATACCATTGTCATAAAAGATAGAATTCTTTTATGCTAAAAGTCAAGACATTTAAGTAAAATTATAGAAATTATTGGAGCATATTAATGAATGATGCATTAAAAACATATTTAACCGGTATAGGTTGGTTTTTACTTAGTTTAGTAAGTAGTAGTGCCAATGATGTAATATCTAAATATCTTGGGACTCGTTTACATAGCTTTGAAGTAGCTTTTTTCCGCTTCTTTTTCAGTAGCATAGTTTTACTACCTTTTGTTGTTTATTATGGTAAAAATACTTTAAAAACAAGTCGTCCTTTTGTACATATATTAAGAGGGTTATTATTATTTTTCGGTATGACTTCTTGGACTTACGGTCTTACCATAGCTCCCGTTACTACTGCAACAGTCGTAAGTTTTTCTATTCCTTTATTTACTTTAATACTTGCCGTATTTTTTCTGAACGAAAATATTATTTGGCCAAGATGGGTAGTTACCGTAGTAGGATTTATAGGACTTGTTGTTACTCTTAAACCGCATGCCGAGGATTTTAACCCAGAAATTTTGTATTTTGTATTAGCCGCTATTTCATTTGCTATGCTTGATATTATTAATAAAAAATTCGTAATAAAAGAATCGATGATTAGCATGCTATTTTATTCGGCAATAGTAACTGCTATAGTGTCGTTACCTGTAGCATCGCAGTATTGGCTAACTCCTAGTAGTTTTGAATTAGCTTTATTGTTTGTACTCGGTAGTAGCGGAAGCTTAATATTATTCTTCCTGCTTAAAGCTTTTTCTATGGTAGATGCAACCGCTACCGCTCCTTATAGATATTTAGAGCTGGTGATTTCGGTAATAGCGGCATATTTCATATTTAACGAATTTCCTGATAAAAGCACACTTCATGGAGCAGTAATAATAATTCCTACCACCTTGTTTATAATATATTCCGAAAAAAAAGCTATGAATAGAAAACATGAATCGCAGTAAACTAGTATTTTCAAGCGGTATCGCTAACACTTTTGAATGGTATGATTATGTATTATTCGGTTATTTTGCACCCATAATAGGAACAAAATTTTTTCCAAATGATGATGCTAATACTTCTTTACTGCAAGTTTTTTTAGTATTTGCTATAGGTTATTTGGCAAGACCGTTGGGCGGCATATTTTTTGGTGTTATCGGTGATAGATTTGGACGCAAAGTAGCCTTAACTAGCGCGTTATTTTGCATGTCTGCCCCAACCGTATTAATAGGAATATTACCAACTTACTATACTATCGGTATAACAGCGACTATATTAATGATTTGTGTACGAATTCTACAAGGATTATCAATGGGGGGAGTTTTGACCGGCTCTATTTCCTTTGTTATTGAGCATACTAGCCATAAACACCAAGGCTTCACCGGTAGTATTTCAATGTCTAGTATATGCTCCGGTTTATTGCTTGGTTCTTTTGTTTCTTATATCGTTAAGAATATCCTAACAGCTTCACAATTTGATAGTTTTGGCTGGAGAATACCTTTTTTACTTGGTTTTTTTATTCTTTTTGCAGCATTTTATATTAAAAAAAATACACACGAAACACCGAATTTTAAAAATCTAAGAGAGCAGAAAAAGATTTTACAATCACCGTTAAAAAAAGTCATTACCAATTATTGGTTTGATATATTAATCTCAATTTTTATCAATGCTCCCGGTTCGATAATATTCTATCTCACTACAATTTACTTGGTATCGTTTTTAAAAATCAGCCGCAACTTTACTGAAAATGAGGTAAATAGCCTTGCTAGCGTGTGTTACGTGATTATGATAGCCGTAACTTTATTAAGCGGTTATCTATCCGATATTATAGGTCGCAGGAAAATTTTTGTAATTAATCTGATAATAATTATTGTAACAACGCCATTTTTACTTAATAATTTTGAGAATGGGGCCTTCACAAGTGTAATTATCTCACAATTGATACTTGCTATACTTGCTGCTAGCTATATCGGTCCTGAACCGGCATTACAAGCAGAATTGTATCCTACAAATATACGTAACACTGCTCTCTCTATTTCATATAACACTGCTACAAGTATTTTTGGTGGTACTACGCCTCTTGTCTTTGAATATTTAGTACACAAAACAGGGCATGTAACCTCAGCAGTTTATTATGTCATATTAAGCTGTATTTTTGCATTGATTGCCTTATCTTTTTACAAAAATAGAAGTTTAGATAAAATATGAAAAAAATTACAAAACCTGCAAACCTAGTTGAATTTAATAACAAAATTGTAGTCTTTAAACCTAAGAGTTATTACTATGGCGATGCTTGTGAACATAAAATAACTGAAAAGGGATTAGTCTTTGCCAGTATCTCTGAGGATACATCAATCATTCCAGAACTTTTAAAGAAGTAACTCGTGACGAAGCAATTTCAAGGATAGATCTAGACTTATTCGGTACATGTCATAGAGTTACTACGAGTGTAACGGCTGACCTTCTACAATAAGAAGAAAATGGTTGTTTGGCAATGAGGCTTGTTACTGCAGAAGAGATACCCAAATTACACAAGTTAGTACAAGATAATAAAATGATATTAGCATGCCAAACCAAAGAAAAAACACTAAAGATTTTAAGTGATTATTTACAGAAAGAATTTGGGATGCATGCTAATGAAACTACAGTAGCATCTTATGATGGGGTACATATAAGTGGAGCGAATGAAGAGATCGAATAAGAGCTTTTTTGTAAAGAGTAAACGAATTTCCAAAATTTTTCTTGATTTAATGACAAATATGTGGCAAAAAGGGTTTGAAATAATCTTGCTACTATAGCTCAGGGGTAGAGCACTTCATTGGTAATGAAGAGGTCGGGGGTTCGATTCCCCCTAGTAGCACCACCACACATCCTAAGCTTTGTGAGTTTTTAACCTTTCTTGAAAAACCCATATGCTGATTTTAGTCTAGTTTCTGTCAGATACTATTATAGTATTATGTTTATTTTAAAAGCTAAGTTGCAAATAATATAAAACTAATGTATGATTTACATTTAAAATACGGTAACGATTATTTTATTATATGATAGACATTCTTCTTTTTGTACATATTACTATTGCAATATTGCTAATTATAGTTATTCTGATGCAGCGTAGCGGATCGGATGGAATTAGTAGTATAAGCGGCGGTAATAATATGGGAGTAGTCAGTGCTAAAACAGTCGGTAATTTTCTTACTAAAAGCACTATAATACTTACAACATTATTTTTAATAAATGCAATAGTACTTGCTAACCTTTCCTCAAAAAAGAAATCTGATTTAGTTTCTAAGATTAATGAAATTGAAGAAAATCAAGCAGAAAATAGTTTACCTATAGCTAAATAGTTACAGCTTTATCTTAGTAATATCTCTCATACTTGTCATTGTCTACCTTTGTTGGTATTGTTGCGTGGATCGGTAAAATCCACTGTGTCACCCCGTGGCTTGACCACGGGGTGACAGATAAAAGTACTGGATTCCTGCTTTTGCGGGAATGACATAACAGGAGTCATGTAACAACACCTATGGATCAATGGCATGACATCAGAGAATTTAGTATAGTTTTCAGAACTCCCAATATATATATTATTAGAGTACAGCAATATTTTTGCACCTAAAATAATTTTAGAAATGTCTATAGAATTTAATATAAAAGAAAAAATTTATATCATTTTATGTACGTTTTTTACAGTCCTTATTATAGTAGGAAACTTAATATAGCAAAAATTTGTTTACCTTAATATTTTTAATTTTTATATTCTTGAATTATCTATAGGAGCAATTTTTTACCCGTTAACTTTTTTATTAACGGATTTAATAGCTGAGTTTTACGGTAAAGAAAGAGCCAATTTTTGTGTAAAGCTTGCTATTATTTTTAATATAATAGTAGTTTTAATAATAAGTCTCATGGATAAATTGGAAGCTACTAATATCTTTTTTAGTATCAACTTTTGCCTGTTATATAGCTCAACTTGTTGATATTAATATCTATTTATGGATCAGAAATAATTTTAGTACGGCAATTTCTTTATTTATCGATACTTTTATTGTAATTGGGATTATGAGCTTATTTAATATTTTTCCTTTTGACCAATTAGGTCATCTTGTACTTAATAGCTATTCATTAAGAAAGGATAAGCTCTTAGGAAAAGCTTATCCTTATTTAAATTTTCTATTGGTGATTTACAAATTGACTTTTAGTTTAATAAGTCCTTGATGGCTTTGATACTTTCTATGCGTATAATAATTATACTCAAGTAGAACATTGATATTTTTTCTACTCATAAGTATATTACTACCGATATTATATCCAAGCTTAGGTTGTTTTAGTGTAATAATTGTTTCTTGTAATGTTTGTCCTTTAAAAGTCGCTTTTGCATTAACTTTTGTATTTTTATTATTGAAGTGATGCTCAATATTACCATACAAACTTGGTGTTAATACTATATTGTTTGTGGTCACTATAGGCTTAAACACTATTTTACCGCCAAGGCTACTTTCAAATAATTGATTTGATTTCTTTTGAATCATGAGATTTTCTATATCTACATTATACTCTTTATAGTTGCTAGCTCTTGAATAATCATATTGAAAACTGATATTAGGAATAAAATGTAAATCGTATTTTGTACGATATTTATAATTTAATAAAGTTTGAAAACTTAAATTATTGTTTTGATATTTTCCAATTATATTATTAATATTTTTAGATCTATTCTTAATATAATTATGACCGTAAGATGTTATAGTCTGCAATGAGAAACCTTTAATTAGTTCTTTTAGACTGTAAATGCTTAAAAGATGACCGTTAACTGCTGTTTTCCCTAGTTTTTTATTATAGTTAATTTGGGATTCCAAACGGCTATAAGCTATTCCTATAACATCATGACTATTGATGAATTCAGCATCAGTCCCGATGGTTATGCCGGTTGTACGATTTTGATATTTTGGAATATTCTTCCAAATTCTTTGTTTGTTGATGCCGTATAAGCCGCTAATCCATACCCCTCTGTTTATAATAGTTTCTTCATCACCGGCCCCTATTGCAGCAACCGTTAATCTATCATTTATATTATAGTGAACAGGTTTGTGAAGAGTTGAAGTCGCCTGAACTAATATTGCTACTTTCCCACTAGTATCATCAGATACCTGTTGTCTCTGTGTCACCTCATCTTGTTCTGTAATTGCTTCAGTTTTGAATGACACATCGATAGCTTCATCTTCGCTTTCTAAAACTATATCTTTTTTTAATTCTTCGTCAGTGGTGCTATTGCTTTCTTCTAATTCTTCTTCATCAGTTGCATACCCTTTATCGTCTTCATCACTAGATCTTAATGCTAGAAGTGATTTTTTGTCATCTGATGATTTATCATTTTTGCTATCGTTAGAACTCAATAATCTCGGTGATAAAGCGGTTTTTGAATCAGATTGCTCTGACTTTTTATTGCTATCTTCAGGTTGTGTATCATCCTTTGTTGAGGATTCGTCATTTGTAGCTTCGTTTTCTTGTTTGAATAATTGTAATTTTTTCTGATCTAAACGCCCTACTTTCTTTTCATTGTTACTATTTTCTGATTGAATATCACTACCATATTTTCGTTCTAGTTCAGTAGACTCTACTAGTACTTGTTGAGCAAATAGAAACAATTCTTTATCTTTTGCTAACTCTAAAAGTTTAGAAGTATAAATATTATGTACTTCTTGCCCTATTTCAGTTCTAGGACCTATAAAATCAGGGTTAGCAGTATTAAATGCCTCTTTTACCGCTTCCTCTGGATATTTTGTCAATTGCTGTATATAAATATTATGTATTTTTTGTCCTAGTTCAGTTCTAGGACCTATAAAATCAGAGTCAGCGGAAGTAAACGCCTCCGTTAATTTTTTGCTAAGTATAATATTATCTTTAACATATTTAATAAATTCTTTATCTTTTGTTAATTCCAAAAGTTTAGAAGTATAAATATTATGTATTTTTTGTCCTATTTCAGTTCTAGGACCTATAAAGCTAGAGTGCATAGTGTCGACTGCTTCTTGGATTTGTTCAAAATACTTATTATTTTGATGAGCTTTAGATAAATTTTTTGAATGCTCAAATGCTACTGATTCCACTATAGCTTTTTTCAATAAATCGGCATCGGAGTATTTTGCTTTATATCCTGCTGATTTTTGTCCTGATAAAGTAAATTCTTTATATCTTAAAGCTATATCGGAGCTAAAGTGATAAGTTTTTGGAGTTGTTTTAAAAGTAGATGTATTTGCATTGAATTTAGTAATCCCTAAACTTGTTAGATAAGCTAATTCCAAATCTTGTGAATCAGGCAGTGGCGGTGGTGGTGGTGGCATGTTTCCGGTATGGATGTGTTTTTTAGCTTTTTCTTGCGAGCACTCTTTAAGAGCTTTTAATATTATAGGCATCTTTAATTTATTAGAAAGAATTCTTATTTGTTCATTGCTCATGTCTGTAAATGAAGGCAAAGCTAATCTTAATTGATCTAAATTATTATTACCTGTTAGTTTGAGAGTAGTAGCTTTTAAAAACTCTTTTAATAATTCGGGGTCTTTTTCCTTTACTATAGCAATAAAATCATGTTGAGGTAAATTTGCTGTAATTAATTCTTCAAATTTTATTGTGCTTAAAATAGCTGTTCTTAAATCATCAAGTTTAGCCTGTGCTTGATCAGAATTAATTGTTTTTCTTAAGTTTGTATCTTCTGTTATTAAAAAAGTAGCTTGTTGTACTAGAGTTAATATATTAGGGTTGTTAATTAACTCGTCGACTCTATTGCCAAATATATCTTGATCGAAGTTTTTTGCATTAATATAGGCAAATTCTAATTGTTCAAACGGATTTTGTTTGCCCTGTAACTCTCTAATCAATTCTGATTTATTGAATTCAAGTTTAATAGGTCTCTTTAATTCTTCAGATATTTTACATGACGATAATAAAATACGTTTTACTGCATCATCAGTGTCTTCGTTGAAAAGATTTTTAATTATCTCTTCGCTTGTTATTGTTTTCTTACCATTTACGGTTATATCTTTTATATACTGGTCTTGAGCAAGGGTGTTAAAAGCTTCTTTAGCTTTTTCTGCGATTTCAGGGGTTGAAATGCTAAATAAATTTACAAGAGTTTTCGCGTCAGCTCCTTGGTTGGCGTATGATTCTGTTAATATTTGACGTATAACATTTGTAAGATCAGCTTGTCTTTTTATAAGCTGATCTTGTAAATCATTAGCTTTTGTACCTCCTGTCTCAGTTCTATATTCTGCATATAGTTTGGCATAAGCTGTCTCTGGCGTGCTTCTGCCTGTGCTGGTTGCACTAGAAGCTGTAGGTTGAAGTGGTGCTTTTGATTGAACAGTAGTATTGTGAGTAAACTGAATATATAATGAATGTATGTGAGGATATTCTGCTTGTAATTGATTTAAATCAAAATGTTTAGAGTTGCTACTAAAGCCTTGAGAATGTAAGGGTGGTGGTATGCTTCCGTTTAGCGGTAGAGGAGGCGGATTTGGAATACCCCCATTTAGCGGTAGAGGTGGTGGATTCGGAATGCCGCTTTGTGTTTGTTCTAAATTATTTGCATTATTACCTACTGCTAACCCTAAAATTTTATTGGTTTCATTGCTGAGTATGTTACTATCAGATAATATTACTTTAATTACTGAATTTAATGTGTGGTTATTTACTTCTTTTGCTAGTTTAATCATATAGTCTTTAGTTAAACTATCTCTTATTAGCCCTTTATTTTTTAGTTCTATATTTATTTCTTTTACTATTTCTGGTGTTAAAATATAGACGCTGTTTACAATATAGGGTTGCATTCTGTTTTTTAACTCTAATTGCAGAGTTAAAAAGTTTTCTACTGAACTCTTATCTTTACTTGCTGCTAGTTTGATAAGATCTAATCGTGCCTTTTCTTTAAATTGACTATTAGATATATTTCGTGTTGCATAGTCTTGAATTCTTTCAGCAAATTTAGTTTTTTCTTCAGAAGAACTATTTTCTAATAATTCTTGTAAAATAGGTCTATTTTTAACGTCAATATTGGTATTGAAATCTAATGGTCCCTTATCATTGCTAAATAATACCCTTTGAATAGTATCATCATTAAAATCACTTAAGATAGTCGTTACTGCTTTTTGTTTATAACTACTATCTACTTGAAGAGTTAATGCTGCTATAGGATCTGTTTTAATAAGATTTTTAAATTCTTCAATATTTTCTTCTTGTTGTATTATTCTATTTATATTGTGTTGAGACTGCGTTAAATTACCCTTACTTGCTCTAGTATTAAAGTGAGTTTTAAAAGTACTTATAGGATCAAAAAAATATCGTTGTTTCTTTTCTCTACCCGTGAAAATCCGTGAAGATGTTCCTGTATTATTTATACTTTGATTTGACATATACCAATGGTCGTTTTTGCTTCCGCTCTTTTTTTGAGAGCGTCCGGTAGATGGTTTAGTAGTATCATTGTTGTTTAGAAACTGGTTTGCTTCTATTCCGGCTCTTATTTGGTTTATATAAGAAGTTGCTTTTACTGGCCCTATCTTAAATTCATTCATTAATTCGTTAGCGTTAGGGATAATATTATTATCTATATAGTACGATTTTTTACCAAGCATCATCTGAGTTGCTATTGATGCGATATAGTTTGTTGCCTCACCTTTATCAGTACCAAATTTCTGCTCTAGCTCTTTTTCTGTAGGAATATGGCTACCGGCTATATATTGTCCCTTTGCGTTTTCCATAATTTCAGTTCTTATTGAAGCAACAAAAGATTGTGCATCATCTTTATTCATGTTAAGAGCAGTCCTTACTTCTTGCATTTCAGGGATAATATCATTATCAACATAATGTTTGTATTTAATATCTCTGTTTATTGAGCTGATATATAGTTCAATTACTGCTTTTTTGTCTTTTTCTGCACGACGTACCTTTTGATCGTGTTCTACATTATTGTCTATTTTGCTAGGGTCATAACTTATTCCAAGATTTGTTTCTGCTTCTATATCTGTAGGAACTACACCTTGATTAATATATTCTTGTTTTTTTGTATCAAAATCCTGTTGTTTTACTCTTGCGATGTATAATAAAATTTCAGCTCTTGCTTGTCTTGCTTTATGTCTAGTATTATCTAAAAAACTTGATAAATCTGTTTCCTTATACTTTATTCCTAGATCATTTTGTGCTTGAGTAAAACTAGGAACTAAAGCTGCTTCTTGCCATTTTTTGATTTTTTCATTTAGAGTCAAATTTTTCCAAATCTTTTGTTGCTGTGTTGAATTGTGCTTTTCCCATGCCGGGGTTTTACTAACTAAATCTTTAAAGCTTGCCGCTCTAGCACTTGTACTTAAAAAGCTACTAGTCAACAAACATGTTGACAGGAAAAAAGTTAAAACATATTTTTTTGAGTGGGAATTTTGTAAATTCATTCAAACCTCGATTAGTTATTATTTTTTAAATACAAACGAGGCGAATTATATAATTTTTGTTAACTTATGTGAACTATTAATTACTAATTTTTGTTAACCAATAAATTTTTTAGCCAAAATGTGTTTAATATATCACAAGCTAATGTATACTCCGAATTTTAAACTTTTTGCAAAAGGAGTATGTAATAATACTTTTGAAAGAAATGTACTTCAGTTTTTGGTAAATATAAAATATGCAAATTCAATTTCACTTATATAACACTCTTAGTCGTACTAAAGAGGTTTTTAATCCTCAAGATCAAGCTAACGTAAAAATGTATGTATGTGGACCGACTGTTTATTATAATCCTCATATAGGCAATAGTAGGTCGGGAGTAGTATATGATTTACTTTATCGTATAGTTATAAAAATATTCGGTGAGAAGGCAGTAAAATATGTACGTAACATTACGGATGTTGACGATAAAATTATCGATAGAGCTGCACTACTTGGTGTTACTATTGATGAGTTGACTGATAAAGTTACGAAAGAGTTTCATAAAAATATGGCATATTTAGGTTGTATGTTACCTAGTATTGAGCCGAAAGCTACAAAGCATATTGATGTAATGATCGCAATAATAGAACGCTTAATAGCAAAAGATCATGCATATATTGCTGATAATCATGTTTATTTTGATGTTTTATCAGCGCCAAATTATACGGAATTATCTAACCGAAATTTAGAAGAAATGTTTGAGGGAGTGCATGTAGAAAATAGTAAAACCAAAAAAAATCCACAAGATTTTGTATTATGGAAACCGGCAAAGCAAAATGAATCGGCAAATATGAATTTTGAAAGCCCCTGGGGACTTGGTCGTCCTGGATGGCATATTGAATGTTCAGCCATGAGCTACAAATATTTAGGTGAGAATTTTGATATTCACGGCGGCGGAGCAGATTTAATCTTTCCGCATCATACCAATGAGATTGCTCAAAGTAGATGTGCTTTTCCAAGTTCTACCTATGCTAAATATTGGGTACATAATGGGTTTCTAACGGTTAACGGTGAGAAAATGAGTAAATCTCTTGGTAATTTTATTACTGTAAGGGATTTAATGGATAAACAAATTCAAGGAGAAGTAGTAAGGTTATTTTTATTAAGTAGTCACTATAGGCGTCCTCTTGATTATAATGATAAAGCTATAGAAGATGCTAAGAAAACTTTAGATTATTGGTATAGAGCTATAGAAAATATTAATGTGCAGAAAATAGATTTACCT
The DNA here is from genome assembly GCF_000237845.1 of Rickettsia slovaca 13-B. Taxonomy (NCBI): domain Bacteria; kingdom Pseudomonadati; phylum Pseudomonadota; class Alphaproteobacteria; order Rickettsiales; family Rickettsiaceae; genus Rickettsia; species Rickettsia slovaca. The sequence goes on from NC_016639.1 coordinate 115,292, forward strand.
CATGATTTCATGCAAAGCTTACTTGATGATATGAATACGCCGCTTGCCGTTAAAATCATTAATGACTACGCTAAAGGTGTTTTTATTTCTAAAACTGAAGAAGAAAGGCAGCTTAACGCCTCTGCTATTATTACTTGTGCTAATTTTATTGGTTTAATGAATAAGACTCCACACGAGTGGTTTAATAGCGGTGTGGATGAACTCTATATAAATGAGCTTGTAAATAAGCGTTTGGAAGCAAAAAAACAAAAAAATTGGTTATTAGCCGATCAAATTCGTAACCAGTTATTAGAGGAAAAAATAATTCTAGAAGATCGACCTGATGGTACTACTATTTGGCGAAAAGAATAAAAGCTTGTAAATTACGCAATATGCGTATATAATTTATGGGCTTGTAAGTCGTCATTGCGAGGAAATTATGTAATAATTGACGAAGCAATCTCACAGGATATTTGATGAGATTGCCACGCAGTCTACGGCTGCTCGCAATGACGATTATCCAAAACTTAAGCAAAAAATTCACACGTAAGATATATGTTAGTTCATTAGAATGGACATCTTACGGAGGTATAAACTAACAATTAGGAGAATTGAAAAATGTCAAAAATACCATCTGTTAACATTAAAGCATTATTAGATGCGGGCGTGCATTTCGGTCACAAGACCTCACGCTGGAATCCTAAAATGGCATCTTATATATATGGTGAACGTGATGATGTTCATATAATCGATTTAAGACAAAGTGTCGCTTTAATGAGCGTTGCTTTGAATGCAATATATGAAACTGTAAAAAAAGACGGTAAAATATTATTTGTAAGTACTAAAATACAGGCAAGCGATATTATAGCGGAATATGCCGAAAAATGCGGGCAGTATTATGTAAATCATAGATGGCTTGGTGGTATGCTAACTAACTGGAAAACTATTGCGGGTTCAATAGAAAAGCTAAATAAGTTAGACAAAACCTTAGAAAACGAAGAAGCACTTATGGGTTATACTAAGAAAGAGATACTCAATATGAGCCGTAAGAAAGATAAATTACTTCTATCTCTTGCCGGTATTAGAAATCTTAATTCTAAACCTGATCTTCTAGTAGTTATTGACACTAATAAAGAGCATATCGCAATTAATGAAGCGGTAAAGCTTAATGTTCCTATAGTTGCAGTAGTTGATACTAATTCTAATCCTGATAATGTAGATTATCCTATTCCGGGTAATGATGATTCTATAAGATCAATAAGACTTTATTGTAGTTTATTTGCAGATGCGGCATTACAAGGACTTGAAGAATCAATGAAAGCTTCAGGAGTTGATATGGGTGCTATGCAAGAGCATACAGATAAGGGGTTAACTTCTAAAAATGTTTCTAAATTAAAACAAGCTAAAAAATTCTCTAAAACGAAAAATATTGATGAAGAGACAAATACAGAATTTGAGCAAGCATTAAATGATGTCGATGAAAATAAAAATTCTGATAATGCATAAGTGTTGTTGCATGGATCGGATTTCCCATTGTCATCCCGCGACTTGATCGCGGGATCCAGCTTAAAATAATAATAATATTATTAGTATTTTAAATTGTTTTTATGGACCCCAGGAGCAAGCCACGGGGTGACACCGGGGTCGTTCTTCGAGCTACAACCCAAGCCAAATATAATAATTAAGGAGAAAGTAATGTATGAGTGAAATAAATATAAGTGCTGCAGCAGTTAAAGAATTAAGAGAAAAAACCGGTGCAGGTATGATGGATTGCAAAAAAGCATTAATAGAAACCAGTGGTAATTTTGAAGAAGCTATTGATTTTCTTCGTAAGAAAGGTTTAGCTGCTGCTGCAAAGAAAGCCGGACGCATTGCTTCTGAAGGTTTAACGGCTGCAAAAGTTGATGGGCTTACCGGAGTGGTCATTGAAGTAAATTCCGAAACGGATTTTGTTGCTAGAAATGAGCAGTTTCAGGATCTAGTTAAGGATATTGCAAATCTTGCAGTAATTGCAAAAACTATAGACACGCTAAAAACATTTAAAATGCAAAGCGGTAAATCAGTTGAAGAAGAAATTATAGAAAATATCGCTACAATCGGTGAAAATTTAACATTACGTCGTATGGATATATTAGAGATATCTGAAGGAGCAATCGGTTCGTACGTGCATAATGAAGTTGTATCGAATTTAGGAAAAATTTCCGTATTAGTAGGTCTTGCGTCTAACGCAAAAGATAAAGCAAAACTAGAAGCTTTAGCTAAACAAATTGCTGTTCATGTAGCAGGAAATAACCCGCAAAGTATAGATGATTCAAGCTTGGATCAAGCACTCGTAGAGCGTGAGAGAAAAGTATTTTTTGAAAAATCTAAAGAAGAAGGAAAGCCTGATAATATTATAGCAAAAATGGTAGAAGGTAGAATACGTAAATTCTTCTCGGAAGTTGTATTACTTCAGCAAAATTTCTTATTTGAACCTAAACTTACCGTTGCGGAAGTAATTAAAAATGCTGAAAAAGAACTCGGTGCAGAAATTAAAATTGCCAAATTTATTAGATACGAACTTGGTGAAGGTATAGAACACGAAGAAAAAAACTTTGCCGATGAAGTAGCTGCCATTACGCAAGGTTAATGGGCTTGTTTCATAGCTTCAATGTCATTCCCGCGTGGATACCAAATCGTCATTGCGAGCATGCGTTGTTGTGCAGATACAATTCTATCCTGTCATCCCGCGACTTGATCGCGGGATCCAGTAAAAATGTAAAAACACCTAATACTAGTTATTTTTATGAATACCGTGGTCAAACCACGGTATGACACCGAATACGTTTTTCTATCCACGCAATAATACCTTCCCGTGGTCAATTGAACTAGGTGACAGTAAAAAACTCGTGAATACTCACTCACACCTTTTCAAAGCAAACAAAGGCGAATTTAGGATAAGTGCTTATTCTAAACTCGTATTTATAATATCTCTCTAACTACAATCAACTAGCTATTAATAAATAATTTTCGGTTTTTTACTTTATAATAAAAGATTTATATTGACTTAATCATAGAAAATCTTACATTAATTGTTATTATTAGTTTAAATGAAGAGCATTTTATGTCAAGGACACAAGAGGAATATGCTGCACAAATTTATGCTGCCGAAGAGCATCGTAGGAGACAAGCTAATTATAGTGATAATGATGCCGAATTGCTTGAAGTTATTATAGTATGTGCCGGTTATGCATGTTATAAAGCAGTAGAAGGGGCAGTAAAAGTTACCGTCACAGGAAGTAAAATTATAGAAAACGCCTATAAGATAGGAAGTGGACAAATAGCAGTACTCGGTACTGATGCCGAAAGTAAAATAACTTATATAACAAAGCATCCTTCGTCTCGAGGTAATACGAGTACTCCCACTCAGTCGATGACAACTAATCGTGTAGATCCTTTAGAGCAAACTCCCCCTAATACTACTCCTACCTCTAAAAGAGAAAAGGCTAAAATATACGGAAAAAAACTGGTAGATAGTGCAAAGATTGGAGCTAAAACCCTTTCAAACGCTTATAAAGTGACAATCGGTACAATAGAAGTCGTCGGTCCAGGAAGTGATTTTTAACAGCACCGGTAAGGAAAAATTTATATTTTCTGAACCTACTAAGCTTAAAGTTGTTCAAAAAGAATTTAAAACCGAAAACGGTTATAAGTGCGGTATTGTGTTGGAAGAGACAATTGAAGCTTCCTTAACATTAAGATTAAATAACAAGCGTATAGTTAAGATTAAAGAATTTAGAAGCATGATTGTCCCTGATACTACAGAAGATACAGGAGAAACTTTTGATATTTCGCTAATTTTAAAATATTCTGATGGGGCAAACATGCCTAAAGCAGATTCTGCTTTTTTTTTAAAGATACATTACGGTAGAGACGGAAAATTAAATAAGTTATCGTTGCCAAACCCACCTATAATTTTTCATAACCAATGGTATCCGGCCTTAACCGTTTATAAAGGTGAATTATGTTCTTTGCCTATAAGTAGTGGGTATTATAGGTATTTGAATAAGAAAATACTAGAAAATAACGGAAGTATAGAAATCAGTCACGTAGATCCTGAATTTACTATAGAGCTTTTAGGAGAATAAGAGTTTTTAGTTAAATTCTATCAAAGAAACTTCGTAATTACTTTTAAATATTCATCTAGGACTTTTTGGTTGTCCTTAATAAATTTTAAAGCATTTTCGCGGTAAGCTGTAAGTTCTAGAGCATTATTAGACCTGAGTAGATATGTTAGTTTAGTTAGTAAATCTTCACCGTTTTTGATTTGGATAGCTGCTTCATTTTGCAGTACGCCTTTAGCGATATCGGTGTTTTTGCTCATATCGGGACCGAATATAATACAATTAGAGAAATATGCTGCTTCTAAAATATTATGCCCGCCTTGTTTAAAAGAACCGCCGATAAAAGAAATTGTAGCTACAGAAAAAAATAGTCCCATTTCGCCGAACCTATCAACTATATAAAGATCATCGCTTAAAACAGGTAAATCATTTTGCGACTTAGCGGTAGCGGATAAATTATGTGACTTACAATTATCGATAATTGATTTAACTCGCTCAGGATGTCTTGGAATTAAGATAATATAGCAGTCTAAAAACTGCTCTTTTAGGTTTTTGATTATAGGCAAAATCACCTCTTCATCTTCGGGGTGAGTGCTGGCAAATAGCACGACTCGCTTATTGTCTAAATGTAAGCTTAATTTTGATAACTCTTCTTGATTAACCGGAAGTTTTTCGTTGGCAAATTTAATATTGCCTAAATTCACTGCATCTGATACGCCAAGTTCATTGAATTTTTGTAAGTCACGTTCGCTTTGCACGATAATTTTACTGCAATTTTTGAGAATAAGCTGAAAAAAGCTTTTTCTTTGTAGCCAAGCTTTAAACGATTTATCGGAAATACGAGCATTAACTAGTAGTAATTTACACTGCTTTGCTCCCTCATTAATAGTACACGGCCATAATTCCGATTCTATAAAAATGCCTAAATCAGGTTGCCAATTTCTTAAAAATTTTCGAGTAAAAATAATATTATCTATCGGTAAAAATTGGTGAACTGCTATTTTAGGTAATTTGGCAGTTAATATTTTAGCGGAGCTGTTAGTCCAAGAAGTTACTAGAAAACGAACGTCAGGGTAGCGTTTACTTATATTATGTATTAATGTTAAAGCTACCATAGACTCGCCAATGCTTGCTGCATTAATCCATATCAGCCTTCGTGCATCACTTGCTTCTAAAGGTAATTTATACGTCGATCCTAACCCTTCATCCTCACGTATTAGTGTATACGCTGTGGTTCGCAGTGAAGTGTCTCCTTTAAATTCCTCTTTATTAGCGGACGTTTGCATAAAGTCTAATGAATTGTCTTGTCTGTGTTTGCCAATAGCAAAACGCTCTTGGATGCGTCTTATATCTTCTTTACCTATTAATAAACGTATAAGAATTATGATAAAATAAACAGGTAATAATATAAAGCTTAAAGCATAATATAATAACATCATTTCTTTAAACTTTCTGTTAAGCTTGCTAATTGTTTTTCAAGGCTTATATGGTTTTGTATTTTATCATTTGTGAGTTCTAAAGGCGAGCCAACTATGATTTTAATGGTACCAAACGGTAGGGGTATTATTAATTTATCCCAACTTTTTAATCTGAAACATCTAGAAGTGGAGCTGACTATAGTAATAAGTTTTGTGTTATATCTATAGGCAATTTCGGTAATACCGCTATTTACTTTATATACCGGTCCTTTAGGACCGTCCGGCGTGACTATTATATTTGCACCTTGAGATAACTTACCTATAATATTACGTAAAGCTCCAATTGGATTTTTATTAGTAGAACCTACTATCACTCTGCAACCGAATTTTCCTACTAGATCGTTTAAAATTTTTCCGTCTAAATGCGGTGATATTAAAGCATAGATATTTCTATGTCCTATAAACATAGACGGACTTAAGGCAAGCATATTATGCCAAAATGCAAAGATTACCCCTTGTTCGTTTAGGAATTTTTCCTTATTGCCGTTATCGTAAAATATAAATTTCTGCTTTGAAGTAAAGTAAACAAAACGCAAATACCAATATAGTAAAATAGTAATTATACTAAGTACGTATTTATTATTTTTTAAAAATTTTTTAAAAACTTTCCGCATTATTTTTTTGTTGGTTTAGGTGGCTTTTTAACTTTTCCGTCATTGCGAGGAAATTACGAAGTAAGTGACGAAGCAATCTCAGGATATTTGACGAGATTGTCACGCAGCCTATGGCTGTTCGCAATGACGATTTGGTATCCATGCAAAGCCTTAAGCAGGAATGACATCGATTGTTCTCTCAATTCTAATACAAGCTTTTTCTAGCTCTTCCATAGAAGTAGCATAAGAGATTCTAAAATATCCCTCTAAGCCGAAAGCGATACCAGGTACTACGGCAACTTTTGCTTCTTCAAGTAAATATTCGGCAAAATCATTACTATTTGCAATAATTGTTCCTGATTTAGTTTTATGCCCAAATATTTTATCGCATTTAACAAATAAGTAAAACGCCCCTTCCGGCTTATAGCATTCAAAATATTTTACTCTTTTCAAAATTGATAAAGCAAGATCACGCTTTTTTTGATAATTTAAAGCATTAGGCTTTATATAATCTTGAGGACCGTTTAATGCTTCAATAGCAGCCATTTGACTTATTGAACAAGGGTTTGAAGTACTTTGCGACTGAATAATAGTCATTGCTTTAATCAAAGTTTTAGAGCCTGCACCGTAGCCTATACGCCAACCCGTCATAGAATAAGCTTTAGATACTCCGTTTACGGTAAATATTCTCTTTTTTAAATCAGGTGCTATTTGGGCTAATGTATAAAATTTAAAATCATCAAAAGTAATATGCTCGTAAATATCATCGGACATTACGTTTACATGTGAATATTTTCTTAAAACTTTAGCAATATTTTCTAGTTCTTCAAAATTATAGCTTGCACCTGTTGGATTACTAGGTGAGTTAATAATAAGCCACTTAGTTTTATCCGTAATTGAACGTTCTAAAGCTTCTGCACTTAATTTAAAGTTATTTTCAATTCCGCAATTTACAAAAACAGGTGTTCCTGTGCTAAGTGCAACCATATCAGGATATGAAACCCAATAGGGTGCTGGAATAATTACCTCATCCCCTTGGTCTAAAGATGCCATAAACAAATTATATATAACTTGCTTACCGCCGGTGCTTACTATTATTTCATCAAGTTCGTAATCTATATTATTTTCACGTTTGAATTTGTCTTTTATTGCTTGCTTTAAAAGAGGCATACCCTCAACGTTAGTATATTTAGTAAAGCCGTCTTTAATCGCTTTAATCGCCGCTTCCTTAATATTGTCAGGCGTATCAAAATCAGGCTCACCGGCACCGAGTGTGATAATATCAACTCCCGCTTTTTTAAGTTCAAGAGTTTTTTTAACGACTGCAAGGGTCGGCGACGGTTTTATAGAACTTAGCCTCGTAGAAATAATTGACATAATTTGAGTCCGTATTAAATGAAAGCTATAGTAAAATCGGTAATTTCAAGAAATAAATATTAATTCTTATAATGAAATCTACAATTATATATTATAATTTGTTTAGTATTGACAGAATATAAATGTTTCTTTTGTAGATTCATATTCTTCTTCGGTTAAAAGAATAATATTCTTATGATTCTTTCTTTTAATAAGATAAGGGACATGATCGTTTTCTACGGTATTTAGTACAGAGCTTAAGTTTTTTCTAAATGAAGTGCCGCTAATTGAGTTCATGAGCTACCTACTGATGTACATATAATAACATGTACATCCTAGCTTCAATACCATTAATTCACAAGTAAAATTATTATTTTATTTAAAAATTTATCAAGATATGCTTTATTATAGTAAGTAATATTAATTTAGTAATTAAACTATGCTCGGTAAAATAAAAGACAAAATCAAACATTATTGCTTAACTATAATAAATGTACCGAATTTTATTAAGAATAAAATTTTAGAATTTAAAAATTATATAAGTGATTGTAAATATAAATTCTCTCATTTAACCGAAACTAATTATCAACTTGGACTCGATCATTTATATAGAGGTAATTTAAATGATGCATTACTTAGGTTTAAACTAGTCGATAAATTTTTTAATCCTAATGATTCTAAAGTATATTCTCAACTCGGATGGGTTTATTTTTTAAAAAATAATTACAGGCAAGCTATAGAATATTTAGAAAAATCTAATGAAAAATATAAACCTATATTTATAAATTTTTTGAAAAATTATAAGGATATTACTGAAATACCTCAAGAAATTTGTGGAAAATATCGTGATTTAACTGCACAATATTATCCTACTATTTTTAATAACGATAAAAATATCCATCTTCCGTATAGGTTTGTTAATGAAGCACTTAAGCAGATATCTGATTTACCGGATAATTACTCTATTTTGGAACTTGGAAGTAATATAGGGCTTGTAGGTTATGAAATACAAAAACGTTTTCCGGAACGTTTTACTTTAACCGGTGTAGAAGTTTCTGCTTTAATGAATAAGTTACAAGCAACATATTACCCGAACACTAAAATTTACGATCAAATATATAATATTGCTATCGATGAATTTTTAAAACAAAACTCTAATAAATTTGATATTATTTTTAGTTTTTGCGGATTATCGTTTACTAACAATTTAATAGAATATTTTAATTTAATATACTCATCTCTTAATAAACAAGGGTATTTTGCCCTTTGTTTACCGAATGCGACGAAGACACAATTTTCAGTAAAACGCAAAGAATTTATTTTTAACTTGAATGAAATAAATAATTTTTTACAAAAAAATAATTTTACTATATTAACTTCGGAAGAAATAATACTAGCGGAAAACAATAAATATAGTATTATTGTTTGTAAGAAAACAGCATAAATCAATGAGAATATTAATTATATTATCCATTATTTTATGTTCATTATCGATAAGAGCTGATCTTGAATATGTTGATAATGAAATATATAACTATAATGGTGGAAGCAATGAAAACGGTTGCGTGGAAGTTTATGATCCATATGAAAAATTTAACCGTAAAGTGTTTGTATTTAATTCTGTATTAGATTATATAATATTGCGTCCTTTAGCGATAGGTTATAAGAACATCACGAATGATTATGTAAAAGCACGCGTTAATAGTTTCGTCAGTAATGTCGATACACCGCTTACGGCGGTAAATTACGGGCTTCAGTTAAATTACGATAAAACTATGAAAAGCGTTTGGCGGTTTCTCATTAACACGACGCTTGGCATAGGCGGTTTATTTGACGTGGCAGGTAAAGTAGGTTTGCCGTCTGATCGTCAAACTTTCGGTAGTACCCTCGCACATTATGGAGTTGCCCCAGGTCCTTATTTAGTATTGCCGATAATCGGTAGTACTAACGCAAGAGATATGACGGATTCGGTAATTACTAATTATGCTCTTAATCCATTAATGTACTACACTCATAATGATTTTGACTTAGGAGTACTAGCAGTTAGTAAAATAAACGATCGATATGTTGTATTACCGTTTAGTGATTATGTGATGAAGAATTCTACCGATCCTTATGTGGCTATTAGATCAGCATTACATCGTGTTCGTGAAGCATCGGTTCAATATCCTGAAAATTTTAAATGTCCTAAACCCAAGAATTAATGAAATTAAAGAGGATTATATGCAAAAAATTATTACAGGTTTATTTTTATTAGTTATGACGTTTTACGCTTATTCTAATGAAAAAGTGCCTGCCGGTTTGAACAGTTACGTTACTAATTTAGTAAATGAAGCTTCTAGTATATTAAACGATAGTAAGTTATCTGAGCGAGTAAAAATTGCTAAAGCACGTGAGTTAATGTCTCAGAACCTAGATTTTGATTGGATGGCTAAATATACATTAGGCAGAAATGGGATAAAAACTTTATCAGGTGGGCAGGTTCAGGAATTCATCAAAGTTTACTCTAAATATGTTACTAAATCTTATACTGATTTAATAAAAGATTATAAAGGCAAACAGCCTAAAATAGTAGGAGTTCGTCCTTTAAGCTCAACCGATTTTATGGTTGCTATGAATATCATTAGTAATAAAGAGCAAGACCCTATTAAAGTAGAATATCTTGTACGTGAAATGAAAGGAAACGGAAAAGACGTTTTTAAAGTTTCTGATATAATTACGGAAGGTGTAAGTCTTATTGGAGCTCAACAAGACGAGTTTACCGATACTTTAAAAAATCAAGGCTTTAAGGCACTAATACAAAAATTAGAAAGTCGTTCTTAAGCTTATTTCACTTTCATCTTAAATCGTCATTGTGAGGAGGTATTGTTGCGTAGACACCTCGTCGTCATTGCGAGGAAATTGCGTAGCAATTGACGAAGCAATCTCAGGAGTTTGTTATTATTGCATGAGATTGCCACGCAGTCTACGACTGCTCGCAATGACGATTAGATATCCACGCAACAAAGCCCGCTCGCTAATAGCGTTAAACAACATAAATCACTCACATGAAAATCTTAGCAGGTAAGTAGTAATAAGTTACTTGCAACGCGTTTAGCTATAGCATTAAATATTAAATATATTGAGCCGAAAATTACCTATTTCAATGATTCCGAAATAAAAGTAGAAATTCAAAAATCGTTTCATAATGAAGATATAATCATAGTACAATCCACATCAAAACCCGTTAATGATCGCTTAATTGAGTTGTTTTTGCTAGTAGATGCAGCAAAAAAAGCGGGAGCACAAATCGAATAATTTTAGTAATGCCTTATTTTGGTTATGCAAGGCAAGATAATATAAATTCTCAAAATATAATTCCTGCTAAGTTAATAGCAGATTTTTTAGAGAAGCTCGGAGTAAACCATGTAATTACTATTGCTTTACACTCCGATAAAATAGAGAAATTTTTTAATATTCCTGTTTCTAATCTTGAACCTATAAATTTATATATCCCGTTTTTAAGCACTTATAGCAATTTCGTTATAGTTACACCTGATAAAGGAAGTATCAATCGAGTTCAAAAAATTAGTAATTTACTAAATATAGATTCAGCTTATATAAACAAAGAAAGGGATATAAATAATAATTGCGAGATTGATATCAATCACAAGTAGTGTAGAGGGCAAAAATTGCATATTAATTGATGATATTATAGATAGTGGAGAAACAATCGTAAAAGCAGCGAGATTTTTAAAAGAACATTCGGCTTTATCGGTTAGTGCTTTTATAACTCATGCAGTGCTTTCTGCCGGCCGGTTCTAAAAATTCGATAATAGACCTCTTGGAGAACGAAGCTAATAAAGAGGAATTTGTAGGAAACACGGAACGCAGCACCGCAGCGTACACTTTAGTACGTGAGGATGCGAGTATTGGATTGACGTACAAATTACCTTTAGAAGCAAGTTATGCAAGAGGTCTAATAGACAATATTTTTATCACGGATACTAGAAACAAGTGACTTATCTACAAAATTTCATATAATACCCGTATTGTCTATCATCGTAAAAGAGTTAATAAATATACTATGAGCTTGTGTACTGTAGAAATAAATCTATCTACAATAAAAAATAATTACCTTTTATTACAAGATATTTGCAAAACCTCATTAGTCGGTGCTGCCGTTAAAGCTAACGGTTACGGTCTTGGAGCAGTACAAATTTCTAAAGCTTTAATAGAAGAAAATTGTAGGCATTTTTTTGTGGCCTCAAGTGAAGAAGGAGTGAATTTACGCAACGCTTTAGGATTAGATGTTAATATTTTAGTTCTTAACGGCGTTTTTGAACATGATGCTTTAGAGCTGATAGAATATAATTTAACACCTGTCCTAAATAACTTAAAACAAATAGAAATTTGGCAAAAATTTAGTAATTTGAAAAACCGATTATTGCCTTGTTATTTACATTTCAATACGGGGATTAATCGTCTTGGCTTAAGCTCTGATGAGATAGAGCAGCTCATTAATGATCGTGATTTGTTAAAAGGGCTAGATTTACAATATATTATAAGCCATCTAGCTATATCCGAGGAAATAGATAATCCTTATAATCTAGAACAATTAAACAGATTTAAAGCTTATTTACAATATTTCCCAAACGTCAAAGCAAGCCTTGCTAATTCCGGCGGCATATTTTTAGGACAGGATTACCATTTTGATTTAGCAAGACCAGGGGCAGCCTTATATGGTCTTAATCCCTTAACAAAGAATCCCGTAACCTTAAAAGCTCCTATAATTCACTTACAGAATTTGACACTAGATAGCCATATCGGTTATAATATGACTTTTACAACTAAGCGTGATAGTGTCATTGCAACGTTACCGCTTGGTTATGCCGATGGGTTTAGTCGTAATTTTAGCAATCAAGGCGAAGTATTTATTAACAGTCGTAGCGTTCCTATAGTAGGGCGAGTATCGATGGATTTAATAAATATCGATGTTACCGATCTACCACCATCCGAGATTTTTCTAGGGCAGGAAGCGGAAATTATCGGAAATTATTGCACGCCCGATAAAATAGCGAGTATTATAGGTACTATCGGGTATGAGGTATTAACTAACCTTGGTAGTAGATATAAAAGAAAGTATATCGGGTAGATATCTGTGTCATACCATGGTTTGACCACGGTATCCAGAAAAAAATTAAAAAAGACTGGATCCCGCGATCAAGTCGCGGGATGACATTAGAGGTTACTGGATTCCTGCTTGCGCAGAAATGACATAGCGTACTTAAATTAAATAGAAAAAATACAAATGTTATTCAATATAGCTAATTCGGTCGGTAAACGTACTGTAAAGTTTGCACAAAGTGTAGGTAGTTTTTCTCTATTTAGCTTTGCTGCCGTTAGCAGTATCATAAGACCGCCTTTATATTTGAGTTTAATCATCAGACAATTATTATTTATCGGGTTTCACTCGCTTCCGGTTGTTGCGATGACGACTTTTTTCTCAGGGGCGGTACTTGCATTACAGAGCTATATCGGTTTTTCCCGTTTCTCAGCTGAAAGCTCTATTGCAACGGTAGTAGTATTGTCGCTGACTAGAGAGCTTGGACCTGTCTTAGCTGGACTAATGGTAGCGGGAAGAGTTGGGGCATCAATCGCCGCCGAAATAGCCACAATGAGAGTAACGGAGCAGATAGATGCTTTATATACTTTATCTACCGATCCTATTAAATATTTAGTTTTTCCAAGAGTAATAACAGCTATTATTACAATGCCTTGTCTTGTTTTAATCGGGGATATAATTGGTGTTATGGGCGGTTATTTGGTAGGGGTATATAAACTTGATTTTAATAGTGCAGCTTATTTAACCAGTACTTTTCAGTATTTAGAACCGATTGACGTAATTTCCGGTCTTGTTAAAGCAGGAGTTTTTGGGTTTATTATTTCTATAATAAGTTGCTATAGCGGCTATTATTCAGGTAAAGGGGCTAAGGGAGTTGGAAGAGCAACTACCTCGGCAGTAGTGAATTCTTCTATCCTTATCTTAATCAGTAATTATTTAATAACCGAATTATTTTTTAAAGTATAGGTATACTCGTTTAATTTGAAAAATTGGTTTTGTTGTTTTATATTTTTTGATCCTCACGTACGTTTATGTACGCTGCGGTCAAAAAATATAAAACGCCTAGCTCTTTTCCAAATTAAACGAGTATACAGTTTTTTTGTTTATTTGGAGTATGCATGAGTGTAGAAGAATTTAAAATTAAAATTCGGTCATTATATAAATCATTTGCTAATCATAAGGTGTTAGACGGAATAGATTTGGATGTAAAAAAGGGCAGTTCATTAGTGATTTTAGGTGGTTCTGGTAGTGGCAAATCAGTTCTAATTAAAAATATAGTAGGATTGATTAAACCTGATAAAGGTAAAATTTTTATTGATAATGTAGAAATCCAAGATATCTCAAGTAAACAAAAATTTGAGATTATGGATGGTATAGGTTTTTTATTCCAAGGCGGAGCATTATTTGACTCCTTAAATATACGTGATAATATTACTTTCGAGACTAAAAAATTATCTAAGAAAGAAAAAAACGACCTTGCCGGTGCAAAGCTTAATGCCGTTGGTTTATCTCCTAGAATACTCGAGCTTTACCCTGCCGAATTATCGGGAGGAATGCAAAAAAGAGTAGCACTTGCTAGGGCTATTTGTAGTACACCGTCGATTTTATTTCTTGATGAACCGACCACAGGGCTTGATCCTATCATGGCAAATGTTATCAACGAATTAATTATAAAAATCCAAGAAGAGTTAGAGGCAACTACGATTACTATAACTCATGATATGATTAGTGCCGCAAAAATAGCTAAAGAAGTAGCTATGATTTATCAAGGAAAAATTAAATGGTACGGTAGTAAAGATGAAATGCGTAATAGTGATAATCCTTATTTAAAACAATTTATAAATGGATTAACTACTGGGCCTATAGAGGTATAAAATGTTTAAGAACTTATTATGTATAATAATATTTCTAGGTATAAATCTAAATGTTTATGCTATAAATTCTAGCTCTTATACGACAGATGATATAATAAAAATAGTAATTATTCTTGGAATAGTTATTTTAATTTTTAGTCCTGCAAAATTCCGTATAATCGTTATCGGTACTATGTTAGGCTTGTCTTGTGCCTATTTCACGTATAAATACATCGTACCTATCTTTATTTCTTTACTAAATGGACCATAAAGATAAATATTGCTATTAGTGACGCCCCACATCTCAGCTATTTTCTCTTCTAATAGTATCAATTTAATATTCTACAATTAATCTAAAGCTCTAACTCCCCCGTGATAGCCATCTAATTCAAAAGAATTGGGATGTATATTTTTACATGCATCTAAACCTATTATATTAATCATATTAGTATTATTATCAATACCATTTAAAGTAGTACGAATATCTTCCAAGTATTTAGATGATTCAGGCGAATCATTACCTACAATTATTCGTACTTTTATTAAATCTTGTTCTATCAATTCATTCTGATTAAAGTCAGTAATTAATTGCTCTAACTGTTGTGAATTAATATTTCTAGCTAATGCTATTTTATTTCATTTTACGGAAAAGAAACTACAGGCAATCTCTTCATTTAAATCTTTAGTATAAATTACTAAATCATCATTTATATCAAAAATTTTATATTCTTGTGAGTTAATTTCAATTTGCATAGTTTATTTACTTTGTTGATTATTTTTGTGTAAAGCAATATTTTTATTGGGAAGAGTATAGCTAGATGCAGCTATTTTTGTCTTAGTACTTATATTTTTTTAATATCTTATCACTTGTTAAGTTTAATTTTGGTTCATTTTTTGTTTTATTACTACTAAAAATATTTATGAACAAATCTTTTATTTTTTGTACACTTTTTTGTATCCAGGATTTTTTAATATTACTATCTTGTTGGTAGGTAGAATGAGTAAGTGCTAATGTTTTATTAATTTCTGAACGTACACTTTCCAACGGATTTAAATTGTTAGATAATAAATAATCAGTTTTAGCTATTAAATTATTTACTAATTTTGGATTAGTTTTTTGAATTTCCTCTGCTACTTTAGTAAGTGGTCTTGATATTTGATTAGATTGCCATGTGTCCATAGAATTAGGATTTTGATTAGATCCTAATAAATATTGCTGAATAATATGTTTTTGTTGGATTTCATTTAAAGAGCGATTAGGTATATTTTTATTTTTAGTGAAATCAAAAGCTTTATAAAGTACAGGAGTATTACTTCCTATACTTAAATGTACTTGTCTAGCAGTGGTTGTTTTATCCTCTCTATCCGGAACAGTTACCTGTTATTGGATCAAATATAATTCCTAATGGGGCTCCCTTGTCTTCTATATCTGCAGATTTTATATTTACGTTAAAGTGGTTAGTTAATTCTTGTGTTACTTTACGAATATTACCATCGGATACCGAAATTGATACTGCAGATCTATCACGCCCTCCTACTAAATAAGCTTCTAATTGAGTATTAGGAGGAAAGTTGCTTATTACATCATGTGTTAAAGAACCAGCATCAGTAAACCTGTCAACATGGGCTAATGCAGTTTTTTTAGTTAATGGATCATGTAAAATTACAGCAACGCATTGTTGAATGTTATCAGTGCCTATCTTTTCTTTATCAGAAAAACCAACTTTATGCTGTTCCACACGAACAGCTTCATAATCAACTATACCTTGCTGTAATGAGTAAGCATATGCATACTGCGCTATTGAATTTTCTTTACGGTTTTGAGTTTTATAAGCAGCTCCTAAAGCTAATCTTGCCATTAATTCTTTAGCTTGGCTAATGTTCCTTGTGGTTGATGTGCAGTGACTAATTCTTTGTATGAATTTTCGACATTATAATATTGCTTTGCTTCAAAAGAATTCTCTATGCTATCTTGAAATTGTTGAATAGCATTATCAAACAGTCCTAGCTGTTGATAGCTACGTCCTATCATAGTATTAATATAGGAAAGTAGGAAAGAAAATTACTGTCAGTTTGACCTATAGCAATTTGTTCAGCTTGTTGTAGTTGTTTAAGAGCAACAAGATGATTATCTATATAATTTTAATCCTTCATTATACAAAAAGCTGCTTGATTATGATCAATTTGCTCCTTTGTACTTAATGGTTTTGGATTAAGATTACTAATATATTCAGGAAAACTTGAAGGCAACTCGCCTAATTTTTTAATTAGTCCGGTGATATTACCTTGAACTGGCTTCCCATTAATAAGCATAGATTTATAATAGTTTAATTAATTTATATTTTTATATACAACTCTGTTATTTAATAAAAATCAAGCATTAGCTAATACTTAGCTACAAAATAATTATCTCTTGACACTAGGGGAGTATTGCTTTATATTCTTTATCTATTGTATATACTGGATGAACTTCAAAATTGGCTACGTCGTTCTACAAGATCTGCGGTGCTCACTTATTAAGTATAAGCTCCGCTTCTCGGCGTGTGAACTCTTAGCTCTTTTTGAAGTTGATCTTCGTATATGACTCTTCATTTACTTGAAGTATATTTTATAAGTTTTAAGGTATTTAGCTTATGTCTCGTAAGTGCGAACTCACAGGTGTGGGTGTTTTATACGGCAACAATGTATCACATTCTCAGCGTAAAACTAGAAGACGTTTTGAACCTAACCTAAGATCGGTTAAGTTTACAAGTGATATAACAGCCGGGGAATATAGATTATCGGTTAATGCTAGATGTATTAGTTCAGTGGAAAAAGCCGGGGGTTTTGATGCATATATTCTAAAAGCCGATGATAATGTTTTATCAAGTAACGCTAGAGCTATTAAGAAAAAAATAATTCAGACTAAAACAGCAAAATCATTATGAAAAGCGGTATACATCCAGAATATAAAAAGTTTTTGATTAAAGTAGGAAGCGATGTTTTTGAAACAATGTCTACTCATCCTACAGGTGAAATTTTAATGGATGTTGATTTTAGAAAGCATCCGGCATGGAATAAAGATTCCAGAAATGTAGTAAATCAATCGAACAAAAGTGTTAGTGATTTTAATAAAAGATTCTCAGGTCTTTCTTTCGGTAGTAAGAAAGAAGCTAGCTAGGCTTTGTTTGTGGATAACAAATCGTCATTGCGAGGAAATTGCATAGCAATTGACGAAGCAATCCAGTAAACAATTTTGATTTATAGAATTTTTTTATTATTTTTTCTGGGTTGCCGTGCAGTCTACGACTACTCGGTATTTACGCAAGAATGACACTAACAACAAAATATAACACAGATAAATCGTCAATTCTCAATTATTGCGGGGTGGAGCAGCTTGGTAGCTCGTCAGGCTCATAACCTGAAGGTCGTTGGTTCAAATCCAGCCCCCGCTACCATATTTTTTAATGTCATGCTAGCTCACTTATAGCGTTATTGAAGTCTGCTGATGCCATTCCTAACTCAGTGTTGTTGCTTGGTATTCACGCAGGCAATGCCTTACATCCAATACGAAAGCAAATTATGACTACTCAGAAAATAGTGCCTACAAAATCAACTGATGGCAGTAAGCTTTTTCGTCATCAAGCTAAATTTGTAGCCGGTGCTATGAATATAAATCAAATCCCCAATTTTTCATTACCGGAAATTGCTTTTGTCGGTAAGTCAAATGTCGGCAAATCAAGCCTAATAAACACGATATGTAATAATAAAAATCTTGCCAAAGTTTCTAATACTCCAGGGCGTACTAGGCAAATCAATTTCTTTAACCTTGCAGATAAACTTATTATAGTTGACCTTCCCGGTTATGGTTTTGCTAATGTTCCTATATCAGTCAAAGAGCAGTGGGGAGTGTTAATTAGTTATTATTTACGAAATAGTTATAATTTAAGGTTAGTTAACTTATTGATTGATTCAAGAAGGGGTATAAAAGAAAATGATAAGAAAGTAGCTGATCTATTACTTGCAAATAAAAGAGAATTTCAAATTATTTTCACAAAATCCGATAAAGTTACGGATCATAAAAACCTTCACGATGAAGCACAGAATTTTCTTGCAACTTTAAACTACTCATGTAATGTTATGTATGTAAGCAATAGGAGTAAAGAAGGTGCAAGAGAACTTAAAGCTAGTTTGGCAAAATGCATCAAACCTCAAAAATAAAGAGGTAGATAGTATTTCTTCATTAAATAACATTGCTATAATTAAGAATATAATAAAGTGTAGTAGTGAGTTGAAGAATCAAGCAATAGTTCTAAAATTACCTGCTACTATTATTATTGACGATAAATTATTTACGGCTTTTATTGAATCTGTTAGATTGCTTGAGATATGCGGTGCTAAAATATATATAGTACATGATCATATTGATTTACGAAGTTCGTCTTTAATATCACAAATAGATGAAAATTTTAGTCAAAAAATTAGTAAAATAAGCGACTATAGTTCTCTAAATAATCCTATTATTATGGAAATTTTATCCAGTTACGTTAACAAGCTTATAGTAACAAAGTTAAGTAGTATAGGTTGTTATGCAGTTGGTATTTCAGGTAAGGATGCTAATTTACTGCAAGCAAAAAAATCAAAACTATCTTACCGAAAAATTGTAAATCATGATGTTATAAATATTGGTTTTTTAAGCGAGCCTATTATGATTAATCCAGAAATTTTATTAAATTTTGCAGATAATAATATTATACCCGTGATAGCACCGTTTGCGAGCGACGATCAGGAGAAAACGCATTTATTAAATGTTAACTTAACGTTAGCAACAATTGCTTCTGCATTAAGTGCAGAACATTTAATATTGCCATATGAGATATTACAGGTATCCGAGACGTTTCCGTATAATATAAAAATACGAGATATTAACTTGTTGAAATCAATGTTAGATGATAGTAATAATTTCATCGAAGAAGCATTAATTAAGATAGCAGTTAATGCCCTTGAAAATAATAATGGTTACGTACATTTTGTGAATAGTGAAGCACCGAATTCAATATTGTCAACTATGTTTGATATTAATATAAATTAATAGAGGTTTTTTATGGCAGGAGCATTAGCATCCGATCTTTTATTTGTAGGGTTAACTAGACCGCCGATGATATTTGGAGTAAGTATTAAGTTTGCTGCATTAAATATGATAATGACGATGATAGTATTTATTTGGAATAACGGCATTATGATTTTATTCATTGCAGCTGCTTTGCATTTAGTAGCTTATATTATATGTTTTAAAGAACCGAGATTCATAGAGCTATATTTAAATAAAATGTCAAGAACTAGCCAATGTCCTAATAAATTTTACTACGGAGCAAATTCGTATAATATTTGAGTTTTATGTCATTCCCGCGTAGGCGGGAATCCAGTAACATTTAATGTCATACCGCGCCTTGATCGCGGTATCTTAGGACACAGTCTGTGATACAAGATCCCGTGGTCGTAGCCACGGGATGACAACAAAAAATCTGGATTCCTGCCTACGCGGGAATGACATAAAAAGAGGTATAACTGACAAAATAAATCAAAATAGTTAAATCAGGTGAGGTAATGAAATTATTTAGAACTAGAGCCGCTAAAGAATTAAGGTCTAAACAAGAAAGACCCACTTCGCATTTTATTCCTTATAAATGTCATTGGGATAGTAATACTATTTTAACAAAAGATAATTCTTTATTACAAGTTATTAAAATAAATGGATTTTCTTTTGAAACTGCTGATGATGAAGATCTAGACATTAAAAAGAATATCAGAAATGCCTTACTTAAAAATATGGCTTCGGGAAATATCGTTATGTATTTCCATACTATTAGAAGACGTAAAGCAGTAATATTTGACGATACGGAATTTACTTATGATCCTACCGTAAAAGTCCCTAATGATTTTATTACTTATTTAGGTGCAGAATGGCGTAAGAAACATGCTGGGGCTAGGTCGTTTTTTAATGAATTATATGTTAGTATTTTATATAAGCCTGATACTGGCGGTGTTGCTATAGTTGAGTATTTTCTAAAGAAGCTTAGACAGAAATCTAATAAAACCGCTTGGGAAAACGACATGAAAGAGATGAAAGAAAATCTTCAAGAAATGTCAACTAGAGTGATTAATACATTCAGAAGTTACGGAGCAAGATTACTTGGAGTTCGTCAAACGCAGTCAGGTAGTTATTGTGAAATTTTAGAATTCCTTTCATCTTTAATCAATTGCGGCGATTCACCGGGGCCTATAGCATTACCGCGTGGTACTATTGACGAGTATTTACCGACTCATCGCTTATTTTTTGATTCTCGTACTATTGAAGCAAGAAGTCCGCTTGGCAAGAAATATGCTGGAATGATCAGTATACTTGAATACGGTCCTAATACTTCGGCAGGAATTTTTGACGGATTCCTGCAAATGCCTTTTGAATTTGTTATGACGCAAAGCTTTGTCTTTGTTAATAGAACAGTAGCGATCGGTAAAATGCAATTACAGCAAAATAGAATGATACAATCCGGTGATAAAGCTACTTCACAAATTGCTGAAATTAATACGGCCCTTGATATGGCCACCAGCGGTGATATCGCTTTCGGTGAGCATCATTTATCGCTTTTATGTTCCGCAAATAATATTAAAGCTTTGGAAGATATATTGTCAATGGCAGCAGTTGAGCTTTCTAATTCAGGAATTCAGCCGGTTAGAGAAAAAGTTAACATGGAACCTAGCTATTGGGGACAGTTGCCGGGAAATATGGATTATATAGTGCGTAAATCCACTATAAATACTCTTAATATGGCTAGCTTTGCCTCACAACATAATTATCCGCTCGGTAAAATTAGAGATAACCATTGGGGAGAATATGTCACAGTACTTGATACTACTTCAGGTACACCGTTTTATTTTAATTTCCATGTAAGGGATGTTGGACATACTCTCATTATCGGTCCAACCGGTGCCGGTAAAACAGTTCTTATGAATTTCTTATGTGCTGAAGCACAAAAATTCAAACCTCGTATGTTCTTTTTTGATAAAGATCGAGGAGCAGAAATATTTATACGTGCTTTAAACGGAGTTTATACAGTAATTGATCCGGGTTTAAAATGCAACTTTAACCCTTTACAGCTTGAAGATACTAGTGAGAATAGAACGTTTATTTTAGAGTGGCTTCGTGTGCTTGTAACTTCTAACGGTGAAAGTTTAACTGCACAAGATAATAAAATCTTATCTCAAGCGGTAAGCGGTAATTTTAGATTAGCAAAACAAGATAGAATGCTTAGTAATGTTATAGCATTTCTTGGTATTGATACACCAAATAGTTTGGCAAGTAGGATTGCAATGTGGGTTGGTAAAGGTTCACACGCTAAGATATTTGACAATGAAATAGATGATATTGATTTACAAAAAGCAAGAGTATTCGGTTTTGATATGACTGAATTACTTAAAGATCCTGTAAGTCTTGCACCGGTATTACTATATATTTTCCATCGTATTAATATCTCTTTAGATGGGCAGAAAACTATGATAGTACTTGATGAAGCATGGGCTTTAATCGATAATCCGGTATTTGCACCTAAGATCAAAGATTGGTTAAAAGTGTTGAGAAAATTAAATACTTTTGTTATATTTGCTACGCAGAGTGTCGAAGATGCTGCAAAAAGTAGAATTAGTGATACGTTGATTCAACAAACAGCTACGCAGATTTTTTTACCTAATTTGAAAGCTACGGATATTTATCGTAGTGCATTTATGTTAAGTCAACGAGAATATATTTTAATTAAAACTACCGACCCTACTACACGTTATTTTTTAATAAAACAAGGAATAGATGCCGTAGTGGCAAAAGTTAGCTTAGATGGTATGGATAACATAATCAGTGTTTTATCCGGTAGAGTTGAGACTGTAATATTGCTCGATCAAATTAGAGAGAAACACGGCAATGATCCGGATAAATGGTTACCTATATTTTATGCAGCAGTTAAAACATTATAAATGCCTGTCTGTCATCCCACGGCTTGACCGCGGGATCTTGTCTCACAGACTGTATTCTGAGATCCCGTGGACAAGCCACGGGATGACATTTTTACAATGTGAGGCAAGTAACTAGTTATGAAATTATTTCCTCGTAGTATACTTATAACATTAGTATTAAGCTTTGCCCTAAATTTAGGGATAGTTACTAAAACTCATGCTAAAGATACTCTTGATAGCATTGTAGATATTTTGAGTGGCTTAACTTGCGAAACCCAAGGCGTAGGCGATTTGCTGCGTACTGAATTTTCTCATACATGTATTGTTGCTCCGTTCTTTACTTTTGCGGTAATGAATCTTGTCTCTCCCGTTTTATACATGAATACGTTTTTAAAGCTTAAAATAAACGACAGTGATTTATTTAACGATAGTAACTTTGGGAATTTTCCCGGAGGTCAATGTACTCGTGAAAACAGAATTGATCCTAAAAATCCAGAATTACGCTTTGCTTTATGTAATAATGCTAAATTAATTGTATCTCGGGCAAAATCTGTTGCAGAATCGGCACTTGCTATTGCTAAAGCCGTCTTAACAGGGAGCGACCCTTGGGATGATATAAAGACAGCGTGGGCAAATAAAAAAAAGGAATATCATGTTCCATATAGTGGTAAGCCCGGTGATGACGGTTTTGCATTTGATTTAGGCTTTCCTGTAATATATTGGAAAGTTATTCAAGATAAAGATAGAATATGCGTATCGACAAAAGGATTTACAGGAGACGTTCCCGTTGGCTGTAAATATATGAAAGAGCCGTTTCCAAAATCCATGTATAATAGCTTTATGGATGTAGCAGATAAGGATTTTATTGAGGATCCAAATAAAACTCCTACCGATCCTTTAGCTTTAGTTTCCTGTAGTGCAGCGGGTGATGGATGTTATCAAAAAGCTTATAATGCTTCAAAAACTGCAGTAGTCATGACTTCTCCTCTTATAGAATGTATGAGGCAAATGATTGCTAGATTACTAATTAGTAAAGATGTTTGTAGTTTTGATAATGTAAGCCAAGTGGTTAATTTGGTTTCAAGGCAAGATAGTGCATTCTTTCAGTTTCAAGTAGGAATGTATAAAATAGTTACGGCTTTTCTAACTTTATATGTTATGTTTTTTGGCTTTAAACTATTACTTGCAGGTGAAGTGCCGCCAAAAAGTGAGTATATAAATTTTATATTGAAAATGATATTCGTAACTTATTTTTCAATAGGAATTAATATAACCCCTGGTAATGGTTCTCCGTATGACCGGTTAGACGGCATGATTCAGTGGGCGTTTCCTTTCTTACTTGACGGTATAAACGGTTTAGCAAGTTGGGTTATGAATGCTGCTCCGTCCGGTTTATGTAAATTTAACAATCTTTCTTATGACGGTACCGTTTCTTATATTGCATTATGGGATGCATTAGATTGTAGGGTAGCTCATTATTTAGGGCTTGATATATTATCTACGTTACTTGTCGAAAATGCTTATCGCAGTCATGATTTTTTAAATTTTGATTTCTTTAGTTTTAGTGCTCCACCATATATTTATTTGCTAATTCCGGCAATAATCTCCGGTAATATGATGTTGGTGTCACTCGCTCTTTCTTATCCGTTACTTGTGATTTCGGTTGCTGCCTTTATGGTTAATGCAACGATTATGTGTATGATATCTATAGTAATACTCGGTATTTTGGCTCCTCTTTTTGTACCTATGTTTTTATTCGCATATACAAGAAATTATTTTGAGAGCTGGGTTAAACTAATGATCTCGTTCTTGCTACAACCTATGGTGGTAGTTACTTTTATGATCACGATGTTTTCGGTATATGATTATGGTTTCTACGGTAAATGTCAATATAAGAGCAAGTTAATTCACAATAGTATAGAAGATAAAATTCAAGGTGGCATTACTTCTAAGAGGGATGTTTTAATATTTTACATTAATAATGATTGGGATGATACGTCACAGTATCCTGATAAAGATGCCGTAGAAAGCTGTCAAAATAGTTTAGGTTATATGTTAAATAACCCTATTACCACGGTATTTAACTTTACAAAAGATAGTGTAAGTGAAATTGTCGATAGTAAACCGGGTAATACCCCTACCGATAAATTTCTTGCTAAATTCCAGTTTTTATCAGGAGTAGTTTTAGGGCCCGGAATGTTTTTCATGTCTCCAAAAGTGCTTTTTGAGAAAATTAAAAATATTTTGCTTGCGTTAGTTATGGCATGTTTTACATTGTATTTGATGTATAATTTTAGTAGTCAGCTAGCTGAATTTGCTGCAGATATGACGGAAGGAGTAGCTCTTAATAATGTTGCTATAAAACCGCAAGCAATATTTAAGGCAGCTATGGCAGTACTTGCTACTGCGGGTGCTGCAACTAAGGGGGGCGATCAGATAGCAAGTAGAGGAGGAGTTGGTGATTTAAAAGCTGGTCAAGGTGGAGGAGCAAGTGATTTAGAGGTAGGGAAAGGCGGACTACCAAATGATAATATTGCTGCAAGCGGAGGTACGTCGGCACCTGCGGTAACAACGCCGACAGCTTCGTCTTCTGTAGCAACTTCTAGCCCAAAAACTGTAAGTAGTGAAGCAAGATCAGATGTTGTTACTCCTCCTGCTCCTACAGAAGCTGTTTCACCACCGCCTGCTAGTATTAGAACTTCTATTTCTACACCTGCACCACGTGTTGGAAAAATCATAAGAGATAATAATCAAGAAAGTAAAAAAGAGATTGATAATACTCCGCCTTCACAGGAAAAAGTTGATAATGCAGCTCCACAAGAAAAAGTTGACAGCACAAGTAAAGGTACAGGAGCAAGTGATTTAGAGGTAGGGAAAGGCGGACTACCAAATGATAATATTGCTACAAGCGGAGGTACGTCGGCACCTGCGGTAACAACGCCGACAGCTTCGTCTTCTGTAGCAACTTCTAGCCCAAAAACTGTAAGTAGTGAAGCAAGATCAGATGTTGTTACTCCTCCTGCTCCTACAGAAGCTGTTTCACCACCGCCTGCTAGTATTAGAACTTCTATTTCTACACCTGCACCACGTGTTGGAAAAATTATAAGAGATAATAATCAAGAAAGTAAAAAAGAGATTGATAATACTCCGCCTTCACAGGAAAAAGTTGATAATGCAGCTCCACAAGAAAAAGTTGACAGCACAAGTAAAGGTACAGGAGTAATTGATTATAGTTTTAACTTAAAGGAACATGATAATCCGACAGGCGTAAAACAGATACGGGAAAATGCAGAGATTCGAGATAAACGTGTAAAAGTAGAAAAAGCATGGAATGAACTAGTAGCAAGCGGAGGAGGAAGAGTAAGAGAACAAGAAGGAGGAGAAATATCAGAACGACGTGCAAATGCTGAAAAGGCATGGGATGAGTTAGTAAAAAGCGGCGTAGTAACAGAAAAAAAAGATAATAGTTCTAATGAAAACTCTTAAAACCTTAAAGATATTTATTATAGTTTGTATAGCGTCTGTAAGCTTAGCTAGCTTTGCCGGCTTTGGAGAATCATGTTCTAGTTTACCGACTACTTCAGATGGGTATTTAGAAACGGATACGGCATATGGCTATATAATTCGTAATATTGATATGAAAGATCCGAGAGGTAATTGTAACTCAGTTGCGTCTAGTATAACGTTTTGTTTTAAAAATGTAGAAGGTAGTAGTAGCCCTTGCACCATGTATACTTTAAATGAAGGTGACTCTAAAAAGATTAGTGATTTAAGTACCGATAATAATCCTGATCTTGGAGCAAATCCTGTATTAAAGAATATCGTTTTAACGGTTAAAAAATGGAATAATGATCTATGTTTAGTTATGCCTACGTCAAGGGGACCGATGCCGGTAGCATGTAAATCTTTGAGTGCTACACCGACTCCACCTTCTCCTGAGGATGAGAATTGTAATATAGGAAAAAGTTGCTATACGGGAGCAAATTATAGTCAATCGTTAATTAATTTTTCCGGTCTTGCAGTTCAGTGTTTGAGTGAAACGCTTAATAAAATATTTTTTGCTGGAAAGAGTTGTAGTGCTCAAGATCAAAATTCTAGAATAACTAATCTTGCTGCTTTTTCTACGTTTCAAGGTTATTTAAAGAGAATTATAGGTGCGGCATTAATTCTTTATACTATGTTTTTTGCCTTTAATATGGCTCTAAATACAGAATATGCAAGTACTGAAAAAATAGCTCTTTTTGTAATAAAATTCTTATTTGTTGCTTATTTTTCTATCGGTCTTGGACCTTTAGATTTTAGCGGCGGTCAGCCGACAAAAGAAAACGGTATGTTAAAATATGGATTACCTCTTTTGACAGGAGCAGCACCGGACTTTGCACAGATGATCTTTAATGCAGCAGGTTCTAGAGGATTATGTCAATTTGATAATTCAAAGTATAAGGACGGTTATAAATTTTACGGTTTATGGGACGCGATTGATTGCCGTATAGGTTATTATCTTGGCTTGGATTTACTTTATAATATAGATAAGAATGGAGTGTTAGGGAATGTGGTCGGCAATGGTCCCCGTGGTAATAATACACCTATACCTAATTTTGATCCTGAAGGCAAAAATGACAGACCGAAGGATTTAAGTAAAGCAGGAGCACTTAGATTTTTTACCGTTATGTTTGGATTCTTTATGGCCGGAAATCTTATTATACTTGCAGCAGGTTTAGTATTTTCTGTAATATTTTTATCTATACTTTTATATTTTATTACGCATTATTTAGTTTGCATGATTACTATTTACGTTATGACATATATTTCTCCTATATTCATTCCTATGGCTCTATTTACTCGTACAAAAGCTTATTTTGACGGGTGGCTAAAAGTATGTATTTCATGTGCATTGCAGCCGGCAGTAGTAGCAGGTTTTATAGCTTTATTAATAACTATGTATGATTCCGCAATATTTAAAAATTGTGAATTCCTTAGATATGATTATGAAAAAGGGGATATTAGATTTAGTACTTTTGAGTTAAGGCTTCCTGTTGGCGGGGCAGATCAATGTCAGGAAAGTTTTGGATATAAAATGTTAGAATATTATGCAGGTAAAGGTTGGGAAGAGCATTTATTGATACTTTTTCCAATAAAATCAATTGTTAGAGATGTTGTATCTATTTTAGCAGAACTTTTATGCGTATTAGTATTTTCGGTTATTTTTTATTACTTCTCTAAATCTATAGGGCGATTTGCTTCTGATTTAACTAATGGTCCTAATATGGATGCAGTAACGGCAAGTCCCACTAAAATCGTTGGTTTAGTAAAGAAAGGAGCAGCTTTCCTTAAGGATGCTGCTATGGCTTCGCAAGGTAAGCCGCTGGTAGGAGATAAGCCGGGTGTTGGAGGTAAGCGTAAAGAGGGAGAGCAGCAAGGCGGGGATTTAGCAAGCGGTTCGGGTGGAGGTAAATGATAGAATATGCAGGGTAACTTATTAAAAGTTTTAGGAGTACTTGCTATAGTAGCAACGTTAGTTTGCTTTATTTTTGCAGCACTTGGTATGATAGGAGCAGTAAAAGTCGGTGACGGCTGCTACATGAGATATGCGTCGGACGGTCAAGGAGGAGCGGATTCAATAACCGGTACTATAACCCTTAATGCTAATGCTAATTATGTAAACACTGCTAAGATGTTGTCCGACGGCACGACTCTGCTTGTTCCTGATCCTACTCGTTACGGTGAATGGCTAAATACTCAGGTGCTAGTAGAAAACAGCCAACCGGTGAATTTACAAGTGGTCGGTCAGGTTAGTTTGTGTTTAGCTTATATACCGAAAGATAATTTACAACGTACAGGGGCTGGATCTAATTTAGACGATAACGGTCAAATGATCCCGATTCCTCGTATTAACGATACAAATAATCCACCTGTCTCTCTAATAATGGATGCAAAAAATAATGAATGGCGTAATATTGCCGAATTATACGCCAATGATAGAGTTTTAGTTTCCGTATCTCCTAATTTTGCCAATACGGATGCGACAGTTAAAGATGCTTTTAAAGGTGCTGAAGTTACGCAAGATTGTTCAGAGAATAAAACTACTTATAATCCAATTTGTGGAAAATATTCTGTTTATTCAGGTGAGTATGTCAATGCTTGCGAGTTAAAAGAGAAGTATTGGAATTGTCAAGTCACATGGAGGTGCCCTAACTGGTATGAGCAACCAGGTTGCGACTGGGGAGCATTGGGCTGTATTGCGTCTTGTAATAAGATACCAGAATGTACAACGAAATGTATGGCTTGGGTTAATATAACGAGACCAGCACCAGAAAACTACCTAGATGATGAGAGTTTTACATTTTCGTGGTCTGACAACACAGGTAAATTATTTATCGACTATTCAGCCCTGCAATGTTCTTATAATGCTAATATTCCTCCAGTTGATCAATGTCCTGATAGTGTTCGCGATCGTAGTACAAAAGATAAAGATTATATTGGAGGTGTACATTGTACTTCGGGCATATGTAGCGATGGAGATTTTCAAAAGAATCGGAGATTTTGGTATACGGCGGACGGTAAAGGAGGCAAAGGACCAACTGGATTAATATATCAAATGAATGATGCGGGTTCTGTAAGTCAAGCTCTGCCTTCTAAGCTAGAATTTGCTAAATTTGTTGCAGATACAGATCAACTGCCTGACTATAAAGATAAAGACGGTAAATATTTATATAAAGTTATATATAATATACCTTTTAACAGTAATATTGCAAAAAGTTATTTACAATATAGGCTGTGGTCGCCTACCTCACAAGATAGTAGTAAGAATACGGGAGGATACGTTTTAAATATTAAACAGACTAAATGCTATAGAGAAAACGGTAATAGTTTTAACGATACTTTTGATGATCGAGGACGAGTGCAATACATCATAGTAAAGCCTTCGGAAAACCCGAATACTAGCGGTAAAACCTATTCACCTCAAGGAATTAGCGTTGATAGTGAAGGTAAATATAGCTTTAACGCAAATGAGGCGGGTTATATATGGATGAAAATTCTAAATGATCCTGGTAATAATTTAAGGGACTATAAAGATAGTGAAGGTAGCTATAAAGTACATTTCTCAACATCCTTAAAAGTAGGAAGTTTTACTATTAAAGTAATGAATCCGTTACTTCAGTTATTTAAAACTAAAGTGCAAGGGGCTGCTACTTCTATTTTTAAAAATATGGTATGTTATAAAGCTAATGATAGTTCGTCCTGTACTAACTTTTTTACCTATATTAAAGCAATTTTAATTCTGTATGTGATGACTTACGGAGCAATGTTTTTGCTTGGTTTTGCTAAGATAAACCAAAAAGAGCTAGTAATTAGAATAGCAAAAATCGGGGTAGTTAGCGGACTTATGAACGGTAATACCTTTGAATTTTTCAATAACTATCTTTTTGATGCAATTACCAATTTTTCAGACTCAATTATTGCTAATATGAGTGGATATAGTTTGTTTACTTCTACTAATACTATTTCTAATCCTTTCATGTTTTTAGATGCAGTAATGAGTAAAATATTTTTTAGTCAAACCTTTATCGCTCAATTACTTGCACTTCTTTCTCTTGGGCTTAGCGGTATTATATATTTTATAATTACTTTTATTGCGGTTGGTATAGTAATTATTACGGCGCTTAGAGCTGTTGCCGTTTATATTATGGCATTTATGGCAACTTGTATATTAATCGGTATAGCCCCTTTATTTATTAGTTTCTTATTATTTGATTTTACTAGGTATTTATTTGATAATTGGGTGAGGTTTACGATCCGCTATATGATAGAACCGGTAGTTATGATGGCAGGTATTATAGTGCTAACACAACTATTTACCATTTATCTAGATTTTGTTTTAGGTTATAGCGTGTGTTGGAAATGTGCTTTACCGATAAAAATTCCGTTTATCGGTACTATTTTACCTATTGCCTTGCTGAATGTACCTATCTTCTGTATTAATTGGTTTGCCCCTTGGGGAATGGATTATATGTCGGGTATGATGGGAGTAAATATGCAAAATATCGTAGCTCTAGTTATTATTGCTTACGGTATGTACGGTTATATCGAATTTTCAGGACGTATGGTAGTAAAATTAACTAGTGCTGTTGGGCCTTCGGCTACTGAAATTGGTGGTAAAATGTCTCATGATGCAGGACAAAAAGCATTAAGTTCAATAGGAATGGATGATAAAACAAGACAAGGTATTACCGGCAGAGCGGAAGCACGATTAAAACAACGCAATAAGACATTAGATCAGGCTGAGAAAAATAGGAAAAATACGCCAAAAGAAGGGGGCGAGAAGACAAATGAAGAACCACCTAAACCTGAAACACCGAAATAGAGGGTGAATCGAAAATCGTCATTGCGAGGAAATTATGAAATAATTGACAAAGCAATCTCAGGAGTTATTTCATGAGATTGCCGCGCAGCCATACAACTGCTCGCAATGACGGGTTTACTATTTAATACTATGGACAAGCCACGGTATGACGTGTTGGATAACAATTTAAAATTATGAAAATTCTTAAGAGTTTAGTTTTATTAGTTTTGTTTATGGCGATGCCAGCTAAAGCCGATGATGCTTTTTCATGGATGTCAACCAGTTTTGGCGGGTTAAAAAGCTTATTCGGTTGTTTAGAAGTGCCTGAATTTACAAGTTTTCAAGAGGGTAATATAGGAATTAGTTTATCTACAGCCGGAATTTGGCAATCAACAGGTAATACTGTTCAGAAAGGTAAATTGTTAAAAATAAATTGGTCTACTTCAGGTATTACTCCTGAACCTAGAAAATATCTAGTATTATATAGAATTGATCCAAGGTTTAGTATGCCGCAAGTTTTCATTAAAACTTATAATTATTCTAAATTACAATTTGAAGCTTTAGGATTTCCTCGTTTTGTTACGGACAATAACAGTGAAACACCGGGGACTATACCGCCTGATAAAGACCTTGATGCACTTTCATTTACTAAAATGTCTGATTTTGTTAAATATTTTAACTATTCTAACGGTAATTCGAGAATTGAAGTTAAGGCCGGCGATGTAGTAAATATTAGTTTAGTTGGTAAAGATAATTTTTTTAGCCCTAATACTCTAAAACTTCCTAATACCGTAGATAATATTTTAACACAGGAACTTGATAGCTCGATATTCGCTGCTTCTGCACTTTATACTCAAAGTAACCTTGGAGATTTTGATAATAGAATAATTTACTCTTCTGCAGAGCAGGTGTGTAATATGATAGATGAGGAAAGAAAAAGTGTATGTAGCGGCACGGGTACTGCTACAAAGTATAAAAATACCGATAATGGAGTAATAGTCGGTAAGCCTATGATAACGGGAGCGGTACAGTATTTCATGGGCTTAATTAAGGCTTGTCCTGCTAATGCCGGTATAAATACTAGCCCTGCTTGCTATTACGATCAAGGTAGAGGGATGATAATTAAAGTAGGCGGGCAGGTTATTAAGGGACGAGATCAGAGTTTTGTAAATTCAGGCAGTACTCAAAGTAGCTTTATATATTATCAAGCCACTAGCGGTGGTACTATGGATTTTACTAGCGATTGGCAAGTTAGTAACATGTTTAGTAATTCAGTTTTAATGAGTGATTGGAGCCGAAATTTTTCAAATTATGCTAGTTTTGTAGATTATATAAATAAGAATGATTGGTCAGCTAATTTTTTATATTTTGGTTGTTATTCGATGATTGTTGAAATAGGTAATGGGGCAAATTCAATTAATCCTGATGATCAACAAAATATAAAGTTAGAATATTTAATAACGTCTGATGGTACATTACCTGATCCATCTGTTCGTGGTACGCCGGTAGATTATAACTTTGCGACTGATGCCCCGCAAGATGGATATTTATGGTTAAGGGTGGTAAATCCTAATAGTAATATACAAGGGGTAGTTAGTGTAAATTATGCTAATTATACCGGTACAACTTGGTTTTCTGATATAATATATAACGGTGCTATTAAACCTATTACCGATCAGTTTAGAACTTTTAGTCAAAACTTTTATATTAAGTTAGTTAAAAATTCTGCAGTGCAGAATTTAGCTAAAACTGCATTAACCCTTTATGTTACTATATTTGGGCTAATGTTCGTTACAGGAGCATTAAAATTAACTGCCGTAGAAGTAATAACACGTATATGCAAAATAGCTATAGTAGCTTTTTTAATTAGAGAAGAAAGTTGGAGCTTCTTTAATACATACTTCTTTAGTGCATTTACTGACGGTATTGATTTCTTTGTAACTAACGTAGTAGGTGCTACAAGCTCTAGATCTAATATTTTTGGTTTTATTGATCCTATATTTGATAAATATACTAACGGTAGGATTTGGGGATTACTATTTATTGAATTATTACAAATACATAATGGTTTAGCATTTATCGCTATTATAACCATTTATTCACTTATTACTTATTTTAGAGCTATTTTAGAAGTTATAATAGGTTATGTTATTGCATTCATAGGAGTAACTGTTATGATTTCATTGGCACCGTTTTTTATAATATTAATGTTATTTGAAAAAACTAAAAGTTTATTTGATAATTGGATATCGACATTGCTTAGCTATGTAGTGCAGCCGACAATATTATTGATTTTCTTTTTATTGATAGATCAGGTTTTATCTGAGCAGCTTTTAAAAGTGGTAGTTAGAGCCTGTTGGGATACTCTTATACCAATAAAAATAGGGCTTGATTTAACAAATCTTGGTATTCCGATTCATTTCTCTTTTACATTACCGTTCTTACCCGGAATACCTTTCTATGTACCGGATGTTCCAGAAATTAGTAGCTCGAATATTCTAACGAACAATGCTAATACTTTCTTAGTATTATTTACTACGGCTTTATTATTTTATTCATATTGCTTGATGTCATATAGTTTAGTAACTTTTGTAAATATAGTAGTTGGAATGCTTACAAATGTTACACCGGCACGAATATCAGGAAATTATCAAGAACGTTCTGATCCTGTGGGAGCCGTTATGCAGGATATAGATTCAGTAACAAAACCGATTAAAAAGGCTGCAATGGCTCCGGCTAGAGTTTTCAAAGACAAGATAATTGATCAAAATTATAAAGCTAGAAAACCGGAAGTAGGTGGTGAATTTACAAATAAATTTCTTGCTGAGCGTAATGATGTGAAGAAAGAGGAAGGAGAGAAGAAAGAGGAAGGAGAGAAGAAAGAGGAAGGAGAGAAGAAAGAATAATTGTAAATATTTTCACCGTCATTGCGAGGAAATTGCATAGCAATTGACAAAGCAATCTCAGGAATTTAGTACTGCTTCATGAGATTGTCACGCTCCCTATGGTTGCTCGCAATGACATTGAAATTAAGACATATGGAAATAACACATAATAAATGAACAAAAATATTTTTATTACATTATTAATATCGCTATTGCTGCTTTCCGGTTGTACCGGCGATACTTGTATTGACCCTGATGATTTCGGTTTTATCAAATTCAATGTCTCTGCTAGATATGATCCGGAAGAAATTACTTCAAGACAGGAAGGTAATCAGGTAGCACCATGGCGTGATAGTGCTTATAAAGTAAACGGCTATCCTTTAACCATTATGGTAAGACCGTGGAGTTATATACTTGGCGATAAAAATACTTCAGGTCAGTTATCTGCATGGTGTCCATGGTATGGTCAAAAAAATAACACAACTACTTTGGCTGCTTTTTGCGTTAAGCTACAACCGTGTACTTTTTGGGATAATACTAGACTTGATATGTGTACTCCTAATCCCGCAAATCAAAATGATGCAATGATTAGTAATGCTCCATGTATAATGACAAACGGTGTCGGGCTTTATTTTCTTATTGCCGCTAAAAATACCGATCCTAATATTTCACCGGACTCACAGAGTAAACCGCAAGGTATAACTCAGCATTTAGGAGAGGAGCTTACTTCGGGCTATGCATTTTATAGTACTAGTAGTACAGGACAATTCTTGGAAGCCGGCGGTATAAATTATCAATATAAAGGTGAAGATAAGTCAAAATATGCTCAATCTCCTCTTTATTTTAAGATTATAGATAAATTTTATAATGATAATAGCGGGCAATATAGATTAGTAATAAAGTCCGGAGTTACTGATACTAGACCCGATCCGCTACAATTTTTAACGGATTTAATAAAAGGAGTATTATTTGGTAAGGATGGGATTATAAAGAAAACTTATCAACAAATAATTGATACGTCGGGTTATAGGATGAGTGTCTCGGCTATTTTAACTCTATACATAATGTTTACAGGCTTTTCCTTTTTAATAGGTAATATAAACCTTACTCATGTCGAACTTATAGTTAGAATATTAAAAGTTAGTATAGTCTCAATATTATTAAGTACTGATAAAGCTTGGACATTTTTTCATGATTATTTATTCGTATTTTTTATTGATGGGGTTCAGCAAATACTGCAAATAATTAATGAAGCTTCGGCTACCGGTCCCGGTTCTCAAAGCTTGCTTGGGTTACTTATTTCTCCTCAAACTTTATCTAAATTATTTTCTTTACTATTTGTTGATTGGCTTGGTTTTATATATATCATTCTATATTTAATAGCCTTATATTTTATTTTCTTTCTTATATTTAAAGCCACTATTATCTATCTAACCGCTCTTATAACTATCGGTATGATTATAATTATGGGACCGATATTTATTTGTTTCATGTTGTTTAATATAACTCGTTCGTTATTTGAGAATTGGTTAAGACAATTAATATCATATGCATTACAGCCTATAATTTTATTTACCGGTATCGCTTTTATTTCAATGATCATCAGAACCGAAATATATTCAACGCTTGGTTTTGCAGTATGTAAACATGATTTTCCTAATTTAGGTCCGATAAATGAAATATTCGGTAGCTTCCTTGAGGATATAGATCCAAGCCTGGGTCATTCAATATTTTATTGGTGGTTCCCAGTACCGATGAAAGGCGGTATAAATAATTTCCACAAAGCAAATATATTAGTTCCTAAAGATCATATAATAGTAGATGATTCTTGTAAGAATGACCCTGATAAATGTAAGCATTGTGCTGCGTATGAGTGTATAGATGAACGCTATATTGAATTACCGTTTTTAGATTTAGTTAAAGATGCAAAAAGAATTAGTAATTTTATAAATGGGAAATTTGTCCAACTTGACGGGATATTACTAATTTTTGTGTCTATTTATTTGCTAAGTAAATTTAACGATACTGCTATATCGACGGCACAATTTATTGCCGGTACTTCAGGTAATTTAACAGAAATACAAAAAGTTAATCAGCAATCTTATGAATCTGCAGCGAAACAAATGAATAGACCGCTAAATTATGTGGCTAAGACGGTAAGTGCACCTGTAACTAGCCGTGTAAGTGCAGGGAAAGAGCAAGTTCGTATGTTTTTTGCCGAGAAATTTGAAAATATGATGATGGGAAGGCTTGAAAAGCAAGCTCTCGGTTCTTCAGCAAATAAAACCGTACAAAATGAGGTTAAGAGAAAATACGGTATAGATTCTAAAGATGTAAAAATGAATGCTATTACGGATTATGAAAACGGTATTGCAGGATTATTAAAGAATTTACCTAAGGGGAATGAATTAAAAGCAAAAGAACTATCGCAAATGAAGTTTACTCAGCTTCGAGATAAAATTGCTGCAAATAAATATGGAGTGAAAGATTACGCTGCTTTAAGTAAAGAACAAAAAGCTGAGCTTGATAAGTCATTAAAAGATGCTAACTTACGTGAACTCGCTAGCGATGCAAACTTTACTAGAGATTATCAAGATGCTTATAAAAATGCTCACCAAGAAATGTCCGGGCGAGGTGTTGGTCTGTTCGGTAAGAATATAGGAGTGCTTAGAAGTTGGCAAGAGATAGAGCATCGTGTTGATACAAAACGTAAATTAAAAGAAGAAAAGCGTGTAGGTATAGGCGAAAAAATATATGCAGGTTATACAGGAATAAAAAGAGGAGCTTTAACTGCAATAGTCGGTAAAGATTTACGTGATGCTTATGAGGGTAATCTAACCAGTGCCGAATGGCATGATTTTGAATATAACGATCCAAGGCTTAGAACTTATAGCGAAAAATTAAAAGATGATGAAAAAGCACGAGAACATGAAGAGCTCCAAATGCATATTAATAAGGAGGCGCTAGCTGCTCAAGCAGATATATTATCACCGGAATATCTAGCAATACTAGAAAAAGCAGGTAGACATAGTGATGTGGAATATTATCAAGAATTAGCTCAAAGAAAGCTTATTCATGAGGTGCATGGTAGGTTATTTGAGGAAGGTGAACCGGTAATGATGGGCGACAGATTTATGCGTGAGAAAGCTACTGATTCTCAGATGCGCGATATGATAGATAACGCTCATAGAAAACATGCAGAATTTATAGATGGAGATCGATATATTCGTCGCCAAGAGCATTATGATATTATGCACGAGAAAGCCCAGGAAAATTTAGAGCAAACTTATAAAGAGCTTAAAGATCATTTCAAAAGAGATGATATCAAGATCGAAGAAATGCCGGCATTAATAGCACAAAAAGTTAACGATACCGCCGAGGGAGCTGAAATAGACCAAAAGATTACAGAAGAGCTTAATAACTTTAATGCTGATGTTAAAAATTATGAATATAGTACTGAAGTATTAAATAAAATAGAGGATAGAAAGCAAGCCATTACCGATGAAGTCAATGCTCAGATCGATAAGATTAATAAATATAGAGAAAATGCCAAAATGCAAACCTATGTAAAGCCTATAGTAAACGAGGGTAGAAAGCTAAGAAAATTAGAAGATCATTTAAGAAATATGAAGTAGAATAACTAATAATTGTTTTTTTTAACAATTACAGTATATAGAATATGTAAAAACAAACATATTGATGAACGATCAAACTAAAAATGGTTCTGAAGAACTCAAGTATTTATCATCAGATAAAAGCTTAAAACCGCAAAAAGTTGGGAAGAACTATTTACAGAACTAAGCTCAAATCCTACTAATGATTTTTTTCTGAAGGAAGAGAAGATTCTCCACCGCAAGAACGAAATTGGAAATTATTTAAATGATTGATATATAGCTCTTATGTAATTCCTGCGAAAGCAGGAATCCAGAAAAATAACTTCAATATTGATACAGAAGTTACATATTTGATAAAATAAGCATATAAAAAACAAGTTTTTTTATGCTTTACTGGATTCTCGTTTCTGCGAGAATGACATTATAAGGGTATTTTCCGAACTACGCAACAATGCCTACACGGAATTCGAATATACACTGTTGCGTTAATAGCATTTAAGAAATGCCCGCTAAAAACAATAATTAGTTTTCCCTTTATTAATTAACTTATATACTATCTAATTAAGTTAGTGATTAATTTATTAATGGGTTTATGAAGAAGCAACATATAATAAACGAGACTTTTTTAGATGCCATTCTAGCTAAGAAATTAGGTACTACTTATACTCCTCCAAAAGAAATCAATGATCCTGACTGTGATGAAGCAGCAAAGCATTTCATCGATCTATTACTTAGAGCCGACGGCTTTAAGCCTGTTAAAACTGCAGTAGTTCATCCGATCGATACAGAATCATTACTTGGTGCAGTTAGAGCGGCACAATTTAATGTAATAAAACCGGGATTGGTCTACAACATAAAATTGAATCAGTAGCAAAAGTTAATAATGTCGATCTTGAGGATTATCAAGTAATTAATGTTGAGCATAGCCACGAAGCAGCAAAAAAAGCCGTAGAGCTTGCGAAGAAAAGGGAAGTTGCGGCTATTATGCCAAAGGGGGGCGCTTCATACTGATAAGCTTATGTCTGTGGTAGTTTATAAGGAGAATGGACTCTACGTACTGAACGTCGTATAAGCCATGCTTTCTTAATGGCAGTTGCTACCTTTCCAAAACCGTTCATTATTACCGATGCTGCTATTAATATTCGTCCTACTCTAGAAGATAAGCGTGATATAGTGCAGAATGCTATTGATTTAATGCATATGATCAGAGAAGACAAGCAGGTTAGAGTTGCGGTATTATCGGTAGTTGAGACGGTAACTTCTGCAATCCCTACAACCCTTGATGCTGCTGCTTTATCGCAAATGGTAGATAGAGGGCAAATTACGAATGCTATAGTTGACGGACCGCTTGCGTTTGATAATGCTATTTCTTTATTTGCTGCAGAAGCAAAATGCATTAGCTCTTCAGTTTCAGGAAATGCTGATATATTAGTAGTACCTGATCTTGAATCAGGCAATATGCTTGCAAAGCAGCTAAAATATTTGGGTCAAGCGGTTATGGCGGGTATCGTTCTTGGAGCCCGTGTGCCTATTATTTTAACAAGTAGAGCCGATCCTATGGATATGCGTATTATTTCCTGTGTACTTGCTTCATTTATTTATAATCACACTAAGGCGAAGCTACATATCCAAGCAGGTAAATAATGAAAAATGTTATTTTAATAGCTAATGCCGGCTCATCTAGTTTGAAAATTTCTATTTTTGAAATTCAGAATGAAAAAGTTAAGGATAAAATTTATAATATTTTTTTAGAAAAAATGATAATAAAATATTATTTCATATAAATAAAACACAGGCATCTGCTACCGACATTAAAGATGATGCTATTGAAATGATTATTGATCTTTTTGAAGATTGGTGGAAAAAACAAAAAAATCTCAAGTTAATTGCAACCGGTCGCCGTATTGTCCATGGCGAGAAAATTTTTAATAAACCGGTTATTGTTAATGAAAAAGTTAGTGAAGATTTAAGAGCATTAATACCTCTAAGCCCCTTGCATCAACCTTATAATTTGCAGGTACTGGCTTTATTTCTTCAAAAATATAAAGAAATCTCACATATAGCTTGTTTTGATACGTCGTTTCATTTTACCAATCCTCCTATTACAAAAGCTTTCGGTTTACCGAAAAAATATTATGATAAAGGGATAATTCGTTACGGTTTTCATGGGTTATCATATAAATATGTTAGCAGCCATTTTAACGAAATGACAAAGGACGATTTACCTACCAAGACTATTATAGCTCATTTAGGACGTAGTAGTAGTCTATGTGCTATTAAAAACGGTCTTAGTTTAACAAGTTCCATGGGCTTTAGCGTACTTGACGGTGTTATGATGGGTACAAGGACAGGTAACCTTGATCCTGGAGTAGTGTTATATCTTATCGATCATGAGCAAATGACTACGAAAGCAGTAACCGAGTTACTATATAAGAAATCAGGATTACTCGGTATGTCCAGTGAAAGCTCCGATATGCGTACTTTGCTTGCCAGTAACTCACCTGATGCTCAATTTGCTATAGTTATTTGTGTATCGCATTGTACTTGAAATAGGTAAGCTAACTGCTGCACTTGAGGGAGTTGATTGTCTAATTTTTACTGCCGGTGTTGGACAGAATTCCGCTGTAATACGAGAAATGATTACTGAAAAACTTTTTATGGCTAGGCATTAAAATAGATGATACAAAAAACCAAAAAAATGAGCATCTAATAAGCGCTGAAAGCAGTAAGGTTAAAGTTTTCGCTGTGCCGACAAACGAAGAGCTAATCATCGCTGAGGAAGTGATGAAGTTTTTATAACACAAATTGGTTAATTTTTAATTACTTATACCTCTATTTTTCTTTATTAACTTTTTTTGAAATATATGCAACTATAGATATATTTTTAACTTAAATTTTGGGGGAAGTTATGCCAGAAGATTTTTTGATAAAAAGAAAGCAGAAAAACAAATAAAGGATATTAAAAATAATAAGATAAATCCATATAATGATGCAATGAAGAAAGATTCTAGAAAAGTGGGTTGATGCAGAGGCAAGTTATAGCTAAAAACGCAGCAGCAGGTTATAAGACAGCATTAAAAATAGAGCAGCAAGCAAAAGAAGAAGCAGGTATTAGTTTAGATAAAGATGCTATGAGACGCTTAGAGAAAATAACAAGTCCATTAATATAGAAGCTGCTAAGAAAGCAGAATTTCAAAAATTTCAAAGTGATCAAGCTCATAAAACGCATCAACAAAAAGCTGAAGCATTTAGGAGTGGTACAACAGCTGCTGCTAAAAAACAAAGAAAAGAAGATTATAGGACAGGTGGGTGGGATAAATAATTAAATTATAATTTTATTGCGTTAATTGGTACTGTCTACTATTTTAAACGTATGTCTATACTTCATGCCACAATCTTAACCGTTTTTCCTGAAATGTTTCCTGGAACTCTAGGACATTCTTTAGCAGGACAAGCACTAAATAAAAATATTTGGTCATATGACGTTATTAATATTCGAGATTTCGGTTTAACTAAGCATAAAAATATTGATGATGAGGCTTATGGCGGTGGTAACGGGCTTATAATGCGTCCTGATGTTCTAGGCAGTAGCATAGATCATGCTCTTGCTTTAAATCCTAATGCTGAAATGTACTATCCT
Source organism: Rickettsia slovaca 13-B (assembly GCF_000237845.1). Classification (NCBI taxonomy): domain Bacteria; kingdom Pseudomonadati; phylum Pseudomonadota; class Alphaproteobacteria; order Rickettsiales; family Rickettsiaceae; genus Rickettsia; species Rickettsia slovaca. The sequence goes on from NC_016639.1 coordinate 156,224, forward strand.
TCACCTCGCGGTAGAGTCTTTACCCAAAGCTTTGCTAAAGAGATGTTAAAAAATAAAAACCTCATATTCTTATGTGGACGTTACGAAGGGATTGACGAACGTGTAATTGAAGAGTATAATGTTAAAGAAATTAGTGTAGGCGACTACATTTTATCCGGCGGAGAAATACCTACCCTCACCATTCTCGATTGCTTAATTAGACTACTGCCAGGTGTTTTAATGAACCAAAATACCTTATCTTCTGAGTCTTTTGAAGAAGACGGGGAATTTAAGGGCGGGCTTGAATGCAGCCTATATACAAGACCTGAAATTTGGCGTGATCGAGCTGTACCGAGTGTTTTGTTATCCGGTAACCACAGGCTAATTAATGAATGGAAAAAAGAGCAATCACATATGATTACTAAATTACGCCGTCCGGAGTTACTTAAAGATTTATAGAGTTAAGGAGTTAAAAAATGAATATTATTGACCGCTTTGAACAGGAAAATATTTCAAAGCGTACTGCAAATAAAAAAATTCCTGATTTTGAAGCCGGCGATACAGTTAAAGTAACTGTTAAAATTATTGATAGATCGATTGAGAAAGACGGTAAGGAAAAATTAACGGAAAGATTTCAAGCTTATGAAGGTGTAGTTATCGCAAAAAGAAATCGCGGTATTACTTCATCTTTCTTAGTACGTAAAATTAGCCACGGTGAAGGAGTCGAAAGACGCTTTATGACTTACTCGCCGATAGTACACTCTATTGATGTAGTAAAATACGGAGTAGTTCGTCGTGCTAAACTTTATTATTTAAGAAATAGAAGCGGTAAGTCGGCTAGAATTAAAGAGAGACATATCCCTATTGCTAAAACTAAGGCAGCAAAAGCTTAAATATATTTGTATCTCTTATGTCATTACTGCGAAAGAGTGCATTGCTACGTGAATACTAAATACGTCATTGCAAGCAGCCGTAGGCTGCATGGCAATCTCATGAAATAATAACAAACTCCTGAGATTGCTTCGTCAATTACTTCGTAATTTCCTCGCGATGACGTATGCCTCAAATCCCTAAAGTATCTCTATAAAGCTCAAGCATAGCGTCCTGCTCGGCAAGTTTATCTTTATCCAATTTCTTTAGTTTCAATATAGATTTCATAGCTTTAACATCAAATCCATGTGAAGAAGCATCTTGGAAGATATCTTTTACTTCTTGAGATAAATCAGCTTTTTCTTGTTCTAATCTTTCTATTTTGCTTATATATTGCTCTAATTGTTCTTTTACTACTACTTCTGACATAAAAAATCATTTAACCTTTTTGAATTTACTATATAATACAAATATAATCCTTATTCAACAAAATATATAATAATGCAAATTTATCCTTTAAGACTTTTACCTAATAAAATCGATTTTGATTTTATGAATTTTAAAAAAGTTAGTTACACTTTCTCAATTATTTTATCACTCATTAGCTTTATTTGGATCGGTATATATAAATTTAATTTCGGTATTGATTTTGCCGGCGGTATAGTTATTGAAGTAAGGCTTGATCAAGTTCCTGATTTGCCAAAAATGCGTGGGGTTCTAGGCAAGCTTGGAATAGGTGAGGTGGTCTTACAGAATTTCGGTAGTGAGCGTGATTTATCGATTAGATTCGGTAGTAGTAGTGAAGAAAATCTCATGAAAAATATTGAGTTAATTAAAGGATCTTTGCAAAGTAATTTTCCGTATAAGTTTGAATATCGTAAGGTAGATTTTGTCGGTCCGCAAGTCGGTAGGCAGCTAATAGAAGCGGGGGCTATGGCGATGCTATTCTCTTTCTTAGCGATTATGGTTTATATTTGGGTGCGTTTTGAGTGGTATTTTGGTCTTGGTATACTTATCGCCTTAGTGCATGACGTAATACTCGCTCTTGGGTTTATGAGTATGACAAAGCTTGATTTTAACTTAAGTACTATTGCTGCAGTGTTAACTATTATAGGTTATTCCGTTAATGATTCGGTAGTAATATATGATAGGATTAGAGAAAATTTACGTAAATATCATAAAAAAAATATCACGGAAATTATAAATTTAAGTATTAATGAGACTTTATCAAGAACTATTTTAACTGTCATTACCACGCTACTTGCCAATTTAACCCTTATTCTTTTTGGCGGTGAGGCAATCCGTAGTTTTAGCGTACTTGTATTTTTTGGGATAATAGCCGGTACTTATTCCTCAATTTTTATCTCTGCTCCGATACTTACAATGTTTGTTAATAGGAAGTTTAATAAAAAAGTAATAGAAAGGTAAAGAATCGTCATTGCGAGCAGGCATTGTTGTTTGGGCCGGCTTTATTGTCATTGCGAGTGGCCGTGACAATCTCAGGATTTTGGCACGAGGTTGCTTCGTCAAAATTTTCAATTTTTCCTCGCAATGACGTTTTTAAGCCATAACGAGGATAGTTTATGCTAAAAGAAGAAGACAAAATTTTTACTAACCTGCATGGGCAGCAAAGCCATGATTTGAAATCTAGCAAGAAGCGAGGCGATTGGGAGAATACTAAAGCTTTGCTTGATAAAGGTAGAGATTTCATCGTTGAAGAGGTTAAGAAATCAGGGCTTAGAGGGCGAGGAGGTGCCGGATTTTCTACCGGTATGAAATGGTCATTTATGCCTAAAAATTTAGAGAAGTCTTGCTATTTAGTAGTAAATGCCGACGAGTCTGAGCCTGGCACTTGTAAGGATCGTGATATATTAAGGTTTGAGCCGCACAAATTAATAGAAGGTTGCTTGCTTGCAAGCTTTGCTATAGGAGCGAATAATTGTTATATCTATATTAGAGGTGAGTTTTATAATGAAGCCTCTAATATTCAGCGTGCCTTAGATGAAGCCTATAAAGAAGGGTTAATAGGAAAGAATTCTTGCGGTTCGGGCTTTGATTGTAATATTTATTTACATCGTGGGGCGGGTGCTTATATTTGTGGCGAAGAAACGGCATTGCTTGAAAGCTTAGAGGGCAAAAAAGGTATGCCTCGTTTAAAGCCGCCTTTTCCTGCCGGCTTTGGGTTATATGGCTGTCCGACTACTATAAATAATGTTGAGTCTATCGCAGTAGTGCCAACCATTTTAAGACGAGGAGCTAGCTGGTTTGCTGGTATAGGTAAACCTAACAATACGGGAACTAAGATTTTCTGCATATCAGGGCATGTTAACAAGCCTTGTAATGTTGAGGAAGCAATGGGCATTTCGTTAAAAGAATTGATTGAGAAATATGCGGGTGGTGTTCGTGGTGGATGGGATAATCTTAAAGCCATAATCCCGGGCGGTTCTTCCGTGCCTTTACTTCCTAAGTCATTATGTGAAGTGGATATGGATTTTGATAGTTTAAGAACAGCAGGTTCTGGACTTGGTACAGGCGGTATTATAGTTATGGATCAATCTACCGATATTATTTATGCAATAGCAAGGCTTAGTAAATTTTACATGCATGAATCTTGCGGGCAATGTACTCCTTGCCGTGAGGGTACGGGCTGGATGTGGCGAGTTATGATGCGACTAGTTAAAGGTAATGTCAAAAAATCTGAGATAGACGAACTCCTTAACGTTACGAAAGAAATAGAGGGGCATACTATCTGTGCTTTAGGTGATGCGGCAGCTTGGCCGATTCAAGGGCTGATACGCCATTTTAGAAGCGAGATTGAGGCAAGGATAAAGAGTGATAGTGTGGTTTGACTTTTTATCGTCATTGCGAGGAGATATTGCCTGCGTGGATACTAAGCCGTCATTGCGAGCGACTGAAAGGAGAAAGGAGCGTGGTAATCTCATGAAATAATAACACACTCCTGAGATTGCTTCGTCAATTACTTTGTAATTTCCTCGCAATGACGATTCCAATTTATAAATAATTAAGAGATTATGCAAACAGATAATACAAAATCAAACACTAATAAAACAGCTAAGCAAGAGTGGGGGTCTTTTGCTTTTGTAATATGTATCGCTTTACTTATTAGAATACTTATTATGGAGCCGTTTACCGTTCCGACCGGGTCTATGAAAGCAACCATACTTGAGAATGATTATATATTGTCTACGAAATATAGTTATGGTTATAGTAATTATTCTTTATCTTTTTTTGATTTTATTCCTCTTTTTAAAGGGCGCATATTTGCTCGTGAACCGGATCGTGGCGATATTGTAGTTTTTCGTCCGCCTAACGATATGAGTGTTAGATATATAAAGCGTTTAATAGGGCTACCCGGTGATAAAATTCAATTGATTGATGACGTAATATATATTAACGACAAAAAAATAGAACGCACGGAAGTTGGAACTTATATAAGCGAAGAGGGAATAAAATATTTAAAGTTTAAAGAAACACTGCCAAACGGTAGAACATATTTTTCTTATAAGCTTGCTCCTATTTATGGCGTTATATATAATGATAGATACGGTAATACGGATGTTTTTTATGTACCTGAAGGGAAATATTTCTTTTTAGGGGATAATAGAGATCAGTCAAATGATAGTAGAGTAAATCTTGGATTTGTACCGTTTGAAAATTTTATTGCTAAAGCACAATTTATTTGGTTCTCAACAAAAATAACTTGGTGGGATAATGATATAGGAGTTATTAATCTAATACTAAAGTTAAAGCCATGGATTGAATCTGTTAGGTTAAATCGAATTTTCAGAAATCTTTATAACACGGATGCGTAATGGAATCATTTGAGAAGTTAGAAAAGCTACTTAGCTATAGTTTCAAAAATAAAGAGCTTTTAATAGAGGCGTTGAGTCACCCGTCTTTAAGGCAACATCACGAGTACAAGGATGATAAAGATTATGAACGATTAGAATTTCTAGGTGATGCCGTATTAAATTTAGTAATCACAGAAATTTTATTTAGAAATTTTGCAAATTATAATGAGGGGAATTTAGCTAAAATTAGATCATATTTGGTTTGCAAAGAAACAATATGCATGGTTGGAGCTAAACTTACTTTAAAAAATTATATAATTATGACTCATGGCGAAGAAGTAGCAGGCGGGCGTGATAATCTTAATAATATAGAAAATGCCACGGAAGCTTTAATTGCAGCTATATATCTTGATAGCAATATTGAAACAACCCATGATATTATCGAGAAGTTATGGGCAGAATTTATAAAAGTTCAGAATTTAACGGATTATGACCCAAAAACTGCTTTACAAGAATGGGCTCAAGCTAGTGATCATCACCTACCTATATATCGTCTGATAAAAAGAGAAGGAGCCTCCCATTCATCGACTTTTACGGTTCTTGTAAAAGTAAAAGATTATGAACAAACAGGCACTGGTCACGCAATAAAAGAAGCAGAGAAAAACGCAGCACGCAGCTTATTGCATAGACTTAAAAATGACTAATAGACATCTTGCCAAATTCGCTTATAGAGAGGAATTTAAAGGAGACACGGAAGCACTTGCCGCCGCAGTACGCGAGGATGCGAGTACTGGATCGACGTCTAAATTACCTCTAGAAGTGAAGTTTGGGAAGATGTCTAATCAGAAAACGGTATCGGTTTGTATAATCGGGCGACCTAATAGCGGAAAATCAACTTTATTAAACAGAATAATCGGTGAGAAGCTTTCAATCGTTACCCCAAAAGTTCAAACTACTAGGTCAATTATTACCGGTATTATTACCTTAAAAGATACACAGGTAATTTTATACGATACGCCCGGTATATTTGAGCCGAAAGGGAGCTTAGAGAAAGCAATGGTAAGATGTGCGTGGTCTAGTTTGCATAGTGCGGATTTAGTTCTGTTAATTATTGATAGTCTAAAGTCGTTTGATGATATAACGCATAATATTGTAGATAAGCTTCGCTCACTTAATATTGTTCCGATATTTTTATTGAACAAAATAGACATCGAATCAAAATATCTAAATGACATTAAAGCTTTTTTAACAGAAAATCATCCTGATAGCTTGCTTTTTCCTATATCTGCTTTATCAGGCAAAAATATTGATGGATTACTTGAATATATAACAAGTAAGGCCAAAATTTCTCCTTGGCTTTATGCGGAAGACGACATAACGGATTTACCTATGCGTTTTATTGCAGCAGAAATTACAAGAGAGCAGTTATTTTTAAATTTGCAGAAAGAACTCCCTTATAAATTAACCGTACAAACCGAAAAATGGGAAGATCTTAAAGACAAATCCGTAAAGATTAATCAAGTTATAGTAGTTTCAAGAGAGAGCTATAAAACTATAATACTCGGTAAAAACGGCTCTAAAATCAAAGAAATAGGAGCAAAATCCCGAATGCAAATGGAGAGGTTTTTTGGATTTCCTGTTCATTTATTTTTATTCGTTAAGGTGCGTGAGCTGTGGGAGAATAATCAAGAATTTTATCAGTATATGAAGATATAAAGCTGTCACCCTGTGGCTTGACAGGCTTTGTTGGATCGTTTTCGATGTCATTCCCCCGAAAGCGGGAATGACATAAAAGCCATATAATAATGCCAATAAAAATAACATTAAATAATCATGATAATACTTGGGATTGATCCGGCACTTGGGAGTCTTGGATGGGCAGTAGTGGCAAAGGAGACCACACAGTTGAAATATTTAGCTAGTGGTATTATTAGAACAAATAGTAAGGATGCAATTCATCATAGACTTGCTTTTATTAATAGTACATTAGAAAAAGTAATATTAGAATATCAACCAAATATGGCAGCGATTGAAGAAACATTTGTTAATACTAATAGCGTGACTTCTTTAAAGCTTGGATATGCTAGAGGGGCGATAATGTCGCTGATCGGTAGATATAATTTGGACATGCGAGAGTTTAAGCCAAATACGGTAAAAAAAACCGTAACAGGATATGGGCATGCAGAGAAAGACCAAATGTTGCATATGATAAAGCTTTTGCTGTCTGGCACTGCCTTAATTACCAATTCTGATGAAGCTGACGCCGTAGCGATTGCCTATACCTGCTTAGTTACAAAAAATTATTAAAATGAATCCAATAATAATATTAGTTGCCCCGCAAATGGGTGCGAATATCGGTGCTACTGCAAGAGCAATGAAGAATTTTGGCTTAAATGAGCTTAGAATCGTGGCTCCAAGAGACGGCTGGCCTAATGAGCAAGCACGTAGTAATGCAGTCGGAGCGGTTAATATTATAGATCATGCAAAAATTTTTGATAGCCTAGAGGATAGCATTAAAGACCTCGAATATTTATATGCTACTACTTGCATTAAAAGGGCTATGAATAAAGATTATGTATTTTCACAAAATTTACCTTTAGATTATCCAAATTCTGAAAAAGTCGGGATAATGTTCGGACGGGAAAATAATGGGCTTAGCAACGAAGAAATCGCATTTGCTAATAAGATTATCACTATTAATACAACCGAATTTAGCTCATTAAACATTGCTCAAGCGGTTATTATTATATGCTATGAGTTGTTGCGTAATTCTACGCCCAGAGAGGATGTACATAACATTCAAAAATTAGCTACTAAAGAAGAAATAGAGCATTTTTTAGTAAATTTATTCGGCAAACTCGATAAAGCCGGATTCTTCAAGGCTCCCGACAAAAAAACTGCTATGCAACAAAATATCACTAATATATTTACACGTATAAATAGTCTCTCTTCCCCTGAAGTCCAAACTCTGCAAGGTATTATTAAATCTTTAAATCAATGATATTTAGTAATTTCTTAAGTTCAGGAACATAATTTCTTATTCGGTTATATATTTCATCAGCAAGCTTTTTATCGTAAGTATAAGATATCATATTACTACGATCAGTAAGCATATAAATCCATAAACTCTCATCATTTATAATACCGGAACAAAAGCCTCCTTTATCACTTCTTTAGGATAGTGAAGAAATGTGCCTTTTTGAGAAAAATATTCTTTTAAAAACTTCCAAGCGAGTTCAAAAGTAAATTCAAATCTTTGTATAGTGGCATCAATATAAGCCCTATCTTCTGTTGTCGGTTTTAAATAAATATCTTCAAGCGTCATAAAAGCTTTACGAAATTTTTCAAGTTTAAGGTTTATTTTTGACATATATAATTTTTTTTCTTTTAATATATTTTTATAAAGCTCAGAGCTTATTTTAGTACTTTCAAACCTTACACAATCTATTTTTAAAAGCGTGTCGGCATTCTCTATAATAGAAATAACTGCTAGCCATTCTTGATCTTGGAATATTAGGGCAGATAATTGCAATATCAATATCAGAACGCTCATCGTTATCCCCTCTAGCACGAGAAGCCAAAAAGCCATATTTCGTTGACAAACGGTAAAGATTTTAGCTTATTAATGAATATATATGATTGTATATCTTTATCCATATAATTACCAGCTTTTGATTAAAGATTTAATAATTTCAGCTACTCTTTCTGCTTCATTTAAGGGTTTGTAGCTATATTCTTCTAGAGCAATAGCCGACTTATCAAAAATTCTTGCTATCTTCTGTTCTACTAACTGCTTTATAAAAATCTTATGCTTTGAAGAATTAAAGTTTGGTGGGCAGAATATATAAAGAGGCTTGCCGCTTGAAGCTGCTTCACTGCACATTGAGATTGAGTCGGCCGTAGAGATTATATATTTTGCTTTGGAGAGCATAGCTATATAAGGATTATAGCCTGCTTCTTCGTTCGGGTAATAAATAATTGTGGAGGACGGCATATTATTTTTAATAATTGATTTTACAGTGTGTGGTGTACGTCTACTAAAACTAATGAAAAAAGGTATTTTTTGATTAGTATATATTTTATTTAATAATGAAGCAAATAAAACTGCTTCATCTTCATGGAAATTAAATTTTTTATTATTCCCACCGATTATCACTGCAATAAACTGTTTAAGATTAGGATAATGTTTTTGGAGTTCCAAGTTCGCTGCGGCGAACTGTTCAGTTACGTTGTTGATAGCTCCGTTGATGGGGATGATGTTTTTAAAGTCGTCATTGCGAGGAAATACGAAGTATTGACGAAGCAATCTAGTAAAAAAGCCCTGAGATTGCTTCAGCCACTTTGTGGCTTCGCAATGACGTTGGTCATGATAAGGCAGAATAACGGCATCAAATGCATTGTAAGGAAGATTAGGCTGCATTATTTGTATTAACTTGATATCTTTAAATTTCTTTTTTAAATAAAATGCTAGTACTGCCGTTCTTCTTCCAGCGGTAATTATCATATCAGGCGGGGACTTATCCAAAAGATACTGCAATAGCTCACTTTTTATATGAATAGGATAATATTTTAGTAAAAAGTTCGGTAGCTTAGCTAAGCAATTATATTCAAGCTTAATTGTTGTATATTCTTCCATTAATTTTTCAGCAAGTGCAATAGCCTGATGGGTGTTGCCTGTTCTATCATCCTCCAATACGTGTATTTTCATTGTAAATACTTCTCTAAAGGTAATGTTAATAAGTTTGTTAGAGGTAGTGATTTATCGCAAGCCTCGGCTATTTGTGGTGTGATCGGAATTTGAGCGATTAGTGGTATATTATATTTTTGTGATAAATGTCCGCCACTATTATTTTTAAGCATATAGCTCATATTCTCAATTATTCCCAAAATAGGTAAATTTAGTTTTTGATATAAATCTATAGAACGTATTACGTCTATTTCTGATATTTTTTGTGGTGTAGTTACGATTATTACGCCGTCTAAATGATAATTTTCTAGTATACTTAAATGAATATCACCTGTTCCCGGCGGCATATCGATAATTAAATAATCTAAATTATCCCATTTTGTTACCGATAATAATTGATAAATAGTCTTACTCGCCATAGGACCACGCCAAATAATTGCCGAGTGGTCTTTAACGAAGAAGCCTATAGATATAATTTCGATGCTTTGAGCAAGTACCGGTATTATTCGTCCATCTTTCGTTTGCGGTACTTCGTTAATGCCGAATATATGCGGAATTGACGGACCGTAAATATCTGCATCTACTATCCCGACTCGGTAATTTGCTAGACTTAACTGCTGAGCGATAAGAGCCGATATTGTAGATTTTCCGACTCCGCCTTTACCTGACGCTACTAAGATAATTTTTTTTACATTTTCTACAAAATGTTTTGGTTTTTGAACTTTTTTCTCCATCGGTTTACTTTCGGTAAAAACAATTGTTATTTTATTTACTTCCGAAATCTCGTTAAGTTTATTAATTGCCTTAAGTCTAATTTCTTCGGCTTCTAACTTGTTTTTACCTGATATATCTATTGAGAAACCGATATTATTACCTTTAATTATAATATCCGATATAATTTCATTTAAAAAAGTACCGTCTTTAAAGGTAATATGCTGAATTTTATCTATAATTTGTCGTTGGTGTAAATTCGCCATAATTAAATTTCCTTTTTAAAGCTGTTTAAGCTCGTAACTTGACGTTATATACTATAATATATATAATTATCTCATCTTTAAAAATAATATAAAACAATAAAGCAAATGCTTAATAAAAAACATATCTCAATTTTAAAAAAATCCCCATGGAAAGATTTTGATTCTGATAAAGAAGATAACATATTCACAAGACCGCGTAAAAATCAATTTAATTTTGATCAATTTCAATTCCCGTTTAATTTCAATGCTAAAACAATAATTTTAGCTGTTGTTGCAGTGGTTGCTTTATGGCTCGCTTCGGGTATTTATGAAATAAAAGAAGGCGAAGAAGCAGCGGTAATAAGATTTGGGCGTTTTGTGCGTAAGGGCTACCCCGGGCTTAATTATCATTTACCGGCACCTTTTGAAAAGATAATAGTTGAGAAAGTTAAACAATCACGTCGGATTGAGATTGGTTATCGCACAAATAGCTCTCTGCGTAGCGGTGGCGATAATACTAAAAATATTGCCGGTGAAAGTATAATGCTCACCGGTGATGAAAATATCATTGCTTTAAATTGTGACGTAATGTGGCATATTAATAATCTTGAAGATTTTATTTTTAACGTACAAAGACCTGCAGAAACAGTAAAAGCAACAGTCGAGAGTGCCGTTAGGGAAGTCATAGGCAATACTCCTATTTCTTGGGTATTATCCGATCAAAAGCAGGAGATTACTTATAAAATAGAGAAATTAGCACAGAAGATATTGGATAGTTATAATGCCGGCGTTATGATTGAGAAAGTACAATTATTAAAAGCCGAGCCGCCTGCCGAAGTAATAGACGCTTATAGAGACGTGCAAACTTCAAAAGCAGATAAAGAAAAAGAAATAAATCAAGCTCAAGCCTATAATAATAAGATTTTGCCGGAAGCTAGAGGAGCGGCTGCAAAGATTATACAAGAAGCAGAAGGTTATAGAGCAGAAGTTATATCGAAAGCAGAAGGTGATAGCCAAAGATTTAATGCTATTTATAAACAATATGCTACAGGTAGGCAAGTAACTAGAGATAGATTATATTTAGAAGTAGTCGAAGAGATATTAGGCGGTTCAAATAAAACGATTATTAATAATGCACTACTGCCGCACATGGCTATTAAACCATAGGGGTGCTATATGTCATTCCCGCTTTTGCGGGAATGACATCAAGCGTGTTTTTCACGCTATACACAAATGACATCTAAACAACAAGGAATATTAAATGCAACAAAAGATTTATTATATAATTTTTACAATTGTTTTTGGGTTGATACTGATTTCTAGCTCCTTATTTTCAGTTGACCAACGCCAATCTGCAGTAGTATTCCAGTTTGGTGAGGCAGTTAGAACTATAGAAAATCCAGGACTGAATATTAAAATCCCGTTTATTCAAAATGTTGAATTTTTTGATAAGCGTCTTTTAGATGTTGAGGTTGAGGCAAAAGAATTAACGGCTGCTGACGGTAAACGAGTTATTGTTGATGCCTACGCCAAATTCCAAATTAATAATCCTGTAATGTTTTATAAAACGGTACATGATTATCAAGGTGTGAAAATTAGGCTGACTCGTAATCTTGAATCGTCAATGCGTAAGGTGATAGGTAAAATCTCGCTAAGTAGCCTTTTAAGTCAGGAACGTAGTAATGTAATGTTAAATATCTTAAATCAAGTGGACGGTGAAGCTAAAAGCTTCGGTATTGATGTTGTAGATGTTAGAATTTTAAGAGCAGACTTACCAAAAGAAAATAGTGCGGCTATTTATCGTCGTATGCAAACGGCACGTGAAAAAGAAGCAACCCAAATTAGAGCGGAAGGACAAGAAGAAAGCGTGCGTATTCGTTCAAAAGCAGATAAAGAAAGTAAAATAATACTTGCTAAAGCTTATCGAGATGCACAAATTATTAAAGGTGACGGCGATGAGAAAGCGGCAAAAATATATAATTCTGCTTATTCAGTTGATCCGGAATTTTATAAATTTTATAGATCACTTTTAGTATATAAAAATTCTTTAAAGAAAGAGAATACTAATTTTGTAATTTCACCGGATGCTGAAGTTTTAAAATATCTAAATCTCACTAAGTAGTATACTAGTCTATCTACTTTTTATTTACTTGGAGTATATGGTTAATCTGAAAATAGTTATTGTTATAATAGTTTTAATATCAAGTAACGTTGTTCTAGCAAAAGAAAATAGTAAGTCTTTAAAAGTAGCAGCTCAAGAAGAGAATGAATTTACGGAAATAAATTCTGCTCCTTTAAAAGTAAGTGAAGCCGCTCGTTATAGCTTTGCCGATATAGTTGAACCGTTAATTCCTGCAGTCGTTAATATTTCAACAATAGAATATGTTAATAGTAAATCGGAAAACGCCGAGAAAGATCCTCTGCAAGAAAAAGTTAATGATTTTTTAGAAAAGCTTAATATACCGCTGAATTTGGAAGAGGTTGATCAAACTCCGAAAAGTGTCCCGCTTGGTTCAGGATTTATTATTGAACCTAACGGCTTAATAGTGACAAACTATCATGTAATTGCAAATGTTGATAAAATTAATATAAAACTTGCAGATAATACCGAATTATCGGCTAAATTAATAGGTAACGATACTAAAACCGATTTAGCTCTCTTAAAAATAGATAGCGAGGAACCTCTACCTTTTGTTGAGTTTGGAGATTCAAATGATGCAAGAGTAGGAGATTGGGTTATTGCGATCGGTAATCCGTTCGGTAATCTAGGCGGTACGGTGACAAGTGGTATTATTTCTTCTAAAGGGCGGGATATCGATATAGATACGGACAATATAGTCGATAATTTTATTCAAACGGATGCTGCAATTAATAACGGTAATTCCGGTGGTCCTATGTTTAATTTGGATCAGAAAGTAATCGGCGTAAATACGGCAATTTTTTCACCGCTCGGTACTAATATAGGTATCGGTTTTGCAATACCGTCAAATACTGCAAAGCCTATAATCGCACGTCTTAAGAAAGATGGAAAAGTAAGTAGAGGACGCCTTGGAGTAACAATACAAGATTTAACCGAGGAAATTTCTGAAGGGCTAGGACTTAAAAATACTAGAGGGGTGTTAGTAGCTAAAGTACAAGAAGACGGTCCAGGTGATAAAGCGGGAATTAAAACAGGTGATATAATAATAGAGTTTGCAGATATACCGGTTAAAAATACTAAAAAATTACGTGTAATTATTGCAGATGCTCCTATTGATCAGGAAGTAAAAGTAAAAATACTTCGCGATAAAAAGGAGCTTGAGTTACCTATTAAAATTACTGCGGATAATGAAGAGGTTACCAAAGCTTCTACAGAAGAGACCAATAAGAAAGAAATAACAAATAAAGAAGAAAATAATTTATCTATTACTAAAAATAATATTACTTATAAGTAAGCTAGAAGAATTATATGAAAATGCTAAAAAATCAGATAAGCAAAATATTTTGCTCTTGATTGAAAGGGGGAGTAGTAATATGTTCGTACCATTGCAGGTTATGTAGTTTTCTATGTTATTTCCACGAAGGCGGGAATCCGAAAAATAATCTTAACATTGATACAAAAATTACATATTTAATAAAAGAAAGCTATAAAAATAAGTTTTTTATAGCTTTTGCTGGATTCCCGCCTTCGCGGGAATGACATAGAATGTAAAAATAATACCTAAATAATTTATGAATGAAAAAATAGCAATTTTAAGTGCATATAGTTTTGTTAATATAGAAGAACCGGCGAATTTGATACCGAAACTTTTGCTTATCGGTAAAAGAAAATATGTTAGAGGTACTATTTTATTAGCTAATGAAGGCTTTAACGGTTCTTTTTCAGGTTCATATGAAAATGTAAATCTTGTACTTGAAGAATTGATAAAGCTGACCAGTCCCAAAGATGTTAACGTTAAAATAAATTATAGTGATGTTCATCCTTTTCAGAAATTGAAAGTCAGACTGAAGAAAGAGATCGTAGCAATGAACGTTGATGATTTAAATGTTGATTTGTTTAAAGGCGAATATATAGAGCCGAAAGATTGGGATGAATTTATCACAAAACAAGATGTTATAGTAATAGATACTCGAAATGATTATGAAGTAGAGGTTGGTACATTTAAATCAGCAATTAATCCTAATACCAAAACATTTAAACAATTTCCTGCTTGGGTTCAGCAGAATCAAGAATTGCTCAAAGGTAAGAAAATTGCTATGGTTTGTACAGGTGGTATCAGGTGTGAAAAATCCACCAGCTTACTTAAAAGCATAGGTTATGATGAGGTATATCATTTAAAGGGTGGAATACTGCAATATCTAGAAGATACACAAAACAAGAACAATTTATGGCAAGGTGAATGTTTTGTCTTCGATGATAGGAGAGCAGTGACAGATGATTTATCGCCTGTAGAAAGACATTGGTTGCAGAGATAGATGTCGTTGACCGATTGAAACGTGTAGTATGTCATTCCCGCGAAAACGGGAATCCAGAAAAAAAGAGAGCTTTTAATTTTAAAAATTCAGTATATTTGTATTTTTTAATTACTGGATTCCTGCTTCCGCGGGAATGACATAACCCTTTGTTTATTTATTAGAAATATATGACTAAAACCAAACAAGAAATTTATAATAAGCGTCCAACTTCACCGCATTTAACTATATATAAGCCGCAAATAAGTTCTACATTATCAATTTTGTATCGTATGACCGGCGTAGCTTTGTTTTTTGCGGTGTCAATCTTGGTGTGGTGGTTGATTCTTAGTAAATATGACAATAATTATTTACAGCTTGCTGAATGCTGTATTATAAAAATATGCTTAGTAGCTGTTAGCTACGCTTGGTTTTATCATTTATGTAACGGCATTCGGCATTTATTTTGGGATATCGGTTACGGTTTTTCTATAAAATTGGTTAATATCACCGGTTGGTGTGTAGTGGTAGGACCTGTATTATTAACGGTATTGTTATGGGTGTAGTAATTAAAAATGTCATTGCGAGGAGATGCGTAGCATCGGCGTGGCAATCTCAGAAATAATAACAAATGCCTGAGATTGTTTCGTCAATTGCTATGCAATTTCCTCGCAATGACGAAAAGCTAAAACAAATAATAGAGAAAATTAATGGTATATGATTTTAAAGCAGAAATTGTAAAAGCAAAAAATAGCGGTTCTGCTAAAAGCGGTTCTCATCATTGGTTATTGCAAAGAGTAACAGGGATTATATTAGCTTTATGTTCTGTGTGGCTAATATATTTTACGTTAACCAACAAAAATAATGATATAAATATTATTATGTTGTGGGAACTTAAAAAGCCTTTTAATGTAGTAGCTTTGTTAATTACGGTGGTTATTTCGTTGTATCATGCGATGCTTGGTATGCGTGTAGTAATTGAAGATTATATAAGTTATCACAAATTACGTAATACATTGATTATAATAGTGCAATTATTTTGCATTGTTACTATTGTAGCTTTTGTAGTAGCGTTGTTTTATAAAGGATAAAAATTGTCATACCGCGGCTTGACCGCGGTATCCAGAAAACAATATTGTGTATTGAATTACTGGACCCCGTGGTCAAACCATGGGGTGACAGAGGTAGACAATTCACGTATCAAAATAGTAAAAAATTAATTTAATGACCAAAGCGTATAATATCATTCATCATAAATTTGACGTAGTAGTTGTAGGTGCAGGCGGAGCAGGTCTTCGTTCTGCATTCGGTATGGCTAAAGAAGGGCTAAATACCGCTTGTATAACTAAGCTGTTCCCAACCCGTAGTCATACTGTGGCTGCTCAGGGCGGAATTAGTGCGGCTCTTGGGAATATGGGCGAAGATGATTGGCGTTGGCATATGTATGATACGGTAAAAGGTTCTGATTGGTTAGGCGATCAGGATGCCATTGAGTATATGTGCAAAAATGCTCCCGATGCGATTTTAGAGCTAGAGCATTACGGCGTACCTTTCTCAAGAACTGAAGAGGGAAAAATTTATCAGCGTCCTTTTGGAGGAATGACAACAGAGTACGGCAAAGGAAAAGCAGCTCAGCGTACATGTGCTGCGGCAGATCGTACAGGGCATGCCATACTGCATACTTTATATCAACAGTCACTAAAACATAAAGTACAGTTTTTCGTTGAGTATTTTGCTATTGATTTATTGATGGAAGATGGTGAATGTAGAGGCGTAGTTGCGTGGAATTTAGATGACGGTAGTCTGCATTGTTTTAGAGCGCATAATGTAGTGCTTGCAACGGGCGGATACGGGCGTGCTTATTTTTCGGCGACGTCTGCTCATACTTGTACTGGTGATGGGGGTGGCATGGCGATTAGAGCCGGTCTTCCACTGCAAGATATGGAATTTGTACAGTTCCATCCGACAGGTATATATTCGGCCGGCTGTCTTATTACCGAGGGGGCAAGAGGCGAAGGGGGGTATCTCGTTAATGCAAACGGTGAGCGTTTTATGGAGCGTTATGCTCCTGCTGCAAAGGATTTAGCTTCAAGAGATGTAGTTTCAAGAGCAATGACTATAGAAATCAGAGAGGGGCGAGGAGTCGGCGAGCATAAAGATCATGTATTTTTACATTTAAATCATTTATCGCCTGAGATTTTACATAGTCGTTTGCCCGGTATCTCTGAGACGGCTAAAATTTTTGCCGGTGTTGACGTGACTAAAGAGCCGATACCGGTACTTCCTACGGTACATTATAATATGGGCGGGATACCGACGAATTATCACGGTCAAGTCATAATCAAAGACGGTAAAAATCATAATAGCGTAGTAAAAGGGCTTATGGCAATCGGTGAAGCGGCTTGCGTATCGGTACACGGTGCTAACCGATTAGGATCAAATTCTTTGCTTGATTTAGTAGTATTTGGTAGAAGTTCTGCATTAAAAGCAGCCGAGCTTATTAAGCCTGCGAGTCCCCACAAGTCTATAAAAGAAGAAAGTCTTGAAAAAATTATAAATAGATTTGATAAAGTCCGTCACGCTAACGGTAATATTTTAGTTGCAGAGTTAAGGCTTAAAATGCAAAGAACTATGCAAAGCCATGCTTCGGTATTTAGAACTCAAGAGGTACTAGATGAAGGGGCAGGAATGATTAGCGAAATAAGAAGCGGCTATAAAGATATAAAAATTAACGATAAATCTTTAATTTGGAATAGCGATTTGGTGGAAGCCTTAGAGCTAGATAATCTACTTGATCAAGCTTTAGTAACGGTATATTCGGCAGTTGCAAGAAAAGAAAGCAGAGGAGCTCATGCACGTGAAGATTATCCTGATCGTAATGATGAGGATTGGATGAAGCATACTCTTAGCTCTATCGATGAAGCAGGTAAAGTAGTTCTTGATTATAAACCTGTGACTTTAACTACTTTAACCGATGAAGTAACAACAGTCCCGCCGGTGAAGAGAGTGTACTGATTAATGTTCTTATGTCATTCATGCGAAAGCAGGAATCTAGAAACCTTTAATGTTATCCCGCGATTTAATCGCGGGATCCAAAAATGCTTATTTTTTAGATATCGCGGTCAAGCCGCGGTATGACAAGAAAAAAATATATATAAAATATGTTTGAGTATTTAATAAAATTCTATCCAAAAATCTTTTTTATTGTAGAGGGAACTTTGGTAACTTTAAAATATAGCGTTATTGCCGTTATATTCGGTTTAGTAATAGGGATGCTGCTCGCTATTTGTAAGGTAAATAAAAAGCGTGCTTTAAGGCTTTTTGCAAATTTCTATACTTCTATTTTCAGAGGAACGCCTTTATTAATTCAATTAAGTATTATTTATTTTGCTTCACCTTATATCATAGGCATTAAATTTAGTGTGTTTATGGCGGGAGCTATTGCTTTTTCTCTTAATTCGGGAGCATATGTTTCCGAAGTAATCAGGGCAGGGATTAATGCAGTTGATAAAGGGCAGTTTGAAGCGGCTGAAGCTCTTGCTATTCCAAAGTTTTTAATAACGAAAGATATAATTCTGCCGCAAGCAGTTAAAAATATTTTTCCGTCATTAGTAAATGAGCTTGTAAATTTGATTAAAGAATCAGCCATTATTTCTATGCTTGGAGAAATGGATTTAATGCGTAGAGCACAAATTGTATCAATTGAAACATATAATTATTTTTTTCCAATGCTTATTGCTGCGTGCTGTTACTATATTTTAGTGATGTTAATCAGCTTTATAGCAAAAATAATTGAGAAAAAAATGATTGTTAATTAAAACATACTTGCTTTTATGGAAAAAGTAATTATAATTTAAGTTTAGTGTAATTTACAAATTCTTATAATTTGTATTTAGAAATGATTGAAAATAAAGGGTGGAAGTATTTTTCACCCTTTAATTATCGTATATATAAGTTTTTTTGGAGTATTTTTTTTAATGCCGACATATAATCAATTAGTACGTTTTGGGAGAAAGTCAAAAACTCGTAAGACCAAATCTCCTGCCTTAGAATCTAATCCTTTTAAAAGCGGTGTTTGCCTAGTTGTAAAAACCGTTACCCCTAAAAAGCCTAACTCTGCACTTCGTAAGATTGCAACGGTGCGTTTAAGTAATAAAAGAACCGTAAATGCATATATTCCTGGTGAAAAGCATAGTGTAAAGGAACATGATAGGGTGTTAGTAAGAGGCGGTCAGGTTCCTGATCTTCCGGGGGTGAAATATCATATCGTACTCGGTGCTTATGATATTGCCGGAGTTAAAGGACGTAAGCAAGGTCGGTCACGTTACGGTGCTCCTCGTAAACAAGTTGCAGTTACAAAAAAATAAATTATTAGTTAGAGAGAAAAAATAAAATGTCACGTCGTCATGCCGCAGAGAAGCGAGTAATTTTACCTGATATGAAATATAACAGTATTTTACTGTCAAGATTTATCAATAATATTATGAAAGAAGGGAAGAAAGCCCTTGCAGAGAAAATTGTTTATTCAGCCTTTAATAAAATTGAAAAGAAGCATAGAGTTGATCCGTATCAAACCTTTAATAATGCTATGCATAACGTGAAGCCGCATTTAGAAGTAACTTCGGTTAGGGTTGGAGGAGCTAATTATCAAGTTCCGACGCATGTTGATGAAAGAAGAGGATATGCCCTTGCTAGCCGTTGGATTATTAATGCTGCGTCAAAACGTTCTGAAAAAATGATGATTGATAAACTTGCCGAAGAGCTGTTTGAAGCTTCTAATAATAGAGGTGTTGCCATTAAGAAGAAAGAAGATACTCATAAAATGGCCGAAGCTAATAAAGCTTTCTCTCATTTTAGCCCTAAAAAAATGAAATAAGGTAGGGTATAATGAGTAAAATAAATAAACTTGAGTATATTCGTAATATCGGTATATGTGCTCACATTGATGCCGGTAAAACCACAACTACCGAACGTATTTTATATTATACCGGTAAATCGCATAAAATAGGTGAAGTTCATGAGGGCGGTGCTACCATGGATTGGATGGAACAAGAACAAGAACGCGGTATAACCATTACCTCAGCTGCTACTACTTGTAGATGGCAAGATAAAATAATTAATATTATCGATACTCCTGGACACGTTGACTTTACTATCGAAGTAGAGCGTTCGCTTCGTGTTCTTGACGGTGCGGTTGCAGTATTTGACGGTGTAGCAGGTGTTGAACCGCAGTCAGAAACGGTTTGGAGGCAAGCAGATAAATATAATGTTCCTAGAATGTGTTTTGTCAATAAAATGGACAGAATGGGAGCAGATTTTTATAGATGCGTGGAAATGCTCAAAGATCGTTTAGGAGCAAAACCGCTTGTTATTCAGTTGCCTGTAGGGATTGAAGAAAATTTTAAAGGTATCATTGATCTTATTAAAATGAAAGCAGTGATTTGGAAAGATGAAGCACTTGGAGCTGAGTATTTTGAAGAAGATATACCTGCCGATATGAAAGATAAAGCTGAAGAATATCGTGCTAAATTACTTGATATGGTTGTTGAGTTAGATGATCATGTTATGGAAAAATATTTATCAGGTGAAGAAGTAACAGCAGAAGAGATTAAAAGATTAATCAGAAAAGGTACTATTTCAGCAGCATTTTATCCGGTTTTATGCGGTAGTGCTTTTAAAAATAAAGGGGTACAGCCTTTACTTGATGCCGTAGTAGATTTCCTACCTTCGCCTATTGATATAGGTATAGTAAAAGGTATGGAAGTAAGTACCGGTGAAGAAAAAGATTTCCCTGTTTCGGTAACTGAGCCTTTTGCAGCTTTAGCATTTAAAATTATGAATGACCCATTTGTCGGTTCATTAACTTTTATTAGAATATATTCAGGTAAAATTACTTCAGGAACAACTGTTATTAATACCGTAAAGAATAAAAGAGAAAAAATCGGTAGAATGCTATTAATGCATGCTAATAATCGTGAAGACGTAAAAGAAGCATCAGCAGGTGATATAGTAGCTTTAGCAGGTCTTAAAGATACTACCACAGGTGATACGTTATCTGATATTGATCAGCAAGTAATCTTAGAAAGAATGGAATTTCCAGAGCCGGTAATTGAGCTTGCGGTAGAACCTAAATCAACAGCCGATCAAGAAAAAATGGGCCTCGCACTTTCTCGTTTAGCAGCTGAAGATCCATCATTTAGAGTGTCAACTGATTATGAAACAGGACAAACAGTGATAAAAGGAATGGGAGAGCTCCATTTAGAAATTATCATTGATCGTATGAGAAGAGAGTTTAAGGTCGAAGCAAGTATTGGAGCTCCTCAAGTAGCATATCGTGAAACTATAACAAAAGTTTGTGAAATTGATTATACCCATAAGAAACAATCCGGCGGTGCAGGACAATTTGCTCGTGTAAAAATTATTTTTGAGCCTCTAAAAGAGGTAAAAGATCTAAAAGATGAAGATAAAAATAAAATTTTTGTCTTTGAAAGTAAAATCATCGGCGGTGCCGTGCCTAAAGAATATATACCAGGTGTTGAAAAAGGATTAAATAATATTAGAGAAACCGGTGTTATTGCCGGTTATCCTATGATTGATTTTAAAGCAACTTTAGTTGACGGTGCGTTTCATGATGTAGATTCTAGTGTACTTGCGTTTGAAATTGCTGCAAAGGCAGCATTTAGAGAAGGGATGCCGAAAGGTAATCCTAAATTACTTGAGCCGATTATGCAAGTTGAAGTTATCACTCCTGATGAATATATGGGTGATATTATAGGCGATTTAAATAGTCGTAGAGGACAAATTCAAAGCATGGATCCAAGAGGGAATGCTCAAGTAGTGACTGCGAATGTTCCTTTAGCGGAAATGTTTGGTTATGTTAATACGCTTAGGTCTTTATCTCAAGGTAGAGCTCAGTTTAGTATGATATTCTCTCATTATGATCAAGTGCCGAGTCAAGTAGCTGATATTATTAAAGCTAAAAAATAATTTAGGGGTGAGGTGTCACGTCTTACAGAAATAAATGTTGTTTTGCCGTGGCAGCTTATAAATTAACAGTACTGTTTATTATAGTAATTTTTTAATAATAACAAATATTTTTAATAACTTTTATTGATTTTTTATTAAAAATATGATAGGAGTGTAGCTCAATTGGTAGAGCGCCGGTCTCCAAAACCGGAGGTTGCGGGTTCGATACCTGTCGCTCCTGCCATTATAGGCTTAGAGCTTTTTTGCTATAAAATATAGAATTTTTACAAAATTTGCTTATAGAGAGAAATTTGAAAGAGGTACTTCACCTCGAATCGCAGCGTACATACTAGTATGTGAGAATTCCAGTGCTGGATTATCGTCTCAATTGCCTCTAGAAGTAGCATTTTGTAAGAAGTCTAATAAATTACCTAACAAAAATATGTTTAAAGAATATAAAATTTATAAGTTTTTTGAACAAGTTAAACAAGAAACTTATAAGGTAGTTTGGCCAACTAGAAAAGAGCTTGTTGCTTCAACATTAGTAGTGGTAGTAGCAGTTTTTATTTTTAGCCTAATTTGTTTGGTACTTGATTATAGTATACATAACATAATGCAGCTTTTGCTTAATATCGGCAAATAGTATAAGGAATAAATTGTGACAGCACAGAGTATAGATAATATATTGCCTTCTTCTGAAAAAAATGTAAAGCAGTGGTATGTAGTACATACGGCATCAGGAGCAGAGAAACGCATTAAAGAAGATATGCTTAGAAAAATCGCTAAACAGAACATGACGGATTTTTTTGAAGATATATTAATACCTGTTTTTGGAGTTTCTGAAGTTAAACGCGGTAAAAATGTCAAGGTAGAAAAAAAACTAATGCCGAGTTATATCTTGATAAAGATGAATATGACTGATAAATCTTGGCATTTAGTAAAAAATATATCTGGAATAACCGGCTTTTTAGGAAGCAAAACCACGCCAAAAGCTCTTACAGAAAGTGAAATACAAAATATTTTTAATAATTTGGAAGCAGAAGCTAAAGAAGCAAAGAATTCTAAATTGTATGAAGTTGGTGAAATAGTGACTGTTACAGACGGTCCTTTTGAAACTTTCATGGGTACAGTAGAAGAAATAGATCAAGAAAAAAATAGGTTAAAAGTTTCAGTTGCAATATTTGGTAAAGCAACTCCAATAGAACTAAATTTTAATCAAGTAAAGAAAAATGATTAAAAGTTGGACTAAATACGGTTTATAAATTACTTAAGCTGTATTGTACGAATGTTCAGGATGTCATTGTTGCGGGATAATGCGTCGTCATTGCAAGCAGCCGTAGGCTGTGTGGCAATCTAGGAGAAATAATAAAAAACTTCTGATTTACAGAATTTTTTTCTTCCTTGTTTTGTCAAAACTTACAGCTTTTCCTTGCAATGATGGGAAACAAGATCCATGCAATTGTTACAAAGTAATATTAATTTAAGAGGAAAATAAGGATATTTATAAATGTCTCAGAAAGCAATAAAAGGTTATATTAACTTGATAATTCCAGCTGCTGGAGCCACTCCTGCACCTCCTATAGGACCGGCCCTAGGACAAAGAAAAGTTAATATTGCAGCATTTTGTAAAGATTTTAATGATGCTACGCAAGGTATGGAAAAAGGAATACCTCTGCCAACCGTAATTACCGTTTATGAAGATAGTAGTTTTTCTTTTAAAATAAAAACTCCTCCTGCTTCTTACTTTTTAAAGAAATATGCTAAAATTACTAAAGGTTCTAGTGCTACTAAAAAAGAAGCCGTAGTAGGTAAAGTTACTATGGATGATTGTCGTGAAATTGCAAAGTTAAAAATGCCTGATTTAAATACAAAAAATATTGAAGCAGCAACAAAAATTATTTGTGGTAGTGCTGCATCTATGGGACTTGAAGTAGTAGGGAATTAATTATTATGTCAAATAAGAAAGATGTTGCTGTAAAAATTAGCGGCGGTAAAAAAATAAGAGAAGCTAGAGAAAAAGTAAAATCAGATACTTTATATAATTTAACAAATGCAGTTGAACGATTAAAATCAGCATCATATGTTAAATTTGATCCAACCTTAGAAATAGTTATGAAGCTTGGAATTGATTCTAGGCATTCCGATCAAATGGTACGTGGTGTAGTTAATTTACCTGCCGGTACAGGCAAAACCGTAAGAGTTGCCGTTATTTGTAAAGAAGAAAGAGAAGAAGAAGCTAAAAGTGCCGGAGCAGATTTAGTAGGTTCAACAAATATTATTGATGAAATTAAAGCAGGGAAAATTAATTTTGATGTATGTATAGCTACTCCCGATATGATGGCAGCTATAGGTTCAGTTGCAAGAATTTTAGGACCAAAAGGTTTAATGCCTAACCCTAAACTTGGTACCGTAACTTTAGATATTAAAAATGCTATTAAAAATGCTAAAAGCGGTCAGGTAGAATATAGAGCAGAGAAAGCAGGTATAATTCATGCAGGGCTTGGAAAATTATCTTTTTCAGACCAAGATTTATTAAAAAATTTAAATGCGTTTATTGAGGCAGTAATTAAAGCAAAACCTGCCGGATTAAAAGGAAGTTATTTAAAAGCAATGTATTTATCTTCTACTATGGGAGCATCGGTACAAATAGATTTAACTAGTATAGCATAATTTTTATAGCCGTTTAACGGTAGTATAGTAATAATAAAAAATTTTTGTTATTTTAAGCATTTGTATCAGTTTAAATATATTAAACTGTATTATAAAAGGAGAATTAAAAGGTGTTAAGATCAGAAAAACCGGTAGCAGTAGAGGATATTGTAAATATTTATAAAGAATCGCCCTCTATAATTATTACTCATTATCACGGGTTAACCGTTAGTCAAGTGAGTTCGCTTAGAGAATCACTTAAATCTAAAGAAGCAGGTTTTAAAGTAGTTAAAAATACTTTAGCAAAAATAGCTGCAAATCAAACAGGGCTTAATAGTATTGCTAATTTATTTGCGGGTCCTACTGCTATTGTTTATTCTAAAGAACCGGTTGAGATGGCAAAATTAGTAGTTAATTTTGCTAGGGCTAATGATAATCTTAAGATTATCGGTGGAATAGTAGATAATCACGTATTAGATGAACAGTCAATAAAAGAACTTTCTAAGCTACCTACACTTAATGAGCTTAGGGGTAAAATTGTTGGGTTATTACAAGCACCGGCTACTAAGGTTGTAGGTGTTTTACAAGCCCCATCTTCGAGTATGGCGAGAGTAATACAAGCACATGCTAGTAAAAATTAACTTAAAGGTTACTGCATCAGGTATTTTAATTGATAATTAAAGAGCTGTTATAGTGAAAATTAATAAGATTTTTTATAGGATATTATTCTTATTTTAAAAAAGTCTTATAATTTGAAGCACAAAAGAATTTAATTAACTTTAAAATGCCTGATGTAGTAATCTCTCAATATAAAAAAGTAAAAAGGAAAAAATTATGGCAGATTTAGCTAAAATTGAAGAACAATTATCATCATTAACGTTAATGCAAGCAGCTGAGCTTGTGAAAATGCTAGAAGAAAAATGGGGTGTATCTGCAGCAGCTCCTGTAGCTGTAGCAGCTGCCGGTGCTGCAGCTCCTGCAGCTGAAGCAGTAGCTGAAAAAACTGAGTTTGAAGTAGTTTTAACAGCTGCCGGTGATAAGAAAGTTGAAGTAATTAAAGTTGTGAAAGATATCACAGGTCTTGGTTTAATTGAAGCTAAGAAATTAGTTGATGAAGCTCCAAAGCCGATTAAAAGCAATGTGAAAAAAGCAGAAGCAGACGAAATCAAAGGTAAGTTAGAAGCTGCTGGAGCAAAAGTTGAATTAAAATAATTATTTCTGCACTAGGTTCTGTAAAGAAAAGTTGAATTATTCGTATTTTAGATAGTTTTAAGTAAAAATTAATAAGATTCTTGTTGAAACAGTTGTTTTTATTCCAAGCAAAATCTTATAATTTTCAATCAAAAACAACTAAGTATAGATTAATTTTTTTACAGGACCTAATGTTTTTGCATTACAGATGAAATATTTTATAGCTTTAAATTAACTTCTTAAAATCCAAAAAGCCTTATTAGTAATTAAATTTGAATAAGGCTTTTTGGATTTTAAGAAGTTAATTTAAAGCTAATTTAAGTTATTTTTTTGCAATAGGATAAAGCTATTACATTAAAAATCTTATTGATTAAAATAATTTTGTTAATGTACCATACGTCTAGAAGTTTAAATTATTGAAATTTTCTAGGTTCTGTGAACATTTATAATTGATTTTTAGTGAAAATTAATGAGATTTTTGAAGGAATAGCTACCTATTTTAAAAAAAATATTATAATTTGTTGCAACAAACAAATAACCAAAATCAAATCTTTTTGGAAATGTTCATAGAGCCTACACAAGATCTAAATAAGAAACTTACTAGGTTTCTTTAATTTAAGTTTTATGTGAAAAATTTTAAAACAGTATATTTTATTTTACTGCAAATTATAAGTATTTTATTGAAATAGGTATCTATTCCAATAAAAACTTTATTGTTTAAAATATAAATAATTTAAATTTTATATACAGAACCTAGGTTCTGAACACTTTTGATTAATGATTATTAATTAGGAGATATTTTTAAGCGAACATTAATAAGATTTTTGAGAGGATAGTTTTATTACTATTTCAAAAAAATCTTATGATTTACAGCTAAAAAGAGCCATAATTATGGTTATTCTATTAAAAGTGCATAGGACCTAATCACTGTAATACGGGCAGTAATTTTATCAGTCAGGAGATTATATGGTTTCATTAAGGGATAATATAGAAGCACAACCCTTGTCACATAATAGAAGAATAAGAAAAAATTTCGGTCACATAAATTTAGTAGCAGATATACCGAATTTGATTGAAATTCAAAAAAATTCATATGAGAAAAACTTTCTACAGTTAAATATTAAAGATTCTGAAAGAAAAAACAAAGGTTTACAATCTATATTAAACTCGATTTTTCCTATTTCAGATTCCTCCAATATTGCTAATATAGAATTTGTAAAATATGAATTTGATACTCCAAAATATGATGTAGAAGAGTGCAGTCAAAGAAGTTTAAGTTATGCTGCTCCTCTTAAAGTTACTTTAAGATTAAGTATTTGGGATATAGATGAGGATACCGGTACTAGAGAAATTAAAGGGATTAAAGAGCAAGAAGTATATATGGGTGATATCCCATTAATGACTAAAAACGGTACTTTTATTATCAACGGTACGGAAAGAGTAGTTGTATCACAAATGCATCGCTCACCTGGTGTATTCTTTTATCATGATGAAGGAAAAGTCCACTCTTCCGGCAAGCTTTTATATTCTGCTCGTGTTATTCCATATAGAGGGTCTTGGCTTGATTTAGAATTCGACGCTAAGGATGTTATTTATTTCAGGATTGATAGAAAAAGAAAGCTTTATACTACTACTTTGCTTAGAGCTATAGGTATGAGTACTGAAGAAATTATAAAATTTTATTATAATTCAGTAACTTATAAGCTTGTTAAAAATAAAGGTTGGGCGGTTAAATTTATACCTCAGCATATTACTGCTCATCGTTTAACAAGTGATTTAGTAGATGCAGATACCGGAAATATTCTACTGAAAGCAGGACAAAAAATTACTCCGCGTTTGGCTAAAAAATATTTTGGGGAAGGGCTTAATAATATTTTAGTAGCTCATGAAACTTTAATCGGCAAATATCTATCCGAAGATTTAAGAGATCCTGCAAGCGATGAAGTATTAGCAAAAATCGGTGAAATGATTACTGCTGATATGCTAAATGTTATTAATGATCTTAAAATTAAAAATGTTAACGTATTAGTAATCAATCCTCAATCCGGTCCATATATAAGGAACACCTTATTTGCTGATAAAAATCAGGATCGTGAGGCAGCATTATGTGATATTTTCAGAGTTCTAAGACCAGGCGAACCTGCTAATATCGAAGCGGCTGAAAGCCTGTTTTATAATTTATTCTTTGATACGGAAAGATATGATCTTTCAGAAGTCGGGCGAATAAAAATGAATTCTAGGTTAGAGCTGAATATTTCTGAAGAAGTTACGGTTTTAACAATTGATGATATTAAAAATATCGTAAGAGTTTTAGTAGAGCTTAAAGACGGTAAAGGTATCATAGACGATATTGATCATTTAGGTAATAGAAGGGTTAGATCGGTAGGTGAATTGATAGAAAATCAATTTAGAATAGGTTTAGTCCGAATGGAAAAATCTGTAATTGAAAGGATGTCGGCAGGTGATGTTGATACCGTAATGCCTCATGATTTAGTAAATTCTAAAATTTTAGTTTCAGTAGTAAAAGAATTTTTTAGTACCTCCCAATTATCCCAATTTATGGATCAAACAAATCCATTATCGGAAATAACTCATAAAAGAAGGCTGTCGGCACTCGGTCCCGGAGGTCTTAGTCGAGATCGAGCAGGTTTTGAGGTGCGTGACGTACATCCGACTCATTACGGTCGTATTTGTCCTATTGAAACACCTGAAGGTCAGAATATCGGGTTAATTAACTCTATGGCTACTTATGCTAGAATAAATAAACATGGTTTTATAGAGAGTCCGTATAGAAGAGTTAAAGATGGATGTGTAACCGATGAAGTGGTATATCTTTCTGCTATTGAAGAAGGTAAATACAAAATCGGACAAGCAAATTCTAAAATTAATAAAGACGGAAAGCTGCAAGGAGAGTTTATTAATTGCCGTGTTGAAGGCGGTAATTTTGTAATGGTAGAACCGTATGAGGTAGACTTCATTGATGTGACTCCTATGCAGGTAGTATCGGTTGCGGCTTCTCTTATACCTTTCTTAGAAAACGATGATGCTAACCGTGCTTTGATGGGTTCAAACATGCAAAGACAAGCCGTTCCTTTAATTAAAACGGATGCACCTTTTGTAGGTACCGGAGTTGAAGGGGTAGTAGCTAAAGATTCCGGAGCGTCAGTGCTTGCATTACATGACGGTATTGTTGAGCAGGTAGATTCAAATAGAATCGTGATTAGAACTCTAGAACAAAAAGTTGACGGTTCTCCTTCGGTTGATATTTATAACTTACTAAAATTCCAAAAATCCAATCATAATACTTGTATAAATCAAAAGCCTTTAGTTAAGGTCGGTCATTACGTTAAGAAAAACGATATTATAGCTGACGGTCCTAGTACGGATAACGGTGAAATTGCTTTAGGTCGAAACGTGCTTGTGGCTTTCTTACCTTGGAACGGTTATAATTTTGAAGATTCCATTTTAATATCCGAACGTATAGTAAAAGAGGATGTATTTACATCTATTCATATTGAAGAGTTTGAAGTAATAGCTAGAGATACACGTCTTGGTCCTGAAGAAATTACCCGTGATATACCGAATGTAAGTGAAGAAGCGTTGCGTCATCTTGATGAGGTCGGAATAATTTATATAGGTGCAGAAGTAAAAGCCGGTGATATTTTAGTTGGAAAAGTAACACCAAAAAGTGAATCGCCTATTACTCCTGAAGAGAAGCTACTACGTGCTATTTTCGGGGAAAAAGCTTTTGACGTAAAAGATTCATCGCTGCATGTACCTTCCGGAGTGAGCGGAACTGTAGTAGAAGTAAGGGTATTTTCTCGTAGAGGTGTAGAAAAAGACCAGCGAGCTATTGCTATTGAAAAACAACAAATTGAAAAATTCGCAAAAGACAGAGACGATGAATTAGAAATTATTGAGCATTTTGTGTTTAGTTGGCTTGAAAAGCTTTTAGTAGGGCAGGTGATTATTAACGGTCCTAAGCAAGTAAAAGTAGGACAAACTATTACTACTGAAATGCTAAAAGGCTTATCTAAAGGGCAATTTTGGCAGATTATCGTGGAAGATGCAAATGTAATGAATGAAATAGAGCAGATAAAGACTCATTATGATGAGAAAAAAGAGGCTCTTGATAAAAGATTTGCTACTAAGGTAGAGAAATTGCAAAGTGGTGATGATTTACCTCAGGGAGCTTTAAAAGTAGTAAAAGTATTTATTGCAACTAAGCATAAATTACAACCCGGGGATAAAATGGCAGGAAGACACGGAAATAAAGGTGTTATTTCACGTATCGTACCTGAAGAAGATATGCCCTTTTTAGAAGATGGAACTGTGGTAGATATCGTTCTTAACCCTCTAGGTCTTCCGTCCCGTATGAATATAGGACAGATTTTAGAAACGCATCTTGGGTGGGCATCAATAAATTTAGCAAAAAAAATATCTACCTTAGTAAAGGAATATAAAAATAAACATATAGGTATTGAGCAGATTAAGAAATTCTTAATTGAACTGTATGGAGAAAATATTAATTCTATACTTGAAAGACCGGAAGAAGAGATTATCTCTTTTTGTAAGAAAGTAAGTAAAGGCGTACATTTTGCAACTCCTGTATTTGACGGAGCAAAAGTTCAGGACGTTAAAGATATGCTAAAGCTTGCCGGTCAAGACCCTTCAGGACAAGTGAAATTAATTGACGGTAGAACCGGTGAATATTTTGACCGTCTAGTAACCGTCGGACAGAAATATTTGCTGAAATTGCATCATTTAGTCGATAATAAAATTCACTCCCGTTCTATAGGACCTTATAGCTTAGTAACGCAGCAACCGCTTGGAGGTAAGTCTCATTTCGGCGGACAGCGTTTCGGAGAAATGGAATGCTGGGCATTACAAGCTTACGGTGCAGCTTATACGTTACAGGAAATGTTAACGGTTAAGTCGGATGACGTAAACGGTAGGATCAAAACTTATGATTCTATAGTACGTGGTGAAAATAATTTTGAATCAGGCATTCCTGAATCATTTAATGT
Organism: Rickettsia slovaca 13-B; assembly: GCF_000237845.1. Taxonomy (NCBI): domain Bacteria; kingdom Pseudomonadati; phylum Pseudomonadota; class Alphaproteobacteria; order Rickettsiales; family Rickettsiaceae; genus Rickettsia; species Rickettsia slovaca. Next base: position 186,792 of record NC_016639.1, read on the forward strand.
TATGATAAAAGAATTTAGATCTTTATGTCTTAACGTAAAGCTTGAAGTAACTTCAAGTTAAGAAAGACAGATCATTTAAACAGATAAAAAACAAGTTTTTTATCTGTTTTACTAGATTCCCGCTTTTGCGGGAATGACATATAGGGTGCAATAAGAACTCTGGGTAGACGAAGGTCAATTTCAAAAAGAGCTAGGAGTTCACAAGGCGAGGAGCGGAGCGTATACTTAATACGTGAGCACCGCAGAACTTGTAGAACGACAACGCCAATTTTTGAAATTCACTGAGTATATACGAGTAATTTTTAAGGAAAAGTATTTATGAGCGTAGTAAATTTTTACGGACAATTAAGTAATACTCAACAATTTGATCAGATAAGGATTAATATATAGCAAGTCCCGATCAGGTACGTTCGTGGTCTTTCGGTGAAGTAACAAAACCTGAAACAATTAACTATCGAACTTTTAAGCCTGAGAAAGATGGTTTATTTTGTGCAAGAATTTTTGGTCCGGTAAAAGATTATGAATGTCTCTGCGGTAAATATAAGCGGATGAAAAACCGTGGCATTACGTGTGAGAAATGCGGCGTTGAAGTTACGGTTTCTAGAGTAAGACGTGAAAGAATGGGGCATATTGAACTTGCAGCTCCCGTTGCCCATATTTGGTTTTTAAAGTCGCTACCTTCAAGAATTAGTACACTTCTTGATATGACAATGCGAGATGTAGAAAAGATTCTTTATTTTGAAAATTATGTAGTAGTTGACCCAGGGCTATCGATTTTACAAAAAGGCGAACTCTTAACAGAGGAAGAATTACAGAAAGCAAAAGATAAGTACGGTGAAGATGCATTTACTGCCTCTATAGGTGCAGAAGTAATACAACAAATGCTTAAAGAGCTTGATTTTTCAAAGTTAAAGCAAGAGTTATACGAGGAATTACAAACCACTTCTTCAGAAGTCAAAAAGAAAAAATTAGTAAAGCGTTTAAAATTAGTAGAGAATTTTTTAGAGTCGGAAAACAAGCCGGAATGGATGATTATGGATGTTTTACCGGTTATTCCTCCTGAAATTAGACCGCTTGTTATGCTTGACGGCGGAAGATTTGCTACTTCAGACTTAAATGAACTTTATAGAAGAGTAATTAATAGAAATAATCGTTTAAAGAAATTAATAGAGTCAAAAGCTCCTGATATAATAGTCAGAAACGAAAAAAGAATGTTACAAGAAGCGGTGGATGCGTTATTTGATAACGGTCGTCGCGGTAGAGCAGCGAAAAATGCTAATAAGCGTCCATTTAAGTCATTAAGTGATATGCTTAAAGGTAAGCAGGGGCGTTTCCGTCAGAACTTGCTAGGTAAGAGGGTTGATTACTCAGGACGTTCGGTTATCGTGGTAGGACCTGAGCTTAAACTTCACCAGTGCGGTTTACCTAAAAAAATGGCTCTGGAGTTATTTAAGCCGTTTATTTATTCTAAGCTTGAGTTGTACGGCATCGCTACAACTATTAAAGCCGCTAAAAGAATGGTGGAAGCTGAAAAATCCGAAGTGTGGGACGTGCTTGAAGAGGTAATTAGAGAGCATCCGGTTTTACTGAATAGGGCTCCGACGTTACATAGGCTTGGTATTCAAGCATTTGAACCGCTATTAATTGAAGGTAAAGCGATCCAGCTTCATCCGCTTGTGTGTGCTGCGTTCAATGCGGATTTTGATGGTGATCAGATGGCAGTACATATCCCGTTATCGATTGAAGCACAGCTTGAAGCTAGGGTATTTATGATGTCTACAAATAATATCTTAAGCCCCGCAAACGGTCGTCCTATCATTGTACCGGATAAAGATATAGTGCTTGGTTTATATTATCTAACCCTTGCATTTGATAATGAAGTAGGCGCAGGGATGATGTTCTCAGATTTAGCTGAGATGGAACATGCTTTATATAATAAATTTATAACTATTCATACAAAGATAAAATATCGCAGAAATCAGTTAAATGCCGAAGGTAAAATGGTCCCTGTTATCATTGATACTACTTACGGTAGGTTAATGGTCGGTGAGTTATTGCCTTCTAACCCTAATATAGAATTCAAGTTTATTAATAAACAACTAACTAAAAAAGACATATCATTAGTTATAGATTTAGTTTATCGTCACTGCGGTCAAAAAGCTACGGTAATTTTTGCCGATCAGCTAATGAAACTAGGTTTTAAATATGCTTGTTCTTCAGGTATTTCTTTTGGAATGGACGATATGGTAGTACCGGAATCTAAGAGTACTCATATCAACGAAACTCAGCTTGAAATAAAAGAATTTGAACAACAATATTCAAACGGTTTAATTACTTACGGAGAGAAATATAATAAAGTAGTCGATGCTTGGTCAAGATGTACCGATAGAGTAGCAAACGACATGATGCAAGAGATTGCTACGCCGCCGGTTAATGATGCTCCAAATCATCAGAAAATAAATGCTATATATATGATGGCTATTTCCGGAGCAAGAGGTTCTTTCCAGCAAATTAAGCAGCTAGGCGGTATGCGAGGTTTAATGACCAAATCAAACGGTCAAATTATACAAACTCCTATTATCTCTAACTTTAAGGAAGGATTAACTGAATTTGAGTGTTTTAATTCTGCTAACGGAATGCGTAAAGGGCAAATAGATACGGCTTTAAAAACGGCAAGCTCAGGTTACTTAACAAGAAAATTAGTAGATGTTGCACAAGATTGTATTATTACTGAAAAAGATTGTGGAACTGATAAAGGAATTGAAGTTAAGAGTGTTATTGAAGGTGGAGAAGTTATAGTACCTTTAGCTGAAAAGATTTTAGGTCGTACTGCTGCTATTGATATATTTCATCCGGTAACTAATGATCTAATTCTCAATAAAGGCGAGCTTATTAATGAAGCAAAGTTAGAGCAGATTGAGTCGGCAGGACTCGACAGAATTATGATAAAATCTGTATTAACCTGTGAAAGTACTACCGGTATATGTAGCATATGTTACGGTAGGGATCTTGCTACCGGTACATTAGTATCGGAGGGTGAAGCAATCGGGGTTATTGCTGCTCAATCTATCGGTGAACCGGGTACGCAGCTTACAATGAGAACTTTCCATATCGGAGGAGCAGCAACAAAAGGTGCTGAGGTTTCTTCCGTAGACGCTTCCTATGACGCAAAAGTGAAAATTATAAGTCGTAACGTTGTGATTAATTCTGAAGAACGCAAAATTGTTATGAGCCGAAATTGTGAATTATTATTGCTTGATAATAACGGTAATGAAAAGGCTCGTCATAAAATTCCATACGGTGCTAGATTACTTGTTGATGACGGTGATATGGTGATTAAAACTCAAAAACTAGCAGAATGGGATCCTTATACTATACCGATTATCACGGAGAAGTCAGGTAAAGTTTTATTCAAAGATATGGTTGAGGGTATTTCTATTCGTGACGTAACTGACGAAGCTACCGGAATACCGAGTAAAGTTATTATTGAATCAAAGCAATATTCACGCGGTGCAGAATTACGTCCGCGTATACAGCTTTTAGATGCTAAAGGTGAAGTTATCACCTTATCAAACGGTTTAGAAGCTAGATATTACTTGCCGGTTGGAGCAGTTTTAAGCGTAGAAGACGGAGTACAAATATCGGTAGGTGATATCATTGCACGTATACCGAAAGAATCAACCACTACTAAAGATATTACCGGTGGTTTACCAAGAGTTGCCGAGCTTGTAGAAGCAAGACGCCCTAAAGATCATGCAGTTATTGCCGAAATTGACGGTAGAGTAGAATTCGGTAAAGACTATAAATCTAAAAGACGTATTATTATACATCCGATTGATGAAACAATGTCTATTGAGTATATGGTACCAAAAGGCAAGCATGTTGTAGTTAACGAAGGTGACTTTGTTAAAAAAGGTGATTTATTGATTGACGGTAATCTGGTACTTCAAGATATTTTAAAAGTAATGGGCGTAGAGGTTCTTGCAAATTATATTGTTAATGAGGTTCAAGCCGTTTATCGTCTACAAGGTGTAAAGATTGATGATAAGCACATAGAAGTTATTATCCGTCAGATGTTACAAAAAGTAGAGGTTACGGATTCAGGCGGAACTACGTTATTAGCAGGTGAAAAAATAGATAGACATGAATTTGATGAGATAAATGAAAAAGCTATGAAAAATGGTTTAAAACCTGCTGAAGCACAATTAATATTACAAGGTATTACTAAAGCTTCTCTGCAAACTAGATCGTTTATCTCCGCGGCATCATTCCAAGAGACTACTAGAGTTTTAACTGAAGCAGCTATTGCTGGTAAAGTAGATAAGTTGCGAGGACTAAAAGAAAACGTGATAGTTGGACGATTAGTACCTGCTGGAACCGGTTACTTTATGGATAAAATGCGTAAAGCAGCCGTAAAGCTTGATGAAGAGAATGTATAAATATACTAAGATAGAACTTGAAAAATTGGCTGTGTCATCTTTGTAAGTCGTAGGATGCTGAACGTTTAATATACGCTCCGCTCCTCGATTTACAGACCCTTTGCTCTTTTCCAAGTTGATCTTCGTATGTATCGGATAGTTTATAAAAAACCCGTCATTGCGAGCCAACATTTATGCTGGCGTGGCAATCTCATGAAATAATAACAAACTCCCCTGAGCTGGCTTCGTCAATTACTTTGTAATGTCCTTGCAATGACGAGGTGGTATCCACGCAACAATGCCTTCCTAGCTAGAAGCGGGAATCCAGAAAAATAACCTTACTACGCATTATTGACAAAAAAAAGCCTATAAAAAAACAAGTTTTTTATAGGCTTTTTCTTAGAAATGACGCTTTAATAACAAGCAATCGGTGCTGTTAAATGCTCGTAGGTTTGACCTAAATAAGATACTGGTTGTTCAAAGATATACGTATTATTGTTATCATAATTACCGTATAATTGTAATTTTGCTAAAGAATCGTCATATTGGAAGTTTTCAAGTGTTTCTTGATTTTTAGATATCTGAATTTCTGCTAAACAATGTTCAACATAAGTTTTCAGTACTTCTTGACGAATTGCATCATGTAAAGCTTTTAACATGAGTAAGTTTACTAATGGGTTAATACTATTATTTGCATTAGTAGTAATCGTAGTTTCTTCGTGTTTTTGATCAATAGACATCTTTCCAAACTTCACTTCTAGAGGTAATTTAGACGTCGATCCGGTACTCGCATCCTCACGTATGTCTATATACGCTGCGGTGCTGCGTTCCGTATCTCTTTTAACTTCCTCTCTATAAGCTGGTTTAGAAAGATGTCTAACAGGCAATTCAGCAATTAAAGACTCTTCATTGCTTACTTCTACCTTCTCTGTTTCAAGATTTGCTGATGCAGCATTGACTTTTTCTTCAAAATTTATCTCTGGGAAAAGTGCTGTCACATCCGTTATTTCAAGTTTTCCTCCTTTTTTACCTACTTCATAAGCTTTAGCAATAATGTGTTTATAAATAACGTCAATTAATGCTCGTTTTGTTTGTATTTCATCAGAATAGTTAATTCCTCCTTCATTCCAAAACTTTACTATTCTAGACAAAGCAGGAATATATTTACTGGCCTTTGCTAAAAATTTTTGTATAAATGTAGGTTCAATAATAGGGGTTAATGTAGGATTTTCTTCATATTGTCTAAATACATACTCGACAATTTTAGGTATATTTTGATCTGGTTCTACTTCGTCAGGTAAGCCGTGTAGTATTTTTTTGGCTGTTGCTTGACCTATCTTCTTATGCAAAATATTAACCCCGATCCATGTCCATGACGGATTAGCCGTAAAACAAAGCTTTGTTATATAAAATGCTAGCGATATAGGTAGAGATAATAACTTTAAATAGTTAAGGCAATTATATCGTATTGGATGAGGAGTGAGACTATAAATCTTACCCATATCTTGGTTTAACTCACATGATGCTTTAATCATTGTATACTTCTGCTTAATTAAATGAGAAGTGATGTCATATACTGGCATATTATTACTTAAATTTAACTAATCCGTCAGTAAGATATAAAAAACGTTAACATTTGTCAAATGCTATTTAATGAGATTTTGTTTTAAATCAATTATAATACTTGCAAAGTTTTATCAAGATAAATAGAATGATCCAAAGTCAAAAATAATATAAGGAATAAATATGCTTAACGTAAATTTTGTGAATGAAGACTCATCTACTAATCAAGGTCTAGTAGTTTTTATTGATGAACAGTTAAAGCTTGATAGTAATTTAATAGGACTTGATCAACAACATCATGGATTAATTTCTAAAACTATTCAGAATAAACTGCAATTTACCGGTAAATATGGACAGATCAAGGTTATTCCGTCCGTCATTAAATCAGGCGAGGTTAGATATTTGATAATAGCAGGTCTTGGGAATGAAGAAAAATTAACTGAAGCAAAAATTGAAGAGTTAGGCGGCAAAATCTTACAGCATGCAACCGGTTGTAAAATTTCTACTATTGGCTTAAAACTTACAAATAGAATTAGCAGGTTTACATCTCAAACATTTGCATCTTTAGTTGCTAGCGGTGCGTTTCTTGCTTCTTACAGATTTGATAAATATAGAACTACCTTAAAAGAAGCAGAGAAGTTCGCAGTAGAGTCAATTGAAATTTTTACTGATAATAGCACTGAAACGGCAAAATTATTTGAAATCAAAAAATTAATTGCTGAAGCAGTATTTTTTACAAGAGATATAAGTAATGAACCGTCAAATATTAAAACTCCTCAAGTTTATGCCGAAAGAATAGTTGATAGAGTTGAACCGCTAGGGGTAGATGTTGATGTTATCGGTGAACGTGAGATGAAAAACCTTGGTATGGGAGCATTACTTGGTGTGGGGCAAGGTTCACAAAACGAGTCAAAGTTAGTGGTGATGGAATATAAAGGTGGCAGTAAAGATGCTCCGACTATTGCTTTGGTCGGTAAAGGAGTGATTTTTGATACAGGCGGTATTTCATTAAAACCGTCAAGTGATATGCACTTAATGCGATACGATATGGGAGGTTCTGCAGCAGTTGTGGGTACCATCATTGCGGTTGCTGGTCAAAAATTACCTATAAATATAGTCGGTGTTGTAGGGCTTGTCGAAAATATGCCGTCCGGTAATGCACAGCGTCCAGGGGATGTAGTAACTACCATGTCAGGGCAAACTGCCGAAGTTTTAAATACCGATGCAGAAGGGCGGTTAGTACTTGCTGATGCTGTTTGGTATGCACAAGAAAAATTTAAGCCTAAATGCGTGATTGACGTTGCAACTCTAACAGGAGCAATAACCATAGCACTTGGTAATACATATGCTGGTTGTTTTTCCAATAATGATGAGTTAGCTGATAAGTTAATAAAAGTAGGGGAAGAAGTTAATGAAAAACTTTGGAGAATGCCGCTGCATGATGAGTATGATGCAATGATTAACTCCGACATAGCCGATATGGCAAATATCGGGAACGTACCGAGAGCTGCCGGAAGCTGCATAGCTGCACATTTCATTAAACGTTTCATTAAAGATGGAGTAGATTGGGCTCATTTAGATATAGCAGGCGTTGCAAATAGTAATAAAGCTTCAGCACTCGGTCCTAAGGGGGCAGTAGGATACGGCGTGAGATTACTAGAGAAATTTATCAAAGAATATACTTAAATGCTATTCTTGCGTTGCATTGCCTGCATGGATACCGAGTCGTCATTGCGAGCAGCCTTAGGCTGCGTGGCAATCTCGTCAAATATCCTGAGATTGCTTCGTCAATTACTTACGTCATTTTCTTGCAATGACGGAAAAAACTATCCACATGTGTAATACTGAGCTAAGAATGACATTAAACTTCGTCTATTTACTATTCGTTTATTCTGAATATAATTATGAACACAATAAATAAACCTTATATATTTGTTATAGGTAATGAGAAAGGCGGAGCAGGTAAAACTACCTGTTCTATGCATCTAATAATCGCTCTGCTTTATCAAAATTATTCGGTAGTAAGTATAGATACCGATTCACGTCAAAGTTCGTTAACGAATTATTTAAAAAATCGAGATTTATATAATAAACACAATCCTGATAAACCTGTATTAGTACCGAAACATTTTCATATATCGGAAAGCAAAGTAGAAGAGCAAGCAAAGAGTTTTGAGCCGATACTCAAAAATAATCAGGATGTCGATTATATAGTGATTGATACCCCAGGCAGTCATACTCCTTTATCAAGGGTTGTTCATTCTTACGCCGATACAATTATTACACCGATTAATGATAGCTTTCTAGATTTAGACGTAATAGCAAAAGTCGATAGCAAGGATGAAATTATTAGCCCATCAATATATAGTCAAATGATTTGGGAGCAGAAAATGGAACGTGCTAGTCGTGATAGAATTAGTATAGATTGGGTAATACTTCGTAATCGTTTAAGTAATCTTGATGCATTAAATAAAAGACGCGTAGGAAATGTATTAGCTAAACTTGCTAAAAGAATTAACTTTAAACTCGCAGCAGGATTTAGTGAACGTGTAATATATAGGGAGTTATTTTTACAAGGTCTAACATTACTTGATCTAAAAACTGCAAAATATGATAGAGCATTTAATAGCTCACACGTGCTTGCACGTCAAGAATTACGAAATTTTTTAGACTTTCTAGGTATTAAGGCTGCGTTCAAAGGTTAATTTCTATTAAAGTTTTTCTTGTATAAAAATATATATATAATGTAAATTAATATGTTTTAACTTTATAAGAGAAGAGAAACAAATGTCAAATATTGCTGAAAATATTTCAAAACTACCGGAAGAACAAGAAAAAGTTAATAAGCTTGTTGATCAATATAAAAATTTAACTCCGGAAGAACAAAAAATTGTTGATAGAAAACTTAAGTCACATTTTACAAAAGAAGAGCTAGAACAAGATGAGCTTAAATCAAGAATGAATAGGATACGTAGTAATTTGTCTAAGCAAGACCAAGAAAAACTCCAAGCAGGTAATAATTCTATAGGTGAAATAGCAAAAGATGTATTATCGTTAGTTAAAGGAATAATAAATCTAGTCGAAAATGTTGCAGAGATAATTAAAAATCCTAAGAAAGCAATATATGAATGGATTAAAGGTGAGTTAAATCAAGTAAAACCTCAACAACAAAATTATCAGCAACGCCCATCAAAGCCAAAAGCTGCTGCAATATCAAGATAAAACTTTGGTAAGATAAATTTTTAGTTTTTATTTGCGAAAATTTGTGATTTTATGTATATAATGGGGAAATCGTATAATAAAAAAATAAAAATGCATAAATACAGAACTCATAATTGTAACGAATTACAAATATCCGATGTAGAAACAGAAGTTAAGCTATCCGGTTGGGTACATAGAAGAAGAGATCACGGGAATCTAGTTTTTATAGATTTACGTGATCATTACGGTATAACTCAAATCGTGTTTACCGATCAAAACCCTCAGCTTATGGAGGATGCAAGTCGTTTGCGTTATGAGTCGGTAATTACGGTAAGGGGTACAGTTGTAGCAAGATCAGAGGACACGATTAATAATACGCTTTCGACAGGTCATGTTGAAGTGCTAGCTGTGGAATTTAGTGTTGAGTCAGCTGCGGACACTCTACCTTTTGTTATTAATACTGAAAAAGAAGCTCCCGAAGAGTCTAGGCTTAAACATCGCTTTTTAGATCTTAGACGTGAGAAATTACATAATAATATAATACTCCGCTCACAAATTATTTCTCATATTCGTCATTTGATGACGGCAAGCGGTTTTACCGAATTTCAAACTCCGATTTTAACAGCAAGCTCACCTGAGGGGGCTAGGGATTTTTTAGTACCTAGTAGAATGCATCCGGGTAAGTTCTATGCATTACCGCAAGCACCTCAGCAATTCAAGCAGTTATTGATGGTATCAGGCTTTGATCGTTATTTCCAAATTGCTCCTTGTTTTCGGGATGAAGATGCAAGAGCCGATAGATCACCCGGCGAGTTTTATCAGCTAGATGTAGAAATGTCGTTTGTTACACAGGAAGACGTATTTAGTACTATTGAGCCTGTGATGTATGATTTATTCACTAAATTCACGGATAAGAAAGTATCAGAGACTCCTTTCGTTTGTATTCCATATAATGAATCTATGCTAAAATACGGCTCTGATAAGCCTGATTTGCGTAACCCTATTATAATTGCCGATGTAACTGAGATATTTAGAGATTCCGATTTTACAATCTTTAGAGAGAATATTAAAAAAGGTAGCATAGTGCGTGCAATTCCTGCACCTAAGGCAGCTGCACTGCCTCGTAGTTTCTTCGATAAAATGATAGAGTTTGCGATATCAGAAGGAGCAGGTGGACTTGGCTATATTCAGTTTAGTGAAACCGGTGAAGCAAAGGGACCGGTAGTAAAATTCTTAAGCCCGCAGCAATTAGAGAGTCTAAAAGCTACAGCTAGTATTAGTAACGGTGATGCTGTATTTTTCGCTAGCGATAAGAAAGAGAAAGCTGCTAAACTTGCTGGTAAGGTTAGAATAAGACTTGGTGAAGAGCTTGATTTACTTGAAAAAGATTGTTTTAAATTCTGCTGGATTACCGATTTTCCATTCTATGAGTTAAATGAAGAAACAGGAAAAATTGATTTTAGCCATAATCCGTTTTCTATGCCGCAGGGCGGAATAGATGCTTTAGAGCAAGCTAAAACCACTGAAGAGTTATTAGAACTTACCGCATACCAATATGATATTGTTTGTAACGGTATTGAACTGTCCAGCGGTGCTATTAGAAACCATAAGCCGGAAATTATGTATAAAGCATTTTCCATAGCAGGTTATAGTGAAGAGGAAGTTGATAAGAGATTTGGAGGGATGATTAGAGCATTTAAGTTTGGAGCTCCACCACATGGTGGAATAGCCCCCGGTATTGACCGAATCGTTATGCTGCTTGCGGAAGCAACAAATATAAGGGAAATAATTGCGTTTCCTTTAAACCAGCAGGCTGAAGATTTACTAATGAACGCCCCAAGCTATGTAGAGGATAAAGCTCTAAAAGAGCTAAGCATTATGCTCTCACCGTCTGCTAGAAAAAATGCAGAAAAAGAATAAGAATTTATAGTTGTTGTATGTTATTATGTCATACCGCAACTTCGCCTATAGTATGTCATTTCTAGCTAAAAGCGGAAATCCAGTACTTTTCGCTGTCATACCGTGGCTTGACCACGGTATCGAGAAAAAAATTTAAAAAAGACTAGATCCTGCGATCAAGTCGCAGGATGAGATTAATAGTTACTGGCTTTCCGCTTTTAGCTAGAAATGACATTAGGACTATGCAACGACTCTGTGACTGCTCGCAATGACGTTTAAGGCAGATACTCAACAATGCTTATCTTTGTTGATGTCTTTCCTTCCTAGCTTGTAATTGAGAGAATGCGATTTCTTTTACCGTTTCTACTCTTTTTGTTTGGAGTCTTTCTTGCTTCTTCTGTTGTAGTACATTACCAATTTTTATACTTTCTGCTATAAGTTTTTCTGTATTATGAATTTTATTTAAATTCTCAGGAGAAATTTGTTTCATAAAATAATTTGAGATACTAGGTAAACCTATCTTTTCACAAAAAATTCCTACCTTGTAATATATAGTATCTTTAGAATTTAACTTGAAAGATTTAGCATTTAATAAGTTGGTCGTGTTTTCGATGTTATCCTGATATTTTAAATGTTTCTTTATACCCTTAATATCTTGCTCGGTAAGATAATTTTCTTTTTTTAGCACTTTCATTATATTGTCGTAGAATTTTGCTACTGCTTTATCGGTTACGTTTTTAGTTGTTGCCTGCTTTGTAAAATCAACAATTAGTGATGCCAATTTTTCGCCTGTAGATTTGTCTTGTATACGCATTGATTTTGCAGGATCAGAAATTTGTACTTCTACTTTATCTGTCTTAACCTCAACTTCTTTTTCTTTCCATTTTCCGTCCAAATCTTTGCTCCATTGTTGTTCCTTGATTGTTTCTTTTTTCAAGCCTATAGAAATTTTAATTTGGTAATTATTTTCATACGCCCACTCTTTAGCATCTTTACCTTCAATTGTAATGTTATTATCTATTGCATAGAGTACCGGGTCTTTTACAGGTGAATTAGCGAAAGCCTCTAACCAACCACCATTTTTAAATTCAGGTGAAACATTACTGAATTTTGTTACTATCTCAGCTCCTTTGGCCACTTCTTGCATATTAACAAGATTTTCTTTTATACTGCTTTTATAGTGTTTTCTCAAATCATCAAAATTTTGAATATTAGTGGATAACATAATATTTTTTGGATCAAACCCAGCTTTTTTTAATGCATCAATTTTTTGATCAACTATTGCTTCCATCTGTTTCTCATCAAATTGACTTATCATTTGATTTAATGATTCGCTATATTTATCGATACTAAATGAGAAATTACCTGCTTTAATAGCAGCACTGTAGCCAACACCAGGATGTGTAAACATTTCAGCTGTTGATTGAATCATACTGCTAAAATTCTTATGAAATGCTAAAAAAGAGCGACCATGATCAATTTTGGTTATTGTTTTACCATCCTGTACCATTAAATTACCAGCATGATAATCTACTTCCCCCAGCATATGACAAGCAGCTATGGCTTTTTCAAATCCTTCCAACTTTTTTAAATTTTGATCATTATCTCTGACTCTAGTTTCACCTGATAAACCGGAAAATTCTGTTAGTGTTACAGCATTATCAAAAAATTTAGAACGTACATAAAGTGAATCAGGGTGTTGTTCATCCGCTGTTACCAGCCCTTCTTTTGGTGCGCGATCATGTAATAAAAATTGATACATGGTAGAGCCTATTAATTCTTGTACTCCGTCTCTTCGGTCAGCCATAGCCTGTCTTTGTGCATGATTACCTTGTATTTTTTTGCATGCAGCATGAGTTTTATAAAAATGTTTTAAAATAAAAGTATTACCGGCGTTATCTTTAGCAACATAACCGGCCGAGACGCCTGCTGCCTTTTTTCCTTTCTCCTCAAACTCAGCTTGCTGTGCCACCCTCTTATCACGTAGCATAGCATCAATTACTTTTTTAGGGTCATTAGGATTTCTTATTTCTTCAAGTTTTCTGTAATCTGCGTTATATCGGCTATCATCTAATCCAACCTGTCGTTCAATTGCCTCTATCATAACTAAGTGCTCTAAAAGAGGTGTATCGATTATTTCCCTTAATTTCTTGTTTTTATCTCCTGGAAACGAGTTTTTTATTATTGTTGTAACTTTAGCTAAATCCTTAGTGTTTAAATCGGCTAGGGCCATATAGCTAATATATAGGCTTTCAGCAGTAGGAGATTGGTCATTAGAAAGGTCAATAACAGATTCGGCAATGCCTTTGCAGGTTCTAGATATTTTGGCATTCAATTCTGTATCGTTAGTTTTCAGGGCTTTAAAAAGTTGCTCTTGTAATAATAATTCTTGTTGAGTTTTCTCTTTAGACATAAAAATAACCTGCTTAATATTAACTAATAGTGAAAAAGTGTTGTTGCGTGGGTCAAAATCCTCATCATTGTGAGGAAACCACGCAGCAATTGACGAAGCAATCCAGTAAACATTTTGATTTACAGAATTTTTTTATTATTTTTTCTGGATTGCCGAGTTCGCTGCGACCGTTTGCAATAATGATTCGGTATCCACACAACAATGCCACGTGGGAATGACATTGAATAAGTTTTTGAAGCCGTGCAACAAAGCCTCCGCTTTTGCGGGGATATGACATCCAGGTCTTTTTAAAAACTATTCAGTACTATAGATTTGATCGTGATATAACAATGAAAAAACGAAGCAATGAAATAAAATCATGACTTTGCAAGAATGATACCAATTAATCTCTTCTATTGCCTAAAAATCTCATTAAATATAGGAAAAGATTTATAAAATCTAAATATAAAGTAAAGGCTGCCATAATAGAAAGCTTTTGTCCTACTTCATCGTTTCCTGCCATGTAATACATAGACTTAATCTTTTGAGTATCCCAAGCAATTAATCCCATAAATATTACTATTCCAATAAGAGAAGTAGCAAAAGAAAGAGCCGAGCTTTTTAGAAACAAGTTGACTAATGAAGCAATGATAAGACCTATAAGACCCATTGCAAAAAATGAACCCATAGATGTTAAATCTCTATTTGTACTATAACCGTATAAACTCATTGCTCCAAAAACGGAAGAGCAAATAAAGAAAGTACGAGCTATTGATGCACCGGTATAAATAAGAGCTAAATATGCAAGCGACATACCGGTTAAACCGGCATAAACCCAAAATAATATTTGTGCCGTTGGCAGGTTCATTTGTCCGAAGCCCATAAAGAAATATAAAGCAATACCGAGCGGAGCAAACATTATAATAGTACCGAAACCTGTTTGAAACATTAAATTATAAATAGGCTCAACTGATATAGTCGTTATGGCTGCTACACCGGTTAGTAAAAGTGCTAAAGCCATATAATTATATACTTTAAGCATGTATTTTCTTAAGCCTTCATCAAAAGTTTTATTTTTTGAGGCGGCAGTTAAAGTTTTTGTATAATCGATCATAAGTAACCTTAGGATTATGTTATTTACATAATAAAATATAGCCTCTTAAAGGTATTTTTTCAAGCTATATTAATTATATTTTATAAATATCTTGCATTGAATATAAAGCAGAAGGTTTATCTTGTAGCCAAATAGCGGCTTTAATTGCACCAATAGAAAAAGAATTTTTATTCAGAGCTTCGTGTTTTAAGGTGATTATTTCATCGTCACCTAGGAAAGATATTTCATGTATACCGTGAACATTTCCACCACGAAGCGAGGAAATACCTATTTCTTTTTCGCTTCTTAGTCTATTACCACGATTAAATGTTATATTTAATCCTTTTTTGCTGGCAATTGTTTCAGCAAGCATAACAGCAGTTCCTGAGGGTGAATCTTTTTTATTACGGTGATGCGTTTCTAGAATTTCAACATCGTAATCATCTAGTATTTTTGTTACTTCTTTAGCTAGATAGCTAAGCAAATTAGCTCCTATACTCATATTTGCAGAATATAAAACAGGTAAAGTTTGAGCTGCTTTTTCTAAAAGCTTAAAATGTTGAGGTTGGAGACCTGTGGTTCCGATTACTAATTTTGTATTATGTTTTAATGCATAATTAATTAATTTTTCTAATATTTCAGGGGTAGAAAAATCGATGATCACATCAGAATTTTTACAAAAATTATCTAAATCATCTAAATTATTAGTACTATTAAATTTTGCTGCAATTTTGCAATCTTTAAATTTATCTATTCTCTCTAGAATGGTTTCTCCCATTTTACCGGTAGAACCACTAAGACCGATATTTAACATATTGGCAATGTATACTCCTAATAAATGAACAGTAAGTAGACGAAGTTTAATTTGGACAAGAGCAAGGCGTCTAAAGTCCTTGGATCGCAGTGTATACTTAATATAGTTTGAACCGCAGATCTTATTATACGACGCCAATTTTTCAAATTAAACTAGGTTCTGTGAATATTTCTAATTGATTGGCTATTTTGAGGTGTTTTTTAGCGAAAATTAATAAGATTTTTGCTGGAATAGTTACTTATATTTCAAAAAATCTTATAATTTGCAGCAAAAAATAACCAAAATTAAATCTTTGTATACGATTTATGAAAATATAATAGAGGCTTTAAATCATTTTTAATAGCGGTATTTATTACTTCACCGATAAATATAACATGATCACCGGCATCGTAAGAATCATATTTATTACACTCTATATGATAAGTTGCACCGTTTATTAAAGGGCACTCAGTTTTATTACCAAGCTCATAATCAATTTTTGTAAATTTATTAGATTGTGATTTAGCAAAATGTTTTGAGATATCAATTTGATTCTCTGCTAAAATACTAATTGCAAACTTATCACTTTTTTGAAAACTGTTGATACTAAAAGAGTTTTTATTAAGGCAAAATAATATTAACGGCGGTTTTAAAGATACGGAAGTAAGAGAACTAGCAGTAAAGCCAAAAAGTTCGTTATTGCAATTTGTTGTTATAATAGTCACTCCCTGAGGGAATCGGCTCATAGCATCTTTAAATTGACTTTCTGTTACTGTCCCAGCCATTTTTTCATAATTTTGTTAATGGTTCCGTCTTTTTTTAATGAATCGATTGCCTCATTAATTTCATTAATTAGTCCTGAGTTTTTAGACATGCCTATAGCAAAATCGGATGAAAATTCTTCTAAAGTACTGCTTTCTAAATTTGAATTATTTTCTTTTAATTTTTTGCCTTGAAATTCCTCAGAAATAATAGCATCTATGACTCTGGCGTTTAATTCTTCAACCAACATTAAATGATTTGCTAAAGAATGAACTTTAATATTTATCGTCTGTGATAGATCGTGTGCTTTTTTTTCTAAAACACTACCGAGCTGTACCCCTACTATTTTATTTTCTAGATCTTTGCTATTTTGTATATTATCACCTGTTCTATATATTATGGCAAATCTTGCAGTAGCATAATTATCGGAAAAGCTGATATATTCAGCACGCTCCGGTGTTACGGAAAGCTCCGCCACCGCAACATCAATATTTTCACTAACCAAAGCTGCAAGTAAACCGTTAAAGTCGAAGTTTTTTATGATAACTTTTTTATTTAGACGTTCGCTTATTGCTTTGATAATATCAATATCAATCCCAACAATCTCTCCGTCTTGGATAAATTCATAAGGAGGATTATCTGCGGCAGTACCGACTATTAAAGTTTTTTCCGTTTCTTTTTTTTCACAAGAAACTAGTAAGCAAGATAGTAAAAATATTTTCAGAAATTTCATAAAAATAATGTTTTAAGTTTGAGTATGTTCTGTGTCATCCTACGAGGCATTGCCCTTGTTGTACGGATATCAAATCGTCATTGCGAGGAAAATTACGTAGTAATTGACGAAGCAATCTCAGGATATTTGGCGAGATTGCCATGTAGCCTACGGCTGCTCGCAATGACGATGAAACCAAGCCATGCAACAAAGTCTATGGCTGCTCGCAATGACAGAAAAATCTATCCACTCGGGCAATATCTTCAAAGGAATAGCATCAAGAACTCAATTTCTCCTTTAAAAGCTGATTCACAAGCGTCGGATTAGCCTTACCGCCGGTTTTTTTCATTACCTGTCCTACAAAGAAACCGAATAATTTATCCTTACCACTTCTATAACCCTCTACTGATTCAGGATTTTCAGCTATTACCTCGTCAATTACCGTGTTTAGCACGTTATTATCCGAAACTTGTACAAGTCCTTTTTCTTCTACTATTTTATCAGGTGCTTTACCGGTTTCAAACATAATTTCAAAAACGGTTTTTGCAATTTTACCGGAAATAGTATCATTTTCTATTAATTTTACCAGTTTTGCAAAGTTACTAGGGGTAATTTTGCATTCATTTATTCCTATCGATGCTTTATTTAATTGGCCAAATAATTCACTAGTTAGCCAATTAGTAAGCATTTTAGGGTTACATTCATTTGCTGCTTTCTCAAAATACTCAGCAACCGATTCATCGGCTACTATTACTTCGGCATCATATTTACTTAAGCTAAATTCCTTCGTATATTTTTCAATCTTTTGATCAGGTAGCTCAGGTAAATTTGTTTTTAGCTCATTTATTAACTCATCAGAAATAACAAGCGGTAATAAATCGGGATCAGGAAAATATCTATAATCAAGTGCTTCTTCTTTTAAACGCATAGTTCTTGTTTCGCCGCTATCGGCATTAAATAGGCGTGTTTCTTGAATTATTTCTTCACCGCTTTCAAGCAAGTCAACTTGTCTTTTAGCTTCAAATTCTATTGCTTTAATGATGTTACGAATTGAATTAATATTTTTAATTTCGCATCTTGTGCCGAGTGGTTCGCCGCTACGTCTTACTGAAATATTAGCATCGCAACGCATCGAGCCTTTTTCCATATCACCGTCACAGCTGCCAATATAACGTAACAAATTTCTTAGCTTTTTTACAAATTCAGCTGCTTCTTCCGGTGATGATATATCAGGTTCGGTCACAATTTCCATAAGTCCAATACCGGCACGATTCAAATCGATAAAGCTGTAATGTGGTGCTTGATCATGCATAGATTTACCCGCATCTTGCTCTAAATGCAAACGGTTAATACGAATAGTTTTAAGATCGCCGGTACTAGTCGGTATTTCCATAGTGCCGTTTTGTACTATAGGATAGTAAAATTGCGAAATTTGGTAACCTTGCGGCAGATCGGCATAAAAATAATTTTTACGGTCAAATACCGAATATTTATTTATTTTAGCTTTAAGCCCAAGCCCTGTTTTAATTGCTTGGTGTACACAATGCTTATTTAATACCGGTAACATCCCGGGCATTGCTGCATCGACATAGGAAACCTGCGAATTTGGATTTGCTGCAAAAATAGTACTACTTCCTGAAAAAAGCTTAGATTTTGAGGAAATTTGAGCATGGATTTCAAGCCCTATTACATATTCCCATTTCCCCGTATTACCTTCAATATATGCCATAATTAAAAACCCTTTGGTTCAAATTTAATATGTTTTACACCTGACTCAATTGTCGATGCTACTTTCAAAACATTATATTCGTCTAATTGTTTACCTATAATCTGTATCCCAAGAGGTAAACCGCGTGCCGATAATCCAGCAGGAACCGATGCACAAGGTAAACCGGCTAAACTTGCAGGAATAGTAAATAAATCGTTTAAATACATAATAGTCGGATCATTTTGTTTTTCACCAATCTTAAAAGCTGCAGTCGGGGCAGCCGGTAATAGAATGGCATCAACTTTTGCAAAAGCATTATTAAAATCGTTTGCAACTAAACGACGTACTTTTTGAGCTTTTAGATAATATGCATCCATACCACTAGATGATAGCACATATGTTCCAATCATAATACGACGTTTTACTTCCTCCCCAAATCCAGTTGATCTAGTCATTTCATACATTTCGTCAAGCGTCATATTTTCACGTTCTACTCGAAGACCGTATCTAACGCCGTCATATCTAGATAAATTTGAAGAAGCTTCAGCCGGTGCTATTACGTAATAAACAGCAACACCGTATTTAGCATACGGCAAAGTAATATCAACTATTTCAGCACCGGCGTTTTTAAGTAGTTCTATGGTATCCTGCCACATTTTCATAATATCAGGTTCAATAATACTGCCCTCACCAAGGCTAAGAGGTACGCCTATCTTCATATTTTTCATAGAACTTCCGATAGCGGATTGTAGCTCTGGAACTTCTGCTTTAATCGAAGTAGAATCTTTTTCGTCAAACCCCATCATCGCTTCAAGCATAATGCTACTGTCTAAAACGCTTCTAGTAAATATTCCTGCTTGATCAAGGGAGCTAGCAAACGATATCATTCCGTATCTTGAGCAACGACCATATGTCGGTTTAAAACCGACTAAACCCGTAAAGCTTGCAGGTTGACGTACCGAGCCGCCCGTATCGCTACCAAGAGCAGCAGATGCCATAAATCCGCTAACTGCTGCAGCTGAACCGCCTGAAGAACCGCCTGGAACTAAATCAGCATTATCATCATTTGCTTTCCAAGGGCTAATTACATTTCCAAAACAACTAGTGATATTTGCTGAACCCATAGCAAACTCATCCATATTGGTTTTGCCGAGCATCACACCGCCCTTATCAAAAATATTTTGTGTAACACTTGATTCATAATTAGGTATAAAATTTTTCAGTATATTAGAACATGCCGTAGTTCTAATTCCTTTCGTGCAGAAAAGATCTTTAGCGGCAAACGGGATACCCTCAAGGGTTCTTGCGTTATTTTGAGCATAATTTTGATCGGCTGCTTCAGCCTGTTTTAAAGCTAAGTCAAAAGTTTCGGTAACATAAGCATTTAGGTTTCTATGCTTCTCTATTTGTTTAATATGTGCACCTATTAATTCCGTACTTGTAAAATCTTTATTTTTTAGACCTTTTATACTGTCTGCTACTGTTAGTTTGTTTAGTTCCGTCATAATTATTCAACAACCTTTGGAGTGATAAAATATTTTACTTCTTTAGCCAGCTGAGCACTATTTCCACTTACATTATCAAATAACTCACTTGATAAATCAGAACTTGTAACGGCGTCCTCTCGCATTCTAGCATTCATATTACAAACCGAAGTTAAAGGCTCTATATCTTTGCAATCTATTTCATTTAAAATATCGATCATATCCATAATAGTACTAAGCTGAGTAAAAAATTTTTCTACAGTATCTTCTTCAAATTTTAATCTAGCTAATTTTGCTATTTTCTGTGCTTCTTCTTTTGTTATCATAGTTTTATTATTTTGAGTGGTATAGTCTGATGTTATTCCTGTGAAGGCTTGCCTGTTTGTAACGGTATTTCTGTCGTCCTGCGACTTGTGAGCTAGATCCTGGATACAGCCTGTGATACAAGGTTCTATAGCCGATTTTATTGCATGACTCATTTATTTTATTAAGGCAAAAAAGCTAATTAGTTATTTTTTCTAAAATTATCTTATTATCAAAACCACTATTAACTTTCTTTTTTTGTTTTTTAATTTTTAATATATCTTTTAGTTTATAGCCATTAATATTACAGATTGTTTCAAGTATTTCTAATATATCGGCAACTTTTCCATATACTCATCTTGTAAAATTTCCTCTACTTCTTCTAGTAGTTTATTTTTTAATAATTCTTTATACTCATATGATTCAGCAATATGAGTAACTGGTATCCTGCCTGATTTTAAGATAATTTCTGGAATTAAATCTCTAACTAATTTTGTCATTTTATTTTGTCAGTATAGATTCAATGTATGTCATTCTCGCGTAGCATTGTTGCATGGATCGATTTTTCTGGATTGCCACGTCGCTTTTCTCCTCGCAAGGTATTGTTGCGTGGATCAATTCCACTGCTGTCATTCCGCGACTTGATTGCGGGATCCAGTTAAAAATAAAATTATTAGTATTTTTTATTGTTTTTATAGACCCTGTGGTCAAGCCACGGGGTGACACATTGGATTTTACCGGTCCACGCAACAATGGCCTCCTCGCAATGATGATTTAGTATCCACGCAACAAATCTAAAGCAGGAATGACATAGAAAATCAAACAGTCATTATTTCTTGTTCTTTTTGTTTTATTACCGAGTCAACTTTACTACTATAATCATCGGTTAGCTTTTGTACTTGTTCAGATAAGCTATGATGCTCATCTTTTGCGATAACGTTATCCTTTTCTAGCTTTTTAAGTGCTTCATTGCCGTCTCTTCTAATATTACGTAATGAAATTTTAGTATCTTCACCGTATTTATGAGCAAGTTTTACCAGTTCTGTACGTCTTTCTTCAGTTAAAGCCGGTATCGGCAGTCTGATTAATTGACCGTCCGTTGCAGGAGTTAAGCCAAGATTTGCTATCGTAATTCCTTTCTCTACCGATGATACCATAGATTTATCCCAAACCTGCACGTTAATTGTTCGTGCATCAGGGGTGGATAGAGAAGCAACTTGTGAAAGCGGCATTTTACTCCCGTAAGCTTCCACGGTTACGCTATCAAGT
Source organism: Rickettsia slovaca 13-B (assembly GCF_000237845.1). NCBI lineage: Bacteria > Pseudomonadati > Pseudomonadota > Alphaproteobacteria > Rickettsiales > Rickettsiaceae > Rickettsia > Rickettsia slovaca. The sequence goes on from NC_016639.1 coordinate 208,389, forward strand.
AAATTCACTGAAGCTCTACCGGTACGTAGCCCTTTTAGCTCATGATCTAAAACTTTTAGAGCTTTCTCCATCTTTTCTTGTAAGTTTTTCTTTAAATGCTCTTTATCCATCTTTATTTATCCATATATTATTAGTACACGAATTGAGACATTGTTATATGTATTAGGAAATGCCCCCGATGTAATTCCCGCGTAGATTGGTTTTTCCGTCATTGCAAGGAAAAACTATAAGTTTTGACGAAGCAATCTAGTAAAAAATTCTGATCTACAGAATTTTTTATTATTTTTTCTAGATTGCCACGCAGCCTACGGCTGCTCGCAATGACGATTTAGTCTCTACGCAACAACACCTATGCGGAAATGACATAAAAATCATACAACAATTCACACTACAATATATTATTCCTCAATTGTCGTATATTCCCCTTTATCTTGTATTACTCTAGCAAAATTTCCCTGTTCTTTTATCGAAAATACCCTTATAGGTAATTTATTTTCTCTTGCAACTGCAATAGCTGCCGTATCCATGACTTGCAGGTTATTAGTTATAACATCTTTATAGCTAATAGTGAAATATTTTTTAGCATCCGGATTTTTTTTAGGGTCGGAATCATATACACCGTCAACCTGAGTTGCTTTTAATAAAATATCGCAATTCATTTCGATTGCGCGAAGTACTGCGGCACTATCGGTTGTACAAAACGGGTTACCCGTACCGCCGGCAAAAATTACTACACGCTTTTTTTCCATATGTCTTTTAGCTTTGCGGCGAATATAAGGTTCGCACACGCTCATCATAGGAATAGCCGATAGAACTCTTGTATAGATATTGAGGCTTTCCATAACGTTTTGTAAAGTTAAAGCATTAATCACCGTTGCAAGCATACCTATATAATCCGCTGAAGCTCGGTCCATACCGACAAGTGCTGCATTAATCCCGCGGTAAATATTTCCACCGCCGACTACAATAGCGACTTCTACTCCTAAATCGCTAACTTCTTTAATATCGATGGCAATCTTTTTTATTACGTCATATTCATGCCCAAATTGCTTATCTCCCATTAAAGCTTCCCCTGACACTTTAAGTAAAACTTTTTTATACTTTAGAGCGTTTATATCTGATATCATTTTCTGCTTCAAGTTGTTTTTAATATCTGCTTAATTTTTTTAATCATTATACCTCTTTGTAGGTCGGTAATCGATGATTTATTGAGTGCATGCACTAATAACATATTATTATTTATATCAAGTGTTACTGTACCTGGAGTTAGAGTAATCGAATTACCATAAATTATTTCGCCTATTTCTTCTAGTCCTTCTGCGTCAACCCATTCAAAAACTGGCTCTATTCCTATCTTTCTTTGCCAAATTATTTTAATAACCGCGAAAGCCGATTTCCATATTTCTAATAATAACCAAGGAAAATATAATATAAATTTAATTTTAGTGAGCATTAACATTTTCGGTTAATTTGATATTTGAAGTAAAAGGTATTAGTAGCATTATAAATACAAATAACAGCCCTATCATATTAAATATATTATTTATTGCAATTACAAAAGCATCATGATTTAATTTGTTTGCTAATAACAAATATGATGCTTTTTCGGGATTTAAAACTTTTCCGCTTAATAATTCAGTATAAGAATCTAGTTGTTCTAATGCCATTATAGAAGTAGACGAGATATTTTCCGATAAATATTGCATAAAGGTTTTAGTATCATTAGTAAGTATAGTACTGATTATTGCAAGCCCTACCGCTCCTCCTAAATTACGAGTAAGATTATAAAGCCCGCTAGCGTTACCTACTCTTTCTTTCGGCATATTGCCAAGAGCTATATTATTAGTCGGTATAAAACAAAACATTAATGAAAGCCCTCTAACAAATTGAGGAAGCACAAATGCAGCAAATTGAGAATCAGGCGTTAGAAAACTATTCAAATGACATCCAAGAGCAAACCCTCCAAGCCCTATAATAAGCATCAGGCGTAAATCTACCCCTAACCCTAACATTCTACCGGCGAGTGGTGCAGATAAAAATTGTGCTCCGCCCGTCACCATCATAGTAGCCCCGATTTGTAATGTATCATATCCGGCAATAGTAAAGAGAAATAGCGGTAATATATATACTGCCCCGTATAATCCGATACCCATAACGAACGAATAAAGGCAACCAAAAGTAAAGTCTTTATAAAGAAATGTTTTTAAGTCTAAAATTGGATTAATAAAGGTTAGTTCTCTAATGATTAATAAAATAAAACCTAAAACTACTGTAATACTTAAGAATAATATTAAATTATCCTCAAGCCAACCTTTTTTGTTTCCTTCTTCTAACACATACTGTAATAAGCCAAGCGTTAAAGCCATTAATAATATACCGAGAAAATCAAAATTTTTCAGTAATTTATAATTTGGTTTATCAAAATCCCCATATAAAAAAACTACCGTGCATACGAAAATACCGGGTATGACGTTTAATAAAAACATAAAATGCCATGATAAAATCTCCGTAATATATCCACCGAGTGTAGGTCCTAAAGTAGGGGCAACAGTTACGACAAGTCCAATTAAGATAGTAACGATAGGACGTTGCGATGCAGGAAAAAGTATAAAAACGGTACTAAAGACCGTCGGTATCATAGCACCGCCAAAAAAGCCTTGTAATGCTCTAAAGATAATCATGGATTCAATATTAGTTGCAAGCGAACATAATACGCTCATAACCGTAAACCCTAAAGCTGCAATAAAATAAGAAATTCTAGTAGTAAGTAACCTTGCTAAAAAGCCGGTAATAGGAATAATGATAACTTCAGCTATTAAGTACGATGTTTGAACCCAAGAAAGTTCATCGCTTGAAGCGGCAAGACCGGCAGCTATTACGGATAATGAGCTAGCGACAATTTGAATATCAAGTACCGACATAAACATGCCGACAACCATACCAAAAAAAGCAAATAATTGCTTTTTAGAAAGAGCAGGCGGTTGTAAATTATCATTTGACATAATTAAATTATACAGTTTAAATTAAATAAAGTTAATAAGTGACATATATGTTTAAAATAAAAAATCATCGTACAACTTTTAATTTTTAATTAAACTATTTATTAGGATATAAGTAGACAAGACATAATATATGGTAATCATTTTATTTATATTTAGCAAATAATAAATATGTGATTGATTTAATAAAAATATTTACTATAATGTTAATTAACTATAATTGATTTATCAATATGCAAAACCCAGCACAAAAAGTTATATCTTTTTCAGAGCATAAATCTGATATAGAACGCATAAAGAAATCAATAGAAGAGGGGTGGGCGATAGTAAAGCTAGTACCTAATAACGACCGTTTTATCGGACTTTTAGAAAAGATTTCGCATGCTGAAGATGAAACAATCTATATTCCTCCAAGAAAAAAGATAATAGTTAATTAACACAAATAGCGAATTATTACATAATCTGCTATTCGGCTTAAGAAGTTGAATATAAAAGGTGACAATTGGCTTGCACTTTTTATATAAAGCTAAGTATATATTATTTTTTAGCAACAACTTATAATTCTTTACACAATATAATGGAATTACATAAAAAAGGTAGTTTTGTTTTACCCCATGCTTAAAAAGACCTTATTGTCATTTCCGTGTAGCATTGGTGTTGTTGCATGGATTAATTCCACCCTGTCATCCTAGCTCATTTGTAGCGAGATCCAGTTTAAAATACTCAGGTGACCTTGCGGTTAATAAAGTGCATTACCGCAGTTGCTGCAATCTGGCCTATATTTATTGGCTCAGGGAATCACGAATGGCGTCATATTCTCTTGTTACCGTCCTGCTCTAAACGACTGTAAGCACTTAGCAATATCCCGTTATTAGAATTTAAAGTTGGAGTAACGCTCCCCGCTATTTTATTCTCTATCTTCTGCCCTAAACCAGATAGTGCGTTGTTATTTACAGCATTTACTGCAAGTTCCGTTACTTTCTCTATCGCTATCATCTTTGCCAGCTGTACTCCCGATGCTTTCGCTAGCTCTATGATGGTCTTAAAAAAGTTTCCCACTTCAATCTTTCAAGCATTTTGATAGTTCAATACTCATAGGTCTTATTGGTAAAGGTTTATTTTCTGCTATAGCTTGCTGACGTTCTTTCGTGATTGCTTCCCAGCATCTGTAATCTTCATCTTGTCTTTTCATTAAATCAAATTGGGCAAGGTAGGTATTTTTAGCTTTTCTTGAGCCTTTGTCACTTCTCCATCTTTAGCGTGTAAAAATTCTCTTAAATGCGGGACATCTTCTGGAAATAGTCTTGGATTACACATTTGTATATAAGTTACTATCAATAACCAACCTAAATTACGTCTATCCTCTTTAGAATATTTAGGATAATGTATATATTTTTCATCATCCATAAAAACATAATCGAAATATTCTTCTAATATTTCTCCAGTATCATATAATTCGCCTAAATGAAAATGATATTGTTGATAATGTTTTAACATTACTTCTAAAAATTCACCTAAATTTTCTAAGGTTATATCTTCTACTGCTTTAAATTCTACAGAATCAAAGAAATATAAATCTATATATTCTTGAAGTGTTTTTCTGATATATGCATCTTCTTCATTTATTTTTGCATACCATAATTTATCTGTCATTGTTTATTTCATTTTGTTATTCTAATAATTTATACCGCTTCGAGGTTTCATTAAAGTTTTTATTACCTTATTTGCATATTTTTGTTGTGATTAGGTTATTTTTTAAAACAGCATCTCTCTCTATTTCTTGATATGTCCTTACATGAGCTACATTACCACTTGTATTATCAAATATTACAAACTGGTCATTTTTTATATCAACAGCAATAAGTTTTTCAGTATCATTACTTATTTTATAAGCATTTTTTAAAACCGCTTTAGGTTCTTTAGATGCTGGACTTTTTGACCACTTGAATTGAGAGTGATAATAAATGATTAGTATTTTAAGTTATTTTTTTGGATATCGTGGTCAAGCCACGGTATGACACGAATGCGTTTTTCTACACATTATTAGTATATCAGGTTCTACCACGCCTATCACAAATAGGGCTATAGTTTTATTTAGAAGATGGTGCCAATGTGGGGATTTGAACCCCAGACCTACGCATTACGAATGCGCCGCTCTACCAGCTGAGCTACATCGGCTGAAATATGATTATATTATGCTGAGATACGGATTCCTACGAGACATGTTTCGTCATTGCGAGCGACGACTGACAAGGAGCGTGGCAATCCAATAAAAAATTTTAAAATGCTAAAAGACTAGCATCCTTAATTGGACCCCGTGGTCAAGCCACGGGGTGACAATGAGACATCTTTATAAATGCGTCGAAAATCTTAAATGGAAATGCTGCGTATCGTCATATTTCTTCTTCTTAACCGGGAAACCCCAATCCATTCTGATTGGTGCAAAACGTGTTACCCAAATAAAGCCGAAACCAATGGAAGCTCTAAGAGATTTATCGTTATAAAAACCGTTTGGAGTTTGATATTGTTTCTTATTTAGGCCTACTCCCCAAACGCTTCCTAAATCCATAAAGACTGTACCGGTTAAATTAAATTCCTCAGGTATAGGTGTTGGGAAATTAAGCTCTGTTGAGAATGTGTAATATCGCTCACCACCAAGTCCTTCGTTAGTGACCTTTTCACGAGGTCCTACACCACCGCTTGCAAAGCCTCTTAAACTATAATCACCTAAATTAAAGCGATCGGAAATTCTAATAATTTTTCCTCCAAGGCCTGCAATATCGCCTCCGGAAGCAGATAATTTTAAAGTAAGCTTGTTATGTATGAAAGATTTATAATATTTACCGTCAACTTCATGCTTTATATATTTGTTATCACCTCCAACGCCGGCAAATTCTTGTGTGCCGCTTACTAAATAACCGTTCTTTGGAACAATTTTATTATCGGTTTGATCATAAGTAATAGTATGTCCTATAGCAGAAGTAATGAATCTTCCCATTTGCTCCTTTAAGAATATTGAGCTTGATGGAGTTGGAGCACTTAAAATATCACGTTTGATTAAATAATCTATTTCGTGACCTAAATCCTCTTTAATTTCATAACCAAGAGAAGTTTTGACTCCTATAGAGTGTAACTTATAGCTTTGATCAGTTGTATTTAATACACTAGCACCGCGTCCGGTATAATTTCTAAATGTGTTTACGCCAAGTGATAAATCACGATCTAAAAAGTGCGGTGCGGTAATACCACCGTAATAGCTTGTAGTGTTTTTACTTACTTGCACACCGGCATTAAGCAGTTTCCCGGTACCGACTAAATTACGCTCTAAGAAAGAGAAACGTCCGAATAAACCGCCGGCAGTATTATATCCTAAATCAAAACCTATAGAGGAAGTAGATTTTTCATCAACTTCAACGTTAACATCATATTTATCTTTAGCTTTAGTCGGAGCTAAGCTAATTGCTACTTTCTCAAAATAATCTAAATTTCTAAGATTACGCTCACCTTTTTCAATATATGAACGATTAATTATATCACCTTCTTCTATTTTAAATTCTCTTCTTATAACAGGGTCTTCGGTTTTAAGGTTATTAATAATATTAATTTTATTAATATAAACCTTATCGGCTTTTTCAATAATAAATTTAATATCTGCAGTATGATTAGCATTTTTCATTATATCCGGATAAACATTTACCGCAGGGTAACCGTTCGCTGTAAAATATTCTCCGATTTTTTCAGCTATATCATCAACCTTTTTCATATTGAAAACCTTGCCTTGCTTAATATTAACAATTTTATTAAGCGGTGTTATATCTATATTAGTTAATTTATTGTCTATTGTAATATTACCGAAGCTATATTTTTCTCCCTCTTCAATGGAATAGGTAAGGGTGAAATATTCTTTAGTATTATTGAGTTCTGCCGATGCCGAAATTACTCTAAAATCTGCAAAACCTACAGATTGATAAAACTCTCTCAGTAATTCTTTATCATACTCCATTCTATCAGGATCGTAAGTATCGTTACTTTCTAAAAAACGAAACCAACGAGATTCTTTAGTTAAAACAATAGATTTAAGTTCTGAATCACTATAATTTTCATTACCGCTAAAATAAATATAGTTAATACCGGTTTTTGGTCCTTCTGCTATATCAAAAATAACCTTAACTCTGTTGTTTTCTAAATTTTCGATTTTAGGTGTTACCGTAGTAGCAAAACGTCCGCTACGTTTATAAATTTCTAATATTTTCTTTACATCTAATTCAATTTTAGCTTGGCTAAGAGATTCACCCGACATTGTGTAAATTTCTTTAGCGAGCATATTAGTTTTGATTTTAGAATTACCGCTAAATACTACACTACTTATAAAAGGCGTTTCAGTAACGTTAACTATTAAATTACCATCATTTGTTATATGCATATTTATATTTCTAAAAAGTGAGGTGGCATATAAACGTTTTATTACCTCATCTTCTTTAGAATTATTATAGGTTTCTCCTACCTTAAGCTTTAAATAGCTCTCAATAGTAGAACGCTCAACCCTATGATTACCTTCGATAGTTATTTTACGAATTACAGAGTCAGCTAATGAAATATGATAATAAAAAATCGTTAATAATAAAATTGTTAACTTACTAATTGATCTGATTGTCACCTAAAACCTTCTTTAAGATTTAATTTAAATTTCTGTGTTTAAACCCAATGTCATCCCGTGGCTTGACCACGGTAAAAATAATAAATTAGATACCGCGTTCAAGTCGCGGTATGACAAAGAACTGGATTTCCGCTTTTAGCTAAGAATAATACAAAGTTCTCCTAACTAATGCATTCAAACATAATTAATGTACTCCACTATAGTAGATAATATAAACGAGAGCAAGCAAATCTATAATTTAGGAAAACAAATTTTGTATATCGTTGGAAACAGCAATTATAATAAGAAAAATTATGATTATTGCTCCTAATTGTAACAAAATATTTTTAGTCTTAGGATGCGGTAATTTACCTGTAATTGCTTCATATAATATAAATACTAAATGTCCGCCGTCAAGCACCGGTATAGGTAGTAAGTTAAGTAACCCTAAATTAACGGAAAGCATTGCTATAAATAACAGATACATTTGGGTTCCACCAGCTATAGATTTGCCTGACTCTTTAGCAATAGCTATCGGCCCTCCTATCTCATCGAATGAACGTTTTCCTACAATCATTTGCGATATTGCGTTTAGAGTTAAAGCAGACATATCTATAGTAGTATTAATAGCTTCCCATAATCCTCCTAAAATTCCTATTTTAGTATGAATAGGTTCATTTTTAGCTATAATACCGATGCGAAGAGTTTTCTTAACTTGCTTTTCTTCGGGAGGTGATATAATTATTTCTTGAGGCATTATATTAACGAGAAATTCCTCACTTTTTCTTTCTATAGTTAAAGTAGAAGAGCTAAAACCGTTAATTAATATCTCTCTTTGCACGTCCCCGAAATCTTTAACAGATTTATCGTTAACCTTAACAATTTTATCTCCTGCTCTTAAGTCTGCTCTCTCTGCCGGTGATGAAGCTACTACATTACCTATTATAGGAGGAATCTCTGTTTTTCCAAAGTAACAATAAAAACCTGCAAATATTATTATGGCAAGTAAATAATTAATTAACGGACCTGCTGCAACGATTAAAAAACGTTCTAAACAAGATTTAGCATCAAAAGCTACTTTTTCGTTAACTTCTTTAGTCTTATCCATAAGGCTGCGATCATAGCCGTAAATCTTGACATAACCGCCAAGCGGTATAAGGCAAATCTTCCACCTAACTCCTTTTTTATCGGTAATGCCTATTAGTGCTTTACCGAAACCTATCGAGAACTCCTCGACTTTTACATTAAAATATCTAGCAATACAATAATGCCCAAATTCATGGATAAATACCAAGATACTAATTGTTATAATAAATCCTATTATAGAGAGCATAAAAATTTTATAAGTTTACTAATAAATTATTTTAAGGTATACATTGTAAGGTTATAGATATCATTTCGTCGTTGTGAGTGGACGTTGCTCCTTGGTTTCCGATGTCATTCCCGCTTTCACGGGAATGACATCACGCTATATCACCTTACGCATTGACGAAAATTAAATTTTAAATTTCTTTTCTCTATGAGTTCAAATAAAATTAATAAAAAGTCGATTGCACGTATTGCAGCAGTGCAAGCTATTTATCAAAACATATTGCAAAATAACGACGATATGGATGATATCATGCAAAATGTACTTTCTTTTTATCAAAATAATAATTCTATAACAGATTTACCTGAGAATTTAAAAATATCATTAAGTATAAGTCATTTTAAAATGCTGGTAAAGTCAGTATTTGAAAATATTCATAAACTAGACGAAATTATCGACAATCATTTAACAAATGATAAAGATCCTGCACATATGCCGATCTTACTCCGAGCTTTATTGCGTGTTAGTATATGTGAGCTATTGTTTTGTCCTACTACGCCTGCTAAAGTAGTAATCAACGAATATACGGACATAGCAAATGATATGTTAAATGAGCATGAAATTGGTTTTGTTAATTCTGTATTAGATAAAATAGCAAAAGAGCATACTCGTTTAATTTGAAAAATTGGCTATAAGTACTGTGGTACTCAAGTATTATTAACGGCTTTCGTGCCTCGTCTTGTGGATTCCTTGCTCTTTTCCAGATTAAACTTCGTCTACTTATTCTTCATTTATTTATAAGTATAAAAGATTTTATGACAAATAATTTAAGCGGTTATAGAAATAAATTCGTTAGAGTTAAGACTTCTAAAAAACGCACCGTCTCTTCTAGTAATTGGCTTAGACGCCAATTAAACGATCCGTATGTTGCAAAAGCACGTATAGACGGCTTTAGGTCGAGAGCTGCATATAAACTACTTGAAATTCATGAAAAATTTAAACTTTTTACTCCTAACATGAAAATTGTTGATCTAGGAGCAGCTCCTGGGGGATGGAGTCAAGTAGCTTCCAAGCTGATTAAAGCTTCGGATAATAACCTAAATAATAAAATAATCTCTATCGATGTGTTAGAAATTGAACATGTTGCTGGAGTTGAATTTGTTCAAAAGGACTTTTTTGAAGCAGATACGGAAGAATTAATTATTCAGGCTTTAGACGGTAGAGCTGATATAGTAATGAGTGATATGGCATCAAATACCATAGGTCATAAAGCTACAGACCATATAAGAACCTTACTTTTATGTGAGCAAGCTTTTGAATTTGCTTTAAAAGTACTAAAACCCTCCGGTCATTTTATTGCTAAAATTTTTCGTGGCGGTGCAGAAAATGAATTATTACATAAAGTAAAGCGTGAATTTAAAACAGTGAAACATTTTAAACCTTCATCCAGCCGCAGTGAATCTACGGAAATCTATTTAGTTGCTCTAAATAAGAAATAATGAATATGAAAGGCGAAAGGTGATTTCTGCCTATAAATTTATTTTTTTATTTAACATATTAGAGGATATAGATGATAATTACTTATATCTCCTGTTGTTTGGACTTCCTGAGCATATTCTTGATTGCAGCTTTGAAAATTATTATACATCCCAACTAAATTAGCTCCGGTTTCAGTTTCAACTATTTGATTATATAAATTATTTTTTAAATTTAGAGTATTTTTAGCATATTTTGGTGTTGCTGCTTCCCAATCATCTATGGTTAAAGTAATATTCTGTTTCAAATCAGAAAAATTAACAAGTCCATGTTTACTGATTCCGGCTATGATTTCTTCAAAGCCTTCGACTATTCCATTAATTCCTAGATATTTTGTAACTTTTTGTTTGGCAAAATTATATAAATATGATGCCCATTCTTCTGATTGTGATAGTGTTGTTTTTTTACCAGGAAGTACCATTGTTGTTTGTCCAAAATGCTTATTAGTAATATTAATAAGATTATGTTTTGCATTATATATCTTAGAATGGGTAGCTAGCTCTTTTATTGGAGTTGTTACTTTTCCGGTAAATAAATTTTTTTCTATGCCTCTTTCAATTATCGGTTTTGAGCCAGGGCTGTCAAAAGTTGTAGATTTATTAAAATGTAGGTTGCGAGAATGTATTTCTACTAAGGTTAAATCTGCAATTATTGCTCCAAGTGAATGACCGCTAGTATTAAAACTATATTCTGTGGCTTTACTTAAGCCGCCTAATTTGTTAATTATTTCATTAACAAAATCCTGAATTGGAGTTAGTTTAGTAGGTAAGTAGTGCAGCGCGATAAGCAAGTCGTCTAATAAATCATATATATTGAATTTTGTGCCGGCACTAGCAATATGAACTTCTTTAGTTTCTTTATTTATAAATGCGACGGCTTTATAAGCATATTTAGCAGTGTTGATATTATCACATGAAGCAGTCAGTATTTCCCAGCCGCTATCTGTTAATTGTTCATTGACCTTTGATGCTTTTAGCTTATAAATATTTAAATCATCTGTTTTATATGCGAGGTCTAAACCTATATAAGCAAGCTTTTTAGTGCTAATATGTTTAGAATTTTTGTACGTAGGAATATCTACCTCTTTTTGATCAATTTTACCATAAAATATGGTTTTTTCTAAAAAATGTCAAGTCAAATATTAATCTATTAGTAAATAAAGGATTGATATTTGATTACTTTTGTTATATAGTGCATTTACAATCATGAAATATGGTGATTTAAATTAGGAGATAGACTATGTTGAAATTATTAATACAAAACTTATTCGGAAGTAATAAACCGATTACTTACTTATCTTTAATAGAAAAAGCAAAAGCAGATTATAGTTTTTATACAAAATTAGCATCAGGAAGCTTTTTTGTAGGAGTAAGTAGTTTGTTTTCATTTAGTAGTTGGTTAAGCAAAATACCTTTAATAACAGGGGGTGTTTTTGGTACTAGTTATGGGGTAAAAGGCATTATGGAGAGTAATGAACAAATAAAGCTTTTTACTCAAGCTCATGAAGCAACTAAAGTTGAAGAGTATTTGGCTACTTCGGGGTTAGGAAGTTTTGTATACGGTACTGCTATAGATAAAAACGGTATAGATAAATTTACCGGTAAATATATTGAAGGAACAAACGCTAAGATAATATCTAATGCAATAACTCGCGTACCAACCTTAAGTTTAACGGGAGACGGCGTTGGTTACAAACATAATGGTGGCTATGAAATAGTAGAATCAACAGATCGTGCGTTATATCAGGCAATACCTGGCGTGAAAGGACAATATACAAATAAATTAGTTCTAGATACTAGTATTCTTCCTTTACATGCTTGTATTATTCAGCAGCTAATACAAAATGGCTATTCAAGTGACGATATTGAAAAAGCTTTAAGTTTAGGAACTGTTGCAAAGAGAGAAAGTTACAAAAATAACCAATTAGCAGAATACAAGCCAAATTTGACAAGTAAGTTATGGCATGGTACAGAAAAAGCTATGCAAAATAAAGTAGTAGAACTTTCAAAAGAAATACAGAAATATGCTGAAATAAATGAAGCTTATGAAGAATTATTTAATTATCATACTTCCAGTACTAGTGAAGAACAAGAAGAGCAGTTTTATAGCCTTGATTATAATAATTTTAATGGTGATCAAACTCAAATCTTAGGAGATGAGGGAGATGAAGGATATATATCTGATATTGCCTAGTAACTAAATACAAAACTTTCTAAAGAGTAAGGTTATAGATCTATAACCTTACTCTTTTTTATTTAATAACCTCTTTAGCTCTCCTTTCGAAAGCTATAATCATTTTTTCGGTTGCTTTGGTAAAATAAGTGCCGATTAATTTATCCAGTATTACGGATTTCATTTTAAAATCAATAAAGAATTTTAATGCAGTTCCTGCCGTGCATGGAACAAATTGCCAAGTACTTTTTAAATATTCAAAAGGTCCTGAAATAGCTACCGTATTAATCAAATATATTCCATCATCTGTTATTTCGCTTGTAACTCGTGAGTTATATTTTTCTGAAAAGCCTTTTAACTGAATTACTAATTCAGCAATAACCTCTTGATTATTTTCTGAAATAATTCTAGAAGCAGAACACCAAGGCAAGAATTTATGATAAGATTTTACATCCCAGACCAAATCAAACAATTCTTGCGGTTTATAGGGTAAAATTTTAGTGTGTTGAAGGCAAGGCATTAGAAATCTGTGACTTTACCTTTATGCTGCCAGTCCCCGTATCTTGTCGGTTCTAGACCTTTAACACCGCCAATTTCTTTTTCTTTTGGTAAATTTTCTTTTTCTGATATATTATTAGATATCTTTACAAACTTCGCTTCTAGAGGTAATTTAGACGTCGATCCGGTACTCACATCCTCACGTATGTCCATATACGCTGTAGTGCTGCGTTCCGTGTCTCCTGTACATTCCTCTCTATAAGCTGGTTTGGAAAGATGTCTATTATCTTTTTTATCGTCCATAGTACTAAATATATGAAATATAACCGTATTTATATTAATAGTCGTTTAGCTGAAAATAGCAAGATAGAATTAGCAAGTGATCATCATGTTCATTATGTCAAAACGGTGCTACGTCTTAAAGTAAATGATGGCTTACGTCTCTTTAACGGTACGGATGGAGAATTTCTAGCACAAATTAACGATATAGGTAAAAATAACCTATCGGTTAGACTTAAAGAACAGTTAAAAAAGCCTTATACAGAATCTACGTTAACTCTTGCTGTTGCTATAATAAAGCAAGATAAATTAATGTTTGCAATAAATATGGCTACGCAACTCGGTATAACTAAAATTATTCCGTTAATTACTAGGTGGTGTCAATTTAGATCGGTAAATATCGAACGTTTAACGAAATGTGTTATTGAGGCAACAGAGCAATCAGAACGTCTTACTCCCCCGATAATTGAAAAAGCTATCACAATACAAGATTACCTAAAAAAGAATAATAATTTGATGTTATATGCTAATGAACATGAAAAAGAAGAAAATTCTATATTACGAATTTCATCATCACTTAGTAATAGTGATATAACTATTATTGTAGGACCGGAGGGAGGCTTTACTAATGATGAGCTGGAACTTCTTGCCTCATATAAGAATACAAAATCTATAAGTTTAGGAAGTAATATATTACGTGCTGAAACAGCAGCAATAACTGCTATAGCACAAGTGAGGTTGTTAGGTAGTCATTGCGAGGAAATTGCATAGCAATTGACGAAGCAATCTCAGGAGTTTGTTATGATTTCATGAGATTGCCACGCAGCCTACGGCTGCTCGCAATGACGAAAAGGTAGAGTTACTTCGCCTTTTCTATTCCGGGTTTACAAAATAGCTTACCTAAACAAAGGAAAGAATATACACCACAAAAGCCTATAATTATATAAAGTATTGTAACAATAATTGGAAATGAGCCAAATAAAAGTGTGACTAAATTAAAATTAAATAATCCGACTAAGCCCCAATTTATAGCACCTATAGAAGATAATAAATGTACAGTAGTAATAAGTGGATTATTAGAAGTATTTATTAACATATTTAATCTCCTTTTAGTTAAACGTAAAAGACCTTGTTGTGTGGCTCATACCTCTGTCATCCCACAACTTGATAGCGGGGTCCAGTTAAAATACTAAAATTACACTAGTATTATGAGTTACATTTTTGGATCCCGTGGCGAGGCCTCGGGATGACACTACATGCGTTTTCCGAGCCATGCAACAAAACTAACGTAAAATAATCATTCCTCATTTTGAGCTATATGTCTACTAAATTTTATAATTCTATAATTTATTAATCCTTCTTAAAAGTGTGATATATTACAGGTATAACAAAAATTGTAAATATAGTACCGATGCTTAATCCTCCAACTATTACAAAGCCTATAGAATTACGAGCAGCAGCACTGGCCCCGTCTGCAAAAACTAGAGGTAAAGCTCCGACTACGGTAGCAAGAGTAGTCATAAGAATTGGACGCAAGCGAAGTTTTGAGGATTCTATTATAGCTTCTTGAACCTTTACTCCTTTTGCTCTTAGCTGATTAGCAAATTCTACTATCATAATAGAATTCTTAGTAATTAATCCAATTAAAGTAATAAGTCCGATATTACTATACATATTAAGGCTATTACCGGCAAGCCAGAGAGCAAGTACACCACCGGTTATTGAGAAAGGTACGGCGAGTAATATTAATAAAGGGTCAGTAAAGCTTTCAAATTGAGCTGCAAGCACTAAATAGATAAATATAAGAGCAAACACAAATGTTATAAGCATATTACTGTCTGCCTCTCTCATTTGTTTAATTTCTCCGATATATTCAATTATAGTATTACTAGGATCAAGTAACTTAGCGGCTATTTTATTGATTTCATTAATTGCATCATCAATTTTCCTGTTAGGAGCAAGATCGGAAGAAATAGTAACGGATTTTGAATTATTATAATGACTATATGATTTTACTGATATTTTTTCCGTAATATTGGCTATCGATTCAAGCGGTAACATATTATTATTTTTTGCTCTGATTAAAATTTTACTAAAATCGCTAATATCTTTTCGATCTTTTTGATTAAATTGTAATATAACGTCATATAAATCATTACTCATTCTAAAATGCCCGATTTGTTGACCTGCAAGTAAATATTGTACCGTTTTGCCTATATTTGCCAAATCCATTCCGTATAAATAAGCCTTATCACGGTTGACTTCTATACTTATAGTCGGCATTGCCGATTGTAAATTTCTATTGACGTTTAAGAAAATAGGATTTGTTTTCATTATATCAATAAATTGTTGTGATATTTTATCTAGATCATCATATTCAAGGTTCGTTTGAATAGTAAACTCGATAGGGCTACTTGCATTCCCGCTAACCATTGAACGTGGATCCATAGCGTAAATCGACATGCCCGGTATTTCAGAAAACTGCTTATTTAACATATTCTTAATAGTTTCTTGGGAACAAGAACGCTCACCCCAATTTTTTAGAGGAATGAATCCAAAAACGTTATCGCTACCGCCTGCACCTATTACCATCAGATAACCTAATATATCTTTATAATTAGCAAGGATTTTTTCGGCTTCTTTCACTACTTTAGTAGAAGATTCTAAATTAGAACCTTCAGGACCTTTAAGAGAAACTTGTAAGAATCCATCATCTTCTTGGGGTACGAAAATTTTTTGAGTAAATTTAAAACTAATAATCAGCACTATAAATGATGATGCAATAATGATGACAAATTTCTTTTGATTGTCAAAAGTTAGCTTTAGATAGTAAATATATTTATTTTGAATAAATTGTAGAATGTCGTTAAACTTTACTAAGAATTTCGGTAAGTCCGTATTATGTTTTGTAACCATACGACTTGACATCATAGGAGTTAAAGTTAAAGCAACAAATCCTGAGAACAAAACACAAAATGCTAAAGTCCAAGCAAATTCAATAAATAATTTCCCGATAAAACCCTCTATAAAACCCACGGGTAAAAATACGGCAGCAAGCGTAATAGTCATAGCAATGATTGCAAAGCCGATTTCTTTAGAAGCAAGCATAGCCGCTTCCATGGGTTTATGCCCCATTTCATTATATCTAAAAATGTTTTCAAGCATAACTATCGCATCATCGACCACTAAACCTATAGCAAGTATCATAGCAAGGAGCGTAAATATATTAATAGAAAATCCAAAAGCATACATTACGCTAAAAGTACCGATCAACGATACCGGAATCGTTACAAACGGAATTAAGGTAATTTTAGCAGAAGCAAGAAATAAATAAGTGACTAAAACTACTAATATTAAAGCTTCAAAAATTGTTTGAAATACTGCATAAATTGATGCTTTTACAGGTGTTGCTGCATCATATGCGATACCCATGCTTATTCCTTTGGGCATGGATTCTTTAATTCTTTCTAGTGCTTTAGTTACTTCATGTGATAAATCTATGACGTTAGCTTTTGATTCTTTTATAAGACCAAGGGCAATAGAGCTTTTGCCGTTATATCTAAAAATTATGTCCTCATCGGGAGAAGTTAAAGATATTTTTGCTATATCTCGTAATTTTATGATAACTCCGTTTTGTACTTTTAGAATAATATTACCGAATTCTTCCGGTGTAGATAAAGAACCTGCAAGAGTTACTATAAAATTATTGCTTTTTGTTTTAATCGTACCTGCGGGATAATCTTTGTTTTGCTCTTTTATTGCGGATTCAATCTCCAATAAAGAAATTTTATGTTGATATAATTTTTTAGAATCGGGTTCTATTCTCATTATATATTCCCGACCGCCGTAAATTTGTGACTGTCCTACGCTTTCAAGTTTATCTAACGGTGTTTGTAGATTATCTTCGACGATCTTTGTTAATTCTAAATCGCTATATTGATCACTTTCAATGCTTATGAAGAGGCTTGGGAAACTATCGGCATCAAGTTTTGTAACTGACGGGGCTTTCATATCTTGCGGGAACATATAAGTGATATCCGATATTTTGGCGCGGACATCGTTTAGTGCTACTTCAATATCGGTAGATAATAGAAACGATAAAGTAATACTACTTTCGCCGGTAGAACTTTGAGAAGTTATATAATCTAAATTTTTAACCGTCTTTAAAGCTTTTTCTATACGTGTCGTTATTTCTTGCTCCATATATAAGGCATCGGCACCTGCATAATGAGCTTCGACATTTATAATAGGAACTGAAATATCCGGAGTACCTCTAATTTGTAGTTTGGTAAAAAAAATTGCTCCAAGAGCTACGATAACCAAATTCAAAACTGTAGCAAAGACAGGGCGTTTAATACAAATTTTAGACAATAACATTGGATTAAAAATTTTATTCTAAATTAATGTGCATAGTGAATTATTACATAATCTGCTATTCGGTTAGAAATATTCTATATAAAAGGTGAAAGACGGTTTCCACTTTTTATGTAAATTAAGTATATATTGTTTTTTATTAAAAAACTTATAATTTTTTATAGAGTAGAAAATTAGTTTTTGTAATTTACTACTGACAATAAATTAGGGTTTTAACGATAAATTTTCACTTTAATTACTTGATTAAGATAGTTTTAACAGTATAACTGATGTAAAATGGCTACATTTTTCTATAAATTAATATAATAACGTATATATTTTAAATTTTGTAAATAACTGGCATTTGCAGTATGTGGGTAGTTTGTTATAATTAACTCACATAAAAAATATATTGATGTATATTATTGCCAGTTGTATATATTGTTTTATAAAAAAACATCAATACATATTAACCTATCAAAGGAGAATTGATTTTATTATGAGTACACATAACACAAAAGAACCAAAAAAAATGAATAAAACCGAATTTATAGCATTTATGACCGACCATGGTCATAATCATAAACATGCTTCACATAAAACATTAACAAAAGCTGAAGCCGAGAAAGCACTTAATTTAGTTCTTGATAGTGTGATTAGTGCTATAAAGAGCCACCATAATATTAATATAACAGGTTTCGGTTCATTTGAAATACATCATAGAAAAGCACGTGAGGGTCGTAACCCAAAAACCGGAGCAAAAATGAAAATAGATGCTTACAATCAACCTACTTTTAGAGCCGGAAGAAAAATGAAAGAAGCTTGTAATTAAAAGAAGTAACGTATTTACAGTACTAATAATTTCCGAACCCCGTTACACGTTTGCGGGGTGACACTAGAAAAACCAGCTCATGCAATAATGCTCTGCAAAAGCCGGAATGATATAGAATACTTCTTAAGTACAATTCATAATGATATTACAACCATTGATAATTGAACGCCTAGAGTTTAACTTAAAACATAATAAGCTATACAATAGTTGGCTTATCGAAGCCGAAAATATAGAGCAAGCTTTAAAAGATTTAGAAGAGTTTATATATATTAAGCTTTTTAAGAATAGCATTCCTCTTGACAACAATCCTGATTATCATTTCATCGCTAGGGAAACTTCAGCTACATCTAATGCTAAAAATATTTCTATTGAACAAATAAGAAAATTACAAGACTTCTTAAGTAAAACTTCTGCAATTTCAGGTTATAAAGTTGCAATAATTTATTCGGCAGAGCTTATGAATTTGAATGCAGCGAATTCATGCTTAAAAATTCTTGAAGATGCACCAAAGAATAGTTACATTTTTTTAATTACTTCAAGAGCTGCAAGTATTATTTCTACAATTAGATCAAGATGTTTTAAAATTAATGTTAGATCATCTATCCATCATACTAAAAACGAATTATATTCCGAGTTTATTCAGTCGATAGCAGATAACAAAACGTTAGATTTTATTCATCGCTTTACTACTAAAGACCGAGAATTATGGCTAGATTTTATTGATAATTTATTATTATTAATGAATAGAATCCTTAAAAAATCTGCCAACGTTAATATTGAACTTCTAGATTTGGAAAATAAGATTTTTAATAAACTATCAAATAGACACCCTTCATATTTACTGCAAAAATTTACCGACATAAAAAAGTTAATATATAATACCATTGATTATGATTTGGACTTAAAAACAAGTTATATATTAGTGGTGAATGAGTTTTCTAGTAATTAACACGATATCACTACGTTCCTTTCTATGTTATCCATAAAACAACAAAATATATTGAGATACTCTTTTTTTTTTTTAAATAGTTAATAGATATTCAAGATAGAAAGCGGCTTCCCTCTAGAATATAAATTTAATTTATGTTTTATTTTGACTATTGTTCATTTACTCGTAGTATATATTAGGTTTTAGGAACTTTATAAATTAAATTATTTGCATGTTTAAAACTTTAACACAAAATTTAACGAAGATTTTTGATAAGTTAGTTAGCTCAGGCATTTTGACGGAAGCCCAAATAGATGCTGCTATGCGGGATATAAGAGTGGCTCTTTTAGAGTCAGATGTTGCATTACCGGTGATAAAAGATTTTATAGCGGAAGTTAAACAGAAAGCTTTAGGGCAGGAGGTTATTAAGTCTGTTTCACCTGGACAGATGATAATTAAAATTATCCATGAAGAGATGATCAATCTCTTAGCTTCAAGTAAAAGTGAGACAAAGCTAAATTTAAATTCAAAGCCGCCCGTAAATTTCCTAATGGTAGGGCTGCAAGGGAGTGGTAAAACTACGGCGAGTAGTAAGCTTGCTTTACGGCTTAGAAATCAAAATAAGAAAGTTTTACTTGTTTCTTTGGATACTTACAGACCGGCCGCACAAGAGCAACTCGCTATACTTGCAAACTCAGTACAGATTAATTCATTACCTATTGTGCAAGGTGAGAAACCCCTCGATATTGTTAAAAGAGCTATTGCCGAGGCTAAAATTTCTGCTTATGATGTCGTAATTTATGATACGGCAGGTCGTACACAAATTGATAAAGCGATGATGGAGGAAGCGCTTGCAATAAAAAAGATAGTGGAGCCTACAGAAACTTTGTTAGTAATCGACAGTATGACAGGGCAGGATGCAGTAGTTACGGCAAGTAGTTTTAATGAAAAGTTAGCAATTTCAGGATTAATTTTATCTAGAATTGACGGCGATTCCAAGGGTGGTGCAGCACTCAGTGTAAAATATATTACTAAAAAGCCGATTAAATTTTTAAGTAGCGGTGAAAACCTAATTGATTTAGAAGAATTCGATGCTGAACGTTTAGCTTCTCGAATACTGGATATGGGTGATATTATCTCTTTTGTTGAAAAAGCAGCTAGTATTGTTGATAGAGAAGAAGCCGAAAAAACGGCAGCTAAATTAAAAAAGGGTAAGTTTGATTTAAATGATTATCTTCAGCAAATGAGAAGTATAAAAAAAATGGGAGGTTTTGGAAGTATACTTAGTATGTTACCGGGTAGCGGTAAAATTATGGATCAAATAGATCAATCAAAATTAAATAGTAAAATAATTGAACATCAAGAAGCAATTATTTTATCTATGACGCCAAAAGAACGTAAAAATCCCGATATAATTAATGCTTCTCGTAGGAAACGTATAGCTGTTGGAGCAGGAACTACGGTACAAAAGGTAAATATTTTGCTAAAGCAATATAAACAAATAAGCGAGATAATGAAAAAAGCCAGTAAAATGAATCCTAAAAATCTATTACGTAGCGGAATTGGAAAATTGTTTTCTTGAATTTATATTATATCTACATTATGTCATTCCTGCGAAGCGGAAATCCAGTCAAGCATATAAAAACAAGTGTTTGTATGGTTATTTTATCAAGTATGTAACTTCTGTAGCAATATTGAAGTTATTTTTCTGGATGCCCGCCTACGCGGGAATGACATCGAGTAGGTTTTCCGATCCATGCAACAATGCCGACTTGATTGCGGGATCCAGTTAAAAATACTAAAATTATATGGATCCTGTGGTCAAGCCACGGGGTGACCTTTTCCTTAAGTTGACACCCATGTGTCTTCGCAGGAATGACATCGACGGTTTTTTTAAACTATCCAGTAGTATAATAAGTAACACATATTGACCTAGTATTAAATTTAATTAATTTTTAATTTCAAAGCATTTGCAAAAAATGTATAAATATTGATCAAATAATTGGCACTATCTTTTAAATCACTCCCACTACCATGCCCACTATCTACACTTCCTAGAAAGTAAGTTTTAGTATTTGGGTTTTTCTCAAGCACATACTCAAAAATTCTTCCATGTCATGGGTGTACACGCTGCTCTAATACTGAATCTGTAATTAACACAGCTTGGTATTTTTGCGTTAAAGATAAATTCTCTAGCGGTGCATATTTTTTGATATGTACTAAATCTTCTACTTTGGATCACCATATTCTGTACCCCATGAATGTCCTGCTCCGAATTCTTTATATCGTATCAAGTATCGGCACTTCACATGCTATAGCTCCAAATAAATCAGGACGCTGTGTCATTGCAACACTTACTAGCAATCCGCCGTTACTTCCTCCTTTAATTCCTAAATACTCAGGACTAGTAATATTTTGCTTTATTAAATCCTCTGCTACTGCAATAAAATCATTCAAGCCGGTTTGACGTTTTATTCCTTGAGTCGCCTTATGCCACTCAGGACCAAACTCTCCGCCACCTCTAATATTAGCAAGAACACTAACCCCGCCATGTTTAACCCATACTTCATTTTCCATGTGAGAGAAATATGGAGAGTTGATTACTTGAAAACCGCTGTATGCTTCAAGTAATGTTGGATTCTTACAATCTTTGTACCTTTTTTATAGACAATAAAATATGGTATTTTAACTCCATCCGAGCTTGTAGCTTCCTTTTGATCTACAACATAATTTTTGCTATCAAACGGATATAAAGGCTTTCTAATAACTTTTAATTCATGAGTTTTATCCCATAAATAGATAGTGGGAGGAACTATAGAATTTTCTATAGTAATTAATGCATCTTCTTCCTCATCATCAGACAACATACCAAAAATTGTATTTTCATAAGACAGTAAAGTTACCGGTTTTGTCCATTCATGATTTTCTAATGTAAATGTTACTACTTTTGAAAATAACATTCTCATAGCTAGTTAAAAATACCGTATCTTTAGTCATTCCTACAAAATACAATACTTCCCTCTCTGTTGGGGTAAATAATATTTTTAAGCTAGCTTTATCGCTATCTTCTTTTAGAAGATCAGCGTAGTGTATGGCAACAAGTGAACCTGCTCTATATTACTATCTTTAAATTGCCAATCGGAACGCAGTAGCCAAAATACATATTCTTTAAAAGAACCTTCAGGTATTGCATCTGATGGCATATTTATTTTTTGTAATTTTAAGCTCTCATCTTTAGTATCTAAAATATAATTATCGTAATTATAAAAAGCCTTATTTGCAGATATAAATATTAAAGATGAAGAAATATTATCGGTAAAAGCTTACTGGCTGATACACGTATATAATTCTTTGGTATTTCAAATAGTTTTTTGGCTTTCTCTATAGGTTCTCCTCGCTTCCATATGTAGAGCAATCTAGGATATAAAGAGTCAGTCACTTCCTCTTGATGCAAAACTGGATAAATATAATAGTATCTTGATCAACCCAAGTAGGGACAGTAAATTTACCTTCTAGTAATTTTCCGCTACTTGTTTTTGGCTCAAAACCATTTTTTACAAAATCTTTTTCTCTAAATCCCATGCTCTAAAAAACATCTCATCCTTACCGCCAAATGACATGGTAATTAAGAAACGATTAGGATTTTGAAAACAATCACTCCCACCTCGATGCATTACTTTTTTACCGAGTTTTTTGGATAATTTATCAAAATCGATTAGAACTTCCCAATTTGGTTTATCTTTCGAGTAATTCTCAACCAATGTCCTACGCCATAACCCTTGCGGGTTTTTATAATCCATCCAAAAATTATACACGTAACCTTTACGTATAGCACCAAAAGGAGTTTTTCTTTGATCATAGCAAACAGATTCTAGTTCTTTCTTAACTACCTTATAAGTAGGCATAGATTGGCAAGCCTTGGCTGTTTTATCAGTACGCTCTTTTGCCCATTTTAGAGCTTCAGTTTCTTCTAGAAATTTAGTGTCTTTTGGGTTATATATTTGTTCATTATTACTTCCCATAGCTTGAACACAAAAAATTATAAAATAGTGGGTAATTTTTTTCATTATTTTAATAATATCTATTAAATTAAAAGCTTTATTTAAAGTTTTCTTTGAATTAGAATAGTGTTTTATCATACACCTTGAATAACATCAAAGAAAATGCTAGGTTTTGTGGACATTGCTAATTGATTTGCTATTTTGAGGTCTTTTTTAGCGAAAATTAATAAGATTTTTGTAGAAATAGTTATTCATATTTCAAAAAAATCTTATAATTTGTAGCAAAAAATAACCAAAATTAAATCTTTTTAGCAATGTCCACAAAACCTAAGTTAGCACTAGCAAAAATACAAAATATGAGAGTTATGGCTAATGATTTAAGTATTTATATTCATTGGCCTTTTTGTTTGTCCAAATGTCCGTATTGTGATTTTAATTCTCATGTAGCAAGTACTATAGATCATAATCAGTGGCTTAAATCTTATGAAACTGAAATTGAATATTTTAAGGATATTATTCAAAATAAATATATAAAATCTATTTTTTTTGGGGGCGGTACTCCCTCTTTAATGAATCCTGTAATAGTTGAAGGAATAATAAATAAAATCAGTAATCTAGCAATTATTGATAATCAAACCGAGATAACTCTAGAAACTAATCCCACATCATTTGAAACTGAAAAATTTAAAGCATTCAAAGCCGCCGGAATTAATCGTGTTTCAATAGGAGTGCAATCCTTAAAAGAGGACGATTTAAAAAAATTAGGTAGAACTCATGATTGTATGCAGGCCATTAAAACAATTGAGGCGGCAAATACGATTTTTCTACGAGTGTCATTTGATTTAATATATGCACGTAGCGGTCAGACATTAAAAGACTGGCAAGAAGAATTAAAACAAGCTATGCAGCTCGCTACCTCACATATTTCTCTTTATCAATTGACTATCGAAAAAGGTACGCCGTGTTATAAATTATTTAAGGAGGGTAATCTGATTTTGCCGCATTCAGATGCGGCAGCTGAAATGTATGAATGGACGAATCATTATCTAGAATCTAAAAAGTATTTTAGATATGAAATATCCAATTATGCTATGATAGGGTATGAATGTTTGCATAATTTAACTTATTGGAATTATAATAGCTATTTAGGTATAGGCCCCGGAGCTCATAGTAGAATCATTGAATCCTCAAGTTCGGTATCGGCAATTATGATGTGGCATAAACCTGAAAAATGGTTAGATGCGGTTAAAACAAAAAATGTTGGTATTCAAACTAATACTAAGTTAACACATCAAGAGATTATTGAAGAAATGCTAATGATGGGTTTACGCCTTAGCAAAGGTATAAATATTTCTACATTAGAGCAGAAATTAAACACGAAATTAGAGAATATTTTAGATATGAATAATCTTAAGCATTATCAAGCGTTAGACTTAATTAGATTAGATGAAAATATCTATCTTACCGACAAAGGTTTAATGCTGTATAGCTACATAGTACCTAGATTGATTATATGAAAATTATTCAAGTAATTTTAAAGTTTATAATTATTTTTATTATTGCTTCTATTCATGTTATGGAATGTAAACTTGAGTTTAAAAAAGATATATGTGAATGGTGTTGAGTATGATCAAAAAGTCGAAAATCCAATTACACCGATAGCAAATGCTATTAAAGCAGATAATATTGATGAAGTAAAAAAATATTAGATGAGGGATATGGAGTAAATCAACCATACTTGGGCTGGACTCCTTTAGATTATGCTATATCGAATAATAATATAAAAATTGCCGATTTTTTATTAAAGTGTGGTGTACCTATGAATTTAATCCATATAAATATAGGATTTATGAAGCCGGAAATTGCCGAACTTTTAATTAATCAGGGAATGAGTCCTAATTTAAGATATGAAGACGGTATTACCGGAATGATGCTAGCCGCAGAAAGAAATAATCTTGATTTAATAAAACTTTTGCTTAAGTTAGGTGTTAATCCTAATGTTCAAAATTCTAAAACCGGAATGACTTCCCTTATTATGCATCATCATATCTTAATGTTGAACCTACTCGTATTTTATTAGAATATGGAGCGGATCAAAAAATTAAAGATTGCAAAGGGAAAAGAGCTTGAGATTGGATAGCGGTGGATGCTAATAGAACTTTACATGCTTCTGACGTAGAATACTATACTGCTTTATTTGTTGCTCCATTTAAAACTAAACTGAAAATTATAGAAGAAAGAAATAGCATAAAGACTCAAAACAAAGAAAAGCAATAAAAAAGCTTCTCAATTCTCACCGTTAAATTTTTGTAGCGTTTCTATTTATACTTCACAAGTTAGGATAAAAACCTATCTTAATTTTCTGCCTTATGTTCTGTCTCTGTCATTGCAAGAAAATTGCATAGCAATTGACGAAGTAAGGAAGAGAAAAAATTCTGATTTACAGAATTTTTTTATTATTTTTTGGGGAGTGCCATGCAGTCTACGAATGCGATGTTGTTAGCCCGATTAAGATATCTTGGTAGCTCAATTGATTTAATATATCTTTAAGGCTAATATATACTATAGGTAGATTCTCATGTCCTTTATGTACAATCCCCAAAATTAAGTAGTCAACTATAGGAGATAAGTTATCACTCTTCTTGGTCATTTGGACGGTATGCAGCATCTACATGCCAATCTCAATCATTATACGGCGATTGAGAGCTATGTTCATTATGCGAATTACGTCTTGGTGCTACTGCTCTAATAATATTCTTATCTTCTTTATATAATACAGGCAAACTACCAATTATCCCTATTACTCCATACATATGACAAATTAATTCTTCTATTCCGCTAATCCGTACCTCACCGTCATAGGGAGTCATTATATTATAATTTTTTTGATCGATATTTTTTATATGTATAATTTCTGCATTATTATTTACGGCATCTTTAATTTCTTTTGTATAATTTACATATTTTGTATCTACTAAATATAAATCTTTGTTTTCTTTCAACCAGCTAGTTAATCTAACGATTTTATTGTTTAAATTTTCTAATGTTGCTATACAAGTTTTTTCATCTAAAATTTTCCTCCAAACATCATAGCACGCATTATTATAGTCAATATTAGTATCTTCAAGGATGAAATAATCCCCTTCTTCAAAAATATTCTAAAATACCTATAGTATTAATATGAGTATTTTCTATTCAAAGTATAGGATGTACTATTTCAGATATTTTTTCTTTTGGGAATATTGCCTCTACTTTATTAGAATCACCTTGTAAAAATTCTATTCTATTATCTTCTTTTTGATAACTATATTTTAATTTTGCTTTTCCTTGGATTCCCGCTTTCGCGGGAATGACATAAAACGCATTTTTCAATTCAGACAACAATGCTTATAGTTGCTCGCAATGACAATGTCTGGTCTTAGTTAGCAATATCATTAAGATAAATATACTTCCTTATCTAAAGTATTTTCGCTGTTATCTATAATCATAGTAATTGTTGCATCGCCGGTAATATTGATAGTAGTACGTAGCATATCAAGTATTCGGTCAATACCAGCAATAATTGCTACTCCCTCTATAGGTAAGTGAACCGAAGAAAGAACCATAGGAAGCATTATCAAAGAGGCACCGGGAATACCGGCACCACCGATAGATCCAAGTGTTGAGGTGAGAATAATGACTAAATAGTCGTGAGGAGCAAGCGTTACTCCCATCATCTGAGCAAAAAATATGGTGGTAAGAGATAAATTTATAGCAAAGCCGTCCATATTAATTGACGCACCTATCGGAAGTACGAACGAAGTACTAGACTCTGAAATGCCAAGCTTTGCACGACAAACTTGCATAGTAGTTGCAAGAGTTGCCTTACTGCTTGAAGTAGAAAAAGCAAGTATCTGATACTCAAAACTTTTCTTATAAAAAGGTATAGGTGAAACACGACAGAATACACATATAAGTAAGCCAAAAACTAAATATTGGAATGTCATCGCCACAACTACCGCTACAACAAGTTTTGATAAACTAATCATTACCTCAACTCCCTGCATGCCTACAATCCAGCCTGTTAAAGCAAAAGCACCGTAAGGGGATAATTGAATAACAAACGATATCATTTTTAATATTAATTTTGACATTACATGAATTAAATCAGTAATAGGTTCACCGATAGATTTCATTTTGTTTAAGGTAATTCCAACAAAAATAGCAAAAAATACAACTTGTAAGACATCACCGTTTGCAAAAGCCCCAACAGCATTATCAGGGACGATATTTACAAAAAAATCAATTATATTAAATGAAGTTCTGTTTGTCGTTCCTGAAGAGGTGAAATCTATATGTACGCCTACTCCTGGCTTTAATACTAAGGCAACAGTGAGTCCAAAAACCGTGGCAAAAAAAGTAGTACCTAAAAAAGCGGCTACCGCTTTCATGCCTACTCTACCAAGGGCAGAATTATCATTCATACTAGTGATACCGGAAACCAAACTGAAGAAAATTAAAGGGGTAATGATCATTTTTATCAAACGTAAGAAAATGTCACCGATAGGTTTAATATAATTAACATATTGTGGTAAGTATATACCAAATATAATACCTAAGATTAACCCTAAGGTAACTTTTTGCCATAATTTCATAATTTACTTACTTAATTTTTAAATTTACTCAACTATAAGTTTACTTATTATTTTGGTTCATCCATTCTAAGTACTTTTGAAAGCCATAGTCAATATTTATTTTTATTATTTGTGGTAATTCATAATTATGAATTTCAAGGAGTTTATTTTCAATTTCATTATAATTAGAAGATTTTGTTTTAATTACAAGTCTATATTCAGTTTCTAAAGTTACTCTACCATTCCATCTAAAGTAACTTTTGACATCGTCAATTTGAATGCAGGCAGTAAGATTTAATTCTAACAAAACAGATGCTATTTTCTCGGCAATTTGCAAATCATTAGTAGTAGTTAAAATTAAACAGCAATCTTGCATGCCTAAACCTCAACAAAACAATTCGGTGTTTCATATAGTTTGAGGCTAGTTACGAAGAAGTTTTGACTTACGAAAAGTTTAGGAAAAATTTCATTCTTTAAATGCGTCGCTATATTTTCTGCAGTCGGGTTATTTTGCATGTAATATATTTTTTGACCGGTACAATTTTCTATTTGCTGCCCCATTTCCTTATCGTCTTGATGTAGGATTAAGCTATGATCAAAATTTTCATCAATCCATTTTTTAGCTAAATCCTTAATTAAACCAAAATCGATTACCATACCAAGTTTATCGGTTTTGTTTGCGGCTATAGCGATCTCAAGAACATAGCGATGACCGTGCAGGAATTGACATTTATTTTGATGTTCTATAATTCTATGTCCTGCATCGAACTCAATACGACGAGTACATTTTATCATTATTATATACTTCCTTTCTTTGAATGATTTTACTTTTTTTTCAAAGAGTAAAAACGGGACCACGTCATTGTGAGGAAAATTACGAAGTAATTGACGAAGCAATCTCAGGAGTTTGTTATGATTTCATGAGATTGCCACGCAGCCTACGGCTGCTCGCAATGACAATTTTTTACAAATTTAACAATAACTTTTCAGGATTCTCAATAAGCTGCTTAATTTTTACCAAGAACGATACTCCTTCTTTCCCGTCAATTATACGATGATCGTAAGATAAAGCTATATACATCATCGGACGTATTTCAATTTTACCGTCTATAACTACAGCTCTTTCCTCGGTTTTATGTAAGCCTAGAATACCTGATTGAGGAGGATTAATAATCGGTGTAGATAATAATGAGCCATATACGCCTCCGTTAGAAATCGAGAATGTCCCACCTGACAAATCAGCCATAGAAAGCTTACCCTCACGAGCTTGTTTAGCCAAAATTCCTATAGTTTTCTCCACTTCGGCAAATCCCATTTTATCGGCATCCCTAACAACCGGTACAACAAGCCCTTGCTCTGTTCCGACAGCTACACCTATATCATAGTAATTTTTATATACTAAATCATCGCCATCTATTTCAGCATTTACCGACGGAATAAGCTTTAAAGCTTCAATTGTTGCTTTAACAAAGAAAGACATAAACCCAAGTTTCACAGCGTGCTTTTTCTCAAACTCTTCTTTATATTGATTACGCAAAGTAATTACTTTTGACATATCGATTTCATTAAAAGTAGTCAAAATAGCTGCTGTATTTTGTGAATCTTTTAAACGCTGTGCAATAGTTTTACGCAAGCGTGACATACGAACACGCTGCACTCTTTCTTCATTAGATTTACTTATTGCAGGAGCAGAAGTAGTCGTAGTGTTTATTGTTGCAAGCACGTCACCTTTGGTAATTCTACCGTCTCTACCTGTTCCTTTTATATTATTGGGGTCAAGCTTATTTTCGGTAACTAATTTTTGTACAGAAGGAGCAAGAGTATTATTAGCTACGGCAGGTTTTTCTGAAGTAGGTTGTGTTACTGCTTGAGCTTTAGCAGATTCATTATTAGTACCGGCAGTATTTGCAGATGCTCCTTCATTTATTTCGCCTATTTCTTCGCCAACTGCTACATTTGCACCGTCAGTTTTCGATATTTTACCTATAGTACCATTGCAAGGAGCATTAACTTCTAAAGTCACTTTTTCGGTTTCGATTTCTAACAGTAATTCATCGGTTTTAACCGAATCGCCTTCTTTCTTATACCATTTGGCAATAGTTGCTTCCGTTATGGACTCCCCAAGCGACGGTACTATAATTTTAACTCTCATAATTTATTTTACTCCTATATTTGTATAGCATCGCCCTGTATAGTTTTATCGTCATTGCGAGAAGACGCTATAAGCGTCGACGAAGCAATCTCAGGCAAATTCCTGAGATTGCCACGCTCCTTTTAGTCGCTTGCAATGATGATTATTAGGCAATACCCTAAGAATCATATTCCCAATGCTGTCCTTAATAGCTTCTCTTGCTGTTTATTATGTGCTTGCAGCGAGCCTACTGCTGGAGAGGCTGATTCCTCTCTACCTACATATTTAAATTCATTTTTAATTCCTGCTTCTTTTAAAGCATCGTTTAAGTGAGAAACTATATAACACCAAGTTCCCATATTCTTTGGTTCTTCCTGACACCAAATAAATTCCTGCGTCCTATTATATTTTTTTAATAGCGATGCTACAAGTTTTTTTTCAAAAGGGTGTAATTGCTCAAGCCTAATAATCGCTATATTACTGTTATTGCCACGCATTTCAAATAGATTGTAATATACCTTACCGCTGCATAAAATTACTTTAGTAATATTGTTTGTATCTACTTTAGTTACTTCATCTAAAACTGGTAAGAAAGTAGTATTTTCACCTAGCTCGTCAAGTTTAGATACGGCATATTTATGACGTAATAATGATTTCGGCGACATTACGATTAACGGTTTACGGGTATCATCAAGTATTTGGCGACGTAGCAGATGGAAAATCGAAGCAGGGGTAGTAGGGTATGTAACATACATATTATTCTCAGCCGCCAGTTGTAAGAACCTCTCAAGTCTTGCCGAACTATGCTCCGGTCCTTGTCCCTCAAATGCATGAGGTAACAAAACCACAAGCCCGCTCATACGAAGCCATTTAGTTTCGCTGCTTGAAATAAACTGGTCAAAAATAATCTGAGCTCCATTAGCAAAATCACCGAATTGTGCTTCCCATAAAACTAAATTTTTTGGGTTTGCGAGTGAATAACCATACTCAAAACCAAGCACCGCATATTCAGATAAATTACTATCGGCTACCTCGTATTTTGCTTGTTCTTTAGATAAATTATTTAGAGGTATATAGGTAGTACCATCAATTTGGTTGTGCAATACTGAATGACGATGCGAGAAAGTACCGCGTCCCGAATCTTGTCCGGTTAGCCTTATATTTGTGCCTGAAGCAAGCAAGCTTGCAAAAGCTAGCTGCTCTGCCGTCGCCCAATCAATAGGTTGATCAGCTGTTAGAGTGGCTTTTCGAGCTTCAAATAGTTTTACAAGTTTTGGATTAACGGCAAAATCTTTCGGTATTTCGCATAGTTTAGTGCCTAAATCGTGTAATGTTTTTTTACTGATACCCGTTATTGTAGCTTGTGTACGAGTACGAGAAATACCTTGCCATAATCCGCCTAAGAAATGTGCTTCTTGCTTATAACTTTTTGCCTGCTCATATTCCTTATCTAGTTTTGCTTTAAATTCTTCTTTTAACTTAGCAAAATAATTATTGTCGATTACACCGCTTTTTACTAACTCATTTGCGTAAATATTTCCAGGGGTCAGTTTGTTTTTAATAATGTTATACATCTTGCCTTGAGTATACATCGGCTCATCGCCCTCATTATGCCCATATTTACGGTAACAAATAATTTCTACTACAACATCCTTACCAAATTTCTGCCTGTATTCTACCGCAATATTGGTGGCTTTTAACACTGCTTCTATATCGTCACCGTTAACGTGTAAAATCGGGGCAGCTATGATTTTAGCAAACTCCGTAGAATATCTACTAGCTCTAGTATCTGCAGCATTAGCCGTAAAACCTAACTGATTATTAATGACGAAATGCAATATCCCGCCGATATCATAAGCAGCTAAAGGTGACATTGATAGACTCTCGGCAACCACGCCCTGACCGCAAAAAGCAGCATCGCCATGCACTAAAATAGCTTTGACTTTGCTGCGTTTAGTATCTCCAAGAATATCTTGCTTTGCTCTTACTTTTCCTGCAACTATAGGATTTATCGCTTCTAAATGTGAAGGGTTATCGGCTAGCGACAAGTGTATTTTCTTATCCTCTAGAGTTCTATCGGACGAATAGCCTAAATGGTATTTTACATCGCCTGAAACATTTAGCTCATCAGGAAATACGCTGCCGCTTATGAAGTCCGCAATAACGGCTTTATATGGCTTACCTACTACTTTAGTTAGAGTGTTTAATCTCCCTCGATGTGCCATACCGATAACGATTTCTGAGACGCCCTGATGCATGGATAAATCTATAGCTTTACTCATAGCAACTATAGAAGCATCACCACCCTCAATGGAAAAACGCTTAGCTCCGGGAAATTTTGTATGTAAATACTGCTCAAACCCTTCTACTTCTACTAAATCATTTAAGATAGTTTTTTTGTCTTCAGAAGAAAACGTAACTTCGCTTTCTAGCTTATTATATAACCAGTTTTTTCCTGCTACATTTTCTATTTGCTCAAACTCTACACCTATAGAACCTGTATAAACTTTATCGAACTTGGTCACTAATTCAGATAATTTACAGTTCCAAGTACCGACAAATTCATCCGTAATATTGATATTTTCTTCTAGCTGACCGCTATCAAGACCAAAAGTTTCTATATTAAGCTTTAAATCATTTTTTGTTTTACGTAGCTCAAGACCAAGCGGATCAAGATTCGCTAAATAGTGAGCATGCTTGCGATAAGCATTGATCATTTCCTTAGCTTTTAAACTATTTAAGTCTTCAGAAGATAAATTATTATTTAACGATTCTTTTTTTATTTCATCAGGGATAATTATTTTTGCCGTACTTTTATTGAGTAAAGTATTATTATCCTTAATGCCGGCAAAAAATTCTTGCCAAGTTTGATCAACCGAGGCAGGGTTGGCTAGATATTGCTTATATAGCTCTTCAACAAAAACAGCATTCCCGCCAAATAAATAACCTGTTTTTTTAAAGTCTTCTTCCATATTATTGTTTGTATTGTTTAGTTGTTGTCATAAGCCGTCATTGCAAGCGACTGCAAGGAGCGTGGCAATTTCAGCAATTCTTCCGAGATTGCTTCGTCAATTACTGCGTAATTTGCAATAACGATTTTATTACTATAAATACTTCCCTTCTAAATATCTTATATACACCTCAGGGCTGATTTTTTCCTCACCGCTAGCACTTTTTAATAAATCGGCTGAATTTTTTAACGAACCGAGATTTCTAAAATTCTTATTTAGATAATTATTTAGATTACTAAAATCACCCTTTAATATATCATCTTTTATATTTGAATGCATCTCTTTTACTTTTTTCATCACCATTGATGCGATAATTGCACCGTTTGTATAGGCGGGAAAGTAACCGAAATTTCCGTGTGACCAATGAATATCTTGAAGACAGCCGTTACTAAAACTTACCGGTTTAACGCCTAAATATTCCTGCATCTTACTATCCCAACAGCTTGGTAATTCATCGAGATTCAAGTCGCCATTGATAAGCATTTCCTCTATCTCAAAACGTAATATTACGTGCATCGGATAAGTTACTTCATCTGCATCTACTCTTATAAAATCAGGCGTCACTCTTGTAATTTTTCTATATAAACTTGCTGCTGAATATTCTTCGCTTTTAACAGCAAATTCGTCTCTAAGTAATTTAGCTAAAAATTCGGTAAATTCTCTTGATCTACCTACTTGCATTTCCATAAATAAAGATTGGCTTTCATGGAATGCCATACCTTTAGCAAGCCCAACCGGCTGCCCTTTATACATTTCCGGTAGATTCTGCTCATATAAAGCATGTCCTGTTTCGTGAATAATTCCCATTAAACCGCTTATGAAATTATCTTTATCATACCTAGTAGTTAAACGTATATCGTTTGGAGTTCCACCGCAAAAAGGATGAGTCGATTCGTCTAATCGTCCTTTTGTTAGATCAAACTGCATAATTCCCATAATGCGTTTTCCGATACGCTTTTGCATTTCAGGAGCTAGTTTGCTGTGTTTTACTAGTTCTTTCTCGGTTTTCTGTTTTTCTAAAACTTTATTTATGAGCTGCGGGAGTTCTTTTTTAAGTACTGAAAAAACTTGTTTGATCTCGCTACTTTTTCTGCTTGGATCAAACATATCTATTAATGAGTCGTATAATCCG
The DNA here is from genome assembly GCF_000237845.1 of Rickettsia slovaca 13-B. Classification (NCBI taxonomy): domain Bacteria; kingdom Pseudomonadati; phylum Pseudomonadota; class Alphaproteobacteria; order Rickettsiales; family Rickettsiaceae; genus Rickettsia; species Rickettsia slovaca. The sequence goes on from NC_016639.1 coordinate 242,819, forward strand.
CAATTAAAAGCATCTGCTCGTACTTTAGCAACTTCTTTCGTATAATCTAAGACTTGTTGTAAGTGTGATTTGAATAAATTATAGTCGTTATGTTTTCTTGCTTCTCGCCAAACAAGTGCGGCTTTAGTAGTAGCTGCTACCAATTTCTTTTGTAGCTGCTCGTCAATACAATTTGCATCTGTTACTTTTCTCTCAATCTCTCTAATATTACCATTCTGCCATTCATCAAGGTTCTTTGATTCTTCTTTTGCCTTGCTAAGTAGCTCCTTTAGAATAGGAGATTTGAGCATAGAATGAACTAGCGACGTTAAAGTTACTATTTCGTTTGTCCTACTCTCACCTGAACCCATAGGCATATTTACGTCAACATCCCAGTATAATATGCTCAAGATATTATTAAAATGTGAGATGGTTGCAAATTCGTTTTCTAATTTTGTGTAGTTGTTGTTCATATGTTCCCTATTATGTCATTCCCGCTTTCGCAGGAATGACATAAAAACCGTATCGCTAGTGCCTATTACAAATGCAACAACTCCTTTGCTGCTTTTAAACTTGCTTTGGTGATTGTTTTACCTGAAATCATGCGGGCGAGTTCCTCCTGTCTTTCAGCTAAATTTAAAGCTTTTACCGTTACTTTCGTTTCTTTCTCTAGCTGTGTTTTCTCGATTTTTATATGCAAATCCGCTTTACCTGCTACTTGCGGCTGGTGCGTAATAACTATTACTTGAGTAACGCTACTAAGTTTTTTTAATCGCTCACCTACTTTATCTGCGACCTCTCCGCCAATCCCGACATCTATTTCATCAAATATAATAGATGGTTTTACCATTTTATCAAACAAAGAAGTTTTTAAAGCTAACATGAATCTTGATAATTCACCGCCGGAAGCGATTTTATTAATTGCTGCAGCTGCCGTTCCCGGGTTAGTAGACGCTTTAAACACAATATCGTCATTACCGTCGGCTGTTGGTTCTTTAGCATTTATCTCAATCTCAAAAATTGCTTTCGCCATTTTAAGCTGCTTTAGCTCCTGATGCAACGATTCTTCTAGATGTTTTGCAACAATAAGACGCTTTGCAGATAAATTACTCGCTAGTTCATAATATTTTTTCTGCAGTAGTACTTCTTGAGCTTTCAACTCATTACTATTTGCTATTTTGTTTTTTAATATACTGAGCTGCTCTAAAGATTTATCTAAAAATACACCTAACGCATCAGCAGGAACATTATATTTACGGCTAATAGCTTTTATTAAAAATAATCTTTCTTCTGTTTCTTCAAGATTATATTCCTCATAATTGAAACTATCTAACAGATTTGATAATTCTTGGCGTGCTTCTTCTAGATTATTATAGGCTTCCTCTAAACTTGTAACGATAGCTTCAAAACGCTCATTGTTGCCTTGCCTTGCTAATAATTTCTCTGCTCTATTAATCGATGTATTTATTTCAGGGTTATTAATCTGTTCTAGAATATCTTTTATTAGCTGTAAATCCTTATCTTTATTTTGCAAATCTTTTCGTAGATTTGCTAATTTTTCTTCTTCACCTGTTTGAATGTTCAGTTTAGTTAATTCTTCCGTTGCAAAGCTCAAATAATCAATTTCTTGTTCTATAGAATTTTGCTTAAGTGTTATTTCGGCCATTTCTTTCCGAGTATTTTGCCAAGCCTGATAGCATTTGGAAAGCTCCGCTCGAAAGTCCAAAAGATTTCCATAACTATCTAAAATATCACGCTGTGTATTTGCTTCTAGAAGAGAAATATTATTATTTTGTCCATGAAGCTCGAATAAATAAGTAGCTAATTGCTGCATAAGAGCTTTAGTAACCACTTGATTATTAATGAAAAAATTTTTTCGTCCTTCGGCTTTTTGCAGACACTTTACAAACAATAACTCTTCAGGTTCAATAAAATTTTGAACCAGAAAATTTTTTATTTCTTCATTTAAAGAGAATATTATATTAACAACAGCGTAATCTTTTCCACGCTTTATTATATTATTTGAAGTTTTATAACCTAAGCAAAATAAAATAGCATCAAGTAAAATAGATTTACCGGCTCCCGTTTCACCGGTAATAACACATAAACCTTTATTAAACTCAATTTCCAGCTCGTCTATCAGAATGAAGTTTTTAACTGAGAGACTGTAGAACATATGCCGCTTAGTTTTGGTGGTTCTGAACTAGCCTGTACGCATAACTATACCATTGACTATCAGGATAGTTGTAACCTAGCACTGAGGCATATTTTTTTGCTTCATCCGGAAGTCCAAGCATCATATAACTCTCGGCTAAACGGTAAAGAGCTTCTACCGAGTGAGAAGTAGTTTGATAATTATCAATTACCTCTTCAAATCTATTTATAGCTGCCATCGGATTCTTTTTCTTTAAGTAAAAGCGACCTACCATCATCTCTTTACCTGCTAAATGATCGTTTACTAGGTCAATTTTTAAAGATGAATCAATAGCATATTTAGTATTTGGGAATTTTGCTATTACGTCTTCAAAACTATCTTTAGCTAGGAAAGTTCTAGATTGATCATGATTTACGTCTGAAATTAACATATAATATGATAATGCTTTAAGGTAATATGCATAAGCAATGTCAACATTTGCAGGGTGCAACTTAATGAACATATCAAGCACATCAACCGCTTCTTCATATTGAGCGGCGAGAAATAAAGAATAAGCCTGCATCAATTCGGCTTGCGGCGTCATTTCATTACCTGGATGCTGGTACAATACTCTTCCGAATTCTTCTGCAGCGTTCTTATATTTTTTCTTTTCCAATAAGGTAATACCTTCATTATAAAGGGTAGCGATAGGGACTACTATGTCATCACTGTTTTTTTTGTTTTTGCACCCGCCTAAAACTAACCCTATAACTAAAAGGGTACTCAATAATTTTGTTAATTTCATAAGAACTTAAATTCAGTTAATAACTAAATATACATATAGGCTTACAGAATTTCAAGGATTCAATTTAAAATCTCACAAACTTATAAATTAGACCTATTCAGAAACTCGTTTATAGGGAGGAATTTGAGGGAAACACAGAATGCAGAATCGCAGCGTACTTGTACGTAAGGATTCGAGTACCGGATCGACGTACAAATTACCCCTAGAAGAATAGGTCTATATTCTTGGACTTATTTCTCTACCCAATGTCCTTTATCATTTTTATGGTATTTTTTTTGCTACGGCCGACCATGCTACTTTATGTGCAACTGTCTCTCTAGAGTCATTTCCACGTCTTTTATCGGCATCCTTATATGGTTCAAATACCATGATTAAAAGCTTCGCGATAAATATCCTTAGCATGGCTCGGAAGATGATTTTTAACTGAATCAGGTAAATCGTTATTATTCTTATAAGGCATAAAAACCTCCGGTAATATTATGCAAATAATATTTTATAATATTGGAGGTTTCATTGCTATAGGAAAGGTAAATAAAATTTACGACCACAGACTTTTCATTTTATTAAAAAAGCTGCCGTCATTTTCTTTTTCATTTATGGATTCTTTTTTGAATTCTTCTAGTAATTCACGTTGTCTTTTAGATAAATTTTTCGGTACTTCGACATGAATATGCGTAAGCATATCACCCCTAATAGTTGATCTCATTTTAGACATACCTTTGCTGCGTAGCCTTAATTGATCACCGTTTTGTGTGCCTGCAGGAATTGTTAAGTTTACTTTTCCGCCTTCAATTATCGGTACTTCTATCTCTCCTCCAAGAGCAGCATTCACAAAACTAATAGGTAGTTTACAATGTAGATTTGCTCCGTCTACTTTATAAATATCATGTGGTTTTATTGTTATATCAACGTATAAATCACCGCTATTACCGCCTCTAATACCTGCTTCCCCTTCTCCGGTATGTCTTATTCTAGTACCGTTTTCAACACCGGCAGGAATGTTGACCGATAAATTTCGTTGTTTATGGTAACGTCCCATGCCATGACATTTCTTGCAAGGATTTTTTATAATGTGTCCGTTACCTTGGCATTTATGACAAGCTTGTTCGATCGTAAAGAATCCTTGCTGCATTCTAGTCGCTCCAACACCGCTGCAAGCATCGCAAGTAGTTACGGTTTCACCTTTTTCAGAACCGCTACCGTGACAAGTATCGCATTTTACTGCGCTAGAAAAGCTAATATTTTTTTCTATACCGTGAAATGCTTCCTCTAGGTTAATTGTCAGATTATATTTTAAATCTGAGCCTCTAACTTTAGCTGAAGTTGGGCGTGATGATCTTCTGCTGCCTCCCATAAAGTCGCTAAAGAAGTCACCGAATATGTCGTTAATATCAGGGTGAAAACCGCCATGATTTCCTCCTCCCCCTCGTGATTGTTGATTTTGAAAAGCATCGTGTCCCAAACGGTCATAAGCAGCTCTTTTTTGCTCATCTTTTAGAACATCATAAGCGGCATTGATTTCTTTAAATTTCTTTTCAGCATCTTTAGCATCAGTAGTATCAGGGTGATATTGCTTGGCTAGCTTGAGGTAGGCTTTTTTAAGGTCAGCTTGGCTAGCTGTTTTACTAACCCCTAGTATTTGGTAATAATTTTGTGACATAATTTAATTTATAAAATGAGATTGTAACGTCATTACGAGGAAAATTACATAGTAATTTGACAAAGCAATCTCAGGATATTTAACGAGATTGCCACGTCGCTTCGCTCCTTGCAATGACGAAATTACTTCTACTTCTTCTCTACATCTTGAAAGTCGGCATCTACTATTTTTTCATCATTAGCGGCACTTTCTGCAGCAGGTTGGCTCTCGTTTTGTGCTTTATACATCGCTTCACCGATTTTCATGCTAGCTGCAGTTAAACTTTCGGTCTTTTCTTTAATCAAAGCAGTATCTTCCGACTCAAGCACGGCTTTTAAAGCGGCTAGTGCTTCTTCAACAGCTCCTTTATCGTCTGATGATAATTTATCGCCATATTCTGTAAGAGTTTTTTCAGTAGAATAAACTAAACTATCGGCAGCATTTTTTGCTTCAATAAGTTCCTTACGCTTTTTGTCTTCATCAGCATTTTGTTCGGCATCTTTAACCATTTGTTCAATTTCCGCATCGCTAAGACCACCGGAAGCTTGAATAGTTACTTTCTGCTCTTTACCGCTTGCTTTATCTTTAGCTGAAACATGCACTATTCCGTTAGCATCAATGTCAAACGTTACTTCTATTTGTGGCAAACCTCTTGGTGCAAGAGGTATACCTTCGAGATTAAACTGACCAAGTAATTTATTATCTTTTGCCATTTCACGTTCACCTTGGAATACTCTAATAGTTACGGCATGCTGGTTATCATCAGCAGTTGAGAATATCTGACTTTTCTTAGTAGGTATAGTAGTATTACGATCAATTAATCTTGTAAATACGCCGCCAAGAGTTTCAATGCCAAGGGATAGAGGTGTAACGTCTAATAATAATATATCCGTTACTTCTTTATTAAGTACTCCGCCTTGAATAGCAGCACCGAGAGCTACAACCTCATCGGGATTTACGCCTTTATGCGGCTCACGTCCGAAGAATTTTTTTACGGCTTCTTGTACTTTCGGCATTCTAGTCATACCGCCTACTAATACTACTTCTTGAATATCAGAAGCTTTAAAACCTGCATCCTGTAATGCTTTACGGCAAGGCTCAATTGTTTTTTCAATTAAATCATCTACTAATTTTTCTAGTTCAGCTCTAGTAAATTTAATATTTAAGTGTTTTGGACCGCTACTATCAGCCGTAATATAAGGTAAATTAATATCGGTAGTTACTGCAGAAGATAGCTCTTTCTTAGCTTTTTCCGCGGCTTCTTTCAAACGTTGAAGTGCTAAAGGATCTTTACTTAAATCTATACCATTTTCTTTTTTGAATACATCTATTAAATGGTTTAATATTCTTGTATCGAAATCTTCACCGCCAAGGAATGTATCGCCGTTTGTTGATTTCACTTCAAAAACACCGTCAGCGATCTCAAGAATTGAAACATCGAATGTTCCGCCGCCAAGATCGTATACTGCAATAGTTTTACTTGCCGATTTCTCGAAACCGTAAGCAAGAGCTGCAGCAGTCGGCTCGTTGATTATTCTAAGGACCTCAAGACCTGCTATTTTACCGGCGTCTTTCGTTGCTTGACGCTGTGCATCATTAAAATAAGCAGGTACGGTAATTACTGCTTGTGTTACTTTGTCTCCTAAATAATTCTCAGCAGTTTCTTTCATTTTTTGTAAAATGAATGCACTAATTTGACTTGGTGAATATTTATTATTATCCGCTTCGACCCATGCATCCCCGTTATCGGCTTTAACTATATTATACGGTACAATACCTTGGTCTTTCCTAACCATAGGATCGATAAAATTTCTACCGATTAATCGCTTTACCGCATATATAGTATTGCGAGGGTTAGTTACTGCTTGCCTCTTAGCAGATTGCCCGACTAATTTTTCGCCATTTGCAAAAGCTATTATTGACGGCGTAGTTCTTTCACCTTCTGCATTTTCTATTACCTTTGGTTCTTTACCTTCCATGACCGCAACACAAGAGTTGGTAGTCCCAAGGTCGATACCTATTACTTTTCCCATAAGATTCCTCGTTTTCTTTTTTTTATTTTATTATGACTTTTGATTTGATATAGTGCGGCTTAAATGATTTTACAAGAGGTGACAATGAAAAAACTACCGATTTTACTAAAACTTTTATTTATTATTAATTTAGTTTTCCTAAATAATATAGTTTTAGCATCTAGCGAAACAAGTACTATTATATTTGAAAAAGCAAAGAAAGCAATCGTAACGATCGATACTAGAATTGCCGTATCGGCATATGACGATACAAGTAGTTGGACTGGAACGGGATTTATCAACGATAAGAACAACGGTTATATAATTACTAATACTCATGTTGTCGGCGGTGCGTCTATCGGAACTTATTTTGTTACTTTTTATAACGGTGAGCAGGCAGAAGCAAAACTTATCTATTACGATATTTGGCAAGATTATGCCGTTTTAAAAGTAGAGAGTAAAGATATACCGGCATCAGCAACGCAAATATCTTTTGCAAGCGAATTTCCAAAATTAAATCAAAAGGTTTTTGTAGTCGGTAACACAGAAGCAAAAGGTTTTTCTTTCCATACCGGTTATTTGTCTGATCTTTATAATATTGAAGGTTTAATGCCGCAATGTACTTATGTTATTAATTTAAATACTACAGGAGGTGCTAGCGGTTCACCGGTATTAAACGATAAGATTGAGGCTATAGGAGTATTATATGGTGGCGGTAAAACTCATTCTCTAGCGCTGCACGGTGATTATGTAGCTCGCACTTTAGAAAGTTTAAAGAATAATAAACAACCAGGCAGAAAACATATAGGAATAATAAGCGAGTTATATTCTTTAAATAAAGCAGTGAGACATCACAATTTCCCTAAAGAAGAAATGGATAAATATATAAAGAAATTTCCTGATAGTAGAAATAGAGTGATAAGCATTAAGGCAGTTCTAGCCGGATCACCTGCCGCAAAATCTTTAAAAGCCGGTGATATTATTTGGGCAGTTAATGATCAGGAACTCGGCGGCAATCTAGCATTATTTGATAGAGAAATGGATAATTTCAAAGGAATAGCTATTAAACTTACTATATTTCGTGACGGAAAAAAGCTAGAACAAGCAGTAGATTTATATGATGTGAACAATAATAAAATCGCTAAAATGATAAATTTCGGCGGTGCAGTATTTTTTGAAGCCGATGATTATTTTAGTAATAAATCAGGTATTCCTCTTAAAGCTCTAAGTATAGCTTCCGTTCAATCCGGTAGTAGCTTTAGCTCTATACCAACGTTTTTTACTAAAGATTATAAAAATGTTTATAGATTGCAAATTTTTGAGATGAAAGATTTAGCTTTAAGTAATCTTGATGATTTGGTGAAATTCTTGCCTGCTATTACTAAAGAGAAGTTTATAACGGTTAGATTTAGAAATTATCAACCTTATTATGCTAATTTCGGTTATAATGAACTTATCTCGTCGCATGATGATATGATTGCTGATGTAACTCTAGATTCTATAGATACTAAGCCTTATATATTAAAGTATAATACTATTTCTCATGATTGGGATATGGAAAATATAAAACTTCAGTAACTAATGACATTGTGATAAATTAACAATTCTTAATCAATGAAGTAATATATAATTCAACTTGGTTTGTTGCGTTATTATTCTTAAATTTATAATCTTATATTTTAGGAGAATTGCAAATTAGCTCAGAGTAGTTCGCCAACTAGGTCATTTTTGAGTGGATTGATAAATATTCTTTATGTTATTCCTGCAAAAGTGAGACAGCATTGTTGCGTGGATACATACTAAAACCGTCATTGCGAGCAGCCGTAGGCTGCGTGACAATCTCATGAAATAATAACAAACTCTCCTGAGATTTTGCTGCGTCAATTGCTATGCAATTTCCTCGCAATGACAGAAAAAACGCCCCTTACTCACCACCTAAGAAACATAGCTAATTAACAATTTCTCCTAAAATAATTAATAAATTTAGGAGAATTAATGACTAAAGAACAAATACCTACAGTAGATAAAACAAAAAACATTTTTTTTTAAGTTTTTTACAAAAAATAGTAATAACTCTAATACTCAGGATTCACTAACATCACCACGTTCAGATGATTATATAGAGAGGGATGTTTCTAAAAAAGAAGCTTCTTAAGAAAATTCAAAGCATTAATAGACAAGAATGATGAAGCTGCACTACATTTCTATTTGATAAAAATAATAAGTATATCTTACATGATGCGGTTGAGGATAAAGAACAAACATTAGTTGAAAAAATATTAGAATTAGCTAAATACGTAACAGAGATAACCTATAACGATTCAACAGTGTTACATTCAGCAGTTACAGGAATTGCTAACAAAGAGATTATCAAAACTTTATTAGCAAAAAATCCTTATTTAGTAATGATCAAAGATGCTTCAGGTCTTACTCCATCATATTATAATACTAGTAAAGAAATATTAGAAATATTGCAAAATTGTGAACGAGATATTATAGACCGGCTTAATATAGAACCATGGCATGGTTGGGCAGAAGATAAAATATTTAGAGATGATATGTCTATAATCGGAAAAAATAAGCATACAATAATGGAGCTTGTATAAAAATTTTGTAAATTATCGGACAAGCATCTTCCTTGTAAATTTAACATAGAGTATTAGATTTGCAAGGAAGATATAGAGAGTTCTTTAATAAAAAACGGTAAGTATGTAAAACTTACCGATTAAATTTAAAGCTTAAAAGATTATAATTCGGTGATAGGGATATAATTGATATTTCCATCTTCTCCTATCAATGGGTAATACTCTGTTTTAGGGTTATAAGCATCATAACTAATTGATGTTTGTAATGATAGTTTTTGTGCTAATATTATCAATTTGTCTTCATATAACTCAAAAGATTTTTTTAAATCCTCTTTTGTAATCTTTACAGTTTTAGCTTCATCTGTATTTACTTTGAGCGTTTCAATATTTTCTGTTAAGCTATATTTTGTTAAAGTTACTTTTTTTAGTAGGGGAAAATATGCTCTTATTTTTACCAATGCTGTGTGTATGTGTATTGGAATACTTAGAACAAGTTTATTTAATAACATCTAATACCTTAAAAGTTTTGAGGTGGCAGTATACAAGCCTCACTTATTAATGTCAACATAAATTAACATATTATTATAAATATAAATATTAATAAATGCTCATTATTATAATTTTCTTTCACAAAATCGAAATAAACTGTTATTAATATAAAAAACCAATCTTAATCTAATATATGCGTTCTTTATTTGTAATAATTATATTCTTTCTAATGAGCAGTTGTAATTTAAAACCGGTATATAGTGAAAAATACAGTAGAAATAATGATTTAGAAGCTATTGAAGTTGAACCAATTCGAACAATTGAAGGGGCTGAGTTTTATCATCGTTTAACTAGTATTTTACCTCAGAAAGCACAAGCAAAATACCTGCTTAAAGTAAAGCTTATCGCAACAACTATGCCTGCTACTATTGAAAAAAACTCCAATGTTTTAAGGGAATATATTAATCAATTAGTTAGATATAAATTAATTGATATAGAAAGCCAAAAGGTTTTAATTGAAGAGCAGTTTTACCAAAACAAGTCATATAATGCTATTTTTACACCATATGCGACAAATGTTGAAAGAGATAAAACAGGAATAGACTTGGCATATCAAGCAGCAGAAGAAATTCGTAGCGGATTAATTTTATATTTTACACGGAAATAGTTAAGCTATGAAATTTTATTTTTCACAAATAGGTAGATTATTTGAACTAATAACATCCGGAAAGATTAGAGCTCTTTTACTATATGGTCCTGATAAAGGTTATATAGAAAAAATTTGTAAGCATTTAGTAAAAAGCTTAAATATGCTACAAACTTCTATAGAATACGCAGATCTTAATATTTCATCTTTAGAAATATTACTTAATTCGTCTAATTTTTTTGGTCAAAAAGAATTAATTAAAATTAGATCGGTTGGGAATTCAATCGATCAGAATTTAAAAACAATTCTAAACAGTGATTATATAAATTTTCCTGTATTTATAGGTGAAGAAATGACTTCTAGTGGGAGCATTAGAAAGTTTTTTGAAACGGAAGAATATTTAGCAGCAGTTGCTTGTTATCATGATGATGAAGCAAAAATTGAACGAATTATTTTAGGTAAAGTAGAAAAAACTAATAAAGTTATAAGTAAAGAAGCTATCACTTATTTAAAAGCTCATTTAAAAGGTGATCATGATTTAATTTGTAGCGAAATAAATAAATTAATATATTTTGTTCATGACGCACGCGAAATTACTTTAAACGACGTTCTAGAAGTTATAAGTAGCGAAATTACGGCAAACGGCAGTGATTTAGCAATGTATTTTTCAAAAAAAGATTATAGTAATTTTCTGCAAGAGCTTGATATATTAAAAAAACAAAATATCAATGAAGTTTTAATTATTAGAGCATTAATAAGGCATTATTTAAATTTATATATAGTTTTGTCGAAAGTAAAAAACGGTGAGCGTTTGGAACTCGCAATAAAATCATTATCACCACCGATTTTCTATCAGTATATTAATGATTTTACGAAGATAGCAAACGGTCTTAGCCTCACTGAATGTCTAAAGACTTTAAAAGTGCTACAACAGGCAGAAGTGGATTATAAGTTAAATCCTGCTAGTTTCGATTTATTCCAAAGTATACTCCAAAGTAAATGAAGAGTAGACGAAGTTTAATTTGGAAAAGAGTAAGGAGACTATAAGGCGAGGAGCGGAGCGTATACTTAATACGTGAGCACCGTAGCTCTTATAAGATGACGTAGCCAATTTTTCAAATTAAACGAGTATACATTATGCCTAGACCTGATTTTTCTGACCCTGACAAACAAATTCACGAGATAATTAGAGTTAATCATGCCGGAGAATATGGTGCAAAAAGAATTTATCAAGGACAGCTAAAATATATTAAATCTCAAAATGATCGTATATTGATTAAAGAAATGCTTGACCACGAAGAAGTGCATTTAAATTATTTTGAAAAAAAATTACTGGAAAAAGAAGTGAGACCCACGTTTTTATTATTTTTTTGGCATCATTACGGATTTTTACTTGGTGCTTTATCTTCCTTGATGGGAATAAAAACGGCGATGCTTATTACCGAGAGTGTAGAAGAAGTAATAGAAAAACATTATGAACAGCAAATAAATTATTTAGAAAATAAAAATGTTGAGCCAGAATTATTAAATAATATTATTAAATTTCGACTTGATGAAATTGAACATAAAAATATTGCTATAATGAATGATAGTACTGAGGCAATATTTGCAGAAATAACTAGTAAAATAGTGAAGATAATTTGTCGTATCTCTATAATTTTAAGTAAGAAAATTTAGAGTTAACAACTTAATTAGTTAAAAAATCTAGAAATATTTTACTTCTAAGATATTAAGAAGATAATAAAAAAACATTAGTAATATTATTAGAAATGGTGATGAAAAGAAAAACTTTTTTAAATTTGTTCTTTATTTTTTGCATTTGTATTTTTTAGAATTAATAAATAAAGGGGCCAGGGGTTAAGATCCGTTGCTGTAAGACAACAACCTCCATTATACTTCATGATTTTACTCACTTGTAATAATAGACTCCTGGCATAACTTAATATTAAGTTTTGACAGATTGGTCTTGCAACAATGGAGTTTAAACATTATTAGCGGTCTATATATTAGTTGAATAATATAAAGAGTCAAGAGATTTTAGTTGTCATTGATAATAAATAATGTAATTCTGAGTTGGGGGGTATATTTTCTATATAATCTCCTTCTAGCATTTGCTTTTACATCAATAATAATTTATATTTATTTTCACTCATGCGAATAGCAGATTACTTTTGTAGTTTGTTATTGGTGATAATTAGGAAATATAAAATAACAATATGTAACAATATGAGTCAAAAGATAATTTTAAATAATTCATATTCTATTACTAAATCGCACTTATTCCATATAGTAGACCCAAGCCCTTGGCCCGTCCTAACATCTTTTGCTTTACTTCTTTTGGTTATAGGCGGCGTCTCGTTCATGCATGGCTACAAATTTAATATATATATTTTATCTGCAGGGATTATTTCAGTAGGTTACTGTTTATATTCTTGGTGGAGAGATATAGTGAAAGAAGGAATAGTCGAACATCAGCATACTAGTCCTGTTAGAAAAGGTTTGCAAATAGGTATGGCGTTATTTATCTTAACGGAAATAGTATTTTTTGGTGTATTTTTTGCTTCTTTTTTTAAATCAAGTCTATCACCCGTAGGTCTTTTAGACGGTGTATGGGTTGTAAAGCAGGGCATTTGGCCTCCACCTACAATTAAAACTTTTGAGCCGTTTGATATTCCTTTTATCAATACTTTAATACTACTCTTATCAGGCACGACCGTTACTTGGGCTCACTACGCCTTAGAAGAAAAAAATCAAAAAGATTGTGTAACTGCACTTGCTCTTACCATATTGCTTGGAATATTTTTTACAACTATGCAGGCATATGAATATTACCATGCGGCGTTTAAATTTACAGATGGTATATATGCTTCTAATTTTTATTTAGCCACGGGTTTTCATGGAGCTCATGTAATTATAGGTACTATATTTCTAATAATTTGCTACTTTAGAGCAAAAAGAGGAGATTTTACTACAGAAGGTAATGGACATTTAGGGTTTGAATGTGCTGCATGGTACTGGCATTTTGTAGATGTGGTTTGGTTATTTTTATTTACGTTTGTTTATATATTTGGAAGTTAAATTATACTATATGTGATTATAATGTTACTTAAAATAAGTGTTTTTAAAATATTTTTGCATATTAATTAAAATTGCATATATTTAGGAGTTGATTTATATATAAATAAATTATACATTATTTTTTAAATGCTAATTATTTTATTGAGGTAAAACATATGAACTTTCCTATTCGTAAATTAAACGAAGAATTAATCGATTATAATCTATCATTACGCATATTATTTACTATTCTAAGCGTGGCTATTATTATGGTAGCTTTTGATAGCTTAGGTAGTAGTGGCGATCCTGTAGGTGAGGCATTATGTAAGTTAATTAAAGTATTCAGAGGCAATACTGCAAAAGGTATAGCTGTTGTCGGTATAATTGTTCTGGGAATTCAAACATTAAGAGGAAAATTGCAGTGGGAAGTAGCTTTAGTGGTAGTTACTGCAATCATTATATTATTTAAAGCTCCAGATATTGTTAATATGGTATCAAGTGATACTAATAGCTCAACTTGTGGTGTTTCCTAATACACAAAAAAATTATTATATCTTTAGTAATACCCATAAGCTTCGGCTTATGGGTATTTTTATTTTTAAGTGATGTTGTTGCATAGCCCCTATGTCATTCCTGCAAAGGTAGGGACAAGACAACCTTAATATAGGTTACATATTTAATAAAAATAAACATATAAAAACAAGTTTTTATATGTTTTACTGGATTCCACCTACGTGGGAATGACATCAATTGCCTTTATACTCAGGTCAACAGCAACATTCGTACAATACTCAATAGTGTTTTAATTGTTTTGATGGATCACGTGGTTAAACCACGGGATGACAGTAGATTTTGTCGGTCTATGCAACAACATCCTCACTTAAATAAAAGTCCTAATCTATTACCTATAACAATATCAATATATTTTGCTGTAATAGGGATCCCTTCAATATTCATTTCTAGATATATTGCTTGTTTTGCAGGGATTTTTGTTTGTAGTTTTGTAATTGATACATATTCATCTAAAGCTTGATTATTAGTATCCATTACTCTTACTTTGATTATAGGATCGGAAATTAAATAATCAGACTCATTAGATAATTTATAAAATATCTTCATACCGCCTATATGACGAGATTTGCCTAAATTAATTTCTTCTATCTTTAATTGATCATATTTATCTAAGAATTTAAAGCTATCTATTAGTAATATCACTAAACAAAAAATTATAAAGCTAGTCCATAATATTGGAAATATATTATATTTTTTCTTAGGAGGAATATACGGTAAAATAACCGGCACATTAGCATTGTAATGATTTTTAATAGGAGTTTTAATAGTTCCCGTGTTTACTTTATCTTTAAAGTCATTTAATGTACTAGTATTATAGTCTAATTTCTGATACCACAAATGGCTACATTTGGAACATTTTACTCGTCGTCCGTTAATACCTATTTGATTGCTTGTAACAATAAATCTTGTTTGGCAATTTGGGCAAGTAATATGCATAGTTAATTATAATTATTATGTTTGACTTCATGATAATCTCATTTATTATTTTTGGCAATAAAACAGTTAAAAGATATGTCCTCTCTTATTAAAGAAATTGAAGAAGCTTGGCAAATTAAGGACAAACTTCTTCAAGATTCTTCAAAGCTTATAACATTAAAGCAAACTCTTAATGATAGTATAGAAAGCTTAAATCAAGGTACGATTCGTGTGTGTGAAAAGCAAGAAAATAGTTGGCACGTTAATGAATGGGTAAAGAAAGCTATATTGCTATATTTTATCACTACGGAATCACAACTTTATAATAACAATTATAATAGTTGGTATGACAAAGTTGCTCCTAAATTTTCTGCAGATACTGATAAAAATACATTCAAAGAAGCAGCTATACGCAAAGTGCCCGGAGCTGTTGTTAGAACCGGTACTTATATAGCTAAAAATGTTGTAATTATGCCTTCTTTCATTAATATAGGTGCTTATATAGATGAGGGAACAATGATTGATACATGGGCTACTATCGGCTCATGTGCTCAAATCGGCAAGAATTGTCATATTTCAGGTGGCACGGGAATAGGTGGGGTGCTTGAGCCGTTGCAAGCAAAGCCTGTTATCATTGAAGATAATTGTTTTATCGGTGCAAGATCGGAAATAGCAGAAGGTGTAATAGTAGAGGAAGGAGCAGTAATTAGTATGGGGGTGTTTATCGGTAGCTCTACAAAAATAGTATACAGAGATACAGGTGAAATTATTTACGGCAGAATTCCGGCTTATTCCGTTGTAGTTCCAGGAGTATTACCTGCTAAGGAAGCCGGTAAGCCTGGACTTTATTGCGTAGTTATCGTAAAACAAGTCGATAAAACTACTAGAGCTAAAGTAAGCATAAATGATTTACTGAGATAGATAGATCAAGGTGAGCGTTCATGGGTTTTTCACTGTCACCCCGTGGCCTGACCACGGGGTCCAGAAAAAATAACTTCAATATTGTTACCTACACTACATGTTTAACAAAATAAACATATAAAAATAAATTTTTATATGTTTTACTGGATTCCGTGAATAAATCACGGGATGACAGAGAGGAATAATAAGCCGCTTAATACCAGTGAAAGGTCACAGATCAATAATATCGCCGATTATACCATTAAGATATCCCTCTCTTTGTTGTTGTTCTGAAATATCTGTTTGTTGAATTGCGTTATTATTTGGGTTTCCTAAGAATATTGTATGCCATAAGCATTGCATCTCGTTGTTTTTGAGGATCACGTACAACACCAGCTGCTTTAAAATATGATTCTGCAGCATCTGTTTCCTGTTGTTTTTGAAAGCAAAGTTCGTTTCCTTGGGCCATATATAAATCATATTTTATAGGCTTTTCAGCCTTATTTATAAGACTGTCATAACATTTTAATATAGAGTCTAATTTATTATTCTTTCTATAAAATATGATAGCTGGGTCTTCACGTCCTAAGTTAAATAGCATATCGTCGATTTTATTGTACATTTCTTTAAGTTCTTCATTACATGTTAGAGCTGCATTATAATTAGCTAAAGCTTCATTATAATCTTCTGCTTCGCTCAATATATCGCCTATTTTAGAGTAGCAGCTAGCTATAGTTTGAGTTACTTCTGCTTTGTCCGAGTACTTATTTACACTCTATGGCTTCTTTATAATATTGCACTGGTTGATCGTGTTTAGGTTCTATATTTTTTATAGAAGATAGATAGTGATTTTGTATGAATCATATTTCAATTAAGGAACTATAGCAATCATTGGATTGAGACCATGTTATAGATAACATTTCTTCAAATAATGATAATTCTTTAATTTGTAGGTTTAATACATATCGGTAAGCTTGAATAACCGGTTTATTGTCTGTGAATTTCTCAATAGAGTCTAAAATTTGCAATATTACCCCTATAAGGTTATTAGCTTGTTTGTTTAATATGATAGCTTGAAATTCTGATAATTGTGCTAATCCCTCAAAACAAGAAAGAGTTTTTTCTATAGCCGGTATTGTATTGGAGAACTTGGTAAATATGGTTTAATATAACCCTTATAGTTAAAAAATTTTGAGTAGTTAAGAGGTGTATATACATTAAAGTCTTCAAAAATTGATTGGATAGTATTAATTATACATTCTACATTTATCTGTATTTGTGTATGTAAATTTTCTATCAGACGTTCTTGTTCCTTTAACAATGAACTTAGCTGCTTTATCTCTAAATTTTGTACTCCTTTTTTCTCTTCTAGGTGTTTTAGTTCTAGAGAGAGGTTTATTCCCCCATTTTGAGAAGTAGGTTTATAGAAAAATTTTATATCAGAGAATTCTAATATATCCTTGTTAATAGCAATGCTATTTTGTACATTGGTATAATGTTTTCATGATTATTTTCATTATGTTATTACGCATATAACAGTTCCTTTTAATTTTTTGTGTTCTTCTGTAGGAAAAATAGTTTTAAAGTCGTCTATAATCCTGTTAAAGATACTAGGGGATTTTACGGTCTCTTCTTTTGCTACTATGATAAATTTTAATTTATCGGTCATTTGAACTAGCTTTTGAATGAAAAATACATTGATTAACTCTTGCACTGTATCGGGTACTCCGTTAGAGCATTCCCAAAATACTTTTTCTGCAATTTCAAATTTTTTGGGATCATATATAGCCGGTTCATATTTATGCTGAATTTCCGGCGTTGTTTCAAAATCAAATAATTTATCAAATGTAAATTCTTCACCGTTAATCTTAAGGTTGTTCTCAAGAGCATTTAAAAATGTGTTTTTTCCGCTATAAGGTAACCCTATTACTACTCTGTAGCTTCTGGTGTTTTTCCTGCTGGTATTAGTGAATAATTCACTTCAGTCAATGCATTGAGAATATTTGCTTTTAAAGCATCAGGAGCAGTTTCTTCTTCTGTGAAAGGTTTAATCTCAATTTCTGTGGGAATTTTAAATTTCATATATAACCGCTAATCTATTCTTTAATATAAATTTTTATACTGTCGCTTTCGCCGCTATCGCTGATAGCTCTAATAATAAATTCACCGGCTTTTGCTTTCCATATTACTGCTTCGTTTGGTTTCGCGGTTGCTATTAATTCATTTTCCACAAACCAAAAAATGTTGTTGGTTTTATTATCGCTAATCGCACTAAAAGTAATGTTATCACTATTTTTAATTGAATGTACGGAATTTTTTAACGGGTATATAATTTTAGGTTTTTGATGATGCCAATTTATCAACCTATTGCAATGGTTTGTAGGTATCGGTTTCGGTAATATATGTATTCCTGCTTTTTGATAAACCGCAAGCATATCTGTTGGCCATAAATTTACTGTTTTATATTCTGTTTGTCCTTTAATAAAGTTACAAGCAGGCATACCGGTTTTTAAATCTATCAACATTTTTCTATAAATACCGGATTGTTTTATCGGTGATTTGCCTTGAATGAATAAGGTTTCTGCTTTAACCGGACACATATCGTTATCGATATCTCCCGTATCTGCACAAACTTTTACTTTAGTAATATTTAGTGCATTAATTTTTGAAAGGATTAAATCCTCATCTTTATTTGGTCTAGCTATGGATTCGATAATATTAAAGAATAAAGGGGCTGCAGCAATATTACCCGTAAATGTTCCGTGAGTTTGCCCTTTGAAATCCCCAACCCAAACAGCAAGTACGTATTTCCCGAATATGCCGACGCTAAGTGCATCTCTAAATGAGCTGGAAGTACCTGTTTTCCAATAAATCGGTAAGTTATGCCTTGTATTATTATAGGTAATAGGACGAGTCGTATCTTTTATAATATCAAGTGTTAAATAGCTTGCCTCGGGGGATAGTAGTACGGTGTCTGTGTCATCCTTGTCCTCTCCTGTGTCATTCCCGCGAAAGCGGGAATCCAGTAAATCATATGAAATTTTTGTTCCAACATTTAGGTAATTTTTTATGGATTCCTGCTTTCGCAGGAATGACATAGTAGAATCCAATACTTTTCTAAGCGGTTTATAAGTACCGAAATTAGCAAGCATAGCATAAAGAGTAGTTAACTCTTCAAGAGTAATTTCTGCTGTGCCGAGCACTATAGATAAACCGTAATTTTCAGGTTTTCGTAAGCCGCTAATTTTTGCTTGTTGTAAGAACTCATAAAAATTCGGGTTTTTTAACTGAGACGCTAGAAATATTACAGGTACGTTACGGCTCTTTATTAATGATTCTCTAGCACTTAAACCGCCTGCAAACCTACTATCAAAATTTTCCGGTTTATAATAATCATAGTAAGTAGGTGTATCCTTTAGTAAAGTTAACGGATGTATTAGTGATTGATCAAAACTAAGTGCATAGACAAACGGTTTTAAAGCTGAGCCTGGAGATCTATGGCTTTTAGTGCCGTTAATCTGTCCACAAATATCGTTATTAAAAAACTCTCCGGAGCCAATACTTGCAAGCACTTCCATAGTAGTAAAATCAATAAGAATTACGGAGGCATTATTAATGCCATATTTTTTCCGATCATTAATATATAGCCGAACTTGTTGTTCTATAGCAGCTTGCAGATTTTTATCTATAGTAGTGCGTATAATAGGGCTATCATTATTTGCTAGTATGTCTAAAGTAAAATGCGGTGCAATAAAAGGAAGTTTTTTATTTTGATTAAATTTAACCGGCAAACTAATTAACTTATTATAAATAATATCTTGTGGGTGAATCGTGAGCCACTCGGTAAATAGATATTTACGTGCTTTAAAAATATTAATATCATTCCCTCCTCTTTTAAGCGGATTTTGTGGGATTACTGCAAGGCTTAGAATATCGATCAAATTTAAATCTTTTAGGTCACGATTGAAGTAAATATAACTGCCGGCTGCTATCCCTTCAATATTACTACCGTAAGGCACTAGATTTAGATAAGCTTCTAGGATTTCATCTTTTGAATAATGTAGCTCTACATGAATAGCTTTAATGATTTGATGGATTTTACCAAGAATAGTAGAAGAGTTTATTCCATATCTTAAACGTGCTACTTGCATTGTTATAGTAGAGCCGCCTATTTTACGATTATTCTGTAAATAAGTAGAATAAAAAGCTTTGGCTAAAGAAACGGGGTTAACGCCAAAATGCGCATAAAAATGCTTGTCTTCATATAATAGTACTGTTTCTATAAAATTTGCCGGTATTTCACGTATAGGAGTGAATATCCTATATTTATCGTCTTTAGAAAGCGAAATACGCATTAACTCGCCGTTTCGGTCAAATACTCTTTGTGAGAAACTTACGTCTTTAAGTAAAGGTGCAGGAGGAATAGCAAAATATAATATTATAATGCCGCTGATTGTAATAAAAAGTAATTTGGTTTTGAGAGACAAAGTAATATACCTTATAGTTTAATGTCACCGTGTAGGTAAGAAAGCGCGGTTGCGTGGAACGATTTTTGCGTCATTGCGAGGAAAAACTGCAAGTTTCGACTAAGCAATATTGGAACAATTCCTGAGATTGCCACGCTCACTAACGTTCGCTCGCAATGACGACTTGGGTATTCATGCGGGAATGACATCATGTTATATAACAATCATTATAAAGCATTTTAAAAATAATGAAAATTTTAATAATATAGCTTGCATGTATAGAAGTAATATCGTATAATGTGCTACGAGATTTTAATAAATTAACTAAACGTTAACAAAAATAACATTTCCTATAAATACTAAAATATCATATAAAATCCACGTTACTATCCTATTTTATAACTCATCAATATAAATTTTTGACATAATATTTTTTATGTATCATTATCTTTAATAACAAAAAAGTATTAATATTTTAAGTAATAAGATTTATTAAAGAGAAATTAGATATTATGGAAAAAATATTAAATCTATAAATTCTAAACTTACAAAATTATTCTTACTTAACTGTGCTAATGCTGCAATCCTTACCGCTGTGACCGGGGAAGCAAGAGCAGATATAGAAATCTATGATATATTGAACCATACTGCTGACTACCAAATATTAACTCCTGCTCAAAAGCTTAATGTTATAAAAGGAATTCAGGACCGTACAGATTTTGGTGACCTTGTTGACGATCTTATGCCGGGGGAAAGAAGATTATTCAATAACGCAATAATAGAAGTCACTAGACTTCAAGCAGTTGCTCCTGTACTTAACGGTGCTAGAGAAAGAAGAGAAGCACGTGCAGCCGGTGTTGAAGTTGTTGATTTAACAGGTAATACAGCAGTAGAAACAGGACGTAACGAGCAAGAGATGGCTCTAGAAAATAGACTTCAAGTATTGGAAATCCTTGCTAAAGCTGAAGGGGCAAATGCTGTCAGTATTAACGATAAAATTAAAAAGGCTATACATTTTATAACATAGAAAATTTAAATACACCTTTGGAGCAGTTAAAATATATAGCTATGACAGGCGGTGTAGATGCTAATGACGATTTAAAAGTTGTAAATAATCTGTAAGAAACATCGATATTAATGCTAAATACTCTGAATCAGGAAACAGCCCTTTTAAATAAGTTTAAAAGCGTAGCTACTCCGGAAGCAAAACATAAATTATTAGATCAATTTAAAAACTATGTTAATCAAAACTTAGTTGAGCTTGAGTCAAACAATCTAGTATTCCCATAAGACAATCCGTAATGAAGTTAGCTGATCCTGCAATAGTAGTTAATTATTGAGAGCAGATGGCTAAATTAAAAGAAGCATATATTGATAACGGTAAAATTAAGATAGTGAATGAAAACGATAAGGTAGTTGATGAGCAAGGTCTAAAAAGTTACAACAAGATTTTAAAAGATGCCGGTTTAATAACTAAAGATTTGGATGGTAAGAAAATGCAGGCATTGATAAATAATTTCGATGCTTTAAACAATGAGTGATCTGGCACTTGTCCTAAAAAAGACTGTAGGTGAAATAAGAATAGATAATGAGGGTCTAGTAGGTCTTGTAATATAGCACCTCAAGCAATGGCAGGAGTAGTACCGCCTCCTCCGCCTCTACCGGGTGGAGTAGCAGCTCCTCCTCCGGCAGGTGTAGGTATAAGACTTGCAATAGCTAGGGATATAGCAAATCTAGATGCCATAGGTGATGATGAACTAAAATTAGCAGGTTATAAATCTAAAGGCAAAAGAAGATGCTGCATTAAGAGGAAGAATAGCTGCACCGGCACCGGTTGTAGGCAGAGCAGTCGCAGAAGTTCTTGTAGCTCCGAATACTTTAGACAGAATATTTCATAATGAGATGTATTTAGCTAAAAATAATGGAAATCCCGGAAAGCTAGAAGTAAGAACATTAGATTAGGTGCAGAAACAGATTTAGGGATTACTATCAAAACACTTTTAACTTTAGAAGAAAGGAAAAGTTCACTTGAGTCTTTAACATTATTTTCAGAAGCAAAGCCTGATAAAGCACAATTAATGATAAAAGCTGAGAATATTTGGAATAGACTAAAAGATGATGATGTAATAAAGCAAATTTCAAGGCAAGCTTTAACTTTAAATAATAAAATAGCCAACAAGGAATTTTTTAAAGAGCTATTTAATGAAGAAGAACATAATGCAATAGACCGTTAAACTATACTTTTGATAAATTACCGCTGGACTTACAAAATCATATTACGGCAAGAAGTACTGAAATAAAAATAAAAGATGAACTACAAGATAAGAAAACAATTATATCAAGAATAGATTATATTGCTAAAAATGAAAATGTTTTAGGAGCAAATTCTTTAAATAATGAAATAGAGATAAAATTTTCCGATGTACTAGATCTAGCTCCTAATAAAGGAGAAGTACGCGATAATATAGCCCTTACTCCTAAAGCAAACGAAGTAAATACTCAAATAAATAATTGGATTAATAACAATATTGTTAATTTAACAGTGGAAAGTAATATAGATAGAGGCTAACATTTTTACAAAATAAAGCTGTACCGGCAACATTATCAAGAATTTATGAAACGGCAGTTGATACTAACGCTAGATTACTAAGAAAAGTTTTAGCCGATAATGCAGCTGGTTTATCTAAAGCTTCTAAAACCATTACAGAGAAAAATATAACAGACGCCGTACAAAATAATTTTAATGCAAAAATGAAAGCTTTAATACCTAATACTAAAGATTTCTTAAAAGAGGAAAATTTCTTAATATAATTAAGTGATGAGAAAATAGAAGCGGTATTAAAAGGAGTAAAGCTGCTAATACCCCTGTTATTGCACCAGTAATAGTGGTAGCAGGTGGACTGCCACTACCTACGAGGATAGGATATAATGGGCTTGGTATGGACGGTTTAGTCAGAAAGAGGAACAGTCTAAAGCCTATCGTAAATCTTTTTCCTAAAAAAAATGCTGTGGTTGCAGTGGCAGTAGCTTATAATTGCTACTACTTCTAAAATAGGGGAAAAAATACGAAACCGTTGTTCAAACTATAGCAGCTTCAGTTGACACGGATTTAAAAAGAGAGTTAGCAATAAAGACTCAAGGAAAGGAAAAACTAAAAGCATTAATTGTAGAAGAAGTTTTTGAGAAATATACAACTAAAAATGCAGATGCACTTGATGGTAATATAAATCAATTAGCTCAAGCTATAAAAGAAGGAACCAATATTGAGTTCATAGGTCCTAAAAGAGAAGTAGCAAGTGGTATAGATCAGGAAACAAGAAATCTATGTGTTAGAATGAATCAAGATGCAGGATTAATGCAGCAACTTAAAGCGAATAATTCTAGGTTAGCAGCAATTATAGAAGCGGTAGCTGTAAATGAAGCAGAAGTTGCTACAAGACATCCTGAGTCAGCAGCAGCACAAGCAGTAGCAAATGGAGACGTAAGCTATGGTGGAGTAGTTGTAGTAGCTCCTGCTGTTGCTTTTGTGGTTCCTGTTGCACCGTTGGTTTTACCGGCAGATCCTGAAGAGGATGCAGAAGAGGTAATAGCTGTTCCTGCAGTTGCAGCTCCATTAGCACCGGCACCGGTAGTTATTAATATGGAAGATGTAGGGGTAGTTCCGCCTCCGGTGGAAGAAGCTCCACATACTGGTGCAGAAATTATGATTGTTCAACGTATAGAGAGGATTGTTCCTGTAGAGGGCAATATTGAAGGCTTTGATGATAAAGATGATGATTTTAACATTGAAGAAGATTATGAAAATGATGATTATAATATAATACAGGAGCGAACAAAAGTAGAAGTATCTAGTAGTACAAATAAATCAGAATCTAAGGATTCTGAAGTTAGCCTTGAAAACTCGAAGCAAGAGGAAGTTAGACAAGAAGAGGAGGCAAAAGTAGTTGCTTCTATAAAGGAAGCCGCAGAAGCAAGCATTGCTGAAGCTGTAAGAGTTGAAGCTGCTGAAGTTGTAGAAATGCAAAATGCAGTAAAACAAGACGAAGAAATGATTGGAGCAATATATAATCCGATTCATGATATCACTCAAATGAGCTGTAATATTATATCGCATAGAATGTTCTCTAGTGCTGTGGTTGCTGCGGGTGATGAAGATGAAAAAGTGTTAGATAAAAGCCTTTGGATTGCAGGTACTTACGGTACTAATACGCAAAAAGGTTTTGCCGGTTATAAAGGTCATGTTGTGGGTGGTACTATAGGTTTTGATATTGGTTCTGATAACTACAAAGATTTAGTCGGTATTGCTTATACTAAATTGGATTCAAAGTTTAAATCTAACGGTAGCAGGTCAAATACTAATATCGATAGCCATATCGTAACTTTATACGGACAAAAAGAATTACCGAAAAACTTTATGATACAAGCTATGTTTGCTTACAATCATAATATAGTAAAGAGTAAATCAACCGTTTAGGTACTATTGCAACCGGTAAATATAAGGATAATAATTATAACTTTGAAACTTTATTAAGTTATAATCATCTTATGAATGGTGATATTACGCTTACTCCAAATCTTGGTATAAGATACGGCCACTCTAAAGACGATACATATCAAAAAAGTGATGTTGTAGGTATTCAGCATTTGAGTATTGCTTCTAAAAGTAGCATTTATAAAGCGGTATTTTAGGCGGTAAGGTAGTTCTTTAGCACCGCAGAAAATAGCTGAAGGTTTCAGTGTTATGCCTGCACTTCAAGCATCTGTAGAACATTACTTAATGATAATAGTAAAAAACTTAATGCTAAAGTAAAATGGAAAGATAGAGAAGTTAATGAAACTATCGCATTACCGAAGCAACCTAAAGTCGCTTATAATATCGGTGCTAGCGTTTTAACTGAAAAAGATAATGTAAGCGTATTACTTGAATATCACTGTTATTTACAAAAGAAATATCAAAGCTATCAAGGCTTTGTGAAGTTGAAAGTGAAGTTATAACAGCCAAAATCGTCATTGCAAGAAAAAACTGTAAGTTTTGACGAAGCAATCCAGTAAAAAATGCTAATTTATAGCATTTTTTTTTATTTTTTGTGGATTACCACGCAGCCTACGGCTGCTCGCAATGACGATTATGAACCCACGCTAGCAATGCACTCCCAAGAGTCGTAAATAATACTTATTACTCGTCTCTTACTACTAACACTGATATATCTGAATGACGGACGATTTTAGAAGCATTAGGTCCAAGCATATAATCTTTTAATTGTAGTCTGACTGCAGAGATTATGATTAAATCGGCTTTAATTTCATTAGAGTGCTTAATTATTTCATCATAAACGGCACCGCTACCTATATAATAATCTGTTTCAATTTCATCGGGAATATATTGTTTGATAAGCTCTTTAATTTGAGCTTTATACTTTTCTTTTTTCTCTGTTCTCCAATGTTTAGGTAAATAATCTTCAAACATTTTCGTACCGAATTCAGGAATTACATACATAAAATGTAATTTTGCTTGAAAGTTCGTCGCAAGCATTAAAGCCTTAGAAAGAATACCTTTTATAGATTTTTTATCATTTAAATCTATAGGTATCAGTATATTTTTAAATATAGTATTTTCAGACATAAGATATTGTTAGTTTTTGTTTCTTACTGAATCATGTTTTGGTAGAACAAAATTTTTAGTATCGGCGAAATAGTTAATGTCCAGGTTATTTAATAAGTAATTAGAAAGTTTAAAATTTGCTACGTTTCTATGAAAAGCTCCGATAAATTTATCTAAAATATCACGATTTGCCTCATCTCTAGTTACTAGAATTGCCGATACTTTTACTGTAGTTTGATTATCGGTAATCCCTGGATATAAGCCCTTATGAAGTATGGCTTTATGAAAAGCTCTATTTTGTTTTATTAATTCCGTTATTTTATCATTGTCAATAGAAATGAAATCAATTTCACACTTATTAGCTATTAAATTTACTAAGGGGTTAGAATGTCCAACCATCATTATTATAGCATCTATTTCCTTATTACAGAATTGATCACTAGAATCTTCATAATTAATGTGTAGCTCTTCAGGTTCCTTAGCAAATTTATATAAAGAACGTACGACATCATAAGTAATATGACTACTGGAAAATGCTGGACCGTTAGTTATTTTTTTTCCGTCAATATCAGCAAAACCTTTTATTTTATCCTCATCTTTTACAATAACCGTAAAAAACTCATCATGTAGATTAAGCACCTGACGTAAATTTTGCATTTTTTCTTGATCGTGATAATAACCTATGCCCTCATATGCTTCTACTGCAATATTAGCTTGCACTAGGGCTAAATCAATTTTGCCTTGTTGTAATAATTTTAAATTTTCTATACTACCGTTTGTTGCAACAACTTCGCATTTAATATGTTCATTATTTTTATCGTCATTTGTAATAGTCTTGCATAAATCAAGTCCAATAGCATAATATCCTTTTAAAATAGAGCCGGTACCGATTTTAATGACTTTTGGAGCAGCATAAATATTACTGCAAATAAGAAATATGCTAATAATAGTCGCTAGTTTAAAATTGTTCATAAAGCTAATTTGAATTATTTGTGGTATTTTGGTCTTCTTTATGTTCACCAAGTTTTAGTTCTAATAAATTAATAGCACCGATATTTATTCCTTTGTCTGAAAACTCAATATCAAACTTAGCTTTTTCTATATTTTTGTAAGCCGAATTTGAATCATTTTGCTCTGTATTTAATTGCACGTCGGAAGCTTTATTAATGGCTTTAGCAATAATTGTTTTAATTATTTTCTTAGAAAAAATAATATTATTCGGTAATAATTTATCAACTATGGAATTATAATTTTCTAGCTCAAAATATAGTTTTCCTTTCGGTAATTTATTGGCAAAGAGTTGTAAATCACCGTTTAAATTAATTTTAGAATCATTATCACAAGTAAAAATAAATCTTTCTATATTAAAATTTTGTAAAATAGCTGAATCTTCTCCGTCTTCAGCAAATTTTAAAGAAGCAGCAATATCTAAATTAGCATTTTTAAAATTCAAAATATCTTTTTCTGAATAATAATTCATGTTTAAAAATAAGGATATATTTTCCTCACTTGCTAAATTCTGTTTTCTTATAAGAAATGCTAAATCATTAATTTTAAAGATTTCTTGATTATCTTTAAATATCAATAATGCTTTATTATTTAACTGAATTGATTTTAATATTTCTTTTAAATTATCATCTTTTGATATTTTATATAAAGGTTTATTAAATTTTCCTATACCCTTTATGTCATCATCGCTGCGTACATCATAGGTAAATGTTTTGTCGCCGTAATTATCGACTTCTCTAATAAAAGGACCGAAATTAAGAGCGGCTCTTTTAGTACTAAAAGCTATATTTAGGACAATATTTTCGCATGTAAATTCTTTAGAATTTACATGATCAATTAATTTTACTTTAGGATCCGTTACGGTAATTTTCCAATTAAAAGGATAGCCTGAAAACTTAACTACATTATAAGATATTTTAAGATTATCGGATTCAGAATTCTTCATTAAACTTACAACGTTATTTTTTATAGTATATGCAGTTGCAAACCATATTATAGTAAAGGCTAAAAACACAAAAAGAAGTATTTTACGTATCACTTTTTTAATCCATTATAATTTTATATTACGAGTAGCAGCAGGAAGGCGTACTTTTATGCCGTCTAATTCTTCGGTTAAAATAATTTGACATCCCAATCTAGAAGTATCGGTAAGACCAAAGGCTAAGTCAAGCATATCTTCCTCTGCTTCCGTAGGTTTTTTTAATTTGTTGTAAAATTCTTCTTCTAAAATAACGTGACAAGTAGCACAAGCAAGCGATCCTTCACAAGCTCCCTCAAGGTCTAGGTCGTTACTATGGGCAATTTCTAAAATAGAAAGCCCTATCGGTGCTTCTACTGTTTTTTCTTCTCCATCATTTATAATAAATGTTACTTTTATTTTTCCTGACATTCTTCTTATTTTTCCTTATCTAAATTAGTTCGATTATATATAATATTTTATATATAACTGAGGCTATTTAATTTGATTGATATTTTTGCCTTTTAGCAAATCATTAATTATTATATTAAACTTTGTATCCATAGATTTTTTTATTTTGGATTTAAACTCTTTAATAGAATTATTAATTAAGATCCAATCTCTAGCGTGTACGGCTTCTTTTATATTATCTAATAAAGAATTAATTATAGATATCTCACTTTCCGATAATAAAGTTGTTAATTCCGCTATAGCACGTTCTATGCTAAAGATTAAAGCCTCTGCTTCAATTACTGCTTCTTGTAATAATCTTGTAGTATAATCTATTTTAGCATTTTTATACGCGTTTTCTAACATAATATCAATCTCGGTTTTATCAATACTGTGATTTGGCTTTACTTCTATAGCATGTGATGTATTGCTGATTTTCTCATAAGCAGAAACGGATAATATACCGTCTGCGTCAATAGAAAAAGTAACTTCGGCTCTAATATATCCTGCTTTCATAGGAGGAAGTCCCTTTAACTCAAATCGGGCTAAACTGCGGCAATCGGCAGCCATTTCACGTTCACCTTGTAATATATGAAATTGTATACCGGTTTGATTATCGACATAAGTCGTAAATTCTTTTACGACCGAAATAGGAATCGGAGTATTATGCATGATGATTTTTTCAACTATACCGCCATATAATTCCATACCCAGCGATAAAGGTGCTACATCAATCAATAATGAATTTGTATGGGGTGCTATTAAATTTTCTGCTTGTAATGCAGCCCCCCATACAACTGCTTTATCAGGATCGATATCTGATAGAATATCTATTTTAAATGCTTTATATAACTCGTCTTTTATTAAAGGAATGCGGGTTGCACCCCCTACTAAAATAACTCCGTCTATATTTGGATTTCCTGCTTGTTCTAAACACTCTTGAGCTATATTGATAGTACGTTCTACTAATGGTAAAATTAATTGCTCTAATGTTTGCTTATTAATTGATACATTATCATTATTAAAACTATCTTTATATGTTAAAGTTTCTTTTGCTTTTTTTGCAAGTTGTAAAGTATCTATAGAATTAGGTAAATCAAATTTATTGCAAAGATATTGTGTAATTACTACATCTATATCGTTGCCACCAAGCATATTATCGCCGTTTGTTGCTATAACTTGAAAAATACCTTCTTGTATATTAAGAATAGATACGTCAAAAGTACCGCCGCCTAGGTCATATACTAAATAACAGCCTTTTTGATTTTTGTTTAAGCCGTAAGCATAGGCAGCTGCAGTAGGTTCGGCAATTAGCCTTAATACTTCAAAACCTGCTATTTTAGCCGCAAGCATTACTTCGCCTCTTGCTGCATCGTTAAAATGTGCAGGTACTGTTATTACTGCTTTAGTTAGATTAGTCTTTAATTGTTCTTCTGCTTGATTTTTTAGGTAAATAAAAATTTCTGCTGCAATTTCAGGGACTCTCAGTTGTTTATTTGCAAAATTTAGCTTAAGCTCACTACTATTTACATCTAGATAATCTTTAACTAACGAAAAAAGTGCCGGAGTATTTAGAATTTCTTTTAATGTTTTACCGAATAGTCTTTTAATAGAACGCAGTCCTTTATTATTACCTATAGTAAAATTGTTACTTGTAAAATCTATAGTAGTTGGGATTAATTCTTTATCATCTATAGATTTAATAACTTTAACTTTTCTATTAGCTGCAATAGCTATTAATGAGTTAGTAGTGCCAAAATCGATACCGACTGCTATTTGCCGTTCTTGCTTAAAATCAGCTTGCTCCGGTTCCCTAATTTCTATTATTTGCATGATTTTATTTTTTCTTGCAGTTTATGCAGCAATGTCCCAATATATTTAAGCTTGCTAGTTTTTATAGTTGCGTCTGATAGATTTTGTTCTTCAAAAGCTTGTTTTAAAGAATCAATTTCAAGCTTTTTCATTAATTCATATTTGTCTTTTATTTTTTCTAAATCACTAAATAAGATAGTATTTTCGATTATTTCCATTTCATCCCAGAATATGCTTAATTCTAGAGGCGAAAGTAAACTACGTGTTTTTTCGTCATTCAAATTTATATTTTGCAAAAGCAGCATATATTCAGCACGCTTTAAGGCATCTTTAAGAGTAGAGTAAGCGTTATTTAATTCAGCCGCAGTAATTAGATTTTGTTCCTTTTCCTGCAAAGTTTTTGCTTTATCGGGATGATATTTTACCTGCATAGCAAAATATTGCTTTTCTAATATCTTTAAATTAATATTATACTCTTGCGGAAGTCCTAATAATTGAAAATAATTTTGCACTTTTCCTTTTTTGTAATTCTAAACTGCTCTATCATATATCAAAAATTAAAAAAATACAATTATGGAAGTAGATCTATTACATTTTGAAAAAAAATATCATAACTGTATTGTAGCAGGTATAGATGAAGCAGGTAGAGGACCGCTTGCAGGTCCGGTAGTAGCAAGTGCCGTTATAGTAGATAACGCCAATATTATAACGGGCATTAAAGATTCTAAAAAGCTTTCCAAAAAGAAAAGAGAATTACTATATGAACAAATCACTAGTAATTATGTTTGGGCAACTGCTATTATTTCTCATACCGAAATTGATGATATTAATATATTAGAGGCAACTAAAAAAGCTTGTTCTATTGCTGTAGCAAATCTTAGCCTTGAGCCAGAAATAGTGTTAGTTGACGGTAATATGCAGTTTAAGGATGAAAGATTTGTCAGTATAATTAACGGTGATAATTTATCATTATCGATTGCTGCGGCTTCTATTGTTGCAAAAGTTACTAGGGATCGTTTGATGCTAGACTTAAGTGCTGAATTTCCCCAATATTTATGGCACAAAAATTCCGGCTACGGTACCAAAGAACATATCGAAGCTATTAATATACATGGCTTATCACCGTATCATCGTAGGAGTTTTAGGTGTTGTTAATGGTATTGCCCGTGTGGACACTGAATAGTCATTGCGAGCAGCCATAGGCTGCGTGGCAATCTCATGAAATAATAACAAACTCCTGAGATTGTCAAAACTTACAGTTTTGCCTCGCAATGACGATGACGATTTTGGTATCCACAACGCACACCATTAACTCAACTCGAGTGCCGCCTCTTCTAGAGTTTTTAGCTGATCACGAAGTTTTACGGCTTGTTCAAATTCAAGATTACTTGCGGCTTTAAGCATTTCTTTCTTTAATTTATCAATATGGGTTTTTAGCTTAGCAGGATTATCAAATAAAGTATGAGCTTGTTTTTTATCAAGCTTACTATCGATTTTCTCAAATGCTGCTAAAGCGTGAATAGCACAGTTGATGGTTTTTGGAATTATGCCGTGTTTTTCATTATATTCTTGCTGAATTTGCCTTCTACGCAACGTTTCACTAACGGCTTTATCGATAGATTTAGTCATTTTATCGGCATAAAGTATAACTCTACCCGCGCTATTTCTTGCAGCTCTTCCTATTGTTTGTATTAACGATACTTCCGACCGCAAAAACCCCTCTTTGTCTGCATCAAGTATAGCAACTAAGCCGCATTCAGGGATGTCAAGCCCCTCCCTTAATAGATTAATACCGACTAAAACATCAATAGTACCTTGTCTTAAATCTCGTAAAATCTCTATACGTTCTAGAGTATGAACGTTAGAATGTAAATAAGAAGTTTTATATTTTAGCTCCTGCAAATAGGCGGTTAAATCTTCTGCCATTTTTTTAGTTAAGGTGGTGACTAGAACACGAAAACCTTGAGCGATAGTGGTTTGAATTTCGCTAATTAAATCCTCAACTTGGTTAGTAGCGGGTTTGATAATACATTCAGGATCAAGCAGCCCAGTAGGTCTGATAATCAATTCTACAACCGTGCCGCCGGTTTCTTCTAACTCGAACGGTCCTGGAGTTGCAGATACAAACACAGTTTGTGGTCTAAATTTGTCCCATTCTTCAAATTTTAAAGGTCTGTTATCAAGTGCAGAGGGTAGACGAAACCCATGCTCTACCAAAACTTTTTTCCTTGCTCGATCGCCGTTATACATCGCTCTAATTTGCGGTACGGATACATGGCTTTCATCAACAAATAATAATGCATCTTCTGGTAGGTATTCGAATAATGTAGGAGGCGGCTCACCGGCATTACGTCCTGTGAAAAAGCGAGAGTAGTTTTCAACGCCTTTACAGCTGCCGGTTTCCGTTAACATTTCAAGATCATATTGAGTACGTTGATTTAGCCTTTGAGTTTCAAGTGGTTTGTCTTGTGACTTTAAAAACTCTAAGCGTTTTTGTAATTCTTCTTCAATACCTGATATGGCATTATTGACCGTTTCTTGAGGCATCACAAAATGTGAATTACCAAAAACCAGAGCTTTATCGAGCTTAGCAAGTTTTTCACCTGTTAGGGGATCAAATTCATGGATATATTCGAGTTCATTACCGAAAAACGATAAACGCCAAGCTTTATCGCTGTAATGTGAGGGGAAAATATCGATGTTGTCGCCTTTAACTCTAAAACAGCCACGCTCAAATCCGATATCGTTACGCTCATATTGTAGATTTATCAAATCGTTTAGTAGCTGATCACGAGGGTAGCTTTGACCAGGCTCTAGATTAACCATCATTTGGTAATATAAATCGGGAGAGCCAAGGCCGTAAATACAGGAAACGGAAGAAACTACTATAACGTCACGACGCTCTAATAGCGATCTTGTAGCAGCATGACGCATTAAATCAATTTGTTCGTTAATTGATGAGTCTTTTTCTATAAAAGTATCGGTGCGTGCTATATAAGCTTCGGGCTGGTAATAATCATAATATGAGACAAAGTATTCAACGGCATTCTTTGGAAAAAGCGATTTCATCTCTGAATAGATTTGGGCAGCTAAAGTTTTATTATGAGCCATAATAAGAGTAGGACGATTAGTTCTCTCTATAATATTTGCCATAGTAAAGGTTTTGCCTGATCCCGTAATACCAAGCAACATTTGTGAGCGTTTTTTGCTACTTAACCCTGCTATAATTTCATCTATTGCTTTTGGTTGATCGCCTGCCGGTTTATATTCTGAGATAATAGAAAAATTATTCATGCATTTTTACTTGCTTTAAAAACTATAGTTTAAGATAATATATTAAAATCTAACAAAAAAATATAACATTATGAATAAAGCTATATTACACACAATTATTGTTTATACTCTCGCTAGTTGTCCTTATTGTATAAAAGCTAAAGCATTGCTTGATGAGAAAAATGTTGCTTATGAGGAAATTGAAGTAAGTAATTTTACTCAGGAAGAGAAAGAAAAATTTATTAAGAAATCCGGTGGAAAAAAGACCGTCCCGCAGATATTTATAGATAATATGCATGTTGGTGGTTGTGATGCTCTGTTTGATCTTGAAAAAGAGGGAAGGTTAGATAAGCTGTTAGAAAATCAGCCAAAGACGACTTCACCTGCTGCCGGAGCGTAATTAATAAAAACGTCATTGCAAGGAAATTACGAAGTAATTGACGAAGCAATCTAAGGAGTTTGTTATTATTTTATGAGATTGCCACGCTCCCTACGGTCGCTCGCAATGACGATTTAGTATCCACGCGAGCAATGCCCGCTTGCAATGATGCTGAAAACTACCAAAACTTTAAAATGTTCAAAAACAAAACTCGCAAAAATTCATTCTCTCTACTTCTGCCGTATTTATGGTCGAAGGATTTTGATATACGCCTGCGTATTGTTACCTCTCTTATTTGTCTAGTCATAGCTAAAGTAATAAATATTTTCGTTCCTATTGTTTATAAATATATAATAAATGGGCTAAATAAAAACTTTGCTCTTTCGGTTATGATCGGGATTATTGTTGCATATGGCGGAACAAAAATACTTGTTCAACAGTGAATTACGAAATATCATTTTTTCAAAAGTAGGGCATCAAGCAACTCGCTTAGTTGCTCTAAATGTCTTTAAGTACATGCTTTAAGTATGCGTTTTCACATTACTAGAAAAACAGGGGGCTTAAGTAGGTCAATAGAGCGTGGTACTAAAGGTATTGAAGTGGTACTGCGGTATTCGTTATTTAATATTTTTCCGACAAGCGTAGAAATTATATTAGTAAGCGGGATGTTATGGTATGTTTACAGTATTTGGTTTGCCGTAACTATTTTAATAACAATGATAGTTTATGTTGGTTATACTTGCCTAATCAGTATTTGGCGTATTTCTTTTGCAAGGGAAATAAACCAAAGCGATAACACCGCCAATAATAGAGCAATCGATAGTTTACTGAATTTTGAGACCGTTAAATATTTCGGTAATGAAGAATATGAGGCGATAAAGTTTAATGAGGTTTTACAAACTTATGAAAAATCAGCTACTAAAACTACTAACAGCATATCGATTTTAAATATCGGGCAGGATGTTATAATATCCTTAGGGCTTGTTAGCCTTATGATACTTTCAGCAAATGCTATTAACCAAAATAAAATGACCGTCGGCGATTTAATAATGGTTAATACTTATCTATTTCAGCTATCAATTCTACTTTCAATATTTGGCTTTGCTTATAGAGAAATTAAAAACGCTCTAGTTAGTATGGAAGATATGTTTAAGCTGCTTGATATATGATATACCTGTAGAAGTAGAGGATGCTTTGAACGCTAAGGAGCTAATTATCTTAAAAGGTGCGGTTAGTTTCGATAATGTTAGCTTTGCTTATAATCAGGAACGTCCGATTTTACATAATATAAGTTTTACGATCAAGAGCGGTAAAACTTTAGCAGTAGTCGGTAGTAGCGGGGCAGGGAAATCGACGATATCACGCTTGCTTTTTAGGTTTTACAATATTAATAGCGGCAATATTACTATTGATGGTCAGGATATAAGAGAAGTCATGCAACAATCGCTGTGTAAATCTATTGGAATTGTCCCGCAAGATACGTTACTGTTTAACGATACGCGATATATTACAACATCGCATACGGTAATAATGCAGCAAGCTACGATGAAGTTATAGCAGCCTCAAAAAATGCTCATATTCATGAGTTTATTAGCACGTTACCCGAAGGGTATGAGACGCAGGTAGGCGAGAGAGGCTTAAAGCTTTCGGGCGGTGAGAAACAGCGTATTGCAATTGCAAGAACCATCTTAAAAAATCCAGCAATATATGTTTTTGATGAGGCAACAAGTTCGTTTGATACTAAAGCCGAAAAGCTAATTCAAGCACGCCTTAAAGAGATCTCGGCTCACCATACTACCCTTATCATTGCCCATAGACTCTCAACTATTATCGATGCAGATGAGATTATCGTTTTAGATAACGGTTATATAGTTGAGCGGGGCAACCATAAAACCTTGCTACAGCACAAAGGCTATTATGCCGAACTTTGGTATAAACAGCAAGAAGAGGAACATTCTTAAAATTTATCATTATATCAACTACAAGCTTTGTTAAGTGGTGTGGTAAAACCAGCTCGATGTCATTCCCGCGGAGGTTTTGTTGCGTGGATATCAAGTCGTCATTGCGAGCGAACGTTAGTGAGCGTGGCAATCTCAGGAATTCTTCTCAAGATTGCTGCGTCAAATTACTATGTAATTTTCCTCGCAATGACAAAAAAACTGATCCACGCAGGAATGACATGGATAGCTAATTGATATTTCAAAAAATTGGCTAAAATCTCTTGCAAGAATAGCGGTGACGTTATTCCGGGGTTTCAAAGCCTCTATCCTAAGCGGTATTATCAGCCGTATAAATGGTATAATCCTCGACTTCATGGTCGGGGGATAGGTAGCTATGTACAAGGTTTAAAGTGTAAGCTTTAAACCTAAAAGCTATTATAACTGTTCTGTGACGGTTCTTTGAACGTCCCAACCACCCGAAGTTAAAATCTTCGGTGGTTAAAACTTGAGCAATTTAAGTGTAATCACGGGAGCAACTACATGTTCAACAAAAATAATAAATTATTATCTAAAATATTACCGTTCTCTAAGAAAAATAAAGATTTAGAAAAACTAAGATCTAAGTTTAAACAAAGGTTAGCAGAACAGGTAACGGTAGATGAGATAACAAGAATAGAGCAGCGTTCATTATATTTAGAAAGTATAAAATAATTCTAATATATAATAAAGTTTGTTAACTTTTACGATTATGTTATTGCATAGAAACGGTTGATGTCGTCATTGTAAGCGACTAAAGGCCTTGTTGTATGGTTCGTTTATGTCATTTCCACGCAAGCGGGAATCCAGTAAAAAATGATAAAACAAAGAAAATTACATAAAAATTTAGTATATAATTTGCTTAAAAAACTAGATTCCTGCTTTCGCAGGAATGACATCGGCATCCGCGCAACAATGTCCCGCAGCAATGACATCGGTAACTTAGAAACAATGCCACGATTATAAATACAAGCAATCCTTGAAAGAAATTTATTATGTCTCTATTATTAAATATAATTCATTAAATTTAAGGCTAAGTAATCGTGACTGATAAATCTTCTTCTAATTTAGTACCGGTAAATATCGAAGATGAGATGAAAGTATCTTATCTTGATTATGCTATGAGCGTTATAGTAAGTAGAGCTATACCGGACGTGCGGGACGGCTTAAAGCCGGTACATCGCCGAATTATCTATTCCATGCATGAAGCCGGTAATCATGCTAGTAAACCTTATAGAAAATCCGCTAGAATAGTCGGTGACGTGATGGGTAAATACCATCCGCACGGCGATAGTGCTATTTACGACGCGTTAGTACGTATGGCACAAGATTTTTCCTTGCGTTTACCGCTTGTAGACGGGCAGGGTAATTTCGGTTCGATGGATGGTGATGCGGCGGCAGCAATGAGATATACCGAATCTCGAATGGCCAAAGTTTCGTATAAGCTCGTAGAGGATATCGATAAAGAGACTGTCAGCTTTAACCCTAATTACGATGGTTCTGAAGAAGAGCCTTCCGTACTTCCTGCAATGTTTCCCAATTTATTGGTGAACGGTAGCGGAGGCATTGCGGTCGGTATGGCAACTAATATCCCGCCTCATAATCTTGGTGAGGTTATCGATGCGTGCTGTTTATATATAGATAATAACGATATAGAAATATTAGATTTACTTGAAGTTGTTAAAGGACCGGATTTTCCTACAGGTTCAATGATTTTAGGCATTAGCGGTATTAGATCGGCATATCTTACCGGTAGAGGTAGTATCATTATGCGAGGTCGAGCCGAGATTGAGAATATCGGTAATAGCCGTCAAGCAATTATTATTACCGAAATACCGTATATGGTAAATAAGGCAAGGCTCGTTGAGAAAATCGCTGAAATGGTTAAGGAAAAGCGTATAGAAGGTATAAGTGATTTACGTGATGAATCGAATAAAAACGGTGTAAGGATTTTGATTGAGTTAAAGAAAGACGTAGTTGCTGAAGTAGTCTTAAATCAAATATACGCATGTACGCAGCTACAAACTAGCTTCGGTGTTATTATGCTTGCTCTTAAAGACGGGCTACCGAAAGTGATGAATTTGAAAGAAGTAATTGCAGCTTTCGTTAGTTTTAGGGAAGTAGTAATTACTAACCGTACTATATATTTACTCAATAAAGCAAGAGATAGAGCTCATATTTTACTAGGACTAACTATTGCCGTTAGTAATATCGATGAAATAATACGTATTATTAAAGCTTCAAATGACCCGAATGCAGCTAAACAAGAATTAATGGCTCGTCAGTGGGAAGCATTAAATATCCTACCTCTTGTAAAGTTGGTTGATGATAAAGCAATGTTAAACGAGCAGGGTAAATGTAACTTTACCGAAGTGCAAGCTAAGGCAATCTTAGAAATGAGATTGCAACGCCTGACCGCTATGGAGAAAAACAAGCTTGAAGAGGATTTAAAGAACCTCATTACGGAAATCACCGAATATCTTAATATACTTGGCTCTCGTACAAGGTTACTTGAAATTTTAAAGGAAGAGCTCATTAAAGTTAAAGAAGAATTTGCGACTCCTCGTCTTACTTCAATTGAATTCGGCGAATTTGATCAAGATATAGAAGATTTAATTCAGCGTGAAGAAATGGTTGTAACCGTAACGTTTGGCGGGTATATCAAGCGTGTACCTCTAAGTAGCTATCGTGCGCAAAAACGTGGCGGTAAAGGAAGATCAGGGCTTTCAATGCGTGATGAAGATATTACCACGCAAGTTTTTGTCGGTAGTACCCATACTCCTATGTTGTTCTTCTCAAATATCGGTCAGGTTTATAGTTTAAAACTGTATAAACTGCCTTTAAGTAATCCGCAGGGTAAGGGTAGACCGATGGTTAATATATTACCGCTGAAAGCAAATGAGCATATTACGAATATTATGCCGCTACCTGAAAATCAGGATGAGAGGGATAATTTGAACATTATGTTCGCAACTGCCAAAGGTAATATCAGAAGAAGTGATTTATTAGATTTCAAAAAGCTTCAGTCGAACGGTAAAATTGCTATTAGGCTTGATGAGGACGATAAATTAATAGACGTAAAACCATGTAAAGAAGACGAGCATATTTTACTTGCTACCAAAGCCGGTAAAGCTTTAAGATTCCCTGTTGAATCGCTGCGTGTTATTAAGAGCCGTACTTCTGATGGGGTACGAGGTATGAAGCTTGCCAAAGAGGATTCCGTAATTTCTATGACTGTGCTTAAAGGTATTAGTAGTACAAAAGAGGATAGAGATGCTTATTTATCCGTGCCGTGGGAGCAGAGATTAGAGATTGCTAAAGGTGAGGCGTTTAATCCTGAAGAACTTGGCGTAAGCTTAACTGCCCCGGCTATTGTAGAAATGGCAAATTCCGAAGAATTCATTTTAACCGTAACTGAGAACGGTTTT
The DNA here is from genome assembly GCF_000237845.1 of Rickettsia slovaca 13-B. NCBI lineage: Bacteria > Pseudomonadati > Pseudomonadota > Alphaproteobacteria > Rickettsiales > Rickettsiaceae > Rickettsia > Rickettsia slovaca. The sequence goes on from NC_016639.1 coordinate 281,905, forward strand.
GGTAAGAGAAGCTCAGCTTATGGCTATAGAATTACTGACCGTGGCGGTAGCGGTATAATCAATATGGATATTAACGACAAAACTGGTTTAGTCGTCGGTGTTATGCCGGTTAAAATGGATGATGAGTTAATGCTGATTACCAATAGCGGTAAGTTAATTCGCTGTAAACTTGAGTCAGTACGTATTACGGGACGTAACACTAGCGGCGTAATCCTATTTAAGCTAGATGATGGTGAAAAAGTCGTGTCTGTCTCTTTAATTGCTGAAACTGCTGAAAGTGAAGAAGATAGTGAGTTAGAGGAAGAGGGATTAGAGCAATCTGAAGAGGTGTAAGGGCTGAGGCGTTGTTATTCCCGCATAGCTCTTAAAAAGCTCTCGATGTCATTCTTGCGAAAGCATTTTGCATAGATACCTAAGTCGTCATTGCGAGGAGGTATTGTTGCGTGGACCGGTAAAACCCACTGTGTCACCCCGTGGTCAAGCCACGGGATGACAGAGGTGAAATTGCTTCACGCAACAATGCCTTGCGAGCAGCCATAGGCTACGTGGCAATCTCATGAAATAATAAAACTCCTGAGATTGCGGGACGTTAATTTATTAATTGATCTGCTTTTAGTTAACAATACCCCCCCCAAAAGAACTTCTAGAAAATGGCTATTATCATAGCTATCATATTGTTAAACCCACTAATGAGTTTAGAAGTACAAAGGTTATTGTATTCAATAAGTCTATCTATTTCTATAATTGGATTATTTCTGCCTTTAATTATTTTTGGTTTACTTTTTAAATCTGTTGTAATGCTAGCCAAAGATGCAACACGTATAGTTTTCTTAATATTATTACTAGTATGTGGGTCTAATGTTTGTTCTACCTTCATAAGTCATTATGTAGGTATATACATATATCAATTCGCTTTATCAATGATCTCTCCTATAGAAAATGATAGTTTAAAGCCTTTATGGTTGCTTAATTTTCCTAATATTATTTCTAATGATAAAATCGTATTTAGTAGTATTATCTTAGGCTTTATTTCCTCAAAATTGTGTGCTGAAGTTGCAATTGGATTGGCTTGTAAGCTAGAAGCATTTGTTGCAAAAATATTGCGATTGTTGATCTATATAATGCCCTTATTTATAATGGGCTTTATCGTAAAACTACAGTTTGATGAAGTATTAGATATAATTATTAAAGATTATATGTTCATTTTTGTGACGATCGTATTTGCTCAGTTTGGTTATATCTTTCTTGCTTATTTTATTTTAAGTAACTGTCGAGTTAAGGAATGTATAGCTAGTCTTAGTAATATGATGCCAGCGTCTATAAGTGGATTTAGTGCAATGTCTAGTGTTATAAGTATGCCACTTAGTATAATAGGAGCGGAAAATAATACAAATAATAAAGCACTCGCTCGTACCGTTGACCAATAACAGTCAATATTCATCTTGTTGGCGATTGTTTTGCCATATCGATTTTGGCTTATGCTATACTAAAAAGTTATGGATTAGCTGAACCTACTTTATTTAATTATTTTACTTTTTATTTTGTATTGGCAAAATTTTCAGTAGCAGCTATACCAGGTGGTAGAATTATTGTAATGCTCCCTATACTTGAACAATATCTAGGTTTTAATACTAATATGATGTCTCTGATTACAGCTCTTTATATCTTATTTGATCCTGTGATCACTTGTGCTAATGTTTTAGGAAATGGTGCTTTTGTTAAACTGATAGATAATATATATAGTGTAACTCAGAAAGCTTAATTTAAGCAAATTTGCACAGAGCAAGTCATGTTCCACCGTGAGCATTAATAAATATTTTAGCAATAGGACGAGGTTTCTCAAAATACTCTAGGTTCTTGCGTGCAGAAAATTAAATTATTTGTATTTTTAGATATTTTTGAGCAAAAATTAATAAGAACGCAAGAGCCTAATATCTCTTTTGCTTTTAAAGTAATTGTTGAATTATCTATATTTGATAAATTAGATATGTGTGTTCCTTGAATTATTATTTTTTACGAAGAATTAGTGAATTTTTTAATCAAATCTCAAATATTATATAATTGATTTAAAAGAGAAAAAGCATATAATCTTTGTGTGGAAAGTGATATATTGGTAATAAATTATGATGTGGTTATTAATTGCGATTGGTTTAACCGTTGCGGTTCTTATTATAGGGGTAGTATCGATGGCTATCGAAGGAAAGTTTGATAAGAAATTTAGTTCAAAGTTAATGACTTTAAGGGTTTTTTTTCAGGCAGTTGCTATATTTTTATTGATTATAATGTATTTTTATAAAGTTAATTTATAAATGTCTGAAAATAACTCAAAAGCTACTTAATCGATTTCTCTAATTTCTTCACGTAATTCTTCCCATTTGTCTAAAATTTCTTCTAATGTAACTTCTTCGACTTTTTTCTCTCCATCTTCAAAGTCCTTTAAATCTCTAATCAGTTTCTCTAGCTTTAATAATGAAATTTTTTTTTCATTATACTGATCGCTACAATGTTCTTCGAGTTGTTCGGCAATTTCTTCAATATCACCCCAATGCATTATTATTCCTCCTTAATTTTATGCAAGCCTTATTTATTAACATGTTATCTGATATTTGCTATTATTTTTTACTAAATATTATTAATTCGACAAATTATTGCAAATAGGTGAGTTTATTATGCAACTATTGCCGGAATTAGGCAGGTTTGCTTTCTTTACATTTTGGTGATTTTATAGTATATTAAAATTACATATTAAGATTTAATTATGTCAATATTACCGATAGTAACGGCACCTGATGAAAGATTAAAGCAGAAATCTCAGCCGGTTTTAGAGTTTACCGATCAAACACGAAAATTTATGGATGATATGCTTAAAACTATGTACCATGAAGACGGTGCAGGGCTTGCAGCAGTACAAGTAGGGGTATTGAAACGTATTTTAGTAATTGATATACAAGATCATGATTCGGTAGCAAGACCAAAAGATTTTTATCCGCTTTTTATAGTGAATCCTGAAATAATAGAAAAAGCAGAAGAGCTAGTTACGGCTAACGAAGGTTGTATCTCATTACCGGAGCAACGTATTGAGGTGGCAAGACCGGAATCTATAAAGATTAGGTATTTAGACTATCATGGTAAATCGCAAGAGCTTAAAGCAAATGATTGGCTTGCAAGAGTTATCCAGCATGAGTATGATCATTTAGAAGGTAAGCTTATGATTGATTATTTAAGTAATTTAAAACGAGATGTAGTACTTCGTAAGCTTAAGAAACTCAAAAATAATATAGTGTGAAAGTAATCTTTATGGGAACGCCTGAATTCGCTGTTCCCGCTCTTAAAAAACTTATAACTCATCACGAAGTTAAAGCTGTTTTTACACAGCAACCTAAAGCTAAGGGCAGAGGACTTAACTTAGCTAAATCTCCAATACATCAATTAGCATTTGAGCATCAAATTCCTGTTTATACTCCTTCTACTCTTCGTAATGATGAAATAATAAATCTAATTAATAAAGTTAATGCTGATATTATAGTTGTTATTGCCTATGGTTTTATTGTGCCGAAAGCTATATTAGAAGCTAAGAAATACGGCTGTCTTAATATCCATCCATCCGATTTGCCTCGTCACAGAGGAGCGGCTCCTCTGCAGCGTACTATTATAGAGGGTGACCGGAAAAGTAGTGTATGTATTATGCGTATGGATACAGGGCTTGATACAGGTGATATATTGATGAAAGAAGATTTTGATTTAGAAGAAAGAATAACATTGGAAGAACTGCATAACAAATGTGCAAATCTCGGAGCGGAGTTATTAATTAAAACACTTGCAAATATCGATAATATAGTACCAATAACACAGCCAAGTGACGGCGTTACGTGTGCTCATAAATTAACTAAAGAAGAAGGAAAAATTAATTGGCATGAATCCGCATATAAAATAGATTGTAAAATAAGGGGCATGAATCCTTGGCCCGGAGCATATTTTAGTTATAATGATAAAATAATTAAAATCCTTGAAGCAGAATATTTAAATGCGGATCATCACTTTACTTCCGGTACCGTTATTAGCGATAAGCTGGAAATAGCTTGTGGAAGCGGTATATTACGAGTGAAAAAACTTCAGCAAGAGAGTAAAAAAGCTTTGAATATAGAAGAATTTTTACGTGGTACAAATATTTTAAAAGATACAGTATTAAAATAAGAGTATTATTATGGGTAAAGATAAAAAAGAAGTTAGGTTTAATGATAATTGAGACGTTAAGGAGTTTACCTCAAAGTTTGAAAAGAATAGTGATATTTATTCTTTAAAAAGGAAAGTAATTAATATAGTAGATGATGAAGTAGAGGATCAAACTAAGCTACTTACGGAAACTCAATTTCTTGTGAAAAAAACTCCACATGGTAAAACATCTCAATATGAAATTAGCGGCTTTATTAACAAAGCCGGCGAACATATAAACGATCCAAAGCAAATAAAAGAAATTTCAAAATTATACGCTCATGCCGTATTTGCTGATTTACAGAAAAATATTTTAGGTAAATTTGATAAGAACAGTAATTTAAGTATAACTAAAGATTTTGCAATTGATGAAAATCCAGTCTTTAGAAAAGACGGTAAATTATTATGGGTTAAAACTCAAAGCGGTTTGATAAACAGAGAAGGAGAAATGACAGCAGTAAATCATATTTTACAAAAAGGCAGATTTTTGTTTGAAGATTTAGGCGGTAAGGTAGATACACAATTAGGGACCACAAATCTAAACAAAAAGCCGACAAAGCCTACTTTAAAAAGAGGTTAAAATAACTTTAAGCCCTCTCATAAGAAATAAAATTAAAATTATTTGAAATTAGTGTTTGACAAGCTTTAAAAATATAGATATAAAATCATCACACAAAGTTTGAAACGTAAAACTTTGTAGCTGTTTAAAAAGTTGATAAAGCTAAAAACTAAATACACCGCGATAATAAAAATTTATATCGTGAGTAGATGCTGAAAATAAGAAAAATAATTGTGAAATTAATTCTGTATGCATTGTGTAATCTCAAGTTAAAAGCATAAGTAAATATAATAAGAGCATTTGGTGGATGCCTTGGCACTAGAAGGCGATGAAGGACGTAATACGCTGCGATAAGCTTCGGGGAGTTGCGAATAAACTTTGATCCGAAGATTTCCGAATAGGGAAACCTACCTAATTTATTAGGTATTGTATAGTGAATACATAGCTATATGAGGCAAACCCAGCGAACTGAAATATCTAAGTAGCTGGAGGAAAGGACATCAACCGAGACTCCGTTAGTAGTGACGAGCGAACGCGGACCAGGCCAGTGGCTTCAAAAAAATAACTAAAACAACATGGAAAGGTTGACCATAGAGGGTGATAGTCCCGTATAGGTAAAAAGTTTGAAGTCCTTGAGTAAGGCGGGACACGTGAAATCCTGTTTGAACATAGGGGGACCACCCTCTAAGCCTAAGTACTCTCTAGTGACCGATAGTGAACAAGTACCGTGAGGGAAAGGTGAAAAGTACCCCGACAAGGGGAGTGAAATAGTATCTGAAACCAAATGCTTACAAGCAGTCGGAGCAAGCGTATTTATATGTCTTGTGACGGCGTACCTTTTGTATAATGGGTCAGCGACTTAGTTTATCTAGCAAGCTTAAGCCGTTAGGTGTAGGCGTAGCGAAAGCGAGTCTGAATAGGGCGTTTAGTTAGATGAATTAGACCCGAAACCGGGTGATCTAGCCATGGCCAGGTTGAAAGCGGAGTAAAATCCACTGAAGGACCGAACCCACTACTGTTGAAAAAGTAGGGGATGAGCTGTGGTTAGGGGTGAAAGGCCAATCAAACTCGGATATAGCTGGTTCTCCGCGAAATCTATTTAGGTAGAGCGTTATAGCGATTACCATCGAAGGTAGAGCACTGAATGAGCTAGGGGGTCCCACAGACTTACCAAACTCAATCAAACTCCGAATGTCGATGAGTACAGCATAGCAGACAGACTATGGGTGCTAAGGTCCATAGTCGAGAGGGAAAAAGCCCAGACCGCCATCTAAGGTCCCTAAATCATGACTAAGTGTTAAAGGATGTGAGAAGACCAAAACAACTAGGATGTTGGCTTAGAAGCAGCCATCATTTAAAGAAAGCGTAATAGCTCACTAGTCTAAATAAGTTTTCTTGCGCCAACAATGTAACGGGGCTCAAGTCATGTACCGAAGATGCGGGTTTATGCATTTGGCATAAATGGTAGCGGAGCGTTCCGTAAGCCTGCGAAGGTGAACCGTGAGGTTTGCTGGAGGTATCGGAAGTGAGAATGCTGACATAAGTAGCGATAAAGAATGTGAGAAACATTCTCGCCGAAAGTCCAAGGGTTCTTGCGTAAAGTTAATCTGCGCAAGGTTAGTCGGCCCCTAAGATGAGGCTGAAAGGCGTAATCGATGGGAATCAGGTTAATATTCCTGAACCTGAAGGATGTGACGAAAATAGTAAATTGTACAGTCTTATTGGATTGATTGTGCGGTGAATATTTTCCAGGAAATAACACCTTCATTATAGACCGTACCCGAAACCGACACAGGTGGGCAGGTAGAGTATACCAAGGCGCTTGAGAGAACGATGCTGAAGGAACTAGGCAAATTGCATCTGTAACTTCGGAAGAAAGATGACCTGTATATGGGCAACCATGTGCAGGTGGCACAAGCTAGGGGGTAGCGACTGTTTATTAAAAACACAGGGCTCTGCAAAGTCAATAGACGATGTATAGGGTCTGACGCCTGCCCAGTGCTGGAAGATTAAAAGGAGGGGTGCAAGCTCTGAATTGAAGTCCCAGTGAACGGCGGCCGTAACTATGACGGTCCTAAGGTAGCGAAATTCCTTGTCGGGTAAGTTCCGACCCGCACGAATGGCGTAACGATTTCCCCACTGTCTCCAGTATCGACTCAGCGAAATTGAATTCTCCGTGAAGATGCGGAGTTCCCGCGGTCAGACGGAAAGACCCCGTGAACCTTTACTATAGCTTTGCACTGGTGTTAGGAATCAGATGTGCAGGATAGGTGGGAGACTACGAAGCGAAGGCGTCAGCCTTTGTGGAGTCACCCTTGAGATACCACCCTTTTGGTGCTTGACATCTAACCGAGATCCTTGAATCAGGATCCGAGACAATGCATGGTGGGTAGTTTGACTGGGGCGGTCGCCTCCCAAAGAGTAACGGAGGCGCGCGATGGTTAGCTCAGGTTGGTCGGAAATCAACTTTTAGAGTGCAATGGCATAAGCTAGCCTGACTGCGAGTCTGACAAGACGAGCAGAGACGAAAGTCGGTCATAGTGATCCGGTGGTCCCGAGTGGAAGGGCCATCGCTCAACGAATAAAAGGTACTCCGGGGATAACAGGCTGATGATTTCCAAGCGTCCATAGCGACGAAATCGTTTGGCACCTCGATGTCGGCTCATCACATCCTGGGGCTGGAGAAGGTCCCAAGGGTTCGGCTGTTCGCCGATTAAAGTGGTACGTGAGCTGGGTTTAGAACGTCGTGAGACAGTTCGGTCCCTATCTGCCGTGGGTGTAGGAAGTTTGAGAGGATCTGCCTTTAGTACGAGAGGACCGAGGTGGACGTACCCCTGGTGGACCAGTTGTCGTGCCAACGGCACAGCTGGGTAGCTAAGTACGGAAGGGATAACTGCTGAATGCATCTAAGCAGGAAACCCACCTCAAAACTAGACTTCCCCATTAGAGCCGTGGAAGACCACCACGTTGATAGGTCGGGTGTGGAAGCACAGTAATGTGTGTAGCTAACCGATACTAATAGCTCGATTGATTTACTTTGCTGTGAGATTACATATGCATATAGTGTTAATGCTATAAGAGTGTAGTATCTACTCACAAAGTTATCAGGTTAAATAGTTTTATCAACTAATAAAAATGTTATTGCATAACTAATGTTATACTGTAGCCCCTGCCACGATATCCAGCGAAAATTATTTTGCTGAGTATTGTAGTAAAAGTTAAGATATGATGTTGAGAATTTTTTTGAGTTGTGCAACAACATTAACAGCAAACTATAATACAAATCTATCTTTTTAAAAGTTTGTATTGCTAGCTTGGTGGTTATAGCATGAGTGAAACACACGATCCCGTCCCGAACTCGAATGTGAAACCTCATAGCGCTAATGGTACTATGTCATAAGGCATGGGAGAGTAAGTCGCTGCCAAGCTTGCAATGCAAATTGTTAATTACCTTTCTTTCTCTTTATGAGAATATTTTATATTCATAATTTTTACCTTTCTCTATATTAGTAATGCTTACGCATTAAAGAATAAACATCAATTTATTTCCATAGAATCGCTAAAATCTAACATAGAAATTAAAAAGCTATTTAAAGAAAAAAAATACTGATGAAGGTGGAATTTTAACTCAAGAAGGTTATATTCTACAAGATACTCAAACAAGCTTAGGTGATCAACATCGTTTATTAAAAAAACGAGATATTAATACTGAAAATCCTTTATATTTTAATGGAAAATTAGCAGTAATTTTATCTTTTGGTTCTGAAAATTGGTATCATTGGCTGCTACAAATTTTGCCTAGATTAATTATATTAAAAGAATCAGCTCTTGAATATGATCGTATCTCTATTAATAATTTAAAATATTCATGGCAAATTAAGTCATTAGAAATAGTATTAAATTATTTAAATATACCGGAAGATAAGCTTTTTGTAGTAAATAGTGACTGTATAATTCAAGCTACTAGACTAATTGTTCCATCTGTACCGTTTATTCCGGTAAAAGGTACACCTTTGCCTTTATGGTTAAAAAAAGATTTAAGAAATATTTTTATTAAAGATAATAGTAAAGCATACGATAAAATATATATTTCTCGTAAATACGCTTCTACCCGAAAAATAGTTAATGAAGAGGAATTAATAGAAAAAATTGAGAGATCCGGTTTGAAAGTAATATATCTAGAGCTATCCTTCCCGTATGAACAGGCCCAGCTTTTTAATAAAGCAAAAATAATAGTTGGATCGCACGGATCAGGATTTGCTAACTTTATTTTTGCGGCTCCAAAATGCAAAGTAGTAGAGATTGATCACGGTACAACTCCCTCTAGAAGTTTTTATAAAAGAATGGCAAATTATATGTCATGCGATTATTATCCTTTTTATGTAGATCATCAGACAACAGAAGAGCATTTAGAAGATGATATAAAGATCAATATTGATGAATTTATTAAGTTTCTTAGAGGTCATCTGTAAATAAATTTTAATTAGTAATTAAAGAGCTTTTTTAGCGAAAATTGAAGTTAATTCTTAAAATCATTATTTAATAAATAAGATTCGCTATTCATTTCATTTAGTCTTGAAATAGTGCGTTTAAATTCTGCGGCTCGTGCTGAACCTTGATATATTTTATTTGGGTTATCTTCTAGGCTCATAAATAAGAGTATTTTATAGAAATAGGCATTATCGATAAAGTTGATAAATCTAACGGCTGTATTTGTATCGTTAGAATCGATAGTATGAACGTTCCCCACTATAATAACGTTAAAATTTTGGCAAATATTAACATAATCGATATAGCTTAAGCCTCTTGTAAATAATTCATTATAATCTGTTACTAATATTCTTTTATGCACTTTTTGAAAGGATATTTCTCTACCTAGAACCTGTATATTTTGAGGAGCAAGATTATTATCACTAATATCCGTGATAATTTTTTCAAGTTTGTTTTGGTTTTCTAAAGTTAAAGGATAAATTATCCTTGCCTCTTTAACTCTTAACGCTTTATCAAATCGATAATCATGTTGATTATCTAGATATTTAACATAAAATGTATTATTGATTATCTTTATAAAAGGTAAGAAAGATTCTCGTTGTAATCCGTCTTTGTACAGATTATTGGGACTCGTGTTAGAAGTTATAAAAATAAAAATATTTTGCTTTATTAATTCATTAAATAATCTACCGATTATCATTGCATCAGTAATATCTTTAATTTCAAACTCATCTATACATAACACTTTAGTTTGTTTAGTATAGTTTTTAGCAATTTTAGGGATGATATCTTTCTGATTTGCTGTTTGTAATTTATGCATAGATTTATGAATTTCCTGCATAAAGTTCTGATAATGTATTATTATTTTAGGTGTGGTTAATTCTTCACAAAAAGAATTCATGAGCATAGTTTTACCGCTGCCCACCGGACCGTATAAATAAATTCCGCTTTCTAAGTTGTTTTGATTAAAGAATTTGAATAAACTTTTAGGCTTATTAAGTGCTGCTGCCAGCTGTTTTAATTCTTCTCGTAAAGCAGTTTGTTTTGAATCTCGTATTAATGAAGTAGAGGATTTAATCATCCAAAATATTTTTTATCTAGTTTGTTATAGGTTTTTTCTAAAATGTCGTTCCTAGCTAAAAGCAGGAAGGCTTTGTTGCGTGGATCAATTTCACCTCCGTCATCCCGTGGTTTGACCACGGGATCCAGTGAAAAATGCTAACCTTTAGCATTTTTTGTTATTTTTGCTAGATTGCCACGCTCATTTTAGTTGCTCGCAATGACGGTTGTGATTATCATTTCCTACATAAAAGCGTTGCATCGCCGTAGCTAAAAAAACGCATTGCTTCTTTTATAGCATATTTATATAATTCATGCATCTCTTTAAATCCGGCAAAAGCACATATAAGCATAAATAAAGTAGATTTAGGAAAATGGAAATTAGTAAGTAGCATATCGGCTGTTTGAAATTTAAAACCTGGGGTTATGAAAATATCGGTTTTAAAGCTACCTGCTTTTACGATGCCGTTATTGCAAGAACTCTCAAGTGTTCTAAGTGTTGTAGTGCCGACTGCGATAATACGTTTCCCTTCTTGCTTTGCTTTATTGATAATTTCAGCAGTGTCAGGAGTAATAGAGCAATATTCGGTATGCATTTTATGTTCATGAATATTTTCGGTTTTTACAGGTAAAAAAGTTCCAGCTCCCACATGTAATGTTAAAAATGTGGCTTGTATGCCTTCTGCCTTAAGCTTATCAAGTATATCCTTTGTAAAATGCAAGCCTGCTGTCGGTGCTGCAACTGAACCTTCTATTTGGCTATAGACAGTTTGATAGCGGTCGTTGTCGTTTTGAGTGTTTGTCATCCCGTGGTTTGACCACGGTATCCAGTCATTATTTAAATATGTTTTGGATCCCGTGGTCGTAGCCACGGGATGACATAATGAGTGTGAACGCCTAATATAAACTGGTAGCGGCATCTCACCGTATTTATTTAAGAACTCGAATACAGAAATATCATTAAGCTCAAATTTTACTTTAATCTCACCCATTGCAAGTTTTTCGGTAATAATTACCTTATGATTATCAAAATAAAATTCATCATTTACATGAAGCTTTCGAGCTGGTTTAGCAAAAGCCGACCAACTATCATCTGATAATTTTTGATTCAAATTTATTGTAATATTTGTCCCCAAATTTAACTTTGCTTTTATTACCTTACTATTATTAAAGACTAATAAGTCCCCTTCTTTTAAGTAATCTATTATGTTGTAGAATTTGGTTTTAATAGGCGGCGTAACAGCAATTAGTAAATCTGAGTTATCACGTTCACTAGATGGATATTGTGCGATCAGTTCGCTTGGTAAATCAAAGTCAAAATCAGATAGTTTCATTGTTTAAATATTAGTGGCTAAAAAAGTGATTATAACAGCATATGACAATATTTAATATAATATTTTAGTTTATTGATTGCTTACTAATAAATAAACTATTTGTTGATAAAATGATTTTTTTCTGTACGATACAAAATACTATCAATTGAATCATTAAGGGAAATACTTGATAATCGATGATATAATTAGAAATAAATTTCATGAGATATTAAGCAGTAAAGATATAGAAGAAAATATGGGATTTAATAATATATTCTTTATAAAATAAAAAGATATGAATTTTTTAGAGAAAGTTTTGTCAAAGAATTCAAAGCTTTGATTGAAGATCCAAATACAAATATTTCTAGTGTGTACAATATGGCATACTGCACTGTAGATAAAATAGCAAGATCTCCTGACACTGCTATAGTTAAAGCAATTTGTCAAGGTGATTATGATTTAGTTTATAGTATGTTAACCGCTTTAAATATTGATCCAAATACAGAAGTATATACATTGGAAGGTGAGGCTAAATCTTTTTGATATTTTGCGTGTCATAATAATCAGAAAGGGATAGTAAGGCTTCTACTTGCAAAAGGTGCAAATATAATCCTTGACCACAACAGCGGTATGACCGTTTTTCACACTGCCCTAACAGCTCAACATTTTGATATGGCAGCATTTCTAATTGAAAATGGTGCGGATCCTAATTACGTAACAGGTGACAATATGACTTATTTAGAAATATGTACGTCCTATACCTAAATATAGCCATGGTAACTAAATTGCTCGCTTATGGTGCTAATATGAAAAACTGCATTTAAAAGTTTAGTAGACCTAACTAGAGAGCTTAATGATAGTAAGCAGAGTACAGATATGGTAAAAGTATTGTTACAATATGGTGCTAATCGGATATACTCGATCCTGACGGTCAAATGGTCCGTGACAAGGAAGCAATTTATGAATCTCTGAAAGCTCTTTTAACGCTTGAATCCACATTGCGTAAGAATGATTACAAGAAAATTAAGGCTATTGACAAGAAAGATTTAGCTGCGTTTGTTCAATGGATGAGTATATAAAAAGCCTATTAGAACTATATAATATTTTCAAATCAAATGAGTTTGGATTCGGATGATTCTATAAAACAACCATTAATAGAATTAGTAGGAAAGATAGCTAAATTGATACCGCCTTTAGAGTTTTTATGCATTTTAAAAATTGAAGATATTATTGATAGTAACGCTACAGATAAGATAGAATTACCTGAGAGTGCAATAAAAGCGATGACAGAGTGCGGACTACTTCAAGTTGAAGCAACAGGAGAAATAGTGGCTCATAATGATTTAGTTTAAAGGTTGAGGCTGGTTTTATGTCATTCCTGCGAAAGCAGGAATGACATAAAACATGGGTAATACCTCCTCACACTATTAACCCTTTAACTTGAGAGTTCCATAATTTTTGATATAGCTTACTATTTTTTAGTAATTCTGCATGGTTACCGTCATCGATTATACTTCCCTTTTCAAAAACTAAAATTCTATCCATATTGAGTAAAGTAGATAATCTGTGGGCAATGACTATCACGGTTTTATTTTGCATTAAATAATCCATTGACTCTTGAATCAGGCTTTCCGTCTCGCTATCTAAGCTACTTGTTGCTTCATCGAGAATTAAAATAGGAGCATTTTTTAAGATGGCTCTTGCTATGATAATTCTTTGACGCTGACCGCCTGATAAGTTATTCCCCCGTTCACCGCACATAGTATCGTAACCGTCCGGTAGATTATCGATAATATCATGAATATGTGCAGCTTTTGCTGCTTCTATAACCTCCTCAAGAGTAGCTTCTTTTTTCCCGTATCTGATATTGTCCAAAATGGTACGATGAAAAAGCACCGGTTCTTGAGGTATAAGGCTAATGGCTTTTCTTAAAGAATCTTGAGTTACGTTTTTAATATTTTGATTATCTATTAAAATCATTCCTTCTTCTATATCATGTAACCTTGTGAGTAAACTAATAAAAGTGGTTTTCCCTGAACCTGAAAATCCAATTAGTCCTACTTTTTGTTTACTCGGTATTAATACCGATTTATTATAAAATAGATTGTTATTATGATGATAATTAAATGTAACATTTCTAAATTCAATAACCCCTTCTTTGATATCTAATGGAGTAGCGTTTGCAATATCAGTTATAATATGCGGTGCCATTAAAGATAAGCCTTGATTAAATGCCCCGACCTGCTCGAACATATCACCGATTTCTTGCGTTAAATCCCAAATATCGTCTGCTACATTTATACATAATGTTAGCACTAATACGCAATCACCTATGCTTATAGATAATTCGCTACGAAGTTTAGATAAATAATAAATCATTATAAAAATCATTATTGAACAAGAAGTCCCAAGAGCATAACGCAATTTGAACATAAAGAATTGCATAGTCTGCTCATCGGCTACGGCATTTTCTACTCTTGTTTCGAGATGTTGACGTTCAAATTTATGGGCTGTAAACATTCTAACCGCATTAATGTTGCTAATTGCATCTACGATACTACCGGCAACAAAAGATTGGCTTCTAGCATAATTTAATGAGTATTTATTGATTTTATCGGAGAAAAGAACACTAAGTCCTAAAAAAACCGTAATCCATAAAATAAATATCGTAGCAAAAACGTAATGTACCGAATATAAAGCAATTAATGCAAATACAATAATAGCGAGTTTACGAAGAATTTTTTCACCGAATATTGAAATAATCATCTCAAACGATCTTGCAGTTTCGGTAATACGATTGCTAATATGTCCTGCTAGATTATCCTGAAAGAATTTATGGCTATGATATTGGGTATAATTATAAAGTTCATTTAGTATTTTCCCTTTTATTATGGGCATAGTCTTGAGATACAAATAATCATATGAACGATATGCTATATTAATACTCTCCCACCAAAGAGCATAAAATACTGCCCAGTAAATCATGGAAGATAAAAGATTATTAGCGTTCTTATCGCTGAAAGATTCTATTAAATCAATGATTTTCTGAAGTAATATACTATCAATCGCCGGAATCATACCGAGTAAAATACAAATTACAGTCAATAAAGTCATTTTAACTTTATCGAATTTTAAAAAATAAATACTTAAGCTAAATGTTGATTTAGATAAAGTAGGGTATTTTATCACAATAATGTACCTCGATTTTAAAATAATATATTAATTCGTGTTATTTTGGAGCATATTTTAATTTAATTATTTTAAAATATACCTAAAAATATTAAATCTGTGGAAAAATAATAAACAAGTCTTGCTTCTTACCTTAAATAATGCTACAAAATTCAGAAAATAACTTCAACATCATTAGAAATGCAAGAAAAAGAATTATCTAATAATTTTTTAGAAGAACAAGAAAAGTCTAAGGAAGACGATTCTCCGTTCTTTGATGTAAAATATATTTGTCAAGCAAGTTTATTAATTACGGATTCTATCCGAAAAGGGTATGATGTAACGCAATTGCCCAATGGTGATATTAATATTACAGAAGTAAGAATAGTAAATGTTCATTATAATTGGAACTCCGAAAAAGGAAAATTTGTTAAAACTAATCAGATAGAATTTAATAATAGCAAAGGTGGATGATTAAATCAAATACTGTATACTCGCTTAATTTGAAAAATTGGCTACGTCGTCGTCCTATAAGTACTGTGGTACTCACGTATTAAGTATACGTTATTACACTGGGAGTATATTGTTATTGTCAACAAAGCTTATTATCTTAAAACAGCAGCTTAAATATGGAATTTGATCAAGGATTATTATCAAGGATTCAATTTGCTTTTACCATAAGTTTTCATATAATATTCCCTGCTTTTACTATAGGGCTTGCAAGCTTTTTAGCGGTAATTGAAGGGTTATGGTTGAAAACAAAAAAGCCGGTTTATCAAGAAATATACAAATTTTGGGTGAAGATTTTTGCTGTTACTTTCGGTATGGGAGTAGTTTCGGGTGTTGTAATGTCTTATCAATTCGGTACTAACTGGTCGAATTTTTCAGATAAGGTTGGAAATGTCCTTGGTCCGCTTCTCGGTTTTGAAGTATTTACTGCCTTTTTCCTCGAATCTTCTTTTTTAGGTATAATGTTATTCGGCTTTAATAAAGTCAGTAAAAAAGTACATTTTATTTCTACGTTAATAGTTGCCGTTGGTACTGTAATCTCAGCTTTTTGGATACTTGCAGCTAGTAGCTGGATGCATACGCCTGCTGGTTTTGAACTGCGAGGCGAAGGATTCTTTTATCCTTTAAATTGGCTAGAAATTATCTTTAACCCTTCTTTCCCATATCGCTTTTTTCATATGATTACGGCGGCTTATTTAACTACTTCTTTTGTTATCGGTGGTGTAGCTAGCTTTTATTTACTAAATAATCGTTATAAAGAGCATGCTAAAATTATGCTTTTTATGGCGGTGTTAATGGCGTTAATCGTTGCACCTATTCAAATAGTTATTGGTGATCTGCATGGTTTAAATACTCTTAAATATCAGCCGGTCAAGGTCTCGGCTATGGAAGGTATTTGGAATACAGACAAAGGAGCAGCTTTTAATCTTATCGGCTTTCCTGACGGGGAAGAAGAAAAA
Source organism: Rickettsia slovaca 13-B (assembly GCF_000237845.1). Classification (NCBI taxonomy): domain Bacteria; kingdom Pseudomonadati; phylum Pseudomonadota; class Alphaproteobacteria; order Rickettsiales; family Rickettsiaceae; genus Rickettsia; species Rickettsia slovaca. The sequence goes on from NC_016639.1 coordinate 298,176, forward strand.
ACAAAATATGCTGTAGAAATACCTTATGCTAGTAGTTTAATCTTAACGCATAGTTTAGATGGTGAAGTGAAAGGATTAAAAGAATGGACAAAAGAAGAGCGTCCGCCGGTTGCAGTAGTATTTTTTAGCTTTCGTATTATGGTAGGAATCGGTTGCTTAATGGTATTTATAGGTATTGTGGGGTTATATCTTTACTTGAAGAAAAGATTATATACTACGCATTGGTTTCAATATTGGTATATATTAATGTCACCTTCAGGTTTTATTGCAGTACTTGCCGGTTGGTTCGTAACCGAGGTAGGTAGACAACCTTATATAGTATATAATATTTTAAAAACCGTGGATACGGTATCACCGGTACTCGGCAAATATGTATTTATTTCTCTAATTGCTTTTATAGTAGTGTATGTGATCATTTTCGGAGCGGGTATATATTATATAATGCATTTGATAAAGAAAGGTATAGCAGTGATAGATAATAAAGAAATGTACGGAGAGAGTGGTTTGAATAACCCATTATTAGAAAAGTAATAAGCTTATGTTAAATTTTGCACCTTATATAGATTTACCGCTTGTTTGGGGTGGGCTTATAGCTACCGCTATTTGTTTATATGTTTTATTAGACGGTTTTGATTTAGGAGTAGGAATCTTATTTCCGTTTGCACCTACCGATGATTGCCGTCATAAAATGATCAATTCTATTGCTCCTTTTTGGGACGGGAACGAAACTTGGTTAGTACTTGGCGGCGGTGGTTTATTTGCGGCTTTCCCGTTGGCGTATTCGCTATTAATGCCGGCTTTATATATTCCTATTATATTGATGTTACTCGGTCTAATATTTCGTGGTGTAGCTTTTGAATTCCGTTTTAAGGCTCATATAGGTCATCGTTATATTTGGGACTACGCTTTTCATTTCGGTTCTATGATTACTGTTTTTTGTCAAGGTTTAATGCTTGGTACGTTTGTCCAAGGAATAGAGATAGAAGGACGAGAATTTGCAGGAGGGAGCTTTGATTTTCTTACTCCCTTTTCCGTTATGACGGGGATAGCATTAATATTCGGTTATGCACTCTTGGGTGCTACTTGGCTTATTCTGAAAACAGAAAAGACAACACAAGATTGGGCTTATAAATCTGCTTTATATATTTTATTTTACGTTGCACTTTTTATGGGGCTTGTAAGCTTATGGGTTCCTTTCTTAAATAACCACATAAATCATCGTTGGTTTAGTGTACCTAATATTTACTATTTATTTATTGTACCTATTGTAACTGCTTTAATATTTATCAAGTTAATTAAAGCCGTTAAGCAGAAAAAAGAAGTAAAGCCGTTTATTTATACGATCTTGTTATTTTTATTAGGATATTTAGGGCTCGCGATAAGCATATGGCCATATATCGTTCCTTATAAAGTTACGCTTGAAACTGCTGCAGCAGCACCGGAGTCACAGTCTTTACTGTTGATAGGGGCTGGGATATTCCTACCTGTCATACTTGGCTACACATTCTATTGTTATTATATATTTCGTGGCAAATCATCTCATCATCCGATATATTAAAAAATTTAAAAAAATAACCTCTTGTCTCAAAGGGTGGCAATGGTTTATTATCCTATGGCTTAGCGGATTATTATCCACATTACTTTTAACTTATGTAGTTAAGCTGGTGTTTAGGGTGATAGTAGGAATATAACCTTGACAAAACGTACTGTTTATAGTACGTTATTAATATTAAGTCTCACTAACTATAAGGAAAAAATAATGGAAATATATAATACAAGCGAAGCAAGAAGTAAGCTTTATAAACTTATAGATTATGTTTCTGATGTACACAAACCTGTTTATATTAAAGGTAAAAGAAATAATGTAGTTATAATTTCAGAAGAAGATTATCGTAATATGGAAGAAACTTTATATTTATTATCTATTCCAAATATGCATAAGTCTATAATTGAAGGACGAGCAGAGCCTATAGCAAAGTGTAGCGATAAATTAAATTGGTAATTTTTTATAAATGTATATAATTCGTTATACTATACAAGCACAAAAAGATGCTAAGAAAATAGTGCAAGCCGGTTTAAAGAATAAAGTAGAAGTTTTATTAAACATAGTTAGTACTGATCCTTGGAAAATTTACCCTCCATATGAAAAGCTCGTTGGTGACTTTAGCGGTTGCTATTCAAGAAGAATTAATATTCAACATAGGTTGGTTTATGAAGTTTATAAACAAGAAAAAGTTGTAAAAATTCTTAGAATGTATACGTATTATGAATAAGTCATTAACTGAAAAAATCTCAGCATTTATTATTACCAAAAATGAATCCACAAGGGTAGCACGAGCTATAAATAGCGTAAAAAATATTACTGATGAGGTGATAGTAGTCGATAGTGAAAGTACTGATGATACGGTAGCAATAGCTGAAAAATTAGGAGCAAAGGTAGTAATAAAACCGTGGCTTGGTTATGTAGGACAGAAATCTTTTGCCGAAAGCCTTTGCGTAAATGATTGGGTCCTTAATATTGATGCCGATGAGGAGTTGTCTAAAGAGTTACAAGACGAAATAGAGTATATTTTTGCCTCTCATAATCAAGATCGTTATTTAGCTTATCAAATAAAGCTGTTAATAATGCATCGTAATGACCAAAAGCCACGAATGTTTGCTCCATTTAATAAATGTACTCGGTTGTATAATAAAAAATTTGCAAGCTTTGCAAATACCGTAAATAGTACTACTCATGATTCGGTAATATTTAATAAAGATGTTGATTTTGCAGGTAAAATTTATCTATTAAATGAAGCTGCTTATCATTATTCTGGTACTTCAATTGAGCAGTTGGTCACTAAAGCAAATTTTTATTCTAACGAGCAAGCAAAAGATTTAGTTAAGCAAGGAAAAAAGCTTTCAAATTTTCGTTTAACAACAGAAATGATATGGTGGTTTTTTAAAGCGTTTTTTATCAGACGCTATTTTGTATTTGGTTTTGACGGTTTTGTAGATTCAATAATTTTTGCTTTTGCAAGATTTCTAAGGCTTACGAAGTTAAGAGAGTCATCGCTTAAATCAAAAAACGTCATTGCGAGCGACTATAAGGAGCGTGGCAATTTCATGAAGTAATATAAAATTCCTGAGATTGCCACGTCGATGCTATGCATCTCCGCGCAATGACGATTTAGAAAATAAAAGATAAATTATGAAAGAAAATTTTAATGTTAGTAAATTAAAAAACGGTTTGACAATTTTAACATATAATATGCCTTATGTTAATTCGGTAGCAATAAATTTAATTGCTAAAGTTGGAGCACGTTATGAGAATGCAGAAGAGGATGGCATATCTCACTTTCTTGAGCATATGGCTTTTAAAGGTACAAAAACTAGAACGGCAAAACAGATAGCGGAAGCGTTTGACTCTATAGGCGGACATTTTAATGCCTATACCGGTCATGAGAATACGGTATATTATGCACGAGTCTTGTCTGAAAATTGTGATAAAGCACTTAATATACTTGCCGATATAATTCAAAATTCTATTTTTTCTGATGAGGAAATAGCTAAGGAATATCAGGTGATCATGCAGGAAATTGCTCATCATCAGGATAATCCAGATGACCTAGTATATGAGAAATTTTATAATAAAGTTTATAGAGAACAACCGTTGGGTAAGTCAATCTTAGGTACTGCTAAAACCCTTGCAACTTTTACGAAAGAACATTTTTTTAATTTTATAGATAAACATTATAATGCTGAAAATCTCTATTTATCAATTGCCGGTAATATTGATCATGATAAAATAGTAATTATAGCGGAACAGTTATTTTCTTCTTTGAAGCAAGGAGTAAAAAGTAGCTTTATTCCGGCAAAATATATAGGCGGAAACGGCTTTATTAATAAGGAGTTAGAGCAAACTAGTGTAGTGCTAGGGTTTGAAGGTACATCATATATTAATTTAGAAAAGCTTTACCAAACCCATCTACTTTCTATAATATTCGGTGGCGGTATGTCATCGCGTTTATTTCAAAGTATTCGTGAGAAATTAGGTTTAGCATATGCAGTAGGTAGTTATAATAGTGCTTATTTTGATAGTGGAGTGTTTACAATTTATGCATCCACTGCACATGATAAATTAGAATTATTATATAGAGAGATTAAAAACGAAATAATAAAAATGACTGAACAAGTAAGCACAGAAGAGATTCTTAGAGCTAAAACACAACTACGTAGTAATTTACAAATGGCTCAAGAGAAAAATACCTATAAGTCAGAAGAAATAGGTAAAAATTATTCTGTTTTCGGTCAATATATTTCTCCTGAAGAGATTATGGAAATTATCATGAGCATAAAAGCTGATGATATTATTAATACGGCAAATAAAATATTTAGTGGTACTACTACGTCGGCAATTATCGGTCCGAATGATCTTCAGGGATTTTAATGATATGCTTGTGTGGATACCAGAGTCGTCATTGCGAGCGGCCGTAGGCTGCGTAGCAATCTCATGAAATAATAACAAGCTCCTGAGATTGCTTCGTCAATTACTTCGTAATTTTCTCGCAATGACGAGGGAAATGAATTTTGAGACAAATAAATGAAAAAAAAATTATATGAAGGTTCAAGTAAAATTTTATATTCTGCCGAAGAAGATTTTTTACTTATAATGGCTTTTTCCGATAAGGCTATTTTAGAAACAGGTGAGATTGTTGATATATCAGGTAAAGGAGTACTTAATAATAATATTTCTTCCTTTCTAATGGATAAACTGGAAATGATCGGCATTGAAAATCATTTTATCGAAAAAATAAATATGAGGGAGCAATTAATTCAATATGTTGAGGTTTTTCCGATACAAGTAATAATATCATCAGTAGCGTGCAGTAGATTTGTAAAAGAATTCGGAATTGATGAAGGGTATGTATTTGATAAACCTATCATTGATTTTAAGGTCCGAAGTCGTGAATTTAAATATCCGATAGTTAATGAGTATCAAATATTAAATTTCGGCTGGTTAACTAGGGATGAAATTAAAGCGGTAAAAGAGCAGGCTTTGCGTATATATGATTTTCTAAGCGGCTTATTTATCGGTGTCGGGATTCGGCTTGTTGAGTGTAAATTAGAATTTGGGCGTGTGTTTAACGGTGAAGAATCTATCATTATGTTAACTGATGAAATTAGTCCGGATAATTGTAGATTATGGCATATTAACAGTAATGAAAAATTGGGATTTGAATTGCTTGAAAAAGAACCAAATAAGGTTTTTGAATCATATCAGCTAATAGCTGATCGTTTAAAAGAAAAATAAATATATTTTTTAAGCGATATATACTATTTGGGATTGTTTAAGGTTTTATTACAAAGTTCAGTTTTTCGTCATTGCGAGGAAAATTACGAAGTAATTGACGAAGCAATCTCAGGATATTTGACGAGATTGCCACGCAGCCTACTGCTGCTCGCAATGACGATTAGGTTTCTACGCAGGAACAACATTTCTGATTTTTAATAATTTTTTACAGTAAAAAAGATGAAAATACGATTTATTATAATAAGCTTTATAGCTCTAATCCTAGTAGGGTGGGGATATGTTGCCTATAAATTTGAACATCAAAGTAAAGAAAATATTATCTCTATTCTTGATAAATATGAAGAATATATAACTTATGATGCAATAAAAGTTAATAAATATGGATTTAGTGTTACTTTAAATAAAGTAATGTTAAAACCTATAGATTTTTATTTTGATGAAATAGTTATTAGACATATACCGTTTTTGAATATTACAAAAATTGATTCTTACGGAAATAATGTAAAAATTACTACCGCTCAAGATGAAAAAAATATTTTTTACTCACCTGATCATCATACAACAATTTGGTTTAGAAAATCTTTGTTTAATAGAGAGCCTGATTATTGGAAATTAAGCTTGAGTGACAATAAATCAACTCTTTATAGTTCTCTAGATGCAGAAAAATTAGCAGAGAGTGATATTAGTAATTCTGTAATTACTAATACTAAGACATCGGATAACCTTAATTTGTTAATTTTGGATGGAAAAAATACTGTTTCTTTTATTTCTGAAAATTACAGAAGAAATTTATATGATAAAATTTTTGAATTTTTGAGAGATCAAATAGCTAATGACTCTGATACTGCTTTCTTTGAGTATGGTTTGACAAAGTTAGATATATTGAATTTACCTATTTCTTACAATTCCAAATTAAAACTAAAATATAGTGATGAGTTAGTAGCTCTTGGGAAATTATTAATTCAAAATTTTTCTCTAGATCAAAGGCAAGATGAGAATATGCATGCTGTTATTTTTATGCAGATGTTAGGAGAATTAGTAAAAGGTAAGCCGTTTTTATTTGCTTGTGATATTGAAAGAAAAGGAAAAGTAGAAAGTAATTTATATAAATTAAATATAGAAAAAGATAAAATTTTTGATTTTGCTTTAAATATTAAATCTACTATAGAACCTTCTGAAACATACCAAAAAATGGCAGCTGAAGCTTTAGGAAGCTACTTTAGTAATGGTTTAAACAAAAGAGCTGAGTTAGATAAAATTTTTAAACTAACTAGCCCTATTACTCAAGAAGATGGGGAAAGAGTAATGGGTGTTTTTGCAAAAATAAATAATTCCGAATTTAATTTAAAAGGTGAGTTTGATCCTGAAGCAAAAAAATTATCCGGTAAAACTAATCTTGTAATGGATGATTTTAATTTTGCTATTGATATTGATATGCCTACTATAGATAATCCTCTGAATCTAGAAAGCGTAATAAAATTATCGGATCCGAGTGTGGTTATAAATAATTTTGTGCATTATACTAATAATGCTATTGTACCGGTGCTTAATAAAATAGAAGATTCTAAGGAATTTGCTTTAAATCTAGGAAAACAATCTTCAGTAATAAAGCAATACGGCTTTAGGGCAATAGAAGTTTTTAGTAAAAATTCTGAATTAAAAGACGGTGAATCTTTAGTAGTGGATGTAAAAAGTAAAGACGCCGGACTAACCTTTAACGATAAAGCTATTGATCAGATCCTTAGTGATGCAAGAGTATTAGAATTTATAAATGCCATGGCTATGATAGATCAAGAAAGCAAGTAGTCTAAGTGTCATTCCTGCTTTTGCAGGAATGACATAAGAGCTACGAGATAAGGTCTACAAGTAAAAAATTTGAAGAAAAAATAAGTTATAAAAGAATGATTAATATTTCCTTTCCCGATGGGAGTATAAAACAATTTGCAAAAAACATTACCGTCTATGAAGTAGCAAATGCAATTTCAATGTCACTTGCTAAAGCAGCAATGGTTGCTGAAATAAACGGTGAGCTTCAAGATTTAAGTATCGTAATTGACAATGATTGCAAGCTTCGTATTTTAACTGCGAAAGATCCTGAATGTCTCGAGATAATAAGGCACGATGCGGCACATTTAACAGCAGAAGCAGTAAAGGAACTATTCCCTGAAACTCAGGTAACGATTGGTCCTGCAATTGAAAACGGTTATTATTACGATTTTGCTCGTGATAAACCTTTTACCACTGATGATTTAGCCGTTATAGAAGCTAAAATGCAAGAACTTTCACAAAAGAACGAGCAAGTAACAAGAGAGCTATGGGATAGGGATAAAGCCGTAGAGTTTTTTAAATCGATAGGAGAGCATTATAAAGCCGAAATTATTGCTTCAATTCCGGCAGGTGAGCCAATTACTTTATACAGGCAAGGTAATTTTATTGATCTATGCCGAGGTCCGCATGCTCCTTCTACAGGGGTTGTTAAGCATTTTAAGTTGATGAAAGTTGCAGGAGCGTATTGGCGAGGTGATAGTCGTAATGAGATGTTGCAGCGTATATACGGCACTGCTTGGGCCACGAAGGAGCAGCTAGATAGTTACCTCTTGATGCTTGAAGAAGCCGAAAAGCGTGATCATAGAAAGCTTGGGCGTGAGCTTGATTTATTCCACTTCCAAGAAGAAGCTCAAGGAATGGTATTTTGGCATGATAAAGGCTGGAGTATATATAATACCATTGAGCAGTATATTAGGAAAAAGATTCGTAAAAACGGTTATACCGAAGTTAAGACTCCTGTTTTGGTCGATAAAAGCCTTTGGGAGGCTTCAGGACATTGGGAAAAGTTTCGTGATGATATGTTTGCGTTAGAAACAGACGACAAGACATTAGCTTTGAAGCCGATGAACTGCCCTTGCCACGTGCAGATTTTCAAACAAGGTATCAAGAGTTATCGTGATTTACCTCTTCGTATGTCGGAGTTTGGTTTGTGCCATCGTAATGAGGCATCCGGTGCATTGCACGGTTTAATGAGAGTGCGGAGTTTAGTGCAAGACGATGCACATATATTTTGTGCTGCGGAACAAATTACCGATGAAACGGTTAGTTTTTGTAAATTACTGACTGAAGTTTATAAGGATTTCGGCTTTACTGATATAAAGGTAAAATTCTCTGATCGTCCTGAAATCAGAGCAGGGAGCAATGAAGTTTGGGATAAGGCTGAGAATGCTTTAAAAGAAGCAGTAGAACAAGCAGGGTTTAATTATACACTAAACCCGGGCGAGGGGGCATTTTACGGTCCGAAGCTTGAGTTTGTATTAACCGATGCGATAGGGCGGCAATGGCAATGCGGTACGCTTCAGATGGATTTTGTTTTGCCGGAGCGGTTAGACGCTAGCTATGTTGCAGCAAGCGGAGAGAAAAAAAGACCCGTAATGCTACATAGAGCGATCCTTGGCTCACTTGAGCGTTTTATTGGTATATTGATCGAAGAATATGCAGGTAGGTTTCCGCTTTGGCTTGCACCAGTGCAGGTTGCTATTGCAACTATTACCAGCGATTTGAACGATTACGCTTTGGAAGTGCAGAAAGCTTTAATTGATAACGGGGTAAGAACGGATTTTAATATCTCACCTGATAAAATTAACTATAAGATTCGTGAGTTTTCTAATCAAAAAATACCGATGATTGCAGTAATTGGTAAACAAGAGCAAGAAAATAAACAAGTAGCGATTAGAAGGCTCGGAACTACTGACCAAGAAGTATTATCGGTTGAGCAGTTAATAGCTGTGGTTAAAGAAGAGAATGAGAAATATTTGTAGATTTTAAATCTAAAGGATGATATAAGATAATAATACGTATCATAGGGATATGATATCCTAATTAGGAAAAAATCCTAAGGAGATTATGTGAGAACTATTATTAATATAGCTGATTCGCAAATTAAAATTCTAGATAAAATATCCAAGAAAAAAATATCAAGAGATAAAATTATTGGGCAAGCTTTAACTAGTTACATTGCTAGTAATGATCACAATAATAAGGCATTTGAAAACGCTTTTGGACTCTGGAAAGATAAAAATCTAGATAGTGTAGAATATCAGGCTAAATTATGTAATGAGTGGAACGAATGAAAGCTACCTTTGATACTAATATATTAATAGATTATCTACAATAATGTCATTCCGTTGATCGCACATGGGTGACAACTTAAGGATCGATGTCATTCCCGCGAAGGCGGGAATCCAGGGTAAAGCGAGATAAATCGAGCTTTCCAAAAAAATCTTTTAGACCAAGATTTTTTTATAAATTTTACTTTTCAAATAAAGCTTTAAGGTACTGGATTCCCGCTTTTGCGGGAATGACATAAGAGTCATGCAACAAGGGCACGCAGGTATGATATGAAACGGGCCATGTAATAAGGCCGCTTTTATCTAAGAATAACATACATTTCTCAACTTATGAAAATCAAAACTTATCCTGTTGCTTTTTTATGGTCTGTTATAAAGCCGTATAAATATAATGAAAAGATTATATTTGCTCAAAGTTATAAACCGATAATATGGTTTGTAGCAGCACAAGCTATACTTGATGGTGCTTGGCGTGCTCATAACTTTGCACAACTTAAAGCAATGCCTCATATCTTTCAAGGCATGATGAATAAAATATGTAATCACTGTTTTAATTTGGCCGTATACTTATTTTCAAAATAACCTTTCCGGTTCTATCGTTGGAAGAGTACGGGGCATAGGTGATAATTATTATAAAATGCACCAAGCAATCGAGTATCAATTAAGCAAACCGTTATTAATTACCTTGCTTTCCGGTATTGCACTGGGTCTTACTAATATTAAAGTATTTGTTGTCATTAGTACCTTTATGGCTATTGACTTACCGCTTGCTTTACAGTTTTTTACTAAACTTGCTACAATGGAACAAGATAAGCAAGATTCTTGGTAGCTGATTGTATTATAAACATCTTTACTATTTTTTCGTTTGCAGCAAAGCAGCGAGAATTAAATAAAGTAAATGATTATTACCATAATGTACATAACCCTCTAACAAAAATATTACAAATATGATTTAATTATTTGTATAATACTCAGTTTAGTTATTGGGTATATAGGTGTATTTGTGTATGTAATTCATTTAACGTAATCTTGGTGAAATTAGTATCGGCGATATTGCTTTTATTATGTCCCTTACTTTTTTAGTTACTGAAAATTCGTGGCATGCCACTATGGAACTTAAAGACTTTTTAGAAGATATAGCAGCGTTTCGCTCCGCCTTTACAATCATGCAAATCCCACAAGATACTATAGATAAAAAATGCTGCTGCATTAAAAATCTTCAAAGGGGAGATTATATTTAAGGATATATCGTTTGCTTATAAAGAGGGGAGTAGTGTATTCCAGTCTCTTAATTTGTATATTAAAGCCGGTGAGAAAGTGGGTATTGTCGGGAATTCAGGTAGCGGTAAATCCACTTTAATTGCATTATTATTGAAAAATTTTAAGCCGGAATTTGCGATATTATAATCGATAACCAAAGCCTTTACGATACTTCCTTTGACAGCCTGTGGGAGCAGATATCATTAATTCCTCAAGATATTATGCTTTTTCATCGCTCAGTAGGTAAGAATATCGGATATGCAAAAGCTTTGCCTTGGGAAATAGAAAATGCCGCCAAAGCTGCAAATATCCATGAATTTATCGAAAGTTTACCGGAAAAATATAACACCATTGTCGGTGAGAGAGGAGTAAAGCTAAGTGGTGGACAGAGGCAACGTATAGCAATTGTCCGTGCTATTCTTAAAAACGCTCCGATTTTGGTTTTAGATGAAGCAACTTCAAGCCTTGATAGCCATACAGAGCAAGAAGTACAAAAATCTATTAATACCATGCTTGATATTGAGAATGTCACAATAATTGCTATAGCCCACAGATTATCTACTATCAAGCATATGGATAGAATTATTGTTATGGATAAAGGCAAGATCGTAGAAGACGGCACTTTTAAGGAACTCTGGGAGCATCAAGTTAACGGATTTGTTTAAACCGGCGTTATATTAAGAATATGTAAGGTATCTCTAGGCAACAAAAAGCTAACTATGAAGTTCATAACCTAATAAAAGGCATTTATTACATTTATAATCAAATATTTCAGGAAATGTTGTTTTGAATTGCCAATCTTTTTTACAAGATGGACAATTTGAATAATTAGAACGTGCATAGGAGTTTCCTGATACCGGTGCTGCTATAGGATAAAAAACTTTCTTTTTTAAACATTTTTGTATTCGCTTACTCATTTTTCTTCCTTTTATAGAAATATCACTATCTAATTCTGCTAATTGTTTTTCCATTAAAGGTGCTAATGTTTATAGCTTGAAAGCCATAAGCTGTAAGCCGCCGCATAATCATTTTGCCAAGAAGTAATTGTTCCTCCGAGATATCGGTCTTTATCATTTATTATATATAAAGGTAGATATCTCCCCTCATCTGTACGTAATATAAGTTGCTCTTCATAAGCTTTTGACCATGAAATAGGATATAAATAGAGAAATTTTGCATTTTCAATATTTTTTTCGATATCAATAGGTGTTTCACTAACATAGTCTGCTGTTATTTTATAACTAATTATTACGCCCAATTGCTCTAATTCATCTTTATCTTTCAATGCATGATAGCTTAAATGTGAAGCATGCAAAGCATCTTTATTAGGAATTACTGCATAAAAAACCAATTTATTTTTTGTAAGACTAAAAATTCTCCATTATTTAATATATTACCGTTTTGGTATAAAGAACCGATAAAACTACAAAGTAAATGCCAATAATAAGAATTGCTTACTTTTATTAAACGATATAGTAACAAGATATATATTAGACATTTAGCTAAGAATGCTGCCTTTTATAATCTAACTTAATTGGAGTTTATTCCTAAAAAATTACTATTTAGGAATAAACTCCTAAATAGTTATATTAGTATATGAGTAAAGGATAAAAAACATAATTGATTTTAAACATGCTTTAAAGAAAAGTATAAAATACTACTTTTCAAAGAAAAGAGTTATACCCCTAAGGCTTTTTTTCCTTTAGATTGTTCTTGTTCAACTGTTTGAGTATGAGACTTAACTTGAGGAATTGCAAGATCGACTACATGTTCATATCTAACGCCATTTTCAAATAAAACTTGACCGCATTTATTCACTTGAATAACATCTTCTTGAGAGAATTTATTTAAAATAACTTCCGTGATGTTATAAAGGAATTTCCAAGATAGTTCTATTCTTTCTTGTAATGTCAGCTTTTTATTTTCTGGTTTTTGACTATTAAGGGCCACATTTGGCGAATCATCAATATTACCTCCTTCAGCAGGTAATATATTTTTTTTACGTGCTGCTATTTTCTTATACATTAAAAATATTAATAATAATGCTAATAAGCAACCTATGGCAATTAAAATATGAGTATTAGAATTAGACACTATTTTGCTCTTCCTTGTTGTTGAGTTAAGTTGTGTGTTTTAGAAAGTATAGTAACCACTGCTTTACCTATATTAACTAAGTTAGCTATATCAGGAGTTAGCTTTGCAATTGCTAAGACCGGAGGCGGTAATAAGTTAGTTTTTATTGTGAGACTTATAACATTTCCGAGTTCTTGACTTCCTGGTATTACTCCTACTATTTTTTTATGTCGCTTGCAATTTTCGTAGCTTTTTCTGCTGCTTTACATAAGGATTCTATCTTTTCGCTACAAGAAGCTTCCGGATGTAATACTTTTAATAATTCTGTTTTAGCTTCATTTAGATTACCAGAAATAGTATTCTTTACAGAGTTTAATTTGTCAATATTTGTATCTTGTGGAATTGCACTTTCAATATTACTTTTTAGTTCTGTTATTTTTTCTTCTACTTCATCTTTGCTTTTTGGTATAGCTTTAGTAGCTTTTACAATATTCTCTAGTGAAGCTTGGTTATTAGGGTTTTTATTTGCTATTTCAATAATTTTTCGAGTCGGTTCTTTTGATATTTCTGAAATTGTAGCAACTTTTTTGGCTTTTTCATGTTTTCAAGCTTCTCATGAGATTTAGCTTCTTCCCTTATTTCTTTTATATCAAATTATGCAATTTTGTTATTTTTGGCAATAATTTTTTCAGAGTCAATAAGATTATTTACTTTTTCAAGTATTCCTCTTGTTTGTATAAATATTCCAAGCATCGGTATTTGAGTCGATATAATCCCGACTAATATATTGTCTAATGATTCTATAATTTTTTTAGAAGCTCCAGGATAGAGTTTATCTCATTCTTGCTGAAATAAAATGTGTTCTAAAACATTATAAAATAAGATCTTCTAAATCTTTTACATTCATTTTCGAAGATTTGGTAAAACCTTTTAATTTTATTAAAAATCTTTGTTATTCTTTATTTAATCCGCTGAAACTAGAAAAATCAATTATAGACATAAAATTTTATTTTGTTATCAAATATTAATTAATCCTAAAGCTTTATAACCGTAAAATAAAATGTAAAATAGTTATCATTGCCCTTGAGATTAATTTTTGTTATATTACGTGCTAACATTGCTACAATAGATTTATATTGTTTTATTAGGATATAGGTATATTCTTGAAAGATTAAACTAATCTAACTAACATATTATCAATGATTCAAGAAATTTATGCGTAAATTAATTACATTTATTGTTACATTATTACTAACTAGTTCGGTTGCAGCAGTTGATTTGCAGGGAGCTTTAACTGAAGGATATAAGAATAATGAGGAGCTGAAAGCTGCTAGAATTAAGTTTTTAGACTCGATTGAGCAGTTTCCGCGAGCTTTTTCGGGGTTTATGCCTAGTGCCGGATTACAGATTAATAGACAACATAATAATACTAAATATAATAAAAAATATGCTGATAGGCTTGGTCTTACTCCAAGGGAAACAGATAGTGATCAAGGTGCATTAACAATTCAACAGTCTCTATTTAATGGTGGTTCTAGCGTTGCGGCTCTTAAAGCTGCTCAAGCAGGATTTAGAGCTGCACGGGGTGCATATTATGCCGGTGAACAAAAAATATTATTAAATTTAATAACTGCGTATCTTGATTGTTTTGAGAGCAAAGCGAAATATGATATTTCCGAAAGTAGAGTTCGCACTAACATACAACAAGTTAACACCGTTGAGGAAAAATTAAGACTTGGAGAAGCAACGGAAGTAGATATAGCAACCGCAAGAGCGGGGCTTGCAGCAGCAGAAACGAATAAACTAGCTGCTTATGCCGATTTTCAAGGAAAAAAAGCAAATTTTATTAGAGTATTTGGAATAGAGCCGACTAATATAACTATGCCTGAGTTACCTAAAATGTTACCTGCTTCATTAGATGAGTTAACTGGAAGAGCTGCTAAACTCAATCCTGATATTGATTCGGCAAGGCATAATGTAACTGCGGCTAAAGCTTTAGAAATGGCAGAAAAAGGGAAATTATTACCGCAAGTAAGTGTGCAACTGCAATCCGGTAGAACATACTACAATCCACAAGGTGATATAAATGCTATAAATAATAGAAGCTATACTACTACTCTTTCGGTAAATATCCCTATTTATCCTGAGGGAGGAGCTCAATATTCAAGAATCAGATCGGCTAAAAATCAAACAAGAAATAGTGCAGTTCAGCTTGATAATGTGATAAAGCAGACCCAAGCAGGGGTTGTAAGCGTGTGGGAGGGATTTGAAGCAGCAAAATCTCGTATTGTTGCCGCTAATCAAGGAGTGGATGCTGCTCAAATATCATATGACGGTACTGTGCAAGAGGAAATAGTCGGATCTAAAACAATATTAGATGTTTTAACTGCCGAAGAAAAATTATATGAAGCAAAAATAACTCGTGTGGATGCGTATAAATCTTCAGTACTTGCGGCATATCAAATGAAATTGTTAACCGGCGAGCTAACGGCTCAAAGTTTAAAACTTAAAGTAAAATATTTTAGTCCTGAAGAAGAGTTTAAGACTATTAAAAAGAAAATGTTTATAGGTTTCTAACGTGAGTAAGGACAATAAAAAGAACCAAGATATGTCGATAGAAGACATATTAAAATCGATTAAAGGAGTAATAAACGAGCGTAAAAATCCTATTCATGCAAATGATAGCGAAGATGAAGATGTATTAGAGCTAACGGAAATAGTAAATCAAGATGAAGAAGAAAAGTTAATATCAACTAAATCTGCTGAAGAGGTAGGTGATATTTTTAAAAATTTTACCGATACTATTAAAGATAAAAAGCTGGATAATAATATCTCATCTAAAAATGCACTTGAAGAATTAGTTATTGAGATGTTAAAACCAGAACTTAAAGCTTGGCTTGATAAAAATCTACCTGTACTTGTTAAAGAGTTAGTAGAGATTGAGATAAAGAAATTGGTGCAGAATAGTAAGAGGTAGGGCAGTGAATGTCATTGCTAGCTAAAAGCGGGGGAGGTGTATGGCTTGTTTATGTCATTCCCGCGGACGCGGGAATCCAGCAATTAAAAGGTATATACACAGTAAGTTTTAATATTAAAAGCTCGATTTATCTCGCTTTACCCTGGATTCCTGCTTTCGCAGGAATGACATCGAACAACCTCCTGCTATCAAATAAATTATTTAATAAGGAATTATATGTTAAATAAATTATGTAAGATATTATTTTTTATAAATCTATTATTAGTGATAGTTCAAAGTTATGCTTCACCTCCGCCCTTACCGCCATCATTACCGGCTGCCGAAGTAGATACTAAATATAAGGATGTTCGCTCTAGTGCCGATATTTCTTTTTTTGATAAATTTAAGCAATTTTTTAGTAAACCAAAAAAGAAAGATATACCCCCTAAACAAGCAAGTGAACAAACTAAAGCAGCCCATCAAGAAGAACCAAAGCTAGCTTCCCAAGAGCCTAATGACAATGAACAAGCTGAGCCGTTTATAGATGTCGGTAATACAGCATTGCCTAGTGCTACAAGTGATAACGTTCATACAAATCCCAGTCATGAAAGTAGTGTAAATTTAGCTTCTCATGACATTCAGGAATCTAATGAAGCCGAGGCATCTGAACCTTTTATAGATATTGGTAGTGCAACGTTACCTAGTGTTACAAGTAATGAAATGCATGAAGCACAAGTTGCTTCTAATGAGCATAATGATACAAATTTAGCTTCTAATATTATAATTCCTAACGTACCGAGACCGATAGTATCTATGCCTCCGGCTCAAGCAGGAAGTTATGTAGTGCCTCCGCAGCGACCGGTGCAAATATATAAACCAACCAATTTGCCGCCTGTGCATAAGCCTATTCCGCTTAATCCCCCTCCTGATGCTAATAAAGAGGAAGAAAGCGTAGCACCGATAGCACCACCGCCCTCTATAACTAATATACCTGCTGTTTCTCCGCCTGTGGTTAGCCCGCCGGTAACCCAAGATAATACATCAAGTACTATGCCGACAACAGTACCTCCGGCAGTACCTAGTAATAATGTACCTGCACCTTCGGTAATGCCTACAAATCAACCTTCTACACAGCCTATAACACCGACTAGCCCAAATACACCCGTTACTACTCCGTCTAAAGTAATTCCTACAACCGATTCTTCAGCAGAACTCAATAACTCGCAAGAGACATTTGTAGCTGTTTCAGATGTCCCAAAAAAACAAGATTGGAATACGCCGCTTATACCCGTTGTTGTAGTGAAGCTGAATCAACTTCAGCCTTTACAAATTAATAATAATCAAACTACAAATAATCAAGAGAAATCACCTCCGGTAAGCTCTCCAAATGTCACGATTCAAAAACAAGATAATAACGTAAATAATGAAACATCGGAGTTGGTAACAAAATTTGTTAAAGATGAAACACAAATGTTACTTTTACCTGATGATGATATAGTTCTTGGTAAACTAACAGAGCAGGCGACTTTAGAGCAGATGGATATGTATGCATATATAGAGCTGTTCCAAAAGAAAGCAGAATGGATAGCAAGTGCCGAAAGAAGAAAAGTTGTAGAGAGTTTTATTAAATATGGTAATGATATAAATAAAAAGAAAGATATTTATGCCAATCTATCTTATTGTAGTGCAGTAGAGAATGCTTTTAGAGCAGTGGATAGAAACAATCTTTTTGGGTTGCGTGCGTTACTTGACGTTTATCCTATATTGCAAGAAAAAGGTAGAAGCGGTGAGACATTACTAACTGCTGCTATTTATAACGATAATTACTATTTAGCAAAATTTTTGGTCATACGAGGTATTAAAATTTCTACTCTAAATGATGAGTGCCAATATCCATTAGATATTGCATTAGCTCAAGGAAACGCTAACATAGCTTGTATGTTAATCAAAGCTAAGGGATATTGATAAGATTATTTTTATCGTCATTGCAAGCGACTGTAAGGAGCGTGGCAATCTCATAAAATAGTATAAAATCCTGAGATTGCTTCGTCAAAACTTACAGTTTTGCCTCGCAATTACGTAGAATTTTCAAACAATTTCTTTAAAGCTTAATTGCTTTTCTATGTTAAATAGTTTAATTTAGGAGAGAAAATAATTAATTAAATCTCTAATATATGAGCGATTTATTCAGCTTTAACAAAGAAAAGAAAAATAAGCTAGTCGATAATAACTATAGTGCAAAAGATATTGAAGTATTAGAGGGGCTTGAGCCTGTTCGTAAAAGACCGGGGATGTATATCGGGGGTACTGATTCAAATGCTATGCATCATTTAGTATCTGAGGTGCTGGATAATGCTATGGATGAAGCAGTCGCCGGCTTTGCAAGTATCATCACGATAACAATGCATCATGATCATAGTATTACTATATTTGATAATGGTCGCGGTATCCCTATTGATAATCATCCTAAATTTCCTGACAAATCAGCTTTAGAAGTAATTTTAACTACTCTTCATTCAGGAGGTAAATTCTCAAATAATGTTTATCATACTGCAGGCGGATTGCATGGTGTTGGAATATCGGTAGTAAATGCTTTATCTAAACATTTAGAAATAAAGGTTTATAAACAAGGTAAATTATATAGCCAAAGTTATTCTAAAGGAGAAAAATTAACTGATTTAATATGTGAAGAAGCATCTAAAAGGCTAAGAGGTACATCAATAAATTTCACTCCCGATCCGGAAATTTTTAGTGAAAAATTACATTTTAATCCTAAAAAGATTTATGAGCTTGCAAGGTCAAAAGCTTATTTATATCGCGGTGTTACTATAGAATGGGCATGCGAAGTAGAAGTACAGTCAAATATACCTAAAAAGGCATTAATAAGTTTCCCGAACGGTTTAAAAGATTATTTAAGTTCAAAAATAACTTTAGATAATTTAGTTATTCCGGGAATTTTTGCAGGTAATATAGAGTCTACGCCGGACAGGATAAAACTTGAATGGGCGATTTGTTGGCAAAATAACGATAGCTCGGCATTTGTTCAATCATATTGTAATACTGTTCCGACTCCTCAAGGAGGAACACATGAGCAAGGACTTAAGTCGGCTATTTTACGTGGGCTTAAAGCATATGGTGAAATGATAGGGAATAAAAAAGCTGCTAATCTAACTATTGAGGATATTTTAGAAACCGCAAGTGTCGTACTTTCTATTTTTATAGCTGAGCCGTCTTTTCAAGGACAAACTAAGGAAAAATTAGTATCAAACGGTGTAAGTAAACCGGTCGAGAATATAATAAAAGATCATTTTGACCATTTTCTTAGTAGCGATAAAGCTTTAGCTACTAATTTACTTGAGCATGTAATTAGCATTGCTGAGTTTAGAATCAGTAAGAAAAACGAAAAAAATATTTCCCGTAAAAATGCCACTCAAAAATTACGTTTACCCGGTAAACTTGCCGATTGCACACGCACTTCACCTGAAGGGACGGAATTATTTATTGTAGAAGGTGATTCGGCAGGAGGCTCTGCAAAACAAGCACGTAATAGAGAAACGCAAGCAGTATTACCGCTATGGGGTAAAGTTCTAAATGTTGCGAGTTCTACGCTTGAGAAAATCGTTAATAATCAAGCAATACAAGATTTAGAAATAGCTCTTGCCTGCGGTAGTTTAAAGAATTATAAAAAAGAAAATCTGCGTTACGAAAAAATAATTATTATGACTGATGCAGATGTTGACGGTGCTCATATAGCTTCGCTATTAATGACTTTCTTTTTTTTACGAATGCCAAAATTGGTAGAAGAGGGGCATTTATATCTAGCTAAGCCTCCGCTTTATCGTTTAACGCAGTCTAATAAAACTTATTATGCAGGCGATGAAGAGGAAAAAGCTAAGTTAACGGATAAATTATTAAAAGCTAGTAAAGCTAAAATTGAAGTAGGTAGGTTTAAAGGTCTCGGTGAAATGATGCCTGCACAATTAAAGGAAACTACTATGCATCCGGAAAAAAGATCGCTTTTAAAGGTAACTTTAGAAGATTTTCAAAATGTTGATAAAATAGTAGATGATTTAATGGGTAAAAAGCCGGAAAAAAGATTTCAATTTATTTATGAACAGGCTTTAGTTAAAATGGATAAAATTATTAGTGAGCTGGATATTTAATCGTTATTGCGAGGAGCCGTAGGCGACGCGGCAATCTCGTCAAATATCCTAAGATTGCTTCGTCAAATTACTTCGTAATTTTCCTCGCAATGACGCTTTGCTTAAAAAACACACATATTTGGAGTATTATGTTATTACGTTTAATTATAACACTATTTTTTATTATAAATTCTATTTGTGCATTTGCAGAAGGAGAAAAAGAAACTGAAAATAAAATATCAAATCAGGAAGCTTATAAGCAATTTCAAGACGTATTTGAACGTATCGAAAAGGCTTATGTACAGGTACCCGATAGGCAAAAAATGATAGATGAAGCAATTAACGGTATGTTAAATTCACTTGATCCCCATTCAAGCTATTATACCGATGAGGATTTAGAAGATATTTTTACTTTTACAAAAGGTGAATTCGGCGGAATCGGTGTTGAAATAATGTATGATAGCGGAGCAATTAAGATAATATCGCCTATTGACGATTTGCCGGCTTTCAAAGCAGGGCTTAAAGGTGGGGATTATATAGTAGGCGTGAATGACGAGTTAGTCTCTACGCTTGGTCCTAATAAAGCTATAAAAGAGATGCGTGGTACGCCTGGTACTAAGGTTAAATTGTTGATAATTAAGGAAGAAGAGGCAAAACCGCAAGAGCTAGAGCTTACCCGCGAAATAGTAAAAATCAAGCCGATAAAAGCACATTTAGAAAAAAATAATATTGCATATATACGTATAACTACTTTTAATGAGTCAACAATTTCTGACCTGAAGGCAGCAGTAAAGAAGTTAAAAACTGAGAGTAAAGATGACCTTAAAGGTATAATTCTAGATTTACGTAATAATGCTGGAGGTATACTCGATCAAGCTATTGCTGTTAGTGATTATTTTATTGATTTCGGTGTAATTGTAACAACAAAAGGTAGAACTACATCAAGTAATAGCGAAATTAAAGCAAATGAGTTTTCGTTAAAAGCTCCCAAAGTACCTATGATAGTTTTAATAAACGGTAATTCTGCCTCTGCCTCGGAAATAGTTGCCGGAGCTTTGCAAGATCATAAAAGAGCAATAATACTTGGCACTAAGTCTTTCGGTAAAGGATCAGTTCAGGCTTTAACGCAAATCAATTCTAGGGCTGCCGTAAAACTGACTATATCTAAATATTACACCCCAAGCGGTCGTTCTATTCAAGCAGAAGGAATAGAGCCTGATATTTTAATTGAGCCGGCGAAAGTTGAGTATCCAGAAGTGAAAAAAATAGATAAGCGTTTTTCTGAGAGTTCTTTAAAAAATTATTTGAAGAATGATAATGAAAAAAACAAAGATAATTCATCTAAAAACAAAGATAGCCAAAAAGAAACAAAAGCCAAAAATAATAAACAAGAAGAGAATGAATTATCGGAATTATACAAAAAAGATTATCAATTTGCTCGTGCTTATGATGTAATTACAGGGTTGATTATTAATAAGAAGTTGGAAACAAAAGAGAGAGTTAAACAAGAAGATAAGTAGAGAGGATAATATCATTCTCGGTTTTGCTGCATGGATAGATTCTTCGTCATAAGCTACGGAAAAACTGTAAGTTTTGTACGTACGCGATCTCAGGAACCCTGGTTTATGAGATTGCCACGCTCCTTTTAGTCACTCGCAATGACGATTTGGTATGCGAGCAAGCCTTCCGCAGGGATGAAAATAACTACTAGGTCTTATAATGAACCATAATAAGTATATAGTAAGATTGTCATTCATTATATTGTTTCTTAATATTGTCATAAATATGATGTTTTATCGTTATTTTATGATAAAAGAAATGATAGTAAAACAAGTGGCTTTGGAACATACTAAAATTGTAGAACTTTACACTGATAATATTTGGAATACTCATCAGAACGTAATCAGTAAATTACACAAATTCGATTATTTAAAACTATTACAAGATCAAGATTTTATTAATTTTGCAAAGATTACCGCTCAATGGTTCACCAATCTTAATATTAATATTTCTCTCTACGATCTCAAAGGTAATAAATTCATCACTAGTAATATGTTACATATGTATAGTGTAGACAATTATAAAGATGATAGTTTGGTTGAGATAGTTACCGCAAAAATCGATAAATTTTTTTTAAAATCCTTTACTTCAAAAGCTCCGCTTCGAGATGCTTTTGAAGGTATTACAAGTCATATATTATTACCAAGGGTAGTAATAGAAA
Source organism: Rickettsia slovaca 13-B (assembly GCF_000237845.1). Classification (NCBI taxonomy): domain Bacteria; kingdom Pseudomonadati; phylum Pseudomonadota; class Alphaproteobacteria; order Rickettsiales; family Rickettsiaceae; genus Rickettsia; species Rickettsia slovaca. Next base: position 320,239 of record NC_016639.1, read on the forward strand.
ATGAAAGTGATTTAACAGTGGAAGAGGCTTCTTTTGTTACTAGCTATATCCCTGTTATAAATAATAATTTAGATTTTCCCGTAGATGCAGTATTTGAGATTAACACTAATATTACCAGCCAGTGGCAAAATATAACCTCTCTTGAGCAAAAGGTTTTTATAACTTTTATCATTATTTTTATAATATTCTGCACTATAATTATTAGTAATACTAACTATGCTAGACAAATCATTGAGGAGCAGCTTGAAACAAATAGAAATTTAAAAGCTCAAATAGTAAAAGTAGAAAAAACCAGCTCTTCAAATACAAAGTTTTTTGCTAATATTAGTCATGAATTGCGTACACCGCTTAATGCTATAATAGGCTTTTCGGAAATTCTTATGTCAGAAAGAGATGCAGAAAAAAGTAAAAATTATATTAAAGATATAAATGATGCCGGTAAGCATTTGCTTAGTATGATTAATGATATTTTAGATCTTTCTAAAGCTTCTGCCGATAAATTAAAAGTAGATAGTATAGATCTTGATTTAAATAAATTAATTCGTTCTTCGCTGATACTTGTTAAGACTCGTGCCGATCAAGCCGAAGTGGATTTAATTAGTAGATTACCGAAAGAGCATGTGGTTATAAAGGCTGATCCAAAAAGGCTAAAACAAGTATTCTTAAATCTTTTATCAAATGCCGTGAAATTTACAAATTCCGGAGGAAGTGTTACTATTGCACTTGAAAAAGATGAGTTAGCAAAATTAGTATATATAAAAGTTATAGATACCGGTATCGGTATTGAGGAAAAAGATATCCCAAAAACTTTATCGGCGTTCGGTCAAATTGATAGTGAGCTTAGTAGAAAATATGAAGGTACCGGTCTTGGGTTGCCGCTTACTAAAAAGCTGGTTGAACTTATGAACGGTAAATTTGATTTGCAAAGTAAGATAAATGAAGGTACCACCATAACAATAACGTTTACATATGACTGTAGTATTGAAATATAAAAAATTGTGTGGAATATTAAAAAAATTTCGGTATTATAAAAAAATTATAAATTTTTAAAAAATATATGAAACTGATTGTCTTATTATTTACTTTTTTATTTTCTATGTTTTCTTTCGGAGAAAGCGAAACTATTAAAGGAAAGCCTTTAAAATATGCAGCAAATAATGATTTTGAAAATAGACTAGATGAACAGGAACAAGAAATCAGAAGGCTAATCGGTAAAGTTGAGGTTTTACAGCATAAAATTGATATGCTAACGCAGAACTCAAATATTTCAAATCAAGAAGAAAATACTGAAGTTTTAGAAGCCGGTGATTCAAAAAAACAAGATGTTTTTGATATAGCTTTGCTTAAAGATATGCCGGATAATGCGCCTAAAAAACCTATTGCGGTTAATAAGGATATAGCTCCTGATAAGCAAGCCTACGATTTGGCTCTTGCTGCTTATAAAGATAATAAACTTACTGAAGCAAAAGATAAGTTTAAAAATTTTATCCAAAAATATCCTAACAGTTTGCTAATTAGTAATGCTTATTTCTGGTATGGGGAATGCTTTTTTAAACAAAAAGACTATAACGGGGCAGCGGTTAACTATTTAAAAGGCTATAAAGAGTTACCGAAAGGGGCAAAATCTTCCGATGGGTTATTGAAGTTAGCACTTTCCTTAGGCGAACTAAAAAAAACTCAGGAAGCATGTAATATGCTTGCTAAGTTTGATAAGGAATTTCCAACTAATAGAACTGCCGCATCCAAGAAAATGGCAGAAGATGCTAAGATTAAATTTGGCTGTAAAAATAAATAAAAATAATAAAATATGACTGATATTTTGGATGAAGTACTGAGTGATCAAAATGAAGAAAAAAGGTTAATTTTTTTCAAAAAGCTTTTACCTATAATAATAATCATTTCTATAATAGCTATTACTATAATGGTTGTTATTAATAATAATAAAGATAAAAGAATTAAAAATAACCAAAAAAATGGAGATATTCTTGTTAAGACTGTTGGTTTGGAAACAACAAAAGATAATGAAGAATTAGCTTTTAATACTTTAGAGAATTTAGTTACTACTAGTAATACTAAAATCAAAGAAATAGCTGCATTAGAACAAGTAGCCATAAAGATTTCAAAAAAAAAATATTCAGAAGCGAAAGACCTGCTTAATAAAATTATTGAAAATAAAGAATATTCCGAAATGTCTACTTCTTATGCACGTATTTCATGGTGTAGTCTTGTTATTGATGATCACAATCTAGATATTCAAGATAAAGAGAAATTGACCAAATATTTAAATTATTTTGATGACGAGAAAAAACCTTTTTGGGCTACAGCAACTATTATAAAAGCTATGTGGGATATTAAGAATAATATGAAACCGCAAGCAGAAAAAAATCTAAAAAATTTATTAATTTCAAATAATGTATCTGATCTAATAAAAGATCAGGCTAAAGCATTGCTTGTAAATTTAAATAAATAATAATTCGTACTTAAGGAAAAATATGACAAAAAAAATAGCACTTCTGTTATTACCGTTTATTTTAATTTCATGTAACGGGCTTGGACCAAAAAGGGTAAAAAATATTGTTGAGTTGACTCCTAAATTAGCAATTCAGACTCATGAGCCTATATATTTAGATTCTAATGCAAATATATATGCATTTAATGCAAATATGCTTAAGAATAAACAGTATAGTTTCGCTAGAAGTAAAACGATTACCGAGCCGGTTTTTATAGGCGATATGATTTATGCATTGGATATTAGATCGAATATTTCTGCATTTTCTATAGAGAAAAATAAGATTATTTGGTCTTATAATTTAAGTAGACATAAAAAAGATAATTATATAGGCGGCGGAATTTTACACCATAACGGAAAATTATACGTAACATACGGTTCAAGGTTGTTAGTAGTGCTAGATGCAAAATCAGGTTATGAAATAATTAGAAAAGAACTTCCGGATATTATTAGAATTAAGCCTATTGTGCTCAATGATAATACTGTCTTAGTGCAAACTATCAGTAATCAAACTATTGCTTTAAATGCAGAAACTTTAAAAACCGTATGGGAACATGAAAGCCTAGCGGAAGTTTTGTCGGCTAGTTATTTTATGACGCCGATAGTACAGTATGACAATGTAATAGTAACTTATAATTCCGGGCAAATACTTGCCTTAAATATAACAAACGGTGAAGTAAAATGGAATTTTGAGTTTACAAATCTTAATGATCGTACAGCTATACCGAATTTTGACGAATCAAGTATTTTATGTACTCCCGTTCATGATAATATGAATCTGTATATAGCAACCGGTCTTGGTAAGCTTATTAAGCTTAATGTAGCAACCGGCAGTGTGATTTGGCAGGTAAATGCCGAGGATATTCAATCAATGTCTTTAATCGGTAATAGTCTATTTGTAACAAATAATGCTAGACAAATAGCAGCATTTAATCCTGAAACAGGGAAAGTAAAGTTTGTAGCTGATTTAAATGATGGACAAGATCCTAAGAAACTAAAATCTGCTGCTTTTTTAGTACCTTTTGTTGGAGTTAATAATAACAATAAGCGAAGTTTAAATGTTATTTCCGTTAACGGTGTTTTATATAGTTTTGATGTTGATAATAATGGATTAAACATGATACCTCATGTTGTCAAAATTATAAAAAATATTCGTTATTATGGGCTAAGCGCAAATAATAATTTATATTTTTCTACCGATAGAAAAATAATATTCGGAAGTAAATAAATTATATTTAGCTTGACAGATAGCGGGTATTAATGCTATTAAGTATGTTGCTTGATTCTTTAATTTTAAATTCTAATTAAAAAGATACTATTGTGAAAACTTACTCGGCAAAGCCATCGGAAATTGAAAAGAAATGGTGGGTCATAGACGCAAAAAATATTGTACTAGGACGACTCGCTAGCAGAGTTGCTAATATGCTACGCGGTAAGCATAAGCCTAGCTTTACACCTCATTTAGATTGTGGTGATAATATAATCATAATAAATGCGGAGCATGTAAAATTAACAGGTAAAAAAGCAAATCCCAAAGACGGAAAAATATATTACAGATATACAGGATTTCCAGGTGGGATAAAAGATACTACGGCAGGTAAAATCTTAAGTGGTAAACACCCTGAGAGAGTTATTAAAATGGCCGTAAAAAGAATGATTACAAGAAATGCTTTAGGTGCTAAGCAAATGAGTAATTTGTATGTTTATGCAAATGGTGATCATCCTCATATGGCACAGCAACCTACTGTTTATGATTTTGCAAGCCAAAATCCAAAAAATAAAAAGTAATAGAATATGCCCGAGTTAAAAATTAAAACAGAAAAAGTAGAAAAGCAGTTAACTAAAGAATCTTTAGTATTAAAAACTCCTAAAGAAAAAATAGATAATTTAGGCAAGTTTTATGCTACAGGTAAAAGAAAAAATGCTATAGCACGAGTATGGCTTAAAGTAGGAAAAGGAAAAATAGTTGTTAATAAAAAAACAATAGCCCAGTATTTTCCTTCTGAAACTTATGTGAAAACTATCTTACAGCCGTTTGTCTTAACAAAAACTATTGATCAGTATGATATAATTTGTACTGTTAGAGGTGGAGGAATTTCAGGACAGAAAGGTGCCATTTTACATGGAATTTCTAAAGCTTTAGATAAAGCTGCTCCGGATTTTCATGCTATTTTGCGTAAAGGTGGTCTTTTAACACGTGATTCTAGGGTAGTAGAGCGTAAGAAATACGGACAACGTAAAGCACGTAAGAAAACACAATTCTCTAAACGTTAAGATACAATTTGAGAAGTTGCTAGTCAATTGTTGCATGGATCAATTTTTTATTGTCATCCCGCGACTTGATCGTGGGATCCAGCTTAAAATATTTAAATTAATTAGTATTTTAAGTTATTTTTTTGGGATACCGTGGTCAAGCCACGGTATGACACTAAGTACATTTTCCAAGCCATGCAACCGCTTTTATCTAGAATGACACTTCTTAACAAATTATATAAACACTTTTCCCCTAGCGGGGTAGCTCAGCTGGTTAGAGCGACGGAATCATAATCCGTGTGTCGGGGGTTCAAATCCCTCCCTCGCTACCATTCATCCGTCTTTTTGACAGTTCTATAGTAAACTGATTTGAACTTTGTGCTTCGTTGTTCATCCTCTCGTCTATTATATATATAGGCTCTACCTTCGTGCCTGGCACAAAATGGGGGTGAGTTTACTATAGTACTGTTAACAGTCCCATAGTTTTTAATAAAATTTTGTATAAGATAAATATTAGACTTCTTGCATAACCTATTTTATAAAGAGGAATTTGAAGGAGGCACGGAGCATAGAACCGGAGCGTAGCCAAATCTATGTAAGGATTCGAGTACCAGATCCAAATTACCTTTAGAAAGAGATTATGCCAAGGAATCTATTTTATATTAGGTTCTGTGAAGATCTCTAAAACGATTTGATTTGCACTAAAAAATATCTCAAAATAAAATCAATTAGAAATCTTTACAAAGCCTAGCATTTTATGAAATTGATTTTAACAAGTTTAATTTTTATATTTATGAGCTTTCTTCCAATATATGCTAAATCCTTACTTAAAGGGTTCATGTATCTGAAAGATATCGACCCTACAATTATTCAAAATATGCATTATTATTCAGATGAAAATTTTGTTGGTAAAAAGGTAGATGGTTATAAAGCACCGGAAGCAATTTTAACCATATAAGCTGTTAAGGCTCTTAAAGCAGTACAAGCTGAGGTACAAAAAGATGGTTATTCACTGATTATATGCATATAGACCACAAAAAGCTGTACAACATTTTTAAGATGGAGCAAAGATAATATTGATCAAAAAAATAAGGAAAGCTTTTACCCATATATAGATAAGTCTAAATGTTTTATATTAGGTTATATAGCTGAAAGATCTAGTCATAGTAGGAGTACTGTAGATTGATCAATAATAAAGCTTCAGAAGGAAGTTAATAATAATTCTGAAGTCATTATTAAGAGAAAGCTGAAAGACGCGTGTGTTATAATCCTCTTTAGATGACAATACGGTAGACATGTATACTTCTTTTGACTTATTTGATGAAGCTTTACCTCATGATAGTAAATTAATTGATAAGCAATATTTAGCAAAACGTAATTATTTATGTTCTAAGATGCAAAACCATAATTTTAAAGCATGTAAAATTGAGTGGTGGCATTATACAACTTGCAGATGAGCCTTATAAAGATCAATATTTTAACTTTGATATAGAAAAAAAACTATGACAGTATTAAGTGAGAAAAGATGCATACCATGTGAGGGTGGAGTTCCGCCACTTGAGAAAAAAGAAATTGATAAGTTATTGGTTCAATTACAAAGTGAGTGGTAAGTGAATGCATTAGGGCCTCTTTATAAAAAATATAAATTTTCTAATTTTATAAAAGCTATGGAATTTGCAAATAAGATAACTGAAATTGCAGAGCAGGAAGCACATCATCCCGATTTAACTATATCTTGGGGAGTATGTAGTGTGGAAATATAGACTCATAAAATCGACGGTCTTATGGAAAACGACTTTATATTGGCTGCAAAGATAGAAAGTAAAATCTAATTATTTTCAGGTTGAATTACTTAAGTGAAAAGAATAATAGCAAAAATCACACAAGTATCAACAGCTAAACGATGGTTTCTTATTAAATTAATTGAATTATAACAATAATCTTAATAATAAGACATGTTATAATAAACATAAAGTAACGTTATGCCAAATTATCATATTAAATTTTTACCAAATAGAGTTAAGTTAATCGGTTATTTTTGTAGACTTATTTTATTACCAAATTTAATACCAGCTGATTCTAGTGAAAATAGTTATGACCAAAGCCTTGATAGAAATAAGGTATATTCTGTACATTTAAAACCTTTTTCTAATACCTCGACATATTTTTTAGATGAGCATCCTGATCATACCTTTGTACATATTGCTGATAAAAAATATATTTTATATGGATTGGTTAGAGAGCTAAAATTTGCGTTTGAAGATATAAATTCATGATTTTTAATGCCGGAAACTCAAATTGATACGGTTAATTGGGAAACTGAAACAACAACAAATTACTGTCTAAGTAATTTCATTATAAACTTATTTCATATAAGAGAAGTAAAAGATTTTATTGCTAATATAACTATATCTAATCTAGCAAATGCATTTACTGCACATATAATCGGTGATAATAATTATAACCTAATAAAGAATGATAGTACGTACATATTATATGATTGAATCTAGTTGCGATAAAGATTAGTTTATTGTCTAGAGGAACAAATGAGTGTGCTGTATTTACTTTAGGCAATAATACGGATATTTCATTATTTAGTGCTATAAATGAATGAATTGAAGGTGATAAAGAGGTAAATAGTGCTGTTCTACAAGTACTATATATATAAAATTTTTACTGAATTAATGATTCAAATTCTTTTACGACGGCTTGGTAAAGTTTACGTTTAAACGGTATTATAATAGATAAGAGTTCATCAAGTGATGCCCAACGCCATTGGTCAAATTCCGGATTAGAGGTATTTATATTAATATCTTTGTTATTTCCGGTAAACCTAATTAAAAACCAGCGTTGTTTTTGTCCACGAAAATTACCGTTCCACAGTTTAGGTATTAAAAAGCTTGGTACATCATAACTATACCAGAATTTGCTTTCGGCAATAATATATCCTTTATCGCTGCCTATTTCTTCTAACATCTCACGCATTGCTGCAATACTTGGTGTTTCGCCGGGAACTATCCCACCTTGCGGCATTTGCCATGCAGATATTTTTGTATCTATTCTTTTACCGACGAATATATGGTTATCGGCATTTAATATCATCATGCCGACCCCTGGTCTATATGGTAAATCAAGATGTTTTTTGGAAGAATTGCTCATTATTTTTTTACTTTAAAAAATCAATTATAATTTTACTACTTTATTTTTACCCGTTGTTTTAGCTTCATACATAGCTTTGTCAGCACGTTCAATGAAAGATTCTATTGATTCTTCTTTTTTATATTTCGTAACTCCGATTGAAATAGTTGTTTTTAAAGGTTCAATTTGATCTTCAATGTGAAAATTCATATATTCTATTTTAACTCTAACTCTCTCCGCAGTTTCAATTGCTTTAGAAATATCTATATCCGTTAAGAGTATAGTAAATTCTTCACCGCCGAATCTTGCTATTAAGTCTGTTACTCTGAGAGTATTCTTCAAAATACGGGATACAATTGTTAAAACCTTATCGCCTGCTTGATGACCGTAAGTATCGTTTACATGTTTAAAATTGTCGATATCGCACATAAGTAAATATAATTTAATACTTTCTTTATTAGTTTTCTCAATAATTTGTTTGAGATGTATATCGAAATAGCGACGATTAAATAAGCCGGTTAGACCGTCTTTAACTGCTAAATTGACACTTTGTTCAAGATCATTACGTAAATTATCTTGATATTGCTTACGTCTTAATTGTGTTCTAATTCTAGCAAGCAATTCGCTTTCCTCTATAGGATAAACGAAATAATCATTAATACCGAGTTCAATACCTTTCACAACCAAAGGCATACCGTCTTCATCAATTTGTAAAATTATTACTACGCCGCTTATTTCTGCTTTACCTCTTAAAATAACACTGATCCTCAAAGGATCGTCATTTTCGAGCGTACTACTGATAATTACTAAATCGGGGGTATATTCATTTATAATATCTAATTCATCGGAATTACTTATTACCTTTACGTTTTGGGTAAGCTTAAGTAACATTTGTTTTATATTTTTAGCTTGTACCACATCATCATTAATTAGTAATATTTTTTTATCTGCAAAAGTGTCATGCATTTCGATATTTGTTACGCCTAATAATGCATTAGTGCTATTACGAAGCTTTAACTCATCAATTAAGCTTTTCATTCTAGATAGCGATTTAAGTCTTACAAATAGAGCAGTATCGTTAATCGGCTTTGTTAAAAACTCATCAGCTCCTGCCTCAAGACCTTTAACTCGATCATCAATATCGGAAAGTGCAGTTACCATTACAACCGGTATATGAGTAGTTTCCGGATCGGTTTTTATCGTTTTACATACCTCACATCCATCCATTTCCGGCATCATAACATCAAGTAGTATAATATCAATTTTTTCTTTTTTAAGAATTGCTAGTGCTTCTTTACCGCTATTTGCAGTAAGAACCGTATAATACTCTTTTAAAAGTTTGGCTGTTAGTAACTTAATATTGGGTTCTATATCATCTACTACTAATATTGTGGTCATAAGATTAAATTCTTGTTTTTAAAGGAAATAATTTGTATATTTATACTTTAATTTTAAGTCTTAAATGTATGATATATGAAAATTTCAGCAAATTCAATTAGAACAGGTAACATATTAGTGTATAATAATGATTTATGGGTTGTCAGCAAAACACCGGAACATACTCAACCCGGGAAAGGTGGAGCTTATGTACAAGTTGAGATGAAAAATTTAAAAACAGGGACAAAGCGTAACGAAAGATTCAGTTCTGCCGATTATTTAGAAAAAGCTGAACTTGAACAAAAAGATTATCAATTTTTATATTTTGAAGGTGATGATTTGGTATTAATGGATACCAAACATTTTGATCAAATAAATATTTCCAAGGAAATGTTAGAAGAAAAATTATCTTTCTTAACTGAAAATATGATTGTTAAAGTCGAATTTTATAATGACAAGCCTTTAAATATTGAGCTTCCTCCAACTGTTATACTTGAAATTAGTGAAACTGATCCGGTAATAAAAGGAGCAACCGCTACCGCTTCTTATAAACCAGCAATTTTAGAAAACGGTATTAAAGTTAAGGTCCCGCAATATTTAGAAATAGGAGAAAAAATTATTGTTAAAACTGATGATATGACATATGTCGAGCGAGCGAAGTAAGCTGTTTTATTGAACTATGGATACCACCCCGTCATTGCGAGCAGCCGTAGGCTGCGTGGCAATCTCGTCAAATATCCTGAGATTGCTTAGTCAAAACTTACAGTTTTTCCTCGCAATGACGACTTTCAGCATCCACTCAGGCAATGCTTTTAGCTAGGAATGGTATCAATTTTTTAAAGCCATACGACATAATTTCTAAAACTAATAATTACAAATATCAAATGCAACCTATAACTAATTTATTAATTAATGCCCTGCGTAAAGCTGTTAAGTTTTTGCATAGAGATTTTTTAGAACTCGAAATGCTACAAAAAAACTCTGTAAGAAATGAAGCATTTTGTAAGCGATCTTATTTAAAATTAAAAACTTTATTATGTGAAGAATTACAAAAATATACACAATATTTATTTTTTCCGGAGGATAAATTCGATTTAAATAATAATTATGAGAGTGTTTTTTTAATTAATCCTATAGATAGCCCAAATAATTTCGCCAGAAGCATACCTTTTTTTGCGATATCCGTAACTTATTTAAAAAGGAATCAAGAAGTTTTAATTCCTACTTCTACAGTAATATATTTTCCTGCTCTTAATGAAATTTATTATGCTGAAAAAGGTAAGGGAGCTTGGATAGAAAAAAATAATTTAAACTCTAATTATCAAGGATTAAGACTTAGAGTTTCCGATAATGCCGATTTAAAAAACTGTTTAGCAATTATTGAAGGTGTAAATCATAATGATTTGGAGGAGATAGAGGTAGATAATATTAGATCTTTTGGTTCTCTTTGCTATGGGGCTACGCTTGTAGCGTCAGGTAAAGCGGATTTAATATGTTTATCATTATTAAATTTTACATTATATTATGCATTTGAGCTTTTTATTAAGGAAGCAGGCGGGATAATTATAGATTCTAGCGATAAATTTCTATATTCAAATCGTTATATTGCTAAAAAACTTAAAAAATATTAGACAAGAAATTATTTTAGATTTGCATTTTTATTGTTATAATAATATTAATATAATTATTAATTCATAAAGTTATGGCACATTATAAAGAGTTTGAATTTGACTGTGATTTTAGTGGACAAAGAGCCAAGTTTAAGTTTTATATAGGTACGCCTCAAGAAGGGCATCATCCGCTACAATTTCAAGCAAAATGGTTATCTGACGAAAGAGGCGGTACTATTCCTGATGATGTTATGAAAGCAATATCACAGCTAAATGATCTTGCCAAAAAAAACGGTGTTCCACTCCCGGATTTATGCGTATATGCTCTTGGTTCTGCGCAAGAAGTCCAAGCTACCCCTCAAGACGAAGATGAAAACGAGAGTGAGAACCAAGAGGATAAAGCAGAGCAGGCATAGTTAAAAATAATAAGGAGATTCATAGAGATTAAAATGAAACAATATAATGATTTATTTAAAATGATTCACCGCGAAGGATATATATTTATTGCTAGCTTTGCATTAGTAAGTTTTTTATTAGCATCATTTAATGAAAAACTTGGCTGTATTGGATGTATTGCTACTGCTTGGTGTATTTATTTTTTCCGTAATCCTGATCGCTTTGTGCCTATAAGTGATGATCTGGTAATAAGTCCTGCAGATGGAATAATTCAAGAAATTAAGGAAGCATTGCCGCCTCCGGAATTAGGACTTGGTGATGTGGAAATGATTAGAGTTAGTATTTTTCTAAATATTTTTAATGTCCATGTTAATAGAATCCCGGCAAACGGAAAAATTTTAGCACTTCATTATAATCCAGGAAAATTTTTTAATGCTTCACTCGATAAAGCTAGTATTTATAATGAGCGTCAATCAGTATTAATGGAAACTGCTCAAGGTCAGAAAATTGTTTTTGTTCAAATAGCCGGACTTATAGCAAGGCGTATAGTTTGTGATTTAGAAGAGGGTAATGAAGTTAAAAAGGGCGAGCGATACGGTATAATTCGTTTCGGTAGCAGAGTAGATGTTTATCTACCGTTGAAAACAGCTTTATTAGTGAGTAAAGGGCAGACTGCTATAGGCGGTGAAACTATCATTGCTGATTTTGGACGTAAAAAGACAACAGAATTTAAGTTTGAGAGGAAGTAGCCTCATAACTTTAAAACCGTCATTGCGAGCAGCTGTAGGCATGGTTTGTTTATGTCATTCCCGTGTAGGCGGGAGGGAATCCAGTGAAACGTATAAAAAACAAGTTTTTTATCTGTTTATTTTATCAAATATATAATTTTGTACCAATTAAGATTATTTTTTTCTGGATTCCTGCTTTTGCAGGAATGAGACATTGACAGCCATGCAACCACACTGTTTTTTCCTTGCAATGACGTGATAAATACATTTTGAGTATAAAAATTGTTAAAAATTCGTAAATCTATAATAACTAAGCCTGTACCTCTAATAAAATTAATTCCCAACTTTATTACGTTGCTTGGTTTAGTAACCGGTATGAGTTCTATAAAATTTGCTTTGGATAGCAGATGGGAACTTGCGGTATATTGCATTATAGTAGCGGCAATTATTGACGGTATCGACGGTAGAATAGCAAGGATGCTAAATGCAGTTAGTCCATTTGGTGCAGAGCTTGATTCATTATGCGATTTTGCTAATTTCGGTATAGCTCCTGCCTATCTGATATATTTATGGTCTTTTCAACAATATGAGTATAAGGTATTTTCATCAGCGGTAATGTTATTATTTATAGTGTGTATGGCACTACGTTTAGCTCGCTTTAACGTTGGTATTTATCAACCGAAACAAGATAAAACTGACTATTTTTTTACCGGTGTACCTGCCCCATGCGGTGCTTTACTTGCTTTAATGCCTGTAATGATAGATTTTGAAATCGGTACGTTATTAAATATCAATACCCGTACTCATACTATAACAATTAATATATATTTGGCTATTATAGCTTTTCTACTTGCTAGTAGGCTTCCTACAATCTCAACAAAAAATTTGAGTATTAAACCTGAATATTTATCGCTTGCAATGATTTTAGTTGCTATTGTTATTATAAATCTTATCATATATCCATGGTATTCACTGCCGTTAATTGCAGTTATATATATTCTTGCTATACCAATTTGTTATTTTTTTAAACATAGAGGGTATTGGTAAAGTTAATTATGCCGAGTGTATTACAACAAGCTATCGACAAATATAAACATCATCCATTTACTAAATATGTAATTATTATAGCCTTAATCATATTTATTTATTTGGGATATAGAATTTATGTTTGGGCAAATACACAATCTACGGATAATGCTTACATAGATGCAGATATTTCAAATGTTAGTGCTGAAGTTAGCGGTGTTTTAACAAAGTTATTTGTTACCGATAATACTAAAGTTAATAAAGGCGATCTGATAGGTGAAATTGACGATAGAGATTATAAGGCAAAGCTTGCAGCACTTGAAGCATCTATTGAAGCTTGCATAAAAAATATAGAAATTATAGAGCAAAAAATCTCAATAGGGCAGATTAGCCTAGAGCAAGCAGCTGAAAAATTAAAGTTTAATAAAATAAGCTTTGATATTGTTGCAACAGATTTTATGAGAGTGCAGGAGTTAAATAAGGCAAAATTTGCTAGCTCTAAAACGTTAGATGATTCTAAAAACGCATATCAAAAAGCCAAAACGGATTATAAACAAGCACAGTTAGATTTAGATATATCTAAGCAACATTTACAGCTTCTTGAGCTTGAAAAAGCAGCAGAACAGGAAAAACTTAAAGAGCTAACAGAAAATAAAAAAGTAACCTTAAGGAGCTTACAAAATACTAAACTTATTGCTATGGTACCCGGTATATTCGGTAATAGTAGTTTAGAAGTCGGAAATTACATAGTACCGGGTAGGGCGTTGTTTTCTATAGTTCAAGATAATACTATGTATATTCAGGCTAATTTTAAAGAAACACAAATTCAGAAATTTAAGTCCGGCATGAAAGTCAAAATTGAATTTGATGCTTTGCCTAAAAAGGTAATTTACGGGAAGATTCGTAATATTGCTCCTGCGACCGGCTCTAAATTTAGCTTAATCCCGCCAGATCATGCTACCGGTAATTTTACTAAAAGCGTACAACGTGTACCTGTTTTAATAGATTTTGAATCCCCAAATGCTAATCTAGTTCCCGGCATGTCAGCAATCGTATCCATTAGAACGGATCAAAGTACGTAATTTTTGTTAAAAAATAGCAATAATTATTCTATTAAAAGTACATATTCATAGTAGTATTATTTACTGATTACTTAAAAAGCTATATAATATGAGTAATACCAAAAGTAATAATTAATATGCAAAGATATTTAGATCCCACTAATTGATAGTGTATTTAAAAAAATCTTTCGTGATTTAGAGAGGTTCAAGGAATTTATCAATGCAGTTCTTGAACTACCTGAGGGGCTTAGAATTAAAGCAATAGAATTTATACCTGTAGAGCAAGTACCTATGCTCGATAAAGGGAACAAAAAGCATATTTGATTTAAAGGTTAAAGATGAAGCCGGTAGCTGGTATATAATCGAGCTTACGTACAGCAACTTCTGCAAATATAAAGAGCGAGAAGGTATTAGATGCATACAATATAATAGAAATGCATAACCTCACCGCCGAAGAATATGATGCCTATATAAGAGCGAAATTAATGGAAGATGCCGAGGAAATAGCTTTAGGAAGAACAGTGTGCAAAAGGGAAAGAAAGAAGCATAGAAATAGCAAAGAACTTGTGACTTAAAGATATAGATGTCAATATAATAGCAGATTCAACAGGGCTAACTATAGAAGAAATAGAAGAGTTAAAAGCAAAAATAGAAAATTCTGAAACTAGTTGATTAATTATTTGCTCTTTAACTCTGCTAATTCTTTCTTGAGTTTTATTACTAAAGTTTGTAATTTTTCAAATTCTTCGCGAGTGACGTAATTACCTTTAAGTATTTTATCCTCAATTATGCCACAGCTTTTATCCGTTATACTATTTAAAGCTTTTTGTGCTACGCTGCTAGCTCCAACGGCTACTTTTAAAATATTATTTGTTTTCATAGTACCTCTATCGATAAAGCATGCAAGCCGCTATTAAATTCATCGGCAAGTAAGTTATTAATAGTGCGATGATTGGCAATTAGGCTTTTCCCCTGTAATGTTTCTGCAGAAATTCTTATTTTTATATGGCTGTGAATTCCGTTATAATGACTAGCATGTTTATAGCTTTCATCTATTATTTCTTGAAAATGTGGTTTTAACACACTTAATTTTTCTTGTATCCTTTCTATGCGGTTCATATTTTTATTTCATTTACAGTAAAAATGTCCTAATATTCTTAAGTATATAATTTTATGATACACATGGCAATGTCGGAATTAAGAACGAATTATAAAGATTTACAAGATGCGATAGATAAATTGGAAAAAGGCGTATGTTTTGCTTGTAGATTAGTTAATTATGATGAAATAGAATTTATAGAGCAGGGTAAGCATTTTATAATTGAAGATTTAGATCAAATCATTGAAGATGTAAGCAAAGAACTTAATATTTTTTCAAAGTTTAAGAAAATAAAGAAAGATAGAATATTATTTATCCTAAATACTAATGATTCTGACTTAATTAAAAATTTTGCTAGAAAATTATATTTATTTTTGCAGCTTTATATTAATGAACAGAAGCCGGCAATTTATATGAATTGTTATATTGCTAGTATTAAATTTCCAAAAAAAGTAAGTAATAATGCTAAAGAAATTGAAAAAACATTAAATATGTTACTTTCACAAAATAATAATTATTATTACCGTGAATATAGCAGTACAGAACATGATTTGGAAAATATAAGAAAATCTAATCTTCAGCTTAACTTACTACGACAAGCCTTAGCAAAAAAGACTATGCGATTTGCTTATCAGCCTATAATAGATCGTAATACTATGAAGATTCATTATTATGAATGTCTGCTTCGTATACCTGACGAGAACGGTGTTTATATTTCCGTAGGTCCTATAATCCCTATTGCTGAAAATAAAGGATTAATTTTTATAATTGATCAAATTGTTTTAGAAATGACTGTTAATGAACTGGCCCGCAACCCAAACTTAATGTTAGCCGTTAATATTTCAAATATAGGAACAGGCGATGAAGCTTTATGGGAAATAGCAGAAAACTTATTAAAAGCTCATAATGTTCGGGATCGTTTAATTATTGAAATTACGGAAACTTCTTTCAATCAGCATTACGATAAAATAACTTTATTTATTAATAAACTACGTAAGTACGGATGTAAATTTGCATTAGACGATTTTGGTGCGGGTTTTACTTCTTTTAAACAACTTCAAAGCTTACCAATTGATATTATCAAAATTGACGGTAAATATGTGCGTAGTATTACAAGTGATGTACAAAGTAGGTATTTCGTAGAAAGATTAATTAAAATTTCAGAAGATTTAGGTATTGAAACGGTAGCTGAATTCGTAGAAAACGGAGAAATAGCTAAATTTTTAATTGATCTAAAAGTCGGTGGGCTACAAGGAAACTTCTATTCCGAAGCAAAATTTGATAGGGTGGATGAGGTTTAATGATTGTCATACTGAACCGGTTTTGTTGCATGGCTCTTGAAAAAGACTCCGATGTCATGCCGTGATTTGACCACGGTATCCATAAAAATAACTTTTAATATCAATGATTTTAATATTTTAAACTGGATACCGCGATCAAGTCGCGGTATGACACAGTTAGTGCTTGACAATGTTACTTAAAACCTATATGCAGAACTCAATTTTAAATGATTAAACTTAAATGCTGTTACTTGAATTAAAAAAAACTAATCAAACCTTAGAAACTATACATTTTATAGGTATCGGCGGCGTTGGCATGAGCGGTATTGCCGAGATATTATATAATCTAGGTTATAAAGTACAAGGTTCCGATTTAGTAGAAAATTATAATACTAAAAGGCTTGAGTCATACGGCATTAAAATATTTTTAGGACACGCCGAGCAGAACATTACCAATGTGTCGTATGTTGTTATTTCATCGGCAATTAATCCAAAGAATCCTGAAATAAAAGAAGCTTTGGAGCGTAAAATTCCAATTATTAGACGTGCGGACATGCTTGCTGAACTTATGAGATTAAAATGTTCAGTAGCAGTTTCGGGATCGCACGGTAAAACCACTACTACTTCTTTAGTTGCTTGTTTATTTGAGGCAGCTGGTTTATGTCCTACGGTTATTAACGGTGGGATCATCAATAATAAATCGACTAATGCATATCTTGGTTCAAGTAATTATTTAATTGCGGAGGCCGATGAATCGGATGCAACGTTTATTCATATTCCATCAACTATTGCGATAATAACTAACATTGATCCTGAACATTTAGATTATTATAGAGATTTTGAAACATTAATTGGTGCTTTTAGAAGCTTTATTACTAATTTGCCGTTTTACGGTTTTGCCGTTTGTTGTATCGATCATAAAATAGTTCGTAAGTTAGTAGACGATATTACTGAAAGGAAGATTGTTACTTATGGCATCGATTCGGAAGATGCTCATATTATAGCGTTTAATATTAACACTGATATTGCCTCCTCTACTTTTGACGTAAAAATTAGTCTACCAAATGTACTAGGTACAACGATTATTGAAAAAATTACTATTCCAACGCCCGGAAGACATAATATTTTAAATAGTCTTGCTGCAATTGCCGTTGGGATAGAATTAGATTTCGGTATTAAAGCTATTAAAAACGGTTTTAATAATTTTAAAGGAGTGAAGAGGAGATTTACTAAAGTAGCTGAATATAATAACGCTTCAATTATCGATGATTATGCTCATCACCCTGAGGAAATCAAAGCAACGCTTGCGACGGCTAAAAATATAGCAAATAAACAAAACGGTAAAGTTATTGCTATTTTTCAGCCTCACAGATATTCAAGAATGCAGTATTTATTTGATGATTTTATGCTTTGCTTTGCTGATGCCGATATACTCTATATTACTGATATATATGCTGCAGGTGAAAACCCTATAGAAGGAATTACAGGACGAAGTTTAGTTGATAAGATTACTAAGCGTAAACATCACGATAAAGCAAATTTTCTAGCAGAGCTAGATGATGCGGTTGGAGTTATTATAGATAATGCAGCTTCTGGTGATATGATAATTATGATGGGAGCAGGTAATATTTCAAGTTTTGCTAATGAATTAGATGGGAGATTGTCATCCCGTGGCTTTAGCTGTCATCCCGTGGTTTGACTGGTATTGTTGCATAGCTCTTATGTCATTCCCGCGAAAGCGGGAATCCAGTTTTTTAAATAAATTATATAAAAATTTAGTATATAATTTTCTTTATTTTTATCATTTTTTTCTGGATTCCCGCTTTCGCGGGAATGACATCTGTTCGTATAACATAGGGTCAAGCGAACTAGGGGACAAAAGAGTGAAGATAACAGTAAAGCGAATAGCAGGACTAAATATGTTAATTTTACCGATAGTAAAAGGCGAGTATAAAAAAGATTATAATTTAAAACACTTAACATGGTTTAAAGTAGGCGGTAATGCTGAAATTTTCTTTAAACCTTTAGATAGCGAAGATTTAAAAAGTTTCTTAATACAAAATAAGCAAAAATTACCTATAAAGACTTTTGGAGTAGGCTCAAATATTATTATAAGAGACGGCGGCATAGAAGGGGTCGTTATAAAACTTGGTCAGAATTTTAGCAATATTGAGTTTATAGATAATCATTTAATAGTAGGTAGCAGCTGCCTTAATTATAATTTAGCAAAATTTTGTCAAGCAAATGCTATTTCCGGTTTTGAGTTTTTAGTAGGTATTCCAGGGACTATCGGCGGCGGTGTTGCTATGAATGCCGGTGCTTACGGCTCTGAATTTAAAGATATTGTAGTGCAGATTGAAGCGATTGACTTTGCAGGAAACTTTTTAACATTCACAAATGAAGAAATCGGTTTTAAATATCGCAGTAATAATTTACCAAAGAATTTAATTATTCTCAAAGCTGTTTTTAAAATAAATAAAGGCGATAGTGAAAATATATTATTACGGATGAATGAAATAAATAACGCAAGATCATCTACACAGCCTATTAAAGAGCGTACGGGCGGTAGTACTTTTGCAAATCCTGAAGGGCGTAAATCTTGGGAACTTATTGACAAAGCGGGGCTTAGAGGCTATAGAATAGGCGGTGCTTCGATGTCAGAACTTCATTGTAATTTTATGATAAATAATGGTGATGCTACCGCTAAGGATTTAGAAGATTTAGGTGATTTCGTCCGGCAGAAAGTATGTGAAGATAGCGGGGTTAAGTTAGAGTGGGAGATTAAGAGAATCGGACGTCATCCCTAATTAAAAATGGCGTTGTTGCAGCTAGTTTTATGTCATTCCCGCGAAGGCGGGAATCCAGTAAAACATATAAAAAACAAGTTTTTTATATGTTTATTTTATAATATGTAACTTCTATATCAATATTGAAGTTATTTTTCTGGATCCCCGCCTACGCGGGGATGACATCGAGTAGGTTTTTCGAGCTATGCAACAAGGCCGCTTTTAGTTAGGAATTACAATGGATTTAATAAGAAAGGAAAAAACGTGCATAAATATCAAACACATTGGGTAGAACACTCTATAGTCAAAATATTAAGTAGTACCGGTAAAAAGCATATAGCATTAATGGCAGGTGGTATGTCTGCTGAGCGTGAAGTATCGTTAGTGTCAAGCGAAGGAGTTAGTAAAGCTTTAATTGAATTAGGATATAGAGTTACCTTTATTGATATGGGAGCGGATATTGCAGTTAGATTACAAGAAATAAAACCTGATATCGTTTTTAATTGCCTGCACGGTACATATGGTGAAGACGGTTGTTTACCAGGATTACTTAATATAATGCGGATTCCTTATACTCATAGCGGCGTGTTATCTTCAGCTTTAGCATTCGATAAAATACATTCTAGGATCTGGTTTTTAACGAATAATATTAATATGGCAGAAAGCATTGTTGTAAATAAAAGCGATAATATAAAAAATGATCCTATGAAACGACCGTACGTTATTAAGCCTCTTACGCAAGGTTCAAGTATTGGTGTTGAGGTGATATTTGCAGAAGACGATTTTAACTTTGCCGATTATGATTTTCCTTACGGTGATCAGGTAATAATAGAACAATATATAAAAGGGCGAGAATTGCAAGTAGTGGTATTAAACGGCAAAGCTCTTGGAGCTTTAGAGATTAAATTACTAAAGAATCGTTTCTATGATTATGAAACTAAATATACCGAAGGATTTGCTGATCATCTTTGTCCTGCTCCGCTACCTGCTAATTTATATGAGAAATTACTTATAGAATCAGAAAAAATTTATAAAACAATGAATTGTAAAGGTCCTGCTAGAGCAGAGTTTATTTTAGAAGAGCAGACAAACAAGTTATATGCTTTGGAGATAAATACTCACCCAGGTATGATGCCTTTATCAATAGTGCCGGAAATTGCAGCTTATGCAGGGATAAATTTTACTAACTTAATTGAAGAAATTATAAAGACGGCAAGCTTTGAATCATGAGAAAAAAAACAAGCTCCAATAAAAAAAAACAAACAAAAAAAACTAATAATATCTCATTACGCCGAAAATTAGGACTAATTTACAAAAAAGCAATATTAGGGCTTAAGATTGCTTTAATTATCTTTGTATGTCTATTTGTTTTTACAAAATATTTTGCCGGCATAAAAACCTACTTAACAACAAATATATACCAAACAACAACAAAACTTGGGTTTAAACTTGAGAATGTTATCATTGAAGGACAGCAAAATGTCGATGAGCCTACAATATTAAAGGTTTTAAATGCGAATAAGGGCAGTCCTATTTTTGCTCTTAAATTAGACGAAATTAGAAATAATTTAAAGAAAAATAAATGGATCAAGGAAGTATATGTCAGTAGAAGATTACCAAATACGGTATATATAAAATTATTTGAAAGAGAACCTATTGCTATTTGGCAAATTAATAATCAGCTTTTCTTAGTCGATGAAGAAGGTTACGAAATTAGTAAAAATATTCAACCTTTTCCTCATTTATTACATGTTGTAGGGGAAGGGGCGAATATCTATGCAGGTACATTAGTATTAGAGCTGCAGAAATATCCGGCATTAATGAATAAAACTTCAGCTGCTGTAAGACTCGGAGATAGAAGGTGGGATTTAAATCTTAAAGGTAATATAAGTATTAAGTTACCTGAAAAAGAGTTTGAAGAAGCATTAAAATATGTCGATGCACTAAATAAAGCTAATAAGCTATTTAACCAAAATTATAAGGTTTTGGATTTAAGGGATAAGAATAAGTATTATATAGAGAAGTACTGAGAATCGTCATTGCGAAGAGAAACGTAGTTTCGACGTGGTACTCTTGTCAAGCATCCTGAGTTTGCTTCGTCTCATTACTTTGTAATTCTTCGCGCAATGACGTTTTTGGAATAACAAGCATAAAAAAATGAAAGAGAAAATATCAAATTTTGTTACACTTGATTTCGGTAGTAGTAAGATTGCCGTAATTGCTGCCTATATTAGTAAAAAAGGTGAAATTAAAGTAGCTAGCCAAAATTTGCATCATTCTAAAGGTATTAAATCAGGAGTTATATCAGATTTAAAAAATGCTGAAACTAGCATTGTTTCAGCAATTTACGCACTTGAAAAAGATTGCGGTAAAAATATAAAAAAAGTTATATTATCGTTATCAGGTGCCGACACTAAATCTTATTATATTAATTATACCATTAAAGTTAACGGGCAAACCGTAACGCAGCAGGATATTAAAAAGTTACTACAAAAAGCATTACTTGAATTTAAAGTTAAAAACCAAGAAATTATTCATTATTTTCCTCTTGAATTTACCCTTGATAATAATTCAGTCGAGAATCCTATAGGTATGTACGGTAGAGAACTTAGTTGTGAATTACATATTATTGCTGCTAGTTCAAATATGTTATCAAATATTGTACAATGCTTCGCTAAATGTCATGTTGAAGTCACAAATATTACTCTAGCAATTTATGCTTCTGCTATTAGCTGTCTTACGAATGATGAAAAAAATCTAGGTTCGCTTATCATCGACATGGGGGATAAAACTACCTCTTTCGGCATTTTTTTTGCCGGTAAATTAATATATACGGGGCATGTAAATATAGGTAGTTTTCATATTAGCTCGGATATTGCTAAAGTCTTTGGTATTGATCTTGTTACGGCAGAGAAATTAAAAATTTTATACGGTAATGCAATGATACCTTTATTTGAGAAAGATAGTATTATAAATATGGAGGATTTTCAGGTTGATACTCATCATACTTTAAATACTTCCGTAACAATTTATAAATTGGCTGAGGTAATAAGAGCAAGAGCCGAAGAAATATTATCAATGGTAAAAGCCGAATATGATAAAGCAACAAAAGGGCAGGTTGAAGTTTTTAGAGTTGTAATTACCGGCGGCGGGTCTCAGCTTAGAGGACTTAAAGAGCTTTCAAATAAAATTTTTGAAAAACAGAGTAGAATCGGTAAACCGGAGATTATTGCCGGTTTTATAGAAGACTATAATCCGGCTATGTATTCAGCAACTATAGGAATGCTAAAAATTCATGCTCTAAAACAGCAAAAAGAATTTGCTCATATTAGACTTGATGCAAATATTAGCTTCTTTAAAAAAGCTTTTGATTGGTTTAAAGAGAATATTTAGAGAGGCTGCCCGCGTTGGACTGGAAAATGCATTTAGTGTCATTCCCGCTTCCGTGGGAATGACATAAAATGATCCACGCAACAATACCTACTTGCAATGAGGACTTGTATTTACGCGGGCAATGTCATTTAGAAATATTTTGCTAAGAATTATTATTAGGTTTTTCTCTAGAACAAATTAGTACATTCCCTTTAACTTCGATAATAAAAAGTCGGTCGCCTGTTTTTGCATCGATTTCATTTGGAACAAGGTAAGCATTCATAATAGCACCGGACCATCTTACTTGTCCTATAGTATCAGAAGAAACTGTAGCACTATAAACCTCTACCGTTTTGCCTATCATATCCGAGTAATTTTTTGTTTTATCAGTTTTATTATAAACATATTTTTTAAGAGGATAATATGATATGCAAAACCAAATAAGTGATAATATACCAAAAAATGTTATTTGATTTGTTAAGCTAACTAGAGGGTAGTTATATACCACAAGAGTGTTTGATAACGCTCCAAGCCCAAAGAATAAGAATCCAATACTTGGAACTGTAAAGAATTCAACAACTATGCAAATTATACCTATTATTAACCATATTTCGGTGAGATAATTATTTATCATGAACATAAGTTTTTAAAAATAATATTACGTCAGCTATGTCTTGTGGTTTTGAGATACCGGCAAAGGACATTTTAGTTCCTGGTGCATAGCTACTTGGTTGATGTAAGAAAGCAAATAAACTATCATCATCCCATACGCCGCCAAGTTTTGATAGAGCAGGGGAATATTTATAGTCTGCTATGCTTGCTTTTGGTCTGCCTGCTACATCCCAAAGATGCGGTCCTAGTTTATTTGGACCGTCTTTATCAAGAGAATGACACATTAAACATTTCTTGGCTATTTCACGACCGTTATTGGCGTTAGCAGTCTTCATTAATTCCGGTATATTTACCGGTGCTTGCTCTAGTGCGGTAGTATTTTGATTTTCTGATGATTCTTGAACCGCAACGCTGTAGCCGCGATGTTGTAACTCTAGAGTGGGCTTGTATAATATATTTGCAACAAATCCAACCATCATAGCAATTAAACTAGCAAATAAGATGGCTGCAACAATTTTATTTAATTCTTTTCCAGACATTTATTTTGTTTTTTTTATTAGAATTTATACTATAATTTAAGTTGTAAGAGAAGTTAATTAAATAAATAAAAGAAAAATTTATAAAAATATTTGTTCTTTGGAGAGAAAAATAAATGTCAAAAAAATCAAGGGTTAGAAAAATATTTAATAAGTTAAAATCTTATTGGACTAGTTTTAGACAAAGTAAAATCGGTAAAATATTATTTAGCAATAGTTTAAGTTATGCAGTTTCCATAGCTTCTATAGCAATTACAGTTTCTGGACTTTTTACTCCTATATCACCGATAATTATAGCTGTAGCTGTTGTTTCAGGAGTTAGCGTAGGAATTCAAGCTGTAAATGAGACTTTGAAAGTGCATGATTTGCGTAAACTTCATAAAGAGAATAATTTATTAGTACATAACAGAAATGCTAAAAGTCAGCAAGATTATATATTATCATTAGAACCGAGCTTAAAAGATATTTTGAAAAATGAATTATATACGCCGCAAACGGCAGGTAAGGATACTACTCAAGATAAGTATGAGTTAAATGTAAATAAATTGAAAAGTACAGGACGAATATTTGGCAATAATTTAGGTGGAGCCGCAAATTTGGCCGCTTCTATTATTAAAGGTGCGAGCGGTAATGTGCTTGATATATTAAAAGCTACGGGTTACGGTGTAGTTACGACCGCATCATTAATTATCGACGGTCTTACTGAAAAGGAAAAAATAGAAATAAAAGTAATATTTAAATTAAATATAAATGAAGAATATAAAAAACAAGATACTCCTATATATAAAAATTTAGAACAATTAGAGAATTATACTCAGAATCAAGTATTGCAAACATTAGCTTTAAAAAAATTAATAACGGATAAGAATTATTGGAGTATGAATAAAGACCAAAAAATACAAAAATTTCGAGAAATAATAGGCAGTTTTAATTCTGAAATAAAAAGAAACGGTTTAGAAGAATTTTTTAGAGAAAATAAAATAACAATGGATAATAGCAAAGAGAGCTATGTTAAAGATATTAAAAATGTAATGAATCCATTTTATGAAAATCCTAGTAAAGCCGAAGGATATAATCCTTTAACTAAAGCTATGGATAAAGATAAAGTTAATAATGCTGAAATAAAAAGGACAAAAAGTGAAAATTTAAAAAGGATGCAAAAAAGAAAGCGAAATTTAACAATATGAAATGATTATTATAACTCACTGCTAGTTACAAATTTGTAAGAGGTAGTATCGCTAAATATTCTATGCAATAGTTCATTATTAAGAGCATGGCTAGTTTTGTAGCCTTTAATTGCACTTACAATGCTAGTGCCGTTGGTATATAAATCACCGAATAAATCTAATAGTTTATGGCGAACAAATTCATCTTCATAACGTAAGCCGTTTGGGTTTAAGATTTTATCCTGCTCATCTATTCCTATAGCATTCTCAAATGAGGCACCTTGGGCAAGCCCTTTGCTTTTCAAATAATCAACATCTCTTATAAAGCCAAAAGTTCTAGCATCCGCAATATTTTTAGTAAAAGATTCTTGATCCCTAAAACTTAGATTTTGTCTGCCTATAGCTTTACTACTAAAATCAATGGTTAAATCTACAGTCATGTGATCGGAAGGAGTACAATATAATTCACAATCTTTATGAACTACTTTTATATTTTTTAAAATTTTTAGATATTTTTTAGGAGCATTTTGTAATTTTTTTCCTGCACACTCAATCATAAACACAAAAGGTTTACTACTGCCGTCCATAATTGGTACTTCAGGACCGTCAATTTTAATAATTGCATTATCAATGCTGCATCCCCAAAGTGCTGCCATTAAATGTTCAATTGTTGAAATTTGAACTTTATGATCATTACTGATAGTGGTAGATAACAAGGTATCGGAAACATTGAAATAGCTAGCTTCAATATAATTATTTTCAGAAGATATATCGGTTCTAATGAATATAATTCCGGTATTTTCTTTAGCGGGTTCTATAGTTAACTGGGTACGTTTTCCTGAGTGGACCCCGATTCCGTAACAACTAACCGGTTTTAATAATGTACTTTGCTGCATTTTAGGCATTGTAAAAATATATTTAAATATTAATATTTAATGCCAAATTATACAAGTTATATTATGTTACAGAATATTACACATATACTCGATGAACTTCAAAAATTGGCTGTGTCATCCTACAAGAGTTGCGATACTCACGTATTAAGTATACGCGCCGCTCCTCACCTTGTGGATTCCTTGCTCTTTTTGAAGTTGATCTTCGTCTATGTTAGTATAAGACTTCTTGCATAACTTGCTAATAAGGAGAAATTTGAAGGAGACACGGAACGCAGAACCGCAGCGTACACGCAAGTAACGTGAGGATTCGAGTACCGGATCGACGTACAAATTACCTTTATTAGCAAGTTATGCAAGAAGTCTTATTAAAATCTATATAATGTATACTTAATAAAATACCAAAAATGATAAGCTACAAAACTACCGACTACGGCAAAAACAGAAAATAAGAAATCACTGCCGTTAATAGTGCCGTAAGGTACATGAGATGATAAAGCTCCGGCATATGTACCGATGCTGCACATTGAAAAATACGAAAATAAAGCTGTTCTAAGTTCGTAATCCCTAAATTTATCAATTAGTATTAAAATATTGCAAATATAAATGGATCCTAAACAACTACCGATTAGTATTATATATAATATATTAAGGTTTTTATTAGTTCCATGAAGCGGTAGTAAAATAAAGCAGACGAGCAGAATTATAGTTAGTGATAAATTAGCCAAATATTTATTTACTTTGCTTAATATATAGCATATAGGAATTATAGAAAAACATATTGCTAGAAAAATATATTTTAGTATAAGTCTTAAATTAATTAATGCTAATTCTTGCTTTAATGCAAAAGCTTCATAATACCATAATATATCCAAGGTGACATAAGCAACTACGAAGCCTGTCAATAATTGTAATTCGACATTTTTTATTAAGGATGAAAATTTGGAATTTAAATTTAATTTATGAGATGTAGGATTATAATGCAGAAATTCGGTTAGTATATTGATACAATATAACAATGCACAAATTACTATAGTATTATTTGTCGGTGTTATAAATGGATTTAATAAATCTACCATTAAGTTTCCACCCGCCCATAACAACATTATACAAGCTAAAAAAAAATATTTCTTTTCTTTGCTACTCTCAATAATGTCTAATGTTATAGAAGTGAAATATGAAAATGTTCCAAAATTAATTACAATAAAATTAATTTTAATTAGAGTATAATTATTTAATAAAATTAGGTTTATTGTACAAATAATTAATAAAGATAAGCTAATTAAAATAATTTTTTGATTACTTAACTTATTAATTAACTGTGTTAAGGCAAAGCCTGCGATTATCGAACCTATAAATTTAGTTTGATTGATATGATTTATTTGTTCTCCGCCTAGATTTTTATTTAGCAGTAAAAAGATTTTAAAATTATAAAAATTTATAGCATTGATACAGGAAAAAATAAATATTCCCAAAAGTGAGAAAAAAATAGTTTTGTAATCGTTTTTTAAAGTCATAAATTAAGTGTTTGCTAAACATAAATACATGGTATATAACTCATAATTATAATGATTAAGATTATTATCTTAAAAATTAAAGAGATTCATAATTCCATTATTTAAGTATATATGGATAGTTATTAGATTATCAGCTTTTAATCAAGTATGGTAGTCTTATTTGTAATTTGTATATAATTATTGTTGAATTTTAAAAAAAATTAATGAATTAAATAATATGAAAATATTTTAATGTAAGAAAAATAATAATATATTTTTTAGTATTTTAAAGAGGTGTTATTTGAAGTTTATCTAGAATTTCATTTTTGCTCTTTACTCATAGATAAATTATCTATTTAAATAAATTAATACAAGATAAACAATGATTTTTCTTAAGATACAAGCATTATATTAATTATTTGTTCTTCAAGTTAGTGAGCAAGATAAATGAATAAAAAGATTATAATTGATGCTAATTTTCCAAGCGAAACAAGAGTAGTTTTATTAGGACAAAGCAACAATATAGAAGATATTGAATTTCAAACAACCGTAAGACAACAAAATAAAGGTAACATTTATTTAGCAAAAGTTACAAGAATAGAACCGTCGCTACAAGCTGTTTTTATAGAGTACGGAATGGATAAAAGCGGTTTTTTACCGTTTAGTGAAATCCATCCTAACTATTACAATTTGCCTACCTCGGAGAGAAATTTTCCGGTTAATGCTTTTCCTGAAATAGCTCTTTCAAATATTACGGTTGAGGATGATAAAGAGAAACCGGCTGCTATATATGATTCTTTGGTTGATAGTGAAGAAATTGACCTAAAAACCATAGAAGATTTAGTAGAGAGTAAATTCCAGTCAGAACTTAATTTAGAAGCGGCTGATGATATTGAAATGATTCAAAGCGGTACCCCTGAGTCAAATATTCCGCAATATAAACAATATAAAGTTCAAGAAGTAATAAGAAAAAACCAAATATTATTAGTGCAGGTTACTAAGGAAGAACGAGGAAATAAGTGCGCCGCTTTTACTACTTATATATCCTTGGCTGGTAAATATTGTGTTTTAATGCCTAATAAAGGTTCGCAAAACGGTATATCGCGTAAAATATCAAACGGGGAAGAAAGAAAAAGACTGAAAGATATTTTAAATAAAATAGTAAGCGGTGACAAAAATGCTTATAGCGTCATTGTTAGAACCGCAGGTAGAGGAAGTAGCACCTTAGATTTAAAGAAAGACTATAATTATTTAGCAAGGTTATGGAATAAAATTCGTAAAAGTACTATTAAATTTCCGGCTCCGTGTTTTATTCATGAGGAAGATAGTATAATACGTAAAACCATACGTGATATGTGCGATCACAATGTTAAAGAGGTGGTAATTCAAGGACAAGACGGTTATGAAGACGCTTCAAAATTTATGCAGGATTTATTACCTTCAGAGCTTGTAAAGCTGAAAGAGCATAAAAGTAAAACTCCTATATTTACTAAGTTTCAAGTAGAAGAGCAATTAGTTAAATTATATCAGCCTGTAGTGACGTTACCTTCAGGAGGATATATCGTTATTAATCCCACGGAAGCTCTTATTGCAATTGATGTAAATTCCGGTAAATCAACTTCTGAACAAAATATTGAAGAAACGGCACTGAAAACTAATTTAGAAGCAGCCAAAGAAGTAGCAAAGCAAGTAAAGCTTAGAGATCTATCAGGTTTGATAGTTGTTGATTTTATAGACATGAGCGAAGCTAAGAATCGTAAAATTATTGAACGATCCTTTAAAGAGTTTTTAAGTCGTGATCGTGCTCGTATACAAACCGGTAATATTAGTCAGTTTGGACTACTGGAATTCTCAAGGCAGAGATTACGTTCTTCTTTCTTAGAAACTAATTCGGCAATTTGTTCTCATTGTAACGGTAAAGGAGTCATTAGAGCAAGTGACGCTAATGCTATGTTAATTTTACGTACTATAGAGAATGAAATTTTTGAAGAAAGAATTGATGTAATAAATGTTTTTACCAATATTGTTTCAGTTCTTTATCTACTTAATAATAAACGTGCTGAGATAAAATTTATTGAAGAAAAATATAATATAAAGCTTAATTTTTATTCCGATCCTAATGCTACATCAGATAGTTATTCGATTGAAAAAGTGAAGCTGTTCAAGAAAAATAACAATAATTTTAATTCTGTTAAGCCGGTAATTCAGAATCATAATGCCGATTATACTGAAGAAGAGCTGAAAAAAGAACAGTTACGCAAAAATAAACATAAATGGAAAACAGCTAATAATAGTAATAATGTTGCTAATGAAGTAAAAGATAAGAGTTTAGAGGCAGAAGAATCGGTGGAGCAAACCGTAAGCGTTGTGGAAGAGGTGCAAGTTGTAGAAAGTAATGCCGGCTTAGAAGAAGCACAAGCTGCTCCAAAAAAGACAAAACGTAGATATCGTAATAAAACATCAAATAAGAAATGTCCTTCTAATACCGTCGAAGATACGGAAAAGAATGCAGAGTCTTGATTTGAGGGCTATAATATGTCATTCCTGCGAAAGCAGGAATCCAGTAATCCTTAATGTCACCCCGTGGGCTTGACCACGGGGTCCATAAAAATAATAAAAAATACTAATAATATTAGTATTTTTAGCTGGATCCCGCGATCAAGTCGCGGGGATGATAAATGATAAACCTATCCACGCCACAAGGCCTACGCGGGGATGACATAGCAATGCTGTAATGACGCGATAAAAAACATAAACTTAAAATAAAAGTGCAGAAAAGTTTAATTACAAAATGGTTGTGTATAAGTTGTATAATGGTCATAGCGACGATTGTTATAGGGGGGATAACAAGGCTTACCGGTTCTGGTTTATCTATAGTTGAGTGGCGTCCGGTAACCGGTATTTTGCCGCCTTTTAGTTTTGAAAGCTGGCAATCGGAATTTGCTAAATATAAAGCTTTTCCTGAATATAACTCCGTTAATTACGGAATTACTTTATCACAGTTTAAGTTTATTTATCTGTTAGAGTTTATACATCGATTACTCGGTAGAATTACAGCTTTAATATATATTGTACCTTTAATATATTTTTATTTTAAAGATGTTATAAAAAATCGTGACATGCTACCTTATATAATTGCTTTGTTGTTATTTTGCGTACAAGGCTTTATAGGGTGGTATATGGTTAAAAGCGGCTTGTTGAATAGCCCGTATGTTAGTCATTTTCGACTTGCTTTTCATTTAATTATCGCCGTAATTATTTATCACATACTTTTTTATCAACTAATAAAAAATCGTTGTGATATTTTGTTAATCCCGTCACAAACAGATTTTAAATTACCATTAATATTTTCCGGTATTGCTATTACTGTAGTATATGTGCAAATTTTTTTAGGTGCTTTAGTTGCAGGGCTTGATGCAGGGCTGATATATAATAGTTTTCCGCTAATGGATGATAGATTTATCCCGATGGAGATAAAAGATAATTTCTTTGATCTTAAAAATTGGTATGATCCGGTTTTTATACAATTCATACATCGTTTAGTCGGCTATAGCGTATTTTTGGTTGTTGTAGTTTTGATAATTTGCTTGTTAAAAATAGAGCGTCCGAAATTAAATAAGATAGCGTATTTTCTAATGATTGCATTATTTATGCAGGTATCTACCGGAATAATTACTCTTTTATACTCTGTACCTATAATAATTGCCTCTATACATCAGCTTTTTGCTATAATCCTTTTATCTATAATAATTTGGTGCTATTTTTTAATAAAAAGTTCCTAATTTATTAAAAATATGATCATCGATGTCAATACTCCTATTTCTTCTAGATTAGATAAATATTTAAAACGTCTATATCCCTTATTGACTCAAGGAGTAATAGAGAAAGCATTACGTCAAAAACAAATTACCGTTAATGCTCAGAAAGCAGAAGCGAGTTTAAGAGTAAAGGGCGGCGATAAAATTTTTATTAACGATAAGTTTAATTTACCTGTTAAGCAACCTGAAAAATTAGTTTTTACCGACGCTGAAATTAAGCTAGCGAAGAAAATTACTACCGATTATTTGATATATGCAGATGATAATTTAATAGCTATAAATAAACCTGCAGGTCTTGCTACTCAAGGCGGCACTAAAATAAATTTATCTATTGACTCTGCATTAAAATATTTGAATTATAAAGGTGCTGATTTTAAGCTAGTACATAGATTAGATAAAAAAACAAGTGGTTTGCTCTTAATAGCCAAAAATTATTTAAGTAGTGTAAAACTTCATGATGCTTTTAAAGAAAAATTGGTTGTAAAAACATATTTTGCCGTAACCTATGGGAAGCCAATTAAAAATGTAGGCGAAGTTAGAAGTAATATAGAAAAGAGTAAAGGAAGTACACCTAAAATTACTGATATTGATAGTGAAAATGGTAAACTTGCCATTACTTATTATAAAGTACTTAAATCACTTGATAATCACTTATTTTTAATTGAATTTACTCCGGTTACAGGTAGAATGCATCAATTAAGGTTGCATGCTAAATTATTAGGTTGTCCGATACTGGGAGATGATAAATATGGTAATAAAGAAATAATGCCGTATAGTAAATATATGTTCTTGCATGCTAATAATATATGTTTATCTGAAAAAATTTTTGGTCAAGAGATTAAGTTAGAAGCAAAATTACCGTTTTATTTTAATAGACGTCTTACATAACTTGCTTCTAAAGGTAATTTGTACGTCGATCCGGTACTCGAATCCTCATGTCAAGTGTACGCTGTGGTTCTGCGTTCCGTGTCTCCTTCAAATTTCTTTTTATTAGCTGCGTTATGTAAGACGTCTATTGATAAGTTTGTGGAGTGTTGCAGTTATGATGCGTAGATATTTTTTATTGTTGCTTTTTTTTATTACTAATTGTATTGATTGTTTTGCAGATATACAGCAAAGAATCAATGAAGCAGAAAAAGAATATATCAGTAATAGATTTTTAAATGCCGTTTTTATGTTTGCCGATGATTATAAACCTTTATTAACCGGTGCTAAAGGAATTTTTGCTTTAAATGGTGAGCAATTAAAAGCAAATGAAATGATGCCTATTGTTTCTGCTACAAAGCCTTTTACAGCAGCGGGAATCTTAAAATTACAAGAACAGGCATTATTAAATATTAACGATAAAATTTATAAATATCTTGATCCGGAAATGTGGGGTGGAAAAGTGCCGGATTGGGCATATAAAATATCTATCCATAATTTATTAACGCATAGTAGCGGTATTGCTGAATATTTTAGTTTTGTTAAACTTGATTTAAATATGCCTAAGAAAGAGATTCACAAGAAAATATTACAATTTGTTTCTTCTAAGCCTTTAGAAATATCTATAGGGAAAAAATTTAAATATAGTAATACTAATTTTGTTATACTCGGTATGATTATAGAAAAGGTGGCTAAAAAAGATTTAGCTAACTTTTTTTATGATGAATTTTTTAAACCGCTTAATATGAAATCTACTAGTTTTGCTTCATATAGTGAAGCCGCTAGAATCCAAAAAAACGTTATTAGTTCTAATTATCCGGTAAGATATTTTTTAACGCCTAATAATAGTAATAAACCTATATTTACTCCTGTAACTGCTGATTTTTTAGCAGTTCCTTGTGCTGACGGTGGTATAATATCAACACCGGTTGATCTTATTAGATGGTATAGGGCATTAAATGAGGAGAAAATTCTTTCTAAGAAGTCGTATAAACTTATGACTACTAAATATTTTTTAGCACAAGATATAGAAGGGCGTAAGTCTTATATGGGTTACGGTATTTTTCTTACTGATCTTGATTCTAAGCGTTTAATGATTCATTATACGGGAAAGGCCCTTGGAATACAAAGTGAAGCAGGATATGTTTTGCCTGATAATCTTTATTTTGCTATACTCAGTAATACTATGATAAAAATTCCTGAAGAAGAAAAAGATAAAATTGACATGAAAAATCCTTTAAATCAACTTGGAATAATTTATTTTAGAGATGCAATAATAGGGGCAGCTATAAAAAATTAAATAGACTTGTTGTATAACCTATCTTATAAAGAGGAATTTGAAAGAAACACGGAACGCAGCACCGCAGCGTACACTTAGTACGTGAGGATGCGAGTACCGGATTGACATACAAATTACCTTTAGAAGGAGGTTATACAACAAGTCTAATGAAGATAGTTACTTGGAATATTAATTCATTGCGTCTACGGATCGATTTATTAAGAAAATTAGCATATGAACATCAGCCGGATATTATTTTACTTCAAGAAACAAAGGTAGCTGACTCATTATTTCCTCTTGAAGTTATTAAAAATATAGGCTATGAACATGTAATATATTCAGGGCAGAAATCATATAACGGTGTTGCTATTATTTCAAAATTTCCTTTGAATAATGTTTTTTCATTGGAGTTATATAATAGTGATAAAAGGCATATAGCAGCTATAGTTAATGATATAGAAATACATAATTTTTATGTTCCTGCCGGCGGTGATATACCTGATATCGAGGTAAATACAAAATTTAAGCATAAGCTCGAATATGTAAGGTTAATGCAGGAATGGTTAACGACTAACCGTACTAAAAACGATAAAATGATTATTGTTGGGGACTTGAACATTGCTCCGCATGAACATGATGTATGGTCTAGTAAGCAGTTGCGAAATGTTATCAGCCATACCGATATTGAACGCTCGTTATTGGTAGAGCTACAAAATGCGTTAGGTTTTATTGATAGTAGCAGACATTTCGTATCGCTTGACGAAAAATTTTATACTTGGTGGAGTTATAGAAATATAGATTGGAAAAAATCTAACAGAGGTAGAAGACTTGATCATATTTGGGTTAGCGATAATTTAAAAGGTGCATTATTTTCTATGCATTTACTATCAGAAGCACGTGATTGGTCTTCACCTTCGGATCATGTACCATATTTTGTGACTTTTAATTTACAGATGTCATCCCGTGGTCAAGCCACGGGATGACAAAGGAGTAATTAGTGGATATTAAGTTAGGAAAATATAAGCCGACAAAGGAAGAATATATAAAAAGCTTTAAAGATATGCTCCTACTGCGTCGTTTTGAAGAAAAATGCGGTCAGTTATACGGAATGGGAGAAATCGGTGGTTTTTGTCATTTATATATAGGGCAAGAAGCAGTAATTTCTGCGGTAGATATGGTTAAACAAAAAGGTGATAGCACTATTACTAGCTATCGTGATCATGCTCATATTATTTTAGCAGGAACTGAGCCTAAGTATGTTCTTGCCGAGCTTATGGGGCGTGCTACAGGTTGCTCGAAAGGTAAGGGTGGCTCGATGCATTTATTTAATGTACCAAACAAATTTTACGGTGGACACGGTATAGTAGGGGCTCAAGTACCGATAGGCACAGGGCTTGCGTTTGCTGAAAAATATAACGATACGCATAATATCTGTTTTACTTTTTTAGGTGACGGTGCCGTTAATCAAGGTCAGGTATATGAAGCTTTTAATATGGCTGCTTTATGGGGTTTGCCGGTAGTTTATATTATTGAAAATAACGAATATTCGATGGGGACGTCTGTAGCACGTTCTACCTTTATGCGTGGTTTATATAAGAAAGGGGCATCGTTTGGGATTAAAGGATTTCAGCTAGACGGTATGGATTTTGAAGAAATGTATGACGGCTCTAAGCAAGCAGCCGAGTATGTTAGAGAAAATAGCTTTCCTCTGATATTAGAGGTAAAAACTTATCGTTATCGTGGGCATTCGATGTCCGACCCGGCAAAATATCGTAGTAAAGAAGAAGTTGAGCAATATAAAGAGCGTGATCCGTTGGTAATAATAAGAAAAACGATACTCGACAATAAATATGTAACCGAAGCGGATTTAAAAGCAATAGAACAGTCGGTAAAAGAAATTGTGAAAGAAGCAGTAGAATTCTCAGAAAATTCACCGCTACCTGATGAAGGGGAGTTGTATACACAGGTGTACTGTTAAGGCGTCATTGCGAGGAAAAACTGTAAGTTTTGACGAAGCAAATCTCAGGAATTTGTTATTATTTCATGAGATTGTCACGCAGCCTACGGCTGCTCGCAATGACGTTCACATAGGCAAGCCTCCTTGCAATAACGTTTAATTTAATCAAATAAAAAAGAAAAATGCAAATAACGGTACGTGAAGCATTGCGTGATGCCATGCAAGAAGAGATGATAAGAGACGACAAGGTTTTCGTCATAGGCGAGGAAGTTGCAGAATATCAAGGAGCTTACAAGGTAACTCAAGGATTACTAGAGCGATTTGGTCCTAAGAGGGTAATTGATACACCGATAACGGAATATGGTTTTGCAGGGCTTGCAGTCGGAGCAGCTTTTGCAGGACTTCGCCCGATCGTAGAGTTTATGACCTTTAACTTTGCTATGCAAGCATTCGATCACATAGTTAATTCAGCTGCAAAAACGCATTACATGTCAGGCGGGCAGGTCAAATGTCCGATAGTATTTAGAGGACCAAACGGAGCAGCAAGTAGAGTAGCTGCACAACATAGCCAAAATTATACAGCTTGCTATTCCCACATTCCGGGATTAAAAGTAGTAGCTCCTTATAGTGCAGAAGATCATAAAGGACTTATGCTTACAGCTATTAGGGACGATAATCCCGTTGTTTTTTTAGAAAATGAAATTTTATACGGTCATAGTTTTGACGTGCCGAAAACAATCGAGCCTATACCCTTTGGTCAGGCAAAAATTTTAAGAGAGGGTAGTAGTGTCACTATAGTAACTTTCTCGATTCAAGTAAAACTTGCCTTAGATGCTGTAAATGTTGTGCAGAATGATAATATTGATTGTGAGGTTATTGATCTTCGCACTATTAAACCGCTTGATACTGAGACAATAATAGAATCAGTGAAAAAAACTAATCGTTTAGTTGTAGTGGAAGAAGGGTGGTTTTTTGCAGGTGTTGGTGCAAGTATAGCTTCTATTGTTATGAAAGAAGCATTTGATTATTTAGATGCTCCGATAGAGATTGTAAGCGGCAAAGATCTTCCCCTTCCTTATGCTGTTAATTTAGAAACACTAGCTCTGCCGAGTGAGAGCGATGTAATAGAAGCCGTTAAAAAGGTTTGTTATTATAGTATTTAATGTATTAGCTGAGTTTTTTCGTCATTGCGAGCAACTGAAAGGAGCGTGGCAATCTCATAAAGCAAGATTCCAGAGATTGCTTTGTCAAAATTTTCAATTTTTCCTCGCAATGACGATGTCAACTTTTTTAGGCATATCTACTTTGCAGCTCTTTTACGGTCGTTAGGGTCAAGTAGAGCTTTACGTAAACGAATAGATTTCGGTGTGACTTCAACTCGCTCGTCATCTTGTATATAGCTGATTGCCTGCTCTAACGTTAAAAGCATTGGCGGAGTTAGCCTTATGGCTTCGTCTTTACCTGTTGCTCTAACGTTGCTCAGTTGTTTCGCTTTTAGTGGGTTTACCTCTAAATCATTATCACGATTATGTTCGCCGATAATCATGCCTCTATATACTTTGTCACTAGGGTTTATAAACATTTTTCCCCTTTCTTCTAGATTCCATAGAGCATATGCGACTGCTGCCCCGTCACCGTTAGAGATAAGCACACCGTTACGTCTTCCCTCGATATTTCCTTTATAATCAGCATATCCATGGAAAATACGATTCATAATCCCTGTGCCTCGTGTTTCGGTTAAAAACTGGCTGTGATAGCCGATTAACCCTCTAGACGGTCCGATAAACGTAACACGGCTTTTACCGCCGCCTGACGGCCTCATATCAGTCATTTCGGCTTTTCTCAGTGCTAAAGATTTTACGACTACTCCAACATAATCATCATCAACGTCAACTTGGATTTCTTCCATCGGTTCTTGCTTATTACCTTTCTCATCAGTTTGGAATAATACTTCGGGTCTGCTAATAGATAGCTCAAATCCTTCACGACGCATAGTTTCAATTAAGATACCAAGTTGTAACTCACCACGCCCTGCAACTTGGAAAGCATTTTTCTCGGCAGCTTCAGTAACTTTTAAGGCAACGTTACTTTCAAGCTCACGCATTAACCTAGCTCCAATTAAGCTCGACGTAACTTTTGTCCCTTCGCTTCCTGCAAGCGGTGAGTCATTAACGCTAAAAGTCATGGATAAAGTCGGCGGATCGATAGGTAGAGACGGTACGGCCTCGGTTACCTCAGGGGAGCAGATAGTATCGGCAACGTTGGCGTTTTCAACGCCTGCTACGGCAATAATATCGCCGGCTGTAGCATCATTTATAGCGATTCGCTCTAAGCCTCTAAAGGCTAATATTTTAGTGATACGTCCGGTTTCAAGTACTTTATTCTCACGATTTAATACTTTTACGTTTTGGTTGATTTTGACAGTGCCGCTTTGTACACGACCTGTTAAAACCCTACCGAAGAAAGAGTTATATTCTCTAGTAGTAACAAGCATAGAAAACGGTGCTTTGTCATCGGCTAAGGGTTTTGGTACATGCTGTACTATAAGGTCAAAAAGCGGTGCTAAATCATCTGCTAAATTGTCTAAAGGATTAATTTTATCATCAAAGGTTAAAGATGCTCTACCTGCTCTACCTGATGCATAAACTATAGGGAAGTCAAGCTGATCGTTGTTTGCTTCAAGTGCCACAAATAGCTCAAATACTTCATCGATAACTTCTTTAATTCTTTGGTCATCTCTATCGATTTTATTAATAACGACAATAGGTTTTAAGCCAAGATTTAACGCTTTAGAAAGCACGAATTTTGTTTGCGGCATTGGTCCTTCCGATGCATCGACAAGTAACACTACACCGTCAACCATGTTAAGGATGCGTTCTACTTCACCGCCAAAATCGGCGTGTCCTGGCGTATCAACTATATTGATACGGATATCGTTCCACATAAGAGCAGTGCATTTGGCAAGTATCGTGATTCCACGCTCACGCTCAAGATCGTTAGAGTCCATAGCACGCTCAGCAACTGCTTGGTTAGCTCTAAATGTTCCGCTTTGTTTAAGCATGTTATCAACAAGCGTAGTTTTTCCATGATCAACGTGGGCAATAATTGCTATATTACGAATAGATGTCATCTTTAAAAATTCTCACAAGTTTACAATAGTTTTTCGTATTATACACTAAAATACCAAAAATTGGAATATAAGTTCTTGAAAAAGAAATTGATTTAACTGTAGAATAAAAATTACTAAGAATTTTTAAACTTTAAAATAAGAGAAATTAATGAACGATAATACAGTTTTATTTATATTTGATTGTGACAATACTTTAGTTGGACATTCGCATAATTATATCGGAGAGAGGTTAGGAGGTTTAATAGCACGTAATATACAACATCGCTTTTTTAGCTCCTATGAAGAACGAGAGCAAGAAAAAGTTAGGCTTGAGCAAAAATTTTCTATAGAACTGATGGAGAAATTCCTAGATAATGAAAATTTAGGTTGGAAAATGAAGAGCAAATAGCACGCCTTTTTAAGAATATTATATTATCCGGTCATAAAATAGCTATAGCATCATTTAATGATTATCCTCATGCTGTAAAATATGCATTAGCAAGGTTACTAGGAAAGGAAGATGCAGCAAAAATTTATATAAAATCAGCTTTACCTTCTAATAATTTTGAAGAAATACAAAATTGTACTAAAAAAGAATATATAAGAGAAATAATTAATAATACCGAAATAACTGTCAATGCTGCAAAAGATTATGGTATTACAGTAGTTTTGGTTAAGAACAAAGGAACAGAGCATATTCATGAAGCTTTTTTTTATATGAATTTAATGAAATGAACAGCATGAAATTTATGTTGAGCTAGAAGAACCGGCTACTGAACCTTTGCTTAGTGATGGAGAGAGTACCTATTTAAGTCCTGAAGCAATAAAAGCTATTTCGTTTGAACCTATTTCTAGTGATTATTATTCGGATGGCGAATATATACCATGGGGAGGCGGGAATGTGCCAATGTTAGGTAAAGGTTAAGTTTTTAATTATAGACAAATTGCTTGATATTATTTATTCTTAGATTAATAAGGGTGTTGCTCCAGTGTCATTCCCACGTAGGCGGGAATCCAGTCATCTTGAATGTCATCCCGCGACTTGGTCGCGGAATCTCAGGATACTGCCTGTGATACAAGATCCCGTGGTCAAGCCACGGGATGACAATTCTAGCCGATACCGTTTAACCTAAAAGGATCAAAGGATGATATACCGAATATTATGTTTATGCATATTCATAATAAATTTCTCAACGATTACGGAGGCACAAAATGTGCCAATTAAAGAAGATAATTTTAAAGTTAGAGTAGCTGTTGCTGATGTACAATCTATATTGGAAGGTTCGATCGCTATAAAAGATTTGCGTAATAAAATCGAAAAGCTTAATCATAAAATTCAAGAGAATATTGCTGCAAAAGAAGCAGAATTTAAACCGCTGGAAGAGAAGCTGCTAAATGAGCGTTCTCATTTAAGTGAAACTGAATTTGAGCATAAAGTAAACGAATTTAATGCAAAAGTTAGCCACGTTAGAAAAGAAATTCAGATTAAGAAAACAAAGCTTGAACAAGCCCACGCTGAGGCTATGAGTAGAGTCCATGAAACAACTATTACAATAATTAGTGAACTTGCCGAGAAATATAACCTTAATTTGGTAATTCCAAGTGCTCAAGTCTTATATGCCAAAAATAATTTGAATATAACTTCCGAAGTGACTTTTATGTTGAATGAGAGATTAAAAGAAGTAACAATAAACTATTGATAGTGTTGTATGGATTTTTGTGTGTCATTCCCGCGTAGGTGGTAATCCAGAAAAATAACTTCAATATTGATACAGAAGTTACATATTTGATAAAATAAATCTATAAAAACTAGTTTTTATAGATTTTACTGGATTCCCGCCTACGCGGGAATGATATAAACAAGAGAGTATTTAATATGGCAGAATTTACACCGATTACAATTGCATACGGGGACGGTATAGGTCCTGAAATAATGGAGGCAGTGCTTTATATATTACGTAAAGCCGAGGCTCGTATTCGTTTAGAAACCATTGAAGTAGGTGAAAAGCTTTATAAGAAGCATTATACTTCAGGCATAAGCGAGGAAAGCTGGGAATCAATACAACGCACCGGTATTATACTTAAAGCCCCGATTACTACTCCGCAAGGTGGAGGATATAAAAGTTTAAATGTCACGATTCGTAAAACATTACAGCTTTTTGCTAATATTCGTCCTGCCGTTTCGTTTCATCCTTTTACTAGAACATTACATCCAAATTTGAACCTAACTATTATACGTGAGAATGAGGAAGATTTATACGCAGGTATAGAATACCGTCAAACGCATAATATGTATGAGTCAATGAAGTTGATAAGTCATACAGGATGTGAGAAGATTATTAGATATGCTTTTGAATATGCAGTAAAAAATAACCGTAAAAAAGTCATGTGTTTAAGCAAAGATAATATTATGAAATTTTCCGATGGGGTTTTGCATAAAGTATTTAATGAGATTGCAAAAGAATACCCGCAAATTAATAACGCGCATTATATTATCGATATCGGGACGGCAAGGCTTGCTACCAAACCGGAAATATTTGACGTTATCGTAACTTCTAATTTATACGGTGATATCATATCTGACGTAGCTGCTGAAATTTCAGGCTCGGTAGGTCTTGCAGGTTCTGCAAATATTGGGCAGCATTATGCGATGTTTGAAGCGGTACATGGAAGTGCTCCCGATATTGCCGGTAAAGATATCGCAAATCCGTCAGGGCTTTTAAATGCTGCAATAATGATGCTAGTACATATAGGGCAGGGTGATATCGCTACATTAATCGAAAATGCTTGGAAAAAAACTATAGAGGATGGCGTTCATACAGCCGATATATATAACGAGCAGAGTTCTAGTAAAAAAGTCGGTACAAAAGAATTTGCCGAAGAAGTAACGAAAAGATTAGGACAGTTACCGACAAAGCTACCTAAAGCAAATTATCCCTTAATTGCTGAGAAGCAAGAAAGCAATATAGATTATAAAATTGATACTAAAGAAGTTAAGAAATTGGTTGGTACGGATATATTTGTGAATATGAATGTATCTGCCGCTCATGATATAGCAGATAAAATTAATAAACTTGATCTTGGTAATTTTGAGTTAAAAACAATCTCGTCAAAAGGATTAAAGCTGTGGCCTCGTGATACAAGGTTTGAAATTGTTTCCGATCATTGGTGTTGTCGTTTTATGAATAAAGACGGCACAGAAATAAAGTATTTAGATATAACAAGATTGCTTGAAGCTTTAAGCACAGCAAATATCGATTTTATCAAAGTAGAGAATCTGTTTGAATTTGACGGGGTTGCAGGTTATAGCTTGGCTCAAGGTGAGTAAAAACGTCATTGCGAGTGAACTTTAGTTCGTGAGGCAATCTCAGGACTTGTGCATGAGATTGCTTCGTCAATTATTTCATAATTTCCTCGCAATGATGAAAAAAGGATAAACACAATGACACTATACTATATAGGAATTTTATTAGTAATTATTGGATTATTTGCTATATTTTCAGGAATAATCGGTTTTTTTAGATTTCCTGATTTTTATACTAAATTACATGCAGCAAGTGTTATTGAGAGTTTCGGCGTGCCTATTTGCTTAATAGGTTTTGCGTGCATTGAAGCAGATATTGTGAACTCTGTTAAATTAATTTTAGCGGCTTTATTGATTTTTATATTAAATCCGGTAGCAACTCATGCACTTGGTAAAGCATCTTTATTTATGAAAATTAGAGCTGATAGTACCGTCATTGCGAGGAAAATTACGAAGTAATTGACGAAGCAATCTCAGGATGCTTGATAAGATTGCCACGTCGAAATTACGTTTCTCCTCGCAATGACGTTAAATTTTAATAACCATATGACAGTAAAGACAGCTTTAAATTTTGATCTCGGCAATTACCTACTTAACTTAATTGCTTTTTTATTGATCTTAATCTCGATAAAAATAATTTTTGCTAAAGATTTACTAAATGCAGTGATTGCTGCTTCTGTATTTAGCTTATTAATTGGTGTATCCTATCTTATTATGGATGCTCCTGATGTCGCAATGACCGAGGCAGCACTTGGAGCTTGCTTATCAACATGCGTATATTTGAATTTGTTGCGTAAATTACCTTCGGATTTAAAGAATATTGAGAGAACTAATATTATTCCAGCAAGTTTAATATGTTTATTGTTTGTAGTAACTCTTGCTTATATGGGGCTAGAATTACCGAATTACGGTGATGATAATGCTCCTATTCATATGCATTCAAGTAAATATTATATCGAAAATACCTCTAGAGATATAGGTATACCTTCTTTTGTTGCGGCTATTCTTGCAAGTTATCGTGGATATGATACTTTAGGTGAAACTAGCGTAATTTTAATTGCAGGAATTGCCGTGCTGTTGATATTTTCAAGAAAGTCTGATGATGCCATACCGCGACTTGATCTCGGTATCTCAGGACACAGCAGGCGATACACGATCCCGTGGTCAAGCCACGGGATGACAAATCCAATAATAAAATATATTACTAGTTTTATAATACCTTATATAATTTTATATAGTATATATATTCAGCTTAACGGTGAGTCTTCGCCGGGTGGTGGGTTTCAAGCAGGTGTTATATTTGCATCTAGCCTTATTGCTTATGATTTAGTTTACGGTAATCGAAAATTAAGCCGATATTTTCCTCCTAACGTGCTAGTTTGTATTGCGGTTTTAGGTGTAGCAATATATGCAATTGTAGGAACAATATCACTCTTTTTTAACGATA
Source organism: Rickettsia slovaca 13-B (assembly GCF_000237845.1). Lineage (NCBI taxonomy): Bacteria > Pseudomonadati > Pseudomonadota > Alphaproteobacteria > Rickettsiales > Rickettsiaceae > Rickettsia > Rickettsia slovaca. The sequence continues at coordinate 363,415 of NC_016639.1, forward strand.
ATTATTTAAATTATTATTCACTAACAAATTTTATCAATGATAAGCTACTTGCTCAGCATATTGCGATAGTTATTGTTGAAATTGGTATAGGTTTAACTGTTGCAGCTATTATGTACTTAATTTACAACGTATTTAATAATTATGAATAGTCTATTTGTACTAATTAAGCGTGAATTGATAGTGCAGAATCGCATTAATAATATAATTAAATATCTAGTTATATTTTTTTTATTTTGCATAATTAGTACTGTTTTAATTAACAGTGAAAGGGATATTAACAAATTCGGTTTAATTTTTTCGGTCATTTGTTTATTAATTTCATTAATCGGTTTTTCTTCGGTTATATTTAAATCTGATTTGGAAGACGGAAGCTTAGAGTTATTATTATCAATTGTTAGTCATGAAAAAATTATATTGGCTAAATTTTTTGCTATATTTATCAGTAGTACGATAGGGCTGGTTTTTGTTTTACCCATTATTTATGTCTTGTTTGATAAAACTTTGCTTGAGATAATATTTTTCTTTATTAGTGTATGGATGATATTAGTGTTATCAAGTAGTTTAGTAGTGTTATCCGGTAGCGTGCAATGTTATTTTAAGAAGAATGCTAACTTTGTCGGTACGTTTATCATGCCGTTATTAATTCCGAATATTATAATGACAGGTTTAATATTACAAGATAATAACTTACAATTAATTTTTATTATGATAGGAATTAATTTAGTATTTTTACCCATTTCATTCTTCTTGAGTTCCTGTTTAATTAAAAATATTTATAATATTACGTGATTTTGCTTTATTTTTACTAATGTAGTGATATAAAATAAGATGAATATTATTAATAAATTTTTTGAGCAAAATACATGTGGCAGGTTTTACGAAGGTTAATGGCAGCAAATCCTATGGGATTTTTTCTGTGGTCTATTATCACTAAATGGTATTTAATTATAGCAGTTGCTTCCTTAATTACTTTATATTATACAGTATTGGGCTTAAAAAAAATTGGGTTTATAGATTATTTTACTGAAACTACAGTCGAGATATTAGATACAACTAAAGCAGTTGCTCAAAATTGTACTACAAAACTCGGTCCTAATTGGAATCGTTTAGTTAGTTTTTGGAATTGCTTAAGTGATCCTGGCGAATATAAGCATGAAGAAGGGACAGGAGCAAAAGTGTTAGAAGATGAAATCAATAAACTTACGCCAAAACAAGCAGATAGTGCTGCAGACGCTGAACGTCCTATAATAAATCCTTATGAAGTACTAGAAAATCCAAATAATCTTAATAATATCCCAAGCGGTAGTAATAATAATCGTTAATTTATGTCACTTTAATATTATATGTCGGATACTGAAGATAATAAAAACAAACAAACAACACGTCGTGATTTTATGGTTCTAACGGCTAGTAGTGTTGCAGCAATTGGGGCAGCATGTACTCTTTGGCCTCTCGTTGATTCTTTGAACCCTTCTGCGGACGTGCTAGCTTTATCATCAATTGAGGTTGATTTATCAAATATTGCGGTAGGTCAAACAGTTACGGTTAAATGGCAAGGTAAACCGGTTTTTATCACTAACCGTACGCCTGACAAAATAGCTGAAGCAAGAGCCGTTAAAATGTCAGAGCTGATTGATCCTGAAGCAGATGAAGCACGTGTGAAAGCAGGGCATGATAATTGGCTGGTGACGATCGGGATCTGCACGCATTTAGGTTGTGTACCGCTTGCTAATCAAGGTGAATATGATGGATGGTTCTGTCCGTGCCATGGTTCACAATATGATTCTTCAGGTAGAGTTAGAAGAGGTCCTGCTCCTTTAAATTTAGCTGTGCCGCCTTACACTTTTATTAGCGACAAAAAAATTAGAATCGGGTAATTATTTATGAATGAAGATATTACCCCTAAAAAGCCTAATGCTATTATAGAATGGATAGATTATCGTCTTCCTATTTTTGCGTTCCTAAAGCATTTTAGTCATTATCAAACTCCGAAAAATCTTAGCTATTTGTGGAATTTAGGCTCTATTGCCGGTATTGCGTTAGTGATTCAGATAATCACCGGCGTCATACTTGCTATGCACTATACTCCGCATGTTGATCATGCTTTCGATAGTGTTGAGCGAATCATGCGTAACGTGAATTACGGTTGGTTACTGCGTTATACTCATGCGGTAGGTGCATCGATGTTTTTTGCCGCCGTATACTTACACATAGCAAGAGGTTTGTATTACGGCTCTTATAAAGCACCTAGAGAACTGCTTTGGCATATCGGTATCATCATTTTTCTAACCATGATGGCTACTGCTTTCATGGGTTACGTGCTTCCTTGGGGGCAGATGAGCTACTGGGGAGCAACGGTTATTACTAATTTATTTTCCGCTATTCCGTTAATAGGGGAATTCATAGTTACGTGGTTATGGGGTGGTTTTTCTGTTGATAACCCGACATTAAATAGGTTCTTCTCACTGCATTATTTATTGCCGTTTATTATTGTTGCTTTAGTGATGCTGCATTTAGTGGCCTTGCATCAGCATGGTTCAAATAACCCAAAAGGTATAGATGTTAAAAGCCCTAAAGATACTATTCCGTTCCACCCTTATTATACCGTAAAGGATTTTGTTGGTTTCGGAGTTTATTTCATAATATTTGCCTATTTTATTTTTTACGAACCTAATTATTTAGGACATCCCGATAATTACATTCCAGCAAATCCGTTAGTTACGCCTGCCCACATTGTCCCTGAATGGTATTTTCTGCCGTTTTATGCAATACTTAGAGCCGTACCGTCTAAGTTCGGTGGGGTGCTATTAATGTTCGGAAGTATATTTGTGTTATTTTTACTACCTTGGCTTGATACTTCAAAAGTTAGAAGTAGCAATTATAGACCGATATACCGAATGGCTTTTTGGATATTTATGGCAGATTGTTTATTGCTTGGTTATTTAGGTGGGCAGCCGGCAGAAGAGCCGTATATTACCATTAGCCGTTTTGCTGCTTGTTATTACTTTTTTCATGTCTTAGTAGCTCTGCCGCTGATAGGTAAATATGAAAAACCGCTGCCATTGCCGGAGGAGTTGTAAGAGTTAAGTCATTGCGAAGAGATGTCATTGCGAGGAAATTGCATAGCAATTGACGAAGCAATCTCAGGAGTTTGTTATTATTTCATGAGGTTGCCGTGCAGCCTATGGCTGCTCGCAATGACGTTTTTTGTATTATACAAATTTATGAAGTAACCAATAGTATATTATAGTAACTAATAAGAAAAATGGTATACTCTATACTGGTGTTACTTTTAATTTAATAAAAAGAATATATCAACACAAAAATGATACAATTAAGGAGTTTAGTAAAAATTGCTATTTTATGAGATTCATCAACTATGAATTCAGCAATAAATAGAGAAAAACAAATTAAAGCCGGTTTAAGAAACAAAAAAATTAAATTAATAGAATAAATTGCAAGGAAAGACAAAATCTCAACACAACAATCTTATAAAATAATATATAAACTCCTGAGATTGCTTCGTCAACATTTTCAATTTTTCCTTGCAATGACGACTCAAAAAAATTTATGAAAACTAAACTACTTATCTCTATCATCATACTACTGACTTCGTGCTTAAGTTTAGCCAACGAAGAAGTATTACATCCAAAAAAGATGAAATGGTCGTTTGACGGCGTATTTGGTACAGTTAATCGTGAAGCAGCACAAAGAGGTTTTCAGGTCTATAAAGAAGTTTGTAGTGTCTGCCACGGTTTAAACAATTTATATTACCGTAATCTTAAAGATATCGGCTTTTCGGATGACGAGATAAAAGAGATTGCCAAAGGCTATACGATACAAGACGGACCTAATGATGATGGTGAGATGTTTGACCGCCCCGCTCTTCCCTCTGATCGTTTTGTACCTCCTTACCCTAATGAGCAAGCAGCAAGAGCAGCTAATAACGGTGCCCATCCTCCTGATTTATCGTTGATAATAAAAGCACGTCATGACGGAGCTAATTATATATATTCGCTACTTACCGGCTATACCGAACCGCCGGCAGATTTTAAGTTGATGCAGGGAACTCATTATAATCCCTATTTCCCTGGCGAGCAAATAGCAATGCCGCCGCCGCTTACAGACGGGCAGGTAACCTATATGGACGGTACTAACGCAAGTGTAGAGCAGATGTCGCAAGACATTGTGGTATTTCTACAATGGGCAGCTGAGCCGGAAATGGAACATCGTAAATCTATGGGTCTTAAAGTTATGATGTTTTTAACGGTATTTACTATCTTTTTCTATATTGCAAAAAACCGCATTTGGTCTAATTTAAAGTAATTGTTGAGAGGATCAGTTTTCCTATTATTGGCGTTGTTGCATAAATAATCAGTCCATGCTGCCCCTTTTTGCCTCTTTCTTAGTATAATGACTTATCTTTGCTATACTTATCCTAAAATTTATATAGATAGGTATTTATGATTACTTTACTTGTGGCGATAACAGGATTTATGAGTTCAATAATTCCTGAAATTTTGAAAATATATAAAGATATTAACGACAAAAAACACGAGATTTTTAGACCGTCAAATTGCTAATAACAAAAACTTAATCAGTCTAAAACTTTTACAGAGCTTACCATATCACAAGAAATGGCGGAGTAATATTCTCTTTACTCCACTTATAAATCAGGTGTTAGTTGGGTTGATGCTTTAAATGGCTCGGTAAGACCCGTGCTTGCCTATAGCTTTTTTGCAATGTATGGAGGAGTTAAATATGTTCAATATAAATCGTTAAAAAGTTCTGCTCTGCTAGTTGAATATCTAGATATATTATGGAGCATAGAAGATCAAACTATTTTTGCGGAGAGTATTAGTTTTTATTTTGGGCAGCGTACTTTCAGCAAATTATGGAAATATAAGACTTGAATTTTAAATAGATAATTTTATATATTTAAATATATAACTAACAAAATTCATGGTGGTTTTATGTTAAAGAGCGTAAGATTATATATTCCGTCTATAGCAGCTATGATTTTATCTAGTAATATTGCAATAGCTAATAAGAATTATGATTCCGGTAATGCAATGCCACTGCGTCAGGTAGCAGATTTAATAGATAATCAAATTACAAATATTGATAATTTATTTAAAAATAGATTGCCGCTTTATGAATCTAATAGCATAAAAAGCAATTTTATTACTAAAGATAAGCAGTATATTATTGTTATGGAAGTACCTGGCTTTGATAAAAGTCAAATTAAGGTTAAAGTAAACGGTAATAAATTATTTATTACAGGGAATATAGAAGAAAAAAATAAAGCTGATGATTCAGATAATTATATGAATAAAAATTTTAATTATGTAATATCATTATATGAAGATGTAGATCAGGCAAATATCTCTTCAAGCCTTAAGAATGGAATACTTACTATTATTCTACCTCGTATTGAGATTAAAGAACAAGAAGCAAGAGAGATAGTCATTGATTAATCAAGCATTGCTAATTTTTCTGAAACAAAACCTTTCTCTATATATAGATAATGAACTAAAGCATGAGCTAATAAAATTACCTTTATTAGCTCATGCTTTAGTTCATTATCTACTCCTATGGTTTCAAATTTTCGATCTACTAAGAAAATTATAGGTTTAGTGTTATGAATAAAGAAGAAGTCAAAATTCGGTTTGTTATCAAAATATCGATTAACACGAGGAAAATGATAAGCATGAGTAACAATAGCAATTTCGGCATTACTTAAGTCAATATTACCGTTTTCATGCTCTTTATATAGAGTGTTAAATTGTCCGCGCCGGTATTGGTTTGGTATTCCGGCAGCGTAAAAATATAAAAATTTTCTTTTGGATAATCGGTAATAATATTTTTATCAAGCGCTTCTTGTAGTAATTTATTATCATACGCTCCGCCGTTAAACAAAATCATCGGTCCGTATTTTTGCAATTCTTCATATGTTAGGCTAGATATTTGCTTATCAAGTTTTTTATTTGCTACTTCTCTTGCAATCTCTATCTATGCCAAGCCTCATCCTATTATATCCGTCCTCTTTATCTGCAGCCTCTATATTTTGAGTATCGGAATTGATAGGTATTTTGATATAAGAATGTCTTGCGGATTTTTTCATTAGCAGGATCAAACTCTAGATTATTTACGGTTATTACCTGCTCAAAATGTTTATCTTGAGTAAATTTTTGATAACTCTGAAATCCTAGAACCGAGGCTATAGCTATAATAAATATAGAAATAGCAGTAGTAAAGTTTTTCTAGTTTTTCATGTTGCGATAAAAATAATAAGGTTGAAATATGAAAAGGTCATACCAAAGCTTGACCATGGTATCAAGAAAAATAACTTTTAGTAATTTATTCGCTTTTTAGCTTTGCTAGATCTTGAGGGGTAGGCAGGAATTTTTCAAGCTTTTTAGGTAATGTTGCTGTAAGCTTAAATTGTAATACTCCTATTGGTTTTTGGATGCCTTCTATAGCGTATTCTACAGTAATACCTTGTTTTTCTTCGCACAAAATTAATCCAATTGTAGGATTGTCCGAATTATCTTTAATTGTGCGCTCCATTAAATTAAGATAAAAATTTAGTTTACCGGCATATTCCGGCTTAAACTTGCCGGTTTTTAATTCAATAACAATATACATAGCATTTGAGTTTTATGTGATAAAAAACTAAATCCAAATAATAATCTTCTCCCTCAAGTTCTATATGATACTGATTGCCAACAAATGCAAAACCTTGTCCTAACTCTAATAAAAAGTTTTTAATATTATCTATCAATTTATTTTCTAAATCTCGTTCTATTATTTTACCTTGAATATCTAAAAATTCTAAGTTATACGGTTCTTTTATAATCGACCTGGCTAAATCGGACTTTAGCTCAGGTAAAGTATTGGAAAAGTTATTTATACCTTTCGCTGACCTTTCATGTAAATTACTTTTAATTTGCAAAGATAATACATTTCTTGACCAACCATTTTCGATGGTTTGTTGTGCATACCAAATTCTTTGATTTATATTTTTTAGTTTTGAAAAAATAATAATATTATGACTCCATGGGATTTCTCCAACCGCCTGTTGGAGAATTTGGTCATTATTATATTCTGCAAAAAACTGACGCATATAAGAAAGGTTTTGATATGATAATCCTTGCATTTTAGGAAATTCTTTACGCAAATCATCAGAAATATTTTGAATCACTTTTGATCCCCATTTTTCTTTATTCTGACGTTCTAAAATTAATTTTCCTATATGCCAATAAAGGAACTATCAATTCTTTATTTGCTGCTAAATGGGCTCTAATACGAGCTTTGCTAATTTCTTGTTTTAAATTTTTAATTAAATTAGTATATGATTCATTACTTAAAGTATTGCTCATTGATTTTCACTACTTCTTACCACCCGCATTCATAGCAAGGTTTGCGGAAACAAATTCTTCAAGGTCACCGTCAAGCACTCCTTTAGTATCGGAAGTTTCATAATCGGTACGTAAATCTTTTACCATTTGATAAGGTTGCAAAACATATGATCTAATTTGATGTCCCCAGCTATTATCGGTTTTAGCGGCATTCTGCTCGTTAACGCTATCGGTACGTTTTTGCATTTCAAGCTCATAGAGTTTGGCTTGAAGCATTTTCATAGCTTGAGCTTTATTTTTATGCTGCGATCTATCGCTTTGGCATTGTGTTACCGTACCGGTCGGTATATGAGTGATACGTACAGCTGAATCGGTAGTATTAACGTGCTGCCCGCCGGCTCCCGATGCTCTAAAAGTATCGATTCTTAAATCTTTATCCTCAACAGTAATTGCTATATTATCATCAATTTCGGGATATACCCAGCTACTTGCAAAGCTAGTCATTCTTTTACCGGCTGCATTAAACGGAGAAATACGTACTAATCTGTGAACGCCAGTTTCGGTCTTAAACCAGCCGTAAGCACGCTTTCCTATTATCCTAATCGTGCATGATTTAATGCCTGCCTCTTCGCCGTTAATCATATTGATTATTTCGGTTTTAAAGCCGAGTCTTTCGGCAAAACGCAAATACATACGCATCATAATAGACGCCCAGTCATGGCTTTCAGTTCCCCCGGCTCCAGCATTAATCTCTAAAAAGCAATTATTACCGTCTGCTTCACCTGAAAACAAACATTCCGTTTCAAATTTGGCAGCAATGATGCTTAAATTTTTTAAGTCCTGTTCAATTTGTGAAAGTGTTTCTAAATCGTTTTCGGCTTCAGCCATTTCTTCAAGTTCTAAAGCATCTTTTAAATTGGATTTGAGTTTATTAAAAGCGTTTAGTTTTTCTTCTAGATTACTTTTTTCTCGCAGTAATTTTTGAGCATTAGCCTGATCATTCCATAAACTAGGATCGGCTGTTAACTCTTCTAACGCGTTCAGTCTTTCAGTTGATGCTTCAACGTCAAAGTGACCTCCAAAGTAGTTCTAAAGACTGCTCAATTTTTTTTACATAATTTTCTATTTCAGCTCGCATTATTTTTTCCTGTTATAAATTTCGATTTTGTTATATATTATCGTGGTTTAGTGTCATTCTGCGACTTGATCGCGGGATAACAGACAATAAACAAATGCAAATTATATCACAATAATTATGAATCATCAAAAATATATAAGGAACTTCTCAATAATCGCCCATATTGATCACGGTAAATCTACGTTAGCCGATAGGTTAATTGAACATTGCGGCGGCTTGCAGGCTAGGGAAATGAGCCAGCAAGTGCTAGATTCGATGGATATTGAAAAAGAGAGAGGTATAACTATTAAGGCACAAACCGTGCGGCTTGTATATAAAGCTAAAGACGGTAACACCTACTATTTGAATCTAATGGACACTCCCGGGCATGTCGATTTTGCTTATGAAGTTAGTAGGTCACTTGCTGCTTGTGAAGGCTCGTTATTGGTAGTTGATAGTACGCAAGGAGTAGAAGCACAAACGCTTGCCAATGTTTACCAAGCAATCGAGAATGATCATGAGATTGTACTGGTGCTTAACAAGCTTGACCTACCGGCGTCAGAACCTGAACAGGTTAAGCAGCAAATAGAGGATATAATCGGAATCGATACAAGTGAGGCTGTGCTAATCTCTGCTAAAAGCGGTATAGGGATTGATTTAGTTTTAGAGGCTATAGTAAATAAATTACCTCCGCCAAAAGAAAGTAGTTCTGATATTTTGAAAGCTTTGCTTGTTGATAGTTGGTATGACCCATATCTTGGCGTGGTTATTTTAGTACGTGTTATTGATGGCTACTTACGTAAGAATATGCGTATTAAAATGATGGCTACTAACTCAGTTTATACCGTTGAGAATGTTGGCTATTTTACTCCGAAAAAACATATTTCGGATGTTCTGCATGCAGGCGAAATCGGCTTCTTTACTGCGGCTATAAAGCAAGTAGCGGATTGTAAAGTTGGGGATACTATCACTGATGAAAAAAAGCCTTGTGAGCAAGCTCTACCGGGTTTTAAACCAAACTTACCCGTAGTGTTTTGTGGTCTTTATCCAACGGATAGCTCGGAATTTGAGCATCTAAAGGATTCACTGGCTAAATTACGCCTTAATGATGCTAGTTTTGAGTATGAAATGGAAAGCTCTTCGGCACTCGGAGTAGGTTTTAGATGCGGCTTTTTAGGGCTGTTACATTTAGAGATAATCCAAGAACGTTTAAGTAGGGAATTCGATTTAGATTTAATCACTACCGCTCCAAGCGTGGTGTATAAAATTCATATGCGGGACGGTGAGAACTTAGAGATACATAACCCAGCAGATTTGCCTGATTTACAAAAAATCGAATCAATGGAAGAGCCTTGGATTAAGGCAACTATAATGGTACCTGATGAGTTTTTAGGTGCGGTACTATCGCTTTGTACGGAAAAGAGAGGGATGCAGCTTGATCATAGCTATATAGCAAATAGGGCTAAAATAATTTATAAATTACCGCTAAATGAGATAGTTTACGATTTCTACGATCGTTTAAAAAGCTGTTCTAAAGGTTATGCAAGTTTTGAATGGCAAATGGATGTTTATGAACCTTCCGAACTTGTTAAGCTTGGGATTTTGGTTAACGCAGAGGTGGTTGATGCACTATCCACAATCGTACACCGCTCACGTGCCGAGCAAAGGGGGAGGGCATTATGCGTAAGGTTAAAGGATTTAATACCGAGACAGCAGATTGATATAGCAATTCAAGCAAGTATAGGTAGTCGTATTATCGCTCGTGAGACTATTAAAGCCCTACGTAAAGATGTTTTATCTAAATGTTACGGCGGTGATATAAGTCGTAAACGTAAATTACTTGAGAAACAAAAAGCAGGTAAAAAGAGAATGAGACAGTACGGTAATATCGAAATTCCGCAATCTGCGTTTATTGCAGCTTTAAAAATAGGTGATGAATAAAACTTTTTTATTTTATATAAAGAAAACGCTAGACGTTATAATAAAGATTTGTTATAAGGAAGTATCTGAATCTTCCAGATGCTTCTAATGTTCCTCGGTAGCTTAGTGGTAGAGCAAACGGCTGTTAACCGTTCGGTCGCTGGTTCGAGTCCGGCCCGGGGAGCCATTCCTCAATTTTTGACAACTTTACGAATGAATCAAACGGCGAATGCAGCATAAAGTCAAGCTTTTTGCCTGTTAATTTAATTGAAAACACAGTTTTTATTAGGCGTCTTTTTCCCTCAGCATTCGACAAAACAAAATATTGATGTGCATTGGCAACTAAATTTAGTACATCTATCATTTTGTCCGTAAAACAATCATCACCTTTATTATGCTCTGCTATCTCTAACATTACTTTATCACGACGTGTTGTTAATTTATATTTATCTTCTTCGTATTCTTCATTTGTAAATATACCTTCTAAAAGTTTACTTCTAAGCTTATCAAGGCTATTTTTTACACTGATAAGCTCTTTATTTCATTCTGTTATTCTTGTGTTATAATAATCTTTTTCATATTTTGCCGATTCTTTAACACTTTTAATTATTTTGCTCAATAAATCAGGCTCAATATACATTAGATGCAAAAACTTTTTCTATTTGTTCTATAATTCTTTAGTAACAATAGGCTTGTAAATATGAGGGTAGTATTTGTTGCCTTTGTTATAATGTATTACTCCGTGATAAAAAGTATTATTTAATATTTTATGTCGGGCAATGGGGAGTATTAGATGTGTTAGTTAACCCTTATGCACTTGGTACAAGCGACAGTATAAGAATAAGATTTATGCAGGATATCGATATTGCCATAAGACATCCTGAATCTTTTGCCGTTGCTAGGAAATGATCAACTAGCTTTTCTTGCTGCTTCCATGCAACGCCAAGTAAGAAATCATCGCCTATTCAACTATCAAAACCGACAGTACTGCTGGTTGAGTTAGATTTATAACCGCTTAGATTATTTTGTGCCTTTTGAGGACTATTGCCGACAAAAGGACTAGCCCATGTACCGAAATCTACTTCTGTCTCATCACCGGCAGAAATAGAGAATATTTTTAAAGCCATAGATACGGAAGAAAAGATAAGGGAGTTGTTTGATAAAAATTATCAAGTTCAAGAAGAAAAAATTGATAATATAGTTAAGTCACTAAATGAAGAAAATAAGTTTGCGATACTTCGCAGAAATCTAACTAATAAAAGTACCTCAGAAATAAAAAATATAGTTGAGAAAATAAACAGAATGCAAGTTGATATATGTAAAGTATTGTTACTCGGTAGTGCAGGAATAGGTAAAACCACGTTAATGCATTATCTATCTTATAAATGGGGAAAAGAAAAACTATGGAACAACAAATTTGATTATGTATTTAGAATCAGGTTAAAGGAATTGTTAAGCTGGGCAGTACGTTATGGTACTAATATAGATGACGATATACTAAGTTGTTTTGTCCATTATTGTTTAGATTCTAACGATATAAAACTTGAAGATATAAAAAGCATACAAGATAAAGATAGGATATTATTACTACTGGATGGTTATGATGAGGTAGCGTTTTTATCACAGAGTAATCGTGATTACCGAGATATTATGGATTCGGTATTTCAGTATAAAAATATCGTAATGAGTTCTAGGCCTAATGCGGTTATAGAAGAAATGAGCAACAGATTTGAGCAGAAAGTAGACAATACAGGTTGGGATAGTGAGGGAATAGAGCAATATGTACATAAAAATTTTGAGTATGATAAAGAGCTTGGAACACCATTAAAAATCTTTTTGGATACTCATGGCCAAATAAAAGAAATATGTGCAGTTCCTATCAATACTGCATTAATATGTTTGGTTTGGAGCGATCAAGCAATAAGGGATAAATTTCAAAAAAAACAAATTATTATTTCACTATATAAACGACTTAAATATAAAAATAAAACTGAAGCTAATAATCACTTAAAAAACAAAATGAGTTTTTTAGAGCAAATAGCTTATGAGTCGTTTGTTGCAACAGGGAAGTGAGTAGAGAACAAAGTAGTAGAAAGCAAGAAAGATATATTAGATATAGACGAAGTTATAGAACAAGGGATATTAAGAATAGAAGGGCAAAATTTTCAATTTATTCATTTAACATTTCAAGAATATCTAGCTGCATGTTATTTAAAAAATCAGTTAGCAGATAACAACACAAAATATAAAGCAGCAAATTTTATAGGTGCGCATCGAAACGATCCGAAATATCTAATGACTCTGAAGTTTCTAGCAGGGATGGTAAGTAATGAAAATAATCAAGAGTTAATAGAAATATTTTGGAAAGCTGTAACATGTAATGTGGATAGGATATTAGAGTTAGGGATTGAAAGAAAGATTATACTCTTAATGCATTTATTAGCTCAAAGCAACATTAACGGGAAATTTGATAGTAGAATACCGAATTTAAAACAAATACAAAATTTAATAGATGAAGTTGTGCTAAAAGATATTACAGGTTGGGAACAACATATAATAGACAGTGGTTATTTATCGGAAGCGATTGTTAAAACAGTAAATGAAAAATTACAAAATAAAAAAACTGACCCTCAAGAATTTAAAAAAGTTATAGGAATCATCACAGGATTAGCAAATAAGAAATGAATGGGGCAGTAAAACAAAAATTTATCAGAAGTTAACAAACCTATTAGAAATTAAAGATGAATAATTACAAAAATTAGCCCAAATATTAGATGAGACGATAGATAAGACAGTATTACAGGAAAGTTAAAAAAAAAATAATACCGTTATTAAATAAAAAGGTATTAAATGAATATGTAAATATAATATTGATTGAAATAATTAATATTATGCCTAATTTAGATATAAAAATATTAAATCAGGTAAAAAAAATTATACAACAAATACTTAGTTACTAAAAGCTTAGTTAAGATAGTAAATACAACACCTAATATAGCACCCAAGGCATTTGCACTGCAAGAATTATTTAATGATCCTATAGAAAATTTCAAGTTCGAGGCAGTTTCAGTTTTAGTTGAAATAGTAAAGGCAAAGCCTAGTTTAGTAAAAGAAGCATTGAACATATTGAAAACACTAATCTGTAATGCCTAATTATGTCAAATTTGATACTGTGCAATGTTTAAAATCAGAATAACTATTTGGTAACCCTAATAATGAAATGTTATATCAAGCTACTCGAGAAGCTTAACTGAAATGCTAAGTGTAATGTATGAACAATAAGCTTTAAATACACTGCAAGATCTTAAATGATTCTAATATTTATATTAAGGCTACGGCTGTTGTAAGCTTATAGTTAATATATATTGTACCAAGTTTAACATTAGCAATATTTAGTATATTGAAAGAAGTATTAAACGATTCCGGCAACGAAGTCAAAATTGTAGTTATTTGGAGCTTAACTGAAACAGTACGTATAAATTCTAGTTTAGCCCAAGAGACATTAAAAATATTGAATACACTACTTAATAACCCTAGTAATTATATTGAATTCACAATCGCCAAAATCCTAGGTTGGATAATACAAATAAACCCCAATATATCACATGACGCATCTAAAATACTGAAAAATTTATTTAGTAATTCTGACAAATCCGAGTCTGCTTTAAGTTTAGTTGAATTAGGAAAGGTAAAACCGGTAGAAGAAGCATTTAAAGTGTTCAAAGATATACTCAGTGACCCTTATGTTGACAGATATGTTAAGTATGCAGTTGCTGTAAGTTTAATTAATATAATAAATGTAAGATCATTTGATAAAGCTAGTTATAAACAAGTTAATAGGTTAATAAAAATAATTGATCTACATAGAACTCAAAATTTTGATAAGGATTTATATTTAGAAATAGACGCCAAAACCACTCTACACACAATAACCGATTACATCACTCAAGAATATGAAAAAAGTAAAAATCCTGAAGTAATAGAATGGTTTATTGCGAGTTTTAACGAATTACCGAATATAAGCGAAACGCAAATCTTTTTAAAAGAAATATGTAAAAGCATATTAAAAAGCGGTGTGATAAATGAGTTGAGCGTAAGTTTATTTTAAATGGTATAAAGAAATATAATTTTACTTTTACGGTATCGGTTAGTAAAGCACCAGGAATAGAAGGCAAGATAATATTTGAAGATAGAAACTATGAAATATTTACAACCGATAATTCAGCAAGCAAAATAGTAAGTTTAGAGGAGTTTATAACTAAATTACTTGCAGAAACAGACGAGAACAATATAAAATAAACCTCTATTCTAGCTCTTAAAATAGCAGCAAGTGATATTAATTACGTAAGTAGTATTACAACTGAAAAATATATTTTATCTTATGCAGGTGATAATAAAGATAAGTGAAGTATTTTCAGTGATCATCTAATATATAAATTTGGTGAGGATAATTTAAAGAAAATAGCCACTATTTATCCAGCAGAAATTAACACAGAACTAAGAGGGCAACTATTTAACGAATTAGCAGCCCAAGAACAATTTGATTGCTTTATTAAGAATGAAAAGCTTAAGTCTGAAGAAGAAAAACAGATATTTAAACATAGTAGTAAGATGAAGTTTGCAAGTGAAATAATTCAAGATGCAAAAATAAGGTTGAAAACCAGTAATTTTAAATTACTAGATGCCGGGGCAAATAAAAGATTAGATGCCTATGAAATTAAGATAGATAGCCACAATAAAACACTATAGTGGAACAATACAAAAAGCAGAAATCTTTAGAGAAATTGAAAGTTTAGTACAAGAAAGCCCATTATTATACGATTACTGTAATGCATTTTATTGGAATATAAAAATATCATAAATGCTTGCTGTATTGCTGAAACTAAAATAAGCAAGAGGGTATAATAAAAATATTAGTAAAAGGTATAGATTTAATAACGCAAAGTTTCTTAATAGATATATTAACAGATTTGGCTTGCAGTATAGTAGCAGCAAGGCATGAGAGAAAGCATGGAAATAAAGTAATGAGTATAAACGATATTATTCGCAATAAAATTGGAATGGAAGATTTAGACGATAACTTAAAGAAAATAGTTATTATTAAAACACAAGAACGTAGAAACGAAATAATAAATCTCTCAAAAACACCTATATCAAATTCTGATTCTACTAGAGCTAATATAAAAGAATTAGGTAATGTAGTTAAAGAATTTGGGCTTTCTAAAGCTATAGAAAGACATGATCAGGATAATATAGCTGTGCAACTAGCTTTAAAGGACTCTATTTTATTTATTGAATCTTTATATACAAACCGTGATGATATATTGAATGAAAAAAGTGATATATTTTTTAGAAGAAGATAATATAAAGAAGAAAGTTTTTGGCAGATAAGCTTTATACGGGATAAGCAATAACAGCACTAATAAAACATAATGAAGTTACTGAAATACCAAAAGGTTAAAATTACTATGCTTCTTTAGGATTAAAAAGCCATTTATTATTACAATTTTTAATTTTTGTTTTAATTGTAATCAACTATTATTAATAAAAATAAGAAATGACTTTTATGGAAGATTTAAGCTCTTGGAAAGAAAAGTTTGAAACTTGCGTTTACGCTAAAAAACTATTAGACAACATCGAATATTTAAATGCTAAAGTAAAAAATCCTGTTGATATAGAAGAAGTTAAAAAAGGTATCTACTACGCTCGCAAGTATCACGACTTACAAATACGTCAATTAGACGATCCTTATTATTCTCACCCGATTGAAGTAGCGATTATGCTCGCAGAGTTTGTAGCCGAAGAAGCTTCTAAGCTTTATAATGCTATTATGCTGCAAGCTGCTTTACTGCATGATACTATTGAAGATATAGCACTGACTGAAGAAGTAATAACTATTGGACCGGAAGTAGCAAAGCACGTAGAGGGTTTAACTAGAATAAAACCTTACGGAAAAATAAGTAGTGAGAAAGGTCTGAATTTGCTAGTTAGACAAAAAAGATATGATACAGTATTAATAAAGTTCTTTGACAGAATGTGTAATTTACAAACTTTAGGTGCTAAATCACCTGAAAAAATGAGGAAAGTTTAATTAGTGTTGTAAAAATTGCTGTGTATATAGAGGCACATGAAATAAAACAACAATTAATTAAACTGTGCTACAAATAAATTTTGATGAATAATTTCTGCAGGGCTATAATTCACAGTATTTTTAATATATTAGCACAATAAATATATGATACATAAAATGCTACAGGACCTGTACAATCTAATAAAAAAAACGCTATAATAGTTTTAATATTACTTATCTTCTTAGGATCAATATTAGCTTGTTCTAAAGTTTTTCTTAAATATCGTTTAGCATCCACAAACTCCAGTGTCTCTCTAAGCGAAGTTCTCCCGATGACTCCTACTATAGTGATTCCAGCACCGATTAAAAAAGCTATACGCCAACTAAAACCAAATGAAGTAACTAAAGAAGCTAAGCATAATGCTCCAAAACCACCTAATATACAAAAACTATCTAAAGTTGCTACAGTTGGATATTGTACAGGTGGTTTAATAAATTCAGTTAAATATACATCTGCTCCTATTACTTTCCCCATTGAGGACATGCCTTGTGCCATACGGCATGCTATCATAACCCATGTAGCTTACAATTCCTATTTCATCATAAGCTGAAGATTTGCCATAATAAAACAAGCTATAGTCATAAGCAAAGTAGTTATTATTATAGTTGATTTTCTTCCTATATTATCACCAAGCCAACCAAAGATTAATGCTCCTATCGGTCTAAATACATATGTTGAACATAATGCAGCTGCTTCATAGATTAGAGCAGTCTGAGGATCAGCTTGAGGAAAAGCTCGTTGAGAAGCACTGCTGCCATATGTACATATAAATATAAATCAAAATATTCAAGAAAAGTGTCAATAGACAAAATACCTCATGCTTGTTTTGGTTCTCTATTTAAACTTGTTTGTGCTTTCTCATAGCCGAGCATAAATTCTTTATAAAAAATTAAATTGTAAAGAAATCTATACTGTTTTATATAAAAGTCAATAGGAAATTTCGCTTTATACGAAAATCAGAAAGTGAAGTGCAACTTATTATTAATTTATGTTATCCATTTTGTCAATATAATTGCACTAGTTTAAAGCGGTATGTCTGTGTACCTGAGCATTCATCACAAGCCCAAAGCCGATTAGCATGGATGCGATCATTGTTCCGCCGTAAGAAATAAACGGTAGCGGTACGCCTACTACGGGAAGCAAGCCCATAACCATAGCTATATTAATAAATACGTGAATAAATAAGATTGAAGTAATACCTATTACCATTAATTTACTAAAAATCTCTCGGCAATTTGCGGCAATTAATAAAGAAATAGTTATAAGTGCAAAATATAATATTAGTAAAAACATTCCTCCTATAAAGCCGAACTCTTCAGCGAAGGTAGCAAAGATAAAGTCAGTTTGATGTTCGGGAAGAAAATCCAAATGGCTTTGGCTACCTTGATTTAAACCGCGTCCAAATAGGCTACCTGAACCTATAGCGATTTTAGACTGAATAATATTATAACTAGCACCGAGCGGATCATGTTCGGGATCTAAAAAAACCATTACCCGTTTTTTTTGATAATCATACATCATATTCCAAGCAATAGGTAGGCTAATAAGAGCAGCAAGACCTAGTATTATAAAATATTTTATTCTAAGACCTGCCGCAAAAAATATAATTGCCGAAACAATTAAAACAATCATTCCCGTACCTAAATCTGGTTCTCTAATTATTAGAAAAGCCGGTATTAAAACTCCTATAATCGGTATAATAACTTTATGAAATTTTGTAAGATCATCAATTGTTAGTGAATGGAAATATCTAGCAAGCATTAGTACAACGGCGATTTTTATCGGTTCGGAAGGTTGAAGCTTAACTATACCGATATCAATCCATCTTTTACCGCCCATGGCAGTTGAGCCGAAAAGCTCCACGGCTACTAGTAAAGCGAGTACGCACAAATAAAAGATATACGATAACCTAAATATTATGCGTAAATCAATTAATGCAATAATAATAGCTAAAGGCAAGAATATACAAAAATTTATAATTTGTTTGTAAGCCCAGGGCTGCAAATTACTATTTGCTGCAGAATAAAGCACAATGAAACCAATACAGCAAATTAAGCTAATTAGTAAAATTAAAGTAATCGGTAATTTTTGTAATTGTTCTAGATAATTTTTATGCATTGTTTTTGTATTCAGTAGAGGTGTTGTATGTCATTCCTGCAAAAGTAGGAATCCAGTACTTTAAAGCTTTTTAAAAGCTCAATTTATTGCGCTTGTTCCTGGCTTCCTGCTTGCGCAGGAATGACATAACAGGATTCCAGCCACAAATCTGCTAACTAAACCTCAACATCAAACACCTTAAAAATAAATACTAATTCGTCAGCTATCTCTTTCAGATAATCAAAACGACCGGCAGAACCTTTATGTCCCGTATCCATATTTGTTTTTAATAATAAGGGATTATTGTCCATTTTTAGTGCTCGTAATTTTGCTACCCATTTAGCAGGTTCCCAGTAACCTACACGTGGGTCGGATATACCGCAAGTAACGAATAGAGCAGGGTAGTTTTGTGCTTTTACGTTATCATAAGGGGAATATGATTTAATATATTCAAAATATTCTTTCTCTTTCGGATTACCCCACTCATTATATTCCAAGAGAGTTAACGGTAAGCTTTCGTCAAGCATGGTACTCAAAACATCAACAAACGGTACATGCGCGATTGCTGCTCTATAGATTTCCGGTTTTTCGTTGAGTATGTAACCGATTAACATACCGCCGGCACTACCGCCCATTATTACTATATTGTTGTTACTTGTATATTGCTCGTTAATTAAAGCTCTACTACAGGCTATGAAGTCTTCAAATGTTCTTTTTTTGGTTAAAAACTTAGCAGCTTCATACCAATCATGACCTAGATCATCGCCACCTCTAATATGAGCAACTGCGTAAATAAAACCGCGATCGGCAAGTGTCACTGCTGTATTTCTAAAATTGACGGGCATAGCGATGCCATAAGCACCGTAACCCATTAGATATAAAGGATTTGAACCGTCTTTTTTAAATAAAGATTTTTTATAAAACAAGGTTATAGGTACTTTTACATCTTCATTATCTGCAAATATTCTCTCTACTTTATACTCCTCCGGGTTAAAGCCTGAAGGTATTTCGTGGCTCTTTAATATCGTTAATTTATCGCTATTAAAATCGTAACTATAAGTGGTATTGGGTCTTGCTAGAGAAGAGTAATCTATTCTGATATCGTCTTCCTCAAAGTTTGTAGAAAAACTACTTGCTTGGAAACTTTCGTCGGGAAAATAAATTGTATTTTCTTGTAAATCTTTAAATCGCTTTATTTTAATTAGCGGTAAACCTTGGTCACGATAGTTTAAGATTAAATAATTATTTGTAACATTAAAGCTTTTTAAATATTTGTCTTGTTCTTCCTTAATATAAATATCATCCCAATCATCCCAGCTAGTATTTTCAAAATTATTTACCGGCAGTTTTATAACATGGAAATTTTTAGCTTTATAATTAGTTTTAATATAAAAATAATCGCCATTATATTCTATTTCATAGAATATTTTGTTTTCTGCAGCTCGTACTAATTTAGGCGTAAAACTATCATCCTGCATAGAAATTACGTAAATTTCATTTTCATTATGATCGCCTGAATTTATAAAAATATATTCATGACTTGCTGATTTCTTGCAGCTGATAAAATGAAGAGGGTTTTTTACCTCGAATATTAATTTATCCTGAGTGACCTCTTCACCTAGACGGTGAAACATTACCTTATCCCAGCGTTGATTCTCATTAATAGTAATATAGAAAAAGCCGTTTAAGTGTTCATGCCAAATTATAGTAGGAGCTACAGCTAAATCTCGATCGCTTGATACAAGCGAATTTTGCGGCATTCGCCTATGCTCACGTACATTTGTACGTTCCGCAGGCTTGTCCTGAAATTCATCTTGTCTGAAGCGATCGAGATTTAGCTGTACATTGCCTAATTCATCAGGTAAGTATTTTTGTTCTTTAAGGTTATATATTTTGATATTGTATTGTTCATTACCTGTAAAATTAACACTATAAGCCATTAAATTGTGATCAGGTGACATTGCAACTGTAGCAACATCAGTAAAACTGCTATTTGGAGCAAGAAGGTTGACATCTAATATTACTTCTTCTGCTGAATCCATATTATTATGCTTTCTGCAATATATCGGATAATTTTTATTCTCCTCTACTCTATGGTAATAGTAATAATCTTTGTTCTTAACATAAACCGATTCATCGTCTAATTTAACCCGTCCTTTTAATTCTTCAAAAATCTTTTCCTTATCATTTTGCAGATCGGCAAAGAAATTTTCGGTATATTGATTCTCAGCTTTTAAATAATCTAAAATTTTAGAGTCTTCTACATTTGGCCACTTAGGATCACGCAGCCAGTGATAATCATCGTTTATTGTTGCTTCGTGAACTTCAAAGTTGTAATTTTGTTTGTCTGTTATTGGTGGTTTCATGTTTTTTATTTTTTTGTGTTGTTATGCCTAAAGTCGTCATTGCGAGGAGCCGTAGGCGACGCGGCAATCTAGTAAAATAATAAAAAAATTCTGTAATCAGAATTGTTTACTAGATTGCTTCGTTGAAACTTACAGTTTCTTCTCGCAATGACGATTTTGGTATCTATACAACAATGACATCGAATTATTGTAGTGTTAAAATCAAACTAATTAATAGGAATAATACAATCAATATAGCAGTTTGCTGATTATGCCAAGCAGATATTTTACTTAAAATATTATCCCAAATAACCTTAAAATTAAGATATTCTGCCGCATCTTCGTTATTGTCTGCCGTTTCTTTATATTTATCGATACTGAAATATATAAATTTTTCAATATATTGGTATAGGTCAAGGTTTATGTTTTCTGTCGAAATGCGTGGTATTTTTCTAAATATTAAAGCCAATAACAGTGAGATTGCAAGGATCACTAGCTTAAAGTTAGCAGTATGTGATATTTGAATAGGGTAGAATAAACATATGCATAAAGTTATGATGCAGAAAGAGAGGTAGGTTATAGTTCTTATGTCATTCCTGCGAAAGCGGGAATCCAGAAATATTATAAAGCTTTTATTTTTAAGGTTTTTACTGGATTCCTGCTTTCGCAGGAATGACATAAAGAGAGACGGGAATGACGTAGAACTCTCCATCAACAACCCAAATAATACGGTACAAGTCGCTATCTTGGAAAATAGCATTACACTATTCTCGTTTAAAATATTAGCTATTTCATCTTTAATATAAGAAGAACGAATAGGCAGTATAGATGTATAGATCAATATACTAATAACAAATCCGCTTAATAAAATAAAATTAATTTGAGTATTCTGAAGATCTTGGTAATTTTTAATATCATACTCATCTTCTATATAAGCGAAATATAAAGCAAATAATCCGTTATATAATATATGTATGAATATAAAGCTTGTAATAAGATAAGCTATATTTGGAGAGTTTATGCTAATAGCCGTTAATATAAAACCAAGCTGTGATACGGTAAGATAACATATTAATCGTTTAAGTTTTTTTTCAATTAGAGACAATACTAATCCGTAAATGATCATTGATATCCCAAAAAACTTTAATATCTCAAGACCGCTAAATAATTTTAAAATGATAATTAAAATAACTTTAGTAGTAAAACTAATTAAATATACAATACCGCTACTTGAAGCTATAGGATAGCAATGAACCACCCAGCCGTTTACAAAAATAGCCGAGGCATTAATTAAACAACCTGCAAGTATGAATATTGCTGGTAACTCAAAATTATTTACTGATTCTGTTAAAGAAGTAAAAGTCGTATTACTTGTTGTTTGGATTAGAAGAGTCATACCGATTAAGATTAGCCCGCTGCTGAATAAATGAGTGAGGAAATATTGACGTGCCGGTTTTATCTTTAATTGGTTACAAAAAATAATTATGCAGGCAAAAATCGTCATGAATTCAAGCGAGATTATCATGGAAATAAAATCAGCTGCAAATACGCATATAATAGAGGCTAAACAGTATAAACTACCGATTAAGCATTCTAATTTTCTATTTTGGGAAATTGTATAAAGATTTAAGATAGCAGTAACAATTAGAAATGCTAGAGCTATTAGCTGATTTTGTGGGTGAAAATCAAACATAAGCTCAAAATTAGTAAGCGGAAATGTACACTTGGTATTTTGAATAAACATTTTAATCCTTAGAAGAAACTGTTAAAACCTCTAGTCCCTGGATTCTTTTAAAGTCTTTTACATTTAGAGTTAATATCAGAAAACCTTTTGTAATAGCCGTTGCTGCAATAAGCATATCATGAGTTCCTATAGTTATACGTTGTGTGTATAAATCATGAGTAATACGTGCATATGTATATACTTCTTCAATACCGAAAGGTAATATAGTAAACAGACTTTTTACGTATTCTATAAAAGCTAAACATTTTATACGTTTATTCTCATTCTTGACTCTATCTACTCCTATTAATAGTTCAGTTAACACAATAGGGCTAATATAAGTCTGACCGTAATGTGACCATTGCTTAGTACTGACCTTTTCTCTTTCTAAAGCTATGATTATAGCAGTATCAATAATTAATCCCATCTTTCAACCAATTTTTTAATATCTTGTTTAGTATTGTGTCTTATTTCTTCGCGATTTTTCATGAATTGATCAGCATCTTCAGGATCAAGATGTGGACCATTTTTAAAAGCTTCCTCTAAGTCTCTTACTGCTACAGAAGGCTTGATTTCTGCAGGCGTAATCCTTGCTACGATATGATTACCTTTTTGAACGTCAAAGCTTTCGCCTTTATAGTAAACTCTATTCATAATATCTGAAAAAGATCGTACAAATTCTGTTGCTCTAATAATTTGTGCCATATTTATCCTCAAAAATAATTACCATATTTATACCTTTGATACTTCAAGATTTGGTACGTCCAATTTCGGGATTCGCCTGTGCTCACTATTGTACGCTGTGTAGGTGCACTGCTTATTTGACTTCCAACTTTTGAAGTATCTACGGTATACATATTATATGATTATGTGTAGATTATGTAAATATGTTTATGTAATATAAGCTAAAAATTCTCTGATTAAGATTTGAATAAAATAGAAAAGAGTTACGGTACAGCAGCACATTATTATACTAATTTGCATAGAGTAGGGGAGTGGTTTTGTTACGCTAGATTCTACTAAAGAAGGTTTATAAATAGAGCTTAATATTTTGAGCAGGTAAAGGCTTGAGAATATACTACTAGCTATTACGACAATCATAACAATGATTTGATTCTGTTCGCTTGCGGCAAGTAATATTGAGAATTTGCTAATAAATCCGCTAAAGATAGGTATACCGATTAATGATAATGAAGAGATAGATATAATAAAAGAAATTAAAGGAAATTCTTTGGATGTACCATGTAAATTCTGTACTTGATCGGCTTTCTTTAAACTGTAAATACTTCCCATACTATAAAATAAGCAGATTTTTGTAAAAGAATGTGAAACTAAATGGAGTATTGCGGCTCCAAGTGCCTTAGGTGTTAACATGAAAGCACTAAGCAATGCAAGGCTTAATTGGTTCATAGTGGAGTAGGCGAGTATTTTTTTGATATTATCCGTGTCTAGGGCTTTGATTGAGCTATAAAATATGCTTACTATCGGTATAAAAATTAACCAGTTAAACTCGGCAAATATCATTTGTAAATACGATAAACCGAATATATATAATAGGATTTTGTAAATACAAAATAATCCGGTTTTAACCACTATTACGGCATGCAGCAAACTACTAATGGGGTAATGTGCAACCATTGCAGCAGGAAGCCATGAATGCACCGGAAAAATTGCAGTTTTAGCAATACCGCAAATAAACATTAACAATAAAATAATTGACTGGTTTTTGGAAAAATAATTTTCTACTAAACTTCCACTTGCAAAATCTCCGTTACCGGTTTTAGTATAAATAATTATCACTGCCGGTAAAAATAATATTGTGGCAGAAATCATCAGAATTTTTAGATATTTATATAACCCGCTAAGTACTATATTATTTTTGGTATGTCCTATTAAAAAAGCTGTAGAAATAGTTAAAAGCTCATAGCAAATAAACATCGTGAATAAGTTGCTAGATAAAGCAATTAAAACACCGATTAGAATAGTGAAGTTAAAGAAAAATAAGAATCTAGAAGAATAGTCTATATTATTAATAGCAAGATATTTAGGAGTGTAAAGTAAAGCACAAATCCATAAAAAGCCTATTAAACTTAAGAAAATAAGCCCTAAAGGTTCAAGATGGAATCCTATAGAGTAATTACCGAATATATTAAATTCAAATCCTGCTCTAATACCTTTTAAAAACAACCAGTCTATAATTAAAATATTACCGAAGAAAAAAATAGCAATAGTAATAAGTAAAAAATTACGTATAAAGCTATCTTTTTGAGTGGCATACGGGCTAGTTAAGTTTAATGCACCAACTAGCAAAGTTGATAGAATCAAAAGACTCGGAGTAGTAAATTGTGTAATCATAATAAGCTGTTATACTTTTTTTGATAGTATGGTTAGAGCATTACCTGTATGGCTTTCTATGTCATGCCTAGCTAAAAGTGGGGGAATCCAGAAAAAGCGAGATAAATCGTGCTTTTAGTTTTAAAAACTTACTGTGTTTATATTTTTTAATTACTGGATTCCCGCGAAAGCGGGAATGACAATAGTACCATTTTATAATGGTAAAATAACGATCCTACGGAGCTAAGTAAAATTATAATAAAATCTAATAGTAGATTTTGTGTTAATAATAATTCAAGAATATTTACTTTGATAAAAAATAATGGACTGATAGGTAAGCCACAGCTGCACATAATAGCAATTATTATTAAAACTTTGTTAGGCTCTCTTTTATAGCTTCCATTATAAGCATCTATCAAGAAAAGAGCTATTTTATTTATACTATCCGCAAGTAATAAACTTGGTAAAACTATTATACCGTTTTCGGTTACGTATAATAAAAATACGTAACCTATTTGAGTACAACATGAATAAATTATAATATTCTTGAAATCTTTTGTTTGGTAAGCAAAATATGGGGCTATAATAAGAGTAGCTAAAGCGATAGGTTTTATAAAATTTGTAATAGCCGTTTTAATTGTCTCATAGCCTATAATAATATAAGTAAATTTATATATTATATATATTCCTATTATAGTAGAAATCCCTGCTAAATATACTAAAATAACTGAAGCCGTGTTATTATAAGCTCTCATCATCCAAAAATGCATAGGGAAAAAAGCTGTTTTTAAAATAGCACCTATTAAGAAAAAACCGATAGCTATAGTGATTATACGGGAATTAGTATGTTCTTGTAAATACGCTGCAATTTCTGCCATATTCAAACTACCCGTAATGCTTAGCAGAAATCCTATAGATATAAGAATAAGAGTTGCACCGATACTACCTATTATCAAATAATCAAAAGCTCCGATTAAAGATTTTGGATTATTACCTGAGGCTATCAGGACATAGCTACTAAGTGCCGAAATCTCTATAAATATATATAGATTAAAAAAATCGTGAGTAGCCATCATCCCTAAATAGCCCGTATGAGCGAATAATAATATACCGTAAAATAAAGATTTTCTATTATTGTTTATATATTTTAAGATAGTTTGATTAGTAATCTTATGACAAAAAACTAAAAAGAATAATAAAACCAAGTTAAGATAAATAATAATAGCTTGGTTTAGTGCATTTAGCCGATATTCTATTCCTATTTTTGAAGTCCATCCTCCCATGGTGTAAGATAGCTCCGTATTTTGTATAATGCTATATCCATAAACACTGACCAAAAGGCTAGATAAAATACAAATCGTAGTAATTATTCGTGCAAAGGTAATAAAGCGAAAAGATATTATTGAGAGTAAAGCCCCAAATAAAGGGAATAATATTTGTATGATAGGGACATGGTTAGCTAGAATCATTTATCAAAATTAATTTCATTTTCTGATATTGTACCAAAATGTTTATAAATTTGATATATTAAACTTAAAGCTACGCTAAGAGTAGCAAACCCAACTACTATAGCAGTTAGCATTAATACATGAGGCAAAGGGCTAGTGTAAGTAGTGATGCCCTCTTGGAAAATAGGTACACCGCCTGTTTTAATTTTTCCGATACTTAAATAAAATACTAACACCGAACTTTGAAAGATTCCAAGCCCGATAATTTTATGAATATAATTACGACTTGTAAGCATTATAAATAAGCCGCTAGTTAGTAAGATCAAGGCAAAGAAATATATTAAATTATGCATAATTATATTGTTATTGTAAGAAAAGTATTGTGACGTGAATCAGTTTCATCGTCATTGCCGCAATGACGTTGGTAGACATTAATACGCTTTGAAAGACTGATTAAATACGCATGTGACTTTTTTGCCCTTACGTATAGCGAGCTTAGGAAAAACCTGTTCAAGGATCACCATATTAGGATTATCTTGAGCAAGGCGATAATTTACTAAAGATTCTCGAAGTGAATCATCTACAGCAAAAATACCGGAAATTTCAGCGTTTTTGTCTCTAAATTGCAGATAAGTAAACTCGCCGTCATCAAAAATTTTAATAGGAGCTATTTCTTCGCTGCCGCTAATATAGTAATTAAAGTTATATTTTTCAGGATGAGTCAGGTCGGGACTTGCTAGGGCAGCAGAAAAAGTTTGCATATGACCGCTCATATTGTCATTTTCGTCATCCGGATAAAGAAACTTTACGTTAAAGACCATTTCAGGATCACGCATATCAAGAGTTTCGGCGGCATATAGTTCAAAGAAGTACGTCCGTTTATTAGTAATTAAAGTCATATTAGTAGTAGCATCCGGTTCCATCGGTTTAATAAAAATCCTATGACCGGCAGGTACTATTTGCCATGAAGTAGTATCTCCCATAGAAATACTTACTATTTCCTCGTCTCTTGCTAGTTCTATACTTGCTTGATAGCCGTAATATCCTGTGAATTTGAAAACATCGTCAGGGTTATAAGTCATAACTCTTAGACGTGGGTCTCGACCTAGAGGTCGTGATATAGTAAGAGCAAATACATCTAATGTAAGTATTATAAAAGTACAAAATATTATTAGTTGCTTCATATTATTTCTGATTTTTATTCCTTAATAACTTTAGCTTGTAACTAGTAACGGTAAAATTGAACGGCATATCAGGTGATGTATTTGTACTGATAGAATCCATTATAAATCCGATTCTTGCTTCCCATACCATATTTTCTAAAATTGCATCCGTACTATTTTTTGCCAATGATTCAAAAGTAACAACTGCCTCGTTATCGTTTATATTGTTAATTGATAATATATTAATTGAGCGTCTATATAGTTTTTGATATC
This sequence comes from Rickettsia slovaca 13-B, assembly GCF_000237845.1. Classification (NCBI taxonomy): domain Bacteria; kingdom Pseudomonadati; phylum Pseudomonadota; class Alphaproteobacteria; order Rickettsiales; family Rickettsiaceae; genus Rickettsia; species Rickettsia slovaca. The sequence goes on from NC_016639.1 coordinate 391,327, forward strand.
TTATGACCGGTGATAATGGGTTATCAATATTCATAAAATTAGCAAATTGCATATAAACAATACTCGTAGAAGCATTTTTGATAAAGGTAAATTGTTCTTTTAATATATCGTAATTGTATTCTTCTCGTTGGTTTACATAATTCTGAAGCATAATATTTGCAATAGAGATATAAGGCTTTACTAATGTTGAATGTTTAGTATTAGTAACGGCAGCTTGTTTTTCGGCATCATCTTTTATTAAATAATTTACTTTTTTGTTTATAGGTAGCAATATGTTGATATTTATACAAATTAAGGTTAATAATAAGGTAAAAATCGTGCATATTAAAAGCAGAAGACTTCTATGACTTAACGGTAAGATATACTTAAAATTATACCATTTTCTTGCATCAATAAAATATTCGCCGGATTTTATATATTCTTGTATTGCGTTGGTTAATGGGTCCATAATTACTAGATTAATATCTAATTTTATTCTGTTTTAACACTCTATCATAATTATTATAATATGATTATGATTTAATTTAATGTTATTTTAAGCTATAAAATAAGTTTATATTGTTGCTACAATACCAAATATTGTTTAACTTTAAAATTAAAATAAATAAATTATAAATTAAAATTATACAATAACAATTATTGATGGTAGTTATTATGTTATACTCATCCCACTTGAAAAATTGGCGACAATGTCTTTATAAGTCCGCAGGTAGCCACGTATTAAGTATACGCTCTTCTCCTAAGCTGAACTTCGTATAACTACTCTTTATTTACTTCAGAGTATAATAGTTTACAATCTTTTTAATATTTTTTTATATTTATAAATAGATTTTTTTAAAAAATGCTTGTGAACTGTTGTATAGTAAGGTAATTTTAAAATAGTAACAAGATAATTTAATAATGTATAATTAGAATGTTAAAATCATTAAAGCTTCTATTAGTATTAATTATGCTTGCTCAATTGTTGTCATGTACCCCTTCAGCTCCTTATGAAATTAAAAGCCCGTGCGTTTCTGCTGATATAGATGATGGTTCGAGTGTAAGCGTAAATCCTTGTATAAGAAGACCTGTTAATTCAGTAAATATAGTATAAAAGTAATAGTTTTACACAATAACAATGTAATAATAAAAATACCTTTGATATGAATAATATATTTGGCTTCTTTAAATCAAGTAATAACTCGCAAAGCGGTGCAGGAGATACACAAACGCAAGAAAGTATTAAATCGGCTAATCCTTTAAAAATTACTCAGAATTGGTATGAAGAGCGATCTGATAAGTTATTTGTTCAACGTAACTTACTTATCATATTAATAATACTACTAACCATTTTTATGGTTATAGCAACTTTAGTAATAGCCTTTGTAGTGAAATCTAAACAGTTTGAGCCTTTTGTTATTCAGCTTAATAGTAATACCGGACGTGCCTCAGTGGTAGAACCTATTTCATCACCAGTGTTAACGGCGGATGAGTCTCTTACAAGGTATTTTATAAAGAAATACATAACGGCACGGGAAACATATAATCCGGTTGATTTTGCGACGATAGCTCGTACGACAATAAGATTATTTTCAACAAGCAGTGTTTATTACAATTATCTTGGCTATATAAGAAATAAAGATTTTGATCCTACTTTAAAATATAAAGAAGAGAATACTACATTTTTAGTAATAAAATCATGGTCAAAAATCGCAGCAGATAAATATATAGTTAGATTTTCCGTAAATGAAACATCAGGAAACCAATTAGTTTATAATAAAATAGCGGTAGTAAGTTATGCTTATGTGCCTATGCAATTAACAGATTCAGAACTTGATGTAAATCCGGTAGGGTTTCAAGTGAACGGATATAGGGTAGACGATGACAATAGTTAGATTTTATTTTTTAGTTTTTATATTATTAAGCGGTTTTACAGTACAACGAGAATGTCCACTTGTAGATGATCCATGTAATAGTAGTAATAATTATGTAGATGATTTATCTATAACTAAAGATAATAGGATAAAAACTTATATATATAATCCAAATGAAGTTTATTTATTAGTTTTGCATTTTGGCTTTCAATCGCATATAGAATTTGCTAAAAACGAAGAAGTCCAAAATATAATTCTTGGGGATGCTTATGCTTGGAAAATAACTCCTTTGGCCAATAGATTATTTATTAAGCCTCTTGAAAAAGATATTCGTACAAATATGACTATTATAACTAATAAAAGAATATATGAATTTGATATCGCTTCTACGGAACTTATGATGGGTAACGAAAGGGATTTAGTATATGTAATTAAATTTTACTACCCTAAGAAAAATAGTAATTACATGGCAAGATTTTAATCGATGTCATTTCTGCGTAGATATGTCATTGCGAGCAGCCGTAGGCTGCGTGGCAATCTTATGAAATAATACAAACTCCTGAGATTGCGGACGTACAATTGCTCTGAGGTTTCCTCGCAATGACGGAAAAATCGATCCACGTAACAATGACAATCAAAACACTTTAACTAATATAATTTAGATATGGCTGAAGAGCAAAATAACAATCATAATACCGGTTCTTTATCAGGAGCAGATTCTCCTGAAGTACAAAGAGAATTATCAAAAGTTTCGGTTAGCTTTAATAAGAGTATTGCGATAGTAGTCGTAATTTGTGGTATTTTTATATATATTTTTTATACTCTTTTTTTCGGTACTGAAAAAGAAGAAATACCGGAGACTCAGATACCGAGTAATATTGTAAAACCTGTTACGGAGGTTGATGATAATATTCCGGAGATTCCAAAGTTACCTGATCCGCCTAAGCTTGAGACGCCCACCGCTCCTCCACCGCCTCCCCCTCCGGTAGTAAAAGTTCCACCGGTCTTACCTCCTACTACTCCTGTAGAAGAGAATAAAGACAAAACGCTTCCATTGCCGCCGGTTTCGTTGCCTTCGACTTCAGGAACGTTAGTTGAGAGCGATGCAGAGAAGCAACGTCGTGAAGCAAAAAGAAAATCAGCTATAGTGTTAATTGGTGGTGTAGAGCCTAAAAAAACACCGGAACAGATTACGGCAGAAACGACCTTTAAAGATCGTGGTGATATGTCTTTGGTTCTCGGACGCGGTAAATTAATTGATGCAGTCCTTGAGACGGCAATAAATAGTGATCTCGGCGGTGAAATAAGAGCCATTATTAGTAGAGACGTATTTTCTGAGAAAGATAAAGTGATATTGATACCGAAAGGGTCAAAAATATTCGGTAAATATGCAACCTCAACTTCGTCCGATAGTTATGGTAGAGTTTCTATAATATGGGATAGAATCGATTTAACGAGCGGTTATACTATAGAATTCGACTCACCTGCAGTTGATAATTTAGGTAGACCGGGATTACAAGGAAGAGTTGATAATAAATATAAAGAACAATTTGCAAATGCCGTATTACAATCCGGCTTTAATATAGGGCTTGCTAAAGTCCTTGATAAGTTAGTGCCGCCTCCTATAGCTTCTCAGGCAGCGGCTACCAATAGTGCTACGGCAAAACAATTGTTAAATACTGCTCAAACTATTGCGTCTAATACCGCTATGGATGCAAATACTAGGATAGTTACAATTTGTACTAATATACTTGCGGCTATTACCGATAAAACTTCGACTGCTTATACTACTATGACTCAAGCATGTACAACCGCACAAACTGCTTCTTCAGCGAATACTGATGAGCAGAGACTTCAAACCTTAGTACAGGCAGTTAATACGGCAGCTTCAAGTTTGCTTACTACTACCTCTATAGCATCAACTCCGACTCAAGCACAACAAGCTTCTACTCAAGCTTTTACGGATGTAACGAATGTTGTAAAAAATATGATAACTCAGCAGCAGTTTAAGCCGACGACAACGGTTAATCAAGGTACGCCGGTTAGAATATACGTTAATAAGGATTATAAATTCCCAAAAGCCGTTTTATTAAAATCGAAGGTAATGAAATGAATGAAGAATTTGCAGCCTTAGAGACGTTTTTACTTCCTTTTAAAAATTTATTTGCTGAAGACGGTATTAACGAAATTATGGTTAATAAGCCCGGAGAAGTATGGGTTGAAAAAAAAGGCGATATATATTCTAAGCAAATACCGGAACTGGATAGCGAACATCTACTTGCATTAGGGAGTTTAGTCGCTCAATCTACCGAACAGATGATTTCAGAAGAAAAACCGCTTCTTTCGGCAACTTTGCCGAATGGCTACCGTATTCAAATAGTATTTCCTCCTGCTTGTGAGATAGGACAAATCATTTATGCTATAAGAAAGCCTAGCGGTATGAATCTAACTTTAGATGAATATGCTAAAATGGGGGCATTTGATGATACTGCAACAGAGAGTTTAGTAGATGAAGATGCAGTAATTTTAAATAATTTCTTAGCTGAAAAAAAGATTAAAGAATTTATTAGACATGCAGTTGTTTCAAAGAAAAATATCATAATTAGCGGCGGTACTTCAACCGGTAAAACTACTTTTACTAATGCGGCACTCACTGAAATACCTGCAATAGAAAGATTAATTACTGTAGAAGATGCTCGTGAGGTTGTGCTATCACGCCATCCTAACAGAGTGCATTTACTGGCTTCCAAAGGAGGACAGGGGCGTGCAAATGTTACTACTCAAGATTTAATAGAGGCCTGTTTGCGTTTAAGACCAGATAGGATTATAGTAGGTGAACTTCGAGGTAAGGAAGCTTTTAGTTTTTTGCGTGCTATTAATACAGGTCATCCCGGTTCAATATCAACACTGCATGCTGATAGTCCCGCTATGGCTATTGAGCAGTTAAAGCTTATGGTTATGCAAGCAGATCTTGGTATGCCGCCTGAAGAAGTAAAGAAGTATATTTTAACCGTTGTAGATATCGTTGTGCAGTTAAAACGCGGTAGCGGCGGGAAAAGATATGTTTCGGAAGTATATTATAAGAAGAACAAGAACGCTGAGGGGATGGTTTAAAAACGTCATTGCGAGGAAATTACGAAGTAATTGACTAAGCACAATCTCAGGCCACAATCCTGAGATTGCCACGCTCCTTTTAGTTGCGCGCAATGACGTAAAAATTACTCCACGCAAAAACTAATATATATATAAGCATAAACTAGGAATATCAATTCATGGAATGGCATAAGATACTTAAAGTTACTAGAAATATATTCGGTCATGCTATAATTCATCCGGTTGTTATTTTTTGTACCATTTGGATAAGCGGTGCATTTGTTGCAATTTTTACTAATGAGGTTGGAGCTTTAGGTGTAAATATAAATGCTATAAATATTGCTTATAAGTGGGCTTATTGGCTTATTAACGTTTGGGGGCAGTTAAAAATTGCCGACTATAATTATTTAAAATTGAAGCTACTTGCCTCTCTTCTCAGTCCGGCTATTATTGTTATAATATTTTACATTAAAAATTTTGAAAGAATAAAATCATTACAATTTTTCAAACAAGATGAAAAAGTATATGGAGATGCAAGCTGGGCTAATCCGTCAGATATAGAGGCTGCAGGTCTTAGATCTAAGAAAGGTATGCTGATCGGTGTTGATGCCGGTGGATATTTTGTTGCAGACGGATTCCAGCATGCTTTATTATTTGCTCCTACCGGTTCAGGTAAAGGTGTAGGGTTTGTGATACCTAATTTGTTATTTTGGAGTGATTCGGTAGTAGTGCATGACATAAAGCTTGAAAATCACGGGTTGACAAGTGGTTGGCGTGAGAAGCAAGGGCAGAAAGTTTTTGTATGGGAGCCTTCTAATCCTGATGGTGTTACTCATTGTTATAATCCGATTGATTGGGTTAGTACTAAGCCTGGGCAAATGGTTGATGACGTTCAAAAAATTTCAAATCTTATAATGCCGGAAAAGGATTTTTGGAATAATGAGGCACGAAGCTTATTTTTAGGCGTAACTCTATATTTAATAGCCGATCCTACTAAAACTAAATCTTTCGGTGAAGTAGTGCGTACTATGAGGAGTGACGACGTAGTTTATAATCTAGCGGTCGTACTCGATACGCTTGGTGGTGTAATACATCCTGTTGCATATATGAATATTGCTGCATTTTTGCAAAAAGCCGATAAAGAGCGTTCCGGCGTAATATCTACAATGAACTCATCGCTTGAATTATGGGCAAATCCACTTATTGATTCAGCTACAGCATCTTCTGATTTCAATATACAAGAATTTAAAAAAGTCAAAACAACCGTATATGTAGGGTTAACACCCGATAATATACAGCGTTTACAAAAATTAATGCAGGTGTTTTATCAGCAGGCGACAGAATTTTTAAGCCGCAAAATGCCGGATTTAAAGGAAGAGCCGTATGGAGTAATGTTCTTACTTGACGAGTTCCCGACGCTCGGGAAGATGGATACTTTTAAAGCCGGTATAGCTTATTTTAGAGGTTATAGAGTTCGTTTATTTTTAATTATCCAAGATACACAGCAGTTAAAAGGAACATATGAAGATGCAGGGATGAATTCTTTCTTATCTAATGCAACATATCGTATTACTTTTGCCGCTAATAACTATGAAACGGCAAATTTAATATCGCAGCTTGTCGGTAATAAGACGGTAGAACAAAGATCATTTAGTAAACCTTTATTTTTTGATCTTAATATTGCTACTAGAACCCAAAACGTTTCTCAGGTTCAAAGAGCTTTACTTTTACCTCAAGAAGTAATACAGTTACCGAGAGATGAGCAAATTGTTTTAATAGAATCCTTTCCGCCTATAAAATCGCGTAAAATTAAGTATTATGAAGATAAGTTTTTTACTAGTAGATTATTACCGCCGACTTTTGTACCTACTCAAGTACCTTTTGACCCTAGGGCAAATAATAATGGGGCTTCGGAAGAGACCGAAACAATAACTGTTCCGGAAAATAATGAGTAAAATGCGTTCAGCTATTATTGATATCGGTTCAAATGCTTTAAGAGCTGTAGTTTATGAAAGTGATGAGTTTGGAGCGCCGGAAATTTTTAATTATAAATTTAGAAATTATCTTACAAATTTACTTAATTTAGATAATTTAGACGTAAAACATCAAACATATTTATCTCTACAATATCTTATTCATATTTTTACCAAACTGTCTGTTACTAATATTAGATGTGTTGCAACAGCTATACTTAGGGGGCATCCTAAAGCAGATGAATTCAAAGCTATAATTAAAAAGAGATTCAATATTGATATTGAAATTATCTCAGGTGAACGTGAAGCTTATTTAACTGCTGCCGGATTAATTTCCGGTATTAGTGATGCTTTCGGTATTGTAGCTGATCTTGGAGGTGGAAGTCTTGAGCTTGCACAGATTGGAAATAAAAAAGTCGGTAAATTAAAATCATTGCCGCTTGGTACAAAAATTATTGTTAGTAGCAATTTTGGTGATGTCGGGCTGATTACTAAAATGCTAGAGGAAGAATTTGGAGCTGCACATTATCCTAATTTATATTTAATTGGCGGTGCATTACGTCTAATGAGCCGTATATACATGGAGTCTATAAATTATCCCCTTAAAAATTTACATAATTTTGAAATAAATCGTGTAGAGTTTGAGTTATATTTAGAGAAATTATCGCAAATCGATAAATTAAAGCTGAGTTATTACGAGCAGAAAGTCATAAATTATAATGCAGTTTTAGTAATAAAAGCAATGATTAAGGTATTTTCACCGGAAAAAATTATTATCTCAAATTACGGTTTAAAAGAAGGAGTAAGATTTGACTCGTTGCCGTCTCATGAAACAGAAAAAGATATTATTTATGAGAGGGTGAAGAGATTAGTAAAATTTGATAGAAATATATGTAAAATTGAAAAATATATTGAAGCAGTACAATATCTTTTAATTAATGCCGATGCCACGACTCGTATTGTTATTGAACTCGCTATAATGCTAGCACAATATAATAAAAATATTGATAAAACGCTTAGAGCAAATTTTGTTTCGGAATTTATATTATCTTCAGACATTCCTTTTAGTCATAGACAGCGTCTTATGCTAGGTATTGCCCTTACGGTTACTTATACTGCTAAAACTGACATGCAGATTAATAAAATAGCTAAGAAAATGATTAGTAAAAGTGATTATTATAACAGTCATATAATCGGTTATTATATAAAAATTGCTAGAGAAATTGATGGGCCAGAATTTCAAGAGCCTTCTTTTTCGATTAAATTAAAAGACGATAAATTTTTACAAATTAATGCTTCAAATATCTTGCCTAAACAAGTCTTTGAAAAGGTTTGTGAACGTTTAAAAGATATAAGTTCTGCTAGAAAAAATATTAGGTATAATTTTAGTGATTAGGGTTTTTTTGTTATAGTGCCGGATAGTTTTCGAAAAGCCAGTGATGTCATACCTGCGAAAGCAGGGATACAGGCTAAAAAAATCTTGATTGCAAAGATTTTTTTATTATATTGTTTCACTTTTAAAGTAAAATCTTTAAAAAGCTTTAAAGTACTGGATTCCTGCTTGCGTAGGTATGACATAAAAAGCGCCACACAACAATAGCTAAATTAATTACGCTCCATCAAATGTGTCACAATTATATTCCTTTGTACATCCTATAATAGTAGATTCCATTTTAGGAACTATGTGTTCCTCCCAAAAATCTGCCAGCGGCTGCATTGCATTAATAATAAGTGAATCTTCGATGGGATGCAATAAATTATCTATACTAATTTCTAGATACCTAACTATGAACTCTGCAGCGCTATCATCTGATTCTCTGTGTATAAGATTTCCAATTCTTTCTAAGTAGTAAACTTGCTCGCTAGTAAGATCTTTATCTTTTATTATTTGCGGTAGAATCTTGGTTAATATACATTGCAATTGAACTTTGTGATCAGTTGCAAATAATTCATAATAATCCTGTTCTTTTACACAAGGTAATTTTAGTAAATTAATAATTAAATTGGTCACATAATATGGGCATGAGAATTAGTTTTTATAACTTCCTCTAATTCTCTTGTATCTGTTCCGGTCTATAATTATTAAAGTAAAATATAGGTAATATAGTCTCGTTTTTTAAATATTTAATCAATTCTTTACTATCGTTATATTTACTACTAATTTCATTTTTTTCCTCTGGTGTTAATATTAAATTTGCCGTTAAATCAAGTATTGGTTTTGCCGCTCTACTATATTCATATGAACTATTAATTAAGCGCTTTAAGCTTTCAAAATTTTTAGGCAAAAATATTTTATCATCATTTTGATATGGTACATTTTTTACGAAATCTGTTTTCAAAATTTGAAAACTATTATTTAGTGGGATACTTGCATTGTATAAAATTTTCTCTATTGCATAATGTCCAAATTCATGTGCTATTATTGATTCTAAATTTAATTTTTCTGCGCCTATACATATTAGGTTATTGTCTCAATCGTAATGAGAAAATGATTTATTATCAAATATTATTTTTAGGCTATCTTGCACTTTAATATTAACCGCTGCTATATATAGGCTAATAACTTATTTGTAGGCCCCTATTGCAAAAGCTTTGTATAGTTATGAAGAATTATATTGTCATTTAAATCGCTTACATTGTAAGTCCTTGTCATTAAAATAGTAATATCAGAGTTTTCGCTATATGCAATCGGTGATAATTTTTCTATTTTAAATTTTGCAATATTAAGTTCTTCAATATTTATCTCAATTTTATTATCTTCAATAAAGCTTTTAAACTCTTGAAAACTTAAATAACTAGCTAATTTTTTAATTCAAATCCTTCTATTTTAAATTCACTAATTGCATTGTTATTGTGCTCCTCAATCGTTCTCTTCTTAAACTTAATCAACTCTTGCAACATGCTGCTTTTTGTATCTCCATATTGTATAGTATCAAAATTTATAAATGCTGCTACATCAAGCATAGATGTATCATCGATGTTATGTATATATCTATCGTATTCAGCAGAAGTAAAGTGGCTAGGGTTAGCATAAGAAATAATAAGTGTATATGCTTCTAGATCAAATGACGTAATGGCATGATGTAACCCTAACAAATTATAGCTGTTCTTAGATGCTAAAATTGATTTTATTTCGTCATATTTTTTAGTTTTTATAAAATTTTTTATTAGCTTATTCAAAGCTGTTGTGGGTCATTGTGAATAATATTCAGATGGTAAAGACATGTTTTATATCCTATCAAGTTGCTATATTTCATGGTAATATGTTTTATAATAAATAGTATATCTTTCTATTTGTAAAGAAATAATTTTAATTACATTAACGAACATTAACATCTTATTAAGCTCTCTTAGTCTACCTCCCAAATCATTATATAATCCTGAAAACAATAAATATATTAGGATATATGATAAAAAATTATTGGAAAAAGTTTTGGAAGAATAGTACTACCAAATCACAAAATTTTATTGGACTAAACGACATTGCATATGGTAATTTAATCAGAGTCGACATAGAAGCTTATCGAGAAAATGTTATAGTATATAGATGTATTAATTTAATTGCACAATCGGCGGGACATGTTCCGTGGAAAGTGCTTAAAAGTAAAACCGGAGAAGTAATATTTAGACTATCCGGTGCATTATTTACTAAAAAAACCGAATCCCAAAAAAGCTGGAGCGGATTTTGTTAGTGAGCTAATTGCAAGCAAATTATTATTCGGTAATAGTTATATTTTATCAGCTCTAGACTCGTACCCTAAAGAGATTTACTTACTACCGGCTCTTGTTACGGAACTGGTTATAGAACATAACAATTTAGTTGCTTATTTTGATTTGAAATTATTTGTCCGTTAACTCTTGCAGTACCAAAAATTAGCGGTATAGGTTCGCCGTAATTAGCTGTTACATATTTAAAACTTTCTTTGAAATTTTTAATATTGTCATATTCTATCGGTTCGTGATTTAGTTGATCTAAATACTCACCAAGCATTTTACCGACAAATCTTCCCACGCTTGAAAATATGCCGCCGCCAAATGCATTTCCAACAGTACAGCCAAGCGAACTAAAAAAACTTCATATTTACCATATTATAATGGATTGATATTAGCAGTATGATGTGATAACACTAATATATGTCATTCCTGCGAAAGCGGGAATCTAGGAAAACATATAAAAAAACAAGCTTTTATATGTTTATTTTGTCAAACATGTACCAATTATTAAGGTTATTTTTTCTGGATTCCCGCTTTCGTAGGAATGACATAGAAAATCACAGGGTGATATGCTGCCTTTAAAAAAATGGAAATCATAAATGTTTAAAAAATATATATTTATTCTAATATTATTTATTGCTTCTATAGCTCGTGCAGAAATTATAGAAGTGGATAGTTTAAATAAAATAAAACAAGATTTTAAAGAAAATTATAATAAAAATTATGTACCTCAGGATTTATTAGTAGTAACGGTTCTAGATGAATTTTTGTTTAAGTCTTTAGTGCCTATCGTTGCACAGCTTGATAAAGACATTTATCTTACTACACTAACTCCTCTTTTACGTAATATTAATAAAAATTCAAAAACTATTTATATAAAGCAATTGATTTTAACTAATGATAGTTATAAGAAAGAATTACAAGAATCTGATTTTCCAAATTTTGTAAATGAAATGAGTAATAGTAAAATCCCCATAATAGCAGTAAATGATGGGTTTACCGGTAATTTTAATAATATTCCTAAATTTGAGATATGGTTTGCCGATTATTTAAAGAAAAATTTCGATATTGATTTTTCAAATAGTTTTCCAAACAATAATTATATTATTTTTAATAATTTAGACAGTTTTGCTAATACTTATCCGGTATTTTATAAGGGTATATTGACGAGTAATAATATATCGGAAGCGGAAATGATGCTCAATTTCCTTATTCAAATGAATTTTATACCGAAATGCTTTATAATGATTAGTAGTAGCATAGAATTGCTAAGCTCAATGGAATTGCAACTTAGTAGTTATAGTTCTAATATATTATTTATTGGTTATCATTATAATAATAAAAATACTCCGAAAAATAAAGATGTTGCATATTATACTAAACTGATTAATGATTTAATATCTCAAATAAATAAGCTAAAAAGAAATAATCCACCTTTAAAGAATAATAATGCAAAAGGTAAAAATCCTTATGACACGAATAAATAAAGTTTTATTGAGTTTACTTTGCTTAGTTATTTCGTATGCGGGCTACGGTCAAATTATTCCTACTTACTCCGTAGATTCAGTAACAATGAAAAACTTATTACCGAAGATAGATGCAGATACGCTGGTACTTATAAATATAGATAATACTATCATAACACCGAAATCCAAATTCTTTCGATATCAGGATAATTCTTATATAAATTTTACTAAATATTTATATAGTCTTGCAGCGGATAACGCATCAGTTAATAAAACTATTGCAAAATTGATAGTGCAGCGTCAGATGATGCTTGTTGAATCTAAATGGGTAGATTTAATTAATAAGATGAAACAGCAAGGTGCAACGGTTTTAGGTCTTCAGGAAATAACGGCCCCATGTAATTTAATTGAAAATTATGAAGGATGGTTATATACCTTACTTTACGGACTCAATATTAATTTTACTAATAAAGTTAATGATAAAGATGTATTTAGATTTAATCCAAGCGATGCTGAAGCCCCTATTTTTTATTTAGGTATAATATTTACCGGTAATATAAATAGAGTAAAAGCTCTTATAGAGTTCTTAAAAATTATACCGAAACAACCTAAAAAAATAGTAATTTTTGCAAATAATAAAAAAGATTTAGAAAATATGGACTCTTATTTAAGTATGGTTGATATAGGATATTATGGAATTGAATATTTGGGGTGGCAAATGTTACCGGGGTCACCTGATCATCAAATCGCTGAGTTGCAGCAATCTACGTTTTTAAATACCGGTCAGTGGTTAGAAGATGATACAGCTGCAAAGATGTTAAATAAATAATTATGAATGACAATTTAATTAATGCTTTAAAAGATTTAATTATTAATACCGGCAAGATTGCACTAGATATAAAAAAGGCAGGAATGTTGACTGATATTAAATCAGATGGGTCAGTAGTCACTAATGCCGATAAAGAAATTAGTAAAATAATTTATCAAACTCTACAAACCTTAACCTCTCAAATAGCTATAGTATGTGAAGAGCAGCCGCTACCTATATTCAGCAGTGATACTTTTTGGTTAATCGATCCTATTGATGGGACATGGAGCTATGTAAACGGTAAAAGTACATATACGGTCAATATAGGGCTTATTGAAAACGGTTTTCCAACCATCGGCTTGATATATCACCCTGAAACAGCAAAGCTATATTATACTGATGTAAACGGTCGGTTAAAAATCGAACAGAATTCTAAAGAAATATTTGTTAATCATGAACCTAAACATGAAGAGCTTAATGCGGTAATAGGTTTTTATAATTCAAATAAAGCTACTAAAGAATTTTTAAGTAAGTATTCATTCGGTCAAATAAATGCAATAGGCAGTTCAATGAAACTATGCTTAATTGCTGAAGGAGCAGCTGATATATATCCAAAATTCGGTCAAACTATGGAATGGGACATAGCGGCAGGTCATGCTTTAATTAAAGCCGGCGGTGGTAATATTTTAGATACGCATGGACAAGAAATTACTTACGGTAAAGAAAGTTTCGCTAATCCTAATTTTTTCGCCTGTAGTAAATATTGGTTGGAAAGGGAGGCAAGGTTGCATAGATACTAGATCGTCATTGCAAGCAGCAGTAGGCTGCGTGGCAATCTCATGAAATAATAACAAACTCCTGAGATTGCTTTGTCAAAACTTGCAGTTTTTCCTCGCAATGATGAAAAAACTGATCCACGCAGGCACTGCCAAACTCGCATCAAACCAACTTCTTTAACTCATAAATTAACTCAAGTGCTTCTTTAGGGGATAGTTTATCAGGATCGATAGTGCTGAATTTTTTATCTAATTTGCTGCTTATAGTAGTTTTATTAGGTTCAAGATAAAACAAACTCAAATTATTTGATTCCGTTGATAAAATATTTTTTCCTTTACCTGTAGAAGTTTTTTCAAATTTAAGCAGAATCTGCTCAGCTCTGTTTATAACACTCGCAGGAAGACCGGCAAGAGCCGCAACATGAAGACCGTAGGACCTATCGGCAGCACCTGATATAATATTATGTAAAAATAGAATATCTTTACCTGACTCCTCAATAGCAATAGTATAATTTTGCAAAGCCGGCAGGAAATTACTCATAACGGTTAGCTCATGATAGTGCGTTGCAAATAAACAGCGACATTTCAGCTTATCATGAATATATTCAAGCACCGACCATGCTATAGATACCCCGTCATAAGTGGATGTGCCTCTACCTACCTCATCAAGTATGATTAGTGAGTTTTTTGTAGATTGAGCAAGAATTGCCGAGGTTTCAAGCATCTCTGCCATAAAGGTCGATTGTCCCTTAATTAAGTCATCGGCAGCACCTATTCGGCTAAATATTTTGTCGACTACCCCTATTTTAGCACTTTTTGCCGGCACAAACGAACCTATTTGAGCAATGATTGCAATAATGGCGTTTTGACGTAAAAAAGTACTTTTACCTGCCATATTAGGACCGGTAATTAACCAAATACGCTCAAGCTCTGATAAATGACAATCATTATATACAAAGCTTTTGCTTTCTCGCTGTAGTGCTTTCTCTACTACAGGATGCCGTCCTTTAACGATATCAAAGCTTAAATCATCGGTAAACTCAGGCTTAACATAATCATATTCATCAGCGATGTAAGCAAAATTACAAAATACGTCAAGCCCGCTTAAGGAGCTTGCAAGCATTCGTAAATAGGAAGCTTTTTCGATTACTTGGCTACAAATATCCGCATATAATTCTTTTTCTAAGCTTATTACTAAGGTTTTAGCATTGACTAACTCACTTTCAAGCTTTTGTAGTTCAGCAGTAGTGTAACGAACATGATTAACCGTTGTTTGACGGTGAATAAATTTGGGATCAAGGATTTTATTAACATTTTTAGCGGTGATATCGATAAAAAGCCCTATAACATTATTATGAGATATTTTTAAACTGTCTATTCCCGTTTCTTTGCGATATTGATCTTGTAGCTTTTCAATATATAATTTTCCATTATTAATTAAATCATGTAATTGGGCTACTTTCGGATGATATTCATGTTTTATTATACCTCCGTCATTTAAATTATTCGGTGCATCTTCTCGTATTGTTTCGTCTATTAAATTATATAATTCTGCATCACCTGATAGAGGTTTAATAATTTTTTCGATAAAATCAGGTAAATTAAAACCGTAAGCGTCAAAGAATACTCCTTTAATAATCGTTGCCGTTTCTAAAGTATATTTAATGCTAAGTAAATCACGACCTGAACTTCTGTTCATCGTAATACGTGTTAAGCAGCGTTCTATATCACTAGTTTTTTTTAGAAGTTCTCTAATTTTTTTTACTATTTCTAAGTTGGAATAAAAGAACTCGGTAATATTTAAACGATGATTTATTTTAGCAATGTTGGTTAAAGGACTTGAAAGAAAATTATATAGTAAACGTCCACCTTGTTTAGTAACCGTATGATTAAGGGTGCTTAATAAACTTCCTTGCGAGCCGTCTTGTGAGTTTGTGACAATTTCAAGGTTGTGTCTAGTAGAGAAATCAATAGTCATATAGCTATGAAATTTGATAATTCTAGGGATTGGCAAATGAGGAATATTTTGTTTTTGCGTTAACGATAAATATTCTAAAACGCTACCTATGGCACAAATTTGACTACTAGATATCTCGCCGATTCCTTTAATATCTTTCATTTTATAAAAATCTAAAATGATTTTTTCGCATTTATTAATCGCAAAAAAACTATCAACTTGATAGGTAATACGAAAATTTAATTGTTTGAAAATACTATCCGCAAGATTAGAAGATCTCAGATTTTCGCTAAGCAGAATTTCACGAGGTTTTAAACGAGCCAGCTCATTAAGAATTTCCGTTTCCGGTACATTAACTACAACAATTTCGGAAGTAGAAAGATCAACATAACAAAGGCTAGCTGTTTCTTTATTTTTCGGTATTACGAGACTTGCTAAATAATTAGGTTCGGCTGAAGCAATTAAATTTTCTTCAATTATAGTTCCCGGAGTTATAATACGTGTAACATCCCTAGTAACGACCGCTTTATAACCGCCTCTATTCTTTGCTTCTTCAGGTGTTTCTAGTTGATCACAAATAGCAACCTTATAATTTGCTTCAATTAACTTAGTTAAATAATTCTCAAGGGCATGATAAGGTACCCCGCACATCGCAATTTCTTCTTCGCCGTTTTTGCCCCGCTTTGTTAAAGCAATGCCAAGTACATTGCTTGCTAGAATTGCATCTTCATAGAACATTTCATAAAAATCACCCATTCTAAATAGTAGTAAACAATCTAAATGAGCAAATTTAATGTCTAGATATTGCTGCATCATTTTCGTTGCAACATCGTAATTATATTTTTGTTTCAACTCTTGAAGATTCATATTAAGCAGCATAATTTATATTATAGTTTGGCTTTATTGCATGGATACCGAATCGTCATTGCGAGCGACTGCAAGGAGCGTAGCAATCTTATGAAATAGTGCAAAATGCCTGAGATTGCCACGTCGAGGCTTTGCCTCTCCTCGCAATGACGGATAATAACAATGTTTAACAGTTTATACAACTATTTTATCTTTGATAGGCGGGTGCTATGTCTGCCGCCTTCAAATTGGGTAGTTAAAAACTTATCTATAATATCAAATACTATTTTTTGGTCTATGGTTTTTGCTCCGAGTATCAAGATATTAGCGTCATTATGAGCTTTAGCATTTTCGGCAGTTAATATATTGTTGCACAAAGCGGCTCTTATTTCCGAGCTACGATTCGCAGCTATAGACATACCAATCCCCGTATCACTAATTAAAATACCGATAGGTGCTGATTTTTCAATAATAATATCTACTACTTTCTTAGCATAATCAGGATAATCAACGGTTTGTGTATTATTTGTTCCGCAGTCATAAATCTTTAGAGATTTCTGCTCTAAATAATTGATAATTTCAGACTTAAGCTCATAACCTGAATGATCACTAGCTATGACAATATTATAAGTTTTCATAGTTAATTTTTTGATGGAAAATAATGATAAAAATTATATACTATGTAAGATTTGTTTTCTAATGTAAATAATAGTTTTGTTAAATATATGAAATATCCTGTTGTACTTAGTATCGTTATATGTTTTTGTTTAGTTGCTTGTGTTGATCAGCCACCGGCTCCAATTGAGTATAAAGTAGGAGATGTTACTGCAAATAATAATTCTACCGCACTAGATCACGATGAGGGTATGATAGTTCAAAGAACTATGGAAGACAATCCCGCGTCAGAAAAAGTTAGCGGTAGACTCGAAGAGCCAAAGGCAAAAATTATAGAAGATGATAATGATGATATTGAGATTCCTATGTCTCGGAATGAAGACGAAGATGAAGAATCGATAGAACAATTACACTTTGTAAAACCGTTAAATGGGGTAATTATTACCGAGTTTAAAGCCGGTAAAAGTAAAGGGATAGATATTGTAGCTAAAGAATATAGTGAAGTTAAATCGATAGCTGCAGGAACGGTAATATATTCAGGTTATAATAAGCAATTCGGTAATTTAGTAATAGTTAAATTAGATAAAGACGATCTAGAAGTAGCATATGCGAGTTTAGATGATTTATTACTGAAAAAAGGTGATAAAATTGCTAGAAATAGTGTTATCGGACATGTAGAACATAAATTATATTTTGCTATGCGTAAAAATAAAATAGCAGTTGATCCTAATAAGTATATAGAATTTTAAATGGAAGATGTTATTACTCTTACCAAATATGGTGAACCTCAAAATGTTATAGTAAGAAGGAGTAGCAAAGCTAAAAATATAGCCATCCGCATTACGTCTAAAGGTGCAGAGCTTGTATTACCTCTTAAGGTAAAAGCCGAAAAAGGTCATAATTTTTTGTTAAGTCAAGAATATTGGGTTAGGCAAAAATTACGTCGTAATGTAACTGCGATACCAAAAGATGAAGATAAGATTTCTATTTTGGGTAAATCTTATGAAATAATACATATTGATTCGTCTAAAAATCAGATAAAATTAAATGATTCTACGTTAGAAGTGTATTGTTGTAGTCAGGTACTAAAAAAACTTAGTATAGAAGTATTCCTTAAAAAGAAATTATTAGCAGAAATAAAAATAATAGTAGAGAATATATCTAAAAAACATAATTTGACTTATTCCAATATTAGAATAATGGAAAATGTTAGCCGTTGGGGGAGTTGTTGTAGCAAAGGGAATCTTGTTTTTAATTGGCGGGTAGTTTTTGCCCCCTTTGAAGTATTGAAATATTTAGTAGCTCATGAAATGGCACATTTAAAAGAAATGAACCATAGTAAAAATTTTTGGGAGCTAGTTGAGGATATATATCCCGAATACCAACCGGCAAAATTATGGTTAAAAAGAAACGGTAAGAATTTATATAGTTATTTGCCATAACTTTATGTCATTCCCGCGAAAGCGGGAATGACATAAACGAGCCATGCAACAACGCAGTAATGACATCGGAAAGGTTAATTTAAAGAAAAACATAAAGGATAAATAGAATGCATAACACCACAAAAAGAGTAACAGTCCCGGCACTTGAAGAAATCTTATATGAGCCTATAAAAGTGTTAGATTACGGCTTTATTAGAGTGATCGACTATATGGGGGATGATAGTGCTATAGTACAAGCAGCTCGTGTTTCTTACGGTAAGGGTACGAAGCAATTAAACCAAGATAAAGGGCTGATAAACTACTTGCTTTGTCATTATCATACCACTCCTTTTGAGATGTGTGATATCAAGTTCCATATTAAACTACCGATATTTATTGCAAGGCAATGGATTAGGCATAGAACAGCTAGCGTTAACGAATATTCGGCAAGGTATTCTATTTTAGGTAATGAATTTTATCTACCTGAACCGGCAAATATTGCTTCCCAATCTGCTGTAAATAAACAATGTAGGGAAGGGGATAGCTTACCGAAAGAAGTGGCTGAAAAGGTCCTTGCAATTTTAGAGGAAGATGCTAGACAGTGCTACGGGCATTATAAGGAACTGATGAATGCCGATGAAGAGGGTAATATTATAGATGAGAACGCCACAGGGATAGCAAGAGAGCTTGCTCGTATGAATTTAACTTTAAATTATTATACGGAATGGTATTGGAAGATTAATTTACATAATTTACTTCATTTTTTAAGATTGCGAGCCGACCCTCACGCTCAATATGAAATTAGAGTTTATGCTGAAAAGATGCTTGAGATAGTCAAAGCTTGGGTTCCTTTTGTTTACGAAGCTTTTGAAGAATATCGTTTGCAGGGAGCAAACATTTCACGTAAAGGTTTGGATGTAATTAAAAGAATGATAAACGGTGAAAAAGTTACCCATGAAACTAGTGATATGACTAAGAGAGAATGGGAAGAACTGATGAAGATTTTTGGGTAATGTATGTCATTCCTGCGAAAGCAGGAATGACATACAACAACCATAACGGAATTTGATAAAAAGGAGTATTTTAAGTGAGAAATATTATATATTTTATACTATCACTATTGTTTAGCGTTACCAGCTATGCACTTGAAACAATAAACATTGAGCATGGGCGAGCTGACCCAACACCTATAGCGGTCAATAAATTTGATGCCGATAATTCTGCCGCTGATGTATTAGGTCACGATATGGTTAAAGTTATCTCTAATGATTTAAAGCTTTCGGGGTTATTCCGTCCTATTTCTGCTGCCTCTTTTATAGAAGAGAAGACAGGAATAGAATATAAACCGCTTTTTGCTGCATGGCGTCAAATTAATGCTAGTCTTTTAGTAAACGGTGAAGTTAAAAAACTAGAAAGCGGTAAATTTAAAATTAGCTTTATATTATGGGATACGTTGCTTGAAAAACAGCTCGCCGGTGAAATGCTTGAAGTACCGAAAAATCTATGGAGAAGAGCAGCACATAAAATTGCCGATAAAATTTATGAAAAAATTACCGGTGATGCCGGTTATTTTGACACTAAAATAGTGTATGTATCAGAAAGCAGCTCTTTACCGAAAATAAAAAGAATTGCTTTGATGGATTATGACGGGGCTAATAATAAATACCTTACCAATGGAAAGTCACTAGTCTTAACCCCAAGATTTGCTCGTTCGGCGGATAAGATTTTTTATGTTTCATATGCTACTAAAAGAAGAGTACTTGTTTATGAAAAAGATTTAAAAACAGGCAAAGAAAGTGTAGTAGGTGATTTTCCCGGTATATCTTTTGCTCCTAGATTCTCACCAGACGGTAGAAAAGCTGTAATGTCGATAGCTAAAAACGGCTCGACGCATATTTATGAAATCGACCTTGCTACTAAACGGCTTCATAAATTAACTGACGGATTCGGTATTAATACCTCTCCTAGCTATTCACCGGACGGTAAAAAAATTGTATATAATTCCGATAGAAACGGTGTGCCTCAATTATATATCATGAATTCAGACGGAAGTGACGTTCAGCGTATTAGTTTTGGCGGTGGTTCTTACGCAGCTCCTAGCTGGTCGCCTAGAGGAGACTATATAGCATTTACTAAGATTACTAAAGGAGACGGAGGAAAAACTTTTAATATCGGAATTATGAAAGCATGTCCTCAAGATGATGAGAATAGTGAAAGGATAATAACAAGCGGATATTTAGTCGAAAGTCCTTGTTGGTCGCCTAACGGACGAGTTATTATGTTTGCTAAAGGTTGGCCGTCGAGCGCTAAAGCTCCGGGAAAAAACAAAATTTTTGCAATTGATCTAACAGGTCATAATGAAAGAGAAATTATGACACCGGCAGATGCTTCTGATCCAGAATGGTCAGGTGTACTGAACTAATGTCATTTCTACGAAAGCATTGTTGGGTGGATCGTTTTTCCGTTGTCATACCGTGACTTAATCGCGGTATCCAGTAAAAATACTATTAGTTGTTTTTGGATCCTGTGGTCAAGCCACGGGATGACAGTCCAATAAGGCTTAAGCTACTTCTCTACTATGGTTTAAAATAAACTTCTTTATTTTTTCAAAAGCCGTATTTTCTATTTGTCTAATACGTTCCTTAGAAATATTATACTCATTGCTTAGAATATCTAGAGTTTTAGGAGTATCCGTTAATTTACGCTCTGTTAAAATACGCAGTTCCCTGTCGTTTAAAATCTTCATAGCATTTGATAGTAACTGCCTTTTACTGGTAGAATTTTGCTTATTAATAGCCATAGCTTCAGGAGTAGGGCGTGTTTCTGGTAATAGTTCTATTAATTCTCCGGATTCTGCATCGTCACTATTTATAGAGTTATTTAACGATAAATCAGGACCTGAAATTCTAGTATTCATTTCAGAAACTTCATTAACCGAAACGCCTAGCTCATCTGCTATTTGTACAAAATCATCGGTAGTAATAGCCCTTGAGTATAAATTAGTAATTTTATGCTTAACTTTATTAAGACTAAAAAATAATTTTTTTTGTGCGGCTGTTGTTCCCATCTTTACTAATGACCAAGATTTTAATATATATTCTTGTATGGCTGCTTTAATCCACCACATCGCATATGTTGATAGGCGAAAACCAAGTTCGGGATTGAATTTTTTTACTGCCTGCATTAAACCTATATTACCTTCTGAAACCAATTCGGTAATAGGAAGACCGTAAGTCCTATAGCCGCTTGCAATTTTTGCAACAAGTTTAAGATGGCTTGTTACTAATTTATGTGCAGCTTGTAAATCATTCCCTTCTAAATAGGATTTTGCTAATAACAATTCTTCTTCTTGCGTAAGTGAAGGAATTTTATTGATTTTCTGTAAGTAGCTATAAAATCCTGATTCGCTAGAAATTGCTAATGCATTAATATTATTAGTCATACTAACCTTAAAAACTATTTTTTTTATACTAACACATATATGATCTAAAATAAACTTTTTCTAGAATATTTTTAAATAAAATCAAATAATGTCTAAAAAATCCAATAAAAATTTAGCTTTTTCCTTGCTGGGATTAATAATTAGTATGGTGTTACTCAGTTTTGCTTCCGTACCTATCTATAATTTATTTTGTAAAGTTACAGGATATGGCGGCACTACTGCAAAAGAAACGGTGAGTGTATATTCTAAGGTAAAAGGCACTAAACCTATAATTATCGAGTTTGATGCTAATGTTGATAAAGATTTACCTTGGCGGTTTATTCCAAGGCAGCAAAGAGTGCAAATTGTTCCGGGGCAGAATACTCTAGTGTTCTATGAAACGGAGAATCTAAGCGATAACGATATAATAGGTACTTCCGTATATAATGTTACTCCAAATAAAGCAGGAAAATATTTCGTAAAAATTCATTGTTTTTGTTTTGAAGAACAATTATTAAAAGCCGGCGAAAGAGTCTTAATGCCGGTTACATTTTATATAGATAAGGATTTTGAGCTTGACCCTGAAATGCAAGACATTAAAGTACTTACTTTATCTTATAGTTTTTTTAAAGTACGAGAGATGTCGTCATTGCGAGGAAATTACGTAAGTAATTGACGAAGCAATCTCAGGAGTTTGTTATTATTTCATGAGATTGCCACGCTCTCTACGTTCGCTCGTAATGACGGCTTTGGAATTATGCAACAACACCGGCTCATTGAATATACTCGATAACCCATTTACGAAGTCTAACAATCGTCGGAGTATTTATAAGAGAGGTAGCAGGTAAAACTTTGCCGTTAGTATTAAAATTAATTATAGGATCTATACCGTATATGCTATACCAAGGTTTTAACGGTGAGCTATTTGAATATTTACGGTGGAACCAAGATAAAGAAGGTGTTGTTTTTTCATATTCTATTACTTTAACCGATTGTGGATTTTTATGATATATAAGGCTCAGTACCGATTGATCGGAATGATGCCATTTATATTCATCGTAATTAGGATGGATATTATAATTTTTACCTGAAAGAATTCTAATATCTTCACAACTTTTTAGCCATGTTTCAATGAAAGAACGAGAAAGCTTGGTATTACGCACAATAATAATGGCACTCCAAATGTGATCGTCATTTCTGCATTCGTCTGTAAGGCAATCCATTAAAGCAAAAGTTTCGCCTTTAACAAAACTACCGTTTTTACGATTGCGATCATGTACCAGTAATATATCATTATCGCCTAAAAGATTTGTTAAATTACTGATATGCTTTTTAATAACAAATGCTGAATCTAAATATACTATAATAGCTCCTTCTGGTGCATTTTTCATTGTTTCAAGTATAATATAAGGCTTCCATAGCCATAACCCCGCTCCTGCAGGTTCATTAAAAATTTCTTGGTTTTTTTCTATAAACGCTTGATTTATGTGCTTTTTCTTATAGTTAAATATGAAGTCTATACCTTTATTAATTGCATAATGAGTGGTTGCATTTTGATTACGATAAACATACTCCAGACCGTCGGCATAAGAAACTAAATAAATTGGTTCTTTTATGGAATTCTGAATAGATAAATCTACTTTTTGTAACGATAAGTCATTAAGAAAACCTTGACGTGCATATTCTAAAATAATCAGTATGAAATAAATTAGAGCTAATGTAATAACTGTTTTGTATAATATTTTAAATAACATATAATTTTTGCATTATTTGAAGCATTTTGTCATTCCCAGGTGGATTAGTAAAGCGTCATTGCAAGGAAATACGAAGTATTGACGAAGCAATCTCAGGAGTTTGTTATTATTTCATGAGATTGCCACGCAGCCTAGGGCTGCTTGCAATGACGAAATCGATAATTATTAGACAACGCCAATTATAGCATTTTAATATATTAAAAGATAGTGTTGTAATTTAATTATAAATTTAGTATAATTTGCTGTTTGTTTAAGGTTGGTATGATTAATTTAGGGGATAAGCAGTCTACTATAGTTGTCGCAATGTCAGGCGGGGTTGATAGTTCGGCGGTTGCCGCAATGCTGCATGAACAAGGACATAATGTTATAGGTATTACCTTGCAGCTATATGATCACGGTATGGCAGTAGGGAAGAAAAATGCCTGTTGTGCCGGTCAGGATATTTACGATGCTAAAATGGTAGCAAATAAGCTAGGTATTCCCCATTACGTACTTGATTATGAGAGCAAATTTAAAGAGTCGGTAATAGATAATTTCGTCGATAGCTATTTACAAGGTGAAACACCGCTTCCATGTGTGCAATGTAATAAATCGGTAAAGTTCAGGGATCTAATTAAAACGGCTAGAGAGCTTGGAGCAGATAAGCTTGCTACCGGTCATTATGTACGAAAAATAAACGGTGATAACGGAGCGGAATTACATACAGGGCTTGATCCAGCAAAAGATCAAAGTTATTTTTTATTTACGACAACTAAAGAGCAATTAGAATATTTACGTTTCCCTCTAGGAGGGCTTACTAAGGATGAAACACGAAAGCTTGCTAGTAAATTTGGGCTTGAGGTAGCGGATAAGCCCGACAGCCAAGATATTTGTTTCATACCTGACGGAAATTATAAGAGCGTAATAAATAAAATACGTCCAAATAGCAGTGAAAGCGGTAAAATTATTCATGTAAACGGGTTTGAGCTAGGAGAGCATAGCGGTATAATTAACTACACCATAGGGCAACGTCGTGGTCTTGGTATAGCTTATAATGAGCCTTTATATGTAGTAAAGATTGATCCTAAGGACAATATAGTATATGTAGGACCGGAGTCCGCATTAAACGTGCAGGAATTTATCATTAGAGATGTGAATTGGCTTGCAGATGAGATTAAAGATAACGAAAAGTTAGAAGTAGCAGTTAAAATTCGCTCGACAAGACCGCCGCGTCTAGCCGAAATAAGTAAACTCGGTGATGATAAAATGAAAGTAAAATTTTTATGCGAAGAAAAAGCCGTTGCCCCTGGGCAAGCATGCGTTATTTATGCCGGTGAAAGAGTACTTGGCGGCGGATGGATTACTAGAGAGATAAGGTAATTGTGTCATTGCGAGGAGCGAAGCGACGTGGCAATCTAGTTAGACCTCCTGAGATTGCCACGCTCCTTTTAGTTGCTCGTAATGAGACACAATTCACAAAAAAATAAGCTCACTAAAACAGGAGAAACTAATGAGTTTTTTAAGGAAGAAAAGTTTTGAATCAGTAAAAGAGATAGGCAGTTCAAGCGGTCTTAGCAAGACACTTGGAGCATTCGATTTAATATTACTGGGTCTTGGTGCGATGATCGGCACAGGCGTATTCGTCGTTACCGGTATAATTGCTGCTAAATATTCAGGACCTGCAGTAATGTTATCTTATGCGATTGCAGGTATTACCTGTATCTTTGTAGCGCTTGTTTATACTGAACTTGCTGCAATGCTTCCGACATCAGGAAGTATTTACACTTATTCCTATGTAGCATTTGGCGAAGTATTTGCTTGGATGATCGGTAGTGTTATAATATTAGAACTTGGTGTTGCTGCAGGAATAGTAGCTGCAGGCTGGTCGGGCTACGTACAAGGAATACTAGCAGCAGGTGGAATCAATTTACCGAAAGAATTAACTACTGTACCGACAAACGGCGGTATAATAAATTTACCGGCATTTTTAATCTCGGGATTTATTGGATTTATTTTATATTTAGGTACTAAAGATAGTAAGAGACTAAATGCAATTTTAGTTTTCATAAAAATGACTGCAATATTTGTATTTATACTCGCTGCTGCCCCTCATTTTGATGCTACTAACTGGAGTAATTTTATGCCTTTCGGTTTTAGTAATGTTTTAGTAGGTGCGTCTATTTTATTCTTAGCTTTTACGGGTTTTGGAACGATTGCAACCGCAGCTGAGGAGTGTAAAAACCCAAAACGCGATATAATGATCGGTATTATTGGCTCACTTGTTCTAACTACTATAGTTTATGTAACAATGGCAGGGCTTGTTACCGGTATTGCACCTTTTGATCAGTTAAATAACGATCAACCGCTTGCTTATGCTTTAACTATCAATAATAGCAAGATCGGCTCTGCTATTGTTGCAACCGGAGCAGTTTGCGGTATGATGACGGTGTTGATGATGAATATTTACGGTACTTCTCGTATTTTTTATGCTATTGCACGTGACGGTTTACTACCGAAAAGTTTTGCAAAGCTGCACCCAAAATATGATAGTCCGTATATTACGATTATAATATTTGCTTCTTTAGCCGCTATCCTTGGAGGATTTTGTTCTACGGAATTATTAACGCAATTAACTTCAATGGGAGCTCTTATTGATTATATAACCGTTACAATAATAGTGGTATTATTTAGGGTAACGCTACCTGATGCTCAAAGACCTTTTAGATGTCCTTTAGTATTTATTATCGTACCGTTTATTTTAATTGCTTGTGCATATTTACTATTTATTCAAATATATGACGGTGAATTTAATCTATTAACCGCAGGTCGTGCATTAATATATTGGTTTATTACAATATTTGTTTTATATATTATAAGATCGTTTTTTATGCAAAAAGAGCAGAATTAAGAGGGGGATATCCGTCATTGCGAGCGAACGTAGAGAGCATGGCAATCTCATGAAGTAGTACAAAATTCCTGAGATTGCCACGTCAAGGCTTTGCCTCTCCTCGCAATGACGAGTTAGTAGTATCCACGCAACAAAACAAAATTAACCAAATGACTGAAAAGCTGCAACCACTCCGAGGAATGAAAGATCTCTTGCCGGATGATTATAAAGTTCACGACTATATAATTAACAAAGCAAGAGATGTTGGAGTATTGTACGGCTATAAACAAATGAGTACTCCTATTGTGGAGTATACTAAAGTCTTTAACCGTTCGATGGGTGAAAGTTCTGACGTAATCAGCAAAGAAATCTATAGTTTTTTAGATAAAAGCAATGATTTCGTAGCATTACGACCTGAATTTACAGCGTGTATTATAAGAAGCCTCATCTCAAACAGATTACAACATAAATTACCATTAAAGTTTTTCGCTACCGGTCCTGTTTTTCGTTATGATAGACCGCAAGCAGGGCGTCAGAGACAATTTCACCAACTAAATTATGAGTATATCGGTGCTAAAGGAGCAATTACTGATGCTGATACTTTGAAGTTAGCCGTTGATATATTAAAAGCACTCGAAATAGAGCAGGATACTACCTTAGAGCTTAACTCTCTTGGATGTAATGAATCAAGAAGCGTTTATCAGCAAAAATTAGTAGAATATCTAAATGATTTTAAAGATCAATTATCAGAAGAAAGCAAAATAAGGTTATCCAAAAATCCAATGCGGATACTTGATTCTAAAAGTGAGACTGATCAGAAAATAATAGCAAACGCACCGGTTTTATCTGAATATTACACTGATGAATCCAAAGAATATTTTGAGGAGTTAATACAGTATCTAGATATTTTAGGTGTGAAATATAGCATAAATCCACGCTTGGTTAGAGGGCTTGATTATTATTGCCATACTGCTTTTGAATTCACTACAAAAAAGTTAGGGAGCCAATCTACTATTCTAGCTGGTGGACGTTATGACGGGCTTGCTAAAATCATGGGTAATAACGATGATGTGCCGGCTATCGGTTTTGCTGCCGGTATTGAGCGAATTGCTTTAATGCGGGAATATAATATATCTGAAGTTAAGCCAGTATTTGTATTACCTATAGGCAAAAATAATATTTGCTATGCTTTAGAAATTGTAGATAAATTGCGAACAGAAAATATTGCTATTATCATAGAATCCCTAGGTAAAATAGCTAAAAGAATGCAACGCATTTTTAATGAAAATGCTCAATTTATTATTTTTATAGGTGACGAAGAGCAGGCGAATAATAACTTAAAAATTAAAGACTTAAAAAAAGAAGAAGAATATATAGTAGATTTTGCAAAAGCTCTTGAGCTATTGAAGAAATAAGATTTTTTATTGTTATACCGTGAACCTTCCATGGTATCCATCAAAACTAACTTTAAGTAATAAGCATTTATGAATCTTGCCACAAGCTCGGCATTGCCCGCATGGCTCTTATGTTATGCCTGCATAGGTCTTGTTGTGTGGATACTGAAGGTCGTCATTGCAAGGAAAAACTGTAAGTTTTGACGAAGCAATCCAGTAAAAATTCTGATTTACAGAATTTTTTTATTATTGTTTTGGACTGCCACGCAGTCTACGACTGCTCGCAATGACAGGGCGGTATCTATGCAACAACGCCTTCGCTGGAATGACATAAAACGAGCCATGCAACAAGATCTGCAGTTGTTCACAATGGCGATTAGGTGTCTATACAATAACACCATTTAACCACGACATCTAAAAATATGATTATTATAAACGATTTAGCCATGAGTTATGGTACAAGAAATACTATTTACCGATGTAAATTTGCATATTAAAAACAATAAACGATATGGTGTAGTAGGTGCCAACGGAGCAGGTCAAACAACTTTTTTCAAAGTCTTAACTAAGGAAGAAGAGCCAGCTTTCGGTGAGATTAACATACCAAAAAACTCCAAAATAGGTTGTTTAAAACAAGATCAGTTTCTTTATGAAAATACTAAAATTATAGATACGGTAATAGCAGGGAAGAAGGAGTTATGGAAAGCTTTACAAGAAAAAGAAGAGATATTAAATCGGCAGGAATGTAGCGATGAAGATGGGTATAAGTTTGGTGAACTTGAACAGGTAATATACGATAATGACGGTTATACTGCTGAAATTTTTGCAGCTAGCTTGCTTGTAGGTCTTGGAATAGCCGAAAAATACCATTATGAGCCGCTTTCTGCGTTGTCAGAAGGTTATAAGCTTTCGTGTATTACTCGTACAAAGTCTATTTAATAATCCCGATATTTTACTACTCGACGAACCGACAAACCATCTTGATATAGAGTCAAGAGAAGCTCTTAAAAAATCTCTAATTGATTTTGATGGTACGGTAATATTAGTAACGCACGATCGGAATTCTTGCTCTTTCCCATAGGAAAAAGATTGTTGATTTTAAAGGTAAATATGATGATTATATTGAGAAATACGGCAACGATTATTTAAGTTCTACTACAAAATTATCCTAAGTTTTAGGTATTGCTCATTAAATATAGATATCGTCATTGCGAGGAGGCGTTGTTGCGTGGATACCACCACGTCATTGCGAGCAGCCATAGGCTGCGTAGCAATCTCGTCAAATATCCTGAGATTGCTTCGTCAATTGCTATGCAATTTCCTCGCAATGACAATAAAAATCGAGTCATACAACAAAGCAGAATCCTAAAGTTAATCACTCCACATTATAAAACTCCAAATGATGACCGCTAATAAACTTTTTTATTTCAGCATGGTTACCATACTCATCAACATTTAATAATAACCCTTGTTCATTAAAATATAATATATTCGTAAATAATCAGTCATCACAGTCCCACTTAGCTTTAAAAGCATTTTCTTTAATAAGTTTAACTCCGGTTACTCCGTGTTTGTGATATATTATTCCTTTTTTTAAAGCAGAAACAAAAGAGGTAACTTTACTTTTATCAAAGGTGTTATAGATTTTTTTAGACATTGTACCGTAACAATCAAATCCTCTATATTTGCCAAGAAATTTATCCGTACCTTTTGTTACTTCCTGATTATCAATTTTAATTTGATCTTCTTTAGGAATATTCCAAGAATTATTATTGAAGTTGGTAATCTTGTGAGTGGCTAGATAAAATTCATGTTTCTTTTTTAGTTGATAATATTGATGGATTTTTTTTGTATAATATTGAAGGGTTAATTGTTCTAAGTTTTCTATTGGCTTATTATCGGGGGAATAGCTTGCAATAATCCCTTCTTGTTTTTTTGACTTCATTTACTTGCATATTCTTGTACTTTTTTAGGTTATTATTTAATAAGGCGGTAACTACTCCAATTTCTAAAGTGTTTTCATTGCAAGAATCATTTTGCAGAGCATTTTCAACATTTTGGAAAATCTTTTTAGATTTTTCAGAAGTTAATTTAGTCTCGTTATCTGCTATTAAACCGGTATTAACGGCGTTAAGAACCTCTGTTTTTTCATTGGATGTTAGAGTATTATTTTGAGGTAACGTATAATTTGGGTCCACGTAACTCCGAAGTTTTATAATAGCCTTTTCATACAAATTTATTTGATGCTCAGGTATCTTATTTAAAAGATCAGAAGTCGTTTTAAATTGCTTACTACATAGGGCAAGTGAGAATGCTAGAAGTATGTTGTTTGGGGTATCACTAATTGCTTTTAGTTTTGCGGTTAATATTGATTGCTGGTTTTTGTTAATTTTTTTATTGGAAATGCTGTTATAAAAAGCCATGTATTCACAGCCATCATATATTGATGAATAGAAAGGAACTAAGGTATTTGTTTTATTACATCTAACGTCTTATAAGAAATTTCATATGGATGAGTTAACATTTCTAGAATGTATTGTATATATTCTACCGGCACATATTGTATTAAGTCATTAGCTTTATCACATTTGCCTTGTATTCTATAATTAGATCATAAATGATAGGCTGCTGTTGGATGTGTAGGTAGAAGCACAAAAGCATGTTCATAACATTTAGTGGACATATCATAGCTCCCGGTTTCTTCATAAACACGCCCTGTTCTATAATACCACTGGGCTAAAACCTGATTTTCAGTGTGAGTATTTAACGAAAAAATAGATTCTTCAAGTAAAGTTTTGACCCCTTCAAAATTTTTATTTTCCATTAATAAATCAGAGAATTGACCTGACAAATCTAAGCTGGATTTTATATACGGTACTAGTGCTTGGGTCATTTTAAGCTTAGATTCCGGTTCAATAAGCTTTAGTACGGGGAGTAGATATTCTGCACATTTGCTATATTGTTCAACTTCTTTTGCAAAGTAATTAAAATATAGATTTATTGCTGCAATTATACATTTAAATATCTCTTTAGCAGCTTCATTGTGTCTATTGAATATACTACATTGAAAGGCAAGACTCATTATTTGAATTTTGGTTAGCGTATCAGGTGGTATAGAAATGATTTTATCCGGCATCCATTTTATGAGTTCACCATCTAATTGATATTCAAAAAAGCCTGGTCTCTGTATTATTTCATAATTTTTCAACAATTCATGATTTGTGTAACTTTCATATGGATAATTAGGCATTAATTTATGTATTAGTGAATGCTTAATTTCTGTAACTTTCTTGCTACTTACTGTAGATTTTTCACTATTTAAATGTCCAAATATATAATGCATTACTTCTATAGCGGCACCAACAGTTGGTATAGATGAAAAGTTTTTATCCATTTCTACTACATCAAGACCGGAAAAGTTTTTTCTAAAATTTCTTATGTTACTTTCTGATAATATATTGAGGGTGTTATAAACCGTGATAATATCAAGCTTAAAAGTAATTGAAGGCTCTGCATTGTTCATGAATATAATTTAGTATTAGTTGGGCTTAAGAACTGCTACAATGTGATAGGAAAGGTTTAAAATTTTACATAGAATTATTATTAAAAACTTACAGTGTATGAACTTTTTATTACTGGATTCCTGCTTCTAGCTAGGAATGACATCGAGAGGCTCAATTAACTCACAAAGCAATTCTTTCTAAGTAATGTCTATTCAAACCCAAATCCAGTAAAATATTTATGAAAATATCCGGTATCATGACCTATCATTTTAACTTTATCATAATAATAAGGTGATTCAGATTCACGATATATAGTTGTGCCGTAATCCATATAGTAAATAGAATAAGATGGAAGGCCATAAGGTCTAAAAAAAGTGTCTTTACTTATAACTTTAGGAGCTTTATCGGATTTTTGTATATTTTCTGATTTCAGCATATTAATTTTCTTAATAAATGATTGTTTTATTAATATATAATTTTTATATATTATCACAAGAATAATTATAATAGCTATCTACAGAACCTAGAAATTCAGATTTATCAATTGCAGTATTATATTCATAAGGATATTCTAAATATTTTTGCAATTTTAAAGTATTTTTTTGAAACAATGGGTAATTATTTGATTGTTCGTGCTTTGATAAATTGAAATATTTTCTCGCCAAGAATTTCTTATCTTGAACATTATTAAAAGCTTTGATTTTTGAATATCTGTCTTGTTGTTTTTCTTGTAAAAAATAATCTTCATAGTCCTTATAATTCTTTGGAAGATTTAATATAAATCTAGCATATTGTTCTAACTGAAAGTTAGTTAACCAAGTAAATATAGAATATAAATTTGCTCTATAGTCCGAAGAAAAAATAACAGCAACTTCTGATTGCTTTATCTCTTCTCTTTGCTCTTTCAATAACGTTATTAGATAATATAAATAACGCTTTATTAAAATGTTTTTTATTTTCTTGAGTTTGAATGATTATATCAAACAGCTCAGTTTCTAATTCATCTGAGGTAAATAATTGTTTGTATTTTGTATTTTGTATTTATTAAGCCATGGAACAAAAGCTATAGATTCAAGTTTTTTTAAATATTGAATTAATTTATGTGCAACTTTAGATTAAATTTAAGAGCGGCATTTTATATGAAAAATTGACATAAGTCAAGAGATATTAAATTAATGGTTTAAAAATATGTGTCACCTCGTGATTTATTCACAGAATCCAGTTAAAAATACTAATAATATTAGTATTTTTAGTTGTTTTCTGGATACTGTGGTCAAGCTACGGTATGACACTGAAGTGTTTTTCAAAAGCCATACTAAATTGATGACTAAAATTTTTCACATAACCTAATGACAAAAATAAAATATGAATATATTATTTAATTTTAGAATAATTTAAATAATATATATTCAATGAGTGCAGATACTAATATTAGCGACGGTTTAGAAGTCATTACGCAAGATCATTTATCGATTTTTTCTTTAATAAGCTCCTCCGACATTATCGGTAAGTCAGTTATGCTGATGTTGCTTATTGCCTCTATTTGGTCATGGGCTATTATTTTGGATAAAATATTTAAGCTAGTGCAAGTGCAAAAAAGCATGCGGGCATTTGAAAATGTGTTTTGGTCCGGTGGAGTATTAGAGCAATTATATGAAAGCATAAAGAGGTCGGTTAATAATCCGCTAGCTTTAATTTTTGTCTCAGCTATGGATGAGTGTAAAAGCTTAAGCACTAAAGGGCTTTCTGAAGGCTTAAAAAACAACCATAAAGAGCGTATAACGGGTGCAATGTACTTAGCTCAAAATAGGGAAGTCGAAAAGCTCGAGAAAAATTTAAGCTTCTTGGCAACTGTTGGATCAAGTGCTCCTTTCGTAGGTTTATTCGGTACCGTTTGGGGGATTATGCATAGCTTCCAATCGATTGCTACTTCAAAAAATACTTCTCTTGCCGTAGTAGCTCCCGGAATTGCTGAGGCGTTACTTGCAACTGCGATAGGCTTATTTGCAGCTATTCCGGCAGTAATTTTTTATAATTATCTGATTTCCCGTATTACTCTTATCAATAATAAGATTGAAGATTTTATTAGTGAGTTAAACTCTATACTTTCTAAGGCAATTGATCAGGAGAAAATGTAATGGCTATAAAGCTTGCCGGAAGTAATAGAAAAAGTAAAAGAGCGGTAGTTAGCGAAATTAACGTTACGCCGCTTGTTGACGTGATGCTTGTGCTATTAATTATTTTTATGATTACTTCTCCAATGCTCGTGTCAGGAGTAAACGTGGATTTGCCTGAGACAAATTCAAGCCCGATTTCAGGTCAGGATGAGCCTTTGGTTGTTACGATCAATAATAAAGGCAAAATTTTCTTACTTGAAATTCCAATAGAAAGAATGCATTTAACCGACAAGCTTGCAAATATCACTAAAGAAAAAAAGGATGCTAGAATTTTTGTAAGAGGCGATAGAAATGTTTCTTATGGGCAGGTAGTAGAGATAGTTGC
This sequence comes from Rickettsia slovaca 13-B, assembly GCF_000237845.1. Classification (NCBI taxonomy): domain Bacteria; kingdom Pseudomonadati; phylum Pseudomonadota; class Alphaproteobacteria; order Rickettsiales; family Rickettsiaceae; genus Rickettsia; species Rickettsia slovaca. The sequence continues at coordinate 425,289 of NC_016639.1, forward strand.
CGAAATTCATGCTGCCGGCTTTTCTCGTGTAGCTCTTATTTCAAATATTAAAAATAATGAAAAGTAATCAAAATAAGGATAATTTTACGGTTTTCCTTAGCTTCTCTATTGTTCTGCACTTACTTCTTTTATATTTTTTTCTATTCGGTATGCCGTCACTTTTTGAAAAATTACCGGAAGAGCAAACTATAACTTTTGAAATGTTACCTGTTAGCGATAAATCAAATATTATCACTCAGACAAAGCAAAAAGAAGCCCCTATAGAAAACGAAGACGCTAAAAAATCTGAGCAGAGTAAGCCAAAAGAAGAACCGCAAGATTTGCCTAAAGAAGAAAAAGCAAAAGAGCCTGAGGCTAAAACAATGGAAGCAAAGCCTAAAATAGAAGAGAAAAAACCTATAGAAGAACCAAAGTCTGAAGAAGCAAAAGAAGCGTTACCTGAGAAGAAAGAAGAAGTAAAGGAAGAAAAACCTAAAGAAGAAGAAAAAAAACAAGCAGAAGAAAAGAAGAAGCCCGAAGAAAAGAAAGAGGAAACGAAACCGGCTGAGAAACCTAAAGATGTGAAGAAAAAAGAGCCTAAAACCGATGAGCTTGATTCTTTGCTGAAGCATTTAGAGCAATCTTCAGAAGGGGATAATGTAAAATCCAATAAGCATCAAAGGTCAAAAAAAGCTGATAATGTACAAGAAGCTAAAGGGGTTTATACGGATGGGCTGCGTCTTTCCGATAGTGAAACATCTTTGATAAAAAGACAGATTGAAAGACATTGGAGTAATGTACCGGCAGGAGTTAGAGGTAATAATAAGGTAAAAGTCATTATTAGTATTACGCTAGATAAAGCAGGTAATGTTGAGCAGGCAAAGGTTAACAAAAAAATCTGTCCTAATATTCCGGCTAGTGTTTGTGAAGCTTTGGCAGATAATGCAATTAGAGCGGTATGGCAAGCAAGCCCTATCGAAAACCTTGACTCTGCACGCTTTAACCATTGGAAAGAGATTAATTTTAGCTTTGATCCAAGTAAATTGTAGGTTGGGCATTGCCTGCGTGGATACCACCCCGTCATTACGAGCAGTCGTAGACTGCATGGCAATCTCATGAAATAATAACAAACTCCTGAGATTGCTTCATCAATTATTTCATAATTTCCTCGCAATGACTATTTTCGAGCCACGTAGGTAAGCCTTTCGCAGGAATGACATTAAGAACCATGCAATAATTAAAAAATATTATTCATCATGTTCGTGGTGATCACCGATTAATTCAAGCCCCATATCTTTTGGCTCATTATTGAAACAACAGTAGCAGCAATAACCAAACAAGAATAATAAGGTTGCTTCCATTAAAAATAGGGTCAAAGCAGCATTACTAGAGCTTGCTAACTCATATTCTGAAGGTAATAAATCTGTAGGGATGTCTTTGTTCATAAAACTTAGTTATTATGTTTACTATTTGTAAATAAAAAAACTCTATAACTTTGTCTATTAAAATTACATTTATTTCACAAAGTTTTAAGAGCAGGATAAGTAAATAATAATACATGGCATAAATTTAGACCGAAATGAACTATCACAGAGCATAATATTTTGCCTGTTTTATAATATGCATAACCATAGAAAAAACCGCATATAGTGCTTAAAGCTATATATTCTGCCTTGAAAATATGTAATCCCAAATATTAAAGATGCTATAATAACAGCTAAAATCTGCTGTTTTGGTAAAAGATTTTGTAATGTTCTTTTTAAAAAACCCTCGAAAGAATACTTCCTACGCCATACAGACGAAAAAGAAATATTGTTGTAATGAGAAAAATGTAGGTGATAGTTAAGAATGACATATAAACCTTTGTAAAAAACTATTTTTAATATATAGTTATTTTTTAGCATTAAAAATAGAAAATTTATTAAATATAGAGATTTTTAATAAATAATAATTGGATTTTAAAAAGAAAATATAAAAGATAATCATCAAAAAAACCAATAAAATAAATAAATAAATATATATATATATATATATTTATATTTATAATATATATATAATGGGACGATTGTATGAAAGATATAGAATATTGGGAAAAAAATTTTGAAAGCTGTAAATATTCAGATCAATTAATCGAAAGGCTTTTATTTTTAAATACCCAAGTCAAACAACCTATCGATATTAGAGAAGTTCAAAAAGGTATTTATTATGCTCGTAAATATCATGGTGAGCAAATGCGTCAATCAGGTGACCCTTATTATTCTCATCCAATCGCAGTAACGATTATGGTAGCGGAATTTGTAGCAAAAGAAGTGCCTAAACTCTTTACTTTTAGAATGCTACAAGCTGCATTACTTCATGACACTATTGAAGATACTGAACTTACTGAAGAAATAATTAGCAATATTTTTGATGAAGAAGTAGCAAGGCATGTAGCAGGTCTAACTAGAATTAAACCTTGGGGCAAAATAAGTAGCGAGAAAAGTCTTATTTTATTAATTAAACAAAAAAGATACGATACTGCTCTTATAAAACTTTTTGATAGAATACATAATTTACAAACTTTGGAAGCAAAATCGCCTGAAAAAGCTCATAAAATAATTAAAGAGACATTAAAAAGCTTTTTAGTGTTAAGTGAAATACTTGAAATACCTTCAGTTTCAGAGCTTATATATGCTGAATGTTATAAAAATAATTTAAAATTTAATATAAATTCTACTTTTAATAAAATTATAAATTTCGATTCGTTTCCATTTTCTCAAAATAAGTTACTCCCATAAAAAAAGTTATACCTACCGGAATGAAAATTAAAAATAATCCCCAATATCCTAGATAATTGGTAATATAAACTAAACCAAATGACGTTATAATATAAGTAAATAATTTTGCTATTGCACTTAGCATACTAGTATATGTAAATCTCTTAAAAACCGGAAAATATTTATAAAATATAGGAGCTGCTGGTACGTGATCAAATACGAATAATGCAGCTAAACATTGAAAAATAAAAATATATAAAGGAGTAGGGTTATAATTTAACATTATAGGAAAAAAAATGAGAGAGGTAAAAAATAGATATAATTTTACCTTTAGGATTTTTAAAGGATGGATTTTATAGCTAATAAATGCAAGACCGATAATACCGAGTAAATCTATTATAGATACCCAAAAATTTTGATTTATAATTTGATTTGGAGTAAATCCACATTCTCTTGTTAATATATCACCGCAATATATATATACGAAATAAAAACACGGTGGTCTAGCACACTGGATAAAGAAATACCAAATAGAAGTGGTGTTTGGAACTTTTTGATCTAGAATATCTTTATCAATTTCTTCAAGCATAATATTATTTTCTTGAAGTCTTAGTTTTAATTGGTTTCTTTTATTTGAAAATGCCTCTGCTTCTTTTAAACTAGTCCTTGCAATAGTACCTACAAAAGCGATAGTTGCACCAACGAAAAAGGCTATACGCCAACTTGACTCATGGTGATAAATATTTTGATTAGTAAAAATTGATGCAATACCTAGTGCTACCGTAGTGCCTACGGCAGAAAATACGGTTATAATTGTTACTAATGGATATTGTATAGGAGGAGATGAATTTTCGGTTAAGTACAGCTCTGCACCTCGTGCTTCTGCAGTTGCTGACATACCTTGAATTATACGACATATAGTAAGAACCCAAGAGGCTGTTATACCTATCTGTGCATATGTTGGCATGCTGCCTATAATCACACAAGTAATAGCCATTAATAGGGTAGTTAAAACAACTACAATCTTACGTCCAAAATGATCGCCTATATACCCAAATATTAATGCTCCTATAGGTCTTAGCAAATAGGTAGAACAGAAAGAAAAGGCAGTAAGCAACGAAAAAGTGAAAGGATCATATTCCGGAAAAAATAAATTATTTAAAAGCACCGCCATATGCACATAAAGCATAAGGTCAAAATACTCTAGAAATGTACCTATAGAAAGTAATCCGACTGCTTGTTTTTGTTCTCTATTTAAACTTCTTTGTTCTTTTTCGTATCCTAACATAACCTTTGTATATTAATTAGATTACAAAATACGCTATACTGCTTTTGATTCAAAGTCAATAAAGGATTAAGAATTTTTAATAAATATTGTAAATATTTAGGTTTCGTAAAGTTATCTAACTTAAAATTTTCAAATTATCTATTTTTCTCTGAAAGCTTTAAATGCAGTATCAGTAACGGGATCAAGTAAATATCTAAGTAGTGTTCTAGTACCTGTTACGATTTGTACCTCAGCTTGCATACCGGGGTGTAATTCAAGATTTTTAACTTTAGCAACTTTGTTAAATTCATCCATATCGATTTCAACTCTTGCAACATAATAATTATCTTGCTGTTGTCCCGGATGCTGTCTTTCATCTTGTACGATATCGGGAGATATGCTTACTACTTTACCGGTAAATGTTGGAGTTGTTCTTGATTTAAATGCACTAAAACGTATTTTTGCAACTAATCCCTCATGTACTGAGTCAATGTTTTTTTGAGATACCTTTGCTTCTATTATTAATGGGTCATTAGTTGGCGAAATTTCCATAATAGGTTGTCCGTGACTTATAACACCGCCTATTGTATGATATTTTAAATTATTAACTATACCGTCAACAGGTGATCTGATTATCACACGATTAAGCGAATCCGTCAGGGCATTATATTTTTCTTTAAGAGATGCGGTTTGTACTTGAGCTTCACGAAGCTCTGTTAAAGTCCGTTCAGTGTATTTATTTTGTTGATTTATAATTTTAATTTGAGTTTCGGTAATAGCATGGCGTATTCCTGCTATTTCGGCTTCAGTTGTTGCAACATCGCTTTTTGAAGCGGCAACTTTTGCCTCTTGGTCTAATAAGGCTGCTTTTTGTATAAAGCCTTTTTCTTTTAACGTTCTTAAAGCTTTTAAACGGTCTTGATAAACTTCAGCAGTTTTGGAGGCGGCAACTTTTTTTGCTTCTAAACCTTCAATTTTTTTCTCAAGTTGAGCAATATTTTGATGTAATGCATCTTTCTCTGAGTTATATACTTCTTTTCTAGATCTAAATAAATTTTCCTGCGTATGAATTATTTTAGCTACTTCCGGTAAATTGATATCCTGCATTAGAAAATCAGAGAATTCGATTTGTTCTAAATTATCACGTTCGGCAATTAAACGATTTTCAGTTGCTAAAAAATTACGGTACTGACCAAGAATATTTTCATGTTCGCTTTTTATTCTAGTTTCTTCAAGCTCTATTAATTTATCGCCTTCTTTGACTTTATCACCTTGCTTCACATAAATAGCATTGATTATTCCGCCTTCATGATGTTGAATCGTTTTTTTATTTGTGCTTGGCATTACGATACCGACAGCTACAGCACCACTATCAAGTGGAGCAAGAGCTGACCATAATCCACCTATTAATACTAAAAAGATCATAACATAAATACCGAAAAGTATAGGTGATCTTGCAGCTTGGGCTACGTTATTACGATCTTTATCGGTTTTCTTGGTAATAAAATTAACAAACCTATCAAGTTTTACTAATAAGAATTCTATAGCATGAGAGGTTTTCTTTAATGTAGTATTTATTAAAGCTTTACGTTTAGAACTTTGACCTTTAAGATTTAACGCATCTTCTCTTAAGGACAATAATTGTTTTAAGTGTTCCGGAGTAATTTGAGGTTTATTGTGTTTTAAGTCCTGCATAATATTTAATCATTATTATATTTAGTCAGTATTGTTTGTATTTTGCGTCATTGCGAGGAAATTACGAAGTAATTGACGAAGCAATCTCGATAGAATTCATGAGATTGCCACGCTCACTAAAGTTCCCTCACAATGATGATTTGGAAGCCATGCAACAATGCCAATCAAGTCACGATATGACATTTTAGTTATTAATATGAATTGTACCGCTTTTTAAAGTTTTAAAGTGTTTTTGAATCTCTTCTTCCGTTCCGTAAACTGCAACGGCTCCATCCTGTAATATTAGAATTTTATCAACAACGGATAATACGGATGGTCTATGTGAAATTACAAGAACTGCTATTCCTTTAAGTTTTGCTTGTTTTAAGGCACTTGCAAGGGCAACTTCACCTGCCTCATCTAAATTAGCATTAGGCTCATCTAAAATGATGAGTTTTGGATTACCGTAAAAAGCTCTAGCAAGCCCGATACGCTGTCTTTGACCACCTGATAGATTAGAGCCTGCAGGACCGATATCAGAATCATAACCGTCAGGGAATCTTAATATCATTTCATGAGCTCCGGCTATTTTAGCTGCTTCAATAACTTTTTGCGGATCGGCATCTTCTTCCATTCTAGCTATATTTTGTTTAATACTACCGCTAAAAAGTTCTATTCCTTGAGGAAGATAGCCGACATGTCTACCGAAATCTTCTCTATTCCAACGATAAATTTCAGCACTATCTAAACGTACGGAACCTGATGATTCTTTCCATACCCCGACTATGATTTTAGCTAAAGTTGATTTTCCTGTAGCCGAAGGACCGATAATTGCTAAAACTTCGCCCGGTTGTACTGCAAAACTAACGCCTTTTAAGATATATTTCGGTACGGGAGGTTGCGGTAAATATTGCGGTATAGGGTGAGCATAATAAATATTTTCAACAGTAAGATGACCATCAACGTTCGGAATTGGCATCGTTTCGTCTCTAGAAGAATAAGTGTTAAATAAATTATTAATGTTTTTGTATGATTTAATAGCACCGCTCATACTTTTCCATAAATCAATAGCATTATCGAAAGGAGCAAGAGCTCTACCGACTATGATAGAACTCATAATCATATTACCGGGAGTCATATCTGCACTGTGAGATTTTACAACAATGTAAGCACCGACTCCGGTAACAGCCATTTGCATTATATTACGGATAAACCTTGAAAAGTTAGAAATAACACCGTTACGATAGCTAGCAACCGATTGCTTATCAAGTGCTAATATGTTAAATTTATGCCAATTTTTTGTAACATTCTTCATCATTCCCATTGCTTCAATTGCTTCTGCATTTCTGTTTGCAATATCGGCTTGTGTCATACCTTTGATCGAAAATTCGGTAGCTTCACCAAGTGTTTTATTAGTAGCTGCAGCGTTAAAGAAAGCGGTTGAAACTATTATAATTGCACCAAAAACGGTAATAAGACCGATATATGGATGAATTGAAAAAATAACCGCAATATAGATAAGGCTCCAAGGGGCATCGAATAAAGTATTAATTCCGGTACTTGTTAGGAATGTTTTGACGGCTTGAAAATCACGTAATAATTGGCTAGAACCCATATTTGCTCGTGTTGCAGCTGCAGAAATTGAAGAAGCAAAAATTACGGGAGCTACTGTTCTATCAAGCCATTCTCCTACCTTTATAAGTGTAAAAGAACGAGCAATTTGTAATAATCCGTAAACAAAATAAATATATGCGATTATTATTGATAAAAATAATAATGTTTGTAGATTACCGCTTCCAAGGACTCTATCAAGAACTTGTAGTGAGTAAAGAGGAGTAATTAACATTAGTAAGTTGATTACAAAAGCAAACCAAAAGACTATCCAAAAAGCTGTTCTACATTCGCCTAATGCTATTACTAGTGGGTTTTTTTTATTTAGATTATTATTTTTATTATCCATATTAGTTATATTATAAATAATTATTAATTAATTCTTCAGCAATTTGAACACTGTTTAAAGCTGCTCCTTTACGTAAGTTATCACATGTGATCCATAGATTTATCGTATTATCTCTACTTACGTCATTTCTAATTCGGGAGACATATACGGCATCTTCGCCTACCACTTCAACGGGTGAGATATACGCAAGGTAATTATTATTAGAAATTGTAACAATTCCATCGGCATCTTGTAATATTTCTTCGACTTCTTTGGCATCAATTTTGTCGTTAAATTCTATGTTAACCGATATAGAATGACCGATAAATACTGGTACTCTAACAGAAGTAACGCTAGCTTTAAAGTGATTACCTATAATTTTGTTTAGTTCAGAAGCAATTTTTGCTTCTTCACTTGTATAGCCATCTTTATTTAAATCACCTATATGAGGAAAAAGATTAAATGCAATCTGTTTTGGAAATTTCTTAGGATCATTCTCTCCAAAAACATATTTAGATTTTGTTTGGTCGTAGAGTTCGTCCATTCCTGCTTTACCTGCTCCTGATACTGATTGATAAGTAGATATCACTACTCTTTTAATCTTTATTTCATTATCTAGCGGTTTTAATGCTACTGCAAGCGGAATGACGATACAGTTAGGGTTAGCTATGATATTTTTAGTATTAAACTCTTTAAGTGTTGATAAATTAACCTCAGGTACAATTAACGGCACTTGATTATCAACTCTAAAAAGTGAGGATTTGTCGATAACTACACAATTACTAGCAGTAGCTTTTGGTATAAATTCTTTTGACACTTCTGAACCTGCACAAAAAAAAGCAATATCGATATCGTCAAAATGTAAACTTTTTAAACTATTAATTTGTAGTATTTTTTCTCCAAAGCTTACTTCCCGCCCTAGAGAGTTATCTGAAGCTATAGCATAAACTTTATTAATGGGGAAATTACGCTCAGCTAGAATATTTAGAGTTTCACGCCCTACATTTCCTGTAGCTCCGATTACTGCAATATTGTATTTTTTAGTCATTATTTATTAATCCGATGAGTTTTTCACCTCCGATAATATGGAAATGGAAATGAAAAATAGTTTGTCCCGATTTCTCGCCTTTATTAGTTATTAAACGATAACCGTCTTTATCTAAACCCGCTTCATTTGCTATATCAGAAAGTTTAGCAAAAAAATGTTTTATTTCGTCTATAGAAGCTTTAGAGATGAAATCGGCATAATCTATATATTCGTTTTTAGGTATAACGATAATATGTACAGGTGCTACGGGTGCTATATCTTTGAATGCTAAAATTTGTTCGTCTTCATAAATTATTTCTGCCGGAAGATTTTTACCTATGATTTTTGCAAAAACATTTTCTTTGTTATATATCATTTTATTCCTGTTAAAAGCTTTATTGTATGGTTTAATTTTCCGTCATTGCGAGTAAAAAATGTAAGTTTTGATGAAGCAATCCAGTAAGAAATGCTAATTTTAGCATTTCTTTAATTTTTTTCTGGATTGCCGTGCAGTCTACGACTGCTCGCAATGACGATTTAATATTTATGAAACCACGTTGCTGTTAAACAAGCATACTACGTTTTAGAAATTTTAATTCAGCTTCAATTCTAGAGTTGGCAATTATTATATCTTCTAGTCGGTAATTATTTCTTTTTAAATAATTTTCTCTAATATCTGAAGCAAAAAAGCCGAAGCCTAATATTAAGACTATCTTAAATATAAACTTTAACTCTTCGATATTAATCGCCGTAACGATTATATTCGCTATTACGGCAATAGCAACAATTAACCACATTTTATGGTATAATGCCCAAAATATACTTAAAAGAGCCGCTATCCATGAAAAGCCTTCTGCAATAACAATAAAATTATTATTTTTTTGTGTGGAGTTAATGTATATTGCGTATATATTCATTATTTAAGTTTAAGCCTTGAAAATTCAAGGGACAATAATTAATTAAATTGGATTAGTCAAGTATACTCGTTTAATTTGGAAAATTGGCTACGTCGTTTTGGTAAGTCCTCGGATGCGCACGTATTAATATACGCTCCGCTCCTCGGCTTACAGACTCCTTGCTCTTTTCCAAATTAAACTTCGTCTATTCGTCTACTTAACAGTAATTCTAATAGTACTTAATTAACAACTTAATATCAATAAATTTTATATTATGTCAGATAATTTATCCTTACACGGTACAACAATACTTTGTTTAAAAAAGAACGAAGAAATAATTATAGCAGCAGATGGACAAGTCTCGCATGGTAATACCGTACTAAAATCTACAGCACGAAAACTTCGGACTATAGCAAATAATAAAATTATTGCCGGTTTTGCGGGTTCTACGGCTGACGGTCTTGCGTTATTTGAAAAGCTTGCAGTAAAGATAGAGCAACATAAGCATAATTTACTTAGAAGTGCAGTTGAGCTTGCAAAAGATTGGCGTAGCGATAAATATTTGAGACGTTTGGAAGCAATGATGATTGTTGCTGATCGTAGTCATATATTAATTTTAACCGGTAACGGTGATGTCGTAGAGCCTGAAAATAATGTTGCAGCAATAGGTTCAGGCGGTTTATTTGCACTATCTGCCGCTCGCGCTCTAATGTCTTACGAGAATAATTTAACTGCTGAAGAAATTGCTTTAAAATCTATGAATATAGCTGCAGATTTGTGTGTATTTTCTAATCATAATATTATAATGGAAAAAGTTGTATGAAAGCTACTAAAACTACTTATAAAAAAGACCCTATGGGGCTTACCCCTTCTCAAATAGTGAATGAACTTAATAGATTTATCGTAGGTCAAGAAAAGGCCAAAAAAGCTGTTGCTATTGCACTTAGAAATCGTTGTCGTCGTAAAAGAGTAGAAGGTAATTTACATAATGAAATAGTACCGAAAAATATTTTAATGATTGGTTCAACCGGTGTCGGGAAAACGGAAATAGCAAGACGCCTTGCAAAGCTGACTAATTCTCCTTTCTATAAAATTGAAGCAACTAAATTTACCGAAGTCGGATATGTAGGGCGTGATGTAGAATCAATAATTCGTGATTTAGTCGAAATAGCCGTTAATACTGAAAAAACTTTAGCAAAAACGAAAGTAGATATTCATGCCCGTGAAAAAGCGATCGAGAGAATATTAGATAGTTTAGTAGGTAAAACTTCTAGTAGTGAGACTAGAGAAAAGTTCAAAGAAAAAATTTTAAACGGCGAACTTGATGATACGGAAATTGAAATTAGCGTAGCTGATACTACACCTGTCGGCGGTGGAAGTTTTGAAATACCGGGTATGCCGGGAGCATCTATGGGCGTTCTTAATCTTGGCGATATGATTGGACGAGCCCTTGGCAGTAGTAAGACTAAAACAAAAAAAATGCTAGTTAAAGATGCTATGGCTATTATTATACCTGAAGAATCAGAAAAATTAATAGACCAAGAAAAAATTATTCAGCAAGCTATAAATTTAGCTGAAAATGACGGTATAGTTTTTATTGACGAAATTGATAAAATAGCTTCAACTGGTAGTTCCGGAGCAAAAAATGCCGAAATAAGTAGAGAGGGAGTGCAAAGAGATTTGCTACCTTTGATAGAGGGCACGACGGTTAATACTAAATATGGACCGGTTAAAACCGATCATATATTATTTATTGCTTCCGGTGCTTTTCATATTGCTAAACCTTCTGATTTATTACCGGAGTTACAAGGAAGGTTACCGATTAGAGTAGAATTAAATTCGCTTACCAAAGATGATATGATTAAAATATTGCTTGAGCCTGAAACTAGTTTAATAAAACAATATTCGGCGTTAATAGGTACTGAAGACGTACGTCTTGAATTTGCTGCTTCTGCTATTGAGAAGATAGCGGATTATGCGATCACCGTTAATTTAGAAGTCGAAGATATAGGGGCTAGAAGGCTGCATACTATACTTGAGAATTTGCTTGAGGATATAAGCTTTGAAGCTAGCGAAATGAAAGGCAAAAAAATAACTATCGATGATAAATTCGTAGAAAATCAATTATCAAAAATAATAACTAATCTCGACTTAGCTAAGTTTGTTCTATAGTACGTTTTTCAATCAATGGTTAAGGTAAGATTGTTATTTTTCATCATTACGAGGCAATTACGTCAGTAATTGACCAAGCAATCTCAGGAGTTTGTTATTATTTCATGAGATTGTCACGCAGCCTATGTCTGCTCGCAATGACGATTTAGTAGTATCCATGCAATAACATCTACAACCTAGCAAAATAGTATTTTAAGAAAAATTTCATGATAAGGCATATAGCAAGTATAACGTGTTAAAGCAGTGTTATCTTCTATAGGGCTTGCACTACATACTAAAAAGATTTTAATAAATTTAGTTCTGGCAGATTTAGTAAAAGAAGGAAGCCACTTCGATCTTGCGATTGCTTGTGCCTTACCGCAATGAATATTTTATCTGAACTTGAAATTGCGGAATATTTGATAATAGGAGAGCTATCATTAGACGGTTCAAGCTTACCGGTAAGTGGAGCTTTACCTGCAGCGATTGGGGCTTCTGTTAGAGGTAAAGGTCTTATTTGTTCAAGTAAAAACAGCTCGGAAGTTGCTTGGTCGGGTAATGATAATATACTTGTTGCAGGTAATTTAATTGAACTAGTAAATCATTTTAAGGTTCACAAGTTTTAACTCCTCCGGAAGCTAAGCTACAAGATGAGCCGATAAATTATCCCGATTTTAAAGATATAAAAGGTCAAAAAATTGCTAAACAAGCTTTAGAAATTGCAGCATCAGGTGGCATAACCTTTTAATGTTTGGTCCTCCCGGAACCGGTAAATCAAGACTTGCTGCCTGTCTTCCCAGTATACTACCTAAAATGTCTACAAAAGAAATTTTAGAATGTAGTACGATTACAAGTATTGCAGGAAAATTTTTAGACGGTAAACTTACCAAAGCAAGGCCGTGTAGAACTCCACATTATTCATGCTCATTGGCCGCTATGGTCGGTGGCGGTGTCGGAAAAAAAGTAAAGCCTGGGGAAATTACGCTAGCTCATAACGGAGTATTATTTTGAGATGAACTACCTGAATTTCCACAGCATGTTATTGATGCATGAAGAAAGCCTATTGAAAACGGTGAAATACTAATCTCACGATCAAATGCTCATATAAAATATCTGGCAAATTTCCAGTTAATAGCAGCTATGAATCCTTGTAAATGCGGTTATTGAGGCGATTCTTATAAAGAATGTATGAAAGCTCCAAAATGTGCTAGCGACTATCAAATGAAAGTATCGGGACCTATTATGGATAGATTTGATTTGCATATAGAAGTATCTAGTATTAATGTTTATAATTATGACTTGATTGTAGATAACTCTGAGGAAGAATCTGAATATATAGCTGCAAGAGTTGAGAAAGTACGTTTAATTCAAGAAAAGAGATATGAGGGCTATAATATTAAAACAAATAACAGATTAGATGGGCAGTTATTAATAGATTATGCTATGCCTGCGGATGAAGGTAAAGATTTACTGAATGAAGCGGCAAATAAATTTTGTTTATCAATGCGTGCTTATAACCGAATACTTAGAGTAGCACGCACGATTGCTGATCTTAAGAATGTTGATAAGGTCTTGAAAGTGCATATTGCAGAAGCTTTGAGTTACCGTAAAATGGAATTTGATAATATGTATACGAAGATCAACTTCAAAAATGCTACGTCGTCCTACAAGAGCTTCGGTACTCACGTATTAAGTATACTCTGCGTTCCTCGCCTTGTGGACTCCTTGCTCTTTTTGAAGTTGATCTTCGTATACTGTCTTCATTTTTTGCAATATATTTAAGATGATTTAAGGATAAAAGATATGAGTACTATAATCAGTTTTGATTACGCTATAAAATATTTATTAAAAGATAAAGGGGATTATGAAATAGTCGAGGGATTTATTTCGGCTATTCTTAAAGATGCTGGTTATAGTGCTGTTAAAATAAAAGCCCCTTACTAGAAAGTGGCAGTAATAAAGAAAATGATAGCTTAAAATCTAGCGTAGCAGATGTCATTGTGGAAGATGAAGAAGGGCATAAATATATAGTAAATAGATAAATCCTATACAAATCTTTTTATGCATAAAGCTTGTTTTAATTCTAGTAGATTAATAGTTGATAGTATTTCTAAGAGCGAGGATTATTCTACTATAAAAAAATATTTCATATTAATTTATTGTATTTTCCTTTTGATAATATGAAAGCACCTTTATATCACGGTAAGACTATTTTTAGAAAAGTTGATAAAAAACACCCTATGAAATTTTCTTTGGGAGATATGAGAGGTAAAATATTTGATTTATATAATGTATTTCCAGAATATGTTGTAATATCAGTACCATTATTTAATGATGTTATAAGAGATGAATTGGATGAATGGCTATATGTAGTAAAACATTCTGAAGTTAAGAAAGATTTTAAATCACCATATATGAAGAAAGTAGCAAAACGTCTTGATATACTGAAGATGACTCCTAAAGAGCAAATAATTTATCATGCCTATATGAATAAAAGCTATAAAGAGCGTGATTATATAGTTTCTGCTGAAGAAAAAGGTAGAGAACAAGGTATGGCAAAAGGAATAGAGTAGGGGAGGAAAAAAGTAAACAAGAAGGTGAAGTTACAAAAAGTATAAAAATAGCAACAAAGATGTTAATGAAAAAAAACTCGATAGAAAAAATACATGAGATTACTGAAGTATCTATAAAAGAAATAGAGCGATTACAAACAGAAATTGAGAACCTTAAAAAATAACTATCTTTAATGACAAAAATTTACTTTATAGCTGGTGAGGTGTCAGGAGACTTTGTAGGTGGTCGTATAATGCAGCATTTAAAAAACAATACAGGAGTACAACTCAATTCACCTGTATCAAGTTTTGTGAATGACGCTGTACAGTTTGTTGGTGTTGGCGGCAAATATATGGAGGAAGCCGGTAGCTTTAAAAGCTTATTTCCTATTACTTCCATAAATTTAATGGGTTTTGTAGAAATTTTGCCTCATATTTTTAAGCTTAAAAAATTAATTGATAAAACTGTGGAGGATATAATAAATAGTAAAGCTGATTTATTAATTACCATAGATTCACCAGGGTTTACTTATCGTGTGGCAAAGCGAGTAAGGAAACTTTTACCAAAGCTGAAAATGATTCATATCGTTGCACCGTCAGTTTGGGCATATAAAGAGGGTAGGGCAGTAAAATACGCTAAAATTTATGATTGTTTATTTGCTTTACTACCGTTTGAACCTCCATATTTTACTAAAGTCGGTCTTGATTGTAGATATATAGGTCATCCGATTATGGAGCAAGAGTTTTATAGTGATAAAATAGCTTTACGTGAAGAGTTTAAAATAGATGAGAATGAGAGAGTTTTGTGTGTTACTCTTGGTAGTAGAAAGGGTGAGATTCTAAGGCATTTATCGGTTTTTGTTTCTTCTATTGAAGAAATATTCAAGAGTTGTGATAATCTTAAAGTTATATTTACTCTTGCAAATCCTGCTCATGAGGCAATAATAAAACCGTTTCTAGAAGATGTTAAGTTTAATTATTTATTTTCAAGTGAGAGACTTAAAACTTATGCTGTTGCGGATGTAGCTTTAGCAAAATCCGGTACTAATACTTTAGAGATAGCAGCTTCCGGTACTCCTATGATTGTGGCTTATAAAGTTAATCTTATAAGCTTTTTTATTATCAGGCTATTGATAAAAATAAAATATGTTACGTTGATAAATATTATAGCCGATAAAGAAATAATTCCGGAATTTATCCAATTTAATTGCCGAGCTAATCTTATTAGTAATAAGCTTCAAGAGTTATTATTTAATTCTAAGAAAGCTTATGAGCAGGTAATAGAAAGCCAAAAAATTTTGCAGCAATTAGGATTTAAATCAAACCGATTACAGCTAAATTCAGAAAGTTTTAGACACGATGAATTTAAAGGCAAGCTAGCTAGGTGTACAAAAGTACGTGAACACAGGCTTAGCTTGGAAAATTCGCTTGTATCAAGTGATCGAGATGACGCTGTACCTTCTTATATAGCTGCAGCAATTATTAAACAGGAGTTCTTAGAACCTAAAATAAAGTTGTTAAAAGAGAAAGATTAGTACTTGAAACCGGTGGTCCACAACATTTTCTGAATTATAATAAACATTAATATTAATATAATAACAAAATATATTTCCATGTTTTTTCTTATAGTATTAATTTGTTTCATTAAAATTTTTAAATCATTGGAAATTTTTTTGTATTCCTCATTGTTATCAGAACGCATTGTTGTCAAGAAACCGGATAAGTTTCCTAACTTATTTTGTAAAGCTTTTAACCTTGCAGTCTGTTCTTCGTGTTTTAGATCGGTATTGTGATCTTGTATCATAATATATAATGCCCATTATAAGATCAGTATTAACGCCGGTATAGTAATATGCACTATGAATAAAGATGTATATTTTTTGTTTGTAATAAAAATTCTAACTTTTCATTTTACAGGAGTATACTATTGTTATAGTAAATTGGTTTGCGTTATTAATTTGTTGCTCATTAGTTATCTCATTTTAATTACCAAATATTAAAACTATTGATTGATTTAGCACAAACTATATAATTTAAATTTAGCAAAAAGTTAGTTTTACTATATGTTATTTCAAATGTCAAGAAAAAAACCACATTTCATGGTAATTATTTTATCAATATTTCTAAGCCTTATAAAATAATAGTTATTATGTTAAACAACCTATTAAAAACTAAACTTTTTTTAGTTATAGTATCTCTAACTATATTTATTACTTTGCTAAATTTTAGTATATTTTATATTTTTGTGCCGGGTGATCTTACTCAAAATAAAACGATAATTATTGAACCTAAATTATCCGTAAATCAAATAGTTACAAAACTTTATTCTAATGAAGTAATCAAATATCCAAGAATTTTTAAGGTAATTGCTAAAATTTATTCTATAAAAAGACCTCTTAAAAGTGGTGAATATGTGTTTACTCGTAATATATCGCCTCTGCAAACTTTAAGAATATTAGCAAGCGGTAAATCTATAATACACAAGATAATTGTCCCGGAAGGTACGGTAGTTAGTGAGGTTATAAAGAAAATTAATGAAGAAAGTCGATTACTTGGAGAAATAAAAGGGATAATACCTGAAGGTTTTTTAATGCCTTCCACGTATTTTTTTTCTTACGGTGATCAAAAAGAGCAGATAATTGATCACATGAGAAATTTAATGTCTGCTAATTTAGATAAAGTAATGCAAAATCTTGCACCGGATTCTCCATTAAAAACTAGACTTGAGGTATTAACGCTAGCTTCGATAATTGAAAAAGAAGCCGGCTCAAATGCAGAAAAGCCTATTATAGCAGCAGTATTCATTAATCGTTTAAAGAAAAATATGAAGCTACAAGCCGATTCGACTACTATATATGCTTTGACTGAAGGAAAATTTAAATTAGCAAGAGCTTTAACAAAAAAAGATTTATTGCAAGAACTACCCTATAATACTTATTATATAAAAGGTTTACCACCCGGTCCGATTTCTTGTCCGTCGTTAAAATCTTTAGAAGCAGTGGTAAAATCTGCTAAAACGGATGCATTATTTTTTGTAGTTGACGGTAAAGGCGGGCATAATTTTTCTAACAATCTTAATGATCATAATAGATTTGTTGAAACTTATCGAAAAAGTTTGATTAAAGTACCTGAGCCGGCAATTGATCCTGAAAAACCATCTACTCGATGAACTTCAAAATTGGCTGCGTCGTCTTATAAGAGCTGTGGTGCTTATGTATTAAGTATACGCTCCGCTCCTTGCCTTATAGACTCCTTACTCTTTTTGAAGTTGATTTGCGTATATTTTTATCTACTTAAGGGATGTTATCATGAATAATATGAATAATAGTGAATTTAGTAAAATAGCCGAGACAACAATTGCATATATAGCAGAAAAGATAGAAGAGCAGGATAAAGAAGCAAGTATAGATGTAGATTTACAAGGCGATATATTAAACCTTGATACTGATAAAGGGGTATATGTAATAAATAAACAAAGTGCCGCCAAAGAAATTTGGTTGTCGTCGCCGGTTAGCGGTCCTTATCATTTTTTTTATGAACAAGGCGAATGGACAAATAGAGCAGGGCTTGAATTAATGGCTATTTTAACTGAAGAACTTAATATTAAATTTGATACTCGCCCCACTTGAAAAATTAGCAACAATGTCTTTGTAAGACCTCGGATGCTGAACGTTTAATATACGCTCCGCTCCTCGGCTGACAGACCGATTACTCTTTTCCAAGTTAAACTTCGTATCACTACTCTTCATTTTACTTCGGAGTATATATGAAAGATTTTGAAACTGCCGATAGTGCCGAAAAAGTTTATGATTTAATAATAAAAAATGCTCCTACTCGTGCATCTATATTCATTGATGTTGACGATACGCTTATAACTCCTAAATCAAAAACTTTTAAGCAGCCGCCTTATAATCAAATAATTGATAGAATTAAGGAAAATAAAAGTAGTTATGACAATTATGAGGAAATTATCAGTAATTGGCGTTTGCAGCGAAAAGTAATATTAATTGATGAAGAGTGGGTAGAAGTTATAAACAAGCTCAAGGAAAAGTTTTCGGTTTATGGTCTTACACAAATGAATACGGGAGCATTCGGCAATATTCCTTCTATGCAAGATTGGCGATATAAAGAACTAAAAGAGCTGGGTATCGAATTTTCAGATAATGAAAAATTAGCAATTTATAATTCAGGACAAAAGGATGATGCTATTTTTTATAAAGGTATATTTATAACCGGTAATCACTCAAAAAGTGGTACTTTATCAAAATTTTCTGAAGAGCTAAATGCTAGTTTTATTGTATTTGTTGATGATCGTGCGAAGCATATTGAAGATGTAGGAGATTATTGTAAAAAGAATAAAATAGGTTTTTTAGACATTTTATTTAACGGGCTTAAAAATTTAACAGGCGAACCTGATCCTACACTTGCCGAATTTTAAGAATCATATTTAATAGAAAACGCTAAATGGCTTGAAGACATAGAAGCTTATGGGCTAATGGTCAGGAAGTAATAATTAAATAGAATACATGCATACATAGATATCGTCATTGCGAGCAGCCATATAGGCGGTGTGGCAATCCATAAAAAATAATAAAAATTCTGTAAATCAGAATTCTAATTTCAAATCTAGTATCCGCAAATACTTATAGGCAGATACATTACAAAATAACACCTTTGTCTAATACGTCTGTTTCAGCTATCAAAGTTGAGACGGAAATAATCGGCAATATGAGTGGTGAGGTTGTTTTAGATTTACCCTATGCATGGACAAATGCCTACATATTACAAGCAAATCAAAAATGTTAAGCTAGAATATCCTATTGGAAAATTACAGTTTAGAAATCAAGACTCGAATAAAGCTATGTTAAATACGGGAAAAATCAATATTATTCGTTTAAGCTACGCAATATATCAAAAAACCGGTAATCCTTGTGATATCCACGAAGCAATAATTAGACAAAATTTAATTCATTCACCGGGTTATGGGCTTTTTGCTACTCCCGGTGATCTAAATGGAAATGATATAGTAGCGTTTAACATTGAATGGAATAATATTCCTGATAGTTGGGAAACAATATCAGATTATGGTCTTGGTAAAAGCGTGAAATTTAAAGCTATGCCGATTGAATTATATAGTGCAGTTTATGCAGCGGGTGATTTACGTGTTTACAAAATTGTCGATCAAAAAAATCCTGTATATCTTTCGTTACATGGTCAATTTGATTTTAAAGATTAAGAAATAGCTGCTTATATAAATAAAATTATCAAGGGACAAAGAACATTTTTCCATGATAATGATTTTCCTTATTATCTACTAAGCTTAATCGAGGGGAATCAACCTAGACATATAGGCAGAACGGGCTTAACTCATAGTTTTACTGCATTTATTCCTCAAGGTTTGGACAAACAGGATTATATAACGTTACTTGCTCATGAACATCTACATAATTGGACAGGGAAGAAAATACGTAATAACTTAGAACGATTAAATTATTGGTGGAGTGAGGGATTTACCGATTATTATAGCAGGGTTTTAGCCTTACGTTCTAGTGTTATAACGCTTGAGGAATTTGTAGAAGAATTTAATAAATTCTTTGAGAATTATTATTTATCACCTGTTATAAATGAACATAATAATTTAATCGAAACAGATTATTGGCAAGATTATGCAGTACAAAGATTGCCATATTATCGTGGATTTGTTTTGGCACTTTATTTGGACAATTTCATTAAAGAGAATAATAAGAGTAAATCGCTGGATAATGTTATGCTTGATTTATTTAAAACCTCAAAAGAACAAGAATTTTCAAGCGATTATTTTAAAACAATAGTTAAAAATTATGTTCCAAAGGGCATAGATAAAGAGATAAACGAATATATAGAACAAGGTAAAACTATAGATTTAGCTAATGTTGCTAAAGTGCTGCCGATCGAGAAAATAACAATGTGGGCATATGATCGTGGTTTTGATAGAGATGCTTTAATAAATAATTATACAATAAAAGATATTGACGAAAATAGTAACGCTTATAAATCTGGACTTAGAAACAGGGACATAGTTATAAAATATGATTTTCCTAAATGGGGTTCTCCTGATCAGATAGTTACAAGCAACACAATTAAAGGCGAGTTTCAATTTAGACCTGAAAGTGCTAATAAAAAAGATATATACGGGTTCAAGCCTACTTTGTCTAAAGAAGATAAGCTAAAAATCAAAAAGTTTTTTAACAGCTAAAACTTCTTTTTATCTTAAAGTATTATTAATTTTTTAATTATTTATTAATAATATCCATTAACACAACAACATTTAAGTTATAATTGCGTCACGATTTAATTTTAAGGGGAAAAATCATGACAAAAAACTATACGGGGCCACAAATAAATAGCGGAAACGTCAATTACAATAATAATGATTGTAAAAACTTCAAAAAAAACATCTAGTTACTTTGACAGTGCTACAATTCATTTTCAAAATGCTACCAAAGCTGCGACAGATTTCACAATGTATGTGCTACCTTAGCAACGGAACATGCTATTAATGTGATAGAAAACGGTGCAAAAACTGTATGTTCCGTTCAGGGTTGTGTTTCTGATGTGAACAACTCTAATTATTCTGTTGTATCTACATTTGCTCAAGCAACTGTAGCAAGCCTTGCAACTTTTGCTTATTACAATCCTCCGGTTTTTATCGGTGCTTTTACATTAGGAGCAATTTTAATTTCGCTGTCCGATTAATAAAAAATACAGTAAAAGCAGGACTAACTGCAGGATATGTAGCTTATGAAACTGTGGGAAGGTTTAGTAGCAGGAACAGCAGGTATACTTTCTCTTATTGCCGATAATATTTACGGTGATACCGCAAAGCTTGCCGGTGCTATTAATACTCACATGATAGAGTATTATAATTAAAATATTGTCATACTCAATTGTCATTGCGAGGAGTTGCATGGTTTCTATGTCATTCCCGCGAAAGCAGGAATCTAGTAAAACATATAAAAACTTGTTTTTATATGTTTATTTTACCAAATATATAATTTTTGTACCAATAAGATTATTTTTACTGGATCCCCGCTTTCGCGGGAATGACATAGAGAGTCACGCACTAGTTAAACGCTTTATTATCTCTTCTCTATCAATCAAAGGTAAAACGCTTGCGATTTCCGGTCCTGATTCTCTGGCGGTTAAAGCAAGGCGAAGAGGTAAAAATAACTCCTTACCTTTCCTGCCTGTTATATTTGTTATTTCTTTAGTCCAAATGCTCCAGCTATCTTTAGTGATTTCACCTTTCGGTAATAATTCTGCTGCTTGCTTTAAGTATTCCTTATCTAAATTTAGATTTTCTACATTCGGAGTTTGATGGCAAATTTCCCACCAATCTTTTACATCACGTAATTTTTGCAAGTTAGGGCTTACCGATAACCAAAAATTTTCATCAATATACTCGGCATCTATTTCTTTAAGGCGTTCTTTTACTGTATCAAAATCTAAACTTATAAGTAATTTATGATTTAATCTTTCTAAATCTTCCGGCTGATAGATAGTTGGACTTTTAGAGAAACTACTTATCTCAAATTGATTTGCTAGCTTCTCCATTGATTTATAAGGCAAGATTTGTGCTGATGAACCAAGTAAACTAAAAAAGCTAGCGATTGCCATAGCTTCGATTCCGATTTCTTTTCTAAGAGTTGCGATCTCAAACCCTCCAACTCTTTTAGAAATTTTCTCATCTTTATTGATTATTAAACTTAAATGCCCAAAAGTCGGAGGAGTAGTATTTAAAGCCTCAAACATTTGCATTTGAATGGCGGTATTGCTAACGTGATCTTCACCCCTAATAATATGAGTAATATCATAATCAATATCATCAATAACTGAGCATAACATATAGGTCATACTACCGTCTGCTCTTATCACTATTGGGTCGCTTAAAGCCTTGCCGTCATATTTAACTTCGCCTTTGATCATATCATGCCAGCTAATCGGTTCATGATTTACCAAAAATCTATAATGCGGTTTTCTTCCTTGTTCTATATATTTCTTTGCTTGCTCTTCAGTTAGATTTAAGCTAGCTCGATCATAAATCGGTGGTAAACCTTTAGATAATTGAAATTTACGCTTTAATTCTAGCTCTTCAGGAGTCTCATAGCAGGCATATAATCTTTTTTTGTCTAGTAATAGATTTTTGATTGCATCATATCTACTTAAACGACTTAATTGATTAAATGTCTGATCCCAATTAATATTTAAAAATTTTAGATCTTCCTCGATAGCGTCTTTATATTCCTGTTTACTACGCTCTAGATCCGTATCGTCAAATCTTAAAATAAACTGTCCGTTATGCTTCTTTGCATATAGCCAGTTAAGCAATGCTGCCCTGATATTCCCGACATGTAACATACCGGTCGGTGACGGAGCAAATCGTGTTATAACTTTTGTCATAAATAAGTAATTTTATTAATTGTCATCCCGTGGCTTGACCACGGGATCTTGTATCACAGCCTGTGTCCTGAGACCCCGTGATCAAGTCACGGGGTGACACTAAACCATTTACGCCTGTTTCTTCTCTAATTTCGCTTTATTCTCTTCAATTAGCTTCATCGCATCATCTAAGCTTAAATTTAGAAAATCATATTTTTTTTGCACCGAAATAAATTGACCCATATATTTTATGTAAGGACCGAATTTACCGTATCCTATCATAATTTCCTCGTCGCTATCTTTATGAATACCTATTTTTAGCGGTAAGCTTAGAAGCTTTAATGCTATATCAAGTGTAATATCATTTTGGTTCAAGCTAGCAGGCACGGGGCTACGTTTCGGCTTTACTTTGCCTTCTTGTTTGCCAAGTTGAATATAAGGTCCGTAAGGTCCTTTTTTCAGATATATTTCTACTCCGTCTTTATCCGTACCTAAAACTTTATTCTCACTAGGCATAGCGGCAGGCTCGCCTTCATTCTCGTTGTTATCGTTACCGCTAACAATAGATTTTCTAAAAGTACATTCAGGGTAATTACTACATGCTAAAAACGCTCCGAACTTACCAAGCTTTAAGCTAAGCTCGCCCGTGTTACATGAAGGACAAATTTTAGATTCTTTATTCTCACCGAACAGGTGATAATCAAGGGCTTTTTGTACATAGCTAATAATCTCGGTTATTTTCTGCTCGTTTACTGATTCAATATTATGGTTAAAACCGCTCCAAAAATTATTTAAAGCAGCTTTCCATTCAAGTTTGCCGGCTGCTATTGCGTCTAATTCGTTTTCAAGTCCTGCAGTAAAATCATATTCAACGTATTTTTTGAAGAAACCGACTAAAAATACCGTTACCAAACGTCCAAGCTCTTCAGGTATAAATCGTTTTTTCTCAAGAGCAACATATTTTCGATCTTGTAAGACCGATAAAATACTAGCATAGGTCGAAGGACGACCGATCCCAAGCTCTTCAAGTTTTTTCACTAAACTTGCTTCTGAATATCTTGGAGGCGGTTCGGTAAAATGTTGATTTGGAATAACTTCTTTAGTTTTCAGCGGCTCTTGTTCTTTTAAAGGCGGCAGCATTTTATTTTCTTCTTCAGCTTCATCGTCCATACTTTCACGATAAACCTTATAAAATCCGTCAAAGGCTATAGTCGATCCGTTTGCTTTTGCCAAATATTCTTTATTTTCCGAAGCTAAATTTGCAACTACCAAATCCATTATAACATTTTCCATTTGGCAGGCTATAGTTCTTTTCCAAATCAACTCATAAAGCTTATAATAATCCTTGTCTAGCTTTTCTTTTAAGCTATCAGGAGTATAAGTAATATTTGTGGGTCTTATTGCTTCATGAGCTTCTTGAGCATTTTTTATTTTGGATTTATAAATTCTAGGGCTAGTCGGTAAATATTTATCGCCGTAACTTTTATCGATTAACTTACGTATATCTGCTATTGCATCATTTGATAATGTAACGCCGTCGGTTCTCATATAAGTAATAAGCCCTATAGTTTCCTTACCTATATCAACACCCTCATAAAGTTTTTGTGCTATTTGCATAGTCTTTTTAGCACTAAAACCTAATTTTCTTGCTGCTTCTTGTTGTAGTGATGAAGTAATAAAAGGAGGTTGTGGTTGACGTTTTTGTTGTTTTTTTTCTATCTTATCGACATGAAATTTTTGAGATTTTAATTTTTTGGTTAAATCTTTGGCGTTTTTTTCGTTAATAATTGAGAATTTTTCTAACTTCTGATCGTTTACGTGAGTCAATTTAGCAGTAAATAGTTCGTTATTACTATTTTGCATTTTAAGGCTAATATCCCAATATTCTTCTGACTTAAAACGCTCTATTTCATCTTCTCGCTCACATATTAATCGCAGAGCCACGGACTGCACACGTCCTGCCGATTTACATCCCGGTAACTTACGCCATAAAAGAGGTGAAAGGGTAAAGCCGACTAAATAGTCTAAAGCTCTTCTTGCTTGTTGGGCATTTACTAAGTTAGTGTCAAGTTTCCTAGGGTTTTCAACGGCATGAATAATTGCTTTTTTAGTGATTTCGTTAAATGCTACCCTTTTGAAAAAATCATCGGATTTAACTTGATTCTTTTCTTTTATTACCTCTGCAACATGCCATGAGATAGATTCACCCTCACGATCAGGATCGGTTGCAAGATATACTGCATCAGCTTTTTTAGCATCTTTAACTATGGCATCTACATATTTACCGGCTTTATCGGAAATATCATATTTCATTGCAAAATTTTCATCAGGTAACACCGAGCCTTTTTTAGAAGGTAAATCTCTAATATGACCGAATGATGCAATGACCTTAAACTCATCACCTAAATATTTATTTATCGTTTTTGCCTTTGCCGGCGATTCTACTATTACTAATTTCATCTACTTATTATAAACTAATGATATTTTATTACCGGCGTGACTCATTACTGTCCCGGCGAGTTCTAATTCTAATATTACCGTATATATGATAGGAAGCGGTAATTCTATTTCTTTTTGTAAATATTCCAAGTCTATTATGGGTACTGCCGATAATAATTCCAATATAGCAAGCAGTACGCTCCTTTTGTGACGGTTCTTTAACATATCTCGTATTTACTGTTCCTAGCTCAACAAAATCCTTAAATAATCCATCATCTTTTTTCATAAATTCTTCATATTGCGGTAAATTAGCTACAATATCGTCTACTGATTCCACTAAATATGCTCCCTCTCTAATCAATTTATTTGTACCTTGACATTTTGGATCTAAAGGAAAGCCGGGAACAGCAAATATTTCCCTATTTTGTTCAAGTGCAAATTTTGCAGTTATTAATGAACCGGATTTTAAGCTTGCTTCTACTACCACTACTCCTAAGGCTAGTCCCGATATTATCCTGTTACGCTGTGGAAAATGTTTTCCAAGCGGGGTAAAGCCGATAGGTAACTCATAATATTAAACCTTCTTCTGCTAAATTTTCAAATAGTTTTTTATTTTCCGGTGGATATATATGATCAATACCGCCTGCAATAACTCCGATAGTTTGAGAAATTGCAGCTTGATGTACGCTGCTATCTATTCCTCGTGCTAACCCTGAAACGGTTATATAACCTTCTTTTACTAAATCATTTGCAATTTTATGCGCAAAGCTTCTTCCGTTTGCAGTAGCGTTTTTGTACCTACTATTGCAACGCATTTATATAGTATGATTTAATAACTCTATATTATTATAGCTTAATATTAGCAGTGGATCATAAATTTCAAGTAATAATTTTGATATTCCGGAGATTTATATGTGATGATCTTAGCATTGTCTTTTTCGAGAAGCTCTAACTCTTTTTCAGCATCGCTTTTACTGAAAAATTTAATTGGTTTTGACTTTCCGCCTCGCAATGAAAAATCCGGAACGTTATCTATGGCAGTTGCTACATCACCAAATAATTTAATTAAACTAAAGAAAGTTTTAGGACCGATATTTCACTCCTAATAAGACGTAAAATATTAATTGTTTCAATATTATAAGATATTTTAGGAGCAGAAAATAATTCTTTATTTAGGGTTATTTGATATTGCGTTAGTGCTGTATGTCATTCCTGCCTAGGCGGGAATCCAGTCAAGCATATAAAAATTTGTGTTTTTATATGTTTATTTTGTTAAATATGTAATTGTTTATCAATGTTAAGGTTATTTGTTGCTGGATTCCCGCTTTCGCGGGATATGACATCGAACCATGCAACAACACTAGACAAGCCACGGTAGGACAGTTTTCCACTTTAATAACACAGTAGTAATATATTACAGCTTCTCTGCATGTGAGCTTAAATAATGTGCTATACCTTCATGTGATGGGGTAATTGCTTCCTCACCTTTATGCCAGCCGGCAGGACAAACTTCGCCGTGCTTTTGATGATGAGTTAAAGCATCGATTACTTTTAATGTATAATTAATATCACGACCGATAGGTAAGTCGTTAACTAGCATGTGACGTACTATGAAATCCTTATCGATTAAAAAAGTTCCACGCAAAGCAACACCGTCTTCATTAAGTACATTATATTTTGAAGAAATATCCTTTTTTATATCGGAAACCATTGGGAATTGTACTTGTCCAAGCCCGCCTTTATTATGCGGAGTATTTTTCCAAGCTAAATGGCTAAAATGAGAATCAACACTAACAGCTACTACTTTAGTACGTCTTTCGGTAAATTCACCAAGCTTATTGTGAAATGCTATAATTTCCGATGGACAAACAAAAGTAAAATCTAGGGGATAGAAAAATAACACTATATTATCCCCTGCAGCATAATTGCTAAGTTTAAACTTATCGTCTATATTATTATTAGGCATAATAGCTTTAGCTGTAAAATCCGGAGCAGTTTTGCCGACAAATACTGACATATTCATAACCTTTTATTAATTAATAATCTGATATGATATATAAAACTAATTATTATTACAATAATAAATCGTTATAAATTGTTACTTATCTATTTTCGTTCCCGAAGAAGAAGCTTTTAATTGGTTAAATATAGTTAATGCTTCGGTTATAAAACTACTCGGTTCTGAAAGATTTGCAGGTAAAATTACGGTGTTGGTATCTTTAGCCAAATTACCGAACGCACTAATATATTGCTCGGCTATTTTAAGAGCTACTGCATCACTTCCTCCCGTTTTTTGTACGGCAGTTGCGACAATCTCAATACTATTTGCCGTAGCGGTAGCGACTAAGCCTATTGCTTCAGCTTCACCTTTTGCCCTGTTAACTTGATCTGTATAAGAAGCTTCTGAATTCAGTACGATTTGTGCTTTTTCACCTTCTGCATGATTAATTTTTGCTTGTCTATTACCTTCCGACTCTAGAATTTGAGCTCTTTTTTGACGTTCTGCCGCTACCTGCAATTCCATAGCTTTAAGTATAGTTTGCGGAGGTTGAATATCTTTAATTTCATAACGCATACATTGTATGCCCCAATTTATAGCAGCCTGATTAATAGCTGCTACAATTGCTACGTTTAAAGTTTCGCGCTCTTCAAAAGTTCTATCTAAAGGGAGTTTACCGATTTCCGAACGCATAGTAGTTTGAGCAAGCTGTGTTATGGCATAGTAAGGATTATTAACACCATAAGATGCTGCCATTGGATCAATGATCTTAACATATAAAACACCGTCTATAGATAATGTTACGTTATCGTTTGAAATAGCTGTTTGAGCGGTAACGTCTATTGCTTCTTCTTTTAAAGTATGTTTGTATGCTACTCTCTGAATAACAGGGATGAGTAAATTTAAGCCAGGCTGCAGTACCTTATCGAATTTTCCAAGTTTTTCTACTACCCATGCTTGTTGTTGCGGTACAACTTTAACCATTTGTATTATAACTAAAATCGCTATAATACTGAAAATTAATAATGCATATTCCATAATTCAATACCTTTTTTTATTTCCACTCTATATTATTTTTAATTATAAAAAAAGGATTTAAGTTAAACGGTACTTAATTATATATTTTTTTTATCATTAAAATGGGTTTTAATTACTTTGAGTAAAGAAAGAATGCTTGAATATTCTTCAAGTTGTTCATTTACATTTTTTATCTCATTTAAAGCGCTATTAAAATCTTTCTGCAATAAATACGTTTCAGCAGCTTTATTTTGTTCTAGTGTTTTAAGTAAAATACTTTGTAAAAATCTATAATAATAGTCGTCTAGTTTAGGTATATCAGACATAATAATAAATCATATAATTATATTTATATATAAATTTTTTAATAATTCAATAATTTTTAACTAGATTTACATATACTTAAGTCTTTATCTATTATGTCGGACTCTATATTTAAACAGTTAAGGATTGAATGAAATACATAATCATGGCTAATTTCGGTATTAGCATAATTTTTAATTGAAGATACTGATTTAGGATATTTGGCTTGAAAATCATCTGATACCCAAACTATAAGAGGTACGGTTATTTGTTCTGCAAGTAGTGGACCGCCGTGACCGTAATAACCATTTTCTCCGAGGGACTCGCCGTGATCAGATACATATAATAAAAATGCATTTTTATCTTTAAGCAAATCTATTAAATTATATAAAAAAAAATCGGTATATAAAATAGAGTTATCATAACTGTTAACTAAAGCAAGCTTATCGCAATCACTTGCATCTCCCTTAACCTTAATAGGACAGGTAGGGGTAAAATACTCAAACTCTTTTGGATATCTCGCATTATAGTTCCAATGGCTGCCGGAAGTGTGAACTACTAAAAATTGTTTCTCTGAGTTTGTTAGTATTTCTTTTATAAAAGGCAATATTTTTTCATCATGATCATTTAAAGAAAATAGGGCAGAGCCGCCCGGTACTATAGTAAAATTAACGTCATTATATATATTACTGAGGTCAAAATTTGCAAAACTCCTCATTAAAGTTTGAGTACCGATCCAGGTAGTATTAAAGCCAAGATTTGTTAAAATTGATAAAAAGCTGTTCTCTTGTCTACTATTTTCAATTTGACTTGCAGGATAACGTGAAAGTAACGACGGTACGGAAAGATAGGTAAGGTTAGAAGAAGATTTAGCTTTGAAAGAAATTAGGTTTTGAGTAGTCTTTAAGTAAGGAGTCGTATCTCTTTCATAACCGTTAATACCGAAATGATCAAATCTTGCTGATTCTCCTATAACTAAAACACCGATAATATCTTTATCTGACTTATCTATAAAGTTATATTGTTTGCTAATATCTATACATGCATAATTTTTTTCACCGAAATTTCCGGCAAAATTAAGGTAGCTATTATGT
Organism: Rickettsia slovaca 13-B; assembly: GCF_000237845.1. Taxonomy (NCBI): domain Bacteria; kingdom Pseudomonadati; phylum Pseudomonadota; class Alphaproteobacteria; order Rickettsiales; family Rickettsiaceae; genus Rickettsia; species Rickettsia slovaca. The sequence goes on from NC_016639.1 coordinate 454,800, forward strand.
AAATACTGAGTGGGAAAATAATTTTTTAGTATCTTAAATGAAGGAGTAATAATGTTATATACAAAAATAAGTAAGCAAGCGGTAGATAATAGTTTTGTTACGAATGATTTAGAATTTTCGGCGGCAAAAGATTTGAGAGTATAAAAACAGATAAAAAGGCAAAAAATTATCCATATTATTAACTTAATGCTGGTTAATTCATAAACTTCGTTTAAATCCGTTGAGAAAAAACTACCTATTACTTGTTTAGTAGGATTGATTTTGAAGAAATAAATGTAATAACTAGCAATAGCGGATGTTATAAATAAAAACCCCACGCCGATTTTTAACACTAATCTATGTACGCTAAGACCGAAAAATGCTATAAAAGAAAATATATAAATATAGCAAAAATCTTTTGATAACTCTAATATCCCTCTAAAGATTGTTGCTTTATAATAATCAAATTTATAAATCAATATTGCGGTATTAAATAATAAACAATAAATAAAGGCTAAAATCGCCGATAATTTAATTAATTTCGTATCTAAATGTTTCTGAATAGTTTTTAGCATAAATAATAATTAATAAAGTAATTTTTATAACTATCATGATCATAAAAAATCTTCAAGAATTTTATCGGCTTTTAATACCAAATGCTCCGCTTATCGCTATTGATTACGGAAGCAAAAAATTAGGAATCGCATTATCTAATCAAGAACGTAGTATTGCTATGCCCTTAAATACTATAGCCGAGATAAATAAAAAAATTGTTATTACTTCCTTGCTTAATATCCTCGAGAAATATAAAGTTTGCGGTGTTATAATAGGTCTACCGATTGATATGAGCGGAGCAGTAACGGAGCAAACAAATATAGTGATGAAATTTGCTGAAGAGCTAGCAAAATCTATAAACTTGCCTATATATTTACAAGATGAAAGATTAACTACCAAAGCTGCAAATAATTTGCTTAAATCGTTTGGAGTGAAAAGAAAAGACCGTAATAATAACGATGATGCAGTAGCTGCTAGTATGATTCTTGAAACCGTGCTTGATTCTATAAAAAATATTTAATTAGGAAAGAATTGAGGAGTTGTTGTATGGATCGAAAAACCTACTCAATGTCATCCCCGCGAAAGCGGGGATCCAGCAAAATAACTTCAATATTGATATAGAAGTGGCATATTTGACAAAATAAACCTATAAAAACAAGTTTTTATAGGTTTTACTGGATGCCCGCCTACGCGTGAATGACATAAAACGGTCCATGCAACAAAGTCAAGAATAAATTACCTCCTATTTCACTGGGACAAATTTTACTAGCAGAATTTATGGAACCTATGGGGATTAGTCAAAGCAAACTTGCTCGTGATATTGATGTACCCGTTACTAGGATCAATAATAGAATTAAGCATCATCGTTCAATTGCCGCTGATACAGCCCTTCGTTTGGGTAAGTATTTTAATATTAATCCTCGTTGGGAATATGCAAGACCAATATGATTTAGAGCTTGCAGAAGATGAAGGTTGGAAAATTACAGAAGATAGAATAAGAACCTTTTCTATGGCAAGTTAATTATTTATAACTCAATATTGTTACGCACTCAAAACATTATTGTAAAGATATATTATTTATGATAGAACCGATTCGGTAAAAATAAATAAAATATACTATGAAAATATTAATTTTAGGTGTTACCGGTATGCTAGGTAATAGCATATTCAGGTTTTTAAGTAGTGATAAAAAATTTGACATTTTTGCGACAGCCCGAAATAATTCAGCTCGTTCTTACTTTTCTAAGGATTTATCCGATAAATTAATTACAAATGTAGATGTTGAGAACCATGATGTGTTAGTTGAGGTATTTAATCAAACAAAACCCGATATAGTAATAAATTGTATAGGGCTTGTAAAACAATTGGCAGATGCTAATGACCCGTTAAAAGCATTACCGATAAATAGTTTGCTGCCTCATAGGCTAGCTAATTTATGTAAACTAGCTAATTCAAGGTTAATCCATATTAGTACTGATTGTGTGTTTTCAGGAAAAAAAGGTAATTATAAGGAAAGCGATTTTTCTGACTGTTATGACCTTTACGGTCGTTCAAAATTTCTTGGTGAGGTAGATTATCCGCATGCTATCACATTGCGTACTTCCATTATAGGTCATGAGCTAGCAGGCAATAGAAGCTTAATCAATTGGTTTTTAAGTGCAGAAGGTTCAGTGAAAGGGTTTGAGAAAGCTATTTATTCAGGATTCCCGACAGTAGAGCTTGCAAGAATAATAAGGGATTTTGTGTTACCTAATAAAGAGTTGCACGGGCTTTATCATGTTGCCTCAAAACCAATTAATAAGTTAGAATTGTTAAAATTAGTAGCAGAAATATATAATAAAGACATCGATATTATTTCATCAGATGAGCTTGTAGTAGATCGCTCACTAGATAGCACTCGTTTTAATGAGGTGACGGGATATACGCCTCCTGAATGGCGTGAACTTGTAAAGCGTATGTGTGAGTTTAAGTAAATTGTCATTGCGAATATAGGCTTGTACACGGAATCCAGCATAAAGTGAGATAAATCGAGCTTTTTATGTTTGTATTTTTTATAACTGGACCCTGTGGACAAGTCACAGGATGACTACCTTAGAGTGTTTCTCGATTGACACAATGACAGAATGAATAATAACAAAATAGGTATTTATATATAATGTTTGTAGATAAAACTTTAATGATTACAGGAGGCACCGGTTCGTTTGGTAATGCAGTGCTTTCTCGTTTTCTTAAATCCGGTATTATTAACGATATTAAGGAAATTCGTATTTTCAGTAGAGATGAAAAAAAGCAAGAGGATATGCGTATTGCTTTAAATAATCCGAAACTTAAATTCTATATCGGGGACGTACGCAATTATAAAAGTATTGATGAGGCAATGCATGGTGTAGATTATGTATTCCATGCCGCTGCTTTAAAGCAGGTTCCGACTTGTGAATTTTATCCTATGGAAGCAATAAATACTAACGTCTTAGGTGCTGAAAATGTTTTAAGTGCTGCTATTAATAACAAAGTTACAAAAGTTATTGTACTGAGTACCGATAAGGCTGTATATCCAATTAATGCAATGGGATTATCTAAAGCATTAATGGAAAAGTTAGCAATAGCAAAAGCACGTATGCGTTCTCCAGGTGAGACTGTGCTGTGCGTTACTAGATACGGTAACGTTATGGCTTCTAGAGGTTCGGTCATTCCTCTTTTTATCAATCAAATAAAACAAGGTAAGGAATTAACAATTACAGAACCGTCAATGACACGTTTTTTAATGTCGCTTGTAGATTCGGTGGATTTAGTTTTATATGCATTTGAGCATGGTCATCAGGGTGATATTTTCGTACAAAAATCTCCGGCAAGCACAATTGAAGTACTCGCAAAAGCGTTACAAGATATATTCGATAGTAAAAATGAAATACGTTTTATCGGTACACGTCACGGCGAAAAACATTACGAATCATTAGTATCATCAGAAGAAATGGCAAAAGCTGATGATTTAAGGGATTATTACCGTATTCCTATGGACGGGCGCGATCTTAATTATGCAAAATATTTTGTTGAAGGTGAAAAGAAAGTAGCACTTTTAGAGGATTACACTTCCCATAACACAAAACGTTTAAATTTAGAAGAAGTAAAAGAGTTATTACTGACTCTTGATTACGTACAAGAGGAGCTAAAAAATGCTTAAGGTAATGACGATTGTTGGTACTCGTCCTGAACTTATTAAACTATGCTGCGTGATTTCTGAGTTTGATAAATATACTCATCACATCCTAGTGCACACCGGTCAAAATTATGCATATGAATTACATCAGGTTTTTTTTGATGATATGGGAATTAGAAAACCCGATTATTTCTTAGAAGTAGCAGCAGATAATACGGCAAAATCTATCGGGCTTATTATCGAAAAAGTTGATGCAGTACTTGAGAAAGAAAAGCCCGACGCCGTTTTATTTTACGGTGATACTAATTCATGTTTATCGGCAATTGCCGCTAAACGCCGTAAAATTCCGATTTTTCATATGGAAGCGGGAAATCGTTGTTTTGATCAGCGTGTACCTGAAGAAATAAACCGTAAAATCATTGATCATATTAGTGACGTTAACATTACGTTAACCGAGCATGCAAGACGTTATTTAATTTTTGAAGGTTTACCGCCTGAGCTTATTTTTAAATCAGGTTCGCATATGCCTGAGGTCCTTGATCGCTTTATGTCTAAAATATTAAAGTCTGATATTTTAGATAAATTGTCACTTACCACAAAGCAATATTTCTTAATTAGCTCACATCGTGAGGAAAATGTTGATGTCAAAAATAATCTGAAAGAATTATTAAGTAGTTTACAAACGCTTATTAAAGAGTATAATTTTCCTGTAATCTTCTCAACACACCCAAGGACTAAAAAAAGGCTTGAGGATTTAGAGGAGTTTAAAGAACTTGGCGATAAAATAAGATTTTTGCCAGCCTTCGGGTTTACGGACTACGTCAAACTTCAGATGAATGCATTTTGTATTTTATCCGATAGCGGTACTATCACTGAAGAGGCATCTATACTTAATTTACCTGCTTTAAATATTCGAGAAGCACATGAACGTCCTGAAGGTATGGACGCCGGAACGCTTATTATGTCGGGTTTTAAGGCTGAACGGGTACTACAATCGGTGAAAGCTATTACGGAAGAACACGAGAATAATAAACGCTTGCAAGAGATCGTGCCGGATTATGCAGAAGCAGGACTTGTATCAAAGAAAATATTACGTATAGTTTTAAGTTATGTGGATTATGTTAACCATACAGTATGGTTTAAAAAGTAATCCTATTCATTATTATCATATCAAAAACATGAAATTTTTTAAATTAATAAAACTTAACACTTTATTTTTAAGTGTTTTTTTACTAATAACTCTTATATCTTCTTTTTGCTATTCCAAAGAAAATTCTTATAAAAAAATAGTTTTCCTTGTTAGTACAGAGACATTCGGCGGCAAAGGCGTATACGCAATGTATAATGAGATGAAAAAAATAGGTCATGATGTCAAAATTGTAATAGTACCTCATCCTCATCCCAATATTCAAGGAGGAATAGATGCCGGGTTTATTAGTAAATTTGATGCACAAGATGTGATATATCCATGCGGTAAGTATGCTTCTTATTCAAATGTTAATACAAAATGTGAAATTTCTGAACTAAAAAATTATCAGCCGGATTTTATCTTTACGCAAAATCCTTACGAAAATTTTCAAGGCTATATATCAGAACCTTTTACGGCTGCTAATTTGTATAAGAGCTTTAGAGGAACTAAAACAAAAATTATGTATATAGTCTATGGTCCGCATATCTTTCATCAAAAAAATATTGATGATGATAAGTTATCAAGTTGCATAGAGACGGTATTTGTTGATTCAGAAAGTACAAAGGATATCTTTATTAGTAATTATAAATTTCCTAAGGATAGAGTTATTGTTTCAGGTTATCAACCATACTATGAAGTAAGAAATTATAATATTAAAGAAAAACCAAACTCGGAAACCATTTTATGGCTTCCTAGATGGGAATTATCATTTAAAAATAGAGATTTATATGAAGGAGGTTCTACTTTCTTAAATTATCACTATTTTTTCTATAATTATGCATTACAACATCCTAATATTCATTTTATTATAAGACCGCATGTTACACTATTTACCTATGCAGTCGGTAAAAATTACTTAAGCCAAAGTGATATGGATAATATATTAAGTAGATTTAACTCTTTAAAGAATGTTACTGTTTCTGCACATGCATTCAGGTCGTTACTGGATGATATAATGGTGTCAGATATTGTAATAAGTGACGGTACTTCATCTCTTGCTGAAGTAGTAGTTGCCGATAAGCCTATAATTTACTTAAGTAATGGTTGGAATAATGAATTTAATAGCAATGCTCTATCTAAAGAATTAAAAAAATATATGTATTTTGCTTATGAGCCGCAAGATATTATTAACTATATAGAATTTATTAAGCAAAATCATTATTTACCTTATTATGAAAATAGTAGTGGCAGAAATCAATTTAAAAAGATGCTTGATCCTGTAGAAAACCCTGCTGCATTTATCGCCGAATATTTATTAAAATTATAATAGTTTAAATAATTTATGTTAGAAGAAATTTATAATGATGGAGAAAGATTAATTCTTGGGGCAACTTATGATGTTTTAGAGGTAATGCGTCATAAAAGTAGCTATAAGATTTTTAAAAAAATTATAGAAGCCGATATACTTAATAGCCCATTAATGCTAAATCAAAAAATAAAAATTTTAGATATAGGTTGTGGAACGGGACACGGAACTTTCATGCTTAGCGATATATTAGGAGTAGAAATTACAGCAATAGATATCAGTAAAGAATCTATAATTTATGCTGAACAAAATTGTGGAGCATCTAATATACAATATATTAAATCTGATTTAGTTAGTTTTATTAAAAAGGCAGAAGAATATGATTATATTGTATCACGACATGCACTTGAGCATATTGAAGATGGGTTAAATCTAGCACTTAATCTTAAATATAAAAAACGATTAATAGTAAATGTACCTTTTAATGAACCGGAAGGGAATATACATCATTTAGTTAATTGAATTACTGAAAAAGACTTTGAATCATATCCGAACAAAGAATTTTTCTATGAAGGAGTAGATGGTGTAACTAACGACACGCATTCTGAAAAAATCCTCCTAATTCTATAATCTGTATATCTAGTAACTCAGATTTAAAGCCTATAAAACAATTATTTAACTATCCAATCTCAGCTTGGATTCTGGAATTTTTAGAAAAGCTAGGTTTGCAATCCCAAGATATATTAAAACAATTGCTGCAAACTAGAGATGCATTTAAAAATAGCGAAGAGAAACACTAAATTAAATAATACTGTAACAGAGCTAAATAATGCTTTAGAAGAAATAAAAATTTAAAAATAAACTAATTATTAGTGAAGAAGAAAAATCTATTTTTCTAAAGCTCTATAGAAAATTTAAACAATAAAACTAACATTTTATAAATTATTTTTAAAAGTTATGACAACTAGAAAAGATAAACCTCTAAATATTTATCATACTTTAGTTTCCATTATTATACCTGTCTATAATGGGGCTAATTATATGAAAGAAGCTATAAATAGTGCTTTAGCACAAACTTACAAAAATATTGAAATTATTGTTGTTAATGATGGTTCAAAAGATAATGGAGAGACAGAACGTGTAGCATTATCATATGGTGATAAAATACGCTATTTTCATAAAGAAAACGGAGGTTGCGGTTCGGCCTTAAATTACGGTATAAAAAACATGCAAGGGGAATATTTTTCGTGGCTTAGCCATGATGATATATATTATCCTAATAAAATCGAGCATCAAGTTGACATATTAAATAAATTAGATAATAAATATACTATCATTTACGGTGGTTATGAATTAATCGATGAAAAAGGCAACTCTCTACGTTATATTAAACCGGATAGTGTGCTACCTATAAATAAACTTAATATTTCTTTATTACCTTTATTACGAGGATTAATACATGGTTGTTCGTTATTGATGCCTGCTAAATATTTTCATGAAGTCGATATATTTAATGAGGCTTTACCGACAACGCAAGATTATGATTTATGGTTTAAAATTTTCCGTGTTGCCCCTATTCATTTTGACGAATCTATCCTAATTAAATCTCGTTTTCATTCAGAGCAAGGTAGTAAAAAAATATCAAATCATAACGAAGAATGTAATGTATTATGGTCATCGTTTCTTCACGAGTTAACAGAAGAAGAAATGATCAAAATGGAAGGTTCTCCTTATTTATTTTTAACTCGTACAGCTACTTTTTTATCCAATAATACTCCGTATAAAAAAGCCTGTGATTTAGCAAATACTATGGCTAAACAAGTACTAAATGATACTAAAATTAGTGTTATTATACCGGTATATAATAGAATAAATTGGGCAATTGAAGCTATAGAAAGTGTACTTATTCAAACACACAAAAATTTTGAGATACTTATAATAGATGATGGGTCGACTGATGATATATCAGAATTAACTGCAATATGCAAAAAAGATAAAAGAATAAAATATTTTCATAAAAAAAATGAAGGACCTGCTGCTGCACGTAACTTAGGTATTAAAAATGCTATAGGAAAATATATTGCTTTCCTTGATTCGGACGATTTATTTTATAAGGATAAAATAGAAATCCAATTAAAGTTTATGGAAGAAAATAATTTTATATTTTCTCATACTTCATATCAAAAAATAAATGAAAAAGGCAAATATATCGAATCTGTTCATTCCGGGCTTTTTAGTGGCAATGTTTTTCCTCAAGTCATACAAACTTGTCCAATAGCAATGCCGACAGTTATGGGAACTTTGACATTATTTCAAGAAAATTTATTTCCTGAAAATATAAGAAGTGGTGAAGATTGTTGTTTATGGATATCTATTGCTAGTAAAAACTCAATAGGCGGTATAGACAAAGAATTGTCTAAAGTACGAATTAGCGGTGGTACTAATACGTTTATGGACCCAAATAAATATTCAGTAGGTTTAATAAATATTACTTCTTATGTTCTTAATGATTCTTATTTAAGTAAATTTAGTCCGTTTACTATTAATTTGTTATTAGCAGCTGTTACACAATTAAGATTACTAGAAAATAAAAATGAAGACTATAAAAAAAGTAATATTTCTTTTTTCAAAAATAATTATGTAATTCAAAAAATACGAACCTATTGCTTTATGACAAAAATTTTGATTTTATTAACTATTACTTCTATAAGGCAAGAAGGAATACGTGCAACAATCTCTAGAATACAGAGATGGCTTAAAAAGCATATATAAATAACTATTCCTCAAGTATCTTAACTTTTGAGCCATCACCAATTTTAGTCATACCTTCGGTAACGACTAAGTCACCTGCTTTAATATCGTCAGAGATAATTTCAATTAGACCTTCTGTACGTGTACCGATTTTTACATATAATTGTTTTATCGTATAACCTTCTATTTTATAAATAAAATTACCTTGATTATTTCGTTGAATACAACTTTCAGGAACGGTTAGGTTTTTATGAGGGTTAATTATAAGCGTAACATCTACAAAGCTATTATGTAGGATTTTTGTACCCATAGGTAAAATAATTTTAGCTGTTAAAGTACCATTATCTGATAAGTAATGCGATACTGCCCCGATTGTACTTTTAATTTTTCCTGCAATTAAAACTTCAGTATCGACGCCAACTTTTCCGCTTAAAGACTCCAGCAATTCAATAAAAATACTTTGTGAGTTTTCTGTTCCGGTAATGCTAAAAAGATAGTCACCTATTTTTACTTCATCGCCGACCATAGACTTAATTACGCCTATTTTACCAGAGTAGGGTGCAGTAATTATCATATCATTATATGTTTTTAGAGCTTTGGAATAATTAAATTTTGCATCTTCAAGTTCGCTTTTTGACCTTTTATATTCCTCGTTGCTTACAAATTTTTTAGCGAATAAAGCTTCTTTTCTATTATAATCTTCTTGTTTTGTATTTAATAACGCTGCTGCTCTAGATTTAGTGGTTTCTGCTATGTTTTTATCTATCACTAGCAATATATCCCCTTTTTTTACTATTTCTCCTTGATGTGCTGAGACTTGTTCAACTACTCCGGTGGCATTGGCATAATAATCACGACTATTATCATTCTGGCATTGCCCTACAATATTAAATATGTCGTAAAGCTCAGCAATTTGTACTTTAGTTGCTTTTACTTCTGTAATTTTTTCTTCTTCCTTTTTACTTGCCATAGTAGAAAGCGAGATAAGTAAGGTAAAAAGAACAATAAGTTTTGCAAACATCATATATTATACTCTAAGGTGCATAGGTGTCATCTATTAGTTTGTCCACGGCATCTAGGAAAAGCAACTAAAAGTGTATGTTGTTGTGACATTTTTAGCTGGATACTGTGGACAAGCTACTAGATGACAAAGTATGCTTTTTCAGTTCCTCATCCGTTAACCATTTATATTCTTTTTCTAGAATTTCAAATCTAATTTTTTCTAATTGTGCATCAAGAACAGGTTCAGGAACGATAGCAGAACCGGTAAACTCAAATCCTTGATAGTTAATTTTTAGTTTCTTACAAATTTCTTGTAATGATAATAAATTTTCTTCTATATCATCGATAAATATTATTGATTGTGGATAATAACTTGTTTTTCGTAATACATACTCAAGCATGCTTCCTTTATCATATTCCGCAGTGTAAATTATTCCGTCTTTTAATGTAGGTTTACCGTAACCGGCATTAAAATCTTCTATTATTATCTCATCTTCTAAAGGTGAAAATTCTTGAAAATTTACCTTTAATTCAGTGAGTTCACGAATTCTCCATTCGATCATATCTTCAATTACGCCGAATTTACCGGTAGGAAGTTTAGTAAGACCCATTGCCGGTACATTTTTTTCTGTAAGTAGAGCAAATATCGTTAAGATATCTGGGTTAACAAATCTAGCTTTCCTATCTTTAAGAACAATACTAAGTAACAATTCACATTCTTTTCTAGTAAGTCTTTTTTCAATGTTCTTCATTAATTCTTTTCTATAACCATGTGTTAACCTAGATTCATCACTATCCATTACAATTACTTCATCTACATCAAAAAGCACCAAGCTAGTATTATCGGCTTGTTTTACCGCTTCTATAACTTCTTTAAAATCATGAACTTTATTTATGTTGCTATACATATTTATTGTTTATTTAATCTTACTTAAGAGTCTAATTACTTCTTCTAAGGAATTTGTCATTACCTTTAAATCTTCTTCTCTAGATAAATTATGGTGACCGTCTTTAATTAGCTTCATTACTATTTGTTTGCTCGTTATTTTTTCTAATAATTTTACTGAAACATTATAAGGCACGTCTTCATCTAACATCCCATGAATGAGATGTACCGGTATATTTATATCAATCTGTTTCTTTGTCAATAATAAATGTTTTTTTGCATCTTCTATCAGTTTATAGCTTATAGGATATTTATGCTCACAATTTTTACCGCTTACTTCTAGTATTTCCTCTTTTTGCATCTTATTTTGATCATTTAGAGATATATTTTGCCAAATATTTTCAGTACAATCTGGAGCAGGGGCTACACACACAAGTCCCTTTATTTTATCAGGAAATCTTAAAGCCGCAAGAAGTGCTAGCCATCCTCCTATGCTCGAACCTACTAATATCGCCTCCGTATTAATTAATTTATCTAAAATTAGTGATACTCCTTCTAACCAATCACTAATTGTTTGATCCTTAAATTGTCCTGATGCGTTTCCATGGCCGAAATTATCAAAAACAATAAAATTATAATTGTTTTTTTTACAATAATCTATTAAATAGATAGCCTTAGTTGATTGCATACTAGACATCAAGCCGTGTAAAAAAATTACAGATGGAATATTTGTATTAATTATTCTATAATTATCATAGACAATAAATTTGTCTTGTGTTTTATTATAAAGTTTGTGCATTTTAAATAATTATTTTAATAGATTGAGATTTAATGCCTTCATTAAAGTCAAGTAAACGATACAATAAATATACTATTTTGCAAGTAGTGCCTGCTCTAGTTTCGGGAGGGGTTGAAAGAGGTACTATAGAAGTTGCAAAATATCTTAAAATTCTCGGTCATACTCCTATCATAATTTCAGCAGGCGGTACTCTAGTTAAAGAGTTAGATAAGGAAGATATATTGCATATTGAAATGAATAGTAACAGTAAAAATCCTTTTGTAATTCTGAATAATGCAAAATTGATAGCAGAAATAATCAAAAAATATAATGTTGATATAGTTCATACAAGATCAAGAGCACCGGCATGGAGTTCATATCTAGCAACAAAATGGACAAATGCTAAATTTTTGACTACCTTTCATGGGGTTTATAATATTCCGAATAGTTTTAAAAAATATTATAATAGCATAATGCTAAAAGGCAAGAAAGTTGTTGCCGTGTCTAATTTTGTAAAACAACACTTGCTCGAAAACTATAAAATTGATGAAGATAAAATAGTAGTAATTGAGCGTGGAGTGAATTGTGATTATTTCGATCCCGCAAATTTAACGCCGGAAAAACTTGAAAAATGTTGTGATAAATATGATGTACCGAGTAACGTGCCGATAATATTAATGCCTTCTAGAATGACAAGTTGGAAAGGACATCTTGTTCTAGTAGAAGCATTAAGTAAATTAAAACATAGAGACTTTTATTGTTTAATGGTCGGTGATATATCTAGACATCCCAATTTTACTAATAGAGTAAAAGAGCTTATAGCTAATCTAAAACTTCAAAATAAAATTCAAATTTTTGGTAATGATTCGGATATAATAAACCTATATGGGATTTCCGATATTATCATTTCTGCCTCAATCGAGCCTGAAGCTTTCGGGCGTACTATTATAGAAGGGCAGGCGATGAAGAAGCTTGTTATTGCAACTAATATCGGTGGGGCAGTAGAGACAATAAATAATAATATAACCGGTTTCCACGTAGAACCAAATAATGCCGAAGCGTTAGCACAGAAAATCGATTATTGTTTCTCGATTTTAGGTACTGATCTTGCTAAGAAAATCCAAGAAGCGGCAAGACATACGGTAATTAATAATTTCTCTCTTGATCTGATGCTAAGAAAAAACCTTGAAATCTATAAAGAAATCTTAAAAAACTCCCATAATTGAACATCTAGATTTAGTATATACTCATGATAAATGAAAAGTAGTCAAGTATATAGGGTTGAATAGAATAGCTATTCTCCTAATAATTTTATTTCAGCATACAAATCTTCAAGATTTATACTGATCATAAAAATTATTATAGTCATGCGATTTACCGTCATGATGCACTACAAGCATTAAAGTTTCCGGTAAAAATTCTTTTAAAGCTTGTTATGCATTTTCTATAGATATTTTATCAAGATTAGCAAATACCTCGTCTAAAATTAATATTTTAGGGTTTGAAATTATAGCTTTAATGATTCCAATTTTTTTCTTTTGACTGCCACTTGGTGCATTTATTACATCATAATTTTTATCACTTAAGTGCTTAATGTATCTAGATCTAATTTTATAAGTAGTGTGTTAATTTTTTCTTCTAATAATTGCTTATTACTTTTAATGATTGATTGATCAAGGTCGGAGGTTATTATTTCAAATAAAGTAGATTAAACCGGTATGTAACTATTCTGATCAATAAATATTATTTTTGGATTTTGATAATGGGTAGGTATGGAAATTTCACCAACGCTATGGCATGGATCAGCAATACAATTGACTAAACTCTTTAAAAAAGTAGTGTTGCCTTTTCCTGAGGAAGCTGAAAGAAGATCATGTGCTCCTAGTTTGAATACTAATTTTTCAAAACTCAAAATAGTTCTTTCTTCTATAATTAGGTTATAATCAGAAATTACAAGTTCATCGTTTGTATCATTAATAGATCATATTATTCCTTTTTTATTCTCAGAAGAAATTGCCTCTATTAATTTTGTAATTCTCGCTTGTTATCTAACTGCTCCACTAAAGATTATTTTTAATGAGGAACTTGTTAAGAATGATTTTAAGGTTTCAAGCCAAGGATTAAGTAGTAGAGCTTGCTCAGGCGTAATCTCTCCATTTTTTACTTTTATAAATATAGTAAAGTGATTTTATGAATTTATCGGAGATATCTAGTATAGTAGTTATAGTATTTTTTGTGCTATCTAAAAACAACATTTTCTTTGATATTTCTTTTTTAGCTTTAAGTTGCTTGGTATATTGATTTTGTACAAATTGAGCAGAATCAGTTAACAAGATATTTGAAGTATTAGAGGATATATTTCTTACTATAGAAGCTGTATTTTCGTTAATTTCCTCTGGCTTCTTGCCTGTAAGAAATATTCAGTTGATATAATATATTTAAAAATCTTTCCTTAATATTTTCAAACGCATTAAATATAATAGCTCCTGGAACTAAATTCATTATATCTTGCAATGCAATAAGCTGTATAATTTTTTGAGTGGTTAAATTCCCTAATTGTAAAATTCCAATAGTGAAAGTATTATTAAGATCATTAAATAAATTATTAGTAATAGCTTCTATATCCTTTAATCCTAAGATTTTACTTTTATATTCTTCGTTTAGTAACAGTTCTAAAGTTTTTTGTTCGATTAAATCTTGAGTATTTTGTGTTAAAGAAACTTTATATGATTGGAATAGTGTGCTTATTATATTTTTTCCACACCATAAAATACTGATTTTTGCTCCTTGAGAAACAAGAGGTCCTATATCAGCATTAGGGTCCTGTATGAGTAAGGTTAATGCAATTAATGTATTGCCATCATTTCCGGTATAGTTAATAAAACTACTATTTATGTATGCTTCAATTAAATCTAAAACCCTTGGGTTACATCTTTAATTTCATTTTTTGAATCATTTTTAAAATTGTTAGAAAGTATATTAGGATCAATTACCCTAATATTAGGAGTTAAGTTTATCTGAATTTCTTTTAAATTTTCCTGATAATTTAAGAAATCAGTCCCATAATATGCTAAGCCTACTATTGCAGCTGTAGAAGTTAAATAAATTGGTACTGAATAATTAGGAAAAGTTGTGATGAGATTTGTAGTAATAGGGTAGATTAAATTTCCTTTAAATGTGGCAGAAGTAAGATAATGTTTCTGAAAATACCCTTCGGTTATTAAGATTTCATCAGCAAGAGTTGCCGAAACAAAAAGACTGCTTCCTGTTATCCCATTTACAATAAAACCAATTATACCGCTAATTATTAAATGCGTTCCATATGCTAACTTTTTGGAAAAGGTAGAAGCAGCATTATTTTTATTAAAAGTAGATATCGTTATTGTGAGTGGGCGTTGTTGTGTGTATCGAAAAAGGCACTCGGTGTTATACCGTGGTTTGACCACGGTATCCAAAAACAACTGAAAAACTGATCCACGCAGCAATACCTTTTGAGCGATTGAAAGTAGCGTGGCACTCCATAAAAATAATAAAAAAATACTAAAAATTAGCATTTTTATACTTCCTTGCTTCGTCAAAAATTACAGTTTTTTCTTAGCTCAGACGTTAAATTCTTAACTAATCTATCTTTAATAAAAGCTGCCGAATTAGGTGATAAGTTGTATTATAGTATAAAGAAAAAATGTAGGTGTAGGGAAGAAAGTAAAAAGGCAGATAAATAAAACCTGCCTTTTTATAATTATTAACGAGAATATAACTCGATTACTAAATGCACTTCTGCTTCAAAAGGATATGGGACATCAGAAAGAGCAGGAACTCTTAAGTATTTACCGGTTAATGAAGGTACATCAAATGATAAATACCCCGGTGTTGTTTGACCTTGTTTTGAAACGGATTCTTGGATAAGCGGTATTTGTTTTACGGATTCTTTAACTTCTATAACATCGTCTGCCTTTAGTCGTATGCTTGCGATATCGGCTTTCTTACCGTTTAATTTAATATGTCCGTGTGAAACTAACTGTCTTGCAGCAAAAATAGTTGGAGCTATATTCATTCTATAAACTACCGTATCAAGTCTACTTTCAAGTAACCCAATGAAATTTTCACCGGTATTACCTTTCATTTTTTGAGCAAGTGCAAAAATATTTCTAAATTGTTTTTCAGTGACACGACCGTAGTGGCATTTCAATCTTTGCTTAGCTTTTAAATGTAAACCATAATCTGAAGTTTTAATCATGGTATTCTGCCCATGTTGCCCGGGACGATAATTTCGTGTATTGAAAGCATCCTTGCTATCACCCCATAGACTTACTCCAAGTCTTCTACTAGCTTTATATTTAGAACGAACAATTTTTGTCACTGATAATATCCTTAACTTATTATTTATTATTTGAATTACAAAAAAATATATACATTTCTTGCATCAAAGTCAATCATTGATTTTTAACCTAAAACTTTTTATATTTAATTAAAAAATATTTCATATGAGTTCCTTAGTAAGACCAATCAATTTAGGTAAAATCAATCATTCACAAAGTACTGTTAAAGACTATATTTTACTTATGAAACCGCGTGTAATGTCGCTTGTGATTTTTACGGGTTTTGTAGGTATGTGGCTTGCTCCTTATTCCGTGCATCCGTTTATTGCTGGTATTGCAGTTGTTTGCATAGCGCTTGGGGCAGGTAGTGCAGGGGCAATTAATATGTGGTACGATAGAGACATCGATAGCTTAATGAAACGTACCCAAAAAAGACCGATAGTAAGAGGAGTTATAGAATCTGATGAAGCTTTATCTTTTGGTTTGATAACGGGATTTTTTGCAGTATTTTTTATGGCTTTATGTGTTAATCTACTTGCATCCTTTTTACTGCTATTCACTATTTTTTATTATATCTGTATTTATACTATTTGGTTAAAGCGTCGTTCTATACAAAATATCGTTATTGGCGGAGTATCGGGAGCATTACCTCCTGTGATAGGTTATGCAGCGGTAAGCAATACTATATCTCTAGAGTCGATTATATTATTTTTGATTATTTTTATTTGGACGCCGCCGCATTCATGGGCTCTTGCTTTATTCTGTAACGATGACTATAAAAACTGTAAAGTACCGATGATGCCTGCAGTAAAGGGGACTTTATATACTAAAAAACAAATTCTAATTTACAGTATTCTTTTATTTATTGTTTCGCTAATGCCTTTTTTTATTGGAATGAATAATTTTATATATTTAATAATTTCTGGTATCCTTGGGGTAGTATTTCTATATTATGCCGGTTCTTTATTCTATGACACCCCTGATAACAAACAAGCTAAACGATTTTTTGCCTATTCGATATTTTACTTGTTTTTTATATTTGTACTTTTGTACTCAACTAACACTATATCCACTATTAGCTGAGAGATAATAGTGTTGGGTTACTTTTATAGAAGCTAAAATTGAAACCCAACGTGAAGAAACATATCATAAGTGTATTTTCATGCAAGTGATTTTTTATTTATAACTGTAATTTTTAAATTTTATGCTTTTGTTTCGTAATTTTGATAAGTAGGAAGAGTTAGAATATATATCGTATTTTATTCCATGGGAGCAACCTGTCATGCAACACACTCTATCGTTGGATAAAAAACTACTCTTAATACCGGCTTTATAACGTACCGCCTTGCCTCCATATTTGCTTACTTTATTTTCCTGTATAATTTGGTTGCCAAATTAAAGCTTCACTCTCTAATCTATTTGAGGCAATATTTCTTTCATGCTGCTTATCGTTATGCGTTAAAAATATGCATTCCGCTTTTATAAACGGTTTATATTGGTTGTTTATGTATTGAGCTAAATCTTCAAATAACTTTGCATATTCGGTAAGCCAGCCTTCATAAGCAATAATAGGAGCAAAGTTTAGATGAACTTCGTAACCTGCTTCAATAAAAATATTCACCGCTTTTATTCTCTCGATAATTGGACTCGTTTTTGGCTCTAATATCTCACGCATTCTTGTCGGTATCAAACTAAATCTAATCCTTATTTTGTTTTCAGGATTAAAATTAAGTAATTTAGGATTGACATATTTAGTAGCAAAAGTTGCTTTAGCACGTGGATCTTCTTTAAAGAAATTAAATATCTTTAACCAATTAGTGTGTTTCCAATGCAAACTTACATCGGTAGAACAACCTATATCATATGTCCAATATTTAGAATCTGTTTGATTGGAAATTTTAGTCGGTAAATTTACTATATGTTTATCCAATACGTCAAGTATTTGATCTATATTTTCATTGATATATAATGTCTCATAGTTATGATGCATAACATAACAATAACTATTTCTGCAACCTCCGGCACAGCCATACATGAAGTTAGGCGTTATGTAATCAGCTGATCTTCCATTAGGACGTACGTGCAAAGTTTTCGTATTTTGTACTATTTTCTTAATCATACGATTTTAAATTAAAGTTTATTTAAACTACTTACTTAGCTTTACAAACTTCAGATTTATTTACTTACATTGAAATTGTGGTTATAAATTATTAATTACAAATATATCATAAGTTATGGAAAAACCAAGCTATCTAAATTTTGATAATAAAAGTTATAAATGGAAAAATGATATTGAGTATCGTAAATGCCCGGAAAGCTATAGAGTAGGTAAAGGGGAGCAAGGAGTATGCATTTGTCAACCATATAAAAATGAAATTTTGCCTTATTGGAAGTTTAAAACTTCTGAAATTGTTAAAGAAAGTAGTGAAAAAATATCTCGATCTTCATAACAGATATCCAATATCAAGAAGAAAAAGACAATCTACGAAGATTCGTTGAAACTGATCCTGAAGAACTTTCAAATTTTATTGAAACTTATGATAAAACTGAAAAATATAACAATAGAGAAGCTGAAGTTTTTCATAGTTTAAGTTCTATTTTAATGGAAAAACAACAAGATAATGCGATTAAATCATTAAAGAAAGCTATTGAACTAGATCCAAGTAAAGCATACTATCACGAAGAGTTTTTTAATAAATTACATAAAATAAATCCGGAGGAAGCACTCGCTTCTATCAAAAGAGCTATAGGGTTAAATCCAAATAAAAAATCATTATATGAAGACCTTATTATTTTGTTGAAAAAGGCAAATTATGATGAAGAAGCAGCAAAAATTACTAAAGTAATTCAAGATTTCCCTAAAAACATACCTAATTTGGTATTAGATACTGAGGAAACAAAGGATTTGTATCCAATTAGGTTTGGCACAGGAATAATTGTATCAAAACGTGGGTATTTATGAGTTTTGCACTGTCATCTAGTTGCTTGCTAACTAAGTCTAGAAAAAATAACTTCAACATTGTTACTACACTATATTATATGTTTTGCTGGATGATGACATAGAGAGGAATAATAAGTCACACAACACCCGTGACGGTCACATTAAAACAGTTTCTTCAATCCTTTTTGTAGAAGCTTATTCACAGGATCTGCTTGTTGGTTTTCCTGCGGAGGGCTGTTTTGTTCCTCTGTATTTGTATCCTTTTTCTTTCTGAGACCCAAAGCATCTTTAATAATATTTTCAGGTTTCTTCTCTCCGCTTTTTAAGTCTTTAATAACGCTATTAAATACGTTTTTAACTAAATATGTTTGAAAGGCTTGAACGTCTAATTTATGTTGCGGATTATTTATGAATCCGTATAATTTAACGGCTATAGGCGGTAAATCCGCAATAGTAACGCTTGCACTAACATCCATCATATATTGTGGTAAGTTAATTTGACCGCTTGCATTTGTTGTGGCAGGTGAAGCATCTAAACTACATTCATTTAAATTAAGCTTGCCTTGCGTTATATTTCCTCTGGCAATTAAATTTTTGAAAGATGTGGATCCGCCACTAAAGGAGCTGTTAATAAGTCGCAATACTCCTTCGGTATTTTTAGCATTATTTACCGCATCTGCGATTCGGTTTAAATCAAATCCGCTTATTTCCCCGTTATCGCTATTTACGTTAAATTGTCCATTTAGATTATTAACATATGTATAAACGCTATTACCGCGAGAAGTAAGATCAGCTTTAAAGCTTAGTCGCCCATCAGTTATTTTTATTTTATCCGATTGCGGAGTGAAACTTTTGAGATAGGCATTTTTAAAATCGATTTTAATTGCAGCGTTTTGATCTTTGGCTGAACTCACATAACCGGTGCTACTTAGTTCGCCACCGTAAATGCTTGCATTAACTGAAGTAATATTCAGCGTGCCGCCGGTGATATTTAATTTTGCTTTTAAATTATTTATGATTAATGAGTCGTTAGTTAATTTATCAATATTTGCGGATAATTGCCCTTCAATTTCATTTAAAAACCCTAAATTAATAGGATTATTTGACCAAGGAGAATTATTTTTAGCTGTAGGTATGTTTTGAGTAGCAGGACTATTAGTTTTATTTGGAGCAGGAGTAGGACTATTACTTGTAAGAATTTTATCCAAATTAACTAACGGACTATATAAGTTAAGATTAAAATTGGGCTTCTGAGTTTCTAAATTAATATCTCCTTTAATAGATATATTAGTATTAAAAGCGGATATTTTATTATTAATATGGAAAGTATCTTTAATTTTTTGCACTCCTCCGTTTAACTGCAATACTCCAATCTGACTTAAATTACTTACTCCCATAAGAGACATAAACGACTCAAAATTATTAATTTTTAGATTGTGCGAAATAGTTATATCTTGTGCTAAATTTTTAAGCTCAATATCTCCCGTTAGATTACTATTTGCAGCCGATAAATTAATATTTTGTAATTTTATTGCTTGAGAATTACTAATTACATTAGAAGTAAGTATAAGTTTTTGGTTAATAATAGGCGGTAATTTATCGGTCTTTAGTTTTAGAGCATCAAGTATAGGTTTTAAACTATCAGCTTGTAGCATAATATTTGTCTTATCTAAATTAGAGCTAATCTCGGTTATAATGTTACCGGGATTGATAATAATATTTGATTTCAGGTTATTACGCTCTATATCATAATTTGCATTTGCTAGTAATTCTATATTTGGATAATTAAGTCTAGCATCTTTAATAGCTATATTTTTACTATCGGCAGTAATTGCCGTAGTTAGCTCGTAGTCATTTTGTAAATCAGCAGGCATACCTAAAGTTTTAGTATTACCTTTAATATTTGCGTTACCTATGAACGAATTATTTTCGCTATCAAATTTTCCTTCGATTTTAATTTTTTCACCGGCAAGATTAATATTGGCACTTAACGGAATTATTTTACCGATTTCTTCAATATTGCCGTCTATATTAATTTGCTGTTCCAAAGCCTTTAAAGCTAAAGTCAAATCTATAGGACCTTTAAGGCTTTTAATTTTAGTCTCTAAGTTAATATCGTTAAATATTTTCTCACTGTTTTTTTCTATATATATTACTTTGCCGTCTATAATTTTAAAATGACTAATCAAAATAGGAAGTGCTAATTCAGTTTTAGTATCGGTAGATTCTACAGAGCTAAGTTCATTTGTTTTGGATGCATTATTAGGTGTAGAAAATTGCCAATTTTTTTGTCCATTACTTAAAACTTCTAGATTTATAATCGGTTTTTGCAGTTCTATAGAAGCTACTTCAATTGCTCCTCTAAAAAGAGGAAAAAGTCGTATCGATGACGCTTTAGCACCTTCAACGGAAACTAGATGAGGTTCTTTTGTACCGTTTATTGATGATAATTTAATTTCTGATAGTGATATTGCGGGATTCGGTAGTAAAGATAATTTTATGTCGCCGTTAATAGTTAAATCTCTATTTGTAGCCTCTTTAACTTTATCTATTACTATTCCTTTATAATGATTTAAAGGAATAAAGAAAGGAATAACAATTAATAATAATATTATACTTATAAATATAATAAGTGAGTATTTTAAAGTTTTAGGCATAGAGCTTAACCTTCTATTTATATACATATATTAATTATAGTATTTAAGGATTAATTGTCAATTTTATATAATTTACTCAATTAAGGATTAAAATAATTATATTCTATGTCATTCCCACGAGGCGTTGTTGCGTGGACCGGTAAAACCCACTGTGTCACCCCGTGGCTTGACCACGGGGGCCATAAAAACAATAAATACTAATAAATTTAGTATTTTTAACTGGATCCCGTGGTCACGCCACGGGATGAGACAGAGGTGAATAAGAATCGTAGGGTACTATAAAGAAATTGAAAACTACGGTAAATTATTCAAGCTTCTCTTTGATAATTTAAAATCACATAATCTTTAGTTATAATAGGAAAAAATTCTTTATTGAAAGGTAATAATTCGGTTGTTTGATCTGAAAATTCTATTTCAATTATGTCACCGGCACCAAAGTTAAGAATATTTTTAATTTTGCCTATTTCTTTATGATCTTGGTTTAATACCGGTAAATGAGTTAAATCCGCTATATAAAATTCATCTTCTTCTAGTTCCGGTAAACTTGCTCTTAAGCAAAATATTTTATAACCTTTTAAATTTTCAGCTTCATTTCGAGTAGCTATATCATTAAATGTACAAATTAATTCTCCTTTGGCATTTTGGCTAATTAGCTTAATATGTATATTTGCTCCTGACTCATTTACTAAATTTCTTTCAAGTATTTTTGTAGCAGGGTCGGTAAAAGATTTTAACATTACATGACCTTTAATTCCATGACATGATTTTATTACACCGACTAAAATTAAATTTTCTAAAGAATTCATTAATTTGCCTTTAAATTTTGATAATTATATATAATAATATATTTAAAAACTTTTTTACAGACATGATAAAAAAAATAGCTGCCGGCGTCATAATTTGTTTTTCATTATTGTTATTTATAATGTTTGGTGCATTATCGTTTGTTAACTATAATTCGGTTACTAATAATTTTACCAGTCATTTAGGAATTGCGAAAGAAAATATCGGAAAAATAAAGATGAATAAATTTCCTTTGTCCTATTTAGTTATTGAGAAGATAAGAGAAGAAGGAAAGTTAGATTTAGAGCAGATTAAAATTCATTTTTCGTTGTGGTCGCTTATAAAATTTAATCCTAAAATTAATAAAATAGATATATTAGATGCTAAATTTTATTCACATTCTAATGTATTAAATATTTATAATCATGAAGAGTTAATAAAGAATTTCTTTAAATATAAATTACAAAATATAAATCTAAATGTTACTAATCTAAGTATTATTAATAAACAAGATTATTCTATTTTAAATTTTAATAATTGTATATTAAAAAAAGAAAATGCTTTATCGTCTAATTACATATTTAAAACTACAAGTAACTATATAGGTAAAATTTCAGGTTCAATTAATAAACGTGACGATATAGTAGATTTTAGTCTTAATATTGATAATAATGATTATGGTTTTAAGTTATCGCAAATTTACAAAGATTCTAAGCTTACTAGCGGTAGTGGTGAATATCAGATTAAAAATTTAGCATCGGTAATGTATAATATATTACCGGATTTAAACCATCTTTTTAATAAATTTAATCAACATGAGGCAGTAAACGTTAAATTTAATATTTCAAATAATGAAGATGAAATAGAACTAAAAGACATAGTAATAGCATCATCTTTTATTATTGGTCATGGATTTGTTAACATTGCTAAAAATGATAATATTACTACTAATGTAAAACTAGATTTTCCTAAAATAGATTTAAGTTCGTTAATTTCTCCAAATGCAGAGGTAACATTTAATACTTCTTCTTCAGATAGTAGATTTATTTTTGCCAATAAATTACTTAAAGCAGACGTGGCAATTAACGAAATAATTTTAAGTAATAATGAAGAACTAAAAAAAATAGTCTTTTCTTCTAACTTATCAAAGGGTACTTTAAAGATAAATGAATTTTCAGGTAATATTAAATCAGGTGGAGAATTTAAGCTTACAGGTAATGTAACACAGAATGCCGTTAGAAGTATGTTCGATGGACAGCTATATTTAAAGCACAACGATATAAATTCGTTACTGAATATTTTAGGATTTAACGACGTTACTATTAAAGAAGCTATTCCTTTTAGCTTGTCATCGGATTTAAAACTCACTTTAATAGATTTATTTTTTAAAAATTTATTACTCAAAACAGATAATTTAAATTTATCAGGAAATTTTTCTAGTAAATTTATTGCTCAAACACCTCGTTTAGACGCTACGCTTAATATATCTTCGCTTGACTTAAGCAGTAGAACGTATCCAATAATTTCGCCGCTTATCGAATTTACAAAAAATTTAACTAAAGATATGAAAGCTCTAGATTATCCAAGTAAATTCATCCCTATTAGAACAATAGGATATTTAGCTAATTTAGATATTCTGATAGATAGCGTTAAGTATAACGATCATGTATTTGACAAAATGAATTTGCTTGCTAAAATCGTACCAGCTAATATAAAAATTAGTAATTTAGATTTTAAAACTGCTAACAGCTATTTATCAACTAGCTGGAACTTAGATGCATCGAGTGTATTACCGTCTTTGACCGTAGAAATTAAGGACGGTAATCTTACTACTGATTTATTATCACCGGCAGGAATGCTTAATTTAAGAAATAAATTAATAAATGATTATAGTTTAGATAAAGCTACCTTACAAGTTTCCGGTACATTGTCGACATTATTACAAAATGATTTAATATTGAAAAATGTTAAATTTTATGTAGCAAATAATAATAATTTATTACAATTTAATAATATTGAAGCAGAATTATTAGGTGGTAAGCTTCAAGGTAACGGCAATATTTTATTAGAACCTTATGCTATAAATTTCGTATATGCTTTAAATACAATAGATTTAAACAAAGTTTCAGCTCTTATGCCTAAAATATTTACTGCAAGTGGCGGAAAAATAAGTATAAGCGGTAGTTTAGGAACTAACGGTAACACTCTTCAAAGCCAGCTATATAACCTTACTACAAAATCACAATTTGCTATAAACAATATAGATGTTAATAATTTTGCAATTGATGCTTTTATAGAAAAAATTGATACAGCTGATTATAAGGTACAAAATTTAGATAAAGATATAAATAGTGCTATAACCACAGGACAAGAAAATATTAGAGGTATAAGCGGTGATATTGAACTACAAAAAGGTATTGCCCTTTTAAAGAAAGTAAAATTTGCAACACAATATAGTAGCGGTGCGGCCTCTTTTGCAGTTAATATATATAATTTTGATATGGATGCATCTAGTATTTTATCATTTTACGTGCCGGCAAGGCTTGTTAAGTTAAATACCTCAAATACAAGTTCTGATAAAGATAGCTTGGCACATCTTAATATAAAAATGCAAGGGAGTATTTTTGCTCCTAAGAAAACTTTTGATAGTAGTGAGCTAAAAAAATTACTTATACCCCAAACAACTGAAGACACAATTACTACAGATAACCATTAAAAAAATAAAAATAAATGACTAATACTAAAACTTTAGAAGCAAATATTAGCTTTGAAGAAGCTTTAAAAGAGCTTGAGGAAATTGTTAAAAAAATAGATAACGGACAAGAGAGTCTAGAGACGGCAGTTAATAGCTTTGAAAGAGGTATTTTACTTAAGAATCATTGTGAGAAAAAACTAAAAGAAGCTCGGTTAAAAATTGAAAAAATTACTAAACTTGCTGATTCTACAGTGGTCTTAGAAGAGATGGAAGTGTAGTGTTGACATAAAGCATACATTGTACTAATATCATAAGATGACAAAGAAATGTAATTATAGCTTTTCTGCTGAAAAAAATTATAAGTTAATAAGTGAGCGCAAGGTAAGTTTTGAAGAAATAATATCAGTTATAGAAAGTAATTGTTTATTGGATATAATAGAACATCCAAATCCTAATAAATATTCAGAGCAAAAAATGTATATAGTTAAATTTAATGAATACGCCTATTTAGTGCCTTTTATTAGTGAAGTTGATGGAACAGTTTTTTTAAAGACTATTATTCCACGTCACAAAGCTACTCAGAAATATCTAAAAATAGGAAAAAGTAATGAGAAATAAAGAGAATATATCAAATATAATACTAGATGCTGAAGAAAACGCATTGCTGGAGTCTTTTGAAAATGATGAATGGCAAAGAATTAAAAATTTTGAACAAGAGAAACATATATCACAAGTGGCAGCAGCTAATTATTTAAAAAAAGATACTCGAATAAATATTCGTATTTCTAGTAGTGATTTAATGAGAATAAAACAAAAAGCTGCTTATGAGGGATTACCTTATCAAACTCTTATTTCTAGTATATTACATAAATATTCAGCAGGACATGGTTAATAATACCTATGTAATCATATAATTGACTTTATCTATACCGTTCCTAATATTGTTTTATTCATCATAATAAATATTGTTTTGATGAGTTTTTGTGCGGGATGTTTATATTTAACAAAATACATTATTCCTAATAATTTTCAAAAAGAAGAGCTTGGAAGTCTTGGCGGGTTTTTATCGGGTGTAGTCGGTAGTATGTATGCGGTATCAACCGGTTTTGTATTAATTTATTTACTCGGTAATTTTAATAAAGCACAAGAAGGGGTGGCAGCAGAATCTATAGTGTTGATGAGGCTTGCAGATAGTGTAGGTTGGCTTCCTCATGAAATGAGGCCTACAATTTATCTAGATATTAAAAATTATACCAAAGGTGTAATGCGGCGTGAATGGCAATTAATGAAAGACGGCAAGCAAATCGGTCATGAAGCTCTTAGTTTCCTCCAAGATATTAATAAGAGACTACAAGCTTATAAAGCAAGCGAGCAAATGCAGCTATTGACTAAGCAGGAAATCATTGAGGAGATAAAAGAGCTTTATACAGTAAGGTATAACAGGATTAAAATGTCCTATTTTTCCTTAAATATTCAATATTGGATAGTTGTATGTATAATGACTGCTATTAATTTAATTTTTGTCTGTATGCTTGGCACCAAGCTTTATTTACATAAGATTTCGGTTGGTTTAGTTTGTATCACTTCATCATCAATGCTTTTGTTATTATTTATATTAGACAAACCTTTTCGAGGTCCTTTTGCCGTAAATCAATATGACCTTATTAAGGCTGTACATTATATTGAGAGATTAAATTAGTGATATCTGTAACAACATAACGCCATAATTTATCCGTGCCTTTAGTAATACCTATACGAGCAGTAGTAGAGTAGGGTAGCTTTAAGCCGATATCGCCGACAAAAAATTCGTTGTTATTTATAAGATCGCATTTATTATGAGAAATATTAATTCCTAAATATTTGCATAATTTACCCGGACCGTTGAGGTATAGATTTTCAGGCGAAATAACATGTACGCCTCTTATTAAGGTTGCAGCAGGGAAGCCTTTAGCTTCGGTTACGAAATTTAAACAATAATACATTCCGTAAATTAAATAGACATAGCTAAAGCCTGCAGGACCAAACATTATATCCGTTCTTTTTGTCCGCCCTCTTGCTGCATGGCAAGCAGGATCATTCTGCCCTATATAGCTTTCAGTTTCAGTAATGATAGCTGTTTTACCTTGGAAATAAAGAGCTTTACCGATTAACTCAGTGCTTACTACATTAGTATCTCTTGCAAAAAATTCACGAGGTAAAGGGATTAGTTTATTCATGTTTTTGAAAAAAAATATTTAAATTCTTATTCCATTTTGTAGGAGTGAAGTTAGTAATTTCATATTCAGCTATATTATTTATATAAAAAGGATCTTATCTTAATATATCTTTAAGTTGACTTAGTTTTTCTATATTAGCTAAAATAATACCGCCAATTCTTGGATGTATAGGACCTAATAAAATGTCCTTTATCATAACATGTATCTAAACATTTTCTATGTTTCGTAATAAATTGTTCAACAGAAGAAAGATCTAAGCCTAAGGTATATTTAAGGTTTACAATAAACATAATTTATATTTTTTTATTAAGTGGTTTAGAATTTTTTATAGAGATTGGAACGGTATCATATCCGCCGTCGCAAAACGGTTGACATTTGATGATTCTTTTAAAGGTAAACCACAAGCCTTTTATGCTGCCGTGCATTGATATAGCTTCTTTGGCATATTCAGAACAAGTGGGGTGAAACCGGCAATTATTGCCAAGTAGTGGAGAAATGAAATATTGATAAAATCTAAGTAATAATAATAAGATTCTAGTCATTTTGAAGCTTGTCTATTATTTCCCCCATTTTTTCTTGAGTTAGATCTTCATAATAATCGTCATTAATCTGTACGACCGGAGCGTTAACGCATGCTCCCAAACATTCTATCTCGCTTAAAGTAAATTTTTGATCTTCAGTAGTTTCTTTGAGTTTTACACCTAATTTCTTTTCGCAAATTTTCATTATATCATCACTACCACGCAGCCAGCAAGGAGTAGTAGTACATACTTGGATATGATATTTACCAACTCGCTTTAAGTTAAACATAGTATAAAATGTTGCAACCTCATAAGCCCGTATATAAGGCATTGCTAACATATTTGCGACATATTCGATAGCAGGAACAGGTAGCCAGCCGCCGTTTTGACGTTGTGCTAGATCAAGCAGCGGAAGTATTGCACTTCTTTTTCCATGCGGTGGATATTTTTTTATAATCTCTTCTGCTAGATTTAAATTTTTCTTATCAAATGTAAAATTTGTAATTTTTGTATTCATATATTTTTAGTACGGTATAGTTTTATGTCATTTCTGCGCAAGCAGGAATCCGTAGAACTATTTAATTAAATCTTTCCATTCAGGATTAGTTTTTTCTATCAGTTCTATTTTCCAACTACGTTGCCATTTTTTCAAGTTTTTTTCTTGTAAGTGCTTCTTGAATATCAGTAAATTCTTCTGTATAAACAAGCTTTATAATATTATATTTTGAGGTAAAACCTTTTATTATTTTTTGTTTATGTTCATAAGCACGACTTATTATATTATTAGTAATACCAATATATAAAGTACCATGCTTATTAGAGCATAATATATATACCCAATACATTTTTTGTTTTTTAGTTTTATTTTATGGATTCCTGTTTTCGCAGGAATGACAGAGTAACGCAAGTACAAGCCCACGGCATGACAAATATATTACCTATCTATCTCACCAAATACTATATCAAGCGTTGCAATAATAGTAATAACATCTGCCATTAAATGACCTTTAGACATAAAATCTAGTCCTTGCAAATGAGCAAAGCCGGGTGCTTTAATACGACATCTATAAGGTCTATTACCTCCTTGCGAGTATAAATATACACCAAATTCGCCTTTAGGGGCTTCTACGGCTTTATAGGTCTCGCCGGCTGGGACGTCATATCCTTCCGTATAGAGCTTAAAATGATGAATCATTGCTTCCATAGATTCTTTCATTTTGGCTCTTGTCGGTGGTGTTAATTTAGGATCATCGGTTTTAATTGCACCTTTCGGCATTTTTTCTATACATTGCTTGATTATCTTGATTGATTCGTACATTTCAAGCATACGAACGAAATATCTGTCGTAACAATCACCGTTTTTGCCGATTGGTACTTTAAAGTCCATTTCATCGTAAACGTCATAAGGGTTTGATTTGCGTAAATCCCAAGCTATACCCGAACCTCTAAGCATTGGTCCTGAAAACCCCCAGTCCATTGCCTCTTTTTGAGACGCAACGCCGATATCTACTAAACGTTGTTTCCATAATCTATTTTCATTTAGTAGACTTTCAATATCGTGAAGTTTAGGAGGAAACTGTTCTATAAACTTATCTATATCCTCAAGTAAACCTTCGGGTAAATCTGCTGCAACCCCGCCCGGTCTAAAGTAGTTTGAATGCATACGAGAGCCGGAAACATGCTCGTAAAATTCCATGATCTTTTCTCGCTCTTCAAAGAGCCATAATAAAGGAGTAGTAGCACCGATATCTAAAGCTTGGCTGCCAATATTCAAAGTATGGTTCAAAATTCTTGTTAGCTCTGAGAATAGTACCCTGATAAACTGAGCTCTTCGTGGGACTTCGCATTCTAATAACGACTCAACAGCTAAAGCAAATGCATGTTCCTGACACATCGGTGAAACATAATCAAGACGATCAAAATATGGTATAGCCTGCAAATATGTTTTATGCTCAATAAGCTTTTCCGTACCACGATGAAGTAACCCAATATGAGGGTCGGCATTATTTACTACTTCCCCGTCCATCTCAAGGATTAACCTTAAAACTCCGTGAGTTGCCGGATGCTGTGGACCAAGGTTTAGAGTTATAGTTTTGGTGTTGTTAGTCATAGTATTTTTCCTACTGTCACCTAGTTCGCTTGACCACGGGGTCCAGTCTTTTGTATTTTTTCTGAATCCCGCGATCAAGTCACAGGATGACATTCATTTTATTTCTGGATTCCTGCTTTCGCAGGAATGACATCGGTTGCCTTCTCATCACCTGGCAATACATAACTCGGGCTATGCCAGTGCGAGCTAAAATCAAACTCACGATATTCTATGTCTAAATCGACCGGTTCATAAGCTACTTTCTTTAGCTTCTCATCATATTTAACTTGTGTATAGCCTGTTAACGGGAAATCTTTACGTAATGGATGCCCCTCAAATTCGTAATCGGTTAGTATGCGTCTTTTATCGTCATTACCCTCGAAATTTACCCCGTACATATCATAAACTTCACGCTCATACCAACAAGCGGCACTAAATATATTCATTGCTGAAGGTATAGTTTCTTTTTCAGATATATATACTTTTATTATAAGACGCTTATTTAATTTTAAGCTTAATAAATTATATACTACTTCAAACCTTTTAGAGTCAATTGATTTGGACTCGCCTACATTGTCGCTCGTCGTTCTCCTATTAGTTATAGGCTTCGCGCCTTGCTCCTTGTGGCCAAGCCCAACTGAATTGACTACGTTATTCTGAGGAAAATCAGCCCCAAATAAATCAGTAAGTAAAGTGAAGCGTAATTCTTCCGATTCTTTTAAAGCTTTTAAAAACGGCAATAAAAAATTCGGCTCGATTTTATAAGCTAGGTAATCTTTAACCGTGATCGGAGTTATTAAAATGCTAGATTTAGCTGCAAGTCTTTCAATGAGTTTGTCTAGCGTCATACTTAAAACCTGTAGTGCGTTTAATTTTTTTCTGTAACTGCATAAGCCCGTAAATTAATGCTTCGGCGGTAGGAGGGCAGCCAGGGACATATACGTCAACCGGTACGATTCTATCACAGCCACGCACTACCGAATAGGAAAAGTGGTAATAGCCGCCGCCATTGGCACAGCTACCCATTGAAAGCACCCATTTAGGTTCAGCCATCTGATCATATACTTTACGTAGAGCTGGTGCCATTTTGTTAGTAAGCGTTCCTGCAACTATCATAAGGTCGGACTGTCTTGGACTTGGTCTAAATAACATACCGAAGCGATCCATATCATATCTACTTGCTGCTGCCTGCATCATCTCAATAGCACAACAAGCAAGCCCAAAAGTCATAGGCCATAAGGAATTAGCTCTCGCCCAGTCTATAACGTCATCAACTTTAGTGAGTAAGAATCCTCTATTAGAAAGCTCATTACTTAATAATTCGTCTTCTTGATAAAAATTATTTTTCATATTACTACCAGTCTAAAGCTCCTTTCTTCCATTCATATATGAACCCGATAATAAGTACGAATAAGAAAAACATCATTGAGAAAAAGCCTATTTTACCTATCGTATTAAGACTAATAGCCCAAGGCACTAAAAATGCAATTTCAAGATCAAAGATAATAAATAAAATAGCAACTAAGTAAAAACATATGTCAAATTTTGATCTTGCATCGCTAAAAGGCCCAAAACCGCACTCATAAGGTTCTAGCTTATCTTTATTATATTTTTTTGTCGATAATAGGTTAGGTAGAATCATTATTAAACCGGAAACCAATACCGCAATACCGAAAAATATAGCAATCGGTAGATATTCTTGTAAAAGTTCTGAGTTTTGTAGCATATGTTTTTTATTATATTGTTCCGTCATTGCGAGAAGAATTGCACAGTAATGCGACGAAGCAATCTCAGGATATTTGATGAGATTGCCACGCAGCCTACGGCTGCTTGCAATGACGTAGATTTAATGACACTTAACTCTATATTTACCTCAAATAGCATCAATTATCAATGACAATATCAGGTTTAACTAGTAGCTTCATTAAAACTAGTACCCAAATACCGCTTGATATCCACCATATTTGCCAAATATTATATGAAATCATGCCGATAATATAGTAATTTATAAAACATGCATAGGAAATTGCCTTGAAATTTTTATTTTCGAGATTACTAATTTGTTTGAGATATTTATAAACTAAGCATAAAAATAATATTAAACCTATTATACCGAGTTCAAGAGTAATTTGTAATATATTATTATGAGGATGAAGCGGCAAAGGATGCCATTTTTCTCCGTTGTAATCGATCATTTCACTATCACCAGCTTTGATATATTTAGAAGAAGCTAAGCCATAGCCTAAAATCGGCTTTTCAATGATTTTGTTTGCGACGAAATGCCAAATAAATAAACGATGAGCAGCGGAAGGTTGTGTAGCTAAATATTTTTCAGATAAATCTTGTGGTTCTATTTGTTTAGCTATCACAGGAAATAGTAACGAGCCGGTAATTAAACTTATTGCGATTAATTTGAAAAATATCGGCTTCATAAATCTTGTTAAAATAAATATTACTCCTCCTATACCGAAGCCTAAAAAACTTGCTAAACTATCGGAAATACTTAGTAAATAAAGTACTAATATATATAGCATTAAGGTATGTCGTTTTTTACCGTTAGAAAGTAAAATTATAATCGCTACCCAAGCGGTAATTGAAAGTAAAGCACAACCACGATCTAGCATATATAAGCCAAAACTAGTTTTGAATATTCTTGTTAAAAATCCATTAGAAGAATATTCGATGAAGAATAATAATATTGCTGTGAGAATTCCGAATATTAAGGCTTTTTTAAGTTGTAAGCGATTTTGAAAAGGAGCAGAATTACTAACTGCAAAGCCAAGAAATAAGAGTATAAAAACTTGAGTAAAAGTAGCTAAGCTATTAATAAGATGAATTGCGAATAAACAAGATATAAAGCACCAAGCGGTGAATAACATTGTCATCCCGTGAGCTTGTAGTGGGATCCAGTCTTTTTTTATTTTTTGGATACCGTGGTCAAGCCACGGTATGACATTGTTACTGGATTGCCACACTCCTTTCAGTCGCTCGCAATGACGATTAATACCTCGCAGGAATGATATAAGCAAAAAAATTGTAACAGTAGCTGCAACGGATAAGCCCGCCAGCATCCCAAGGCTTGGAATTAAAAATATTAAACTTGAAATTAAATATTGCATCTAAAAACAATCTTTAGCAAAAATTTCGTAGATTGGGTGTTCAAACGTTGAAAGTGAAATGCTTGAAGAAATCATCCATCCTTGAAAGAGTAAATTAGGATCTTCGTCTATTTTATATTCCGTTATGGTCATCAACAAATAATTATCTTCATTATATGGATCAAGGTTTTTTATACATTTGTGCAATTTGATTTTTATATTACCGAAATATTTTTCTTCCCCGACTTTAAAATCTATCTCTTCAGAAGTAGCAGTAATGTTATTTAGAGCAATAATTTTGCCATTTGTATAATTTTTAAACTCAGAACTATCATTAATATTATCGTTTGGATTTAAAATAGGATGATTTTCATCAAGAGGGATAAATACGTCATTTTCAATATCTTCGGTTGTAGTAACTGACTCTAAATTTTCTGCGAATATGGGAAAATTAATGCATATAGTAATGATAAAAATAATTTTTAGTAATTTCATAGATAAATATATTATTTTTCAAAATTATATACTATAGGGGATTAATGGCAATGATAATTTATGATAAGATTTTAAGGTCATTGCAAGCGATTTCAAGGAGCGTGGCAATCTCAGGAATCTTGCCTGAGATTGCTTAGTCAAAACTTACAATTTTTCCTCGCAATGACGATGTAGGTACAATATGCTCCACTCTAAAGAACTCTTAAATTCTATTTTACGACAGGATTTTCATAGTTTTATAATTAAGGTATTTAATACTATTAATCCTGGAGCGGAGTATTATCCAAGTAAGCATATAAGAATAATTCCGATTATTTAAATGCCGTGCAAAGCGGTGATATTAATCGCTTAATAATTAATATACTGCCAAGGAGCTTACTACAATCTATTTGTGTTAGCGTTGCTTGGCCTGCTTATTTAT
This sequence comes from Rickettsia slovaca 13-B, assembly GCF_000237845.1. Taxonomy (NCBI): domain Bacteria; kingdom Pseudomonadati; phylum Pseudomonadota; class Alphaproteobacteria; order Rickettsiales; family Rickettsiaceae; genus Rickettsia; species Rickettsia slovaca. The sequence continues at coordinate 488,578 of NC_016639.1, forward strand.
TGGGGGTTAATCCTACCAAAAGGATTATGGTTGCCAGCTATTCTCAAATACTTAGCATTAAACACTCACTAGATTGTCAGTTCATTTTAAATTCTGATTGGTATAAAGAACTTTTCCCAAGTACTATCCTTAGTAAACCCCATAATCAAAAAAGTAAGTTTTTAACGACAGCTAATGGCTTTAGATTTGCAACATCGGTTGGAGGATCGGCAACAGGTGAGGGCGGTGATATCTTAATTATCGATGATCCTCATAACCCCACGCAAATTCATTCTTATAAAATACGTAAGAAAGTTTATAGATTGGTTTGAGCAAACTTTTGTTAGCAGACTAAATAATCGTAATAAGGGAGCGATAGTTTTAGTTATGCAGCGTCTGCATACGGATGATTTATCCGGTTATCTACTTAATAATAGCAATTCATGGCATCATTTAAAAATTCCGGCGATTAGCATTCAAGATTACTCCTTTAAATTAATGAATAAAGAATATCAATATCTTAGTGGTAAAGTTATTAGACAGCTATTAAAGAACCTCTTGATTGTTTAATGAAATTAGAGCAGGAAATAGGTAGCTATAATGATAATGCTCAATATTTACAAGAACCGATAGCACAAAGGTCATCGTTACTGAATATGGAAGATATTAGATTTTATGAAAATCTACCTTCAAGATTTGATTATTTTGTGCAAAGCTGGGATACGGCAATTAAGAGTTCCGAAGATTCCGATTATAGTGTTTGTAATATATGGGGGATTCAGAAATATTATCTAGTATCATTAGTACGGAAAAAAATTAATTATCCTGAGCTTAAGAATTTGACGGAAAAATTAGCTAGAGAATATCAGCCAAAATTTATATTAATCGAAGATAAAGCAAGTGGTCAACAATTGATTCAAGATATAGGATTTTTAGGTGGTAATATTAGAGTGATAGGAATTAAGCCAAGCTTTGATAAAGTTACAAGATTCGCCTCGGTAGTTCCTTTATTTCAATCAGCTAGTGTTCTAATACCTAAACAATCAAGCATAATTTTAAAGGAATTACTGAATTTTCCCCATATTAAAAATGACGATATAGTAGATTCAGTTAGCCAGTTCTTGAATTGTATGAAGGATAAATCGTTTAAATATCCTGCAAGGATTAGGAGTTTAATATAAAAATAGTTGCTTTTTTGTATCGATGTTGGTAGTATTTATGTCATTCCCGCGAAAGCGGGAATCCAGTAAAAATACAATTATCCGTTTATGGATTCCTGCTTTCGCAGGAATGACATAGGATTGTGGTATGACACTGATTAGGCTGGGTAGCAAAGTGGTAATGCCGTGGACTGCAAATCCTCTATTCGTCGGTTCGATTCCGACCCTGGCCTCCATTATAGAAATTAAAACATCTTATGGAATTTATTGCGCAATTCCTAGAAATGCTTTTAGCCGAGAGAGCATTGTCAAAAAATTCTATACTTAGCTATAAGCGTGACTTATTCGATTTTCAAAATTATCTTGCTAAACACAAATTATCCGAATTAAATATTACTACTGAGAATATTAGAGACTGGATTGAGTATCTAGCAAGTAATGATTTGCAAGCACGCTCAATCAACAGAAAAATCTCAACTATAAAAAGTTATTATGAATTTTTAATTAGTGAAAACCATACCGCGTTTAATCCGGTTCTTAACGTAGATTTGCCCAAATATCAAAATAAACTTCCCAAAATATTATCTATAGCTCAAATTAAATCGTTACTTGAACATTGCTCTCAAGATAATTCTCCTGAAGGTATCAGGCTTAATGCTATGATTCATTTGCTTTATGCTAGCGGTCTTAGAGTCTCGGAGCTTGTTAGTCTTAAGCTTGCTGATATTCTGACTAATAAAACGTTTAAAGGAGAAGTAAGAAAAATATTTTCGGTACTTGGTAAAGGTAATAAGGAAAGAGTCATAGTAATAAATGAACAGGCAGTTATCAGTATTGCTAAATATCTTGCAATTAGAGGTGTTTTTGTGAATAAAGCTAAACCAAGAAATCTAATTTATTTATTTCCTTCATCAGCTTTAGCGGGTTATATGACTAGGCAAAATTTTGCTATTCTGTTAAAATCTGCTGCCCTTTATGCAGGACTTAACCCTGAGTATATTTCTCCGCATATATTACGTCACAGTTTTGCAAGTCATTTGCTTGAGGGCGGAGCAGACTTAAGAGTAATTCAAGAGCTGCTTGGTCACGCTGATATATCTACTACCCAAATATATACTCATCTTCAAACTAATCATCTCAAAAAAGCATTGTTGCATCATCCTCTCAATAAAAATTAATTTATCTTAATCTTCTATAAAGTACTTGTTAATATTTCTTCACTAAATATAATACTCCTTATTAAATAGTAAGGAATAAATTATATGAAGCTAAAAGACATTATGAGTTTTTGTATTAGTAAACCTAGAGAAATTGAAAAAGAATATCCTGGATTAGCTCAAAAGCAAGAATCAGGATGCAATGTTTATGCCGGGTTAGGATGCAAAAATCAAGAAGTAAAATTTAGCAACTATTATGAGTTACTTAAAAAAATTCAACAAGGAGAAATAACTTTAGAAGTTCTAGAAAATTTAAGGAAATTAAAAATAGATGATAAAAAATCTTTTCTAGCAGATGCAGCAGAGGTGATATCTAACAATATGTTACATGAGCTTAATGCAACAATAATGAAACATGCTTTAGATTTAGTTGATTCTAAAGATGCAGCTTTTTTACTTCGTAGAACAAAAGAGGATAGTATATTTCGAGATCTAATATATTTAGAAGCAAAAGAAAACAGGTTTACTGTAGAAATTGATAAAAAAGGAACTTTGAAAATTAACTTTCCTAGTGGGATACTTGAGCTTTACAAGCTATTAATTGATAATTTCTATTTGAAAAAATTTGAGGACGAGGTATTGCAGAAAAAATTATATCAAGAATTATTACCTGATTTCAACATTCCTTTTGAAGAACTAATTGAAAAAAAGGAATTGCAGAAAAAATTATATCAAGAATTATTACCTGATTTCAACATTCCTTTTGAAGAACTAAATTTTTTTGAAAATTTTATTGAATGCTTAAAAGGCTTGTATATTAAAAATAGTTTAGCACGAAGCATAATGAGTTTATTTGTAAGTAGAGATATTAAAGAACATGCTGTATGTGAAGAATTACTTGAATTAGATACATTTAAAAAATTATTTGAGGCAAAAATGTCATTATATGGAACTTCTGCTGATTCTAAATTATTAGTGGTTGATTATGTATTAAATGATGTACAAGGTGTTTATATTAGCAATTTAGCATCTTCAAATATTTTAGATTTAGTAATGCATAGTCAATCGCATAATGAAACAATAGAATCAATAGAAATTTTGGGTAATAGCTCAGAACCAGTATGACTTGCTAGATACTGTTTTAAAGTTTTGATTATAAATATAGTAAAAACATCTAGAAATTAATTTAATCTATCATTAATATTTAAATAATTATAAGTGAGATTAATACTAAATATGGCTACAAAAAATAAAAAAGAAACAGTGAATACTGAAACAAAAAATTTAGCAAATTTAGTTATCCAAGAAATAGGTAACAAAAATTTTGATTTTGTTGTTTTGCAAAAGATGCATCAGGCTTTTAGTACTGCAAGTAAGCAAAAACAAAGAGAAGCTTTTATAAGTTTGTTAGATAAAAAACTTAATAAAGAGCAATTACATAAACTCAATCAAGCAATAATGGAAAATGCAAATGAATTAATGCCGGATAACGATCCTAATTTCGTTTGTCGTACTCCTAATAATAAAGTTTTTCAAGAAATATTATTATTGGAAGCCAAACGCTCAGGTATGAAAGCAAAATTTAATGATAAAGGAGAATTACAATCTCTTGATGTAAAAGATATAACACAGGAAATATTAGATCACTATCGTATTTTACAAGAAAAATTTTATCCCAAAAGAGATTCTAAAGATTTGATAGATAGTAGAATAGCTCAAAGTATTAATTTTTTATTATATGCTCCACTTTTCCGAGAATCAGATATATATACAAAATTAGGTTTAAAATCTGCTGAGATAGAGCGAGAAATACAAGATCCTAACGGTAAGTATGCTAAACAATTAGTAGATGCTAAAATAGGAACTAATATAAATTTTAATACCAAAGAAAATTTAGAAAATAAAGCACATGAAGGAAAAGAAACTAAGATATCTTCAATAATTGAAAAAGCAATAACAAAACTCAAGAAAGACAAAAAAGTAAATATTGAAGATAAGAGACAAGGAGAAATAAAAAGGCATTTATCTAAATCTTTAGAAGGAGCTTCTGATTATATATTAACATTTAAAAAAAATGATTTAGTAGATGTAATATATCAAGGATTAGATAAAGGCCAAACTTGGTGGTCAAAGATTGTTAATTATATAGGTATAAAATCATATTCTATTTCTAAAGAAAATCTTGAGAAAATAGGCACAATAATAAATAGGGAAATGAAAAATTCTCATACTCCTTTAAAGATAGAAGTACAAGAACAGTTAAAACAAATCTCAGAAGAGTTAAATAGATTCAATAATCTGGCATTGCCGTTAGAGGCTAAAAAGGTTCAGGCAAAATCTAAAAAACCGCCTGTTCCTCCAAAACCTGAACACCTCAAAAAAAGAAATCATGGATTGTGATGATTTTGTTGTGTGACTTGAAAAATACAGTTGTCATCCCGTGATTTATTCACGGGATCTAGCTTAAAATACTAATATTATTAGTATTTTTATTGTTTTTATGGACCCTGTGGTCAAGCCACGGGGTGACCACAGTGGATTTTATTGGTTTACACAAGCAAGCCTTTTGCGGGAATGACATTAATCCCTACAATAATTTATTACTTCCCATAATATTATAACCGCAATCTACATAATGGATTTCACCGGTAACACCTTTAGATAATTCACTAAATAAATATACTGCTGCTCCTCCTACATCTTCTTGGGTAGTATTACGTTTTAACGGTGCGGTTGCAGCGTGAGATTTAAGCATAGTACTAAAATCACCTATTGCACTAGATGCTAAAGTTTTGATAGGTCCTGCCGAAATAGCATTTACCCTAATATTATTTTCTCCCATATCGTTTGCTAGATATTTTATACTAGCCTCAAGTGCAGCTTTGGCTACTCCCATAACGTTATAATTAGGTATAACTTTTTCAGCGCCGTAGTAAGTTAATGTCACAATGCTTCCGCCGTTATGCATTAAGGCTTCTGCGGACCTTGAGAGTTCTAACAGAGAGTAACATGATATATGTAAAGAATTATGAAAATTTTCTAAGCTAGTATCAACATAACGTCCTTTTAATTCATTTTTATCGGCAAAAGCCATACCGTGAAGTAAGAAATCGAAGCTACCCCATTTCTCTTTTATATCATCAAATAAATTACTAATTGATTTTGGCTTCGTAACATCAAGTTCGCTAACAAAATTACAACCTATTTCCTCAGCGAGTGGTTTAACTCGTTTTTCTAGTACTCCCGATTGATAAGTAAACCATAGCTCTGCTCCGTGTTTTTTAGCAAGCTGTGCAATCGCCCACGATATTGACATATTATTTGCAATACCTGTAATTAAGCCTTTTTTTCCTTGTAGTAATCCTGTAGTCATTTATTTACTCATTATATTAAAACTTGCTGAAATGATAGCATGATGTATTATTTTGTAAACAAATAATCGATAAAAATGTATAAACCTAAAATCATATGTTTACTGCTAGGGATATTAAGCGGTTTAGTTTTTGCTCCGACTTTCTTTATACCGGCATTATTAACGTTATCTTACTTATGTTATATAGTTCAAAAATCCGAAAATTGGCAAGAAGCCACAAAATTTGGTTATTTATTCGGTTTTGGGCATTTTTTAAGTGGAATATATTGGATAAGTATCGGTGTTAGCGTTTATATTGCAGATTTTTGGTGGGCAATTCCTTTTGCGTTATTTGGACTACCTATAGTTTTAGCTTGCTTTATATCGGCAAGCTGCACGCTTAGTTTTTTTGCTAAAAATAATAAATATTACCAATTTATATTCTGTTTATGTTGGGTATTATTTGAGTGGGTACGTTCATGGATTTTTACCGGTCTTCCTTGGAATTTGATTGGTTATGCTTTTTCGTTTTCAGATATTTTAATACAGCCTTTAAGTATAATAGGGATATATGGGCTTAGTTTTATAGTTATATATATTTCTACATCAGCTTATCCTTTATTTAGCAAGCAATTTACTCAGTTAAAAATATTACTAGCTAGTTCAGTCCTAGTATTAACCATCATTGTCATTTATGGAGCAGTAAGGCTAAGTAATAACCATACAAATTTCACTGATATAAAAGTACGATTAGTGCAACCTTCAATACCTCAAACCGAAAAATGGAATGAAGAAGAATTTTGGCATAATTTAATGCTACATATTAATTTATCGGAAAATTTGGAACCTACCGATTTAATTATTTGGTCTGAGGCAGCATTAGTAGTACCTGATGATATACCGCAAGTTAAATCAAAATTATTAAAAATGCTAAATTCTACAAATGCTATTTTGATAACAGGAGGAATTTCGGATAATAAAAAACAAGGTGATGAGTTTGAACTTTACTCAGCTATGTATGCTCTTGATAAAAATAATCATAAATTATTTGAATACCATAAATCACATTTAGTACCTTTCGGTGAGTATATGCCCCTTAAAAAGATACTACCGTTTAAAAAATTAACTCATGGTTTAATTGATTATAAAGAAGGAAACGGAGGGCTTGTTTATCTTGAAAAATATAATCTTAAAATTAAACCTTTAATTTGTTATGAATCTATTTTTCCTGATTTTGTACGGACGAATAATGAAATAGCCGATGTAATAATTAATATTACAAATGATGCATGGTATGGTAAATCCAGCGGTCCATATCAGCATTTTCATATTAGTAGAAGTAGAGCCGTAGAGAACGGTTTACCTATGATTAGAGTAGCGAATAACGGTATTTCAGCTATAGTAGATCCTTTTGGCAGAACAATAAAAAAACTAAATCTAAATGAAATAAATGGTACTCAAGGTTTAATTCCTAAAAAACTAATCTCTCCCACTATATTCTCGCAATTCGGTAATTTTACTATTTTATTACTCATCGTTTTTATACTTTTAATTAATTATTTATTAGCCTTGATTCTTGATCACCAAAGGGTTTTAGCATTATTATATTAAATTTTTAATAAAGTTGCTTGATTAAATATAAAGTAATATATACTGCATTTAAAGTTGAATAGTCTTCATTAATAATTAATTTTTAATTAAAGCTTATTGTTAAAATGAATTATTCAATAAAACATCCAGACAAACTCGCAAGTGAACGTTTAAAAGAACGACGTCTTGCTGTAGGTATTATCCAAAAAGAATTAGGGCAAGCTTTTTCGATATTAGTGCTCTCCAAGTTAAAAAATATGAAGAAGGTTTAAGTAATATATACCTATAAGTAGGTTATATGTTTTTGCAAAAGTTTTAAATACGCCTTTAAAATATTTCTTTAATAGTTCTGAAGAAGAAAAGTTAAAAGCTGACAATGAAAATACTCCTAATAATAAAATTGAATATCTATTCAAAGAAATAGAAAGTGATTTCTTAAATAATATTGCTGAAGCAGAAGGGCAATATGAACATGACATCTCTTTTGATTATAAAGAATTATCAAGGACTATGGAAAGAGCACTTTTATCGTTAACTAGAGCATTTACTACGAATATTAGAAAAATAATCATTGAACGTGTCAGATCAGTATCGATACCTTGTGAATAATATTTAAATTTTCATTGACTTAGCATTACCAAAGTATTAATTTTCGTTAAGGTTTAGTAAATTCTGAACCGTCAACAATTATTAAATATATTGGAGGAAGGTTATGAGTAAAAGTAAGGCTATTGAAAATAACGGTATTAGTAATACCAATAGTCCAAATGGTAAATATATGGCCCCAAGACCGGAAGGAGTAAAACCTACCTGTGTAGTAATTACTTATTCTGTAAGCAAGGATATTAAGGCTGTTCGTGAAGTATTGGATGAGCGAGGTGCAAGTGTTCATTACATAATTGATAAGGATGGGACTCAAAAAGAATATCATAATGATTTAACAGATCAAGCTTTTTATGCAGGCAAGAGTAGTTGGAAAGGAGAAGTAGGTGTTAATAAGTTTGGTATTGGAGTCATGCTTATTAATGATGCAAAAAGTGATTTTCCTGCAGAGCAAATAGGGAAATTAAAAGAATTTCTTAAGGATGTAACAGAAAGATATCCAAATTTAGATTTAAAACATGATTTAGTCGGTCTTGGTGAAGTAACTGTAAACCGAGAAGGCAATGCTCATATAGCTCCTGGATCAAAATTTCCTTGGAAAGAATTAGCTGAAGCTGGTTTTGGTAGATATTTTGAGACTACGCAAGAGCAAAAGAGTAAATTATTATTAAGTCTTGATAGTACTGGAGAAAAAGTTAATACTTTACAGGAAAATTTAAAAGAATATGGCTATGGAGTAGAATCCACAAGTACATTTGATCAATTTACTCAGCAAGCAGTGAGAGTATTTAATGATCGTTATGGTACAGGTTTACCAAACGAAGAGCCACCTGTAAGTTGGACTGAAGCAGGTCAAGATGTTCTATCGCAATTACTAGGGCAAACGGTATTAGAACAAACAGAAAATGCATAGTTTAAGAAATGAATTCCTTTTTCATTTTGCAAGCCTTGCTGCCATGGGTACTGAATCGTCATTAAGAGGATTAATGGCTTGTTTAGGTCATTCCTGCGTGGATCGATTCCACCCCTGTCATCCCGCGACTTAATCGCGGGATCCAATTTAAAATACTAAAAATTTAGTATTTTAAAGTTACTTTTATGGATGCCATGGTCAAGCCACGGTATGACACCAAATACATTTTTCGATCTACGCAACAATGTTATGCGGGGATGACATCGAGTAGGTTGTGTTTGTAGCCGTGCAACAACTTTATGCAATAATAACGTTTCGTAAAAGCGGTCATGACATCGAAGTATAGGCTATCTCAAGTAATTCTTTTAGTACTATTTATTGGTTATTGACATAGTCTAAAAATAGTGCTAAACATTAAAAATTAAGGGGCTATCTGTAAATAAGTTTTAATTGGTAATTAAAGAGCTTTTTTAGTGAAAATTGATAAGATTTTTGAAAGAATATTACTTTATATTTCAAAAAAGTCTTACAATTTGCAGTAAAAAATAATTTAATTACCAATTAAAACTTATTTACAGATAGCCCCTAAGGTAGAGCTTTCTTGACTATTTAGCTTCTAGTCAAAGAAAGCTAAGTTTTTTATCTTTACTTTATATTTCTACAGTTAAAAATATTTATGATATCTTTAAAGGTTAATAGTTTAATACAAAATTGGCGTTGGCGTAGATAATTTTTTGCGTTTATGTGTTTGCTATATGCAAATTTAAATTTTGATTATTAAATTATAACTTATAACAGGATATTAAAATGTTTATCTCTAATATTTTTCAAAAAGTTTTTTCTTTTCTTTTTGTTTTATTCATCACAGCTGCAGTTTATGCGGATCAAAAAAAAAGTAGCAGTCATTGTTCCACTTGAACATGCCGCAATGACTGAGATTATATCAGGAATTAAAGAGTCGCTAAAAGATATAGATGCAGAAATTATAGTTAAAAATGCTCATGCTGATTCTAATATTTTACTTGCCATTATAAAGCAAATAACAGATCAGGATATTGATGTAATAATTCCAATAGGCACGACAGCCAGCCAAACTGTTATTTCTCATATAACAAATAAACCGATTGTTTGTGCTGCTGCTATGATTAATAGTAAAAACCTACCTTTAGTTACTGGTGTTAACGATGAGATAAAAATCACTGACACCATTAGTAAATTACCTTTTTTACAGAATATCACTTTAATTTATAGCAGTAGCGAGAAAGTTATACCTGAAGTAGAAATGTTAAAATTATATGCTGGAAAAAACAATATTTCTCTGCACACGGTAATGATACAAAATTTCAATGATATGCCTGTGGCTGTAAAAAATGCTCCTGAAAATACGCAGAGTTTTATAATTTTGAAAGATCATTTAATAGTCAGTGGGATTAATATTTTAAAGCAAGAAGCATTTAAACGCCGTATTCCGATAATTGCTTCCGATGAAGGTTCGGTAATTAGCGGGGCAACTATTGCGGTAGGAGTACAAGAGAAGCAAATAGGCGTAGAAGCAGGTTTAATGGCAAAAAAAATCTTACAAGGAATAGAACCGAAAGATATTCCATTTGGGGATATGAAAGACTTAACTTTATTTATTAACCTTAAATCATTTGTTAAACAAGATATTCTTACTAAAGAAAATTTATCCGTATTTCCTTTCGCGCGTAAAGAACTTGAAGAGTAGTAACATGAACATTTTAGTTACTGCTCTTGAGCAATCCTTAATAATGCTGCCGCTTATTTTAGGGATGTATATAAGTTATCGGATTCTCAAAATTACCGATCTTACCGTAGACGGTACTTATGTACTTGGTGCGGCAGTGTTTGCCCGCAGCCTTTCATTTGGGTTATCTCCTGCATTAATATTTGCCGTAATAGCAGGCGGAATTATAGGCAGTATAGTTAGTGTTATGCAGAAGAATAATCGCATTAACGGGCTTATAGCCGGAATACTTGCAAGTTTTATGCTTTATTCGGTTAACTTACAAATTATGCAGCGTCCTAATATATCGGTTCTTGGTATGCCGACTCTATTATCTATATTAGATCTCGAAAATTGGTTAATACCTTTAGTAATAATCAATTGTCTTATTATATGTTCAGTTATAATTTTATTAAAAGGTAAGCTCGGTTTATTTCTTCGTGCTTTTGGTTTTAATAAAGATTTATTGATTAATTTAGGAAAACCTGCTGAGCTTTACCGTACTATCGGTTTTAGCATAAGTAATTGTTTGGCTGCTTTAACCGGTACTTTATCTGCACAAGTAAATGGTTTTGCCGATATTAATATGGGTTTCGGGGTGGCACTAGTCGGTATTGGTGCAATTGTTATAGGGCGTCATATTTTAATCCATGCTAATAATTTTAATGCGTTTAAAGAGATATTGTCTTGTTTGATAGGTATATTATTTTACTTTATTGCTCTGGGCTTTTTACTCCGAATTGGAATCGATCCCATAAATCTTAAGCTTATTTTAGGTATAGTATTGTTTATTTCGTTGAGTTCTGTAAAAAGAGAGGCTTTATGAAACCTTATTTATATGCAGAAAATATAAAGTTCAAAGTTAAAGAAAGAACCGAACCTATAATTGCTGAAACTACTTTAAATATTGCTAAAGAAGAGTTTGTTGTAATATTGGGTCATAACGGTAGCGGTAAGTCTACTTTAGCTAAAATACTTGCCGGCTATTTAAAACCTACTAGCGGGAAAGTGTTTCTAGATCAAGTCAGAATCGATAAAATACCTAAAGGACAAAAAGTTTCTACATTAGTTACATTAACACAAAAAGCTGAAGAGAGGCTATTTACCGAGCTAACCCTTGAAGAAAATATCATTTTGTGGGAAAGTAGATTCTCTAGTAATGAACGGTTAGCAAGTAGCGAGTTGTTAGAGCTTACAGGTGCGCCTAAACGCTTTTTGCCTTTACTTTCACAGCCATTAGGTAAATTTTCCGGTGGAGAAAAGCAGATGATACTGCTGGCACTTATCATAGCTCATCCACCTAAAATATTATTTCTAGACGAACATACGGCAAATTTAGATCCGAAAGCTTCTTTGGAAGTGATGAAAAAAACAGCAGAGATTATAGAGAAACATAAGATCACTTCCGTTATGATCACGCATAATTTAGAAGATGCCGTAAATTACGGCAAAAGGCTTATAGTCTTAGATAGTGGTAAGGTAGTACTAGACTACCTAAAACCACCGGGTTTTTCTTTAAAAGAACTTAAAGAGATTTTAAATTAGAATTGAATATCTGCACCTATCTGTCCGGCTAATTCAGTATCGAAAGAATATTCACAGATATAATCTATTAACTCACTTTTTACATTCTCGTTAGTAGTCTGATAAAGAAGCACGAAATTAATAATATCATCCTTATTTTCCCTATTGTAAGGCGTGTCTTCACTTTAGCCGATAACTTTTCTTCTGTTGAAGTTGATGGAGCCGGTACTACTGTTGCTACAGGAGTAACTAATGCTGGAGCTGCTACAGGATTATTATCATTAACATTATAATTTAAAACTTTTTCTATTAACTCTGTTCTTGTATCTTCATTAATACTAATCTCAATTAATGTATTAATAATGCCATCTTTATCTTCACCGTTTTTAAGACGTTGCATAACATCTTTTAATAATTTTTCGTGTGTATTTTTTGCAAACCCTTCTTCATCCGGTAAATCATAATTATAATCATTAACATCCATGTCTTTATAATTGTTAGCTGATTTTGCACCCAAGTATTTTTGTATGGTGTTAATTTTTAATTGCTCATTAATATGAGAATTATCTTTTCTTTATCAACACCTATCTTTACAAGTTTTGCTATACTGTGATCGAATGGATTATGCAATAGAACGCCTTGTCGTCCTATATCAGCACCTTTAGATCTTAACTTCTCAAGTAACCATTTATCTCTTGATGTTAGTGCGTGATTAAAAATTGACTCACCACACGCATTAATCTTAAGATTAACATAAAAAGAAGTCCAGTAACGTTTTATTTTGACCTGATTCATGCTTTAGTAGCAAATAGAAAAAAGGTGTGCCGCCATAATTGTCTACTGTATCAATTTCACTGCCGGGTTGTAATAAAATTTGAGTTATTTCGTGCTGTTTAGAATAAGTTGCATAATGTATAGGTATACGTCCCTTTCCATCTTTAGTATTAACATCCACATTTTTTTTAAGTAAAAAGCTTCTTATTTCCTATTGTTGCCGCATAATGTATAGGTGAGTATAGATATTTATGCTCAACTTCAAAACTTGTCCCTTTGTCTAATAAAATTTTAGCTATTTCTTTAGTGCTTGCATAAAATAATGCCGTATTTCCTTGTTCATCCTTAGCGTTGACATTATGACCTTGCTCAATTAATTTTTGAACAATATTTGCATTTCCAGCTGAGGCTGCTATACTAAACGGTGTACGGTTGTCTTCAGCTTCAATTAAGGTGTCATATATTTCAGGGTTTGGTGCACGTACATTGTCCTCTGCTGCTATTTCTGTAGAAGTAGTGGTTGTTACTGGTGCCGGTGCTGCTACCGGAGCTATTACTGGATTATTATCGTTAAATTATAATTAAAAAGTTTTTCTATTAATTTCTCTCTTGTAACATCATCTATATCAGAATAAAATTCAGGATTCATAATTAATCCGTTGATAATTTTATTTTTATCATCCTCATTTTTAATATTTTTCTTCATCTCAGCAAGCTTTTGTTCTGCTTTGAATTCAGGTAGTGCTGAGCGTGTATTAGCGGAATCAGTTAGTATTTCTTTAATTTCTGGTTTAGATGCATAATCTATAGTTTTTTTCCTTTAGCATCTAAAGCATTAACATCGGCACCTTGTGAAAGTAAAAGTCTAACATTATTTACATTCCCTATACGTTGCTGCATTATGTAAAACCGTACTACCGTCTGGAAGTCTGTAATTAGCATTATTTGTTGGTTGATTCATCATATAAATATTCCTTTATGTTTAAATATTATTTTGTCGTGTGAGCATTATACATAATATTTTGAATTTCTGCAATCCAATAGTTAATTTTTTAACTATTTATTAGATTTTGGATAAAACCAAACGAGGAGTAAACAGATTAGAAGACCGATATTTAAGAGTAGATTATACTCTGTCATAGAAATACCAAAGATTTTGATGGCGGGTTTCATGCAGGACGTGATTGGCTGCGAGTAGAACATTTGTTTGATGTGTTGTATAGACAAGCCTTTCGGGATATGAAGCATTGATGAACAAAGAGCACTTGGTTGTACTATGCCTCTTTCTACGAAGCTATGATAGGTTGATAATATACAAGAGCTAAGGATAGTTAGGAGAATGAATATTAAAGTATATTTACTTAACTGTCGGATGATTAAAGCAGTTAAGCAAATTTTGATTAGGGTTAAATAGGGAAATCGTTCGTAAACGCATAAAGGACAGGGTGTATAATGGAATATATATTCAGCAATATAAGCGGTAGAAAGTGCTATTATAGAAATTGCGATCAGTCCTAAATGTAGAACTTTATAGCTATCTTTTCTGATGTAATTTATAATAGTATTAAATGGCATGTTTTTTTTGTTCTTAATGTCATTGCGAGCGACTGCAAGGAGCGTGGCAATCTCGGGAAGTTTGATGAGATTGCCACGTCGCTTCGCTCCTCGCAATGACGGCGTTTAATTTGATATTTTACAAATAAATAAATTTGGTATATTGTCACTGATTATTAATTAAAGTGCAAGAAAAATCAATGTCAGAAATTTGGGAAGATGCTATTAAGTCAAACGCGTGGCCTTTTGTTGAGGCTAAGAAGATATTAGATAGCTTAAACGGTCAAATTCCTGAGAAGGGGTATGTATTATTTGAAACGGGTTACGGTCCTTCAGGTTTACCTCATATCGGTACTTTTGGTGAAAATGCCCGTATGGTGATGGTACAGAAAGCATTTGAGCAATTATCCGATATTCCGACTAAACTAATTTGCTTTTCCGATGATATGGACGGGCTTCGTAAAGTACCTAGCAATATCCCAAATCCTGAAATGGTGGCACAGTATATGGATATGCCGCTTACTTCTATCCCTGATACATTCGGTGAATGTGAAAGTTATGGGCATTATATGAATGCAAAGCTTCGCTCATTCCTTGATAAATTCGGCTTTGAGTATGAATTTTATAGCAGTACTAACTGTTATAAAGCTGGTATGTTTGATGAGATGCTGATAATGGTGCTTGAGAAATATGACGAGATAATGGAGCTAATGCTACCGACTTTTAGAGAAGAGCGCAAGGCTACCTATTCACCTTTCATGCCTATATGTCCGAAAACAGGTAAGGTACTGCAAGTACCTATAGAGAAATGGGATGCTAAAGCAGGCACTGTAACGTATAAAGACAAAGCCGGTAATTATATAGAAGTACCGGTAACGGGAGGGCATTGCAAATTACAGTGGAAGCCGGATTTTGGTATGCGTTGGGCTGCGCTTAAAGTCGATTATGAGATGTACGGCAAAGACCATTTGGCAAATGCTCGTCTTTATTCGGAAATTTGCCGAATCCTAGGAGGAAAGCCGCCGGTGCAGTTATGTTATGAGTTATTCTTAGATGAAAACGGTGAGAAAATATCAAAATCAAAAGGTAATAGTATTAGCATTGATGATTGGCTTAAATATGCTCCTGTTGAAAGTATGGCATTATTTATGTATCAAAATCCGACTAGAGCTAAGCGTTTGTTTTTTGATGTAATTCCTAAAAATGTTGATGAATATATTACTTTTAACCAGAAATATCATTTAGAAGAGGACAGGGCAAAGCGTTTTGCAAATCCCGTTTATCACATCCATCACGGAAATGTACCGAAAATTGAGACTTTTGGAATTACCTATTCGTTGCTTTTAAATCTTACTTCTGTGTGTAATCCTTCGGATAAATCGGTGCTTTGGGGATTTATTAGCAAATATGAGCCAAAAGCAACTCCAAATACTAACCCTTATCTTGACCATTTAGCAGAATTTGCTATAAGATATTATAATGACTTTATTAAAGCACATAAATCATATTTATCTCCTTCTGAAAAGCATAAGGTTATTTTGCAGGATATATTAGATATGTTATCTGATATAGCTGATCAAACCGAAGCTGAAGCAATTCAGAAAGCAATATATGATATAGGAATGAAAGCAGGATATGAAAATCTGCGTGATTACTTCAAAGATTTATATCAAATATTGCTTGGACAGAATGAAGGTCCAAGACTTGGGACTTTTATAAAGCTTTACGGGGTGCAGGAAATGAAAAAGCTGGTTGAAGGGCAGTTGTAGCCTATATATCATTCCCGCATGGGTATCTAAGCGTCATTGCGAACGAAGTGAGTGTGGCAATCTCAGGAAGTTGGACGAAATTGCCACGTCGCTTCGCTCCTCGCAATGACGTTAAAATAAAAACTATTAACAAATGAATGAAATTTTTTGTAGTACGTTACCTATTTTTTTAATTACGCTGCTTGGTAGTATTATCAAAAATAAATGGTTAACTTCAGAAGAATTTTGGCGTGGTATTGAGAAATTATCGTATTTTGTACTATTTCCTGCCATGTTGTTTAGTTACGTATCTACTGCCGATTTAAGCATTGCACCCATAATTAAATTAGTAGTGGCTCTTATTATATCCACTATTCTTGTATCAATCGGTCTTATAATTTACCAAAAAAAATACAACATAGATAAAGTCCAATTTACTTCCATTTTTCAAGGATCGATTCGTTATAATAGCTACATTTTTTTTGGGGTAAGTAGCCCCTTGCTTGGTTCTAGCGGACTTTCAATCGTTGCCATTATTTCTTCTTATATGATTATTTTTACCAATATTTTATCGGTAATGATTTTCGCTTATTATATCCCTAATAAATCCGTGACTAATACTATTAGCACTAGTTTTGTTTTAATGATGAAATTAATTGTGCGTAATCCGTTAATTATCGCAAGTTTAGTAGGATTCGTTTTTAATTACTCAAATCTTGAATTACATTTAGGGCTTAAGAAAACGTTAGATAGCCTTTCTAATGCCGCTTTAGCTATCGGTATGCTAAATGTTGGGGCAGGGCTTAATTTTACTATTAGACAAGAGCTTTTACATAATGTAATGTTTACAAGCTTTGTTAAATTAGTTGCATTTCCTCTAGTTAGTGTAGTAGTACTATGGTTAATGTCTATTGACGGATTAGATAGATCGGTAGGAATATTATATAGCTGCCTTCCATGTGCGAGTACGGCTTATGTTTTATCTCGTCAACTTGACGGTGATCCTGATTCTATGGCGTCGATTATAACATTTACTACTTTTTTCTCGGTAGTTACTATATCAATTATTATGTATATAATGGGGTGAATTTACCACGTCATTGCGAGCGACTGAAAGGAGCGTGGCAATCTCAGGAATGTTGCCTGAGATTGCTTCGTCGATGCCTATTGCGTCTGCTCGCAATGACGAAAAACTAAAACAAACAAATAAAACAGGAATTTCTAAAATGGATGAAATGAATAAAATAAATTATGCTGAGGCCCTTGAATATCATGAAAAAGATAAGCCTGGTAAGATCGCTATTTCTGCAACAAAGTCTTTAGTTACTCAGCAAGATTTATCACTTGCTTATTCCCCAGGGGTTGCGGCTCCTTGCCTTGAAATTGCTAAAAATTTAGAGGATGTATATAAATATACTGCTCGCGGTAATTTAGTGGCCGTAATCTCTAACGGTACTGCCGTACTTGGGCTTGGTAATTTAGGAGCTGCCGCTTCAAAACCGGTGATGGAAGGTAAAGCGGTACTATTCAAAAAATTTGCTGATATTGATGCAATTGACTTGGAAGTGAATACGGAAGATCCTGAAGAATTTATTAATGCCGTGAAGTATCTCAGTTATAGTTTTGGGGGTATTAATCTTGAAGATATTAAAGCTCCGGAATGTTTTATTATAGAAGAAAAATTAAAATCTTTAATGGATATACCGGTCTTTCATGACGATCAGCATGGAACAGCGATTATTACCGCCGCAGGGCTAATAAATGCTGCGTATCTTACTAATCGCAAGCTTGAAGATTTAAAAATCGTAGTTAACGGAGCAGGTGCAGCAGCTATTGCTTGCATTGATTTATTAATTGCTCTTGGAGCTGATAAATCAAAGATTATTGTATGTGATACTAAAGGCGTTGTTTACAAAGGACGCCTAGAAGGTATGAATAAATGGAAAGAGCTATATGCAAGTGATACCAAGTTTAGAACTTTAGCGGAAAGCTTAAATAACGCTGATGTATTTATAGGGTTATCGGTAAAAGGCGCAGTAACTAAAGATATGGTGAGTAGAATGGCAAGTAATCCGATTATTTTTGCTATGGCTAACCCTGATCCGGAAATTACTCCGGAAGATATACAACTTGTACGCGATGATGCGATTATAGCAACAGGGCGATCTGATTATAATAATCAGATTAATAATGTTATGGGATTTCCTTATATTTTTAGAGGAGCATTAGATATAAGAGCTAAGACTATTAATACGGAAATGAAAATAGCTGCAGCAAAAGCCATTGCAGATTTAGCCCGTAGACCTGTACCGGAAGAGGTGTATAAAGCTTATTCAGGGCGTAAGATGGTTTTTGGTAAGGAATATATCATTCCTGTACCGTTTGATCCTCGTTTAATTACCGTAGTAGCAGTGGCGGTTGCCGTTGCTGCAATAGAAAGCGGCGTTGCTAGGGTTAAAGATTTTAGTATAGGTAAATATAAGAAAGAATTAGGTAGCAGATTAAATCCTACTGCTAACTATATGAATTTCTTAGCTGAAAAAATTCATAATGCACCGCTTAAACGGATTGTTTTTGCTGAAGGTGAAGAAGAAGAAGTAATTTCTGCCGCTCTTATGATGCGAGACAAGAAATACGGTCATCCGATTATAATTGGTCGTGTTGAACGAATTGAGGCTATGTTAAAAAAGATAGGTCAAGATATTAGCTTAGACGGAATTCAAATAATGAATGCGGCCGTAAGCGATAGTTTAGAGAAATATACTGATTATTTATATAAAAGACTTCAGAGAAAAGGTTATTTATACCGTGATTGTGCAAAGCTTGTTAAAACTGATAAGAATATTTTCGCTGCTTGTATGTTAGCATGCGGTGACGGTGATGCTCTTCTAACCGGTGTTACACAAAGTTATATCGATAGTTTAGAAGATATCATGAAAGTCATTTCACCAAAAACTAATCGTAGCATCCTTGGCTATTCAATTATGATTGCTAAAGATAATAATATTATTATTGCCGATAATTGTATTACAGAATATCCAAACAGTTGGGAACTTGCACAAATAGCAACCCAAACTGCAGAAATTGCTAAAAATATGGGAATCACGCCTCGTGTTGCACTTCTTTCTTTTTCAACATTCGGTAATTCTTCTAAGGCAAAAACAGCTCGTATTCGTGAAGCAGTAAATATACTAGATAATTTTAGCAAGGACAAAGAAGAGCTGAGCGGCATGAAGGTAGATTTTGAATATGACGGAGAGATGTCGGTTAAAGTGGCTTTAGATGGTGATTTACGTAAATTATATAAATTTTGTAGATTATCAGGATCTGCAAATGTATTAATTATGCCTGGTTTAAATTCAGCTGCTATTTCTACTGAGTTGTTACAAGAATTTTCGTCAAACAGCTTTATAGGTCCTATAACAAACGGTTTTGAAAAACCCGTTCAAATACTTCAAGCTGCAGCAACAGCTAATGAAATACTAAAAATAGCAACTTTTGCTTGCGTTGAAGCTATAAACGAGGTTTAATTACTATATCTTTAAAATCAATTAACTTGTGAGAGGTAAAGTGGCGTCGATTACAGAACTTCATAAAAATATACAAGAAATTACAAAAGATTTACGAAAACATGATCCTCAAATACCTAATGCCAGTAAAAAACCGTTAGCTTCTAGAGAAAATTTTGACGATCTAATACATTCTGATTTAGGACAGCCTGTACGAAATAAACCGCTTTCTTTTGATGAAGAGTTAAAGAAAAAAGTTCAAAGCAGACAAGTACAGGATTTTTTCGAGCAGCAAACAAAAAGTACAGAAGAAAAAATAGATAATCATGCAAAACGTATAGAAGAATTAAAGCAAAAACAGAAAGAACTAGAAGAGAGGAAAAAGTGGCTTGAAGAAAAAAAAGCTAATTCTAATATTACTAGAGAAGAAAGATGGAAAATCGCTGCAGAATTAGAAGCTATTAATAATCAATTTAAGGCTATAGAAAAAGAACATAATACTATTAATAGTGCTTCCGATAGAGAACAAAAGTTTGATAATAAAAATAAACACTTAACTGCTACAAAAAGAGAGCCGATAGCTGCAGATTTATAGCAACAAGGAGCATTAGCAGCTATAAAACGTATGAAAGAAGAGAAGATAAAGCAGCAGCAAGCAGAAGCTGTTAATCAATCTTCAAAAAATACTCCAACTATGCCTAGCGGTACTATACCGATGCCGCCTCTAATGCCTGGAAGCGGTATTCCTATTCCCCCATCGCCTCCGCCACCACCTATATCAATTCCAAAAACTATAAAAAAGAGGCAAAGGATGTTGGTAAACAAATGCCTCAAGGAGGAGATCAGCATAAAGAAGAACTAGCAAAGGCTATGAAAGCACGAAGAGCAAAAATAGAAAAGCAAAACTCAGGAAGAGGAAGGTAATTATTATAGTATCATAATGGCTCTTTTTTCAAATTTTATCATAAAATGAGCTGTTAGTCTCTATGAAGATTTCTAAGAAGATTTAATTTTGGTTATTTTTTGCTGCAAATTATAAGGTTTCTTTGAAATAGGAGTAGCTATTCTTTCAAAAATCTTATTAATTTTCGCTAAAAAATACCTCAAAATAGCAAATCAATTAGAAATCTTCGTAGAGCTTAGCGAATTAGAACGATTTTACAATTTAATTGCAGTTTAGCCCAAATTTTATCTGCAGTATATATAGGATAGCCTGTAATTAATCCTAGGCTAATGCAAGCTCTGTCACCAAGAGATAAGCCAAATTGTTCTGTTTCTTTCTTTAAGCGTCCAATTTCTATAGCTTGATCAAAATCTAAGGCTACAATTTTATTTATGGAAGCTGAGATCATTTCTTTACTTTGAATAAAAGATATGTTCAATTTTTTATCTAGTTCAGCTACTACTTCTGCTATATTTACTGTAGACATAATAGATAACGGTAATAATTCTTCGACCTTGTCACTACCAGTTTCTAAGTTAAATAATGCAAGTAAAGCAGATGAATCTAAAATATATTTATTCATTATTAAATTCCTTTCTTCTTGATTCAATTAAAGAGTCAACTAATGATATGTTATCTTTATTTCTAGATTTTACTAATGCTTGAAATTCTTTAATTTTATTTTTTAGAGGAATCAATGTTAATTCTTTATCAAGTATTAGCATTAACTGATCTCCTGAAGCAAGATGTAATTGATCACGAATTTTTGCAGGAATATTTATTCTGCCATTTTCAGATATAGTAACTTTATATTCTAAGTGCATATTTTTAAAACGGTTAAAAATTGAATATATACCAAATATAAAATATTATAATTAAAACTACAATAGTAAAATAAATATAAAAGATTTCTATATTGAAATTATGTTGTAGTTGTTCCTATTTCAAAAAAATCTTATAATTTGTAGACGCAAAGAGTAAAAATAGATTAAATTAATTTTCTTTCACACAGCCTAAATAGTTGGTATCATATGCTGTTGCCACAAAAAGAAAATATTATATGTCTAATTCAGCTTTTTTAGTTGCATTTTTTACAACGATTATCCGTTATTATGATTATGCTCTATTCGGTTTATCGGCTAGTATTCTTGCACAAAATTTCTTACCTAATATAGAGCAGGATAAACAACTACTTGGTTTTTTTGCTATTCTTAGTGCAGCTGTTATAGTACGACCTTTAGGGTCCTTAATTTTTGGATTTATCGGAGATAAATACGGGCGTACTAAATCTATCAAGATATCAATGTGCATGAGTAGCATTGCTACCGGATTAATTGCTATTACTCCTTCCTTTGAGATAATAGGTATTTTTGCTACGGTAATACTAACATTATGTCGAATGGTTTTTTTAGCAAGCCTTGCCGGAGAAGTTGACGGAATAAAGGTTTATGTAGCTGAAAAAACAGGAGATAATCAGAAAAATTTAAATATAGGAATAGTTTCATGCTGTAGCCAAATAGGTGCATTACTTGCGGCTATAGCTTATTATTACGCTAGTAATTCCGATATCCAATATTTATGGCGTTTTAATTTCTTTATTGGTGCAATATTTGGTTTATTTGCTATTTTGATGAGAAATTTTTTTAAAGAAAGTAGCGAGTTTTTAAGAACGTCATCAAAAAGTACCTTGCGGCAAATTATATGGAATAATAAACTATCCGTTATAATAGCATTACTAATAAACGGTGCTATTGGGGGAGTGTATCACTTTTTAGTAATTTTCTTAGGAGTTTTTTTAACAAAAATAGCTCTTATAAATCATCCTGAAATAAGATTTATGAATATAGCTCTTACTACTACCTATGGAATATCAGCTGTTTTTGCAGGGCTGTTTGCCGATAAAATAAACTCTTTAAGACAGATTACATGGGCTTTATTTGTCAGCATTATTGTTGCTTTAGGAATGCAAATAATGTTATACAAACAAATATTTAATATTCTCTGTCCCGTTATATTAATAGGACTTGCAGCATTTTATGCAGTACCGCTACAAATTATTGTTCAATCCTTATTTAAGACTAATGTTAAAATGAGGCTTTATAGTCTATCACATTCTTTTGGAGGTATTATTCTATCCTCAACTACTCCTTTCTTTAGTATGTTGTTATGGCAAAATTTTAAGTCACTATCTCTCACTTTAAGCTTTTTCATATTTTTGCTTATAATATTAATGAGTACAGTGTTGGTTTTACGTAGGATGTCATCCTCACAACAGTAAAGTCTTGTTGCATGGCTTGAAAAACCTACTCAATGTCATCCTCGCGAAAGCGGGGATCTAGCAAAATAACTTCAATATTGATATATTTGACAAAATAAACACATAAAAAACTTGTTTTTTTTACTGGAGTCCCGCCTCCGCGGAAATGACATAAACGAGCCATGCAACAAGACCCAAAAACAAGAATAACATCAATTGCCTTATATATTTCTTCCGTCTTTACTGCAACCTGTAGGTTTTATGCTAGGACTACTTGAAGATTTGGAGCGTTGCTGTGCTTGTGTCCCAATTTGCTTCGCTTCTTTTGCTAAGTTTTCAAATTTGTCTTTTAAGTTTTTTGTATTGCCTTTTAGCTTTAAATCGTGAGTTATTTCGTTAATATTCAATTTTTCAGGAGTTGGATGATATATAGGCTCTTTAGATTGAGTATGTTTAGAATGTTCTATTGCAAATTTTGTACGAGGTCTTATTAGTTCATTCTCTTTTCCTATACCTTTCTGTTTTTCTTCCTCCCATTTATCCTATCCCGCCGGTGATGTCCAGTATCTTGTTGTTTTACTATCAAAGCCTTTTTCAAATTTGTTTATTAAATTTTTGGTACTATTCTCTTTAATTTCTTTACCTCGATTTTCAAACTCAAAATTTTTCTGAGGAGTTATATAGTCAGATTGAGTATTTTCATGTTGTTTTTCTACAGTCTGTTTCTTTTCTTCTGTCCAGTATTTTTTGATTTTGCTGTCAGAGTCTGCTTCAATTTTTGCTATTCTATCTTTTATACCGGTAACTGCTCCTGTAGATATTTTAGGTTGATCTTGGGTTGATTGCTTAATATGTTTCGGAGATGTATTTTTAGATAATTCATAAGTCAAAGATTCTAAATTAGATAAATTCTTTTAAACTTTTTCTATATTGGAATTTAAATATTCTATTTCGGGTCCTTTATATTCCATTATATTTTTTAATGTGGTATTAATTTCTACAAAAGATGCTTTAATCTCTTTATTAAATTTATCATCATTATTACTTATCTTACTACAATTAGTAGAAATTTTTTGAAGTTTATCTAATATATCATTAATTCTCTCATCTTGTTGAGAAGTTGATACCATACTTACTAAAAATTCACTTCTTCCTAAATTTCTATTAACATTATTTCAATATAGAGGTATGGTAGAGGCTTTAGTATAATCTTGTGGAAATTTATCGATCTCTTCTTTAAACCTCTTTAAGAACTTTATTGTATCATCGAATATAGGATGAGTATTCCAGGAAAGAGCAGGAGGAGTCGGTATTGCTTCCTGCATTGGATGAGTTATTGCCTCAACTTGTTTCGGGGATGTATCTTTAGATAGCTTTTCATTTTGTAGCTCAGATATATAATCATCTACTGCTTCTTTTAATTTATCTGAAACGGCACTATTTTGGGCAGGAGGCAGTATTCCGGTGTCATCCCACTCTAAATCAGTATCAGTAAGTTAGCATTCCAGTATCATCCTGCTCTAAAGCGATATTATCGCTTCTACGCTCCTCACGAGGATCAGTTAGCTTATAGTAATTTTTATTTAGTAAACGAGGAACACGTGAATTGTCGCTCTTTTCATATTCCTTAATTTCTTCAAATCTAGTGTCTTATAAATATTATCTATTTCTTCTTGAGTAAGTCTTTCATTGCTTACTTCTTTTGGTTGGATAGATTTTTGTAGTTCTTTTGTTACCGTTAACTTATCTTTTGCTATATTTGAATTTGATAAAATTTTCGCTTGTACTAAAAAGAGCTTCAATTAAATTAGTAGAGCTGCTTTTTCCAAATGTGGTAGATAATTCTTCTTGACTTGAGGCTATTCCTGAATCAATAGAAGAAGATCTAGAAACGGTATTAGATTGAGGATTAATATTTGCCTGTTGTACATAAGATTTGCCGGTATCTATTAATATTTTATCAGTGAATTGTGCTAGTTCATTGAATGAATTTTCTAGTTTTGCAAAAAGTTCTGTTGAGGAATGTACTATTGCCGGTGATAACTTAGGTATAGAATCTTCAGGTATAGTTTCTAAAGAAGGAGAATATTTACCTGTTTCTTTTTGTAGTACCGATTCATTTTGCTTGATTAAATTTGATATAAATTTATTTGGATAATATATCAATCTTGTTATTGTTATTACTTCTGGCATATAAGACTAGAGCCTCCTTTATATTTTGCGAGATATTATCTTAACAACATCTTATATTGTAAATCTAATTCGCTTGAATTATTAGTATTACGGAAGTAATTTTTATTTACTGATATACTTTTGCTGAGTATATTTTTAGAAGCTTCTATAAGTTCTTTTTCCCCTGTCGCTTCTTTATTTTTTAACTTCTCAAATAAATTTTGTAAACCATCTGAAAAATCCCAGGCATTATCAAGGTATAAAAATTTACTTCTTATAATCTCTTGCGCTTTTTGATTGGACGCTTGTTGCACTTTTTGTTTCTCTTGTATTACGCCTAGAATGATATTTTTATCTAATGAATTAATCACATCATAAAAATTTTTCATTTCATATAATTTTTCTCTAGGCTCTTTTATTTTTTGTAATCTCTCTCTTAATTCTTGAAATTTATCCCATTCATGTTGTTCAAGAAAAAATCCCTCTATTTTTGTATTTTTAGTATTAGGGCTTTCTCCGCTACTCAGGATTTTATTTCTAGCTGCCTGTAATCTAGATGGTTGATGAGCGTTGATATTATTAATCAAACCTAAAATTTCTTTTGATGTCTTATTAAATTCTTCATTATTAGTTGGATTTTTGATTGTTTCTTGAACTGCTTCCCTTAACTTGATTATTTCTTCTTTAAGGCTAAGTTCTACTTTTTGTTGACCGTGTGTTATAGCTTGTTCGTTTTTTTGTGAGGTAAGTACTTTTTTATCTTGCTTTATATTTAAGCTCTTTGCCCCTACTTTCTGAACAACTTCTTCCATCAATTGCAATAGATTAATATTGCCCTTTATTTCTAGTTCTTGCTCATTAGTGATCGGTAATGAATTACTTAGTCTTAATAATGCTGAAAAATCTGAAGGGGATATTAGGATATCAAGTTGAGCCTTTGTTTTTCTACCTTTTCCGTCTTCCTTAAAGCCTTCAACTTTACCAATACTAATAGGTAGATTTTTTAAATAAATTTCTTTACTAGCACCCTGTATATTTTTATCATTTGTTACTTTGAAGTTAGCTTGTTGTTGAGAAACATACGGTCCCGGCGTTCTAGGGTCTATTTTGTTTATTAGAGCTTCTATAAAATTAGTTGTACGTGTTATAGCTAGTTTATCTGTTTCTAAAATACTAATTTTTAGCCGGTCTAATTCATTCTTATGTTTCATAATTTCCCTCTATTAATAAAAATAAACCAAAATGTAATACCATTTATGTAACAATACTAATAATTAGTATTAATTCAATATTTTAAATCTTGTTGCATTTGTGCTTCAATAATATAATTTTATCATTTATTTTATCGTCTCAATGAGTTTTTTAACTCCCTCGACTGATTTATCAAATAGTGCTTTTTCCTCTGCGGTTAACTGCAGTTCTATTACTTTTAGAACACCTTCTTTACCGATCATAATAGGCACTCCGACATATAAATCATGTACGCCGTACTCACCTTGTAAATGAGCGGCACAAGTTAGAATCTGACGTTTATCTTTTAAATATGACTCAAGCATTTCTATTGCTGAGGCTGCGGGAGCATAATAAGCAGAACCTGTTTTAAGTAATGCAACAATCTCACCGCCGCCGTTTCTAGTACGATCGATTATTTTTTCAATATTTTCATTACTTGATAAGCCCATTTTTATCAAGTCAGGTATCGGCACGCCTGATATTGTAGAATATCTTGCAAGAGGTACCATAGCATCGCCGTGACCGCCGAGAACCATGCTATTAACATTGCTAACCGATACTTTAAACTCTTCAGCAAGAAAAAGATTAAATCTTGATGAGTCAAGTACTCCTGCCATACCGATTACTTTATTGTGAGGCAATCCGCTTTCTTTAAGCATGACATATACCATAACATCAAGTGGATTGGTAATTACTATTACAAAGGCATCAGGAGCGTATTTTTTAACATTTGCTGCAACCGTTTTCATAATACCGGTGTTAATGCTAATTAAATCGTCTCTACTCATCCCTGGTTTTCTTGGTAAACCGGCAGTAATAATTATGGCATCAGATCCTTCAATATCTTTATAGTCGTTTGTGCCTTTTATTTTGATATCAGACCCGGCTATTGTACCGGCTTGCATGAGATCCAATGCTTTTCCTTGCGGTACTCCTTCAGTCACATCAAATAACACGATATCGCCGAGTTCTCTAAGGCTAATTAAGTGAGCAAGTGTACCACCTATGTTACCGCTACCTATTAATGAGATTTTTGGATTTTGTTTCATTACTCCCTCTACAAATATTAAATATGCCTATTACTATATTATAAATAGATTCAAGAAAAAAGAATTTTTAAGTTATATTGTTAATTGGTTAATTCATAAAAATTAACCATTCACATTGACTTTATTAAAATATATTAATATAATGTCGAGTCAAAAATACCATGAAACATGGAATTTTAATAAAATAACTAAAAAAATAATTATGCCTAAAATTTCTAAGTTAATAAATATTTTTAAATCTTGTATAGGAAAGGGGAGTAATGCAAAAGAATGTAAAACCGCTCCAGAAATGTTTCATGATTTACGCATTAGTATTAACAATAGTCTTAATAGTAAAACAGTAAAGACGTTAGTTTTGATACGGTAGATAGCCCAGAAAACAAAAGTACCCTACATTATGTAACTGACTTAGCAGACCTTAAAGAGTTACTGCAAAAAGGTATTGATCTTAATATACAAGATGAGAATGGTGATACTGCTTTAGAGGTTACAGGTAATTTTAAAAAAGCCAAAATGTTACTTGAATATGGTGCTACGGTGAATGACTTATAAACAGATGACTGAAGTATTACATTACTGTGGTCGTAACTTAGTAGAAAACAAAATTATTCTTTCACTATTAATGCATAACAATGCTAATACTAATTTTACAAAAGCAAATTTAGTAAGACAATGTAAAGAACCGTATGAAGAGGCAGAGCGGTTAATAAAACAAATTGAAAAAATAGAGAGCTTAATATATCAAAGTAAAGAAATAGAGACGTTAAGAATATATGTTGACAGATTACAGAGCTTAAAAAATAAATATGAAAAAGCAAAGGATAGTAGCCAAGCTGTTTTAAAAATAATATTAGATTATATTAAAAATCAATAGAGTGATGGTTTAAAAGCTCAACTTGTTATTATTGTCAAAATCTAGGGTTAATCGAAAATTATTCGGAAGTAGCTCAAGAAAATGCAGTATATAAGTGCTTGGATGAGGCTTTTGATTTGCTTGATCAAGGATTAATAGGAGAGGATGTTCAAAATACAGTAGTTTGATTCATAGCATCAAGCAATTTTTGAAAAGCACTGGTCATTTCTGTTCAGCATTGTATACATGGATCGTTTTATATCATTCCCGCGTAGGCGGAAATCTAGTAAAACCTATAAAAAATTTGTTTTTTTAGGTTTATTTTTTTAATAAATAACTTCTATATCGATATTTGAAGTTATTGTGCTAGATCCCCGCTTTTGGGCCTTGTTGCGTGGATCAGTTTTCCCGATGTCATCCCGGCGCGACTTGATCGCGGGATCCAGTTAAAAATACTAGAATTATTAGTATTTTTTATTGTTTTTATGGATCCCGTGGTCAAGCCACGGGATGACACAGGGGATTTTACCGGTCTACGCAACAATATTGAGCTACGAATGACATCGTACGCCTTTTTTGAGTCATGCAACAACGCCTACGTAGCTCATGAAGATTATAGGTATCAACGCAAGCAAGCCTTCGCAGGAATGGATATCCGTATCAACGTTGTATCATCTTATTATAATATTTTGATAAAACTTTCACGCCATATAGCCATAATAGACATACGATAATAAAACTAAACATCAATAAACCGGCTATGTCGTTATGTATGGCGTTCGGGAAAATACTAAAGGATATGAATTGAATAATAGCACCTATTGATTTACCGATTTTAGCACCCATAACATCAACTGCAGCTTTACCTTTGGTCTTCATTTCACTATCGAGCGGAATATATACCATTTCTTTGGTAGCATCAAAAAGTGAATATTTTACGGATTTAGAAAGTACATGCCAAAGTCCGCCGATAAAAACTATAACGACAAGCGGTGCACTATAGCCGAGAGTATTTACGATATTTCCTAGGTGATTTTCAAAAACCGTGAATGAAAAGAACATAACACCTGCTCCAAACATCATAATCGGTGTTATAATAGCTCCCCAAAACCAGCCGCATATTCTAATTAAACTACTGCCTAAAAACGCACTAACTAACGTGAGTATTCCCGTCCAAAAAAACACTTTACCGTGATAGGCTATAAAATCCTTTGTAGCGGGATAGAGTTGCTTTACTTTGGACATCCATAATCCTTCTATTAGGCTAATACTCATAGAATAAGACATTACAAGAAGACAAATAAAACCGAGATATCTAGAAGTTAATATTACTTTTGCACTGTCGACTAAGCTTAATTTTAATATATCTATTCTTTGGTTTTTAAATTTAATATTTTTGTCAGCTTCTACGACTGATTTATCAATAAGTTTATGAAGAGCTAGACAAATTAATCCGGATATTAAAATAACCATAATAAATGATTTTAAAAGAATTTCATTTGTATCGTTTAGATGAGAAAATAAAGGTAATAAGAAATGCTCACTCTTAGCAAAATAAATAATTACGGTTCCTGAGATGAGTAAATTAGTTTGTCCGAATAAAGTAAAAAATGAGTAAAATCTTGGTGCTTCTTCGACTTTAGTAATTTTATTTGCAAGCTGCCAATATAAAAGAGTAAAGACTATAACCGGCCATAATTCTCCCATAATATAAAATAATACCAAACTCCACTGTCCCCAAATTATTAAAAACCATTTTAAGTGAGGAAGAACAGTGATATAGTGCTTAATTAATTCGGGATCGGGATGAAAAAACTCTCTGTACGGAAATAAAATAAAACCAAAAATTGCGAAGAAAAATAAAAAAGTACCGGTAATTATCCTAAAAACTTGCTCTGTTGTCATAATATTACAGAGTTTAGAATAAAAAATAACAAATAAAATTCCCATCGGCATTTCGCCCCAAAGTTTGATAAAACTCAATACTTCTGAGCTAATTAAGGTAACAACAAAACTATCTTTAATACTACGAACTAAGTTTTGATTAAGTAGAATAAAAAACATTAGTAAAGCCATCGGGATGAACTTGGTTAATTCATACGATCTAATCGGCCATACTATATGCCTAAATTTACTGTTTCTGGCTTTATTCCAAATTGTGAAATTAGAATCCACGCTATCCATTGATTTACTATGAGCTTATTTTTTAATGTTATGTTTTTGCAAGGCTTAGAGCTTTATAGGTCATTCCCGCATATGCGGGAATGACCTCAAACGCTTTTTAGAAACTGTCCGGCTATTATTTTTTATGCACCCTAGACTATAATAAAAACTATGTCAAGATTTTTTAAAATAGTCTCATATATTGTTGTTAATTACATTTGTTATACTCAATCGCTGCTTTAATAAACTGAATAAATAACGGATGAGCTTCAAAAGGTTTAGATTTAAATTCCGGATGAAATTGTACTCCTACGAACCAACGCAGTAGCGGTAGTTCAATTATTTCTACAATCTCTTCATCTTTTGAAAAACCGCTAAATACTATTCCGTGTTTTTCAAAAATATTTTGAAATTCATTATTAAATTTATATCTATGACGATGTCTCTCATTTATTTCAAGGCTTTTATAAGCATTAGCTGCAATGGTACTTGCGACCAAACTACAAGGATAAGAGCCGAGCCTCATAGTCTTTTTTACATTTTCAATTGTTATTTTTGAGTCTTTACAGTTTTTATTTATTTTCTCA
Source organism: Rickettsia slovaca 13-B (assembly GCF_000237845.1). Taxonomy (NCBI): domain Bacteria; kingdom Pseudomonadati; phylum Pseudomonadota; class Alphaproteobacteria; order Rickettsiales; family Rickettsiaceae; genus Rickettsia; species Rickettsia slovaca. The sequence continues at coordinate 519,442 of NC_016639.1, forward strand.
ATAATTTTTGTACCGTCTACTTTAAATTCTTCCGTTACTGCATCTTTAATACCGATTAAATTCTGAGCTATTTCGATCGTCGCAAGTTGCATACCGAAACATATTCCAAAAAAAGGTATGTTATTAGTACGGGCATAGTTTATTGCTATAATTTTTCCTTTAGTTGCCCGTTCTCCAAATCCACCTGGTACTAAAATCCCATCTATATCTAATAATTTTTTATTAATATTCTCTTCAGTTAGATTTTCAGCATTTATCCATACTAAATCAATTTTGTATTTGTAATAAATACCTGCATGATCAAGTGCCTCGATTACTGATTTATAAGCATCTTTTAATTTATGATATTTAGCTATTATAGCGATTCTTACTTTTGAATTAGAATCTTTTAGCCTATTAATTATATCATGCCATTTATCTAATTTAGATGGTATGATATTAATATTAAAAAATTTTAATACTTTATTATCAAGACCTGAATTATGATATGCAATCGGTACTAAATATATATTTTTTTGATCTATTGCCGGAACAACATACTCAGATTCTATATTACACAATAAAGATATTTTATCTATTTCGCCTTTTGAAATGTTACGTTCTGCACGACACACTAGTATATTAGGTGAAATACCTATAGCGCGTAATGCTTTAACTGAGTGTTGGGTAGGTTTTATTTTTAATTCACGGGCGGTTTTAACATAAGGTAATAATGTTAAATGAATAAATAAACAATTTTCGCTTTTTAATTTGTTACCAATTTGCCTTATAGCTTCAAAAAACGGTAGACCTTCAATATCACCGACTGTACCGCCTATTTCACAAATAATAAAATCAAAACCCTTGGTGTTTGAAAGTATAAAATCTTTTATTATATTTGTAACATGCGGGATGACTTGAACAGTAACGCCGGCGTAATTTCCTAAACGTTCATCTTTAAGTAATTTTGAGTATATCGCACCTGTTGTGATGCTATCAAATTTGCATGCGGAAACTCCGGTAAAACGTTCATAATGTCCAAGATCTAGATCGGTTTCTGCTCCGTCATCGGTTACATATACCTCACCATGTTCGTGAGGATTCATAGTTCCCGGGTCAATGTTAAGATAAGGGTCTAGTTTTCGTACACTTACTCTAAAACCTTTCGCTTGCAATAGCATAGCAAGAGATGCTGCCGTTAGACCTTTACCGAGTGATGAAACAACGCCGCCGGTAACAAAAATGAAATGTACCATTATTATAAACCTAGTTTACTAATATTTTCGTAAAATGTTACTGCTTTTTTTAAGTCTTCTTCCGTATCTACGGAAATAGGAACATTCTCAACTAAACATGTACCTATAGTCATGCCGTTTTCAAGGACACGTAATTGTTCTAAACGTTCTGTTTTTTCTAAAAAAGTTGGCTTAAGAGATACAAATTTTTCTAAAGCGTTTTTGCGAAAACCATACATGCCTACATGATATAAAAATTCTTCTGCACCGTTTGGAATAAGACTACGCGAAAAATACAATGCTGTCCCCGCCGAGTCAACCGCTACGGTAACATTACTACTAGCTTTCACTGATTCCCTATCTACTTTTACTATCGGTGTAACAATATCGTATTTGCTGTTTTTTAAATATTCTATAATTTTCAAAATAGAGCTAGGTTCAATGAAAGGCATATCTCCCTGTACATTAACTATGTAATTAATGTTTTGATTATTTGGAATTAATTTAAAAGCTTCATAAGTACGATCAGTACCGGTTGGGATAGCACTATCCGTGAATATTACTTTTCCTCCGACTTTTGTAATAACGCTTGCTATCTCTTCCGAGTCGGTCGCAACATATGTATGCTCAAGGCCCGCTTGATTTACTTGTTTGAATACCCGCTCGATTAAAGTTATAGAGCCGATAAGCTGCAGCGGTTTTTGTTTAAGCCTAGTTGAACTTAGCCTTGAGGGGATAATTATAGCCACGTCCTGATGCCGCATAAACTTCCTAAGTTTAAATTAAAAAATAATTGTTGACAGATTAGCCTTTTTCGGCGATAAAGTAAAACATAATTTTTGAATATATGCAATATATTTAAGAGCTCGTAGCTCAGTCGGTAGAGCATTTGACTTTTAATCAAAGGGTCCCGGGTTCAAATCCCGGCGAGCTCACCATACTTCTACACTGTGGGTTTGTAGCTCAGCTGGTTAGAGCACACGCCTGATAAGCGTGAGGTCGGAAGTTCAAGTCTTCTCAAACCCACCATTCAATCTGCTACAACAATAAAATCTGTATTATCATAATTATAAATCAAGGTGATCATTTATTAATATTGCTAAGTTAGGATGATATTGTCAAGCTAAGGATTAGATTATGAAAAAATACAAATTTACTGAAAAAGAATAAGAAATACTAGATTATTTTGAACAAGATGAGCTTTTAGAGTTGCCTAAAAAAGAACTAGAGAGCCAAAAAATATAGCTAAAATTGCCGCAGCTAATTTTTTTAAAAAATCGGAAAGAATTAATATTAGATTGCCGTTATACGATTTAAATCATATAAAAAGAATTGCAGCACAAGAAAGAATGTCTTATCAAACTCTTATTGCTAGTGTTTTACACAAATACGCGTCCGGATATTTAAAATTAGATAAACTTAGTTAATCAATACTTTTTTTATATAAATAACATTTTTTCTCAATGAGTCTTTTTAGAGGTAGAAAAAGGTTAGAGGGTAAATTATCAAGAGCAAACCACTACCAGCTTTCTACTTTATGAGCCTCAAGATTCTGTAATTCATGCTCATTTAAACAATGAGCTTTAAGGCAAATCAAGATGTAATACTTTTGTTCTTTTTCAAAAATATCGTTAGTCACCGCTATCAATTGTGGATTTTCAATGATCAGATTTGTTTCTTCTAAAACTTTACGGATAGCACATTCTGCAAATGTTTCTCCAAATTCTAAATGTCCACCGACAGGAGCATAACTAGACTCACCATGGGAACTAATATGTTTACCTAATAAAATTTCATTCCTATTATTCAAAGATTAAAATACCGATACCGATACCGATGCGTAGGTGGTTAGTCATATCTAACTATTAACTCTGGATTGACTTATTAATATCGTATGTTAGCTTCTAAAGCAAATAAAAAAATATTGCTTATTTAAATACTGTGAGCTATTTGTAGATTATATTTAATATTTACCTGTAGTTATGAATTCTACCAATCAATTACAAAATAATAGCTTAACTAATTCTTGGCTTAAGCTTGGTATTTTATCCTTGGGATTTGCGGGTTTATATTCAATTATTTTGGTGGTACTACGTACCCCGCAATTATCAAGCTTTTTCCCAAATCCGCATATTTTCAAATCTGCTTTAATTATTCATGTTAATTTATCGGTATTGATTTGGTTATTGTCTGTTACGGCTAGTGTTTGGGGGGGTGAAACGTCATTGCGAGGAGAGGCAAAGCCTCGACGCGGCAATCTCATGAAACAATACAAAATTTCTGAGATTGCCACGCTCTCTACGTTCGCTTGCAATGACGTGTTTCGCCTTTACCCCAAACTTGCTTTTCTAGCTACTCTTCTAATCGCCATCTCCCCAATAGCCGGGCATAATCCGGTGATGAATAATTATATACCGATGCTTGAAAATATCGTATTTATTGGGGGGTTAAGCTTATTTGGTGTTACGTTGCTATTGTACGCTATAAATATTTTATATTTCTTCGATTGGACGAACTTAAATAGTCTAGTTAATTTTACCGTATTATCGACTATTATAATGTTTATTTTAAGCTTTGTTTGTTTTGGATGGTCTTATAATGGCTTGCAAAACATCATTCAAATTATTCCAATCGAGATAGAATTTTATTATGAATTACTTTTTTGGAGCGGAGGTCATTTACTGCAATTTATATATACTCAAATATTAATATTTATTTGGGTTAGTTTATTTAGAGAATTAATAGCTAGAGAAGTGAAATGTCAAAAATTCTATCTTTTCTTACTTTATTTAAATTTTATTTTCGGAATTCTTACACTTTTCGGTCATATATTTTATGATATTATCGATGGAGCCTTCAAAGTATTCTATACAAATCATATGAAATATCTAGGCGGCATTGCTCCTGTTTTATGTTTAATAGGTATGGGGGTTGAGTTGGTGTGGGTATTTGTCATCCCGCGGGATGACACGGTTACAATAAATGACAGAGTAATCAAAACCATCTTACTTTGCTCTATTACTTTATTCTTACTTGGCGGGCTTATAGCAATGAATATCACAGGTATAAATGTAGCAATTCCTGCTCATTATCACGGGTCTATAGTAGGGATTAGCATTGCTTGTATGGGGTGTAGTTATTTGGGTATTGGGAGGTATCAACGTCATTGTGAGCGACTAAAAAGAGCGTGGCAATCTCATGAGGTAATACAAAAACTCCCTAGATTATCGCGTCGGCACTTCGTGCCTCCTCGCAATGACAATATTATTAATTTTACATTTTACCTCCTAACATTCGGGCAGATTCTGCACATACTAGGTCTAGCATTCGCCGGTGGTTACGGTGTTATGCGGAAAGACCCAAATAGTGTAATGCCGATGTCAGCTAAGCTATTAATGGGAATGATGGGCGGAGGAGGGGTTATTGCTATAGTAGGCGGCTTGATGTTTGTATATATTTGTGTTAAAGTAATATTTTTTAAAAGTATAAAACTAGCACATGAGTAAACCAACTAGAGAAGAAGCTAAAGAGGCAGTAAGAACGTTACTAAAATTCATTGGTGAAGATCCAAGCAGAGAAGGGTTGCTTCAAACGCCTGATAGAGTAATTAATAGCTACGTAGAAATATTTTCCGGTTATGGAAAGGATGTAGCAGAAATATTAAATACCAAGTTTTATGAAACTTGTAATTTTCGAGATTTTATCTTACTGAATATAAAATTTACCTCTTTCTGTGAACATCATATATTACCTTTTAACGGTACAGTAGATATAGCTTATGTTCCTGATAATTGTATTGTCGGCATAAGTAAGCTAGCACGAATAGTAAATATTTTTGCTAGAAGACTACAAATCCAAGAAAAAATGACGGTACAGATAGCAGAAAGCGTGCAGGAGAATTTAAAGCCGCTTGGCGTTGCCGTTAAGATTTCTGCCGTACATAGCTGTATGTCAATGCGTGGCGTAATGCAAGATAATAGCGTTATGAATACCATGCATTATACGGGTATATTTGCCGAACAGCAGAAATATCGTCATGAGTTTTTAAACCTTACTGCTAAAAGGTGATACGTTATTAATGTCATTTCTGCGGAAGTGGGAATCCAGTCATTTTGTCATACCGCGACTTGATCGCGGTATCCAGAAAAAAATTTAAAAAAACTGGATCCCGTGGTCAAGCCACGGGATAACCAAATAAATGATTATAAATATAGCAAGAAAGTAAATAAAATATGTTATTATCAAAATATTTTTTACCTGTGTTAAAGGAAGAGCCAAGTGAAGCTCAAGTAACTTCGCATAAATTAATGCTTAGAAGCGGAATGATTAGGCAGCAAGCAGCAGGGATTTATACTTGGCTTCCGCTTGGCTTAAAAGTATTGAAGAATATCGAGAATATAGTACGCTTAAATATGAATAAAGCGGGAGCTTTGGAAGTTCTAATGCCTTGCATTCAGCCGGCACATTTATGGATGGAATCGGGACGTTTTGATAATTACGGTAAAGAAATGCTGAAATTTCAAGATCGTCACGATAATACTTTACTATTCGGTCCTACTAACGAAGATATGATTACGGATATTTTTCGTCATAATATTAAGTCATATAAGGATTTGCCGAAAAATCTTTATCATATCCAATGGAAATTTCGTGATGAGATTAGACCTCGTTTTGGTGTTATGAGAGGACGAGAGTTTTTAATGAAAGATGCTTATTCTTTTGATATAAATGAAGAAAATGCCGTTAAAACCTATAATCAAATGTATAAGGCTTATATCAATGCTTTCAGGGATTTAGGCGTGTTTGCTATCCCTGTTATTGCCGATAACGGTCCGATCGGTGGCAATTTAAGCCATGAGTTTCATATAATCGCTGAAACTGGTGAAAGTACTATTTATTACGATAAAAAATTTAAGACATTAAAAGATAATCCTGATATCGATGTAGAGGAAATTAAAAGTTGGTACGCAGCAGCTGAAGAAAAATATGAAGTAAATAAATTACCTATATCTGAACAAGAAATAACCAGCAGTAAAGGAATAGAAGTCGGGCATATTTTTTATATAGGCTCAAAATATTCGGTTAATATGAATGCACTTATTAATGATGAGTATGGTAAACTAACTCCTATAGAAATGAGTTCTTACGGCATAGGCATTTCAAGGTTAGTTGCTGCTATCATAGAAGCAAATTGCGATGAGAAAGGTATCATATGGCCTTCTAGCGTTGCTCCTTTCAAAGTTTCTCTAATTAATTTAAATATTCATGATAGTAAATGTGTAGAGCTTGCGGAAATGGCTTATAAAGAGCTATCAGATAAAAATATAGAAGTGTTATATGACGATACCGAAGCACGTCCAGGCAGTAAATTTGCAACGCATGATCTTATAGGCTCACCTCATCAAATTATAATTGGTCCTAAAAAAGCCGCAAATAATATTGTTGAATTAAAAGATCGTAAAAGTGGTGTTATAGAAGATATTGAGGTAGGTAGTCTAATGAGTGTATTGTAAAATAAAGAGATATACGTCATTACGAGAAAATTGCATAGCAATTGATGAGGCAATCTTAGGAGTTTGTTATTATTTCATGAGATTGCCACGCAGTCTACGGCTGTTCGCAATGACGATTTTGGAGTCATGCAATAAGGCTAATACCCTATGGGAATGATATAGCAAAAATATTCTGGGTAGACAATGATAGTATCATATGATACTATCATATAATGAATAGTAAACCGTCTTTTCAAATAACTAATAAAATCTTGGAGTTATCACAAGATATTTCTTATGAGCTTGGTATTTTAGCCGGTAGCAAGCTTTACTCTCAACCTATAAAACTTAGAAAAAATAATCAAATTAAAACCATCAATTCTTCTTTAGCAATTGAAGGAAATAGTTTAAGCGTAGAGCAGATAACCGATATAATAAACGACAAGCGTGTACTTGCACCTGAAAAAGATATTGTAGAAGTAAAAAATGCTATAAAACTATACAATAATCTGACTATATTTAATCCCTTCAAAATTGAATCATTATTAAAAGCACATGAGATATTAATGCAAGGATTAGTAGAAGATAACGGAAAGTGGCGTAAAGGTAATGCCGCTATATTTAAAGGCACAGAGATTATATATTTTGCCCCTACGGCACGCCGTGTATCTTTATTAATGCAGGATTTATTTGAGTTTATAGCACAAGATAAGCAAATTTCTGGAATAGTTAAAGCTTGTATATTTCATTATGAGTTTGAATTTATCCATCCTTTTTCAGACGGTAACGGACGAATAGGTAGATTATGGCAACAATTATTACTAATGCAAGCTAATAAAATTTTTGAGTATATTTCCGTTGAAAGTTTGATAAGGAATAATCAAAGTGAATATTATAGTGTTTTAAGTAAGTGTGATAAGCTTGGTGAATCGACCTTATTTATCGAGTTTATGCTTGATAAAATAGTTGCAGCATTAAGATTATATAGTAATAATATTACATATGAGGCAAATACGCCTTTATCTAGAATGGAATTTGCTAAGGTTAATTTAATAGATCAATGGTTTTCTAGAAAAGATTATATTACTGTACATAAAAATATTTCTACGGCAACGGCTAGTAGAGATTTGTTATATGGTTTAGAGCGTAAACTTTTAATAAGTAAAGGGGATAAGAATCAAACTTATTATAAGTTTGTGTAGTTTTTAATGTCATTCCCGCTTTCGTGTATGAGTGTTAACTTAAGAGAAGAAAAAACCTCTGATGCCATTTCCGCGAAAGCCGGAATCCAGTACTTTAAAGCTTTTTAAAAGCTCGATTTATCTTGCTTTACCCCTAGATTTCTGCTTTCGCAGGAATAACATCATATCACTGATTCAAAAAGAGATTAACATGAAAAATTTTATAAAATATTTGTTTTTCACCGGTCTATATATAGTAGTGACGATAATAGTTGCTTATATGGTTTTGGCTCAAACTATTCCTAATGATGGGCAGTGTCATATGATGGATAGACCGTTTGTTATTCATTACATCTTAGCAGCAATTATTACCGCTTTACCGACACTAATTTTAATATATAGTAAAAAGAAAAAGTAAATATATGATCGGTCAATTAAGTGGTAAAGTTGATTCCCAAGGCGATGATTACGTTATAATTGACGTAAACGGGGTAGGGTACTTAGTCTATGCTTCAGGTAAAACTTTAGGTAAACTTGCTGAAGGGGAGTTTTATAAACTATTTATCGAAACCCATGTTAGAGAGGAACATATTCATCTTTACGGTTTTTTGACTCTAGAAGAGAAGATTTTTTTTAATTTACTACAATCAGTAAACGGTATAGGTACAAGAATGGCTTTATTTATCTTATCAAGCCTTACGCCTTCAGATATTCAAATTGCTGTAAATAATGAAGATAAAAATATATTTAAAGCAATATCCGGAGTAGGGGCTAAACTTGCTGAACGTATAGTGCTAGAGCTGAAAGGTAAAGTAGCGAAAATATCAAGCGGTTCAGCTATTATTAAAGAGAGCTTAAATATTAAGAATATCACACCCGTTGCAAGTAATGAAGTAATAAAAGCTCTAGTAAATCTAGGATTTTCTAGATTTGAAGCTCAAAACGCTGTTCAAGGCATCATTACCCAAAATCCCGAAATCTCTATTGATGAATTAATCAAAACAGCCCTGAAAAATCGAAATTCTAATTTTTAGTTGATAAATTAGCAGTTATTTTACCTATTAATTTTAATTACTAAAATTAATAGGTAAAATATATGTCCAAGTTAATAGAATATTTAGGAAAAATACAGGCTGAAGAAATATTAAAAGAGCTATAGAAAGACCCTGCTACTTTAAGTATTACCGAGGTTAATTTTGTACCACAATCACCGGTATTTGCAGCTGCTGGATACTCTAAAATTCCTGAAGATGCTTTAAAATGGGTTATTTAATGCTTTACAAGGAGACGCTACTATAAAGTACTTAAGTACTGATAGTTTTGCGTGGAGTTTAAAATCAATAAAGTTATTTGCTGAATTTTTTAAAGATCCGCTATGCCGCATTACCGACATTAGTTTTATAAATGCTTTGAATAATGTTAATAAGATAGATGTTCTTTTAGATACCTTAAGAGTAAACGAAACAAAAATAAGCGATTTAGATATAAGTGGGATATTTTTTGATAATAATGTTCCTGCCTGATCCTCATTTGTTAAAAATACTAAACTTGCCGGATTGAATTTTTCATTAAGTACAGAAGTAAGCGAGGAATCAAAGAAAGCCTTATCGGATGCTATAAAATAGAATAAAAGCTTAATTGGATGTAATATTTTAGGTTATAAGATAGGAATGAAATCTCAAGATAGACAAGAATTGGACGCACAAATTACAGAAATAACTGATAAAAATAACCTTACTCTAAAAGATGTAGCAGAAGTTTTGAAAAATTATTATGAAAATCCTAATATAATATTATCAAATGAGATATTTGGCCATTATTTCAAGTTATATAAAGGATTAAGTCAAAATTACCTTAAAGAAGAATTACAAAACTTAGGCGTCACTGATACAGAAAAATTTTTTGAAACCGTAGATAAACTTAGAGAAGGGGTAACTAGTTTCTATGAAGAGGGCTAATATAAAAGTCTAAAATAATTTATAGCATAAAACTATTTTTTGGCTATTATTAGTCATTATATTCGATTTAAAATAATGACTAATATATTATCACCTGAAAAAAGTGAAAATGATCAAGAATTGCCGATAAGGCCGTCATATTTGCAAGAATTTGTCGGTCAACAGCAGATTAAAGAAAATCTTTCGGTATTTATTAAGGCTGCAAAATCTCGAAATGAGCATCTTGATCATACTTTATTTTACGGTCCGCCCGGGCTTGGTAAAACTACGCTTGCTAAAATTATCTCTAACGAAATCGGCGGTAATTTTAAATCCACCTCCGGTCCTGCTATACTTAAGGTAGCTGATCTTGCTGCTATTCTTACCAATCTTGAAAAGAACGATGTATTATTTATTGATGAAATCCACCGCTTAAATACTGCGGTTGAAGAGGTTTTATATCCTGCTATGGAAGATTTTGAGCTTGATATAATTATCGGTGAAGGATCTGCCGCAAGGTCAGTGAAAATAACCTTGCCGAAATTTACCTTAATCGGTGCTACCACACGCCTCGGGCTGTTGAGTAATCCTTTGCGTGATAGGTTCGGTATCCCTATGCGGCTAAATTTTTATAATACCGAGGAATTGAAGAAAGTTCTAAATAGAGCAAGTAAACTACTTGATATTGATTTGACCGATTCGGGTTCTGAAGAAATAGCTAAAAGAAGTAGAGGAACGCCACGAATTGCATTAAGATTGCTTCGTCGTATAAGAGATTTTGCAGCAGTTGACGGTAAATCAAGAGTAGATAAGGAAATCTCTGATTTTGGGTTAAATCGTTTGGAAGTTGATCGCATAGGACTTGATAGCAATGATTATCGTTATCTAAAATTCATAGCGGATAATTATAACGGCGGTCCTGTCGGAATTGAAACGATTGCAGCTGCCTTATCTGAACAACGTGATGCACTTGAAGAAACCATAGAGCCTTATCTTATACAGATAGGTTTACTACAAAGAACTCCTAGAGGTAGGGTAATCACGATTGCCGCTTTTGAGCATTTGAAAATGCCTGTACCGAATCAATCACATCATCAATTTAATATTTTTAACGAGAATGAATAACAATAATTTAAATGATAACTACACAGCCGCAGATGTTATAAAAAGGCTGATAAAAGATCATGTTAAACCTTACGCAAATAAAATATATTTTTCGATATTTTGTATGGTTGTTGCAGCACTTTGTACGGCAGTGATCGTACATGCGGCTAGACCTATTATTGATAAGGTTTTTTTAACGCATGATAAGGAAATGCTTATAATAATGCCTATAGTGCTTACTGTAACTTTTGTTATAAAAGGAATTTCAGAGTATTATCAGAATTATCTAATAAAATTTGTTGGGCAGAGGGTACTAAACGATTTACAGATAAAAATGTATGAGCATTTGTTATTTGCCGATATTTCTTTTATTCAAAACCAATCTTCAGGACGTTTAATATCTCGTTTTACTAATGATATTTCTTTGATGCGTGGAGCTGTTTCTAACTTACTTGTCGGATGTGCTAAACATTTCCTAACTGTAGTATGTTTAATAGCAACAATGTTTCATTTAGAACCGCTATTATCTTGCGTAGTTTTTCTTGTTTTCCCTTTAGCTGTTTATCCGGTGCAAAGGATGGGTAGAAAGATAAGAAGAATATTTGCACAGTCACAAGAAGAGCTTGGGCATTATACCTCTCGGCTTGATGAAACATTTCAGTCAATTAAGATTATTAAATCTTTTGTAGGCGAACAAATAGAAAGTAATAGAGCATCGTTGATTATTAATAATATTTTAGAGTTCTACAAAAAAACATCTAAGCTAGATGCGATGGTTTCACCGATTATGGAGGGTTTAAGCGGTCTTGCAGTTGGAGGGATGGTATGGTATGGAGGTAATCTAGTCCTGGAGGGGAAAAGTACGCCAGGGGCTCTTTTTGCTTTTTTGGCTTCTTTTGCAGCGGCTTATAGACCGTTTAAAAGTTTGGTATCGTTAAATATTAATTTGCAAGAAGGAATAGCAGCAGCTAAGAGGGTATTTAGTATTTTGGATACCGAGCCTCTTATTAAAGATCATGAAGATGCTAAAGACGTAGATTTATATAATCCACAAATTACTTTTGAAAAACTAGCTTTAAGGTTTGAGAGTAAAATAGCTATAAAATATATAGATTTAAGGCTAGAGCCTCATAAAATTATTGCGTTTGTCGGGCGTTCAGGTAGTGCTAAGACTTCGCTTAGTAATTTATTAGTGCGTTTTTATGATCCAAATGAAGGAAGAATTTTAATTAATAATCATGATATTAAAGATATTAAGCTTACTTCACTTAGAGGTCAGATTTCCTTAGTTACTCAAGATACTCATTTATTTGATACAAGCGTTGCAGAAAATATAGCATACGGTCAGGAAAACGCTACAAGAGAAGAAATAATTAGAGCAGCAAAATATGCCGATGCTCATGAGTTTATTATGCATCTGCCGAATGGTTACGACACGCAGATAGGGGGGCAGGGGACGACTCTTTCAGGCGGTCAGCGTCAGCGTTTATCTATTGCTAGAGCTTTCTTAAAAGATGCCCCTATTTTAATTTGGGATGAAGCAACAAGTAGCTTAGACCAAGCTTCCGAACAGAAAATTCTAGAATCGTTAAAGAAATTACGCCAAGGAAAAACCACTTTAATTATTACGCATCGTTTAAGCAGTATTACCGATCTTGATAATATTATCGTCATGAAAAACGGTGAGATTTGTGAACGAGGAACTCATACACAATTGCTTAAGAATAAAGATGAATATTATAGGTTGTATAATAAGGAGTTAAGAGAAAATGGTTGATTTATAAAGTAAATAGCTTATATTTATTAATTATTATTACAACACTAATATTTTCGTCATTGCGAGGAAAAATTGAAAATTTTGACGAAGCAATCCAGTAAAAAATGCATAGCATTTTTTTATTATTTTCCTAGATTGTCATCACGTTGGGACTATGCCCCTCCTCGCAATGACGATTTAATGAAATATCACAATGCGCATTACCAAGATTTTTAAAGACTATCGATTATTTGAAATATTTATTTTAGGAATAGTTAGCGGTATGCCGCTGGTTATAATTTTTTCTACTCTTGCGGTATGGTTAAAAGAATCTGGTATAGATATCGCCGTTATTACTACTTTTGCGGTTGCAAGGTTATCATATTCGTTAAAAGTATTTTGGTCGCCTCTAGTCGACAATTTTAAAATACCTTTTTTAAGTAGGTGGGGACATCGCAAAAGCTGGCTTATATTATGTAGCTCTTTAATGGCTTTAGTACTAATTGCTATGAGCAAGGAAAATCCTGAAGTTTCTTTAACTTCTTTCTATTTTTTGACTATATTATTAGGCTTTTTATCTAGCACGTTTGATATTGCCGTTGATGCGTTGCGTATAGATAAGTTTGATCAAGAAACACAAAGCATAGCTAGTGCAACCGCTGTATTCGGTTATCGAATCGGTATGCTTATTACAGGGGCAGGTGCTTTGTACCTTGCAGAAATAACTGGAAATAATTGGCAACTAACTTTCTGTGTTATAGCTATAATATTTGTCGTTGCAACGATATTTATAATAACCGTAAACGAAAAAGAATTAGTAAGAGAAAAAATTAATATTATTTCTATTACTTCATGGATTTCTACAGTAATTAATCCTTTCAAGGATTTTTTCAAAAGAGAATTTGCTGCAACTATTTTACTTGCGGTAATATTTTTTAAATTAGGCGATGCTATGCTTGGAGCGGTTGCCTCACCTTTTTATATAGAGCTTGGTTATACAAAAGGCGAAATAGCAATAATAGCTAAACTTTATGGATTGATTGCAACCTTAGTCGGCGGTTTTGTCAGTGGTATTGTAATGTATAGGGTGGGGAATTTTAAAGGTTTGATTATTACCGGTATTGCCCAAAGCTTAACGCATTTTGCATTTATTTGGCTTAATCATCAGCCTTCTTCTTTTGAAGCTTTATTAATTGCTATTACTATAGAGAATTTTGCTGCCGCTATGGGTGCTACTGCTTTAGTCGGATATATAGGTAATTTATGTAATAAAAAATATTCCGCAACACAATATGCTTTACTTAGTAGTGCTAGTAGTTTATGTAACAATACTGTCACTATTTATGCTGGAAAACTCGTAAATATGATGGGCTGGGACGGTTTTTTCCTCTTTACTATAATTTTAGCCTTGCCTGCTTTGTTTATATTAATGTATCTTAATAAAAAGGTTAATGTGTAGTAAGTATTATTTTCATTGTCATTGCGAGCGACCGTAGGAAGCGTGACAATCTAGGAAAATAATAAAAAAATGCTATGCATTTTTTACTGGATTGCTTCGTCAAAATTTTCAATTTTTCCTCGCAATGACGAAAAATCACACTTGGTTTAATTTGAATAATATTTTATTTAAAATGTTTAGGAAATTTTTATTACCTTATATTTTTGTCGTAACATTTTTCTTTGCGCCTATAAGCGAAGCAAAAAAAGCCGTAAAAAATACCCCTAAACCTCCTGTTCAAACTAGTTTAGTAATTGATGCAAAAAGCGGTAAAGTGTTGCAGGCCCATAATTCACAAATTCGGATTTACCCCGCTTCTTTAACTAAGCTAATGACTCTATACTTAATGTTTGAAGCAATTGAAGCCGGTAAGTTACCTTTAGATAAAAAATTACTTGTATCAGCAAAAGCTTCAAAAATGCCACCGTGTAAACTGGGTTTAAAAGCAGGGGAAACTATAACCGTTCGAGAGGCAATTAATGGATTAATTATAAAATCTGCTAATGATGCTGCTGTAACGGTTGCTGAGGGCATGAAAGGTTCAGAGAAAGCTTTTGCTCATTTAATGAATGTTAAAGCTAAACAGCTCGGTATGAAGAATACCTATTTTAAAAATGCTTCAGGTTGGCATGACCCATTGCAGCAAACTACCGCAAGAGATATGGCTAAACTTGCTATGGCTTTGAAGAGAGATTATCCTAAATTTTATCCGTTATTTGCTAAAACCAGCTTTGTATTTCGTGGAAATGTAGTAAACGGACATAATAGGGTTACTAAAAATTATCAAGGTGCAGAAGGGATGAAAACAGGTTTTCATACACCGGCAGGTTATAATTTAGTAACTACTGCTTCTAGGAACGGTAAATCATTGATTGCCGTTGTTACAGGTGGTAAAAGTGCCGCATCTCGTGATCAAAAGATGATGGGGCTATTAGATCAGCATTTTAATATTAAGCCTATAGTCCCTAAACCTTCAATCAAGCTTGCCTCTAATAATAAATCTACTACAAAAGCTAAATCAAAAATAATAAAGAAAAAGAATATACGTAGTTGATATGTATCGTCATTGTGAGACCACAAAGTGGTCGTGGCAATCTCATGAGGTAATACAAAAACTCCTGAGATTGCTTCGTCGAAACTTAAGTTGCTCCTCGCAATGACGTTAAAAATAGAGCCATGCAACAACGCCTACGACTATTGACGATTTAATATTCACACATTTTTTAAGGAGTTACTGCCAATTTATACTTTAAATTTATAAGTTTTATATGACAATTAACGCTACATTTATTGTTGTTTGTAACTTTATTAGATGAAGATTTTTTAGAGTTTTTAGCTAAAGTTTTACTTTGTGGTTTTTTTAGATTAATATTTTTTAGAAATTTCTCAGTTTCATTAGGTAAATATTCTATTTTTACTTTAGTTATACCTTGATTTTTAAATGCTAAAATTTCAGCCGCTTTTTGAGAAACATCTATTATACGATTTTTCTTAAAAGGACCTCTATCATTAACCATTAAAATTACTGCTTTATTATTGGCTTTGTTGGTAACTTTAACTAAGCAAGGGAGCGGAAGAGTTTTATGTGCAGCAGTTAATAAATTTCTATTAAATCTATCGCCATTAGCTGTTTTTTTACCGTGAAAACCGTCTTTAAGTCCACCGTACCATGAGGCATAACCTGTTTCGGTAAAAGATTTAGGGTTGTGAGGTTTGTAAGTCTTTCCTTTTATTTTATAATTTTTACCGACTTTATAATGTCCTTTATAAGTTAGATTATGAGGATCATCTTTTGATAATTCTTTGTAAGAATATTTGTGGGAATAAGGTAATCTTTTTGAGGTATTACAACCGCTTAGACCAAAACAAAAAATTAACAAAAGTAATAAACCCTTTGCATAACTTGCTCCTAAAGGTAATTTGTATACCTTTGATACTTTAAGATTTGGTAAGTCAAATTTCGGGATTCGCCTGTGTTCACGTATTTTTATACGCTGTGCAGGCTCACCACTTATTTGATTTCCAACTTTTGAAATATCTGCGGTATACGTCAATCCGGTACTCGCATCCTCACGTACTAAAGTGTATGCTGCAGTGCTACATGCCGTGTTTCCTTCAAATTTCTCTTTATTAGCTTCATTCTGCAAGAGGTCTAATTTGAATTTATGATTCTTCACTATTATCATTATTGGTGTTAAAGTTATTCATTATTTTAGCGTAACACACAACTTTTTCAACACCTTTTATTTTTGATGCAATAGAAGCAAGCTTTTCTAGCTCTTCTTCTGATCTTGCAACTCCAAATAAATAAACAATATTATCTATAGTTAGAATAGTATAATTAGCAAATTTAATGTCTTTTCTGACTAAATTTTTAGCTTTAATTTGCGTGGTTATCATACTATCTTTAGTATATTGGGCTAAGTCAAAATGATTACTGTTTTTATTTACTTTCAACTCATTAATAACTTCTTTTACGCTTTTTTGATTCCAAGCAATTTCTACGGCTTTTAACGCATCAGATTCTTTTTGAATATTTCCTGTTAATAATACTCTTCCTTGTGATACTTCAACCTTTATTTTAGCACCTAAATCTCTAAAATTATTTTTTACTAAATCAGCTTTAATGCTGGCAGAAATCCTTGAATCATTTAATGTTTCAGATATTGGTTGATCTTTTGAAGCAACAATACCGGTAGTGGTTGCTGCGGTAAAAATAGCAGGTAAACAAGCAGATAGACTAAAAGAAAGAGCTATAAAAATTAGAACTCGTAATATCATAACAATAGTACCCTACGATTTTTAAAAAGCCATCGGTGTTATCTCTGTGAAAGCAGGGATCCTGTGTCATCCCGCGACTTGATCGTGGGATCCAGCTTAAAATACTAATATTATTAGTATTTTAAGCTGGACCCCGTCGTCAAGCTACGGGGTGACACAGTGGATTTTACCGGTCCATGCAACAACACCTACGTGGTAATGACATAAAGTAAAAATAGTAAGATATTATATATCATATCTTACTATCCGGTAATTTATTCTTTAATAAAAGAGGTAATTGCAGTAAAATAAATATAAAAGTAATAGGTATTACACCGAATACTTTGAATTTTACCCATGTTTCATCTGAGCAATTACGCCAAACTACTTCATTAACTACAGCCATAAAAAAGAAAAAAGCCGCTGTTCTATAGCTTAAGGTTATCCAACTTTCTTCTTTAAGACGTACTATACTCTCTAAAGCATATTTGATAAAAGGATTTTTTCTTATACCGCTCATGAGAAATATTATTCCAAAAATAACATATAATATAGTAGGTTTGATTTTTATATACATTGAATCGCCGCTAATTAAAGTAATGCTTCCCGAAACTAATAAAACAGTTGTAGAAATAATAGAAAGCTTGGATACTTTCTTATCTATAACATAACAAAGGGTAATACAAATAACAGAGGTAATAAGCATATAAAGAGTAGCGTGTTGTATACCGCCTCCATAAAAAAAGCCTGCAAAAAATGCTATTACCGGACCAATTTCTGATAAAAGTTTTAACATATTTAATTTAATTGTTCTCTTTGATAAAATTAATTTGATTCATTTTTTTGTACTGATATTAAGTTATTTTTGGAATATCTTAATTTTATTTGTATGAAAATATTTATCAGTAATATAGTAGTAAAATAAGCCAGTACTTGTAGCCCGTTAGGTCTTGCAATATAACCGGTAACAACATGTAAGATTTTACCTATCATACTTCTATCTGCTACTAACCATGAACTATCCCAAAGTTGATCGGATAAAAACATAATTAGACCGGAAGAGGTTAAAATACCTGCAGCACTTGCTGCAAATCCGCCTGCTATTAGCATTAATAATATGGTAGAGATTTTAAAAATATATTTTTGATTAGCAATCTTAATGAAACCGAAATATATTACTAAACCAAGTAAGAAGCCACTTGTAGCACCTATTATCACTCCTTGCAAGTAAATACTGCTTGATATTGTTTCAACTGAAGATATACTATATACTAAAATAATAATTTCTGCACCTTCTCGTAATATAGTAGTGGCAACTAAAAAAAACAACATGAAATAACTGGCATTACCTTCATGAATTTTTACTGATAAGTCGTTTATATGTTGCTTTACTTTTATACCGTAACCTTGCATCCATATTATTGTCCAGCTAATCAGAATTGTTATTAGTATCATAATTCCGGAATCGAATAACTCGTCGCCTATTCCGCCAAAAGATAAAGATAATTTACGTGTAAAAAATGCAAAAATTGAAGCAAATACTACTCCAAGCATTACTCCAGCAATAATATAAAGACGAGATTTTTCTATTTGTTTTGTTACGACGAGTATTACACCAAGTAATAAGGATATTTCTAAACATTCACGAAACACTACTAAAGCAATTTTAAACATATTTTTTATCTAATCATTAACAATTATAAAACCCTGAGCCGTATCTTGATGAAAATCTCCAAAAAATTCATATTTTCCGGACTTGAGAGGTGCAAGTATAATATGTATTGACTCATTTGGCATAACTATTTTTTCACGATGTAAATCATGACTTTCAAACTCTTCTACCGTATCATCTTCATTATGAACAATTAACCTTATCTTAGTCGATTTTGGTACTTCAACTATATTCGGAACAAATTTATGATCTTGTATAGCTATCTTTACTTCTAATATATTATCGTTTGTTTTATTATCGGAACTCTTACTTGTAGAGATATAAATAATTACTGCTAAAAATATTAAACCTACTAATATAATAATATTTTTGTTTTTTTTAATAATTTCCATACTATAATTAAAGTTTAAAGTAAGATGCTTATATACTCGTTTAATTTGAGTTTTAAATTTTTAATAATTACAAAATTTATCCTGCAATTTTTATTAATGCTATAAGATATACAATTATTATCATTATGACAAGGATAGATAATAAAATATAATTTTTTTGTCTTTGAATTTTATTTTGTTTCATATTTATTTAATTTTGTTTAAAGTCTCCTAGTTCAAGCAAAAGATATTCATTTGTCGGTAATGATTCATGAGAAATAATTTTATTTATGTTAGAACCTAAAGTTTTAAATGTTTTGCCTTCAGCAATAACACTGCGTGTTCCAATCGTTACTTTACCTTGCAAGGCGTAAGAAAAAATTAAAGGATATGTAATATCGCCGATTTTCATATCTATTTGTTGTCCTTTTGCTTTTGAATCATATAGTATTTTACCGTTTGATAAGCGAGTAATTTTAGCATTAAAGCTTACTTTTTCACCACATAATAAAGGAACACGATAAGCTATCTCATCGTCATAAATTTTAACTTCATTACTTTTAACAAAATTTTGCGGTAATATGGATTTTAAAATTACATTAACTTTATAATTATAAGCATCATCGAAGATAATATTATTACTATTATTAACAGCATATTTTGCCGGAATAATAGCTTCTCGTGCTTCTCCTACCATCATACCGATTATTACATTATCTAAGCCAAGCATTACAGGAGCAGAGCCTAAAGTAAAAGTCTTAGTATCTTCAGATATTAAAGTATTGTTCATATCTGATATTTGATAAAATACGGTAACTACATGTCCGCAAGAAGCGGGACCGATATTACCGCTACCGAGCGTATTAATTTTGAACAGTGTTTTTACTAAATCCTTACGTACTTCAATAGTGTAATCATTAGGATTGATAGGTCCATTTAACGGTTGTAAAATATTTTCAAAAAATGCTTTCCCTTCTTCGGTTTTAAGAGCATTTATTACTATTTTTGAAACCGTACGTTCAAATAAGTTGCCGTTTAATGAAATAGGAGGTTCATTATTTATACTAGTTTGGTTTTCATCGGTAGATGAATTATTTGAAGCCGTTTGCTCTACAGTTGTAAGATTATTGTTGTCGGGAGATATTTTTAACTTTACTATATTGTAAAGTATTAGAATTACAATTATTAAAGATAAAAATTTTTGCATATATATATAATATTTTTAGTATAACAAAGTTTACTATAACAATCAATTACTTAATAATCAAATGAGAATAAAAATAATTTGATTAATAAAAATAATTGATTTAAATTTAGATGCAGAATTTTATAAATATAGCGGTGAAAAGTGAAAAAATTTATATTTTGTTTTTTATGTTTATGGACATTAAACATATTTGCTGCTTCTAAAACTTACCCTAATAAGCTTAATCGTTGTAAAATTACTAGAAATATATTTAATGATTATGAACCGAAAGTTTTTGAAACTACTAATAATTTATTACGTAAAACAGGAAGATTATCAAAATTTTACGGTGAAAGGATATTAATTAAAGGAAAAGTATTAGATCAAAATTGCGTGCCGGTTGCGGATGCTAAAGTTTATTTATGGCAAGCAGGAAGCGGGGGTAAATATCCTTACGAACCTTTAAAAACTAGAGTTGATAAAAGAAGATTTACAAGTAAAAGCGATTCAAGTTTTACCGGTTCCGGTATTGCTACTACTAATAATAAAGGAGAATATTACTTTATTAGTATGTTGCCTTATACATCTTCTCGTTATTTGAGAAGTGCAAATATAAGAATAGAGCATCCTAGTCTTACTACTCTCGAAACACGCTTAGACTTATCTGATCAAAATATGTGTGATAATGAGTGCGGTGAAGTAAATCCGATATTGATCGAACCGCAAGAAAATATGCCGTCTTATTGTTTTGACTTAGTTTTGCAAGGTACGACGCTTAAGAGGTATTGATACAGTACGTCATTGCGAGGAAAATTACGAAGTAATTTGACGAAGCAATCTCAGGATATTTGACGAGATTGCCACGCAGTCTACGACTGCTCGCAATGACGTTTTGCCTCTTTCTGCGGTGCTTCTAAAGGCTTTTTTATACCACAACTACATAATGTAAGTGCTAATACGAATAAATAAAATGTCTTCATTACTATAAATTATTATATGACCTTAAGAAATTATAATAAATATCTTATATATATTATAGTATTTTTATTATCTATAATAATTTTTATTCCTAAAATTCATGCTAGGCTCTATAAGCAGCCTAAGGATAAATTAGCATTTTTAAGAGGTTCAAGCGTTCCTGATAATATAATTTTTTTTGATGAAGAAAAAAATCAATATTCTCTTGATCAGTTTGAAGGAAAGACTATATTGTTAGTGTTTTGGGCTACTTGGAGTGCTCCTTGTGTCAAAGAAATGCCTGACCTTGATATGTTGCAAAAAGATTTTAGGAAATTACCTTTTTCAGTAATTCCGATTTCAGAAGATTATCAAGACATAAAAGTTGTGAAAGAATATTTTAAAAGCTATCAAATAAGATATTTGCCGATTTATCATGATTATAGAAATGAATTATTTAAAGCC
Source organism: Rickettsia slovaca 13-B (assembly GCF_000237845.1). Taxonomy (NCBI): domain Bacteria; kingdom Pseudomonadati; phylum Pseudomonadota; class Alphaproteobacteria; order Rickettsiales; family Rickettsiaceae; genus Rickettsia; species Rickettsia slovaca. The sequence continues at coordinate 541,035 of NC_016639.1, forward strand.
TTATGGGTTGTTAGTTTGCCGACTAGTATATTAATAGACCCAAACGGCAAAATAGTAACTAGCTTTGTCGGCAATACAAATTGGTATGACGAAAAAGTTAGAGGTACTATTTTATCTGCCATTTCCGGAAATTATCCTGAACCTAAAAATAGTTATAACGCGCAATCTCTGAATAAACCGGCTAAGCCTTTGCTGCCAATAAAAAAGGATGCTCTATAGTAACTCCAAGTAAATAGACGAAGTGTAATTTGGAAAAGAGCAAGGAGTCTATAAGGCGAGGAGCGGAGCGTATACTTAATAGGTGAGTACCGCAGATCTTATAAGACAACATAGCCAATTTTTCAAATGAAACGAGTATATTAAATTAAAAATGAGTAAAATTAATGAATGAAGTAAATAAATCAACTATGGCGAATGCTGAATTTGATCAGATAATAACCAAACGACAGATAAGTAAATTAGACCAATTATTTGCTTCGGTTTTTGGTAATTCTAAAGAGGTGATTGCCGTTTTACGCCTTAGCGGTGTTATCGGTAAAGTAAGTACTATGCAATCGGGACTTACGTTAGAATCATTAAATGCACTAATAGAAAAAGCTTTTAAAATAAAGAAATTAAAAGCATTATGTTTAATTATTAATTCTCCCGGCGGTTCTCCGGTACAATCTGAACTTATTGCAAAACGTATTCGTGATCTTGCTGAAGAAAATAAAATAAAAATTTATAGTTTTATTGAAGATATGGCGGCTTCAGGCGGATATTGGCTGGCTTGCAGCGGTGACCGGATATATGCTTTGCCGAGTTCGGTTATCGGTAGTATCGGAGTAGTATCAAGCGGATTCGGTTTTCATGAAGCAATTAATAAACTTGGGATAGAGAGAAGAGTTTATACAGAAGGCAAGAATAAATCAGTATTGGATCCGTTTAAACCTATTAATAAAGATGATCTTAAAATTATCAAAGATTTGCAAAAGCAGGTTTATGAACATTTTATAGAATATGTAAAAACAAGAAGAGCAGGGAAGTTAACTCAGCAAGACGAAATTTTATTTAACGGTGAATTTTGGGCAGGGCAAACGGCGCTTGATTACGGCTTAATTGATGGCATAGGTGATATGTATAGCGTAATGAAAGAAAAATTCGGTGATAATATTAAGTTTCAATATCTGTGTGCTAAGCAACCTTGGCTTAAAAAGAAACTTGGCATGGGAAGTAAGATATTAACCGATAATCTTGCTCATTCTTTAATTGATGCGGTAGAAAATAAAATTATTAACGATAAATTTGATATGAAATAATATGACAATAACACAAGTTAAAATTAAAAAACTAGAAAATTTTTCCGGCAGTTTGCCGGAATATGCTACAGAGCATAGTGCGGGGATGGATTTAATAGCCGCAAACGAGCAACCTATAACAATAAAAGCAGCCGCAATACAGCTAATTCCAACAGGCATCGCTATAGCACTACCGGATTCGTTTGAAGCCCAAATAAGACCCCGTTCGGGTCTTGCCGTTAAACACGGTATCACGGTTGCTAATTCACCCGGTACTATTGATGCAGATTATCGAGGTGAAATAAAGGTCATTCTTATTAATCTCGGTAAAGAAGATTTTATTATAGAAAAAGGCATGCGAATTGCACAGATGATAATCGCAAAGTACGAACGTATATTATGGGAAGAAAGTAGTAGTCTTATGGAAACGATGCGTGGTAGCGGTGGCTTTGGTTCTACTGGTGTTTAGTGGGTCTCTATGTCATTCCCGCGTAGGCGGGAATCCAGAAAAATAACCTTAATATTGATACAAAAATTACATATTAGATAAACCTATAAAAAATAAGTTTTTTATAGGTTTTACTGGATTCCTGCTTTCGCGGGAATGACATTAACGAGCCATGCAACAACGCTTTTAGTAGCTCGTAATGACTATTAGGTATCCACGCAACAAATCATAAAACTTATGAAAATCACAATAAAATTGTTAACCTCTATATTGTTGTTATTAGCTTTGAAAGTAAATGCTAATTCTGATGCTGTAGATAATGTTAAGCAAGTTTTTACCTATATCGATCAAAAAAATTGGTCACAAGCCGAAGATTTAGCTCTAGAAGTAAATAATAAAATTTTAACAAAAATTGTACTTTCTCAGAAATATTTAGATAATAAATATTCAGATAATAGTTTTGAACATGTAATAAGGTTTTTATGCAATAACCCGGATTGGCCTCAAAATAAGCTGCTTGAAGAAAGAGCAGAAGAATATCTAAATAATAATACAAATAAAAAAGTCATTGTTGATTGGTTTAGTAAACATCCTCCTCTTACCGGCAAAGGTTATAAATTTTATGCAGCAGCTGCAAGTAGTTTAATCAAAGATCAGAAGATATTACTACCTATTATTAAAGAGGCTTGGGTATACGCCAATTTCACTCCTGAAGAAGAAAATGCATATTACAATAAGTGGCATAAATATTTAACTGCGAGTGATCATTTAGAGCGAATAGAAGAACATTTATGGAAAAATGATATTAGATCTGCTGAGCAATCCCTGAAATATGTAGAGCAAGGTTACCGTAATGCTTTTAAAGTCCAAATTGCGATTATAGGTAAATCGCCAAATGCTGAAAAGCTTTTTAAAAGTGTTCCTGAAAAATACTATACTTCCGGTTTATTATATCGTTATTTAGATTTTAAAAAAATGCAAAAGCCGACAAAGGAAATTATTACTTTGTTTAAGAAAGCTAAAAATAACCGTAAACATTTTGCTAAATGGTGTCGTATTCAGTCCTATTATGCTCGTGAATTCATCGATTACAAAGATTTTGCTAATAGCTATAGAATGGCAACGCTTCCTTTTGCTACTTGTCCTGAAACTATAAGGGAGCAGGAGTGGCTTGCGGGCTGGCTTTCTTTAAGTTTTTTAAAAAAGCCTGATCAAGCATTAGTACATTTTAATAAGTTTATTAAAGTTGTTAAGACTCCGATTAGTTTGGCACGTGGGTTTTATTGGCTCGGTCGTACTTATGTAGCAAAAGGCGATAAGCAAATGGCTAGAAAATTTTACGAGCAGGCAGCTAAATATTCTTTTACCTTTTATGGGCAGGTAGCAAATATTGAATTAAATAGGACAAAGTTAGTTTTACCTCCTATTCCCGTAATAACTTCTGAAGAAAGGAAAATTATAGAAAATAAAGAGATTATTAAAGCAATAAGGTTATTGGTTAAATATAATAAAAACTACTTAGCCCTGATATATTCCAAAGCAGCAATGAAAAATACTAAAAATTCTGCAGAAATTCAAATAATTGCGAATATTATTAAAGCCAATAATAATACTAATCATATGGTTGAGGTGGCAAAAATTGCTGCCCAAAATAATGCTTTTATTCCGGATTGTGCTTTTCCAACGCCTTATAATCTAGTAGGTTTGCCTATCCCACCTCATTTAACTTATGGAATAATTAGACAAGAATCGGTTTTTGATCATAAAGCAGTAAGTTATGCAAATGCTATGGGGCTCATGCAACTTATTAAAGGTACTGCTTGTGATACCGCAAGATCCATAAATGTTAAATGTAATGTAGCAGACTTAACTAGAAATCCGGTATATAATATTAAACTTGGTGCGCATCATTTCAAAAAATTATTAGATAATCATAAAGGTTCTTATATTCTATCCATTGCTTCTTACAATGCCGGAAGTCATAATGTAGTAAAATGGATAGATAGGTTTGGTGATCCAAGGGATATAAAAGATACAAGAAAAGTTATTGACTGGATAGAACTTATACCTTATCGAGAAACAAGAGATTACGTTCAAAGAGTACTTGAAAATGTTCAGATTTATCGGGTAATCTTAAATAAGAATAGTAGTTTGTACTTTAAGCGTGACTTACATGCTTGTGATATAGCAAAAAGTTAATTTCTATTAGTGTTTTATTTTGACATATAGTAATATATAAGTATAACATCGACACTAATTAAAAACTATGAATTAAGGAGGAGAGTATGAAAAAATTAGAGCAACACTTTAAAAAACAGCGCAATGATAACGATATTCAAGTAAAGAAATATAAAAACGATCTTAATGTAATCGGCATTAGATATGACCATAAATTTGCACATGTTGCAGTTCCAAATCATGCTACCGGCGGTTTTGAATATTTTAAATGGGATTGGATGACAAGCATTACGGGTAGTCATTCAGAAATAGTACCAAGATTTAAGAAAATAGTAAGCATTTTAAAAGAAGCTCAAAGTAACCCAGCCCAGTATGAAAACTTAGTATCTAACTTGGATGCTAGTACTAAAAATGCACTTGAGGTTACTATTAAGAGTAATAATATTACTGTACCGATACAAGACACTAATAAGGTAATGTCAGAAATATTATCAGGAATGCAAACATGGCTAGATACAAAAAGTCATATCCCTATGGACCTTAAACAAAAATTCTTAGATTTAGGTTCTAATCATTTAGAACTATTCATAAAAGCTGCTTATAACAAATTTAACAATAAGTGGATAGTTAAAGAGTTTGTTGATAATGCTGTAAAAACTGGAGAAGAAGGTAGAAAATATCTAGCCGATTGTGATTGTAGTGCAACTGACCAGCTATGGACAAAGCTTGTTGAACCTATAATAGAAAACCTTAGAATAAGCGAAAATTCAACTGATAAATCTGAAGATGATGAAATATCAGAGGCTTCGGCGAATAAACTTGGAGCAAAAGTAAAGACTTTAGCACTATCTAATACTCATGAACTACCAGCACAAAAAGAAGCATTAAAGCTTGTATATGATATGAGGAAAGGTAATATAGATAAAGCAACTGTTGTTAAGAACATTAATTTTTTTGGTCAGGACGATACTGTATTAGGTGGGTCTGTAGAATATAGTGGCCTTACTATTGACCAAATCAAGGCTAAAGCAGTAGAGATTGCCGGTGATGATGCTGCTTTAGAATAGCTTCTTAAGGTTATTCGCATTTTCTATGTCATGTCTGTCCCTAGCTAAAATGGGAATCCAGTGCTTGCCTCTGTCATAGCGTGGCTTGTCCACGGTATCTAGAAAAAATAAAATAAAGACTGGATGCCGTGGTCAAGCCACGGCATGACATAGTAGGTTTACCTGTTCAACAATACCTATCAATTATATTCATGATTCTTAAAAATATATCTTTACTAATAATATTATTTTTTTCAATATCAACTTTTTCTGCTGGTCATAGTCTAAAAAATATCTCTATTACTGTTGTTGCTCCGGCAACAGGAGCGGATAATAAAACCTTGTCGGATTTAAAAAATATTAATGGACTAAATTTACAAATTTCTTCTAAGTGTTTTGCTAAAGGTAAGCTACCCTTTCTTGCAAGTAGCGATGAAGTAAGATTTAATTGCCTGCGGGATGCATTATTTGATGAGTCTGATAATATAGTATGGAGTTTACGAGGTGGTTACGGCTCTGCGAGAATAATTCCCGATTTACTAAAGCTATCAAAACCAAATAAAGAGAAATTCTTTATAGGATATAGCGATATAACAGCGTTACATCTTTTTCTATCACAAGAATGGGGCTGGAAAACTATTCACGGCAGTAATATAGCCGATCTCTTAAAGCCGGAACAAGATCAAGGTAATTTTACCAAGCTTGCTGAAATATTAAAAGGTAAAGTAAAGCAGGTTACTATAGATAATTTAGTGCCTCTTAACGATATGGCAAAATCAAGTGATCTTGTTAACGGCAAACTAACAGGCGGTAACTTAACTATGGTGCAGACTAGTATAGGAACGAGTTGGCAAATAAAGACTAAGGGCAAAATTCTTTTTTTAGAAGATGTGAATGTAGTTCCTTTTAGATTAGATCGTGAGCTTTTACACTTAAAGCAAGCAGGGTTATTTGAGGATGTTAAGGCTATAATATTTGGTTCATTTGGTAAAGATCTTGATGCCACAATGTTAGTGCTTCGTAATTTTGCAGATAGTTTAGATATACCGGTATTTAAAACAAATAGATTCGGTCATGAAAAAATTAACGATCCGATTATTTATAATACGAATAGTAAGATTATTAAAAGTAAAGAATTTAAGTTAGTGATGGGGTTGTAAGCACTATTGCGAGCAGTTGCTAAGCCGTCATTGCGAGCGACTGAAAGCCTTGTTGCATGGTTTGTTTATGTCATATTCCCGCGTAGGCGGGAATCCTAGGGTAAAGCGAGATAAATCGAGCTTTAAAAAAAGTTTTAAAGTACTGGATTCCTGCCTACGCGGGAATGACATAATTAGCCTATCGACTCAAATGCAAATAATCATTATACGTTGATAAATTCAAATCATAAGAAAAGAATTTATTTGTAATATAATGTTCAAGTAATTTTACTAATCCTGCTTTATGTCTATTTAAAGTCTCGATGCTTAAAGCTATTTCCGTTGTGTGCACATAAGGTTCGGTACTAGTTATTTTTACGTAGGCGATAGTAATATTGTTATTTATAACTGGATTCCTGCTTTCGCGGGAATAACACAAAAGGGGCTGGGGATGACATAAAAGGGACAGAGAATTACATTTCGTAAATCCGTTTTCTAGTAACATCAAACTTTCTATGATAAGTTGCGGAGAGAGTCCAAGCTCTATTTCTTTCTTAGTCGGAATAGTACCGGTCTTATAATCTAGTATAGTTATATTGTTTGATTTACTTATTTCAATTCGGTCAGCTATACCGATTATTTTTATATCTTGACCTACAATATTTAGCCGTAACTCCCCTTTAGTTTCAAAATAGATTTCTTTGCAGTTTTTTCGGCGTTCTATATCAAATAAAATAAAAGCTTTGCTGAAAGCCGTGAGTTTTATTTGCCAAGTTTTTTTTGTGTAGCTTGGTAAAATAGTGCTATATAAAATATGATTACCGATATTTATTAAAGCATTTTGTTTATCAAGCAAATTTAAATTAATATATTGTTTGTCGTAATTTTTAGAATATTCCTCTAAAACTTTATGAATCAAATTACCGAAATCCGATATTTTAGGTTCTTCCCATATATGATCTTTTTTACGTAGTCCAAGAATTTTCTTAGCATAAAAACCGTATGGGTTTCTTATTAATGTTTCTATTTCGGTTACTGATAAGGTGGTTGGGAAAGAGGGGCTGTGGATCTCAATACTCTTGTCATACCGTGGCTTGACCACGGTATCCATATAATTACTGGACCCCGTGATCAAGTCACGGGGTGACACAGAACCTTTTTCTAGCTTCAAAAATAAATTACTCGGCACTGACAGTTTCCCATCATATTTTTTAGCATTCAGTATAACTATTTGCTTATTTTGTAGAAATAAATTGAAGTAATCTGAATATAGAGTAGGGGCAATTTCATCGTAATCTATATTTAGTATCTGCAATGCTTTCTTGCTAAGCCATGGGTGAGCTTTAGCACTAAGTGTCCAGTTTTCATTATTAAAATGCGGTAATATAATTAAGTCAAATTCACATAATGCTAAATCTTCAGGCCGTCCTATAATAATACTAGCAGCGTCGGTATTTTTGTAATATTTAATATTAGAAAGTAAAAAAGAAAAAATTTTAGGAAAATCCTTTTTATCCGTTGAATTTATATATTTACTATATGCAGTTAAATTTGTTAAAAACTCAAGTAGTTCTGCTCCTCCTTCTTTTTCCCAAATAGTAGGCAAAAGTTTTTCAGTTATTTCTTTAGTTAAGGTTAGAATAGCTTGTATATTGTGTGGAGTATCGGTAAATAAAATATCTATTAAGTTACGGCAATACTCTCTTATATCCTCATTATCAAATTGTAATTGCAATAAATATTTCGGTGAGGATATAAAACGGTTTTTATTAGATAGCATTAACTCTAACTGCTGCACAGTAGGGCAGTTAATTAAAGGATTTTTAAGTAATAAAAATAGAAGTTTTAAATCAAAATTATTACATAATATTTTAATAATGGACGTTAGTAATTCACCTATATTAGTAAGCCTTAAGTCATTACCTAGTAGATCTTCATATTTGTCTAAAAAATTACAATATACTCTTTTAAGCTTATTATTATTTGTAACGATTGCAATCCGTCTGTCTTTATTACGGCTACATATATAAGATATTTGTTTAGTTTCTTCATAAATGTCATTAGGTTCATAATAAGATATACCATCGCTAATCTGCTTGGAGGCAGGATTATAGTGAATTATGTAATCCTTTAATTCTTCTTCAAATCTTTTAAAAAAAACATTAGGCTTGAATATTCCGGCGAGTATTACCTGCTTATGTCCTGTTTTTATTTTTATTATTTCTTCTTGTAATAGCTTTAATTTATAAACTGCTTTAGTTTGTTTTTGAGTAAACGATATTTCTTCTTGCCATCTTAAAAAGCAATATTCTAGAAATTTATAAATCTTTTGCCAATAGTTAGAATTGTTATAGACTTCAATTAATTTTATATCGATATTATTGATTATAAGATCATTAAACAATTTTCTTAAAAGTTCTGCAGCTTTTAATGATTCATTTTTATTCAAAGGTAATTCTTTATATTCGGTGATAATGGATGATAAAATAAGTAATTCTTCTATTTTAGATATATAATCCGAATCGATTTTTTTTGAAATAAGAGAATTAAAAGGAATAATGATAGGTAATTTAATTTTATATTTATCGGTTAAAATCTTCTTTAATTCTAGGCATGAGAAATTATTAGGCAATATTATTTGAACTTTTGTATCTTTACCTAATTTATCAATGATATACTCAGCAAAACTTTTCAAAAAAGAATAATCAGCAGTCATAAATAATGTTTTTGACGATAATATAGCAGATCAAAGGTCCGAAATCTTATTTAAAATGATAATATAGTACAATGTGGACCTGTAATTTATGGTCAGTATCAACTAGAAGGCAATGGTAGAGGTTCTACTTTCGTATATGAACGCTCTAAAAATTCCGTATGTTGTTGGCCGCTTGGATATGAATATAATAAAGCGTTTGTAATATGTTCATCTAATGATGTTAAAAACTAATATTTACTTACTAACTTTTACGAATTCTTTAAATAATTCTAAATCTACTCCATTATCGTTAAGATATTCAGGATGCCATTGAACGCCGATAACAAATTTATGTTTCGTTGATTCAATGGCTTCAATTATACCGTCTTCTGCTGTTGCAGATACGATAAGATCATTACCAAGTTGTTTAGCAGCCTGGTGATGAGTCGAATTAACCATAGTTTGTAGTTGATTATTAGCTATTTTAGCAAGTTTAGTATTTGCTTCTATATTAATTGCATGCGAAACGATGTTTTTAGGCGAAGGTTGTGTATGATTAATTACAGTTTCAATATAATCAGGAATATGTTTAATAAGCGTACCCTTAAAAATAACGTTTAATAACTGCATACCTCGGCATATTCCTAAAACCGGAATATCTCTCTCTAATGCTTTCTTTAAAACTAATATCTCAAAATTATCACGTTCTTCATTGGAAACTACTATATCTTCGGCGTATTCCGGCTCATAAAATTTAGGATGTATGTCCTCATCACCGCCTGGCATTACAACACCATCAACAAGTTCCATAAGCTGATTTATTGTATCACTTTGATAAGGTAATAATAGCGGTACACCGCCGGCTGCAATAATCGCATCGGTATAGTTTCTTCGCAAGGCGTACCATGGAAAAGCAGCGTAAGTATATTTTTCACAATTTTGAGCTAAATCAGGTGTAACACCTATTATCGGTTTTTTATACATTTTATTATCATTTTATTATTTTTCTGTCAGCTATGTCATTCTTCATAGTACCGGACAGTTCATAAAGGTCCTATCATTGCAAGCCAGCATTTATGCTGACGTGGCAATCTCAGGAGTTTTTTTATATTATCTTATGAGATTGCCGCGTCGTTGCTAACGCAACTCCTCGCAATGATGATGACTTGGCATCCACGCAGCAAAGCCACTATTACCCCTCAATATGCGGTGGTGTTTCAAAAGTATGGAACGGCGGTGGTGAGGTAAGTGTCCACTCTAATGTGTCTGCTCCTTCTCCCCAAGGATTGTTTGGACAATCTTTGCCGTATTTTAGCGTATAGAAAACGATAAATACAAAATAAAGGGCAGCAAACATAGAAATACCTGCTCCTATCGACGAAACCATATTCCAGCCGGCGAAAGCTTCAGGGTAGTCCGGTATTCTTCTTGGCATGCCCGCAAGACCTAAGAAATGCTGCGGGAAGAAAGTTAAATTAACGCCTATAAAGGTAATCCAAAAATGAATTTTGCCTAAAATGTCCGGATATTGTTTACCAGATATTTTGCCAAACCAATAATAAAAGCCTGCAAATGCCGTAAATAAAGCACCGAGCGACATTGTATAATGGAAATGTGCAACAACATAATATGTATCGTGCAGAACTCTATCAAGTGCCGAATTTGATAGGATTATGCCGGTTACGCCGCCGATCGTGAATAATATAATAAATCCTATCGAAAATAGCATAGGAGTTGGGAATGTAATCGAACCACCCCACATAGTCGCTATCCAGCTAAATATTTTAATACCCGTCGGAACTGCTATAATCATCGTTCCGGCAGTGAAATATATAAGTGCATTATAAGAAAGCCCAACAGTAAACATATGGTGAGCCCATACGATAAATCCAACAAAGCCTATGATCACCATAGCCCCGATCATACCTTGATAGCCGAATATAGGTTTGCGTGAAAAAGTTGAAATAACTTGACTTACTATACCAAAGCCTGGAAGTATTACGATATATACTTCAGGATGACCGAAAAACCAAAATAGATGCTGAAATAATACAGGATCACCGCCGCCGTCAGGCTTAAAGAAAGTAGTTCCAAAATTACGATCTGTAAGTAGCATAGTAATAGCTCCACCAAGTACCGGCATCGCAAGAATTATTAGAAATGCGGTAACTAAAATAGACCAAACGAATAACGGCATCTTGAAAAGTCCCATTCCCGGAGCTCTCATATTAAAGATAGTAACGATTAAGTTAATTGATCCAAGGATTGACGATAGACCGGTTAAATGTAAACTGAAAATAGCCATATCAACGGCTGCACCGGGGTGACCGCTTAAATTACTTAAAGGAGGGTAGAGCGTCCAGCCCGTTCCTGGCCCACCGTCAACAAAAGCTGATCCCATAAGTAAAAGAAAAGCAGGCACTAGTAGCCAAAAACTGATATTGTTAAGGCGTGGAAATGCCATATCGGGAGCCCCTATTAACAGAGGTACGAAATAGTTACCAAAGCCACCGAACAAAGCCGGCATAATCATAAAGAATACCATAATAACCGCATGTGCTGTGATAAGCACGTTATATAGCTGGAAATCATGATTTAAGAAAGTGCCGCCGGGCATTGCAAGCTCTAACCTAAAAAGCAGTGAGAACAAACCTCCGACAATTCCGGCAAAAACGGCAAATATGATATACATAATGCCGATATCTTTGTGATTGGTAGAAAAAAGCCATCGCCTCCAACCGTGTGGGGTGTGGTGGCCATCGTGATAAATTTCGGTAGTAGTTATATCCATAATGATTATTCTGCCTGTTTTAATTTTTCGATATCTGCTCCAACAATTGCCGGAATATTCCGAGTGATTTTATCATAATCCCAATCCCACCATTGAATTTCAAGTAATTGCTCAACTATCTCATCAGGAAATCTATATCTTTGCAGGATTACCGACAACAATACTATACTAATACCCATAGCAATAGCACAAAATTTTCCTATAATCAATTTAGCAAAATAAGCTCCTCTAACATTTTCATATTCAAATTTCTCAGGGTGATTAGCGTCATTGTAATAAGTGTAATCTCCGACTATTATATTTAGATTATGGATAAAATGTTTTAAAAATATCGTTTCTTTTGCTTGTTTAGGAAAAAGATGGGGATAAGGGTTATTGTGGTTAGTCATATATTAAAAAATTTAAAGTAATAGTTTTAGTTTATAAAATACTTGCGTTATAAATTACCATGCTTCTTTACCTGCTGAATCATCACTACTTAATAATTTCTTGATGTCGATTAGAATCGGTTATATCGTTTAGTAATTTATCTAGTTCAGATATTTTTGTATTATAATTTTCCATAGAACTTCTAAATATAATTAGTTAGCTACCAATTTTGGCTTCTTGCCATTCATAGCAGTCTTATTCTTGCTTGCAATCCAATTGTCGAAATCCTCTTTACTTACTACTTCTATAGCAATCGGCATGAAGCCGTGATGGATGCCGCATAGTTCGGAGCATTGTCCGTAATATACGCCTTTTTTAGCCACTCTTGTCCAGGTTTCGTTTATTCTGCCTGGGACTGCGTCTATTTTAAATCCAAGTGATGGAACGGCAAAACTATGTATTACGTCACCTGCGGTAATGAGAAACCTTACGGTAGCATTTTCAGGGATAACAATTCGATTATCAACATCTAATAATCTTTTGTGGTTAGGTTTTAAATTCTCATCAGAGATCATTACGCTATCAAATTCTAAATTATCATGATCAGGATATATATAATGCCAATACCATTGATAACCTACTACTTTAATAGTTAAATCCGTTTCGGGTATTTTTTCGGCATGACGCAATATTTTAAAAGACGGCACTGCAATAATAACTAAAATTATTATAGGTATTACAGTCCAAATTATTTCTATTAAAACATTATGTGAAAATTTTGCCGGTACGGGATTATTTTTTGCATTAAATCTGATGCATACAAAGCCAAGTAATCCGGCAACAAATAAAACAATAGCTGTTGAGATATAAAGCAGAAAATTATGAAAATGATGTAATTCCTCCATAATCGGACTTGCCGGCGGCTGGAACGTTACTTGCCAAGGTAACGGTTCGGAAGCAAAGCAATTACTGCTAACAATCAAAAAACAAATTAAAGCAATAGACATTTTTCCAAATTTCGCTTTTGGAGGTAATGTATACGTCAATCCGGTACTCGAATCCTCACTTACGCTTTTGTACTCTGCGGTTCGAGGGGAAGTGTCTTCTTTAAATTCCTCTCTATAAGCTGGTTTGGAAAGATGTCTAATAATATTTTTCATAGCACATATAAAGTTATTTACATTTAATATAAATGGATATACAGTTTTATTAAAGTAAAAATCGATAAATTTTTGTAAAAACTACATATTTTTAATAATATTTGAGCTAGAAAGTGTACCTATATTAGGATGTTGCAGTAAGTCAATAACTTACTATTACTTTCGCATTTCTTAATTTTGCTTGAATTTATTTATTAACTGAGGATCGTGCTTTGTTACGGCGATTACAGAAGGACAAATATTTTGCACTAACCGAGCATAATCATTAAAATCTTTTAGTTTAGGTAATATAAGTACTTTATCAACAAATGTGAAAGAACTTAAAATTTTTGCTCGTTGTAATTGATTATGGATAGGTTGACGTTTTTTATATTTAATAATTGTTTCATCCGGCTCTAAAGCAACGATTAAGTATTTACCGTGTTTTTTTAGCTTTGCGTAGAAATTCTATATGACCGTAATGTAATAAATCAAAACAACCGCCTACTAGAACTATGTCACTATTTATAGGACAGTTTTTATTTAAAGAAATATTCTCATAATATTCTATTTTGGGTAATTTGACAGTATTATGGCTAGATGAGCAGGACATAAGATTTATAAAAATTAATAAAAAATTAATACAAATAGGAAAAGTCTAGGCATAATATTTATCTATATAAGTTAATAAAAATTAACTTATATAAAAAATTAAATTTTAATCAATAAAAAACTAATTAAGACAGAAATAAAACAAAATTTTACAATTTTCTATTGTAATTTGTTTGTATATAGTTCATATTATTACTAGTAATGAAAAATTGATTCAAATAATCTTCAGAGCAATTTTAATGAATGATACCGCACTATCTTATGATTTTAATGGCATATTACCATCATCTTTTATTAGTGCACGTCTCAGGAAAATCCTCACCTCTGCCTCCTTATTATTATTTATAGGATTAGTTGTTTTTGTCTCTTTTGCTGTTAATAATTATGTTAACAACACTTTATCCATAACTTTAGTACAACCTGATAGTAGTGAAGAAGAAACAATTTCATTTAAAGAAGTAGTAGTAAAAAAAGGCGATACTATAAAGTCAATTTTGATAGAACAACATATCCCTAAAAATGAAATAGACAAAATTGTAAGTTTAATAAAGGAGGGAAAATTATCTTCTGCTCTTAAAATAGGGCAGCAAATTACTTTTGAATATGAAACAAAAATTATCGAAAACGAGGATGAAGATTTAACCTCAGAGGTAGCATTCTTAAATAAAATCGTTATAATTATCGATAAGCTAAAAACTATTGAAGTAATTAGAGAAGGTGATAATTTTAAAGTTGAAGAAATTGTAGTACCTTTAAGTAAAAAAGTTGCTAAATCGTCGGTAAGTATTGAGGCAAATTTTATGTCAGCTCTTAAAAAACTGGGCTTATCGGATAACAGTATAATAGAGCTGATTAATGCTTATGCTTATCAAATCGATTTTCAGCGTCAAATAAAAAGCGGTGATACTGCAACCGTAATAACGGAAAAATACGTAACGGAAGATGGTAAATTTTCCCACCACGGTAAAATTCTATATGTTTCATTAAATCTTTCAGGGAAAGAATATAATATATATCGTTATTCTCATGACAATAACGCAAATAATCATGCATTTTTTTCCGAAGACGGTAAAAGCGTAAAAAGAAGCTTACTTAAAACTCCGCTAAAAGTTATAAAAGTTTCTTCACATTACGGTAATAGAAAGCATCCGATACTCGGTTATACTAAAATGCATAGGGGGGTTGACTTTGCAGCTCCAACCGGTACGCCTATATATTCCGCAGGAAACGGAGTTATAACAGAAATAGGTTGGAAGTCGGGTTATGGAAAATTTATTCAGGTAAAACATAGCGGTACGCTATCTACTGCTTATGCGCATGCTTCAAATTTTGCAAAAAATTTAAAAGTGGGAAGTATCGTAAAACAAGGACAAATCATCGCATATGTCGGAAGTACCGGCAGAGCTACAGCTCCACATTTACATTATGAAGTTAAAATTGATGGCAAACATGTTAATCCTATGTCAGTTAAAACAACACCGGGTATAGAATTAAACGGAAAAAATTTAGAGAAATTTAAACAATTTAAAAAAGAAATAAAAACTTTAAGTGTTAAGCTTGATAAGGAATTGCAAGCTGATAAAGCAGCCACAGTTTCATTGTAGAGTGAATCCTTGTCATACCGTAATCAACTTGGTGTTGTACGACTCTTATGTCATTCCCGCGAAAGCGGGAATCTAGTAAAATCTATAAAAAACTTGTTTTTTATAGGTTTATTTTATCAAATATATAATTTTGTATTAATATTAAGGTTGTTTTTTCTGGATTCCCGCTTTCGCGGGAATGACATTTTCAATTATGCTCCCACTATTAAAAAAACTATATCTCACATTTGCTCGTAGTAGTCGTATAATAATAACCTTAGTGATTATTGATCAGTTAAGTAAATGGTGGTTTATTGATAATTTGAGATGGAAGCCGGGCTTAATGCTTAAGGTTACTTCTTTCTTAAATATGGTTTATACTTGGAATTACGGTATTAGCTTTGGTCTAATGCGTGAATATTATCAATATAGCAATGCTATTTTCTTAATAACGAACACGATTATTGTCTGTTATTTATATTATTTGATGATACGTTCAAAAACGATCGGAAGCTTTGCCGGTTATAGCTTTGTAATCGGCGGAGCTGTTGGTAATCTAATTGATAGATTTTTTAGAGGAGCAGTTTTTGACTTCATCCATTTTCATTATCAGAATTATAGCTTCCCCGTATTTAATTTAGCTGATTGCTTTATTACAATAGGAGTAATTATCTTAATAGAAGATTATTATAGTACTAAAAAAGTTATTGAAGAAAAGGCTAAGGGGAATTATGATAATGCTCAAATTGAAGCTATGGCTGAAAAAATTCGTAATACCGATAAGGGTGGTAACGATAAAATAGCCTCCTTGCAAAATTAAACTTATAGAGAGGAATTTGAAGGAAACACAGAACGCAGAACCGTAGCGTAGTAGACCTACGTGAGGATTCAAGTACCGGATTGACGTACAAATTACCTCTAGAAGTTCATTTTGCAAGGAGGCTATTATAATTTTAATTTATAGGTGTTTAAGTGAAAAAGATTTTTGTATTATTTACTGTTTTATTAATTACTTCTGCTTGTAGTAAAAAGTTAAAAGAAACCGTAGGTATATCAACAGTTGGACCTAATGAGTATCAAGTACAGCGTGCTAAAGCACTAGAAGTTCCGCCTCATTATTATTTACCTGATCCTGGGCATAGCAAAACAACTTACAGTAATGTAAAAGGACAAGGTGAATTTAATGAAGGTGAACAAGCATTAATGCAGGACATGCATTAGTATACTTGATCAACTTCAAAAATTGGCTACGTCGTTTTACAAGATCTGCGGTGCTTACGTATTAAGTATACGCTCCGCTCCTCGACTTGTAAACTCCTTGCTCTTTTTGAAGTTGATCTTCATATACCTGTTCTTGAATACTACGACTGCAATGTTTTTTCAAATTAATTCATGAATTCTCATACAAAACAAAAAATAGGTGTTTTTGGGCTTGGTAAAACCGGTATATCGGTTTACGAGGAATTGCAAAATAATGATGTAATTGTTTATGATGATTTAAAAGCAAATAGAGATATATTTGAAGAATTATATAGTAAAACCGCTATCGCTGCTTTATCTGATTCAAGATGGCAAAATTTAGATACAATTGTCTTAAGTCCTGGAA
The DNA here is from genome assembly GCF_000237845.1 of Rickettsia slovaca 13-B. Lineage (NCBI taxonomy): Bacteria > Pseudomonadati > Pseudomonadota > Alphaproteobacteria > Rickettsiales > Rickettsiaceae > Rickettsia > Rickettsia slovaca. The sequence continues at coordinate 557,918 of NC_016639.1, forward strand.
TTCCTTTAACGCATGAGATAGTCAATATTGCAAAAAGTTTTAATATTCCAATCACTTCCGATATAGACTTATTATTTGCAAAATCAAAAAACTTAAAATTTATAGCTATAACCGGTACAAACGGTAAAAGTACTACTACTGCTTTAATAAGCCATATCTTAAATAGTAGCGGTTTAGACTATCCGGTTGCCGGTAATATTGGAGTTTCTGCTTTGCAAGCTAAAGCAAGTAAGGATGGATATGTACTTGAATTGTCTTCTTTTCAGCTAGATCTAGTAAAAACCTTTACAGCTAAAATAGCCGTGCTTCTTAATATAACTCCCGACCATTTAGATAGACATCAGGATATGACCTGCTATATTGCAGCAAAATCTAAGATCTTTGATCGAATGGATCAAGAGAGTTATGCGGTAATTAATATCGATAATGATTATTGTCGTGAAGTCTTTATAAAATTGCAGCAAGAGCAGCGTATAAAGTTAATTCCTTTTTCGGTTGCTCAAATTCTTGAAAACGGTATTTCGGTAGTTGATGATAAAATTAGCGCTAATTTTTTTGATGATATAAGTTTTGAATTACAGCATAATTCAGAAAGTTTTAGACAAGATGAATTTCAAGGTGAGCCTGCGGAGCCGGAGTGTATAAAAATACGTGAGCACAGGCAAGACCTGCAAACTTCGCTTGTATCAAGCTTTATGCATTATGCTGTACCTTTTAATAAAAACCTGCAAGGAGTTCATAATTGTGAGAATATTGCAGCAAGTTATGCAGTAGCTAAAATAATAGGAGTAGAACCTAAAAAAATACTTGAATCTATAAGTAGTTTTCAAAGTTTACCTCATAGAATGCAATATATCGGTAGTATAAATAATATAAGTTTTTACAATGATAGTAAAGCGACAAATGCCATATCTGCCGTGCAATCAATTAAAGCACTCGATAATATTTACTGGCTTGCGGGAGGAATTCCTAAAGAGGGTGGTATTGAGGAAATAAAGCCTTATTTCAGTCACATTAAGAAAGCTTATTTTTATGGTCAAGCTAAAGAAATATTTGCAAATACTGCTAAGAATATAGTAGATTTTGTAATATGTGATAATCTTGAGCAGGCTTTCGATCTTGCTTATAAGGATGCAGTAGGTGATAACGCGGAGGTAAAAAATATCTTGTTAGCACCTAGTTGTAGCTCATATGATCAGTTTAAAAATTTTGAAGAGCGTGGCGAGTTGTTTATAAAATTGTGTAGTATCCTGTCACTCCGTGGCTTGACCACGGGGTCTAGTTAAAAATACTAAATAATATTAGTATTTTTTATTGTTTTTCTGGATACCGTGGTCAAGCCACGGAGTGACATCGAGGGTGTTTTCCGATCCATGCAATAACATTATAAATATAGCCATAATTGAATAACTATAATATGCATAACGAAATATCTAATAACTTTATAAAATTATGGTGGCGGAGTACCGATAGGCAAATAATAATTTCTTTAATTATCTTATTTGCTTTTAGTCTAATGCTTGTGACTACCTCAGGTTCAGCAGTAGCAAGTAGAATAGGTCTTGAAGAAAGTTATTTTGCATCTAGACAAATATTTTATTTAGCTGCCGCTTCAGGACTTATATTATTATTTTCATGTCTTAATAAAAAATGGTTAAGGCGTTTTGCAATAGTTGGATTTATTGCTAGTATAGTTTTATTAATAGCAGTTAAATTTTTTGGCTATGAAGTAAAAGGCGCAGTGCGATGGATTAATATTCTAGGTCTATCTATTCAACCTTCGGAATTTATCAAACCGTTTTTTGCAGTTGTTACGGGCTGGATATTATCGCTAAAATTTAATGATGATTTTCCAAGTTTTACGATTTGTGTAATACTTTATTCTATTGTTGCTATTCTCTTAATTATTCAGCCGGATTTTGGAATGCTTGTAATGATTACGGCAGTTTTTGGTATTCAACTGTTTATTGCGGGTATGCCGATATTTTGGATTGTTTTAGCCGGTTTTTTAGGAATGATAGGAGTAACTATTGCTTATTTTTGGTTACCGCACGTAACGCAAAGAATTAATTCGTTTTTAGATCCAGATAGTAGCGAGAATTATCAAGTTAGTAAGTCTCTTAAGGCGTTTGAGCATGGCGGGTTATATGGACGAGGTCCAGGGGAGGGGGCAGTCAAGCAGGTACTACCCGATTCGCATACGGATTTTATTTTTGCTGTAGCAGGTGAGGAGTTTGGAGCTATTATTTGCCTTATTGTTATAGGTATATTTGCTTTTATAGTATTAAGAAGTCTTATTAAGTTATTAAACGAAACAGATAAATTTGTACAATTCGCTGCTAGCGGTATAATTGCACAATTAGGGCTTCAGGCAATAATTAATATGGGTGTGACTTTACATTTACTTCCTACTAAAGGTATGACATTACCGTTTATTAGTTACGGTGGTTCTTCAACGCTTGCAATAGCTATCGCTACCGGTATGCTTCTTGGCTTTACAAGATACCGAACGCCGTTAAATTCGTACAAAATTCGTAATATTGAAATATGAAAAAAATCATTTTGGTAGCAGGAGGGACGGGGGGACATTTTTTTCCGGCAGTTGCTCTTGGAGAAGAATTAATCAAACGTGGCTATGAAGTGCATTTTATTACTGATTTAAGATGCAAACAATATATAAAGCAGGATATGAAAGTAATTTTTCATATCCTAGATTTAAAACGCTCAGGTAATATTTTCTTGTTTTTACCTAGGTTATCAATTGCAGTTTTAAAGGCTATTAAATTATTATATAATATGAAGCCTTCCGTTACTGTAGGGTTTGGCGGTTATCCTGTTATAGCTCCAATGTTTGCGGCAATTTTTTTAAGAGTACCGATTATAATTCATGAACAGAATTCTTACCTTGGAAAAGTTAATAAATTTTTTGCAAGCTTTGCTAAAAAGATAGCTATTTCTTATGAAAAAATAAAGAATTTACCGGAATTTGCAAAAAGTAAAATAGTAGTTACCGGTGGGGTAGTTAGAGAGAATATTAGGGAATTAAAGGTTATAGAAATGTCGTCCCGTGGCTTGACCACGGGGTCCAAAAAGTCTTTAATAAAAGCACTGGACTCCGTGGTTAAGCCACGGAATGACAAGCTTTTTACAATATTCATCTTTGGCGGTAGTCAAGGAGCTAAGTTATTTTCAGAGCTGATACCTGCAAGTATCCAAATTTTGATGCAAAAACAGCCAAGTCTTGAATTAAATATAATCCAGCAAGCGGCATTAGATGATCAAGTAAAAATAAAAGATATATACTCGAAATTAAACATTACCTATGAATTTGCTGAATTTTTTGATAATATGGCATTGCAATATAAAGAAGCCGATTTAGTGATTTCAAGAGCAGGAGCATCTACTATAGAAGAATTGACCTATATAGGGTTACCGGCAATCTTTATTCCACTGCCTAGTGCTGCGGATAATCATCAATATTACAATGCACAATTATTGGAAGATGAAAAAACAGGATGGTGTTTAGAGCAGAATAATATTTCTGCAGGAAAATTAGCAGATAAAATACTCGATTTGATAAGTAATCCAAAAATATTAGAGGATGCTTCACAAAATTTATTAAAAAGAAGAAAAGAAGGGCATAAGCTATTAAGTAACCTAATAGAAGAGGTGATTTAGATTTTGTTTTCCGTCATTGCGAGGAAAGACTGTAAGTTTTGACGAAGCAATCTCGTGCTAAAGTCCTGAGATTGCCACGCTCCTTTTAGTCGCTTGTAATGACGGAGTGGAGACATACAACAAGACCAAAAATACCTCAGAATAACAATAATTTAATTAAGCACATAGCAGTTCGGCTCTTTATTCTTGCAAGTTTGGCTATTATGTGGCATTAATCATATTAGACTTTCTGCATAACTTGCTTCTAAGGGTAATTTGTGCGTCGATCCGGTACTCGTATCCTCACGTACCAAAGCGTACGCTGCGGTGCTGTGTTCCGTGTCTTCTACAAATTCCTCCTTATTAGCTAAGTTGTACAGGAAGTCTAATAAAAGTTTTGGAATAATATAAATATATGTTAAAAAAAATTATAATATTATTTTTAGGAATGTTTTTACTTTCAGCTTGTACAGATAATTTTAGAAGCTATTTTCAAAGATCAGCAAATAACAGATTGGTTGATAGCAAAGGTGCTAAAGGCGGCAAGAGAAAACCTGTATATAATAATAAATATATTACTTTGGCTAAAAAGAATATAGTAGAAGATAATCTTGATTATGATAACGATGATGACTATGATAGTGATAGTCCTTTAAGAGGAGAAAGAATCGATCCTGTAAAGAGAAATCGTGAAATGTATCTTAAGATGATTAAAAGGGATATAGCAAGGCAAAAAGTAGAAGCCGGTTTCGCTGAATCCGATGATGATATGACTTTAAGTAGAGCGAATAAAAAGGTTAGAAAAGACGATAGCGATAAAGAAAAAAAGATACAAGAGGAATTAAATCAGATAAAAGCCATGCTTAGAGAAACTAAGCGTGATATATCAAAATATACTTGTCCAAATGCTGTAGTAAATCAAAATTATGCCCCGCCCGTTACAAATTATGAGCCTGTAAATTATCCACCGGTAAAAAATAGTAAGCCGTATAATAACAATTCTAAGGTAAAGCAAAAATTTATCCTTGAAGATGATGATAACGGCAGTAATGCTTGTTCGATATAATAAGCCTATTCTTAGCTAAAAGCAGAAATCTCCAGTCTTTAGATATATACAGCAATCTCTGATATGATATATTTATCACTATCAATAGGTTTATTATTTATTAATAAAAATTAATATTTGAATATAGAAATATGTTAAATTTATTAATAGGTATATTATGAAAAGTAAACTCTCAGCAAGTACTGCTAGTCTTACCTTTATAAAAGGCCTTCAAAACCCTATTGTTACTGAAATAAAAGAATTAACAAAAAAATTACATTTTTAAAGATCAAGAGCTTGAAAAAGCTTACGGTATGGCTTCAGATGATGTTTCTATTCAAGCAACAAGAGAACAGATATTATATGTTTTAAGAGCTGTGGAATCTGCAAAACAACATTCAACAGACAAGACACAAGCATTTATTAAATGACTAAGGTATTTGTGTTGCTTACTCATTTGCTAATTATAAAAGAAGCGGTAAGGACATACTAGAATTTGTATCACCTTATTTATTAAAAAACGCATCTGATATGGAATATATTAAGGCATATATTCCTGAAGCATATATAAAAGAAAGTAATAAAAATGATGCTATGGAATTGCTTGGTAAACGAGAAGTAAGAGACTATTTAGATCAAAAGTCTTATGAGTTAGTAAGCACATCGCCTGTACCGTCTACTCCTTCTACAACGGACACATTTAATTATGATAGTGATGAAATTACGGTTGCTGGAGAAGAGAACACGATGCCGAATACTGAACACGCTTGATACCACTGTCACGCCGTAGCTTGTCCACGGGAGCTAGTCAAAAATACTAATATTATTAGTATTTTTAGTTATTTTCTGGATATCGTGGTCAAGCCACGGTATAACGCCGAACGAGTTTCTCGCGCCATACAACAACATTAAGATTTCCAATTTAATTCCGGATAGTTTCTAATTTCAGCTTTATAATTGCTATGCTTTAACCATTTCTTAGCTGTTTCTAAATATAGGCAAATTATCGGTGTGATGTATAAAGAGTAAGTAATTGCAATGTGTGAGTAAACCTCCCACTACTGCAGGCCCTAGTGATCTTCTCTCTGTTCTTGTTGCTCCGACTCCAAGCGCAATAGGCATAGTTCTCATTAAGGCAGCTAGGGTAGTCATCATAATCGGTCTGAATCGTATTATACATGCTTCATAAATTGCTTCATGCCGAAGATTTATTGCCAGTTCTCTCAAGTTCTAAGGCAAAATCGATAATCATGATAGCGTTTTTCTTTACTATACCGATTAACATTATAAGTCCGACAAATCCGTACATATCAAGTTCGCTATTAAATATTAGTAGAGTGAGTAATGCTCCCAATATAGCGGTAGGTAGTCCTAAAAGTATAGTTATAGGATGCGCAAAACTTTCATATAACATGCCAAGGATGATGTAAATAACTATAACGGCAAGTCCAAGCAATAAGCCAAGATCGGAAAAAGACGACTGACATGCCTGAACTGTTCCTTGGAAGCTTCCCGTAATCGTAGCCGGCATTTGTAACTCTCTTATTGCTTGATTAACTTTTGGAACGGCATCACTAATTGAATATCCATCTTGCAGGTTAAATGATACCATAACTGAAGGTAATTGCCCGAAATGTGAAATACTAAGCGGGCCAACAGTGTTAACAATTTTAGCAAGGGTAGTTAGCGTTACTAAATTGCCGCTTGTGGAGTTAATATTGACTAAAGATAACATTGATGAATCTGTTTGATATTTAGGATCTAGCTCTAAAATAACGTCATATTGAGCTGTTGGGGTATATAATGTGGAAATCTGCTCAGCACCGTAAGCTGCATATAAGATATTCTGGACGTGCTCGACTGATATACCGAGTTTTGCAGCCTTATATCTATCAATCTGCACTAAAGTTTATGGCTGTGCTATTTGTAAATCCGAAGTTACGTTAATAAAACCTGGCAGTCGTGCGAGCTTGTCCTTTAATTTCGGTGCAAAGCTAAATAGCACATCTTGATCGAGTTCTTGCATAGTATATTGATATTGGCTTTTGGTTGCTGGTCCGTCGATCGTAATAGTAGGTACGTTCTGGATATATACCCTTAAACCTACTAAATGATTTAGTTTTGAACGTAACTGATCTATAACGGCGTCAGCTCCTATTCTTTGATCACGAGGTTTTAAGCTAATCAAAATTGTACCCTGATTTACGGCAGAGTTTCTACCTGAAACACCTACGGCAGAAAAAAATGAATCTATATTAGGATTTTTAAGTAATACATCACTTACTTGTTGCTGTTCTTGCACCATCGCATCAAAAGAAATAGTTTGAGCGGCGTCGGTAAAAACTAAGATTTGTCCCGTATAGGATAAGGCATAAAGCCTTTGTGTACTTTCCCAAATAAATAAGCCGTTGCGATGATTACTAAGAGAAAAATATAAGCATAGTAGTTTTTGAATGCTCTACTACTGTTTTTAGACTGCTACCATATTTTTGTTTGACATATTCAAAGGCTTTGTCGGTTAGTGGTAGGTCGTTATTGCGAGGCGTCAAAGACGCCGTGGCAATCTCGGTTGGTTGTCCTGAGAGTGCTTCGTCACTACGTTCCTCGCAATGACGATCCCTCAAAAACACATTACATAACATAGGAGTTACGGTTATCGAGATAACTCCCGAAAGCAAAATAGTGGTAGTAATAACAACGGCAAGTTCGTGCAGTAGCTTCCCTAAAATTCCGCTCATAAATAATATTGGGATGAATATCGTCATTAGGGATAAAGTCCTTGAGACGATAGTAAATTCTATTTCTTTAGTACCGTTAATACATCCTGCTATTTTACTCTCGCCTTTTTCCATATGTCGTGTTATATTTTCAAGCACTACTATTGCATCATCCACGACAAAACCCATCGCAAGCGTTAGAGCCATTAAAGACATATTATCGATGCTATAACCGAATAGATATATAAAGGCAAAAGTACCGACAACTGATAAAGGAAGGGCAATAGTCGGAATAATCACGGACCGTCAGTTATGTAGAAAGAGAAATATAGCAATCACTACGAGTATTAAAGCGAGTAGCATAGTAAAATTGGTATCATTTACCGATTCTCTGATATAGAAATTGACCTATCAAACATGATATTAATATTAATGCCCTCAGGGATTTGCCTGCGAAGCAACGGCAATACTTCTTTTATAGAGTCGACTATTTCAATAGTATTAGTAGTATCCGGTTGTTTTTGAATAGCAAGTATTACCCCCGGCTTATCCCTATACCAAGCGGCTATTTTATTATTAGCTACGCTATCAATGGCTTTCCCAATATTTTTAAGAAAAAGCGGATTACCGTTTTTATAAGTTAATATTAACTCATTATATTCTTTAACATTTTGTAATTGCCCAGGGGCTCTAATGCTTGAGTAGATATCTGTACCGTATAAAGCTCCGGTCGGTAAATTAACGTTAGCAGAGCTGATAATGTTTGATACTTGGTCAAGCCCTATATTATTTGCTGCCATTTTAACAGGGTCAATCTGCACACGCACTGCATATTGCTGTGAGCCGTAAACTTGTATCTGTGCAACACCCGGCAGCATAGATAAACGCTCAGCCATAATTGTTTCGGCGTAATAGTCCACGGTATATAAGGGGAAGAGTCTCAGAGGTTAAAGATAAATAAAATATAGGTGCGTCGGCAGGATTTACTTTACAATATGAGGGCGGGGTAGGTAAGTCGTTCGGTAGTTGCTTGTATGTCTTGTGCCGCTGCATCTATATTTCGGTCTAAATTAAACTGCAAAGTAATTTGAGTAGTACCGTTACTATTAACCGAACTCATCGAGTCAATATCTGATATCGTCGAGCATTGCTTTTCAAGCGGTAATGCAACTGAAGATGCCATAGTAGTAGGGTCAGCTCCAGGCAAGCTTACTGAAACCGGAATAGTCGGGCAGTTGATGTCAGGTAAAACGCTTACCGGTCATATCCTATAGCCGAATGCTCCAAACAGCAAAATAGTTGCCATGAATAAAGTAGCAAGAACCGGACGCTTAATAAATATTTCTGAAATACCCAATTATTTTTTCCTGTTTTATGGATTTTTTCTGTCATACATATCGTCATTGCGAGCGACTGTAAGCAGCGTGGCAATTTCATGAAATAATGACAAACTCCTAAGATTGCTTCGTCAATTACTTTGTAATTTCCTCGCAATGACGATTTGACACTACTCCTCCCTAACACTCACCTCTGCTCCGTTAGATAATCGTAGCTGCCCGTTGGTGATTACCGTTTCTCCCTCATCTATACCGCTTTTAATAACAATAAAATCATCATTAGAAAACACTATATCTATATTCTTGACCACGGCTTTATTATCTTGATCGACAACAAATATATAAGGACCTTGATCGTTAGTTTGCATGGCTTTAGACGGAACTATTAAAGCCTCTTGTTCGATGTAAATCGTTAGGGATACACGAACACACTGTCCCGGCCATAATATTTCGTTTTGGTTAGGTAGTGTTGCTTTAACTTTGATAGTGCCGCTATTTGGATCAATCGAATTATCGACAAAAACGATCTCACCGTCTTTAATTTCTTGGTCGCTTACGGTTCTAACCGTCAAAGTTAAATGATTAGATTTTTGAGATTTATTAATACGATCGAGATATTTTTCAGGTACGGAGAAGCTGACATAAATAGGCGAGCTAGTATTGATAGTTACTAGACGCACAAAATCCGGCGATACTAAATCACCTATATCCACATTACTCTCACTAAGTTTACCATCAAAAGGAGCTACTATTTTTGAATACTCGATTTGTAAATTAGCGTCTGCAATAATTGCTTTATCGCGTTCCACGGTGGCCCTAAGCATATTCATATTAGTTAGCATCTGTAAATACTGCTCTTCCGAAACAGCTTTTTCCTCGTATAAAGCACGATATCTTGCCTCTTCTTTTATAGCATCTTCAAGGTTATAAGTATCACTTAGTAAATTTGCTTGTGCTTGCTGTAATTGATTTTGAAAAGGACGAGAGCTGTAATTGATTTTGAAAAGGACGAGAATCGATTTCATATAATCAATCACCTGTTTTTACTTCTTGTCCGTCATCAAAATTTACACTTAATATTTGGCCCGTAACTTGAGATTGAATATCGGCACTTTGGTCAGTTTCAGCTACTCCTGCAAGTTCTATCACATCAGATACGTCTTTTCTGATAACTTGTGTTACCTCAACCGGAGCTGCTATAGTGATTTGTTTACTGCTTTTATTATGATGTTTTATTACCCAAACCACTAATATTACTATTTAGTACTAGTAATGTTATCAATATCAAATTCCGCATTATTGTTTTAAGCATTGTTATTTGCCAAAATCAAAAATAGGTCCTGCTATGTTGCCGCCTACCTGCCAAGTCTCAGCTGAGTTAGTAAACAGAGTATTAAGTTTATTGCTACCGAATCCTAATAAGCCTGTTAAAGAAATTTGTGGAAAAAGATTAAAGTAACTTATAGTGACGTTACTTATAACTGATAAACGTACCGCTGCCTTGCTATACTAACTTGCAAGGAAAGTTTTTTTAGCTGATTCGCTAGCGTTGGCGGCTGCCTCTATAAATCCAGCTCGTAATTAAGCACGCTTGCTAGCCCCAAATGATTAGAGAATTTCGGTTCATTCGGTGCTTTTGTTTCTTTACTGTTTTTTGTTTGATTTGCTCCGCCTTGTAAATTGATTTGTGGAAATCTATAAGAATTAATAAGGTTAAGCTGTGCTTGCGCTGCTAGCACATTACTCATTGCCAGCTCAATATCGGAGTTACCGGTTAAAGATTCTTCGATTAGGTTATTTAACACCGGATCGTTAAATTGCAGTCACCACTTGGAGGATGCATTATTATTTTGTTCTAGAGAATAATTATTCCAAGTAGTAGGTAATGAGAGTTTAGGGGGAATATTATCGTGTTTTGCATTACAACCACATAGAAAAAATGATGAAATCGATAAAACTAGAATATATTTTAAGTAAATGCAAAATCGGCATATGAAGTTCATCGATTAGGTTCATTAAAATAAATTCATATTACTTAATATTAATTATGAATCTTTAAACCGTTATGTCAATATAGACTATTATTTGTTCAACTAACTATTTTTATAATTACGTAATAATGTTGCTATAGCATATTTTAGAAAGCTTGATATAAGTGAATTTTGCAGGATTCGCTTGTGTGTTCACGTATTTTTATAAGCTGTGTAGGCTCACCCTTAAATTCATCTTATCTGAAGCTTTCTAAAATATGCTGTAACTTTTCAGAAACAACTTTAATTTCATAATTTTGTTTGAGAGTAAGGTAGGCGTTTTTAGAAAATTCTTTTGCTTTTATAGGGTTCTCTATTAGATAGACAATTTTTGCTGCTAAATCTTCAGCAGAGCCGGCTTTACAAATAAGCCCGTCTTGCATGTCGTTTAAGATTGCTGCAGGCCCTTCAGTATCTGTACTAACGATAGGCATGCTTGCCTCCATTGCTTCAAGCACTATAATTCCAAACGGTTCATGAAGAGACGGTAAGCAAAAAATATCTATTTGTTTAAAGAATTTATCTCTATCGTTAACCCATCCCGTAAATGATATTTGATCTTGTAAATTAAGTTTATGTGCTAAAGCAATTAAATTATCTTTTTCTTCGCCGCTTCCACCTATAACTGCATGAAGATCATATTTTTTTTCTTTTAAAATTTTGATAGCTTTAATAAAAACATCAACACCTTTCTTAGCTACAAATCTTGCTAGTACACCAATTACGACAGGTTTTCTATATGTTTTATTTGGAATAAAGTCTTTAGCAATATTTATCATATTCGGTAGGATGCATATCCTAGATTCGGCAAAGTGATTTTTTAATAAAAATTCTTTCATATGATGCGTCAAGGCAATAACAAAATCACATTTACGTAGTCCTTTTAAACTATAATTATGAGCGATACCGATTAATTTTATATTTTGTGATTTAGCAAATTTACTAAAATTTATTGCTCTGTTACCGTGTGCTATAATTATATCGGGTTTAGTCTTATGAATTATATACTTAAAAATAAGTACCGAGAGTAAATCAAACGGTACTATATTAGGTAGTTTTAAGCTTTGTTTGTGTAGAAAGGAATTTATTTTTGCCTTGTAAGAAGTGATATTTATAACCTCAATTTTTTGCATCTCTAAAGCAGTGCTATAATCTAAAAATGCTTGTTGAATGCCGCCAAGGTCACGACTTAGCATAATATTAAGGATCTTCATTACTTTAATTGCTCGATTTCTTTTTCTGTTAAACCGGTAAAATCTATAATTTTATCTAAAGGTTTATTTTTTGCTAACATTTTTTTAGCTATAGAAATTTTTTGTTTTGCTTCCCCTCTGGCTTCCCCTTTAGCTTCAGTATCCATAATTTTCTGCTCTTTTACGGCTAGATTATCCATTTCGGTTTTTATCATTTTTTCATAAGTATTTAACTCTTTTTCAGACCAACTAGCTTGATCCAAAGCATAAAAAGCTTTTTTAATAATAAAATCATGACCTATCAAATTCTCCATTTCTTCTAGAGTGCTTTCATGTGCATGTTTAAAGAAATATGCCCATTTTTCTTGAAGGTTCTCTAATTGATCTAATTCTTTATTAAATTTCTCAAGCTCTAAAAATATAAAATAAAAATCTTGTAGGTTGTTCTCATAAGTTTTAGTATCAAGTAATCTATGATTTGATCTCCAATCTTTTTTATCGGGCAATAAAATAAAATCGGCAATAGCTAAGAATATTACTCCTCGAAGTTTTGCATATACTGCCATTTTTTTTATGATCTTCATCTTTGTTTATTATTTTTCTTGAATAGGCCTTTGCTGTATAAAGCTGAGCTCGTTTTTCAAAACCTGGATGTTTGCTGACCTGCATCTCTACAATAAATTGAGTACCGTATTTATCTCTACATAATACATCAACTATAGATTGTATATAAGCAGTAATGTCGGAACCTTAGATTTTTTTAAAAAAGTAACTTCGGTAATTATTTCTTTTCCCGTATAACCTAAAATGTTATTTAGAAAATGAATAAGTATATCCTTATTTTTTTCTGTACCGAAAATTTTTAAAAATGCATAGTTATTTTTAGGGTCTAAGAAACGTGAAATTAGCATAATAGTCTATATTTTTATATATCATCACTTCATTATAGCAAATTCCAAGAAATTTGCTATAATACAATTTCCTAATATGTAAAACATTATGATTAGTAAAATTAATTTTGTAAAAATGCATGGTCTCGGTAATGATTTTGTTATTGTTAACAAACGAGATTTATCAAGTTCATATGATTTATCGCAGTTAGCAAAAAATATGGCTGAGCGTCATACAGGTATTGGTTGCGATCAGTTTATTATTTATGAAGAGCATAATGATTTTTATGAAATGATTATATATAACATAGACGGCTCTAGTGCTAAATTATGCGGTAATGCTACAAGATGTTTAGCCAAGTTAATTTATCTTGATACGGGAAAGCAAGATATTACCGTAATGGTAGGCAATAAAAAATTGCTATGTAATGTCAATGATGAAAATAATATTAGCGTTAATGTAGGAAGCGTGAGTTTTAATGAAGCTTGGATGCCAAGTCGTGATAAAGTTTGGGAATTTGCAGAGCGTTATATGATTGATTTAAAGGAAACTATTTGCGTTGATATAGGTAATCCGCATGTAGTTATTTTTAGTAAGTTAGAACCTCAAGATCAAAAAATTGTCGGTGAAAGATTGCAGGCTAAGGAATTATTCGCAGATGGGGTAAACGTTAATTTTGCTGAAGTAAAAGATAATAAAATCTATTTATCCGTTTGGGAGCGGGGGGCAGGGTTAACGCTTGCTTGCGGAAGCGGAGCTTGCGGTAGTTTTGCTGCCGGTTTAAAGCGCGGTTTTATTCATTCACCAAGTACTATAGTCTTTAAGCACGGTAACCTTACTATGAAAGAAGAAAACGGTAATATAATAATGCAAGGGGCAGCTACGCTTGTAGCACGTGGGGAATATTATTGTGAGCAATAATTTAAGACAAAACGTAGTAACATTTGGCTGTAGACTTAATATTTACGAAAGTGAGATAATACGAAAAAACTTGGAATTGTCGGGTATCGATAATGTAGCAATATTCAATACTTGTGCGGTAACTAAAGCATCTGAGAAACAAGCAAGACAAGCTATACGCAAGGCTAAAAAAAATAATCCTGATTTAAAAATTATTGTTACCGGCTGTAGTGCTCAAACAAGTCCGCAAATGTACGGTAATATGCCGGAAGTTAACAAAGTTATAGGTAATGAAGAGAAGTTATTACCTAATTACTACCAAATTACCGATGCAAAAATAACAGTTAACGATATAATGTCGGTGAAAGAGACGGCAAGTCATTTAGTAAGTAGCTTTGACTGTAAGTCTCGTGCTTTTATTCAGGTACAAAACGGTTGTGATCATTTTTGTACTTTCTGTATTATCCCTTATGGTAGAGGAAAAAGTAGATCAGTAGCAATAGGAGCTATAGCAGAGCAGGTAAAGCATTTGGTATTAAACGGCTTTAAAGAAGTAGTTTTTACCGGTGTCGATGTCACGGCTTATGGTAGTGATTTGCCAGGAAGTCCAACATTCGCACAAATGATTAAACGAGTGTTGAATTTAGTCCCTGAATTAAAGAGGCTTAGATTATCTTCAATAGATGTTGCAGAAATAGATGATGAACTTTTTGAGCTTATAGCTTATAGTGAAAGGATAATGCCGCATTTTCATATTAGCTTGCAAGCAGGTGATGATATGATATTAAAACGTATGAAAAGACGTCATAATAGAGCAAACGTAATAGAGTTTTGTCGGAAGCTGCGGGCAATAAGACCGGAAGTATCTTTTGGTGCGGATATTATAGCTGGTTTCCCGACTGAAACCCCTGAAATGTTTGAAAATACAAGAAAATTAATTTCAGAAGCGGAATTACAATATTTACATGTTTTTCCTTATTCGGAAAGAGAAGGAACGCCTGCAGCACGTATGCCACAAGTACCTAAAAATATAAGAAAAGAAAGGGCAGCAATTTTAAGACAAGAAGGGCAAAACCAGTTGACCGAATTCTTTAAAAAACATATAGGACAGAAAGTGGAGTTATTAGTAGAGAATAATAATATTGCCCATACCGAAAATTTTATTCCGGTAAAGCTAGATAAACCTTTAGAAATAGGGCAGATATTTAAAGCGAAGTTGGTGGCGATAGAAGAGAATTATATGAAGTGTATGTTGGTTTAACGTCATTGCAGGGAGGTATTGTTGCGTAGATACTGAAGGTCGTCATTGCGAGGAGCCGTAGGTGACGCGGCAATCCAGAAAATAATTAAAAAAATTCTGATTTACAGAATTTTTAACTGGATTGCTTCATCAATTGCTATGCGATTTCCTTGCAATGACGGATAAACAGGTCCACGCAACAATGCCCGCTCGCAATGACGTTCTACCGTACAATAAAAAATCAAAAACAAAAAAACAATCATGGAAAATATAGAAACAATATTAAGGCTTGCTGAGGACAAAATCTTATTAGTACAAAACTTAAAAGCTCTGCAAGAATATAAAGTAGAATTTTTAGGCAAGAACGGTATAGTGACCGGTGAGCTTAAAAAATTAGGTAGTTTAAATGAACAGGAACGTAAAGAATTTGGCTTAAAAATCAATAAATTAAAAGATAAAATACAGAATATAATAAAAGCAAAAGCAGAAATTTTAGAGGAGCAGGAACTAAATTTTAAACTTGCTGCCGATAAAATTGATTTAACAATCCCTGCACGGAGATATAAACAAGGTTCTATTCATCCAATAACACAATGTAGTGAGGAGTTAATACAAGTATTTTCGCAGTTTGGTTTTACTATAGAAAACGGACCGAATATCGAGAATGATTTTCATAATTTTACCGCTCTCAATTTTGAAGATGATCATCCCGCAAGGCAAATGCATGATACTTTTTATTTGAAAAGTCAGGCAAATAATAAGCCGCTGTTATTACGCACTCATACCTCAACAGTGCAGATTAGAGCTATGAAAAACGGCAAACCGCCTTTTAGGTTTATAGCACCGGGTAGGACTTATAGATCGGATTCGGACATGACGCATACGCCAATGTTCCACCAAATAGAAGGGCTTGTTATGGATAAAAATATCAATATGGGACATTTAAAATATGTTATCACGACATTTATAAAAAGCTTTTTTGAAAATTCTAATATTGAATTACGTTTTAGACCCAGCTTTTTCCCATTTACCGAACCTTCTGTCGAAGTTGATATTCGGATGAATAAAAACGATAAATGGCTTGAAGTCCTCGGTTGCGGGATGGTTCATCCAAACGTGCTTAAAAATGTTGGTATCGATAGCAGCGAGTATCAAGGTTTTGCTTTTGGGCTTGGAGTAGAGCGTTTTGCAATGTTAAAATATAATATCAAAGATTTAAGACAATTTTTTGAAGGCGATATGCGTTGGCTTAAACATTATAATTTTGGGAGCTTTGATATACCGAATTTAGCAGGAGGACTTACGAAATGAAATTTACGTTATCATGGTTAAAACAATTTTTAGAGACATCGGCTTCAGTTACTGAAATTGCCGAAGCCCTAACAGCTATTGGCCTTGAAGTGGAAGAGGTGATAGATAAAGCGGCGGAATTACAAAAGTTTGAAGTAGCATATATTACAAATATTAAACCTCACCCGTCAGCTGATAAATTAAAGCTTTGTGATGTTGAGACTAAAAGCGGTATGCTGCAAATAGTTTGTGGTGCGCGTAATGCAAGAGCAGGTATAAAAGTAGTACTTGCAAATATCGGAATAGAAATACCAAACGGTAAATTTAAGATTAAGGAATCTGTTATTAGAGGCGAAAAAAGCTGTGGTATGCTTTGCTCTGAAGAGGAATTACTGCTAGCTTCAGAGTCTGAAGGGATTATAGAGCTATCTGAAGATGCCGTAGTTGGAGAGAATTTTACTAAATATTACGGTTTAGATGATCCTATATTTGTTATTAACGTTACTCCTAATCGTGGTGATGCACTTGGAGTTTACGGCATCGCAAGAGATTTAGCAGCTAAAGGAATAGGAATACTTAAAGAGCTAGAAATTTCGGCAATAAAGAGTACATTTATTTCTAAAATGAAGCTTAACGTGCAAGATAAGGCAGCCTGTCCGTTATTTACTTTTAGAGAGATAAGAAATTTAAAAAATAAACCAAGCCCTGATTGGTTACGGAAATTATTAAAAAATGTTGGGGTAAAAACTATTTCAAGCTTAGTGGATGTAACAAATTATATTTCCTATAGCTTTGGGCAGCCGATGCATGCTTACGATGCAGATAGGATAAAAGGGGGAATTACTGTAGCACGTCATTGTGAGAAGCGTAGCGACGAAGCAATCTCAGGACAACAAAATGAGATTGCCACGGCTGCTTTGCAGCCTCGCAATGACGTAACTAAATGCCACGCCCTAAACGGCAAAGAATATTTACTTACAGAAAATGATTTAGTTATAAAAGATGAAAGCGGTATTCAAGGTCTGGCCGGTGTCATTGGCGAGGCTGATAGTAGTTGTACTGATAGTACGACTAATATAATACTCGAGGCTGCTTGTTTTAATGCTAAAATGGTTGCAGCTAGCGGGCGAAGGTTCCAAATTGATACGGATGCTAGATATCGTAATGAGCGTAATATCGATAGAAATTTTACGGAAAAGGCTTTGGATATAGCAACTAATCTTATTTTGTCAATATGCGGAAACGGTGAAGTATCGGAAGTAGTGAAAGTCGGTGAAAAAGAGTCACAAAAAAAACCTTTAGATTTTTCAGCATGTTATTTAGAAAAAATTACAGGAATTAAACTAAATATCAACGCGATAGAAGCCATATTAAATAAACTAGGATTTATTACGGATGTTAAAGGTGAGATTATAAAGGTAATAGCTCCTTCTTGGCGTCACGATATAACTATTTTAGAAGATATAGCTGAAGAAATCGCTCGTATTTACGGCTATGATAAAATAGAGAGTATAAAATTACCTGAACTAGACCAAGATAATAATAAGCTAAGAGAGCATAAAAGAATATCTAGTTTTAAAAGGATATTAGCAAGCAAAGGCTATGATGAGGTAGTAACTAACTCTTTTATGAGTAGTGAAGATGCAAAGTTGTTTGCTGAATTAAAAGAAGAGTTATTTTTGCTTAATCCTATTAGCATAGGAGACAATTATATGCGTCCTACTATACTGCCGAATTTGTTAAGTATAGTAAGTAAAAATCTAGCACGCTCTATAAAAGATATGGCTTTTTTTGAAGTTGGACCAAGTTTTATAGATTTAAATACGGAAGCAACTTATTTGACGGCAATTATAAGCGGTTCATATAATAATAAAAACCCTCATTCGCTTGGACGAGGCTATGATGTTTTTGATCTTAAAGGCGATTTAGAGTTGGTAGCTGATTATGCAGGACTATCTATAGATAAATGTATAGCAACAAATGGGACAGCATTGCCACAATATTATCATCCAACTAGAGCAGTAAATATAGGGCTTGGTAAAAATTTATTAGGTCATTTTGGGCAGATACATCCTAAAATCTTGAAATATTACGATATTAATCAGGAAATATTTGCATTCGAGCTAAATATTACGAATTTGCCGTTGATAAAAGCTAAATTTGGTCAAAAAGACGAATTTGCAGTATCGGATTTCCAAGCTAATTTTAGAGATTACGCATTTATTGTTGGTCAAGATCATAGAGTCGGTGAAATAATATCATATATAAATAATTTTAATAAAAAGCTTATCAAATCAGTTATATTATTTGATATTTATAGCGGTGATAAATTACCTGAAGGTAAAAAATCTATAGCGGTTAAAATAGAGCTACAAGCAGATGATCGGACGTTATCTGATACTGATTTAAATTCGTTCAGTAAAGATTTAGTTGCTGCCATCTCACAAAAATTTCAAGGAACATTAAGAGAATAACAATATGTTAAAATTAATAGTTGAAACAAAAACATTAGTTCAGTCCCTAGGGTTTGCAAGTTCCGTTGTTGAAAAACGTAATGTCATACCTGAATATGCAAACATTAAATTATCGGCAAAAGACGGCAATCTAGAGCTTAGTTCTACTAATATGGATTTGTACTTAAGTCAAAAAATAGCAGTACAGGTAGTAAGTGAAGGTGAATGTACCGTTTCTACGAAAACTCTAAATGATATAGTCCGAAAACTTCCGGATTCCGAGCTTACATTAACAGATCTCGGTACAACGGGACTTGAGATCAAAGGAAAAAATTGTAAATTTAATTTATTTACTTTGCCGGTTAGTTCTTTTCCTGCAATGGATAGTATTAATCCTGAAGCAAGTTTTAAAATTTCCTGCACGGATTTTGCTAAAATAATCGAATCGACAAAATTTTCGATTTCTTTAGATGAAACTCGTTATAATTTAAACGGTGTTTATTTACACATAAAAGACAAAGAGTTTTGTTCGGCAAGTACCGATGGGCATAGACTTTCGATTTCATGGGTAACATTAGAAAAACAAATAAAGAATTTTGGAGTTATATTACCCCAAAAAAGTGCAGAGGAAATTTTAAAAATCGTTAAAGATCCTAAAAATATAAATGAAGATATAGAAATTTTATTAAATAGCAATAAGATTAAATTTATATGTAACGAAAATACTATTATGCTATCAAAGCTTATAGACGGTACTTTCCCTGATTATAGTACTTTTATTCCGGAAAGCAGCAGCTCAAAATTAGTAATTAATCGAAAAATGTTTGCAGATAGTATAGAAAGGATAGCGATAATAACCGTTGAAAAATTTAGAGCAGTAAAATTATCGTTATCTCGTGAAACCTTAGAGATTAGTGCCGTCGGTGAAGCAAGAGGTAACGCAAAAGAGGTTATTAATTCTTCACAAGATAAGGAAAGTTTTTATGAATATAATAGTGATGAGTCTTTAGCTATAGGCTTTAACCCGCAATATTTGGAAGATGTCTTAAAAGCAGTGAAATCGGATTTAGTAGAACTATATTTTTCAGATGTTTCAGCACCGGTACTTATTAAATTTCCTGAGAATCCTAAAGATATTTTTGTCGTCATGCCTGTTAAGGTGTAAGTGTTATGAGAACCGGAATATATAAGCATTACAAAGAAAAATTATATCAAGTTATAGATACTGCAAAACATACTGAAACTTTGCAAGAGTTATATGATAATTTCCAGCTTCTGGGTAAGGCCGCTTGAAATGTTTAACGAAAAGGTTTTATTACACGGCAAAAATATTCCACGTTTTGAATTTATTTCTGAGAAATAATTAAATCTGCCCTATGTCATGCCCGCCTATGCGGGCATGACATCGAGTGGGTTTTTTTGAGCCATATAACAATGCCAAAGAACGGTGGAAAGAAATAATTTTTGACTAATAGCTAAAGCTTCTCTATTATTTCCCTCAAGCACACTAATTAAATATTGGTTATGAAGAAAATTATCGGATTATTTTTTGTAATTATACTTAGTGCAATAAGTACTAGTATCTTAGCGGGTGATTATCCAAAAACAGAACGAGAGCAGAAATGGGACGAAGTAGGTTCTATAGCAGGTGAAGAAGGATTAGTTTTTAGACCGGGTAGGGTTAAGAATGAATCTACTAAAGCTGTAGGAGGTTCAGTTAATAAATATCTCTGGCAAGCAGCATTAGAGACTATAAGTGTTGCTCCTCTTGCATCAGCCGACTCAAACGGCGGTGTGATTATTACGGAATGGTATAGCCCACGTTCTAATCCTAATTTTCGATTTAAAATAAATATATTTATTAAAGACGATGTAATCAGCCCTGATTCAATCGAAGTGAAAGTATTTGAAGAAATGCTTAAAAATAAACAATGGGTACTTAATGAAAACACCTCAAATCTTGCTATCACGCTTGAAGATAAAATTTTAAGAAAAGCTAGAGAGATATATATTAATAGTGTGAGGTAATAACAGTATTGCCGTCATTGCGAGGAAATTACGGAGTAATTGACAAAGCAATCTCAGGATATTTGATGAGATTGCCGTGTAGTCTACGACTGCTCGCAATGACAATGTAGTATATAAATTAAAAAAATATGAACCAAATAGAACAAAAATGGCAGTACATTTGGCAAGAAGAAAAAGCTTTTGAGGTATCAAACGCGAGTAGCAAGCCAAAATATTACGTACTTGAAATGCTGCCTTATCCTTCCGGTAAAATCCATGTAGGTCACGTACGCAACTATTCTATAGGTGATGTTATTGCAAGGTTTATGACTATGCAAGGTTTTAATGTGCTTCATCCGATGGGCTGGGATGCTTTCGGGCTACCTGCCGAAAATGCCGCAATAAAAAATAATTCTCACCCAAAAAAATGGACATATTCTAATATCAAGAATATGAAAAAGCAGCTAAAATCTATGGGCTTTTCTTATGATTGGTCTAGAGAGATAAATAGTTGCGATCCTGAGTATTATAAACATGAGCAGAAATTCTTTTTAGAGCTTTATGAACGAAATCTTGCTTATCAAAAAGAATCATTTGTTAATTGGGATCCGGTTGATAATACCGTGCTTGCGAATGAACAAGTTGTAGACGGGCGTGGTTGGCGTTCAGGTGCAATAGTTGCAAAACGTTATTTAAAGCAATGGTTCTTAAAAATTACCGATTATGCTGAAGAATTATTAAACGAAATTCAGAATTTAAAAGAGTGGCCTGAAGCTGTTCGGTCTATGCAAGAGAAATGGATAGGTAAATCGATAGGTGCTAATTTTCATTTCAAAATTAAGGATAATGAAGAGACTACTATAGAAGTATTCTCAACCAAACCTGAAACCATTTTTGGTGCTAGCTTTATAGGAATTGCCTTTAATCATCCGATAATAGAGCGGTTAGTTTCTAAAACACCTGAAATACTCGCTTTTATAACTCAATGCTCGCATATTACAAGAAGTAGCGAACTAGAAAAGGCTGAAAAGGAAGGTGTATTTACCGGTCTTTTTGTTACTCATCCTTTCGATTCAAATATAGTTTTACCGGTTATTATTACTAATTTTGTGCTAATGGATTATGGCACTGGTGCAATATTTGGTTGCCCTGCTCATGACGAATGTGACCATGAATTAGCTGTTAAAATGAATTTATCTATTAAACAAGTAATTAAAGCAGATATGGATGTACAAAAGACCGCTTATACGGAAGATGGAATTTTAATTAATTCGGATTTTCTAAACGGCTTAACTAGTAACGAAGCAAAACAAGAAGTCATCGGAGAATTTGAGAAACTAGGCATAGGTAAACGCAGCGTAAATTATCGTCTAAAAGATTGGGGGATTTCAAGGCAGCGCTTTTGGGGATGTCCTATTCCTATGATTCACTGCGAAATTTGTGGCATAGTGCCTGTACCTTACAAAGACTTACCCGTTACTTTACCTGATGATGTCAATTTTGACGGTCACGGTAATCCGCTTGATCATCATCCTAGTTGGAAACATGTTAATTGTCCGAAATGCGATAAGCCGGCTGTGCGTGAAACCGATACTTTTGATACATTTTTTGAATCATCTTGGTATTTTACGAGATATTGCAATAGCAATGCTACAGAGATGACTGATAAAAAAGCTTGTGATTACTGGCTACCGGTCGATAAATATATAGGCGGCATTGAACATGCGGTAATGCATTTATTATATGCAAGGTTTTTCACAAAAGTAATGAACGAACAGAATTACGTAAGCGTTCGAGAGCCTTTTAAAGGGCTATTTACTCAAGGTATGGTGCTGCATGCCACTTACAAAGATGAACATAATAATTGGTTATATCCTGAAGAAGTAGTTAAAAAGGGTAATGAATTTTTTCATAAAGAAAGCAATAATAGAGTAGTGCAGGGACGCATTGAAAAGATGAGTAAGTCTAAAAAGAATCTCATCGATCTTGAGACAATGCAAGAGCAATATGGGGGCAGATGCTATTAGGCTTTTTGTACTGTCCGATAGTCCGCCTGAGAAAGATCTAGAATGGTCGGCAAGCGGTATTGAAGGCTGCTCACGTTTTATTAATAAGCTTGAGTATATGTTTAAGGCGATAGATTCTTTAAAAGATGATGTGAATAGCGAGGTTAATAAAGAGCTTAATAGGTTAGTACATTTTACAATAAAGCACGTCGCCGAAGATATAAAGCATTTTGCCCTAAACAGAGCAATAGCACGTATGCGCGAGCTTTCTAATGCTATATCTGCTGAAATATCCAAAGATAAAATTGATGTTAAAACCGTAAGGCGTGGCTTTAATGTTTTAGTACAGCTACTAAATCCTTTTATCCCGCATATTACGGAAGAAATTTGGCAAAAGCTTGGCAATAAAGAGCGATTATATAATTTGTCTTTTCCTGCATTTGATGAATCAATGCTAGAGTTAGATACATATATTATGGCAGTGCAGGTTAACGGCAAACTCCGTGATACCTATGAGTTTAAAACTTCCGTAAGTGAAGATGAAATAAAGCAAGTTACCGTCAGTCTGCCAAAGGTACAAAAGTTCTTAGAAGGGAAAGAGCCGAAGAAGATTATCCTCGTTCCTCGTAAAATTGTGAATATACTCGTTTAATTTGGAAAATTGGCTACGTCGTTTTGGTAAGTCTTCGGATGCTCACGTATTAAGTATATGCTCCGCTCCTCGGCTTACAGACTCCTTGCTCTTTCCAAATTAAACTGCGTCTATCTACTTTTCATTTATCAGAAGTATATTATTTTTTGAATCTGTCATCCCGCGACTTGATCGCGGGATCTAGTTTAAAATACTAAAATTATTAGTACTTTAAGTTGTTTTTAAATACCGTGGTCAAGCCGCAGTATGACACCTAGCATACTTTTATTGTATTACCACCATACTAACCCAAAAAAAAGTAGTAGTATGACCTAAAACTACCTCCTTATGTTTATCTAATGAAGCGTCATAATGCTGCTGCGTCTCATTTATAAAATTACTGCAATTATTATGGTAAGTACCTTTTGAAGCACCCTTATAACTCTGATAAGATGAAGTTTCATAATGCCCCTTCTCTAAGGTAATAGTAAATATTGTTTATTAGCATTAATACTTTATCTATTATATAATTGGCTGCCTACCAAAATGCGGCAAAAACACCGCCATCAATACTTAAAGTGTCTTCTTCTGTTTTACAAGTTATAATCCTAGGATAACAGAGGTTTGCTATACTATCTAGACTTAGATTTAAATCTGACTCTGAATCTAGCACGTCTATTTTTTTTCTATTAGTCATAAAGATCCCCTTTGAGTTACTAATTAATTAAACTTTTTGTATAACTTGCGTCTAAGGGTAAATTTGTATGTCAATCCGGTACTCACATCCTTACGTATTTTTATGTATGCTGCGGTGGCAAGTGTTTCCGTGTTGTCTTCAAATTCTTCCTTATTAGCTACATTATGCAATAAGTCTATTGTAGGCTTAGTAATTTAAAAAAATCAATTAGCTACTAATAAACTGTCTGTAATAAATTTTAACCGGTAATTTAATTTTTTTTGCTGTAAATTATAAGATTTTTTTGAAATAGGAACTGCTATTTCTGCAAAAATCTTCAATTATTAATTAAAATTTATTACAGATAGACTATTAAATAGTGCGCCTGATTTTATACCTGAAGTCAATAAATGGTATTAATAAATTAATGCATGAAAATATCGATTTCATTCCAACCGATAAGGTCTAAATTAGCTCTTATCGGTAAAAAACGGAAAATATCTTGGGCAAGTTCATACCTATTTTCTTTAAGTAGCATTTTTTGTAAAATATCTTTTAACTGATGCAAATAAAGTACATCTTTTGCTGCATATTCTTTTTGTTCTGAAGATAAATTATCCGCACCCCAATATGAAGATTGTTGTTGTTTTGAAATATTTATATTAAGCAATTCTCGGCACAAATCCTTAAGCCCATGACTATCGGTATAAGTTCTAACTAGTTTTGAAGATATTTTAGTACAAAAGATATTTTCTAAATCTATACTTAAATATTTTTTTATGGATGCTAGATCAAATCTAGCAAAATGAAATATCTTACATCTAGTTTTATCTAGTAATAATGCTTTTACATTAGGAGCTGTATAATCTTGATTTGTAAAATGAACAAGATGAGCTTCACCATTGCCGTTACTAAATTGTAGCAAACATAGTTTATCTCTATGTAGATTTAGTCCCATTGTCTCGGTATCTATAGCTAGATCTCCTTCAAGTTTAAAATTATTAGGTAGGTCGTTTTGATAAATTTTTATAGTCATAAATGATTTTTAATTCCTTTGAATCAATAATGTTGTTGTGCGGATCGAAAAACGCGTTCTGTGTCATACCGTGGCTTGACCACGGTATCAAAAAAAAATTAAAAAAGACTGGATCCCGCGATCAAGTCGCGGGATGACAACAAAGTTTTGTTATTGGTGATTAAACACCTGCTCATTTGGAGCAGCTACTCCTAAAACTTTCTTTGCTTGTTCTTCTAACATATCTTTATTTAGAGATTCCGTTCGAAGTAATTTGACGTTATGCTCAAGTTCTACTCTTTCTGCTCGTAAGCCTTTTAGTTCATCATAAGCTTTTTCAAGCTGCCTATTTACTTTTAGATATGCAATAATCCCTTTGTTACCATATATGCAATGAAAAACAAAATATCCAAGCAGTAAAGCTAAAAAGATATTTAAAATTATTTTTTTAGAATGATTATTTAAATGTATTATCATAAATATATATTCATAAGAAATAATATCAGAGCGGTTAAAATAATACTATCAAATCTGTCTAGCACTCCTCCATGACCGGGTATTATATGACCGCTATCTTTAATATTAAATTTTCGCTTAAAATATGAAATAAATAAATCACTTAATTGAGCTATTAATGCTAATATACAACTAATTATAAACAAATAAATTTTATTTGAAAAATAGTAATTTTCAATATGAAAGTTTGGTATAAAACTAACTAATACCGCAACTAAACCTGCTGATAATACTCCCGTCACTAAACCGCTCCAGGTTTTTTTAGGACTAAGTTTCGGAGCAAGTTTTGCTCCTTTAAAAGTTTTACCGCCAATCATAGCGAAAGTATCTACCGACCACATTATGCAAAAATAAAGCATAATAAGCCATCTATTGGTATCTTCCATACTTAAAAATATTAATAGGCTTATAGGAATCGGAATAATAATTAGCCCGATTAATAGATCAGGAATAGAAGAGTAGGTCATATTATACCATTCACTTAACATTCCCGTACCTACTAATATCATTAGAATATAGAATAAAGGCTTACACCATAATATAGCTATGACAAATAACGGAACTAAAACTATACCGGACAGGATTCTTAAATATATGTTTGATTTTTGTTTATCTTTTACCAAATGTTCTTTTCCTTTTTGAGTAATCATTTATAGCTTCTTGTATATCATATTTATTAAAATCAGGCCAATATTTGGGTGAGAAATATAATTCAGCATAAGCTGCTTGCCAAAGCAAGAAATTACTGATGCGATAAACCCCGCCCGGTCTTATTAATAAATCTACATCCGGCATTTCAGGATCATATAAAGCGTGTTGTATATCGCTGTCACTTACTGCTTTTTTACCGCTTGTAATAATTTTTGTGCAGGCATCAACTATTTCTTGACGACTTCCATAACTAAAAGCTATACAAAGCGTTATTTTATTATTATTTTTTGTTAATTCTATAGCATTATTTATTTGTTTTTGCAATGAGCTACTTAATAAAGTCAGCCTACCTATTACTTTTATTTTAACGCCGTTTTTATGTAAATTATTTAATTCGGTTTTTAAATAAATACTTAATAATTTTATTAAGAAATCTACTTCCGTGCTTGAGCGTTGCCAATTTTCAGAAGAGAAAGTATATAAAGTTATATAAGGTATGTTAAGGTTAAGAAACTCAGGCAGTAATTCACGAATTTTATCGGCTCCTGCTTTATGCCCTTCAGATTTTGTTAAGTTATGCTGATCTGCCCAACGAGCATTACCGTCCATTATTATTGCTAAATGTTTTATGTTAGTCATTATTTTATATTTTAGATGTTGCTGCATGGATCGATTTTTCCGTCATTGCGAGCGACTGCAAGGAGCGTGGCAATCTCATGAAACAATATAAAATTTCTGAGATTGTCACGCCCTCGGCTTTGCCTATCCTTGTAATGACGATTTGGCATCTACACGGGAATGACATCGGTAGTCATATTTTAGGTATTTCGATTCTTACCGATAGCCCGCCTAAATCCTTGCTATCTTCTAAATAAATAGAGCCTTTATGATCGTTTATTATTTCTTTAGTAATAGCAAGCCCAAGCCCTACGTTACTTGCATTATCAAGCTGTCTTGCTTTATCCGATCTATAAAACGGTTTAAATACAAGGTGTGTTTCCGTATCATCTATACCGGGACCGTTATCCTCAATAATTATAGCTACGGTAGATGAATTATCTTTTGAGGATATCTTAATTTTAGTTCCATATTTTATAGCGTTACCGATTAAATTAGACAAGGCTCTTTCAAAAGAATGCGGCTTAATGCATACTTCTAGTTTATCTAAATTAGTAGATTTTATAAATTCAATATTTACATGTGACCATTTGTTAAAAAAACGTTCCATCCAAGGTAATAATAAAATGTCTTCAAATTCTTCTGTACTTTCACCTTTAGCAAAATCTAAATAAGAATTTATCATTTGCTGCATAGTTAATATATCTTGTTTTAACCCTTCGATTTCTTCGCTTTCTTCCATCAATTCAAGTTGTAACTTCATTCTTGTTAAAGGAGTTCTCAGGTCATGAGAAATCATAGCAAGCATAGTGGTTTTTTTAGTAATTTGTTTTTCAATACGAGCTTTCATTTTTAAAAAAGCAAGCCCTGCTTTTCTTATTTCTAAGGCTCCTGAAGGTTTGAAATTTTTGCCTTTTAAAACACCTCGACCAAATTTATCCATGCTATCCGCAAGAGTGAGTATTGATTTAATTTGATTTTTGGAGAAAATAATAGAAACAGAAAGTAATATAACAGTTAAAGATATAATCCATAAAACAAATATATATACTGTAGGATTAAGTAGTAACTTTGCAGGAAAAGTAATATATAATACTCCATCTTTTAATTCTAAAAATACTTCAATTTTATTTTCCTTATTTAGTTTAACTATATTTTTTTCATGGATTTTTGTAGCTAAAATATTTTTGAATATAGTTAAAGGTTCACCTAATTTAGGCTGTTTTATAGATAACTTTTTATTAAGCTGAAACTGATAAGATAAATTAAGATAATTTTCCGATAAATGGGTTATCTCTCTTGAATTATTTCTATGTTCTTTAATCAATGATTCTATTTCATTGATAATAATAGTACTAGTATAATATGAAACATTATACCAATGACGATCGTAAAACAAAAATATAGCAACGATTTGTCCTATTAAAATCGGAATGATTATAATAAACATAAACCGTACAAATAATGTTCTTGGTAAAGCATATTTCAAAGAGCTTGATACAAGCGAATTTTTCAAGATTCGTCTGTGCTCACGTATTTTTATACGCTGTGTAGGCTCGCTTTTAAATTCATCTTGTCTGAAGCTCTTTGAAATATGCTGTAATAATTTAGATATAAAGTGCATAGCCCTCATTACGCACAGTTTTTAAATATTTCGGCTCTTTTGGGTTGTCTTCTATTTTGCTTCTTATTCTTGTAATTTGTACATCGATAGAACGCATACTAAGCCCTCCCATGATTTTTGACAGTTCAAAACGACTAGTAGATTTACCGGAATTTTTTATTAATATCTCAAGTAATTTTTGTTCAGTAGAGCTAAGAGATACAATTTGATTATTCTTGGTAAATTCTTTTGTATCGGAATTATAAAAATTATTGCCGAATTTAATTATATTCGTTTCTTTTGTAAAGTTATTATAATTATTGATTAAGTTATTTATCCGAAGTAATAATTCTCTCGGTTCAAAAGGTTTAGTTATATAATCAGAGGCACCGGCTTCAAGTCCTTTAACACGGTCATCGGCTTCCGATAAAGCAGTAAGCATAACTATAGGAATATTATTACCGGCATCCCTTATAGTAGTAGCAAAATCAAGCCCTGTTATTTCAGGTAACATAACATCTAAAATAATTAAATCATAATTAGAAGTTTTTAATAGATTTTTAGCTTCTATGACTGAGCTTGCCGTTGATACTAAAAACGCGTTTTTATTTAAAAATTGCTTTAAAAGTGCTAATATTCTGCTATCATCATCAACGATTAAAATATGTGCTTTGTATGTATGCATGTATACTCGTTTAATTTAAAAAAATTGTATTTCACTATTGTCATCCCGTGGCTTGACCACGGGATCTTATGTCGCAGGCTGTGTTCTGAGATCCTGCGATCAAGTCGCGGGATGACGTTAAATACTACTGGATTCCCGCTTTCGCAGGAATGACATAAGAACTACGGCCGTATAGCTCATGACGATTGACAATACTTTAATATAAATATAGGTTAATGACAATGGTAAAACTAGAGCAAATTTTTTGGCATGTTTGGATTAACGGTGATTTAGTTCCTTATCAATTTGCAAGGATTCATGTTTTGACTCATAGCCTGCATTATTCAGGATCGGTATTTGAGGGTGAGAGAGCTTATAACGGCAAAGTTTTTAAACTAAAAGAACATACGGCAAGATTAATAAAATCAGCAGAAGCATTAGGTTTGAAAGTACCTTATAATGTAGACGAGATAATAAAAGCTCATGAACGTGTAATAAAACAAAATAATATTAAGGATGCATATATAAGACCGCTTATTTGGTGCGGAGACGAGTCGCTAAATATCACTAATCAGTATTTATCTACTAATCTTTTGATTGCCGGTATTCCATCTATGCCGAGGTCTTTTGAGAAAGGTATAAATTTGCATGTAAGCCGCTGGCGTAAAGCAATGCCTGATAGCACCCCGGTACAGTCTAAATCCGCCGCTCAATATAATATGGCAATAACGAGTAAAAAAGAAGCTAAGGCTCTTGGCTATGAGGATGCATTATTACTTGATTATGAAGGGTATATTGCTGAATGCACTACAACAAATATTTTCTTTGTTAAAGATAAAATATTATATACTCCAATTGCCGATAGGTTTTTAAACGGTATAACAAGACAGACTATTATTGAAATTGCAAAAGATTTAGGTCTAGAAGTAAAAGAAGAGCGTTTAAAATTAGAGCAAATAGAGGATTTTACCGGATGTTTTGTTACAGGCACGGCAATTGAGGTACAAAATATTGATTCTATAGATCTTGGCAATAAAAAGATTATTTTTGATGATCATAAAATTGCAGATCGTTTGAAAGAAGAGTATAGGCGTGTTGTTAGGGAGTAGAAGAAACGTCATTGCGAGGAGGTATTGCCTGTGTATGGATACCGAGTCGTCATTGCGAGCAGTCGTAGACTGCGTGGCAATCTCATGAAATAATAACAAACTCCTGAGATTGCTTCGTCGAATTACTACGTAATTCTTCTCGCAATGACGATTTAATAAGCTAAACAATTAAAATCAAAAAAATCATGCATAACATATTTAAAGGTTTAATTACCGCACTTATAACACCTTTTAAAGATAATAAGTTAGACTTATATGCTTTAGAGAGAATTGTAAAACATCAAATAAAGCATGAAGTTGATGCAGTATTAATTGCAGGCTCAACGGGAGAAAGTAGTAGTTTAAGCTTTGAAGAATATAAATTATTACT
This sequence comes from Rickettsia slovaca 13-B, assembly GCF_000237845.1. Lineage (NCBI taxonomy): Bacteria > Pseudomonadati > Pseudomonadota > Alphaproteobacteria > Rickettsiales > Rickettsiaceae > Rickettsia > Rickettsia slovaca. The sequence continues at coordinate 588,537 of NC_016639.1, forward strand.
GCAAACTAGTGTAGAAATCGTTAATAAATGTATTCCTATAATAAGCGGGTGTTCATCAAATAATACTACTTATGCAAGAGCACTTGCAGCGGAATCTACAAAAATCGGCGTAGATGGTTTTATGGCTAGTCCACCATCTTATGTCAAACCTACCCAACACGGGATTTATAAGCATTTTGAAGCATTGCATGAAGCGTGTAATCTACCTATTATGTTATATTCAGCTCCAACTAGAAGCGGAGTAGATTTTTCTGATGAGACAATATTGAGACTTAGCAAGCTACCGCGTATTTTAGCATTAAAAGATTGTGGTGTAGATTTAGAACGTCCATTGCGGATCAGAGCAACAGTTAAAAAGGATTTCAATATTTTAACCGGTAATGATGAAGTAGTCTTAGCTTTTAACGCTCAAGGTGGGGTGGGGTGGACTTCTGTAGCCTCTAATATTGTTCCTAATATATGTAAAGAGCTATTAGAAAAATGGAATAAGAACGATACTAAAGGAGCATTAGAAATACATCAGAAATTACTACCTTTATATACAGCATTATTTGTAGAATCTAATCCGATTCCGATAAAATATGCTGCACATTATTTAGGTTTATGTGAAAATGAAATTAGACCCCCATTAACTGAAGCAAGCGATAGTGCCAAAAAACAAATTGAAAACATCATAACATCACTATCTATAAAAATATGACTGAATATAAGAAAGTTATTGCACAAAATAAGAAAGCCCTTTTTAATTATTTTATTGAAGAAAGATTAGAAGCGGGTATTGTATTAAAGGGTAGTGAAGTACGGTCTCTGCGTCAAGGCAAAGCTTCTATAGAAGAAAGTCATGCGGCAGATACCGGACATGAGGTATTTTTGTATAACTGCCATATTGCAGAATATGAAAAAGCGAATAGATTTAATCATGCTACTCGTAGACCGCGTAAATTATTGTTGCATACTAAAGAGATAAAGAAAATTATCGGTAGAATTAGAATAAAAGGCTATACGCTAGTAGCTCTTTCTATGTATTTTAATAAAAAAAATAAAGTGAAAGTTGAACTGGGTATTGCTAAAGGTAAGAAATTACATGATAAAAGAGAGTCAATTAAAGAAAAAGACTGGAAAAGAGATCAGAGCAGATTAATAAGACAGAAGTAATGGACTTTGCTACACCGGATGACAAGCCGGCTTTGTTACATAGCTCGTTTTATGTCATTCCCGCTTTCGCGGGAATGACATATAGAATTACTTAGACTTTAGGAAGATATAAAATTTTAAAAAAGGTATTTATGCAGCATATTATAGGTAAAATATTGGTTATATTTATAGTTATAATAGGAGTTTTATTTGTTTTCAAAACAATGAAAACTTATTCTACAAATCCGGTTTCCGTTGAGGTTAAACAAAGCGAAGATGCAAGAAAATGTGAAGAGGAAAGAGTACAAGAAATAATCAAAGATTATTTGCTTAAAACTCCAGAAATAATAATAGAATCAATAGAAGGGTTGCAAAAACGTAAAGTACAGGAAAATGAGACTAAAGTTAATAACTATATAAAAGATAATAAGTTAAGTATTGAAGATAGCACAAGCTTTCCTGTTATAGGAAATAAAGACGGTGATGTAACAATAATTGCTTTTTATGATTACAATTGTTCTTATTGTAAAAAAGGCGATGTTTCTATAAATGAATTATTGCAAAACGATCCAAAAGTTAAAGTTGTATTACGACCGCTTCCTATCCTTGGAGATGTTTCCGAATATCTTGCAAGAATAGTTTTAGCCGTTTATAAGGTTAATCCAAGTAAATTCAAAGCTGTTCATGATGAATTAATAAAAATAAGAGATGTTTCTAAGGAATCTATAAAAGAATTATTAACTGAGAATGGCTTAAATGCTACGGAAATTGAAGAAATTGCCGATAGTAATGAGATTAAAGATTTAATTACTCAAAATATGAAAATAGCTAGAAGTCTTAGAATTCAAGGAGTACCTGCGTATATAATCGATTCAAAATTAATACCTGGGTTAATAGATTTCCCACAATTACTAAATATAGTTAAAGAAATTAGGGGTAATTAAGAGTTCTTAAGAATTGTTGCGTAGACCAGTAAATGCTTTTTATGTTATTCCCGTGAAAGCATTGTTGCATGGATACCAAATCATCATTGCGAGGAGCGAAGCGACGTGGCAATCTTGTCAAGCATCCTGAAATTGCTTCGTCAATTAGTTACGTAATTTCCTCGCAATGACGACCTTCAGTCTCCACGCAACAAGGCCTAGTAGGAATGACAGCAATTGCTCTTGAATAACTTTAGCCTTTATTTAGTAAATCTAACATAGTTTTACCGATATCGGCAGGGGATCTAGTGATAATTACGCCGGCACTTTGTAGAGCTTCAAGCTTATCTTCGGCACTTCCTGTTCTTCCGACAATAATGGCTCCGGCATGTCCCATTCTTTTACCTGGAGGTGCTGTAATACCTGCAATAAAGCTTACTATAGGTTTCTTGATTTTTGACTGCTTGATAAACTCAGCTGCATCTTCTTCTGCATTACCACCAATTTCACCGATCATAATAATTGCTTTTGTTTCATCATCTTTCAAAAACATCTCAATACAATCAACAAAATTAGTGCCGTTAACAGGATCGCCGCCTATACCGACACACGTAGATTGTCCAAGTCCTACTGCTGTTGTCTGTGCTACTGCTTCATAAGTTAGAGTACCTGATCTTGAAACAATACCTATTGTTCCTTTTTTATGAATATGCCCAGGCATAATACCGATTTTACATTCACCCGGTGTGATAACTCCAGGGCAGTTAGGACCGATTAATCTAGTTTTAGAACCGACTAAAGCACGTTTTACTTTCACCATATCAAGCACCGGAATTCCTTCCGTTATACATACTACTACTTCAATTTCGGCATCGATTGCTTCTAATATCGAATCAGCGGCAAAGCCGGGCGGAACATATATAACGCTTGCATTTGCACCGGTTTTTGCTTTTGCTTCATGTACGGTATTATATACAGGTAAATCAAGGTGAGTATGACCGCCTTTGCCGGGTGTAACACCGCCAACCATGTTAGTGCCGTACGCTATCGCTTGTTCAGAGTGAAAAGTTCCTTGTAAACCAGTAAAACCCTGACAGATAACTTGTGTTTTTTTATTTATTAATATTGCCATGTTAAATAATGTTTATTGTTTTTATTTTACTTTGATGTCATCCCGCGACTTGATCGCATGATCCAGTCCTTTTTTAATTTTTTTATGGATACTGTGGTCAAGCCACGGTATGACACTGAACTGGTTTTTCGAGCTATACAACAAGGTCAATGCCTGTATAGCTCATGACGGTTATCTACCGTATCGCTTCAACTATTTTATTTGCCGCATCTGCTAAATCATGTGCCGGTATTATTGCTAAACCGGAATTTGATAAAATTTCTTCGCCTTTTTCAACGTTTGTACCGGCTAAACGAACTACTAACGGTACTTTTATACCTATGTCTTTTGCAGCGGCAATAATCCCTTCTGCTATAATATCACAACGCATGATACCGCCGAAAATATTAACTAGAATCCCTTGTACTTCTTTATCAGATAAAATTATTTTTAAAGCTTCTTTTACACGCTCACGATCAGCTCCACCACCGACATCCAAGAAATTAGCAGGCGAAGCACCGTAAAGTTTAATAATATCCATAGTGGCCATGGCAAGACCGGCACCGTTAACCATACAACCGATATTACCGTCCATTTTTACATAGCTAAGTCCTGCATTTGCTGCTCTAGTTTCTAGAGGATCTTCTTCATCATGATCACGCATTGCCGTAATATTCGGATGCCGAAATAAGCCGTTATCGTCAAAAGTAATTTTTGCATCTAAAGCTAATAAGTTCCCGTCGCTATTTACAATTAATGGGTTGATTTCAATTTGTGCTGCATCGGTTTCAATAAAAGCATTATAGACTGATTTTACTATTTCTTTCATCTGTTTAGCTTGGTTATTCTTAAAGCCTAACTCATAAGCTATGCCTCGCATATGAAAATCTTGTAAACCGGTTGCAGGATCAACGGAAAATTTAATAATTTTGTCCGGAGTTTTTTCTGCTACTGCTTCAATATCAACTCCTCCTTCTGTAGAAGCTATAAAAGTAATACAGCTAGCCGATCTATCAAATACTATACTAAAATAATATTCTTTTAAAATATCACAACCTGATTCGATATAAAGACGGTTTACTTTTTGTCCTTGAGGTCCTGTTTGATGAGTTACTAAATTAATACCAAACATGTCATGAGCAACTTTTTTGGCTTCTTCTTTACTCTTAACAACCTTAACACCGCCTGCTTTACCTCTACCGCCGGCATGTATTTGTGCTTTAACCACATATACTTCCGTATTTAATTTATCTATGGTTTCATTAATCTTTTCGGTTTTCGTAACAACTAGCCCGGTGGAAGTAGGTACGCCGTATTTTCTTAAAATCTCTTTTGCTTGATATTCATGAATATTCATTTTAAATAATTTATTTAAATTGCTATTAATTTTTATGGATAAGATGCATTTTTAACTTCTCTTACTAGGTCTTTATCAAAAGTGATAAACTTATTAGCACTATTGACTTCTCCTTCTGCAATAATCATATAATCGGTAAAGTCTGCTTTACCTTTAATATATTTCTCAGTAGCTGATATTATTATGTCTTGATGCCCAATGATAAAGCCGGAATTATCAATAAGATTAATTACTGCTTCATAAATTTCCTGGCGAGTAAATTTATTTACTTTTAGCACCCATACAAATTCAAGTAATGCATATGATGCAATAAAAATCTTATTAGTGATGTTATTTTTTAAGAAATTTTGAGCTGCTTTACCTTGTATTTCATCATCTTCAAGAAAAGTACGAGTTAAAATATTAGTGTCAATTCCTATCATTTTCGATAACCGCAATACTAATAGCTTCATCTACATCCACTGGACCGTTTTTAGCTTTATGTTTACCTTTACCAAAAAAGCTATAGATATCTTTTTTTATAGGAAGCAATTCTAATGTTTCATTTTTTTTGTAGTTAATTATTAACTCAGAGCCTGAATGTAAACCAAGTTTATTTCTTATATATTTAGGTATAACTACCTGTCCTTTCGATGAGATTACTACTCTGGCACTTTTACTCATAATACTAATATAGTAAGTTATCTGATCTTACTTTGTATATAAAACACAATTTATTATATGTCAATAAGTTTATAATGAGGTTACTCATTCAATATCCTCTTTAATACGTTATCTTTCCTAATAAAGTGATGATATAATGCAGCTAGTATATCAAAATAATTAAAGCAGTAAATAAGCAGCCTTTTTATAGATTTTTTTAAAGATTTTGGCAAATTGTAAATCTGGAGCAAAAGAATTTATAGTAAACAAACCATAAAAATCAATATGATGGTTTGATAAAATAGTTATTAGAAAGCCGCTTATCGGCATTAATAACCATTAAAAGCTATAGCAAATTTATATTAATATTAGCGGCTTTTTTTGCCAATTCGGCATATCTTCCGGTAGCAAAACATTAGCATTATAGAATTTCCATAAAAGCCTTATTATTACTAAAGATAAAACAACTATACCGGTTGCTTCATGTATCCCGTATAATTGCCATTTTAAAGGAAGTTCTAAGAAATTATCCATTAAGACACCGACAACGAGCATTACTATAACTATAATGCTCATGATCCAGTGAAAAAGTTTTGCAATTAAGCCGTAAGAATTTTCAGTATTTGTAAGTAGCATGATAGTACTCAAACTTACTTAATGTCATTGTCGCTCTTCTGTGTCATTTTCCTGCGAAAGCAGGAATCTAAAAAACAATAAAAAATACTATTATTAGTATTTTTAACTAGATCCCATGGGCAAGCCACGGGGTGACACCGAGTCACGGTATGACAGTTTCTTCTTAATTCCCAACGGCCGTATCTATAATCTTTTCTGCCTCTGTACCGCTAATTTTTTCTTTATCATTCAGAATGAGATTAGCATTCTTTAAGTCATCTCCTATATGTTCCGCTCTTCCTTTTAAAACCTTAGCTAAAAACTGCTCGGCAAGAGCGTAATATGAGATTCGATTACCGGCTTTTGCAAATCCATGACCTTCATCTTTGTAAAGTGCATAAACTACCGGTATATGCTTTGCTTGCATGCTGTTTACAATCTGTTCTGATTCTGCCTGCACGACTCTCACATCGTGAACACCCTGTGCTATAAATAAAGGCTTTTTGATATTATCAACAAAATTAATCGGTGATCTTTGTCTTAAAAATTCTTTTTCTTCTTCAGTATCCCAAGGTCCTATACGTGTTTTATATATACTTAACAATGGTGTAATATAAGGAGCTTTAGATTGCACATGAGTTAATAAATTAGACATACCGACAACGTCAATACCGCAAGCAAATACGTCAGGCGTCATGGTAAGACCTACAAGCGTTGCATAACCTCCATAGCTTCCACCCATAATACAAACTTTGTCAGAATCAACTATATTATTCTTAATAGCCCAGTTAACACCATCAATTAAATCTGTGTGCATTTTACCGGCATATTCTAAATTACCGGCGTTTAAGAAATCTTTCCCAAAACCGGTAGAACCACGGTAATTTATACTTAAAACTGCGTAACCACGATTTGCAAGCCACTGATGCTCAGGATTGTATCCCCAGCTATCACGTACCCACGGACCGCCGTGGACATTTAAAATTAGAGGTACTTTTCTATCGGGTATATTATTTTTATCGAGCTTTACATCATTTGGAAAAGTGATATAGCTAACTAAATCAAGCCCGTCACGTGACTTGATAATTATCGGTATCATCTTAGCAAGATTATATTGCTCAAGTTCTTTACGATTAGTAAATAAAAACTCAGCTTTTTTATTTGCCCTATCATATTTATAATATTTCACCGGTGTATTATCAGCCATATAAGCAACGATCCAAGTTTTATCGTCTAGCGTCCTACTATTAATAATTAAATCACCGCGATCAATAGATTGCAAATATTTAATATCATCTTCAATATCTTTATCTAATATTTTATATGAGACTCTATCATAATCTATAGATACTGCTTGCGGAGTTTGCTTTGTGGGATGAACTGTAAATAAGCCGATATCAGCTTTTGCATCTTCGGCTAATATTTCTTCACTACCTGTAGCTAGTGTTATAGCTTTAAGTGCGGAGGTATTACGATTACGTCCCTCTAGCATATATAAAGTTTCACCGCTAGCATCAAAACCAAGTATGGAAGTGTTAAAAGAATCTTCCATTGATATCTTAGTAAATAACTTTGGTTCTCCGTCTTTTAATTCATAATATTCAACAGCTCCGTCTTTATCTAGTAAGCTACCGAATCTTAAATTTAAATTTTCATCAGTTACATAATCAGTAAATCTATCATTTTTATAAATCAGTTCTTTTTCTAGAGTATCTAGATTTAATTTGTAAATATCAAAATATTCAGGATTACGCTCATTTAAATATATTAATATCTCATTTGGCTTCTTATGACTTGCTCCGGCTATTTTGGCTTTAACTCCTTTTGCAGGAGTAAGTAATTTTGTCTCTTTTGTCTCTATGTTATAGCTATAAATTCGGTCATTTTCATCACCGTTAAAATCTTGGGTATATAAAATATTTTTATTATTATAAGCTTTAGCATAAGACCAAATACCGCGTCCTTTATCATGGGTTATGGCTTCTGCTTTACTAATATCATCTGAGGGTGCTAGCCAAATGTTTAATACACCGTCTTTCGGTGCAACATATAGAATATATTTGCCGTCGTGGGTTAGAGAAACCCTTGCTTTATCAGGGTTACCGAATAAAACTTTTCTGGGGATTATTTGATTGTTATCCGTTATCGTTTGAAACATAAAAATACCGACACTTATTATTAATATAGTGCCTATAATATAGAAAATTTTACTCATTACTAATAGTTTGTTATTTAGTTTTATAGTCTTTTGATGTCATTCCCGCTTCCGCGGAAATGACATTCAGGTCATAAAATATAATTGCTACACTCTCTCAATATTGCTTAAAAACCAATCAACTTCTTTGGTATTAGCATTACGTGTAAATGTCCATTCTTCTTTTAAATCTTCGATTTTGTCAACTACATTTTTACCTTGAAATAGTAATTTAATAAATATGTTATTACCGAACATGTAAATTTCTGAATATTTTGCACTTAAAGCCGATGAGTCAAAAAAATCACCATAGGACGGTGTTATTTTTTCAAATTCTTCCAAGTATCTTTTATCTATCAGCTCAGATAATTCTTTAGCATCTTTTTTATAAGCAGCTTCTATAATCATTTGAAAAGCAGTTTTAGCATTATTTATGAATTTAACCGGATCAAAGGAGTAAAGGCGTTTATGGATTTGTTCCATTCCATCTACGACCGCAGTTATATTATGTTCTACTATTATATCTTTAAAAGCTTTAATATCTTGGGCTGTTGGAATATTTTTTTCTTCTTTATTAGATTTAACTATACTGTAAGTTACGTCCTTAATAACCGGTTCGCCAAAATAAGATTTTTGCTTTGTCTGTTCCTCTTCTGAAGTAGAACCGAGAGTCGTAATTAATTTGTTGATAATGTAAAAGGCAATAACGGCAAAAATTAATAACTCTATTATTTGAGGAGACATTTTCTATGTATTTTTATTAAAAGATTATTTTTATATTTTAATATAAAAAAATAATCTTTTAAAGTTATTTAATAAAAATAAGGATTTATTTTTATTTGAGTTATACTTAAAATTTAAAAGATCACTAAAATATCTTGATTATTTTAATTATTATGATATTTATCGTTTTGTAAATGATGTTTAAACTCCATCATTGCAAAACATTTATTATAGCCTTTAGTCCATTTATGCTAGGGGGCTGTTGTACTAAAGCTTAATTTTTAAGCGTTTTTAGTATAACGGATAATTATTGTTTTCAATGATTGCGTTTATCCCCTAGCACCTATCTATCTATTCACTTTTAATTGATGAATGAACTGGCGAGCTGGTAATTCAATTATATAATGCAACATAGTAGCTATTGTAACCGAAGTAGCAAATTTAAGCCATAAAGGAGTTGGATAAATCCAGTAATATGCTACAAAAAATTCTGTAGTTAAAGCAGAAAGGTATAAAGCATATGAAATTTGATCTAGAAAATATGTTATTGGATTACCGAAAATAAGTTTACTTAATCCTGAATCATTAGATGTTCCAATAATTATTAAGGATGAGCCAACTGCAAGCCACCAAAGTGTTTCTGCATTAATTATAATAAAAATATAAGCAAAAACAGCAATTCCTACAAATGTAATAATATCATAAATAATATAATTAAGTTTCAAAGATTTTATATATTTTGTAATAAAAAATGTTATACAACCAAAAATAAATACACCTAAAAACATTATTAAGCTTTTACCGTAAGCAAATTGTACTCTTTCGTTACTAATATGGGTCTGCAGCCATTGAAAAGCATAAGGAGCAGAAATTATCCCATAAGATATAAATAACAAGATTATCAATAACTTAATTATTGATAATCTTTGCATCAATGATATTAAAAAAGGAAATAATTAATATGCAAACATTGCCGTACTTATTGCACATGAAGGTTGATTCCAAGATACTAAATCCGTGAACTCCCCTTGAATAAGGAACACATTATAAATTATAAAAGCATAAATAAATGTAAGGGATAAACTCTGGCAATACGTGCAAATAAAAAACTTTTATAACTAACGGTATGCGTATAAAATCTAGTATTATATACATAACATAAAATAAAGCCGGATAACACAAAAAATATTACAACCCCAAGACTGCCAAGTCTTGCTATATTCATTCCAATTGAGTTACCTGGCCAAATTATATGTGGCGTGTTAAGAAGAATACCCATAATGCAGTATATCCGCGTAAACCTGTTAATCCTTTTATTTCTTTTAAGTTATCTATTTTGGTTATGCCATATTTAAGTTATAACATTACTGATTAAAATATGGCATGATACAATAACCTAAATATTAAAACAATTTATTAATAATAATTTTTTTAATAAATTATTAGATTCTTATATTCAGAGATCTCTTAATAAGTGTGCCACTTTTATAGCATTATCAAATCCGTGATCGTAATGAAATCTTATATCAGGCGAGAATTTCATATTTATTTTATTAGTAATAAAATTTCTGATAGCATTTTTAGAATTATTTAATGCATCCATAATTTCATCTATTGTTAGTTTAGTATTAAAAGGCAAGAAATAACAATTAGCTATTTTGAGATCAGCAGTAACTATAACTTTCGTAATAGTGAGAGGACAATCAAAAAGTCTGCTATCCAGCATTTTGCCACGCCTTAGAATTTCTATTAATGCTTCATTTATAATGCTTGCTAATTTTTGTTGTCTATGAGAATGAGTTTTGGTTAATTTTTTCATGCGTTAAAAAATATATACAATTCTAAGGCATAATAGCATGCTTTTGCCAAACAACCAATACCTAAAAATTTTAGAAATTTTGTTTTAAAAAAACCGGAGAATAAAGAAATAAAGCTTCCCCAAAAAGCAAATGCCATTACGAAAATTATAAATATCTCATATTTATAATATAGTTTTGTTAAATTTTTATGTCTTAAAATATTTTGTGTATTTTTGGAAGCATAAAAGATATTTAAAACTATTTTTCCAAAAATATAATTGATTGCATTACCGCTAAGAGAAGCACAAATAGCTACTAACAGCATTATTAAACTATTATAGCCTCCGAACATTTTCATAGAATGAAATATTAATTCATTCTGAAAACCTATAACAAGATTTGAGACAAAACTATCAACAAATAATAAACTATATGCTTCAAATTGATTCATGAATGTAATATATTGAATTTTGATTAGGGGTATTAATCGTCATTGCGAGGAAAAACTGTAAGTTTTGACGAAGCAATCTCATGCCAAAATCCTGAGATTGCCATAACCCTTACTATCTAACACCAAAATAAAGTAACTGGCAATGAAAAAGCAAATTATTTATCCTGATTTTATAGCACGAATTTTTTCTACGGCACTTGATTTATCAGTATTTGCCTTTATAGCAATCCCAATATCACAATTTTGTTCTTTTAATTTATTATGGTTGTTCTTTAATGATTACTTCCTTAGCAATAACATTAATCTTCATAATCCCAATGAAATGTTTAACTCGGTTATGAGTCAGGAATTTTATGAATATCTTAAAGCAGGAAATTTTAATAAATATATTTTGTTTAATATTTCAATTTTTGCTACTAATATATTAGTAATAGGCTCATATTTCATAACGCTTTGGTATTATAAAGGTGCAACGCTTAGTAAAATGTTTTTACGTATGAAAATCGTAGATGCCGTAACATTAAATCGTCCGACCTTAAAGCAGTTAATTAAAAGATTTTTAGGGTATATGACTTTTCCTATCGGTATTTTTTTCATACTTTTTTCTTCTAAAAAACAAGCATTACATGATAAAATAGCCGGAACCGTCGTTATTAAGTCTTAAATATACTCCTAAGTAATAGACGAAGTTTAATTTGGAAAAGAGCAAGGAGTATATAAGGCGAGGAGCGGAGCATATACACTTAATAGGTGAGTACCGCAGTTCTTATAATACGACGTAGCTCATTTTTCAAATTAAACGAGTATATTTATGAATGAAACAAATGATAATGATATAGATCAGCTAATTTATCTTTTTTCAAAATTACCCGGTCTTGGTATTAGATCGGCAAGGCGTATAGCGCTTTACCTATTGCAAGATAAAGACGTAAGGTTAAAAAGCCTGATTAATAATCTTGTAGAGATAGATAAGAAAATAGTAAAATGCGAGATTTGCGGTAATATGGATACGGAAAATATGTGCCGTATTTGTTCTTCTGAATATAGAGATAAATCAATTATTGCTATTGTCGAAACTGTGGCTGAATTATGGGCAATGGAGCGTAGCGGTAATTTTAAAGGTTTATATCATGTACTCGGTCATAATTTATCGGCAGCTAGTAGACAAAACCCTAGCATACTTCGGTTACCTGAACTACTTACAAGATGTTTTGCAGAAAATATTAAAGAAGTTATTATTGCTACTAATTCTACTTTAGAAGGTCAGACTACTGCTTATTTTATTACAGAATATTTAAAAGAGCATCCTGCTAAAATTTCTCGCCTTGCTAGCGGTATACCTATCGGAGGTGAACTTGATTATTTAGACGAGGGTACCGTATCTGCCGCTATTAACCTACGCCAACCTTTTGAGTAAAAATTAATAATTTTATTAAAGTTATAGTGAATCTTGATGAAATTCTAGATGATGTTCGCCGGCGAATTTTATTACATCATTATGATTTCCTTGATGATCAAAATGTATCAGTAATTCACCTTGTTCGTTTGAATGTAATATATTTGTGAAGAAACGCTGGTCACCATCAATTTTAATGTCAACTACTTTTTTACCGATAAATTTAACGCCGTTATCCCCCTGTTGTCTATATATTATATCTTTCTTTAAGGCATTTATAAATTTATCACATTGATTCTTATCTAATCTCAATGGCTTCCTGATTTTTATTATCATATTGTAAAATTTCCTCAACTTTCTTTAACGCTAAGTTGTATTTCTTAATTGCGATTAAACAAGTGATAATCTTATTAATGTTTTCTATAGCTTGTGCTTGTGCAAAATTAAGGTTGCTAACAAGAGCTTCGATATGAATTTGGTTAATATATTCTTCAGGATTTATAAAAATTCTATTGCCTGGAAGATATTACTGAGATATGGAGTTATTTTATTTTTAGGTATTTTTTGTATAAATTGTTTAGCTAATTCATATTGTTTGGTATATAAGGCTGTTGTAGATAGTAATATAACACCACTAATAGAGTTGCTAATTTCGATTCACTCATCCTTTAGGTTTTCTTCATTCACAATTTTCTCAGCAGCAGAATATTGATTGTATTTGGCAATATATTGAAAACATCGAAACTGTTCTTGACTATCTTTAGATAAATTGTCTTGGTTAATTAGATTTAATTTAGCTTCAGCAATTTCAGCTAAATTAAAACTCATTGCTGTCAAAATTTTGATATCTGTAGGAGCATTTTTGATTAAATTTTTTGTTGCTGTTGCCCTTTCGTTAAGTAAATAAATATTAAATAAGCTATAGATTGATGAAGCGCTATCGTTTGGTCGATCCTTTAAAATGCGTAATAATTGTTCTTCGTCTAATGATAATTTTCCTGTATTATTATAGGCTACTGATAGATTATAACGGCAAAAATAAATGAATTTACTTTCCTGTTTTTGCTCATTGTTTACTAGATTCGCTGGTCGTGGTGCAAGTAATGTTATTATTTCATCATATTTTTTGGTAGCAAGCAATATTTCAGAAAAAGAGCCTAGAATAGCAAAATCTTCTATATTTGCTAATTGTTTAATAATATCAGGTTGAAATTCAGGTTTTACAAATAATAAAATTTCTGCAATAAAATTTAGATATTTTTGATACCATTCTCCTTGAGTTTTAAGTAAATTTAAAACTATAGGTGCTGATTTTAAGTATATCTGTAGCTACTTCTTCCATTAATGCAATATTCTTTTCTACTACGGCTAAACGAAAAATATTTTCCTTAGCGATAAATTTATTGATAATCTTAGTGATAGGGTTAGAAGAATTGGAGCTAGGTTTGTATTCAAAAAATATTTCTACTTTAGAATTTTTATTAATTAAAGCATTATATTCACTAATCTCATAATCTTTAAATAACTCATGATTTTTAAGTTCTTCGTAACTGTATTTTTTAATACACATTCCAATAGCTTTTTTGGGGTTTTTACCTCTTTTATCTTCTTAATTGCTAAATTAGCAAATTCTGAAGCTAATTTTGAATTTTTTATTTCTCCAATAGTTCTTAAATAATTATTTTTTATATCAAAATCCTTAACTATTGCTGAGTACAATTCTATAGCTGTATTTAAGGTAATATTGGAGCTTCACGTGGTAACCATAAAATATGGTTATTTTCAGAAAAGTTAATAGAAGACTTTTTTGATTTCATATATGATGCCTAGTTATTTTTAACAAGGCATCATACATTAGTTTAATTCTTAGTCAAAAAATTATTAATATTTTTTAATAATTACCCACCGAATTGCTCTTTAATAATTCTATCTTCCAGCGTATGGTTTTTATTAAAGAGCAGTTTGACAGGCTTATCCTTAGTAGATTTAACGGTAACATTTGTGATATTATTAAACTCCTGAAAGTCGGCAGTAGCATTTACCGGTCGTTTATTTGTATTAAGTATTTCAAATTTAATCGTAGCAGATGAAAGCAGTAAAGCACCGTGCCATCTACGCGGTCTAAACGAGCAGATAGGGGTTAGGCATAACATGTTTGACTCAAGCGGTAAAATAGGACCGCTGGCAGATAAATTATAAGCACTACTTCCGGCAGGTGTTGCAACTAAAGCTCCGTCTGCTACTAATTCGCTCATTCTCTCTATCCCGTTTACTTCTATTCTAAATTTAGCAGCTTGATTAGTTTTACGAAATATCGATACTTCGTTAATAGCAAGAGCCGTATATATTTGACCGCTCGTATCTTCGACTTGCATAAGAAGAGGATTTAGGATAGAAACCGTACTTTCGTGTATATTTTGTAATAATTTTTTGGTATCTAAAGGATTCATTAAAAAGCCGAGGCTTCCTAAATTAACTCCGTAAAAAGGTATATTAAGATGCATATAGCGGTGAATATTATGTAGTAATTCTCCATCCCCGCCTATTACGATAATGACCTCCGCTTCCTCTATTTTACAATAATTATAGAGTTTTTTTATTTCCTCTATAATAGTTAAATGTTTGGAATTGTGGTTATAAATCAATGCTATTTTATTTATATTCATTATATGAATTTCTTTTTTAATATATAGACGCTTAACTAATAATAAGTTATAAGAATAAAATAATAAAATAAATATTAAGTTAAATTATGTCATCATTCAACATCAAAAATCATAAAAATGATCTGCTATTTGTACCGCTAGGGGGATCTAATGAAATAGGTATGAATCTTAATCTTTACCATTATCAAGGTCAATGGTTAATGATTGATTGTGGTAGCGGTTTTGCCGATGATTATTTACCCGGTGTTGATATGATAATTGCTGATAGCAGCTTTATCGAGAAATATAAAAAAGATATAGTAGGTCTGATTTTAACTCATGCTCACGAGGATCATTTAGGTGGAGTCCAATATTTATGGAATAGACTTAAATGTCCTATTTATATTACTACTTTTACAGCAAATTTTCTAAAAATTCGTTTAAATGAATATGATTTTGCTAAAAATATAAAAATTCATGAAGTAAAACCCGGTAGTAAAATAAATCTAGATCCTTTTTCCTTAGAGATGGTGCCACTGACTCACTCGGCTCCTGAAATGCAAGCAATTATGATCCGTACGGATGCAGGTAATATTTTACATACGGGGGATTGGAAATTTGATAACGATCCGATACTTGGGAAAAAAGCTGATGAGGAGCTTTTAAAATCTTACGGAGATGAAGGGGTTCTTGCACTTGTTTGTGATTCAACTAACGTATTTAATAAAGGAAGCTCAGGTTCTGAGGGGGATGTTAGAAAAAGTTTAGTAGATATTATAGCCGGTTGTCCTCAAATGGTAGTAGTTTCAACCTTTGCCTCTAATTTAGCACGGCTTGATACAATAATTCATGCTGCAGGGCTTGCGGGTAGAAAAGTAGTCTTAACCGGTAGAAGTTTGCACCGTATGATGCTTGCTGCGCAGGAAAGCGGCTATTTGAAAGATATTGCTCCTCTAATTAGTGAACGTGATGTTAGCAGATTTAGAAGAGAAGAATTATTAGTAATTGCTACCGGTTGTCAAGGTGAGCCTATGGCTGCTACCGCAAAACTGGCTAGTAATTCTCATCCGTCTATAAAGCTTGTTCCTAAGGATACAATGATTTTTTCTTCAAAAATTATTCCGGGTAATGAAAAGAAAATATTCAGGCTATTTAATATATTTGTTAAAGCCGGTGTAGAAGTTATTACCGAGCGAGACCATTTTGTACATGTTTCAGGACATCCATCGATTGACGAGCTACAAAAAATGTATTCTCTAATTAGACCGAATATTTGTATACCTGTTCACGGCGAGCCTGTACATATTCATGAACATGTTAAGCTTGCTAAGAAAAACGGCATAAAACAGGTAGTAGAGGTTGAAAATGGTAGTGTAGTACTGCTTGAACCTAATAATGCAAAAGTAATTTCAAAGGTTGAAAACGGTTATTTAGCTGTTGACGGTAATTATTTGCTGCCCGTTGAATCTCCGATTTTCAAAGCTAGAAGACGTATGCGTGAGTCGGGTATCGTGGTAGCATCAGTAGTCATTAATAAAAAAGGACTGCTTGCTGCAAACCCAATGCTGTCTATGCCTGGGCTGCTTGATCCGAAAGAGGATATGGCATTAGTTAACCTCATTAAAAACGACATTAAAGAACTTGTTACCATTCAAAATAAACAGGCTAAAAAAGCATTGTCGGATGAACAAGTAATCGAGGCAATAAAAGGAACAATCCGTAAAACCTTAAAACAAGAAATTAATAAGTCACCCGTTATAATAGTAAATCTTGAGAAAGCTGTGGAGTAGTGAAATTGTTATTGTGAGTAGGTATTGTTTTATGGCTCGAGAAATTCGCTCAATGTCATTCCCACAGAAGCGGGAATCCAGAAACACAACTTCAATATTGATACAGAAGTTACATATTTGATAAAAAAACCATATAAACACTTGTTTTTATATGGTTTTACTGGATTCCCGCCTTCGTGAGAATGACATAAACAAGCCAAGCAACGATACCTACAAACCTGTAAGTGACAAAGAAAAAATAAGCACATGAACAAATTTAAAAATATTGCAGTGTATGGGGGAGGGAGTTTCGGTACTAGCCTTGCTTCTTTAGCAGCACAAAACTGTAATAACGTTACTTTATTTTTACGTGATGAGGCAATAGCAAAGGAAATTTTACATAACAAAACTAATGTAAAATATTTAGGGGATATTAAATTACCTGCTCATTTACAGGCTACTACAAACTTAGATATAATTAAGGATTTTGAACTAATTATTATTGCAGTGCCGTCTTACGCTTTTGATGACTCAATAAAATTATTAAAAACTCACAGCATTTCTAAAGACAATACTCTTCTAATTGCAACAAAAGGCTTTGCCCGTAATCCTACCGCATTATTTTCAGATAGGTTAAAAACTCTATTACCGTATAACCCTACAGCGTTTTTTGTAGGTCCGAATCTAGCAAAAGAACTTGCTAAAAATTTACCTGCTTCGGCAAGTATTGCAAGTTTAGATATAGATATAGCAAATAAAATAGCTTATAACCTAAGTTCAAAAATTTTTACTACTAATGTGTCAAGCGATATTGTAACATTACAGGTAGCAGGAGCTTTAAAAAATATTTTTGCTATTAAAAGCGGGATTGATTTAGCAAGAAAGCAGGGCGAAAATGCAAGAGCAACGCTTATAGTAGCTGCCTTAAAAGAAATTGCTATTTTGTCGAAAGCGTTAGGTGGTATGCAAAAAAATTCTGATATTTTACTAGAGGGCGTAGTAGGCGATTTAGTGCTTACTTGTTATTCGTTAGGTTCACGTAATACAAAATTTGGTTATGAACTTGGAATTAGTAGCGATAAAAAGAAATTTTTACAGGAATATAAAGAGCTAGTAGAGGGAAGAGAAGCATTAAAATTAGTTTTGGATTTGATAAAAAAATATAATTTACATATGCCTATAATTTCCGAAGTAGCTTCGTGTGTTATTCCTTATGTCATTCCTGCTTTCGCAGGAATGACATAGGTATCCACGTAACAATGCCTCCGCGGGAATGACATATGACTCCACGCGAGCAATATCAATAAATATGAAAATTTCATATTAAATTAGATACCTTAAATCATATAAAGTTTTTAAAGTTTCAATTAGAAATTTATTTTGGTCTGATGAAGTAAAAATCTTTACAAAATTTAGTGAAAAAAATAAAACCTCATATATTATAAGTAATTATATCTTTAGCTCATTACATGATAATCTTTAGTATAGTTTTTTTTAAAACCGTTTCGGTATTATTAAGTGTAGTAATAGGATTTTTAGCAGGTAAATATTCAAATGTTGAAAAAGATAGTATCTCTTCGTTACTATTCTATTTTATATCGCCTATAGTATTTTTTACGATACCTGCTAGTACAACCTTAACACTTGCGGCATTAAGCGTTACGGTTGTAACATTTGTAATTGCAACACTCTTATCGCTCTTTTCTTATTATTTTTTTGGTAAATTTTGGCAGGATCATACACGTAATATTATAGCTTTGTCTGCAGGTACGGCCAATGGCGGGTATTTTATGTTGCCTATAGCTGCAGCACTTTTTGATGATTATACATTAAGTATTTACATGATGGCTGTTATAGGAGTGAATATTTATGAATGTTCCGTCGGCTTTTATATTTGTATGAGGAGCTTTGCTAATACCACCGATAGTATATTAAAAGTAGTAAAATTACCGATTTTAAACGCTTTTTTCTTGGGATGTTTATTTAGTTTTTGCGGTTGTACTTTACCGGATTTTTTAGATGATTTTATATATAATATGAAAGGCTCTTTTTCGATACTCGGTATGGTGATGGTGGGTCTTGCTCTTTCGTCTCTACAAAAATTTGAAGTCGATATCAAATTTACTCTTGCTACTTTTGCTGCTAAATTTCTATTCTATCCTTTGGGAGTAGGGTTATTTATCATGTTTGATCATTTTGTAACAAAATGGTATAACAATGATTACTATAATGCCCTAAAACTACTTTCTACGGCACCACTCGCAGCAAATACTATAGTTATAGCGAATTTACAGAAATTTTACCCTGAAAAAGTTGCAGCTACTGTGTTTTTATCTTTGCTTTTTGTAGTTATATATATGCCGACCATGGTTAGTATATTTTTAAGTGACTTAAATTAATAACATGATGACAATTGATGACAATGATTTTTTTACAATTTATTCTAAATTGGTATTAATAGGTTCATATGAAAATTAATTCAATAAAAATTGGTCCCTATATTAATTTATTACCTCTTCAATATATACCGAAACATAAAATTTCTTATTTGGAATTCGGTGATCCTAAAAATAAAAATATAATAGTATGTGCTCACGGTTTAACTAGAAATGCTCATGATTTTGATAAAATAGCTAAAGAGTTGAGTAAAAATTATAGAGTAATTGCAATAAATTATCCCGGTCGCAGTGATAGCGAAAATTTTAAAAAAGCTAATCATTATAACTATACGACTTATATTAAAGATACGTTATTTTTTTTAAAAAGGCTAAATATCAAAAATCCTATTTGGCTTGGTACTTCAATGGGCGGTATTATAGGTATGATACTTGCCAGTAAATATAAAAATATTTTTAAAGCCTTAATATTAAATGATATAGGGGCGTTTATTGATGCTGCTCCTTTAATTAAAATTGGAGGTTATGCTAAAAAAACGATACTCTTAGATGATTTGGCTAGTGCAAAAGAACATTTAAAACTTATTTATGCACAAAGCGGTATTAAAGATGAAGAAGATTGGGATTATTTAACAAAATATAGTGTAATTTCTACATTCGGCGGAAAATATAAAATGAATTATGATCCTGCTATAACAAAAGGAATGAAAAATGCTAGTAACCAGGAAGATATTAAACTATGGTCTGTATGGAATAAAATAAAATGTAGAATATTAGTAATTCATGGGATGAAATCTCAAATTTTAACAAAATCTACTATTAAAAAGATGAAAGAAACAAAAATTTTTGATCTTTATGAAATAAAATATGCCGGTCATGCTCCTTCTCTAATGAACCCTGAAGAAATTAACTATGTCAAATCTTGGTTAGAAAAGAAGTCTTAGATTGTATGACCTTGTATTGTACGAACGTTCAGGATGTCATTCCCGCGGAAGCGGGAATCCAGAAAAATAACCTTAATCTTAGTACAAAAATTACATATTTAATACAATAAACATATAAAAAAACTGTTTTTTATATGTTTTTCTGGATTCCTGCTTTCGCATGAATGACATAGGCATCATTTAAATTAATAAATAATAATTATGAAAATTACTACTAAAGTACTAATAATAGGTTCAGGACCTGCGGGCTTAAGTGCCGCTATTTATACAGCTAGAGCTGCTTTAAAACCAATATTAATAAATGGTATGCAGCCAGGCGGGCAGCTTACAATTACCACCGATGTTGAGAACTATCCAGGATTTGCGGAAACGGTGCAAGGACCTTGGCTTATGGAGCAGATGTCTATGCAGGCTAAAAATGTCGGTACGGAAATTGTTAGTGATTACGTAGAAAAGGTGGATTTATCAAAAAGACCTTTTAAAGTATTTACAGGAGCAGGAAATGAATATGACGCGGAGAGCATAATCATTTGTACCGGTGCGGAAGCAAAATGGCTTGGTATAGCTTCAGAGCAGAAATTTCGTGGTTTTGGTGTTTCGGCATGTGCTACTTGCGATGGTTTCTTTTTTAAGAATCAAGAAATAGTTGTAGTAGGGGGAGGAAATAGTGCAGTAGAAGAAGCTTTATACTTAACCAATCATGCTAACAAAGTCACTATAGTGCATAGAAGAGATAGTTTTAGAGCTGAGAAAATATTACAGGATCGATTATTTAAAAATTCTAAAATATCAGTAATTTGGGATCATGTAGTAGATGAGATTGTAGGTAGCAATAAACCAAAATCCGTTACTGGAGTTAAAATTCAAAATGTTCACACCAAAGAGATTAGTTTATTGAATTGTAGTGGTGTATTTATAGCTATTGGGCATGCACCGAATACGGGGCTATTTACCGGACAAATTGTAATGGATGACGATAATTATATCATCACGAAGTCAGGCACTACTAGAACTAGTGTAGAAGGTGTTTTTGCTGCTGGTGACGTTCAGGATAAAATTTATAGACAAGCAGTAACTGCTGCGGGAACAGGCTGTATGGCGGCTCTTGAGGCTGAAAAATTTCTAAATAAATAATTTAGATTTTTTAGCTGTAAATTAACATATAAGTTAATAAAAAATTGTTGCATTTAGTAAGACACTTATTATAGTCATTGTGTATTAATTTAATTAGGTACAAATATATAATGACTTGGAACAAATATACCACCACAAAAACAAAATATTGATACATATCCATTACTTATGAAATTTTTAGTTGGATTAGGTAGTTTTAACATACAAAATTTAGAAGCATTGAAAAATGCTAATTTAGAAATAGAGCTAGCAGAAGCCGCATTTTCAAAAAAATTTTTAATATATTCTGCAATAAAATTTTACTTAAATCATTTTTATCCAAATAGCCAAAGTGAAAAATTTACAGAGCTAGAAATAACCGGAGTTAGATATGATCAAGTGATAAAGGCTCCTGATATTAGGTTAGCTACCGATAAGCCTACGACTACTAATATATTTAAAAATTTGACTTTGGACTCAATATGTTACATCAGAATTGGATTTTTAATGGAGATGACTCAAATGGTTGGCTGCTAGCAAGTATAAATCTTAATAAAGGCGGTTATTTAATAACTTAGAAAAAGTATTTCTCTCAGCTGTGATCTCTTTAGAGTCACAATTAATAAATCCTAAGAAAAAATATTACTCTGATGTTTCATCTGAGGTTATGAGTATGCATGGGGAAATATTAAAGGAGTTAAAGGTAATTATTTAGAGCCATTCAAGAATTTAATAGCTTTTGGCAAAGAAGAAATAAGTCCCTCTGAGTTATGGGTTAAAATAGCTGAGGCTATAAAGGTAGATAAAGTATCAAATTTATTGTGAGAAAATATTCTAGAAGACTTAAACAAGATAGGTGTATGACTTTATTATAATAGAAAACTCTGCTATATTATCTGACATTGGATATAAATTTCTCAAGAAATATTGAATCTTATATTAAACGCAATAGCTCCTGAAGATATCATTAATATTATAAAACATGCTAATTTGGCAAATATTTCTTATGATGTATTAGAAAGTCAAATGGGTGGTGAAGATTTTGGTATAAATAATTCATTATAAATATTTTTCTTGCTAGTATTGCCGTATAATTTTAAGATAAGTTTATAACACTTTTCTCGAGCCATGCAACAACGCCAATGTTCGCTCGCAATGACGATTTTAGTATCCACGCAGGTAAAAATATATGAACTTACTTAAAAACATTACGGGAAAGAATTATATAAACGGTGAATTTATAGAGTTCGGGAAGCAAATATCCGTTATTAATCCTGCGACCTTAAAAGAAATTGCTACACTTCCGAATTTAGGATTATCTGAGATTAATTCAGCGATTAATAATACGGTGACTAGTTTTTCTTTATGGTCACAAAGTTCATTTGAAGCGAGAATAGCAATTCTTAGAAGATGGTATAATTTAGTAATCGAAAATATTGAGGAGTTAAGTCATATATTAACCCCTAGAGCAGGGTAAAGTACTTGCTGAATCAAAAAAAGAAATTTTATATGGAGCCTCTTTTATTGATTGGTATACATATGCTATACATAATATTCATTCGACTATCAAACCCGGTAATAGTAACACTCATAAAATTGTTACGCAATATGAGCCTGTAGGACCGTCTGCTGCTATAACTCCTTGGAATTTTCCCAATGCAATGATTACTCGCAAGGTAGTACCTGCAATAGCTGCGGGTTGCAGCGTTTATATTAAAACCGTCAAGTCTTACGCCTCTATCAGCTTTAGTACTTGCGAAATTTGCAAGCGATGCCGGTTTGCCTGCCGGAGTATTTAATGTAATTACAGGTAGTTCAGATATTATAGGTAAGGCTTTTTGTGAAGATTTTAGGCTTCGGAAATTATCATTTACCGGCGCTACAAATGTCGGTAAAATTCTATATCAAAATGCCGCAAATACTCTAAAACGTTTATCTTTGGAACTTGGCGGCAATGCTCCTTTCATTATAACGGCAGATAATAATTTAGAGAAAGTAGTAAGTGATTTAGTAATCGCTAAAACTAGAAATAGTGGACAGTCTTGTACTTCACCTAACAGAATATTTATAGAAGAATCTATATATGAAAAATTTATAGAAATTCTAAAGGCTAAATTTACTAAGCTTAAAGCCGGTGACGGATTTGATAAGGAATCGGATATAGGTCCGTTAATTAATTCTGCTGCCATAGAAAAAATACAAAAGTTACTCGCTGATGCACAAAGTAAAGGAGCTAAATTAATTTGCGGCGGTAAAACTGTTGATAATTTTATTGAGCCTACTATTATTATTGACTGTTTGGATAATATGGATATCTTTAGAATAGAAATATTCGGTCCGGTAGTTGCTTGTTATAAATTTAAAGATTTGGATGAAGTAATAGAACATGCAAATAATACCGAATACGGCTTGCAAGGATATGTATATTCAAATAATATATCCGTGGCACAAATGATAGCGTCTAAGCTTGATTTTGGTATGGTATCGATTAACGACCCGTTACCTGCAAATGCAAAAGCACCTTTTGCAGGACGTAAAGCTTCAGGTTTTGGAGTTGAAGGCTCATTTGAAGGGATATTTGAATATCTAAATACGAAATATATAAATTTACAGAATTAAGCATGCCCGCATGGTTCCTTTTATGTCATTCCTGCGAAAGCAGGAATCTAGTAAAGAATATAAAAAATATAATTCTTTGTAGCAGTATTAAGATTATTTTTTCTGGATTCCCGCTTTCGCGGGAATGACATAGAAAATATAATAATCTAAATAGTAACAATTATGCTAGTGCTTGTAGATAATATTGAAGTACAAATTGAAAAAATTTATGAAGTATTTGATTTAATAGATAATGAAGGAGCTGATCTTTTGTTATGGGCAGTATCTGATTGTCTTGCCGAGCTATTAGCTCAATATAAAGAATCGTTAACAATTGAATATGTTGATCCTTTGATGCAACTAATTAAAAGGTTTGAAGAGCAAAATACTATAATACCCAAAATGCTTAATAATGCTTTAAGCAATATATTATTAATCCTTGAAGATGGATGTAAAGCTGAAGAATCAGAACTAATAGAAAATATAATTAATAGTTTAAATACTCTTGATATGTTAGGAGGACATGCATAGTAATCTTCCAAAAATCTCAATAGTTTTACCGGTTTATAATAGAAAGAAGCTATTACCTTTTGCTATTGAGAGTTGCCTTAATCAAAGCTTTAAAGACTTTGAGCTTATTATTATTGATGATTGCTCAAAAGATAATAGCGTTATAGTAGCTAGGACATATGCAGAGCAGGATTCACGTATTAAGGTAATAGTAAATGAGACCAATAAAAGATTACCGGCAAGTCTTAATATTGCTTTTAAAGAGGCCAAGGGGGAGTATTTTACTTGGACTTCAGATGATAATCTTTTCCATGAAAATGCTTTAGAAAAAATGGTTAAGATACTTGATAATTCACCTGAGATAGGGCTTGTATATACTGATTATACTTTGATCGATGACCACGGTAAAGTAGGAATAAGACTTTATCAAGAACCTCCTGAGTTTTTACCGATTAGAGATTGCGTCGGTGCATGTTTCTTATATAGAGCCGATTTAGCAAGGCAAGTAGGTGGATATAATGAAAATATGCAGTTAGTGGATGATTATGAATATTGGCTAAGGTTTGGGCTTGTTACGAAATTTGCTCATATACCGGAATCTTTATATTTCTACCGAGTACATGATCAAAGCTTAACAATAGAGCGTAAAGTAGAAGCAAAACAGGCAAAAAGAGTTTTAAAAGCATTATTTAAAGATCAATATATTATTCCTGCTGAGATTAAACCTATAAATGATTTATATAATTGGTTTATTGAAGATAGAAATTTAAGCTCTTATTTTAGGTTATTTAAAATAATTATTTGTAGTCCGGTAATTACTATTTCGTATATTATTAAAAATCTAAGAAGAATAAGGTGATATTTTAATGCTTTAATGTCATTCCCGCTTTTGCGGGAATGACATAGTAGAGCCATAGCACAACATCCTTAAAATAAATGCAAAATCAAGATTTCATACATACATTAAATCCAGAGCAGCAAAAAGCAGTTCTTCACACTGAAGGACCGCTTTTATTGCTTGCAGGTGCAGGGACAGGTAAAACAAAGGTACTTACCTCAAGAATAGCTAATATTATTCACCAAAATTTAGCCTCACCTCAAAATATTCTAGCCGTTACTTTTACTAATAAAGCTGCTAAAGAAATGGCTGAAAGAGTTAATAGTCTAATTAATTGCTATGGTCTTAATATAGGCACTTTCCACTCAATGGCAGCTAGGATATTACGTGACCAGATTGAGCATTTAAATCTTGGTTTAAATAATAGATTTACTATTATTAGTCATGATGATCAATTAAAACTAGTGAAAGATATAGTAAAGCTAAAAGATATTGATACTAAAAAATATGCTCCTAAATTAATACATATCATAATTTCTAGATGGAAAGATCAAGGATTATTACCAACTAAACTATCAGTATCAGATACTAATTTACCGCTGCAGAGGGTTGCAAAACTTGTATACGAAGAATATCAGAAAAATTTACTTATTTCTAATGTTTTAGATTTTGGAGATTTGCTACTTTATAATAATGAGCTTTTTATTAAAAATTCTGAAATACTAAGATATTACCAAGAAAAATATCGATATATTTTAATTGATGAATATCAAGACACTAACGTTGTCCAGTATTTATGGGCAAGAATGCTCGCAAGTTTATATAAAAATATTTGTTGTGTAGGGGATGATGATCAATCTATTTATGGTTGGCGAGGAGCAGAAGTCGGGAATATATTACGTTTTGAAAAAGATTTTGCAGGTGCAACAATTATTAAATTAGAGCAGAATTATAGATCAACTTTGCCAATACTTGCTGCTGCTTCCAATGTTATCAATAATAATAAAAACCGTCACGGTAAAACGTTATGGACGGATAGGGAAAACGGTGAAAAGATAAAAATTATCTCTTGTTGGAGTGATAAAGAAGAAGCAAGATATATAGCCGGTGAAATAGATAAGTTAGTGCGAGAAAACCGGTATAATGCCGGCAATATTGCAATATTAGTACGAGCCGGATTTCAAACAAGAAGTTTTGAGGAAGCGTTTATAAATAGTGCTATGCCTTATAAAATTATAGGCGGTTTGCGGTTCTATGAACGTATGGAAATAAGAGACGTGCTTGCTTATATCCGTATATCTTTGAATCAAAATGACAATCTAGCACTTGAACGTATTATAAATGTGCCGAAAAGGGCAATAGGTGCAGCTAGCTTAAATAAAATTAGAGGCTATGCACTTGAGCGAAATATTTCTAATTTCGCAGCCATTAAAGAAATGCTAGAAATAGGTGAGATTAAAGCAAAATCATATGAAACTCTAAAAGATTTGGTTACTAAAATCGATAATTGGTACGAAAGATTTAGTATAGATGCTCCAATAAACGTAGTTAAAGCAATACTTGATGATTCCGGTTATCTTGAAATGCTTCAAGAAGAAAAAACCGAAGAAGCATTCGGTAGAATCGAAAATATTAACGAAATGCTTAGAGCTATTGCTGAATTTAACGATGTTCATGATTTTATCGAACATTCAAGCTTAGTTATGGAAAATGAAGTGCTTGAAACCAATTACGGTGGCTCTGTTACTATAATGACCCTGCACGCAGCTAAAGGGCTTGAGTTTGACGTGGTATTTTTACCGGGCTGGGAAGAGGGGGTATTTCCGTCTCAAAGATCTCTAGACGAAGACGGCGAAAAAGGCTTAGAAGAAGAACGCCGCATTGCTTATGTCGGTATTACGAGAGCCAAAAAAGACCTCTACATTACTCATGCTGAAAGCAGAAAAATATTTTATGAAATAGTCCGTTCTTACCCTTCAAGGTTCATAACTGAAATCCCTGATGAAATTACGATCAGGACCTCTTCTATGAAAAAATACAATTCTTTTTATAAGTTTTAATTAATTTTCATTCATAAATTTTAAATTGGTTTGCCATAGATTTAAGTGAGTCTCAAGTAGAGCAGATGAACGACGAAAAACGTAATGGCTTAAGCGAAGATGAAGTGATGGATATTAAAAAACCATTAGAAAAAGCTATGTTAGAATTAGCTAACCAAAAAATATCTCAAGAACAATATAGAGAGAAATTAATAGATAAAACATTAGATAACCTTAAAGAAAATGTTTCAGAAACAACATTAGGTAACTACAGAAAATTTCTTACTAAAAATACTACCCCTAAACTTGATAAACAAGAGCAAATTAATGATCCAAAACAAGTAGAAGCATTAACACAAGCAGCATTAAAGATAGCTGAATTTTTAAAAATTACTTTTCAAACAAATGAAAAAGAAGCAAAAGCTTTATCGTCTATTAATGAGTTAGGAGTAAATGAGCCTAATATAATTAAAACTTTATTACCAGCGATAAGTAAACTACCGTCTGAAAAAATGATAGAGCAAGGTAAAGAAATTATCAAGAATTTTGCCCCATTACTTGAGAGCAGCAATTCTGTACTTGTTAACGGTACTAAAAGAGTATTAGCAGAGTTAAATCCTGGATATTTAAGGAACACACGGATGGGGGGGAGAAAGTATAGAATTAGAATTACAAAGAGTAACCAAACCTAAGCTATGGCAAAGAATAGTAGCAGTTTTTACCGGTACGGATTATGCTCAAAAAAATATAGATAAAGCATTTGCTAACTTTGAAAAAAGTAATAGTTTACATATAGAAACGAAAAATTTGTCGGAAGAACTACAAAGAGAAAAACAAGCACCAAATATTGTAAAGCAAAATAAAACAATACCCCAAGGCTATAAGTCTTCTATATCAACCCCTATATCTCATGTTGAAAACCTTAATAAAAGTAGAGAGAGTGGGCAACAGTCAGGGCATAGTAAGTAGTGATTTATATGATAATATAGTTGCGAATTTTTAAAAAGTTTGATAATTTAGTTCATTATATCAAATAACTTAATAATGAGTATTATATGGCAGAGATTATAACTAATATAGATGATACTATTAAAAAAAACGATGAAGTGACTGAGATATTGGCTGCAGTAAAAGATAAAATAGTTGATATAAAAAACGTAGATAGGAGATTAGATACTTTGAATAAAAATATTGTTACTCCCGATCCTATTCAACAATATTTACAATCTGAAGAATATATCACTAGTACGCTTGAAGTACTTGCCAGTAAAATTATTAGTGAAGTTGTAGAAAATAAAGATATACAAAAATTAGTAGATAACTTGCATATCAATTTAGGACAAGATATAAAACTAATACCTAGTGTAGCAGATAAGCTAAAGTTTGATGTCGCAAGGGCTGAAGCAGCACTTAAGGGTTTTGTACTTCCTCTAAATCAAGGAGGACCTTTTGATGAATTATCATTGATGGGTATAGAAGATGAAGAAGAAATCTTTGCCAATCCTATAAGAGCAACTAAAGAAGCATTAATAGCCGTAAGCGGGAAGTCTATACCTAAAGAGCAATATGCACAGGCTGTAAAAGATCAAGCTATAGAAATCTTAAAACAAGATCCTAAAAACACTCCAGACAAACTTGAGAAATATGAAAAATTTATTATGCAAGGAGATAAAAACCAGAAATTTAATAAAAATAGTAAGCAGTTTATCCCAAGAGTAAATCAATTATCTCAAGTGGAATTTAAGGCATTACAAAATGCAGCCACTTATACGGTACAGCAGATTAGTAATAGATTAGAAAAAAATAATAAAATTAGTAAGCAATTAGAACAAATTATTATACTTACTAACTCATCAGGCATAAAGAATCCTGAAATAATAAGGGAATTAAATAAGTTAGATTCTACTTATCTAACTGAGAATAGTACTAAAATAGCCACTGAATTAAAAGATATTAATGATAGAGGTACTTCTTTATGGGAAAAATTTAAGCAGATATTTACAGGTAGAAACTATTTGGAAAAAAGATTAGGAAAAGTTGTAGATAAATATATTACTCTGAGTGATGGATATGTAGTGAAGACAATTAATGATAAAATCTTTTCAAATGCTTTAACAAATCCTGACATTGCTGCAGGTCTAACAAAATTTTTAAATGAAAATAAAGATAAAGTAGCAACTAATCCTGAATTTAAAAATTTAATTCCTGTTACGGGTGAGCCTATTATAGTTCAACCGCAACAAATTAATAATTTTAATTTAGCGGAACTCAGAAAAATCAATCCAATAGCATTTGATAAAACCATATTTGAAGATTCAATAAAACTAAGAAGTTCTAATATAAAACCTCCGCACATCACTCCTAATCCTTCTACTAAAAATCAAGAAGCAGTAAGAAGAAAGGGTTAAATTTTAATATAACTTCATCATTGTGAGGAGGCGTTGTTACATTGCTTCTATGTCATTCCCGCGAAAGCGGGAATCTAGATTTTTTATTGTCACCCCGTGGCGTGTGACCACGGGGTCTTGTATCACCAGCTGAGTCCTAAGATACCGCGATCAAGTTGCAGTATGACATTAAAGGTTACTAGATTGCTGCTTTCGCAGAAATGACATCAGAACATAAAGATTTAGGTGAGATGCTTAAATACTCCTCTTTCCATAATTCATTATAAAGAATAGGATCGATATTACCGCCTGAGATTAGTACTAGTAATTTTTGAGGTTTGGATTGTGTTTTTAAAAAATTTACCACTGAAACCATGTTTATACTACTTGACGGCTCGCATATTACTTTAAGTAAATGAGTAAGCCACGCCGTCCAGTAATATATTTCATATTCTTCTGCTAAATAAAAATCATCAAGTTTTTTCAGATATTCAAATGTACGAGCTGATATACTCAAGGTTTTAAGACCGTCCGCAATAGTATTCGGAGCATAGTTAAATCTATATGTTTTATTATCTTTAACAGATAAATAAGCATCATTGGCATTTAAAGGTTCTGAACCTATTAACAAGCTTGTCGGTGATATTAATTCCTTGGCAAGATATGCGCCGGAAATTAAACCGCCGCCGCCGCAAGAGGCAAAAATAGCATCAGGACTAAAACCTAGCTGCTGTAATGCTTCATAGCATAACGTGCCTGCTCCTGCTATTGTAGAATCACTATCGGAAGGATGCATATAGTAAAATCCTTGCTTTTCATCTTCTTTTGCTTTTTCTTCCGCTTCTTGTCGAGTATATGTATATATAACTTCACCGCCGTAATAAAGAGCTGCTTGCTGTTTTACTTTTGAAGTATTTAACGGTAAATAAATCCTTGTTTTAATACCGAACAATTTACTCGCATAAGCAAGACCGATTCCATGGTTACCCGTACTATAACCGACTATTTTATCAGGTAATTTTCCTTGCTCTTTTAATTCTAATAAATGAT
This sequence comes from Rickettsia slovaca 13-B, assembly GCF_000237845.1. NCBI lineage: Bacteria > Pseudomonadati > Pseudomonadota > Alphaproteobacteria > Rickettsiales > Rickettsiaceae > Rickettsia > Rickettsia slovaca. Next base: position 619,171 of record NC_016639.1, read on the forward strand.
TTAACACGCCTCTAACTTTAAATGCACCGGTTTTTTGTAATGATTCAACCTTAAAAAAAATCTCATGACCGAGCATCTCATTTAAGCTTTCAGAGTGAACGATCGGAGTTAAATGTAGATATTGTTTTATTCTATTATGTGCGGCTGCTACATTTTGAGGAGGTTGTAGTAATAAATTCATAAATATAATTAATAATGGTAGCTTGAAATCAGGTTGATACTATATTATATAGTTAATAATTAAAAATTTTAAAAGGTTTTAATTGATGCATAAAAAATCCCTTCCGTTAATGGCACTGAGAGATATGGTAATATTCCCGGGAGTAATTGCGCCTATTTTTGTGGGTAGGCCAAAATCGTTGCAAGCACTCTCTCATACTACCATTTCCGAGGAAGATAATAGTAAATATATTTTAGTAACTTTACAGAAAAAATTTGATCAAGAAAACCCTAGTACACACGAACTTTATAACACAGCTATACTTGCCAAGATTATCCAAATAGTGAAGCTGCCTAATAATACGGCAAAAATCTTAATAGAAGCAGTAGCAAGAGTAAAGCTAAGCAATATCAAAGGCGAGGAAGCTTTTGAAGCAAATTACGAAATTATTCCAGATGAAGAAATATTTGACGTTAATAACATGCGTTCACTCGTTGATAATGCAGTACAACTATTTAGTAAATATGCGATTAATGATAAGAAAGTTAATGCAGAAATTATTGAAACTATCAATAAAGAAATAAGTAATAGCACTAATTTCATAGATATTATAAATATATTAGCCTCACATTTGATAACTTCACTTGAGGCAAAGCAGCATTTATTAGAAGAAACTAGTCCTTTTAAGCGTATCACTACGGTTATTAGTATGCTTACTTCCAATATAGTAAATTCAGAAACCGAGCAGGCATTGCAGCAAAGAGTACGAAAGCAAATCGAAAAAACGCAGCGTGATTATTATCTGCACGAACAAATGAAAGCTATTCAAAAAGAGCTTGATGAAGATAAATCAGAACTTGCCGATATTGAGAAAAAAATTAAAAGTTTAAAATTATCAAAAGAAGCAAAAGAAAAAGCTGAGGCTGAACTTAAGAAACTCCGTACTATGAACCAAATGTCAGCGGAGTCGGGAGTAACGCGTAACTATCTTGAGACATTGCTTAGCCTGCCTTGGGGTAAGTATGATAATAGCAAAATAGATATTAACCAAGCAGAGAAAATTTTAAATCGTGACCATTTTGGACTCGAAAAAGTTAAAGAACGAATTATAGAATATTTAGCGGTATTACAGCGTTCAAGTAAAATTAGAGGACCTATATTATGTTTAATAGGTCCGCCAGGGGTCGGTAAAACTTCACTTGTAAAATCTATTGCCGAAGGAATGGGCAGAAAATATACTAAACTTGCGCTCGGCGGTGTTAGAGACGAAGCAGAAATCAGAGGGCATAGAAAAACTTACCTTGGATCAATGCCCGGTAAAATTTTAGGTCAACTTAAGAAAGTTAAGACTAGTAATCCTGTAATGCTGCTTGATGAAATCGATAAAATGAGTTCTGATTTTAGAGGTGATCCGGCATCCGCTTTGCTTGAGGTATTAGACCCTGAGCAGAATAGTCACTTTGTTGATCATTATCTAGAAGTAGAATATGATCTATCAAATGTAATATTTATTGCTACTGCTAACTCTCATGATTTACCTAGAGCTTTAAGTGATAGAATGGAAAAAATATATATTTCCGGTTATGTAGAGGAAACAAAGCTCCAAATTGCCAGAAATTATTTAGTTCCAAAACAATTTAAAATGCATAAAATCAAAAAAGATGAAATTACTATATCCGAGACGGCAATTTTGGATTTAATTAGATATTATACCAAGGAATCAGGTGTAAGAGCTTTAGAGCGTGAAATAGGGGCATTAACTAGAAAAGCATTAAAGCAGATTTTAGCAGATAAAAGTGTTAAGCATATCGCCATAGATAGTAATCATCTTGAAGAATTTTTAGGAGCTAAGAAATATAATTTCGGGCTTGCCGAGAAAGAAGATCAAATAGGAAGTACTACGGGACTTGCTTACACTGAAGTAGGCGGAGAGCTTTTAACTATAGAGGCTTTAGCATTTCCAGGGAAAGGTGAAATAAAGACCACCGGAAAACTCGGTGATGTTATGAAAGAATCGGCAATGGCTGCCTATAGTTGTTTTAGAAGCAGAGCAACAAATTTTGGATTAAAGTACGACAATTATAAAGATTTTGATATTCACATTCACGTACCGGCCGGAGCTATTCCAAAAGATGGACCGTCTGCCGGCTGTGCTTTGTTTACGACTATTGTTTCGTTGATGACTAAAATACCCGTACATCGTACTGTAGCAATGACCGGTGAAATTACTTTAAGAGGCAATGTTTTACCTATAGGTGGTCTTAAAGAGAAGTTACTTGCTGCAAGTAGGGGAGGTATTAAAACCGTGTTGATTCCTGAAGAAAATGTCAAAGATTTGAAAGATATACCGCCGAATATAAAAGAAAGCCTAGAAATTATATCTGTATCAAATATTGATCAAGTACTTAAGCATGCTTTGGTAGGAACACCGATAAATAAATAGAGATTTGTTAATAGTCAAAATATCATATATTAAATTAATGCAAGCTATAGTAAAGTAATTCTTTTTGACTTTTCAATCAAAATGCGATTTTTCTTGCTTAATTCCTGACTATCTTGAGCTCACCTATTATTATAGACTCTCTTCCTTACGCCTGTCACTAAATTGGGCTGAATTAACTATATTGTTGCGTGGATCAATTTCACCTCTGTCATCCCGTGGTTTGACCATGGGATCCAGTTAAAAATAGTATTTTTTATTGTTTTTATGGACCCCGTGGGGGTGTGACACAGTAATGCTGCTACTACTGCGGCAGCTACTCAAAGCGGTGTATCTGAGGTAGTAAAATCCATGCCTACAATAAAGTTGGAAAGCAGAAAGACAAAACAGCTTAGTTTATCTTTCTGCTTTCCAACTTTCATTGAGAAATTCCTTTAACTTAATTCTAAATACATAATTAAATTTCTACACTACCAAGTAACAATATTTTTTTGGTACAGCGTCGTTCAGAAAGCTTGATACAAGTGAATTTTCTGACATGCGCCTTTGTTCACGTACTTTTTGTACGTTCCGCAGGCTCAGTAGTCAATTCATCTTGTCTAAAGCTTTCTGAATCTAGCTCTATCTGCTTCTATTTTATTATTGTAAAAAAGTTGCTACAAATTATTAATTAAATGTATTAATATTAATGAAAGAATCAAAAATTTTAAGAAAATTTTTAGCAACGGCATCATTATGCGGAACATTATTCACTAGCTCTAATACTGCAGGAGCAACAATTCCTAATCTCGGTAGCGTAAGCTTGAGTTCCGGTGTCGGTCTTGTAGGAGGAGTATTTAATAACGGCAATATTTATTCAAAGGGCTTGGAATTAAAATATCGGCAGATAAAACAAATGCTGTTATTGGCGGGATAAATACATTAATTAATAGCACTACCTGCTTTTGGTGGGGTTGAGGTAAGTCAAAATGTATCAATAGGTGCTTTTAGTGCAACAGTAGGTCTTACTCCTAATTTCACTCCTCTTAAATTTATTAATAATAATGTTACGTCAATTGTTACCGGAGTCGGTAATCAAACATTAGATTTCGCCGGTAAGAATTCTACTTGACAAATTAATAACGGTTTAAATATTACAACTCAGATAGATAATACGGTAGCTGGCAATAACGGTACAATAACATTTGTAGGTACGGGTACTATATCAAATCACATAGGTCTAACTAACTCTCTTGCCGGAATAAATGTAGGAAACGGGGAAGCACAGATTTATATGTCCGGAGCAGGTAATATTACAATTAATGCTGCAAATATAAATCTTACTAACAATAACTCTATACTTACTCTTTTTGACGGTAATATAACAACGTTAACGGGTAATATAAATAATACTACCGGCGTTGACGGTCAAGGGATACTAAATCTAGCTCATGATCTTGGTAGTAGTAACATAATATAACAGGCGATATAGGTAATATAGGCTCATTAGCCGCAGTAAACGTTTTACTTGGGTCGGCAACACTTAATTCTACAATATTAAAAGCTACTAATATTAATTTACAAAGTAATACGTCCGTACTTAATTTAGATGACGACATGTTACGGGTAATATAGACGGTGCTAAAGGAGTAAACGGAAATTTTATAGGGAATGCTATACTTAACGGAAATATAAATAATTTCAATATACTTCAGTGTAATGGAGGTAACGGTAAGATTCTTGATTTACAAGGTAATACTACGGTAAATAGTATTGTTTTTGCAGATAGTGTTTTAGCTGCGGGAACTATAAGTGTTAACAGTCTATTAGATGTAGGAGGTATTACTTTTAATAATAGTAATGCTAGCGGCGGTACTTTAATAATAAATACCGAAAATACAATCAATGTTGCATTATTAAACGCTATACAAGCAAAAATACAAATAAATGCTAATTTAACAATCAATGATCCAAGTGCCGGAGATATAGGTGATATTAGAATAGCGGATAATACGACATATACAATAGATGCAGCAAATGGGAATGTAAATTTGCTAAAATAATAATTTAAACAAATCTGGCAATGATGAATATGGAATAGTGAGAATAGGAGCAATCACAAAATACCTAACCATAGCAAATAACGGTGGACCTTATACTATAGAATACCCATCGCCTTAAGAATTTCATAGTAGACTGAGCAGGTGATGTCGTAGTCGATAATACGGTATTTACGCAGTTACTTAGTATGAATAGCAGGTAACATTTAAACAAGCTTTAGATCTAGGAGCGGGTGGTAACATATTATTTAGAGCAGATGGTGAGTTAATAGTAAATGGTGTGACCAGTTCAGTTACGACCTCTGCAAATAACCAAGGAAATAACCAAGGCACACTGACAATACAAAGCGGTAATGTTAACGGTACGATTGGAGCTAACGGCAGCAGCTTAAAACTCGTAAATATCGGAGCAACCCCCATTACGTTCTCAGCTAATGTATTTGTTCCCGTAGCTTTAAATAAGAATGGCTCTATCTTAGCTTTAGCAGATGGGGTTACGCTAACCGGTAGCGTAGGAGCAAATGGAGCAGTACTTAGCACCGGCGGTGTAGGCGGTACATTGAATTTGATAGGTGACGGTAATGTAACTCAAAATATAGGTACGGATGCTGCAAATAGTCCTGCTAATGCTAATATAAATATCCCTAACTTTACTTAATTCAGTAATATCCATTGCGGCAATTAATTTTTGTGCTTCTGCGGTATTTTCTTTCTGCATAATTCTTATTAATTCTTGATTTGAGGGTTGAAACCATCTAAACATAATTATTTTCTTATTAAATTCTATAAATTTTAATATTTTGTTAAAAATGAGCTTATAGATAGCATCATAATAAGAAGTTTTAAGAATACAATAGAAATTTAACTAAAAGTGCGAACAAATGAGTTGAGGTTACTTTAAGGAATATACAAAGTTAGTTTTTTATAATATTTAAAATTCGGAATTTAAAAGAGTTTAATATAACAATTAAAACAAAAGGCGAATAAAAGGAGCATATGAATTTTTTAGAAAACGACAGGAAATCCCGAAACCTGAAAGGGGTTGGCGAGAGTGACGGGACTCGAACCCGCGACCTTCTGCGTGACAGGCAGATGCTCTAACCAACTGAGCTACACCCCCTTATATACTCTTCTGCTTTTAAGAATTGCTCTTTCATTTTATCAAGGATTGCATCTTTATCTATTAAGTATAGGCTGCGGGTGCTCACCTCTCAAAATAAAATTCAATTCTTGAAATCATTTGAGTATACGTAAAAGATAACAATGTATATAACAATTCTTCTATTTCTGCAAGAGTAAAATATCGTATTTTATCAAAAAATATACAGAACCTAACATCTAGCTTATTCCTAATATTATAATTACTAGATATCTCTATTAATCCAAATTAGTCACTACTAGTTGAAGCCTTGAAAATTATTATACTTTTTAAGGCCTTTGTTAAAAAAGAAAAACCTAGTAGTTACATTTATATTAATAAAATCTTACTTTGTTAATAATTATTAGAGGTTTTATATGACTAAACCATATGTCATTAAATTAACTACTCCTTTTGAGCGTATTAAACTTTATAATCCTATACCCGATATTGCTCTTAGAAGTGCTATTATTATGCAGGCAATAATAGATGCAACTAATACTTCTACCAAGAAAGAGGCAACAAAAGCAGAATATAACGCTAAAAAATGGCTTGTTGAAAATAATGAAAATTTTAATGCTACCTGCTTAGAAATTGGCATTGAGCCTAATTATGTAAGAAAGACTGCTAAAAAACTAATTAAATCGCAACAAAATAAGGATAAGCGTCCTAAACTCTACGGCTAAAGTTTAAATAAATTAATTTGTAATAAAACTTGAAATTACTCTAAATATAAATTAATTGTATAGGTGTTACTTAGTAACGCCTATATATTAATTATTTCAGATTATAAAGGTTATTTATGATTATTTCAGTTTCAGGTCAACATATTTCTATCGGTAATAATTTACAAGAATATTCAAAAGAGAGGGCTACGCAAGTCGTTAAAAAATATTTTACCAATATAATAAATATAGATATACATTTTTCAAAAGAAGGAATTAACTTTAAATGTGATATTATAGTAAAATATGGCTCCGGTAAACATAATATAGTCAAAAGTAATGATAGTTGTAGTGATATATATGTAGCTTTTGATAAAGCTATGTCAAAACTAGAAAAACAGCTTAGAAAATATAAATCAAAATTCAAAAATCATCATGCGGGTAAAGTAAAAATATCAGAAATTGCTTACGAAGGTACCAAATATATTATTAATCCGCAATCTGATAGTGAAACCTCTAACGCCGAAGATAATGATAATCCGGCAATTATCGCTGAAAAGCCTGTAGAAATATTAAAATTATCAGTAAAAGAAGCGGTAATGCAAATGGATTTAGAAGATTTACCTGCAGTAGTATTTAAAAATATAAATAATGATCGTATCAATATAGTTTATTATCGTAAAGACGGTAATATTTCTTGGGTAGATTATAATTAATGCTCATTATCCCTTACAAAGGAGTTACGCCAAGAATCGATAAAAGTGCATATATTGCCGAAAGCAGCTCTTTAATAGGAGATGTTGAAATAGGTAGTAATTCAAGCATTTGGTTTAATACGGTTCTTAGAGGCGACGTTGAATCGATAAAAATAGGAAATAATACTAACGTACAAGACGGTAGTGTAATTCATGCTTCAAGGTTTAACGGACCGGTAGAAATAGGCGATAATATAACTATCGGTCATCTCTCTCTTATTCATGCCTGTACAATACATAATAATGCTTTTATCGGTATGAGTGCTACGATAATGGATTATGCAGTAATAGAAGAATATGCTTTTATTGCTGCAGGCAGTCTTATCCTGCCAAAGAAGATAATTAAATCTCAAGAATTATGGATGGGATCCCCTGCAAAATTTGTTAGATATTTAACCGATCAAGATTTAGAATATATGCAAGATAATGTAAGACATTATGTAGAACTTGCAAATGTTTATAAGATACTCGTTTAATTTGAAAAATTGGCGTCGTCTATCTACTTTTTACGTATCAAGAGTATATAAGGAATCCTTAAATGCCTTAACCGTATTTTTAAGTAAAAACGCAATAGTCATCGGTCCGATGCCGCCTGGGACGGGAGTAATATATTGTACTTTAGACTGAACATTTTCCAAATCAACATCACCGATAATTTTATTGCTGCTAATTCTATTAATGCCTACATCAATTACTATAGATTCAGGATTAAAATATTCTGCAGTTAATTTTAAAGGTGAGCCTATTGCAGCAACGACAATATCGGCTTTAGAAGTAATAGAGCGTAAATTGTGTGTCTTAGAATGACAAATAGTAACGCTGCAATTTTCCTTTAACAGTAAAGCACTTAAAGGTTTGCCTACTATATTTGAGCGTCCAATAATTACAACGTTTTTACCGGTTAAATTAGGTTCGTATTTTTTTATAACTGCAAGACAACCAAGAGCAGTGCAGGGAATAAAGCCTTGACTAATTCCGCTATGTAAGTAACCGACATTTAAAGGGTGGAAACCATCGATATCTTTAGAAGGTGATACTGCAGATAAAATTTTATTTTTATCTATGGAGCTTGGCAAAGGAAGCTGAACTATAATTCCTGAAATCTCGTTATCAAGGTTTAACTCATTGATTTTTGATATTAAATCATTAGTATGAATAGTAGCAGATAGATTTATTAATAAAGTATAAATTCCTATTTTATGTGCATTTTTTATTTTGTTTCTTACATAAATAATGCTTGTCGGATTATCGCCTACTAGGACTATAGCAAGCTTCGGTGAAGCGTTGGTTTGGCTTGTAAGTTCTTGAATTTCTAGCTTTAAGTCTGCTAGTATCTCATTGGCTAATGCTTTACCGTCAATTATATTATTCACTCTTATTTTTGTCTCCGTTCAGTTTTAACGTCATTGCAAGGAAATTACGTAAGTAATTGACGAAGCAATCTCAGGAGTTTGTTATTGTTTCATGAGATTGTCACGCTCTCTACGGTTGCTCGCAATGACGATCTCTTTATTTAGTCACGCTCTTACTTCTTTTCCCCGTATTTTTGGTAGTAGAATACTCAAAATGTAGAGCTTTGCCGTCAAATACTCTACTATAAGCATGATGAAGACTGCTTGCCGCTTCAGCAAAACCCGTAAGAATCAGCTTAAGCTTACCAACATAATGAGCAATATCGCCAATGGCGTAAATACCTTCTATATTAGTTTGATAATAGGAAGAGTCTACTTCAATATGGTGAAGCTTAACATTTAAACCCCAATTTGCTAAGCTACCTAAATCTTGTTTTAAACCAAAAAAAGGTAGTAATATATTGGCATCCAGTTTGCGAGTATTATTTTGTAAATCTTTAACTATAACCGATTGAAGTTCACTATTATTACCATCTAAAGCATTTAATTGATAACCGGTTATTAACTCGATTTTATCGGTTTCTGCAATATGCCTTAATTGCCTTACGCTTTCAGGAGCTGCCGTAAATTTATCCCGCCTATGTACTAAATATATTTTATTTGCAATATCTGAAAGAGAAATAGCCCAGTCAACAGCCGAATCCCCGCCGCCTGCTATAACTATATTTTTACCCGCAAATTTGCTTTTATCATTGATGAAATAAAAAACTGACTTGCTTTCAAAATCTTCAATATTCGCAAGGGGCGGTTTGTTTGGACCGAATGAACCTGCTCCTGCTGCAATAATAATAACTTTGCTTTTAATAAGAGTGTTTTTTGAGGTTTTAATTTCAAAAAAATCATCTTGTTTATTTAGCTCTATAGCTTGCTGATTTAAATGATATATAGGGTTAAAAGGAGCTGCTTGAAGTGCTAACTGTTTTATTAGCTCTTCTGCTGCAATTTTAGGATATGCCGGTATATCGTAAATAGGCTTTTCAGGATATAGGGTAATACACTGACCGCCGATAACTTCTTGTGCATCAATAACATGACACTTCATGCCAAGCATTCCTGCTTGAAAAACTGCAAATAATCCAACCGGACCGGCACCTATTATTACAACATCAGTATTATACATACTTTTTATATTTAAATTTTAAAGAGGATTTTATTGGATATTGAGAAAATAATCAATGGTTATGTGAGTATATTTATAGAAATCCAACACTTTCGCAGGGGGATTTTTAAAAACTGTCGGATATTATACTAGACGAGATGCATTTAAAGGTTGTGCTGCATTCCACTTTTCTTCTACGGGTTCTAATATATCCGCTTTTATCTCGGCTTTGTTTTGTAGCATACCGAATAATGAGATTTTTTTAGTATTTATAGGTAATATTTGTGCTACTTCCCTATCGCTTTTGGTAATTATAATAGATTCTTTATCTGTTTGTAATTTTTCTATATAAAGAATCTATTTATAGCTAATTTGGGTTATATTCATTATATTTTAATGTAAAAAATAAAATTTAAAGAAAAACCAAAACAAATTCTGTGGGGCAAATATCATCAATTCATGTTTAAATATAACCATTTCTTAAACTAGCCTTGTAAAATCGTTAAACTTTGTAAAAGATTAATAATAGAAATTAATTATTTTTATAATAAATTATGAAAATTAAGATTCTACGAAATATTATCGGTTTTATTATCTTAACTATAAGTACGGGCAATAGTTTTGCCTCCTCCGCTAATGCTTTTTTCCTTGTTAGTGCGATGGTGTATAGTTCGGCTACTCCTTTAGCTTTCGGTACGTATGTTCCAACTGTCGATGCTCTACAAATACAATTATAATAAAGTGTATTTTAGGTACTAATTATACTGTTTCATTAAATGCCGGTACTGCACCTGCTGCTACAACTAGTACCCGTAAAATGACTGGTGTTGTTAACACTAATAGTTATTTACCTTATAATCTTTACTCCAATGCAGGGAGAACGCAGAATTGGGGAAATCAATCAAGTGACTGGGTAATTGGAACAGGACTAGATCAAACGCTCACAATATACGGCAAAATACCTCAAGGAGCAAATGTTCCTTCCGATACTTATAATGATACAATTACAATAATCGTGGCATATTGATATAAATATTTTTTAAGATTTCTACCTATCCTATCTATATTCTTGACTTTTAATTCTTTTGCCAGTGCCACTATCGTACCTGCCAATATATAGTAATAGAATAGCAACTATGACGGTGCAAAATAATGATTATGCACCTAAAAAGTTTCAATTAATTCGTTTAAAGCGTACATATAAAGATGGTATAGAAGAATATAAAGAAACTAAAGATTTAGTGGCAACTCCGGTAACATTTACCTTACATGATGGTAAAATACAATTGACGGGTAGCTTTAAAAAACACACAGAATTATTCTACTAAAGCAAAATATAGAATTTTTATAAAAGAATTACCTCGTAGAGTGAAGTTAGAGAATAGTGTTACCTCCACCGTAGATCTTGTTGTTCAGCATAGTATACCTATAACAATATCAGGTTAAAAATCTTTAAAACTAAATAAATTAAAGCACTGTGCTTTTTAAATACAATAATATCAGTTTTTATAGGTATTATTTTTTTATACCGGTGAGTTTTGCAGGTGGAGTTATCTCTGAATCTCTTGGTGATACTTCGCCTTGAATCGCAGCGGATACAAACGTACATGAGGATAAGGAGTTAGGGTTATTGCCCCAATTACCTCTAGCAGTAGAATTTGAGAATAGCGCTAATGAAATTGCGGGTGAGAGTGAATTGATGGTTTCGTTAGAAGTTAATTATACCGAAACCGATATATTGCCGACTATAGTGCAAAACGCTCAAGGTCATTATTTAATTCCTCTTGAAGATATAGAACATTTTGATGTTCAAGAAGATTATCTTAAGCAGGGTTTAGTGAATTATCATGATACTGCATATATTAATTTAGATTTGCTTGAGGGTACTAAATATGATTTAAACTTTGAGAATTTAGATTTAAATATTACTTTTCCAGCAGAAAAATTCAACCTCAATCATTTGATGCTTCAGGTGGTCCTATGAAGAACGTCGATACTAAACTTATTAGTGGGGTATATTTAAACTATGATGTGACTCTTAGTCCAAATGATGATATTAATTATTTAGCTGGAGTAGAGGAACTCAATTATTTCACTGAACACGGTGTATAGTTATAGTTTCTTATTTCAAACTGAAGTCGTTAAATCAAATTTTTCTAAAATCACAAATACCACAAAAAACCAAAATAAATTTACACGTTTAGACACAAATTGGACATATGAGAATGTGGATAAGATGACTAATTGGTGGGTAGGGGATTAATAGCATAACTAAAGTGTCTTCTTGGTCTAATTCAACTAGATTTGCCGGTATTCAGTATGCTACTAATTTTGCAGTTAGACCGAATTTAGTTACCTATCCGTTACTGGATTTTAGAGGGAAATCAGAACTGCCAAGCAGTATAGAGATATTTTCAAATAGTATACCTATATATAATGCTAAAGCTCATATGGGGGATTTTGATATAACCAATATTCCGGTTATCACCGGTAGAGGTGATTTAATAGTTAAAACGCACGATATAACCGGTAAAGTTTAGACAATTACTATTCCTTATTACGCATCACCGAGCTTATTACGTCCCGGGCTTTCACATTTCTCTTACGAAGCAGGTTTTCAAAGACAAGATTTTACTATATATAGCAGTGCTTATAAATATTTAGTTCTAAATACTGATTATATGCTTGGTATGAATGATTATTTAACAAGCGGTGGACATGCAGTAGGGGTAATAATTTAAAAATCGGAAATTTATTATAGGCATTTCAGCTGCAAATAATATCAAAAATTTCGGTCGCTGTCAAAGAATTAATTGCGGCTATACTTATGAATCGGAATATTTTGATATTAATAGTAATTTAGATTGGAATAATAGTAATTATCAGGACGTATATAACGATCCTGATAAAATTTTCTCAAGTTTAAATTATCAGATTTCAGCTAGTTGCGGTAATACCGATTTTGGTAATATAAGTGTTAATTTTTTGTCTTTTGTCGTAAATAACACAATGCAAAAAGGTAAACGCCCCAATATATTATCATCGACTTATCAAAGAAATATTACTAAAAAAGGTTTCTTAAGTTTTACTATAGGTACCGATTTAAACAGTAAACGTAAAAATAATTTTGCCTATATACCATTTAACTTAAATTTAGATTCCAATAAAAGCATTTCATTGACCGATTTATATCAAAATAAATATCATACAAAGCAACTTGGTGTTTCCTCGCCGATTACTTCAAATATGGGATGGGGATATAATGCTAACCTGATCAAAGCTAAAGCTACAAATTACAATGTACAAGTTAACCGTAACGGTAAAAATAATGATATTGGAGTTTATCTGCAGAAAAATGATACCGAAATAATGAAACAGTTTAATATCAAAGGAGGAATTTTCTCTATTGATAAAAGCTATTATGAGACAAGACCGATTAACGGAGGTCTTGCTTTGATTAAAGTAAATAGTTTAAAGAATGTCGGGGTTTATAATAATAGCGGGTGATACCGATGATAAAGGTAAAATGCTTGTACCTAACTTAACACCGTATGTTCCTTCCGAAATAAGACTAGACGATGAAAATCTACCTCTTAATACAGAGTTTGAAGAAATTGCTTTGAAAGTTGCTCCAAGAACAAAATCAGCGGTATTATTAGACTTTAATATTAAAATAATTAAAAGCATTGAAATGACAGTATTTGATAGTACGTGAGTATTGAAGGTTTAGATGAAGAAATATTTGTAGGCTATGACGGTAAGATATATATTAAAGATCTTGAAGTATTAAACGGTTCTATTTGTGACGAGAATGAGGAGAATAATAAATGCTGTTTAGCGTACCGGTTAATAGAGATTTAAATGACCCTGTAATTGATTTAGGCGAAGCAATATGCAAATGAAGACTTTATTGTTACTCCTGTGTGGACTAAAAACGCTCCGTTGTCATACCGTGGTGGTCAAGCCACGGTATGACAAATTCTTTTTAAGCAATGTCAAGAAATCAATAATAATATTATTAATCAACATGATTATGTCAGGAAATGCTATGGCGTTACTTGCAACATGTAATCCGTCAGTTCCAACCGTAAATTTCGGTAGTTTTAATGTCGGTGCCATTAGCACAACTGCCGTTACTGCTTCAGTTACTTGTGGTGCTTTATTATCACTACTTGTTAGCTATACCGTAACTTTTAGTACGGGAGCTGCTAATATTTATAACCCAAGAAATATGATTAATGGGGTACGTAAGCTGAATTATAATTTGTATAAAGATGCCGGTTTTACTCAAATCCTCGGTAACGGTACTAGTAGTACTGTAACATTTACCGATAGCTATACACTAGGTCTTGAACCGGTCACAAAAAACTATACCGTATATGCGCACGTCTGCCGTCACAACCTCTTGCTGCTGCCGGCACGTTTCAAGACACTATTACCGTAACCCAGCCATGGCTATATAATAAAAAATCTTTAAAATCAAAATTCTTCAGCCTAGGTTCTAACTTTGTTGCTTGCATGGATTGACTCCTAGGGTGCTAGACATTGCTGTCCAGTATTATGAAGCTGTATTTTTATTATAATATCAAAAACAATTTAAGTTTTATATTACTATAACTACATTTAGTATTTTGTAGTTACTTAATATTTTTAACTTAAATAAAGGTCGAATTTATGAAAAATGAAGAACAACACAATCCACCAACTCCAAAACATGGTCGAATAATATTCCCGCTTTACACAATGGGACAAGTTTGTGTAGATAAGAAGCTAATAGATGAAGAGTGGAAACTTAACGAATTTGAAACAGGGAAAGGGAGTGATGAGCGTTTTGGAAATGATGTTGCAGGAGAGCCGCTACCGCTAGATGGGCATATTCTTAATGGTGGGCGTACAGATGATACAGATTGGGTAAATGCTACTAATGAAGAAATAAGAGCGGAATTAAAAGATCCAACGTTTAACTGGATAAACTATACCATTAGAAGGTGAGAAAAAACTTACAATAGCATGGGATTATACTGTATCACATAAAACTTGCGGTTATATAGTGTAAATGACAAAAGCAGAGTTTACCTTTGAAAATAGACTGAAACACGATGATTTAGACGAAATTTATAGTGAACTTTCTGATCAATTTCCTTACTGGGATCATACATTAGTTCCTTCTAAAATGATTGAAGTAACTTTTCCAGATAGAGAGCCAGGATATTATGTTGTAGAAGTTGATTGGATAGTAGCCGACACACCACGTTTGTTGCATCGTTTATTGTTGAACATAAGGATGAGGTTACACCGATAGGTCCTCTTAATACGAATGATGGAGAATGTATTTAACGTTATTCCCGTATAGATAAGGTCTTGTTGCATGGATCGGTTTTCTTTCTGTTACGCTGTGACTTGATCGTGAGATGACAGAGATGGAATCGATCCTTAAACTTATGTCTACGCGAAAATGCAACCGGGAACCACGCAACGTTGCCTTACTTCCGCAGGATAAGACTGTTTGTGCCTTAAGAAAGTATAATATTTGTACAAACTATTCTATATAGTAATCAAGAGTGATTTGTGTCAAGTCAAAAATCTAAAAAAAAATAAATATTTATATTGAATAAATTATTATTCTCGTGTCTACTTAAGTGAAGATTCTATACACTGAATATGGTGTCATTTTTTCAAAATAAGCATTATAAATCCTACAACCCCATTAGTACCTATAATGAACACGTTTAAAAAAAATAAATTTCAACTCACTATAAACAACAACCATAACAATTTACTTACTCCTTTCGGTAAAGCTATTCTGCGAGATCGATATCTTATGAAAGGTGAGGATTTTCAAGATTTATTTGCAAGAGTTTCTAGTTATTATGCCGAAAATAAACAGCATGCTCAGAAGTTATATGAATATATGAGTAAAATGTGGTTTATGCCAGCAACACCAATCTTAAGTAACGGCGGAACGGATAGGGGACTTCCTATTTCATGCTTCTTGAATGAGACCGATGATAGCTTAGACGATATAGTAAATTTATGGACAGAAAATGTTTGGCTTGCTGCACGCGGTGGCGGGATTGGCAGTTATTGGGGTAATGTTCGTGCTATTAATGAAGGGATTCGTGATAAAGGTCATTCATCTGGTATTATACCGTTTATTAAAGTAATGGATTCTATGACTCTTGCTATTTCGCAAGGTTCTATTAGACGAGGTTCATCGGCTGTATATTTGCCTATTAATCACCCTGAAATTGAAGAATTTATCGATATAAGACGTCCGACAGGTGGGGATGTTAACCGTAAAGCTCTTAATATTCATCACGGTATAGCTATAACCGATGAATTTATGAAAGCAGTTGAAAACAACACGGATTTTGACCTTGTTAGTCCTGCTACCAAAAAAGTCGTAAATAAAGTTAGAGCAAGAGATTTATGGGTTAAGTTATTAACTACTAGAATAGAAACAGGTGAGCCTTACTTGTTATTTATCGATAGTGTTAATAAATCTATCCCTGAGCATCATAAAAAATTAGGGCTTCAAGTTAAAATGTCTAATCTTTGTAGCGAAATTACATTGCCGACGGGAATTGACCATCTAGGCAAGTCAAGAACTGCTGTTTGCTGCCTTTCCTCTTTAAATTTAGAGTATTACGAAGAGTGGAAAGACGATAAAGAATTTATCCATTCTATTATGTTGTTCCTTGATAATGTTTTAGAAGACTTTATTAATAAAGCACCGGATACTATGGCAAGAGCTAAATATTCGGCTTTACGTGAGCGCAGCGTTGGACTTGGCGTAATGGGCTTCCACTCATTTTTGCAAATGAAAAAAGTACCGATAGAATCGGTTATGGCAAAAGTTTGGAATAAAAAAATATTTGAATATATATCTGCTGAAACTGATAAAGCCTCAATAGAAATCGGTAAAGAAAAAGGAGCATGTCCTGATGCTCTAGATGCAGGAAGTAATGAACGATTTAGCAATAAAACCGCAATAGCACCTACCGCCTCAATTTCGGTAATAGCAGGTAATGCCTCACCCGGAATAGAGCCGTTTGCCGCTAATAGCTTTGTACAAAAGACTTTAACCGGTTCTTTTAACGTGCGTAACAAACATTTAGAAAAGTTATTAGAGGAGAAAGGATTTAATAATGATCAAGTTTGGTCTTCGATTGCAACACATGAAGGATCAGTACAACATTTAACATTTTTATCCGAAGAAGAAAAACAGGTTTTCAAAACCGCTTACGAAATTGATCAGAATTGGCTAATTGAACTGGCAAGCGATCGTACTCCTTACATTACGCAAGCACAATCTTTAAACATCTTTTTACCGGGGAATGTTAGTAAGAAATATTTAAATAATATTCATTTTAAAGCCTGGACAAAAGGGGTAAAAAGTTTATATTACTGTAGATCGACATCAATACAGCGAGCCGATAAGGTCTCGCATGACGTATTAAAGGCCGATTTTAAAGATTTAGAGGAACAAAACGATAAGTTAGCAGAAGCCGGTAACTACGAAGAATGCTTAGCTTGTCAGTAAGTATAACTATGCAAAGATATTTAGACCCAACAAATGATGTAGCATTTAAAAAATTGTTTACGGATAAAACAAGGTGACTAGGCTTTCTCAATATATTATGAGATTACCTGAAGAGTTAAGGATTATCAACCTTGAATATATTTCAAACGAACAAGCGCCGGATTTAGGGCAGAATAAAAGGAGTATAGTAGACGTAAAAGTTCAAGATAACTCCGGCAATATTTATATTGTTGAGATGCAAGACGGCTATGCCGACGCTTCTTTAGCAAGAGTACCATTTTACAGTTGTATAGCATTTTCTTCGCAATTAAAAAGAGGAAAAGAATATGTTGATCTAGCTCCTGTAGTAATGGTAGTAATTATTTCTGGATTTCAGGCATTGCCCGAGGAAAAAGAATGTATTAGCTATCATCAAACTATTAATGTCGGCAACGGTAAGCATCAACTTAAATGCTTGCGTATTTGTTGAATTAGACAAATTTACCAAAGAAGCACATGAGTTAGAAAGCTTAGAAGATGATTGGTTATATATGATGGCTAAATTCGATAGAGCAAAAGAACCCCCGCAACATACAAAAGATGAAAATAGCATTATCAGTTTATAAAACTATTGAATAATTTAACTGGAGCGAAGCAGAATATGATAATTATATTAAAGCGATGCTTGCTACTCAAACGGAAGAGTTAAATCAAAAAAGTAAATATAATGAGGGGAAAGCTGAGGGTATTGAAATTGGAGAAACTAGAAGAAATACAGAAATAGCAAAAGAAATGTTAGCGGATAATAAGCCGATCGAGAAAATAATTAAATATACTAAGCTTTCAAAAGAAGAAATAGAAAAATTAAAAGAAGAAAAATTATGTCACTACTTGATGCAAGTCCAATTTATAAACCGTTTTCATATCCATGGGCATATGAAGCTTGGCACACTCAACAAAAAATTCATTGGCTACCGGAAGAAGTACCGCTTGCCGACGATGTTAAAGATTGGAAATATAACTTAACTCCAGGGGAAAAACATCTATTAACGCAAATATTTCGTTTTTTTACACAGGCAGATATTGAAGTGAATAATTGCTATATGAAGCATTATTCACGAGTATTTAAACCGACTGAAATATTAATGATGTTATCAGCATTTTCTAATATGGAAACGGTACATATCGCGGCATATTCACATTTACTTGATACGGTAGGTATGCCGGAAGTAGAATATTCAGCATTTCTTAAATATAAGGAAATGAAAGACAAGTATGATTATATGCAGCAATTCGGAGTGGATGCCAAAGAAGATATAGCAACTACACTCGCAGTATTTGGAGCTTTTACTGAAGGATTACAGCTATTTGCTTCTTTTGCGATTATGCTTAATTTCCCTCGTTTTAATAAAATGAAAGGTATGGGACAGATTATTGCTTGGTCAGTGCGTGATGAAACACTTCATACTAACTCAATTATTACTCTGTTTAAGACTTTTGTAAGAGAAAACCCTGAAGTTTGGACAGAAACTTTACGTAAACGTATTTATGAAGCTTGTACGACTATTGTGCATTTTGAAGATGCCTTTATTGAACTTGCTTTTGAAGTTGGCGGTATTGAGGGATTAACGGCATATGAAGTAAGACAATATATTCGTTATATTGCCGACCGTCGTTTAATGCAGCTAGGACTCAAAGATGTATATTTGGTAAATCATAACCCCCTTCCTTGGCTTGATGAAATGCTAAACGGAGTCGAACATACGAACTTTTTTGAAAATAGAACAACTGAATATTCAAAAGCAGCGACTACCGGTTCATGGGAAGAAGTATTCACTGAGATGGACGTCACAGCGGAGGCTAAATAATATACTCAGATAGCACTTATGCTGAACATGTTGTGTCGAAGTATACATATTAACAACAACAATAACAAAAAATTAAAAATACCTGATCTTTATTTTTAAAAATTTTTTAAAATAGACTTAGAATATTTAAACATTGCGAGTGATTTTATGGCTGTTATAAATAATAAAAACTATCAAAAAGTTGTAGAAAAAGTTTTATCTTCTTCTAAAGCTAATAAAGTACTAAAGAGTGCAATTCAGGACTTATCATCTTCAAAGAGTATAAGCTTAAGAACGATATTACTCGGAGCAAGATTTATTTTAACTAATCCTGTAAATACTTATAATCTTGTTAAGCTTGCTAACTCTTCTAAGATATATCTTGATCCGGAATTTCAAAAATCACTTCTTAAAAAATCTCCAATATGGGAATTTTTAAAAAAACATTCGGATGATTTGCCTAAAATAGGTCAAATCTTAGCAAATGCGGGCTTTAGAGAATTTCAAGATAAGAGTGCTTTAGATGAAAAGGGACTCGAAATACTAAAAGAATGTTTTAAAAATGAACAAGTACTTAAAAAACTTCAAGAAATTGCAGTTGAAGTAAAGCAAGAGCTACCGGACTGGAATAAAGTGACTTCTAGAACTTTAGATATGCTGGTTACCGATAAAAACTTCCAAAAATTCTTTAACGAAAAGAGTGAAGATATTACGAAATACATACGTACAGGAGCAACTGAAATACTTCCAAGCGATTATATAAAAACTTTTGATGATATATTACAAAAACCCGAAAAGAAAAATTTATTAAAAATATTTAATGAACATCCTGATTTTAAGCAAGAACTGGCTAAAAATATAAACAATCCTAATACTCTAAAAAGATTTAATAAGTTATCTCCTGAAGAACAAATAATTATTGAAAATTTCTTAGAAGAAGCAAAAGAACAAGCTAAACCTTTCTTAAAAGAACATTTTGAAACCTACAAAATTGATCTTAAAATTTTAGATATTATTCCTACTTTATTAAATAAAATGCCTGAGACAAAAGAGATTTTTGATACTCTTAATGCTCCAAATCAAGGTGTAATGATATCTCTTGAGAAATCCTTAGAAATGGTAGCTGGTGATGATAAATTAAAAAGTTTTTTTGCTAATAATAAAACAATCTTACCAAATATTGCTTTAGGTATTATTGAAAATACTCCTAGCGTACAAAGCGTAACAAAAGAATATAATTTTGATAAACAAATGCTTAGTATTGTAGGCGAAGTTATGTCAAAACCGGAAGTTGCTCATGAGATTATTGCAGACTTAAATAAAGGCGATTATATGAGTTTAACCGGTAATATAATCTCCGCCCTTAATGATCCTTCATTTAAATTAAAAGATATATTAGTAGAGCAAAGTAAAGGAGGTCTATTTGATAATTTAATTACAGGAGTTTTAGAACAAGATGCAAAAAATAGCCAAACTATAAAACAACAACTTATAAATTATGGTCTGGAAGCGAGTGATGTTACAAAGCTAACGAGCATAATGCCTATATTACTTGATCAATCTGAATCATTAAAAAAGGTTTTTCGAGATTTTATTCAAGGTGATTATACGGGAATGGCAAAAGAGTTAATAGCTTTAACTAAAGACAATCCTGAAATTAAAAAATATTTAAACAATAATAGAGAAATATTTGCAAGTATTTTAGATAAAACTTTAGTAGAAATACCAGGTATAAATAACCTTGATAAGAAAGAATTATATAATGTACTTCCATCAATGTTAAACCATCCTAATGAATTAGTTAAAGTTATAGAAGAGGTTGAAAAAAGTAATTATCGTGAGGCTGCTAGTGCTATGTATAATCTAGCTCAAAAAACAAATTATTTGGAAGGGCAATTGCCGAATATTATAAAAGCAGGTTTTAGCTATGCTACTGAAAAACTAAAAGACGTATTTAGTCCATCACAAGATTTTAAAGATAAAACTATAGATGCAATTACTCTTAGAAATAATTTACATAAAATACAAAATGGAAAATTCAGCTTAGAGGGAGCTATATTAGTAGGTGATTTATCTAATATCGACTTCTCAGGCGTATCATTAAAAAATGCAGATTTAACTAAAGTCACTTCTTTAAAAGATTGTAATTTTAAAAATATTAATTTAGCAGAGGCTAAATTACCTGATAATTTAATGCTACTTACTGATACTTACAATCTTGATAAGGCTATCCCTCCTTTAGTACCTAAACTAATTAAAGAACAACAAGCAAAATTAATTGATAAGGCAATTGATAAATTATTTTTACAAATACAAGCTGAAGGAAAAAGAAATGTACTTAGTAAAAAAAAATTTGCTCAACAAGTAAAAAGATTATATGAAGAAAATCAAACGATTAAAGACTATATTATAGAAAAACTAAATTCACTACCTATGAATATGGTTACTAACCTAGCTACTCCTAGAACAAATCAATATAAACATATTACAAATCATGTAAATTCTCCATTACAAATATTGAACCCTTTATATGAAAATATTGCAAATAAACAAAATATTAAGAGTAATTTATTGGCAAATATTTTAAGCGAGAAAATATCACAAAAACTTTTTGATAAAGGTGATAATAGAGGTGAAGATTTTTACATGATAAATCAGATGCTAAAACCTATCGTTTCTGAATATTCTAAAGAAAATCCTGATAATATAAATAATTTTTTAGAGCCAAAAAATCTAGAAAAGTTAGCAAGTAATATTGCCTCTACTTTATATTCTAAATCTAAATATACTGGGGTAGGCACTATTACCGGTGGAATTTATTTACCAAAAGAAATCTTCAATGAACAGTTAAAAGATAACTTTAAAAATGAGTTCGAAAATATTAATAAATTAAATGTTTTAAAAGAAGCAAAAAATATAGTTTCAAATTTAGATAGTAAAGTGCATGTAGTAGATAATCACGATAAATCACATACTTACGCATCATTACCTACAAAAAGTAAACAAATACACAGATAACTCCATAAATCTTAGATCAAATTGATTTAATTACCATATTATGTAATATAAATTAAAATATTTAAGTAGTGCTTAATTTATTTGAATCAATTTTAAGATAATTTAATGTTTATGTAATTAAATATATTTCATTATTTTTACGGCAGTTACAAATTCCATTAAAGATATTAAATTAAAGAATTTTAATAAAACTGTTAAAAGGACATTATCTTCTACTGATGCAGAAAGGCATTGACAAGCTTTATTTATGACCTTGCATCTCCAAAGAAAAAATATTACCAGTTAGTATAGGAGCATTATTAAAAGGTGCGAAGTTTGCCTTCACTAATCCCGTAAATAGTTATAATCTTGTTAAACTTGCAAGCTCCTCTGATAGATTCAAAGTTTCAAAAATCTGTTCTTGAAAAATCCGAAATATAGGATTTTCTAAAAAAGCATGCCGATGATTTACCAAAAATAGGACAAATCTTAGCAAAAGCAGGTTTTAGAGAATTTCAAGATAAGAGTGCTTTAGATGAAAAGGGACTCGAAATACTAAAAGAATGTTTTAAAAATGATGCTTTACTTAAAAGCCTTCAAGAAATTGCACTTGAGATAAAGCAAGAAGTACCGGACTATAATAAAGTAACTTCTAAAACATTAGGAATGTTATCCACGGATAAAAATTGCTGAAAATTTTTTAATGAAAAAGGTAACGATATTGCGCATTACATAACTGAAATACTTCCAAGCGACTATATAAAAGCTTTTGATATTACAAAAACCTCAAAGTAAATGACACATATGCAAAAGTTATAAAAATATTTAATGAACATCCTGAGTTTAAACAAGAGCTGGCTGAAAATATAAACAATCCTAATGCTCTAAAAAGGTTTAATAAATTATCTCCTGAAAAATAAATAATTATAGAAGGTTTCTTAATAGAAACTAAAGAACAAGCTAAACCTTTCTTAAAAGAATATTTTGAAAGCTATAAAGTTGATGTAGATACTATTCCTACTTTATTAAATAAAATGCCTGAAACAACAGAGATTTTTGATACTCTGAATGCAAATCAAGGAGTAATGGTGGCTCGTGAGAAATCTTTAGAAATGGTAGCGGGTGACGATAAATTAAAAAGTTTTTTTGCTGATAATAAAACAGTCTTACCAGATATTGCCGCAGCTATTATTGAAAATACTCCGAATATACAAAGCATAACGCAAGAATATAATTTCGATAAACAAATGCTTAGTATAGTAGGTGAAGTTATGTCAAAACCGGAAATTGCACATGCTATTATTATAGATATAAATAAAGGCGATGATATGACCGTAACAAGCCGTGTAATTACTGCTTTTAACGAACCTTCATTTAAGTTAAAATATATTAGTAGAGCAAAGTAAAGAGGGTTTATTCGATAATTTAATTAAAGGCATTTTAGAGCAAGATGAACAAAATAGCCACACTATAAACAGCAGCTTGAAAATTATGGACTAGAAACAAAAGATACTACAAAACTTACGAATGTAATGCCTATATTACTTGATAATCCTGAATAATTAAAAAAGGTTTTTGATGGATTTGTTAAAGGTGATTATACGGGAATAGCTAAAGAATTGGTAATGTTAACTAAAGATAATCCCGAGATCAAAAAATATTTAAACGATAATAAGGAAATATTTACAGGTATTTTAGATAAAACTTTAAAAGATGTACCCGGTATAAATAAGCTCGATAAGAAAGAATTATATAGTATACTAACACCTATGCTCAATCAACCGGATAAGCTTGATTCCAATCTTAGAAAATATTGAAAATAAAAAATATATTAATGTTGCTACTAGTATAGGTAGTTTAGTTTGGAAAGAAGGACAAGCACTGAATATTATTAAACAAATACTAAATGTTGTTAAAGCGGGAGTTGGTTATTTTAATCAAAAATCTGATAAGAAACCAGAATTAGAAAATAAAGTTCTGGCTGATGTATTAAAAGAAGCACAAAGTATCGTCTCAAATTTAAATAGTAAGATTAATATTGTAGGACCTAAGACAAATACACTCTCCATTACTCCTATTTCCAATAATAAAAAGAAAGAAGCAATACGTAGATAAGCTATATAGTTTTAAAAGGGTTTTTTAAAGTTTGAGTAAATTCTTCTTGGTTAGCATATTCCAATGTGATTTTATCTTGTATCTGATTTTTAAACCAAGTAACTTGTCTTTTAGCATACTGACGGGTTCGTATTTGAGCTGCATTTAAAGCCTCATCTAAAGTGAGATTGCCGTTTAAATAAGCTAAAATTTCTTTTATCCCTACAGCTTTCAAATTCGTATAATCTTTAGGAGCAAATTGCTTTTTTATTAAAGCTATTTCGTCAATTGCCCCTTCTTTAAATATCTTATCTAAACGCTCATCACATGTTTTATATAAAAACTTTCGCTCAGGATTTAAGAAAATAATTTTGAAATTAAAATCAGATAAGATTTGTTCTTTTGGCAAAGTTTGAAAAGAAAAAATAGATTTACCGGTTTGCATAAATACTTCATAAGCTCTAATTAAACGCTGAGTATCATTTTGGTTTATTTTAGAAGCAGCAAGCGGGTCAAACTTCTCTAATTTACCCCATAATTCTATATTGCCTATTTTAACATGTAAATTTCTTACCTGTTCTTGTAAATCTTCTGATATATCAGGAATATTATTATAGCCAAAAACTAAAGAATTAATATATAAACCCGTTCCACCTATTAATATAGGTAGCTTACCCCTGTCGGTTATTTCTTTTATTTTTTCTGTCGCAAGTTTTAGATATTTTATTACCGAGAAATCTTCTGTCATTGATAAGAAGTTATATAAGTGATACAAGATTTCAGTTTTGTAGCTTTTCGGAGGGGAGGCGGTAATAATAGGAATTTCCTTATAAACCTGCATTGAGTCGATATTAATGATTTCGCCGTTATAAGCTTTAGCCAGTTCATGACCTAAATAAGACTTCCCGCTAGCAGTCGGCCCGCATAATATAATTATACTCTTCTGCTTTGAAGAATTGTTTCTGCAACACTTCGGATCACCTATTAAATATAGGCTGTGCGTACTCGCTCCTCGTTTTACATTCCCATTCTCCAAATCATTTGAGTATATTTCTTTCTTTGTCACTTGTTTAACTAATAAATACAAATTTGTATCGTCATTGCAAGCCAGCATTTATGCTGGCGTGGCAAGCTCAGGAGTTTTTTTATATTATCTTATGAGATTGCCGCGTCGTTGCTAACGCAACTCCTCGCAATGACGGAAAAACCTATCCATGTAACAACGCCTAGCAGGAATGACCTCATACCCTTAAACGGTTTCATTAGTATTTCCTAAAGTGTCAGTATTAGCATTACTATCTGCTGGTCCACTAAATGTTATTGTACCAAGTTTGTTGTCATAACTAATAGTTGGACCACTAAATAAGCCCGCATCACTGTAGTCAATGGTCAGACTATTTAAACCGTTAGATGCGGCTACGTCACTGTTAAGAGGATTATCAGTAGGCTCAAGGTCTTTATGTTTTATTACTAATGGTGCCTCAATGTTAATATTTAATGTATTTACACCTATTGGCGTTATTGTAACTAATTTAGTATCAACAAATGAGTGATTGATATTTGAGATTTTTAACATATTATTTTTCTTTATATTAATTTAATGTAAGAAAAATATATAAAATAATATTTTAGAAAGCAATAATGTTTTAATAATTAATTAATAACCCGTATTTTTCAAGATATTTATTAATTATAGTGATTATTTCCTCTAAACCATTCTTACTATCTGATTCAGCCCTTGCAACTATAATAGATTCGGTATTAGAGCTACGCAAGAGCCACCAACCATGTGCAGTATTTACCCGTACACCGTCTATATCATTAAACTCTATTTTCTCTTCTAATGATTTTTCTTTAATCTCTTTAATAATTTGTAATTTTAACTCTGAAGGAACAAAAATTTTAATTTCCGGTGTACTATAGCTTTTCGGTACATCCTCTATTATCTCATCTAGAGTTTTACTTGATCTACTAAGTAAATCTAAAAATCTAAGAGCTGCATAAATTGCATCGTCAAAACCAAAATATTTATCGGCAAAGAATATATGCCCGCTCATTTCGCCAGCGAGTAAAGCCTTTGTCTCAAGCATTTTGCTTTTAATAAAAGGATGACCTGTTCGCCATATTATAGGATGTCCTCCATATGATTTTATTTTAGCGACTATAAATTGGCTGACTTTTACATCAACTATTATAGTTGCGTTTGGATTTTCCTTTAAAATATCCTCAGCAAAAATGCATAAAATTTGATCACCTAATAATATTTTACCGCTTGAGCTTATAATGCCGATTCTATCACCGTCACCGTCAAAAGCTATACCAAGGTCACAATTTTGTTCTTTAACCACTTTTATTAACTCCTGCAAATTAGCAGGATTTGTAGGATCAGGATGATGGCTTGGAAAATTCCCGTCAATCTTACTATGTATGATTATATTCTTGTTTGAGAGATGCTTTTTAAGTTCTTCAACAATATCGCCGGTTGCTCCATTGCCGCAATCCCAAGCCACTTTTAATTTTGGATTAATGTTTATTCCATCTAAAATACGTTTTAGGTATTTAGATTGTATATTATGGATTCCTGCTTTCGCAGGAATGACATAAGGGGATGCTGGTGTGGTATTGGAGTAGTTATCCAAAATCTTAGTCAATAACTCCTGTATCTGATCACCGAAAAAAGGTTTACCGTTTTGTAGTATTTTAAAGCCGTTATCGTCACGAGGATTGTGTGACCCCGTGACCATAATACTACCGGCGGGCGTAAAGTGTTTATCGGCAAAATATAAAACTGGTGTTGGAACTACGCCAATATTTATGATTTCAGCCCCTGCATTAGTTAATCCTAGTTCTAAAGCTTTACAAAGGGTAGGGGAGCTAAGCCGACCGTCTAAACCGACACAGATTTTATCGTTATCTTTTGTTATAGTCATCTCGGCAAAACCAAAGCCGATTTTATAAGCTACTTCTTCCGTTAAATCTTTAAGGCTATTGCCTCTTATATCATAAGCCCTAAAAATTTCTTTGTTAATTTGCATAGAAAACTATTTTGAATATTATTACATGGCTCTTATGTCATTCCTACAAAAGAGCCTTGTTGCATGGCTCGGAAAACCTACTCGATGTTATCCCCGCGTAGGCGGGAATGACATAAAACAATCCATGCAACAACACCTGCAAGTCGCTCGCAATGACGAATTTGCATAGTCTAGAAACTAAAGCTCTCACCTAAATACACTTCCTTAACTTTCTTGCTATTTGCTATTTCCTTAGCACTTCCTTCTAATAATACTTTACCTTCAAAAATAACATAAGCACGGTCGACTATATCTAGAGTATCACGTACATTATGGTCGGTAATTAATATACCTATATTAAATTCACGTAAATAAGTAATTAGATTTTTAATATCGGAAATAGCAAGCGGGTCAATACCGGCAAGCGGTTCATCCAGCATGATAAATTTAGGCTCTATTGCAAGTGCACGTGCAATCTCAAGCCTACGCCTTTCACCGCCTGATAAGCTAGCAGCGGATAAATCTTTTAAATGAACTATCGAAAACTTCTCTAACAAATTATGGGTTTTTTGTTCAATTACTTCTTTATCATTGTTAGATATCTCAACTACAGCCTTAATATTATCTTCAACCGACAATTCCCGAAATATCGAAGGTTCTTGAAGAAGATAACCGAGTCCAAGCCTTGCTCGTAAATAAATAGGCAAGTTAGTAATATTTATATCATTTAAAAGTAATTGCCCTGAGTCCAGTTTCATTAAACCGATAATAATGTTAAAGCAAGTTGTTTTACCGGCTCCATTCGGACCGAATAAACCAACTATCTCTCCTTGTTTTATATTCAGAGATATATCAGTTAATATATTCCTTTTTTTGTAGGATTTTGATATATTTTTAACGTGTAAGCTGTCCATCTTTTTTATTTGTTAAGATTTTGTTGCGTGGATTAATTTTCAACGTCATTGCAAGAAAATTACGTAAGTAATTGACGCAGCAATCCAGTTAAAAATATTAATCTTTAGCATTTTTTTAATTATTTTCTGGATTGTCACACTTCTTGCAATCGCTTGCTGCAATGACGTACCAACGGTAAATAGCTCTATTTTTTAATAATATCTACATAGTAGATTAGTTTATTAGTTTTTAAAACATTATCGTCACGCTGTAATATTACATTACCAAGTAGAATAAGTTGTTTATTATCGCAAAAATATTTAGCACTATCTGCAAGTAATAATTCATTATTTATTTTTCTTTCTACAGTCAATTTAGTAGGGACAACTATATGATCAATAGTTTGCTTTTCATCTATTATTTTATAAAAAATATATAATTCTTTCGTTCTAAGTATCGCATTATCGAAGTAAACAATAACATTTCCAAGATATGCTGCTTTTTGTTTGGTTCTATCAATAATTAAACTATCAGATGTGATATGTAAATTTGAAATATTTTTATCATTAGCATATATTATAGTACTAATTATAAGAAGTAAAACAAGTTTAATAATAGACATCTTTCCAAACTTCGCTTCTAGAGGTAATTTAGACGTCGAATCGGTACTCGTATCCTCAAGTACTTCTTTGTACGCTGCGGTGCTACATTCTATGTCTCCTTTAAATTCCTCTCTATAAGCTGGTTTGGCAAGATGTCTAATCCGATAAATCGATGATTGTAGAGACATTGCCTTTAAAAATTATAATATTATTTTCATCTTTTGTATTAAAACTATCCGAAGTAATTGAAGAGTTTTTGTAAAGTAACTTAGCAGGGGAATGACCGGTTATATTCTTATTTACTAAATCAATCCTTGCATCGTTAGTGTTAAATATGATCTCATCAAAAAAAAGTTTTACATCGTTTTTTAAATCTAATATGCTTGATTCTTCATCTAAAAAGCCTTCTTTCGCATTGATAATAAGAGTTTGGTCTTGATTTACGTTATAAATAGCATTTATTATATCTAGTTTATATTTGTTATTCGACTCTTTTATAGCTCGTTCAGTTTTAATCTTATACGCATTTAAATTTTTATTTACTCCTTCAAAAATTGAATCTTTCAATATAATATTATACTTTAAATCAAAATTTTTATTGTCTTTTAAACTTTTTTTTGTAACGTTAATATCGTTTTTTTCATTAATATAACCGCTTTTAATTAATATATACCCTATATATAAAATTCCAACTGTTATTAAAAGATATACAGATTTCCAAATTTTTTTTCGCAGTTTATAAGAAGAGGGCATAGATTTTAGCTAACCCCTATGCGTAGTAAATCATGAATATGAATAATGCCTATAATAATATTATCATCAACAATCGGTATATTAGTGATATTCTTGGCTTTCATTAAATTTAAAGCCTCTTTTGCAAATATTTCCGATGAGATATGAATAGGGTTTTTGGTCATAATGCTTGATGCTGTTTTTAAGTGGATTTGATCGTTAATATGACGATGTAAATCCCCATCGGTTATAATTCCCACCAAATTTTGGTTTTTATCTGTTACAAGCGTACAACCTAAACGTTTTTTATTCATAATAATTATAGTTTTGGCAAAGGAAGTATCTTCATATACTAAAGGTATTTCATCACCGCTACGCATTAGGTTTTTAATTTTTGTTAAATTAGCGCCGATTGTACCTCCCGGATGATAAATTTTAAAATCATCTTTAGTAAAGCCTCGTTTTTCATGTATAACAGTCATTAAAGCATCACCGAGTGATAGCATGATTAAAGATGATATAGTAGGAACTCCAATTACAGAAGCTTCCGGGTATTCAGGTACTATTAATAAAAAATCGCTTCTTTTAGCTAAAGTAGAATTTTTATTCACTGTCATTGCAGCAATTTTTATGGAAGAGTTCTTGCAATATTCAATTATATTAAATAGTTCTTTAGTTTCGCCGGAATTAGATAACATAATTACTAGATCATTTCTCGTCACCATACCTAAATCGCCGTGACTTGCTTCTGCCGGATGTAAATAAAAAGCAGGCATACCGGTTGAAGAAAAGCTAGCAGCTATTTTTCTTGCAATATAACCGCTTTTGCCTATGCCGGTTAGGATTATCCGTCCTTTGAAAGATAGTAAAAATTCTATAATTCTGTTAAAGTCTTCAGGGATATTTTCGGATAATTTTTCTAAAGCACTTGCTGCACTAGAAATAACCCTCTTTGCGATGATTCGGTAATTATTTGTGTTGGTCATTTATTTACTTATTGTCATACCGTGGCTTGTCCACGGTATCCAGCAAATTATTAGTATTATGAGCTATTTTTGTGGATACCCGAACCGTCATTGCGAGCAGCCGTAGGCTGCACGGCAATCTCATGAAATAATAACAAACTCCTGAGATTGCTTCGTCAATTACTTCGTAATTTCCTCGCAATGACGATTAAGCTTCATATCAATTAAAATACTTACGTTCTGTAATTACTTCAGCAGTTTCAGCATTATTATCTTCATTCCAAGCTCGTTTTTTACTAGAATCACGTCGCTGCTCAGGTTCTGAATTGTCCTTAGTATTATTAACATTAGTTTTTGGCTTTGTATTATTTGAAGATTTATCTTTATCGGCATTTTTAATAGTTAATTTTGCTTTGCCTTTATTATCAAAGCCTATTAGCTTAACTTTTACTATATCGCCTTGTTTTAAAACACTGCTAACCGTTTCTATTCTTTCTCCTGATACTTCACTAATATGAACAAAGCCGTCTTTATTACCTACATAATTAATAAAAGCACCGGAATCTAAGACTTTCACTACCGTACCGTTAAATATTTCACCGATTTCAGGTTCAACGACAATAGCTTTAATTTTATCTAAGGCAACTTTTAGCTTATCTCTATCTGAAGCATAAACAGACACCGTACCGTCATCGCTTATATCTATTTTAGCACCACTAGTTTCACAAATTTCCTTTATTACTTTACCGCCCGGTCCTATAATATCTCTAATTTTATCCTTATCTATTTTTATAGTAGTAGTAGAAGGAGCATTTTTACTTAGTTCGTTATTTGGTTTACTGATAACTTTATTCATTTGCTCCAGTATATGCAAACGACCGAGTCGTGCTTGCTCTAAAGCTACTTTCATTATTTTAAAATCTACTCCGGATATTTTGATATCCATTTGTAATGCAGTAATCCCTTCGCTAGTTCCTGCAACCTTAAAGTCCATATCACCGAAATAATCTTCATCGCCGAGAATATCCGATAATACGGCAAAATTTTTACCTTCCTTAACAAGTCCCATAGCAATACCCGCAACCGGTGCTTTTATCGGTACGCCGGCATACATTAAAGCAAGAGAACTACCACAAACAGTTGCCATTGAAGAAGAACCGTTAGATTCCGTAGTTTCGGCAACTACTCTAATAGAATAAGGAAATTGTACTTTATTAGGTAATATTGGATTAATAGCACGCCATGCGAGTTTACCGTGTCCGACTTCACGACGACTAGGTGCTTTCATTGGCATTGCTTCATTTACAGAGTAGGGCGGAAAGATATAATTGAGCATAAAACGCTCTTTATACTCACCCTCTAAACTGTCAACTATCTGCTCATCTACACTAGTACCGAATGTAGTACTAACTAAGCTTTGCGTTTCACCTCTAGTAAATAAAGCTGAACCATGTGCGGAAGGTAGTAAACCTATTTCACAAGCAATTTGTCTTATATCCGTGGTACTTCTTCCATCGATACGTCTATTTTTTTCTAAAATCTCGTTACGCAATATATCTGATTCAATAGCTTTTAAAGCTGATTCGATTTGATAATTACTATATTTTTTATTTTCTATGTCGCTTACAAAATGTGTAAGAACTTTTTCAGGTATTAAATCTAAATTAGTGCTACGTTCTTGTTTAGATTTAATTGCAAAAGCTTGTTCAATTTCTTTTACAAATAACTTCTCAATTTCTTTCTTTAATGAAGCAGGATATAAAGCTTGCATTTCAAGTTTTGGTTTTTTAGCTTCTTCTGCTAGTTCTTTAATTATCTTTATTACCGGCTGAAAGCTTTCAAATCCAAATTTTACGGCTTCTAACATTTGTTCTTCAGAAAGTAAATGAGCTTCCGATTCAACCATCATTACTGAATCTGATGTTCCTGCAACTACTAAATCAAGCTGACTTGTTTTTAATAATGCAAGTGTCGGATTTAAAACAAATTCACCATTGATTAAACCTACTTTACTTGCCGCAACTATTTCTAGATAAGGAGCAGGGGATAGGCTAAGTGCAGCCGATGCACCGATAATTGCAAGTATATCTACTGGAGTTTCAGGATCATATGAAAGAACACTGCAAGTTACATGCGTTTCATTCACAAAAGCCGGATGAAATAATGGTCTAATCGGTCTATCTATTAAACGAGATACTAAAACTTCTCTATCTGATGCTTTTCCTTCATGTTTAAAAAATCCCCCTGGTATCTTACCGGCAGCATATGCCATTTCTCTATAATTAATTGTTAAAGGAAGAAAACCTATGCCCTCTTTTGCTTTGTTAGCTACTACTGCCGTACATAATAAAACGGAATTACCCATTTTTACCGTAACTGCCCCGTCAGCTTGCCTTGCTATTTTACCTGTACTAAGCTCAAGAACTTGCCCGTTCCATGTAACACTCTTAGTTATTTCGTTAAACATCTATTTATCTCATTTCATAATTTATATTTTATTGTATTCTACCACGTCATTGCGAGGAAAATTACGAAGTAATTGACGAAGCAATCTCAGGATATTTGACGAGATTGCCACGCATCCTACGGCTGCTCGCAATGACGATTATCCAACTACTTAATCTTTCTAATTCCTAGCTTACTTATTAAATCTAAATATTTGCTAACATTATTCTTTTTTATATAGTTAAGTAATCTGCGGCGGCGCCCAACTAAAATTAATAATCCGCGTCTTGAAGTATGATCTTTATGGTTAGATTTAAAATGCTCGGTTAAATTATTGATTCTTTCAGTTAAGATAGCACATTGCACTGCACTTGAACCGGTATCATTTTCCGTTATAGCATATTCTTTAATTAATTGTTGTTTACGTTCTGTAGTAATCGACATCGATAATTTCTCCTTAAATATATAGACTTCCAGTTTTAAAAGAAGTCTTGTGTTAAATTAAATACTCGTAAAGAATTAAAGCAACTCTTGTTTAAGCTACCTATTGCAAGCAAAGTGCCTTTATAGCGAACCCACAAAAGATCAACAGACATCTTGCCAAACTCTACTTCTAGAGGTAATTTGTACGTCAATCCGGTACTCGCATCCTCACGTACTAAAGTGTACGCTGTGGTGCTGAGTTCCGTGTTTCCTTTAAATTCCTCTCTATAAGCAAATTTGGCAAGATGTCTAAAGTCTTTTTCATAATTAAATAAACATTTCTGTCCATATTTAATTTGCTGTGCTTGGCTGTCAGTTGCATCAAGAACCAGGATGTCGTCCAGTATTGCTTCTATCTTTATACTTTTTTCCTCTAGGGCATTTTTGGTAATTTCGTCAGGCGATTTAATTCGGATAGCATTTTCTTCTTTAAATATTCCAACCTGAGTACGGCGTAATTCTATCACAAATCCTAAACTTTGCAAGGACAATGCCAAATCTTCTGCTAAAGTCCTTATATAAGTACCTTTTGAGCATTCCGTATAGTATGTAGCGGTAGCATTTTTCTCATCAAAATTTAAACATTTTAGATCATAAATAGTTATATTTCGTGGCTTTAATTCTACTTTTTTTCCCTCTCTAGCCAATTTATAAGCTCTTACACCGTTAACTTTAAGAGCTGAAAAAGCCGGCGGTATTTGTGTTACGTTACCGATAAATTTAGAACATACGGCATAAGCTTCTTCTTGAGAAGGGACACAATCTTTCGTTGCTATTACTTTACCGGCACAATCGCCGCTATTGGTTTGCATTCCGAATTTTACGGTAAAAATATAGGTTTTTCTAGCATCAATTAGCAGATGTATCAGTTTTGTAGCTTCACCTACGGCAAACGGTAATATTCCTTCCGCTTCTACGTCTAAAGTACCGGCATGTCCTATCTTGGTTTTACCGAGTATTTTTTTTACTATGCTAACAAGTTGAGCAGAACTTATACCTCTTGGTTTATAAATATTTAACCAATAATTACTCATTTTAATGTGATTTTAACTTGACTTAAATTTAGACAATCTTTAATATATAATTCTAGCCAATAGCAAGATAGGTTAGACCAAATAATGACGATTAACCCCAGTAATATAGAAAATTCTTCCTCTAAAATCAATAGCTATTTTTCTAAACTTACCGATTATATCTGGCCTATAAAACGCCATGAAGTTTCTAAATTTTTATTCATCACTTTATTAATGTTCTGTATTTTATTTATCCAAAATCTAATCAGAGCTTTAAAAGATAGTATTGTTACTACTATGATCGGTGCCGAGATTATCTCGTTTTTGAAGTTTTGGGGAGTGATGCCGTCAGCTTTTTTAATGACTGCTATATATGTAAAGCTTGTTAATAAGATGAAAGCAGAAAATATATTTTATCTTATTATATCAATATTTTTAACATTCTTTGCTCTTTTTGCTTACGTTATTTTTCCAAATCATGAAATGCTGCATTTCAGTCCTGTAACCGTTCAAAATTTAACGGCAAGTTTACCTAATTTGAAATGGTTTATATTGCTTTTATCAAAATGGAGTTTTTCGTTATTTTATATAATAGCCGAATTATGGCCAAACGTAGTTTTCGCATTACTTTTTTGGCAGTTTGTTAATAATATTACTACAGTAGAAGAATCTAAAAGATTTTATCCGTTATTCGGTTTACTTAGTCAAACAGGTATTTATTTAGCAGGGCAGTTTTTAGAAAATCTAAGTAATATTAATGATTACGTAACTAATAAATTTGCATTGCAATCGTCTTTTCATACACTTTCTATACAAATTATACTAACTATAGTATTAATTTTAGGAATAATAGCTATTAAAACTTTTTGGTTGCTTAATCATAAAGTACTAGACAAAGAGCATATGGCGTTACTCAGGTTTAAAGCAAAGAAAAAATCTATGACTATTGCCGAAAGTTTTCAGATGCTTCTATCGTCAAGACATATTAGATTAATTGCAACTTTGCTTATCTGCTATGGCATTGCCATTAATTTAATAGAAGGTCCTTGGAAAGCAGCAGCTACTAAAATTTATAAAACTCCAACCGAATATGCAGCTTTTATAGGAAGTTATTTGAGCTATACCGGAGTATTTACTATTTTATTTGTCGTACTTGGTTCAAATATAGTTAGAAGACTTGGCTGGTTTACGGCGGCTGTTATCACCCCTTTAATAGTTTTTATTACCGGTATATTATTTTTTGCCGTTAATAATTTTGAAAGATTTGCCGGCTTAATAATAGCAAATTTTATTCTAACCGACCCTGCTTTAATTGCTATAACAATAGGTGCTATTCAAAATGTGCTTAGTAAATCAAGCAAATATACCTTATTTGATTCAACAAAAGAAATGGCCTATGTTCCTTTAGATCCGGAAATAAAAATAAAAGGCAAAGCTGCTGCCGACGTGATAGGTACAAAACTCGGTAAATCTGGTAGTGCATTTTTACAATCATTGGTATTTATAATATTACCTTCCGCTAGTTATCAATCTATTTCCATCTGTTTAATGATTATATTTATAATTACTTGCTTAACCTGGCTTTGGGCAACTAAAGCACTCAATAAAGAATATAAAAATTCTATTAAATTTTCTCAATAATATTAGTTTTTTCTTGATATTACTAAAATCTCTATATACTATCTTTGACAGTATAACTCAAACTGTGAAAAAAGGATATGTTATGTCATTCCCGCGTAGGCGGGAATCCAGAAAAAAGCGAAATAAATCGAGCTTTTAATTTAAAAATCTAGTGTGCTTAGACTTTTTAGTGACTGGATACCCGCCTACGCGGGAATGACATAAGAGGGTAAAGATCAATGTAACAACATCGGCTTGACTACGCATCACTTACAGTTTATGCTAATTAATTTTGAGAGGTTTTATGAGTAAAGACGGTAACCTAGATACAAGTGAATTTGATCCTTTAGCAAATAAGGAATATACAGAAGAACAAAAGCAAACATTAGAACAAGAGCAAAAAGAATTTTTATCTCAAACTACAACCCCAGCACTAGAAGCTGACGATGGTTTTATCGTTACTTCTGCATCTTCTGCTCAATCTACCCCTTCAATGAGTGCTTTATCGGGCAATATCTCTCCTGACAGTCAGACATCAGACCCAATAACCAAGGCTGTAAGAGAAACAATTATACAACCGCAAAAAGATAATTTAATAGAACAAATATTAAAAGACCTGGCAGCCCTTACAGACCGTGATTTAGCTGAACAAAAAAGAAAAGAAATAGAAGAAGAAAAAGAAAAAGATAAAACATTAAGTACTTTTTTCGGTAATCCGGCTAATAGAGAATTTATTGATAAGGCTTTAGAAAATCCTGAGCTTAAAAAGAAATTAGAATCAATAGAAATAGCCGGCTATAAAAATGTGCATAATACATTTAGCGCCGCTAGTGGATACCCTGGTGGATTTAAACCGGTACAGTGGGAAAATCACGTAAGTGCAAGCGATCTTAGAGCAACAGTAGTTAAAAATGATGCAGGTGATGAACTCTGTACCTTAAATGAAACAACTGTTAAAACTAAGCCTTTTACTTTAGCTAAACAAGACGGTACTCAGGTTCAGATCAGCTCATATAGGGAAATAGATTTTCCTATAAAACTTGATAAAGCCGATGGGTCAATGCATTTATCGATGGTAGCATTAAAAGCTGATGGCACAAAGCCCTCCAAAGATAAAGCCGTATATTTCACTGCCCACTACGAAGAAGGACCAAACGGTAAACCTCAACTTAAAGAAATAAGCTCACCAAAACCTTTAAAATTTGCCGGAACCGGAGATGACGCAATAGCTTATATAGAGCATGGTGGAGAAATTTATACACTTGCGGTAACACGCGGTAAATATAAAGAAATGATGAAGGAGGTAGAACTAAACCAAGGGCAGAGCGTTGATTTATCGCAAGCTGAAGATATTATAATAGGACAAGGACAAAGTAAGGAACAACCGCTAATAACTCCACAGCAAACAACAAGTTCATCGGTTGAACCACCTCAGTATAAACAACAAGTACCGCCAATTACTCCTACTAACCAACCACTGCAAGCTGAGACTTCACAAATGCCACAGTCGCAACAAGTGAATCCAAATCTTCTTAATGCAGCTACGGCCTTATCAGGCAGCATGCAAGATTTATTAAATTATGTAAATGCAGGTTTAACAAAAGAAATTGATAGCAATAAACAAATTGATTTAATTAAAGAAGCAGCCAAGGCAATTCTTAATAATGAGAAAAGTGATATTGCTGAAAAGCAGGCTAATATCATTGCTTTAGCTGAAAATACGGTCAATAATAAAAACCTCAAACCGGATGCAAAAGTAGCTGGAGTCAATGCAGTATTAGAAACCATAAAAAATGATCAGAATACCCCAGACCTAGAAAAATCAAAAATGCTTGAAGCTACAGTAGCTATCGTTTTAAATTCAGAGAATCTTGAGCCGAAGCAAAAACAGCAGATGTTAGAAAAGGCAGTAGATGTCGGTTTAAGTCTTAAAGATGATGCAAGTAGAGCTGCAGCAATTGACGGTATTAAGGATGTTGTAATAAAAAGTAACCTTTCTACTGAAGATAAAGGGACAATGCTTATAGCAGTAGGTGATAAGGTTAATGTCTCTGAATTAAGCAATGCGGAAAAACAAAAATTATTAGGTTCTGTATTAAAGAAAAAAGGTGTAGAAGCCCAAGTTCTCAGTCCGGCACAACAACAATTGATGCAGCAGCATTTAGATAAGATTACGGCAGAACAAACTAAAAAAGATACAATAAAAAAAGTAAATGATATTTTGTTTGATCCTCTAAGTAATACTGAATTAAAAACAACAAACATACAAGCCATTACGTCTAATGTTTTAGATGGTCCGGCTACAGCAGAAGTCAAAGGCGAAATAATTCAAGAAATTACTAACACAGTTGCAGGAAGCTCGCTTGAAGCTCAAGACAAAGCAGCGATTATTAAAGGGGTAGGCGAGACTATAGCTACTCATAGTGATACCTCTTTATCCTTACCTAATAAAGCACTTATTATGGCATCAGCGGAAAAAGGTATTGCAGAAAGTCAGACCAATTTACCTGATAGAGAGCTAATGACTAAAGGGTTAGTAGACGGTATTTATGAAGGCAAAGGAGGTCCTGAAATAACTAAGGCAGTTTCTAGCGGGATCGATAATAGTAATATTAATGACTCTGAGAAAGAGGCACTTAAAAAAGCTAAAGATGCAGCGAGTGAGGCAGCTTTAGATAGAGACACTCAAAATTTAACTGAAGGGTTAAAAGGACAGAATATAGAAGAACACAAGCCTCACGATGATATATATAACAAAGCTCGAGAAGTAATTAACGCTGTTAATCCTGTTATAGAAGCATTAGAAAAATTTAAAGAACCGGTAGTGTCGGCAGAAGAAAGAATTGTACAAGAAACTTCTAGTATATTAAATAATATCTCTAAGCTTGCAGTTGAGAAAGTCAATAATTTTCGTGCTATGCTTTCTCCAACTGGTAACCTTAAAACTCTTGAAGAAAAAAAAGAGGAATCAATAAAAAAAGTAGATGAGCTGGTAAAGGCATTTGGTACTAAATCTTCTACTGAAGAACAGCAAAGTTTCATTAAAACTAATTTAATTGATGATAAAACTTTATCTAAAGAGGTACGTTTACAAACTATAGATAAGTTATTACAAGAACAAAAACGAGCAGAAGCAATTGAAAACCCTAGTGTTAAAACGGAAGATGTAAGGGTAGTATCAGGAAAGTCTAAATTAAAACCTATAAGTAAAGATAATCCAGATATTGAAAAAGCTAAAATGGTAGTAGGAAGAGATAGAGTTAATATCAAAGGGAATATAAAAATTATGGGAGCATTAATGAATGCAAGAGATATCATTCAGTCGGAAAATTTAAATAAATCAACACCTATTAAAAGAGAGTCTTCCCCTCCACAACGCTGATCAAGATTTGTATTCTGTATATTATCAAGGCAAGCAATAGTTATTCCCGCTTCTGCGGGGATGACATAAATTATATCACAACGTAATCAGGATGGCAGCTTGCCGTTATGTATTAGTTTTTAGTTTTTCTTTCCAGCTAAACATTTTACTAAATTATTAACGGCTTGTTGTTCTTCCGTGCTATTAATTTTCATAAAATTTCTTGAAACTTCAATGCACATACGTTGATGTTGAGTATGTACGGGCTGCGGTTTATTAGCTTCTTCTAAACCTTCAAAGAAATAATCAATATTCCTATCTAAAGCTTCTGCGATTAGTACTAGCCTTCCTACAGAAATTCTATTAATTGCTTTTTCGTATTTTTGTAATTGTTGATGCGTAACATCAATTACTTCAGCCAGTTGTTGACGAGACAACCCCTTAGCGAGTCTTAAAGAATAAATTTTCTTGCCGATAAAACTATCGATTTTTTGTATAATATCGTTTTTTCTACCCATTATCCTCTCCTTGGTTACTAATTACATCTTACTAATTACATCTTACTAATTACATCTTACTAATTACATCTATATTTAAAAATTTTCTTTGAACAAAAATGA
Organism: Rickettsia slovaca 13-B; assembly: GCF_000237845.1. Classification (NCBI taxonomy): domain Bacteria; kingdom Pseudomonadati; phylum Pseudomonadota; class Alphaproteobacteria; order Rickettsiales; family Rickettsiaceae; genus Rickettsia; species Rickettsia slovaca. The sequence continues at coordinate 659,088 of NC_016639.1, forward strand.
TATTATCCTATATTATTATAAAACATGTGGTTATTAATAATTTAATACCGTTAAACTTATCCAAGTGTAAGTAGAAATAATACCATAAATTAATATTATAAGCAACTATAAAATAACATTTTTTAAGTTTTCATTTGGTAAATAATTATTAAAGAATAAAATTATTTCTTATCAAATAAAAATATCATAAGAACTTTAAAATTATTTGTAAAATATGAATACCTTATGTTTTAAAAACTTATTTACTGAAGCATAAATTAACAATTTATAAAAAATAAAATTTTGGTGCATTATAGAAAAATATAAAATTAATGCAAGGAAAAAATTTCATTTCTATATTAATATTTCAAATCAAGGATAAAGTATAGTTTCATTTTAATTATAAATTAATTATTTACAGCGAACTTATTTAAGATTAAATATAAAATTAATAATAACAACTTAGCTTTTATAATGAGAAAAATTTTTAATTGTCTTTACGTAGCCTTATTTAGAACAATAGAAGATGATGGCGTTGAACATTCGGGATATATGTCATTCATGATACTTTTATCTATTTTCCCTTTCCTAGTATTCTTATTAGCTTTAACAAGCTTTTTAGGAGCTTCAGAACTTGGTCAAAATTTTATACAAATTTTTCTAGAGAGTCTTCCGGAACAAGCAACAGAATCAATAGAAAAAAGAATACGCGAATTACTAAGTGCTCCTCCTCAAAGTTTAATGAATCTTGCCATAGTAGGCAGTATTTGGACTGCTTCTTCTTTTGTAGAATGTTTAAGGACTATTTTAAATCGTGTATATCAAATAAAATCTCCACCCACTTATATAAGAAGAAGATTACTTAGTATTATACAGTTTCTTATAATTAGTGCCTTGATTACCTTTACTATGTTTCTTTTATTGGTGATTCCAATATTATTTACAAAAATTCCGATAATATTAGAGACCATTGAAAAATATAAGATCATTTTAAATTTTATAAGATATTTTTTAATTTTAATTTTATTATTTTTAGGTGCCTCATCTTTGTATTATATATTACCTAATGTAAAACTAAATTTTATTGATGTATTTCCAGGGGCTTTATTAACTGTGATATTATGGATAATAAGCGGCTATTTGCTTTCAACTTATATAGTCTACTATAATCAATTAAATCTAATGTATGGTTCACTTGGTAGTATAATAGTTACATTAATATTCTTCTATATTATAAATATGATATTTATCTATGGTGCGGAATTTAATTATCTAATGAAAAATTATGAAAATATAGAGTGAAGTGCAGCTTAAAGCACTTCATCAGAAAAATAAAATACTTAATTGAAACAATTTCGGCAGTTTTATATTTAATATTTTATATCAATCTTTATTTTAGTTGTAAAAAACAATTATTGTTTAGTTTTTAGGTTTTGTGAACAAAATACAAATTATTTAAAAAAATCCGGTTTAAATAACATAAAGCTCGCCTGAGATGATGTCGGTAATGGAGTTAAATTATATTGTGGATCGAAAGCATTCCCGTAAATTTTTTCTATTGTTTGGAGCGAACTTGGAGATTTTAAAGCCAACAATATTGACTTTAAAATAGTAAAAATTGCTATATATGGATCGGTTTCGGGGGAAGATAAGCGATGTTCTAAACGTTTGGGAAAAGCATTTGGAGTTCGTACGGCTACGCTTCTATTATTTCCACCGTACGATATATGCGTAGGAGCCATAAATTTTTTATTTATCCGTGAATAATCTAGAGTAGTAGGCATAAAAGCGAGTAGGGTGTCTAACATATAGTGACATAGCCCTTGTGCTGCTAAAATTATATAATAATCATTGAACTCGGAATTAAAATTAATATGAAAATGCATACTATTACCATAATCATCCAAAAACGGCTTAGGCGAAAAATCTATATAACCGTTTAACTGCTGTGCCATTTTTTTTAAAATAGTTTTAACCTCTAATATATTTTTTATATATTGTATTAAGTTTACAGAAGGGGGAAGATCTATTTCAAATTGGTTATTGCCTTTTTCTTTTTTTATTTTAGCAATTTTAAATCTAGCTAAGTATTTTCTTGAAAGTATTTCAAATTTAGCTATATCAATATTGTGACTTAAATAAAACTCTATTTCTACGCCAATAATAGGGATTAGGTTATAGTCTTGATGAAATTGTGCTATTATTTTTTCTAGCTGTTTATTTTTTTGTAAACGACCGGATAAAGTATTAATAAAACTATTATAATTAATATGGGATATTTGCATGGAAGGATTAATAAACGGATCAGTTTATTATAAAATTTTTGATAAAACATTCAATAATTCTAGTCATAGATATATAAAAAAAAATAACTCTATAAATGAAACAGAAATAGTTGAAAACAAAAAATCTATTACTACTTATTTTAAAGCACAAGATATTTTAATTTTAAACCAAGTACATGGCAATCAAATTGTTAATGCTGATGAGTCCATAATTGCCGTACCTGAAGCAGATGGCAGCATTACAACTAAGAAAAATTTAGTATTAGCGATACAATCAGCAGATTGTGTACCGGTATTACTTGCAAGCGGCAACGGTAAAATAATCGGAGCGGCACATGCAGGTTGGAAAGGAAGTATAAATAATATTATTAGTAATATAGTTACTAAAATAACAGAAAAAGGAGCAAAGAATTTAATAGCAGTGATAGGTCCTGCTATAGCTCAAAGTTCATATGAAGTTGATGATGAATATTATAAAGCTTTCTTAAGTAAGGATATTAACAATAAACAGTTTTTTATAAACTCTATAAAAGAAAATCATTATATGTTTGATTTACCGGCTTTTGTAGAGTTAAAACTTAAAGAAGCAGGCGTCAAAGATATAAAAAATATTGCTGAAGATACTTACACAAATCCGTTAAAATATCCAAGTAAAAGACGCTCATATCATTTGCAAGAACCTTATAATCAGAATATATTATCAGCTATCGTAATGAAATAATGGCATTGCTAAATAAATATTGATGGTTTGAAAAAGCTACACCATTGCAAGGAGGCGTTGTTGCATGGACACTGAGTCATCATTGTGAGCAGCCGTAGGCTGCGTGGCAATCTAGAAAATAATTAAAAAATTCTGTAAATTAGAATTTTTTACTGGATTGCTTCGTCAATTACTTTGTAATTTCCTTGTAATGACGGGAAAACCGGTCTACGCAACAATGCTCGCTCGCAATAACGATATCTATCTTTATTTAGCAATGCAAAAATAACTCTTCATTTATCAGAGTATATTAATGAATCAAGATAAACCTTACTATCAAATAGTTTATGCACCAAACGATATTTTTAAAAAACAAGCAGAATATATAGACATTGTTGATGATAATATTCGTACTATTGTCGATAAAATGCTTCAGAATTTACATATAGAAAGGGCAGTGGGCTTGGGTGCTAATATGGTAGGAATATTAAAGCGTATAGCGGTAGTTGACCTACATGAAAATAATAAATCATCGCCTATAGTTTTTATTAATCCGGACATAACTTATTTTTCAGAAGAAAAACAAACTTTTATTGAGGGTTCTTTATCGTTTCCAGGCATTGAAGCATCTATTACACGATCAAAAGCAATCAAGGTAAAATATCTTGATTATAACGGTAATAAGCAAGAACTAGCAGCAGAAGGCTTTTTAGCAACTGTAATTCAGCATGAAATAGATTATTTAAACGGCAAAACTTTCTTAGATTATTTATCAAAACTTAAGCGTGATACACTACTTAAAAAGATGCTAAAGCATATAAAACGCCATCCTCCACATATTCACGGTAGCGGTTGTAGGCATTAGACATTTTCTCAAACTTCGCTTCTAGAGGTAATTTATACATCAAACCTAGACTCGTATCCTCACGTACTAGTTTGTACGCTGCGGTGACAAGTGCTTTCGTGTCTCCTTTAAATTCCTCTCTATAAGTGTTTGGAAAGATGTCTATTAAAGTTTTTGACATTTAAATTTAAAATATGTTATAATTGACTAGTTAATTAACTAGTTCATTATATGAAAAACACAATTACAGCCTTTGATGCTAAAACCCATTTTTCTAAATTATTAGACCGAGTTAGTAAAGGTGAAGAAATTTTAATTACTAAAAGAGGAAAAGCTGCTGCAAAAATTGTTCCTATTGATTCTCATAATAATATTGAAATAGCAAAGATTGCAGCTCTTAGACTTCGAAAACTTGCAAAAGAAATTAATTTACAACCATCGGATTTAGAAGTATGGCTAAATTACAAAAATGAGGGTAAGAAGTAAAAAATGGTCTCTTTTGTTTTAGATTCTTCAATTGCTTTATCATGGCTTATGCCTGATGAAGTAGCAAGCTTGGATATACTAGATAAAACCATAACAGAAGGAGCAATTGTCCCTGCTATTTGGGGGCTTGAGATTGGAAATGTATTATTATGTGCAGAGCGTGCAAAACGTCTTACTGCAAATCAACGTCACCAAGCAATTTATACTTTAAAGGATCTTTACATCAAAATTGATCAAATAACATTGGAACATATATGGTTTGAGACAATGGATTTAGCCGTACAATATGGATTAACACTTTATGATGCTAGCTATTTAGAGCTAGTATTACGCTGTGGGTTACCAATAGCAACACTTGATAAATCCTTAAAACAAGCAAGTAAAGCCGCTGGGGTCGTAGTATTGTGATCACATCTTCACAAGTCGTAGCCAAGCTGCCCAGTCACGTTTGCCTAAATCTTCTTCAAACGATAATAAGTCTTTTACCGTCTGCTTACATATTTCTACGGAAGGGATTATAAGCTCTTGTTCTTTTGTAGAATTTAGTAGGCATTGCGTTTTACAAGCTTGTTCTAAATGGTAAGTATAAAACATAGCTTCATGAATAGTTTTTCCGCAGGTAATAGCACCGTGATTACGAAGTAACATCACATAATTCTGTTTAAGGTCAGTAACAAGTCTACTACTCTGTTTATCGGCATCTAGTACTAGAGAATTATAATTATGATATGATATTCTGTCGTAAAAATGTAATGCCCATTGACTGATCGGTAAAAGCCCGCATTTTAAAGCAGAAACGGCAATAGCTGCAGGAGTATGATAATGAAAAATAGCAGAAATATCAGGGCGTGTTTTATAAATACTACCATGAATAAAGTAACCGGTTTTATTATATTGATATTCTTCTCCTTCTAAAATTTGTCCGTCTAAACTAACTTTTAAAAGATTCTCTGTAGTTACTTCTTCAAATCTTAGTCCAAAAGGATAAATATAGTAAAAAACGGCATTTTTAGGTCTTGCGGATAGATGCGTATAAGTATGATCATCCAGCGATAAATACGCCATTATTCGGTAAGCGGCAGCTAAATTATATTTTATATCCATAATTGTTAAAATCTATATTGGTTTTATGTTATTCTCGCGTGATGTTGTTGCGTGAATCAGCTTTCCCATCTGAGCTACGGAAATTGCATAGCAATTGATGAAGCAATCTCAGAAGTCTGTTATTATTTTATGAGATTGCCACGCAAGTACTACAACTGCTCGCAATGATGGGGTAATATCTACACAACAAGGCCACACGGGAATGACATAGGAGCTGTGCAACAAATCCTCAACGCTATTTAAAAGGAGCGTATACCGCTTCTTCCTTTGTTTCTATAATCGCTTCTTTAGAAGCTTTTATGCATTCTTGTAAGGATTTCTTACCTAAATACGGTACTAGATTATAATTTAATATATAACATTGTAAATTATCTTTCTTACCGCTAAAGTTAAATTCAATTTTATTGCCTTGCTCCAATAGCTTTTTAACTTCTGTTGTTTGCTGGATAAAATTCTTTTGTTCTAAGTTTAAGTGTTTGATTCTTAGTATATTTTTTACTACGGAAAACGTAGAAACAGCAAGAAGCAGAAGGAATATAAATAACTCTTTATTACTTTGCTTGTGTAAGAAAATACTATTTTTAACATACGAAGCTGCAATCATTCCGATAGCTATAACATAACATCCAAGATATCTAAGTAATGATGCCCCTCTAATTGCCTCTTCATAACTAAAGTTAAAGAAATATAAATATAACCGCCACAAAGCAAAAATTATAAAACACGCAAACGTACTTATCAGGAAAAATTTATATTCTTTCAGCAAATCCGGTTTATATTTACGAATTCCGTACCATGCAGCTATACAAATAGTATATACAACTAAACTTCCTTCTTTTAATAAGAATAACAAGAGAAATTTACCGTAATTTAGTAATAATGATCTATGCTGTTCATTAAAATTTTCAGCAATATATACTAAATTGCTAAAACTATGTTCGCATCTGTCAAAAAAATCATGGGTGTTTTTAAAATAACTCATCCAAATAAAATTACACAAAATAGGTAAAGTAAGTAAAATCAGATACGTAATATAATCACTTGATTTTTTAGGCTTTTTATAAAAAATTGTATAATGAGCTATAAGAATTATCGAAGCAAAACTAGCAAGCCATGTTCCAATTTCTCGGAAAGAGGCAAGTAATATCGTAATAGGTAAAATAAGCAATAATGCTTTTTTCTTGTCTTCCGCAAGGATATAAATTGCAAAAATAGCTCCGAACATTAAGCCAATAGTACTATCGTTATATATTGAACGAATTCCGGTCGTATATAATACTACGCCACAAAGTAAAAGTGAAAACAACATTCCGGTTTGCCACAATTTCTTATTTGCGGCTAAAGGAGCTAGAAATGCTAAATGTAATAAGAAATGAGCAAATAATACGTTACCGTCCGAATAACCTGAAAGTAGCAGCATAAAATAATGATAAACGGCAGCTCCCCTTGGATAATGGGCATGAGTAGTAATAATGGAAGTTAACGAAGACTGATTTTCAAAAACACCGAAATATAACAATTCTTTAGTAAATATTCCCCAATGTGAGAAATCATCATAAGAATGCAGCGATGCATCTCTGGTATAAAGAAAAAACAAAAGAATCAATAAAGTAAATACAATGATTTCAATTATATTTTTTCTAGATTCCTGCTTCCACAGAAATGACATGAAGGAGGTATTATTGCGTAGATCAAGAAATGCGTGCGGTGTCATACCGTGGCTTGACCACGGTATCCAAAAATATAACGTAAAAATACTAAACATTTTTAACTGGATCCCGCGATCAAGTCGCGGGATGACAGGAGCGGAGCCACCCCCTACAACAACGCCTATAAAATGCAGGAATGACATGAAAGCTAAAAATATACCGATGAAATAATATATATATGTTGCAGCCGGTAATAGCTTTAACATAGCAAAACAATATAAAATCGGTACTAATATGCTGATTGTTATGGGAATAGCGAAAGTCAATTTTGTTTTGAAATATTTGGCAAAAAAAGATGAAAACCCAAAAATGCTTAATATTGGTATTATGATCATATTAATTTGTAAATAATTTTTTGGTCATTGCGTGAACCGGTAAAACCCACTGTGTCACCCCGTGGCTTAACCACGGGGTCCAAAAAACAATAAAAAATACTAATAATTTTAGTATTTTTAACTGGATCCTGTGGTCAAGCCACGGGGTGACACAGTGGGTTTTACCGGTTCACGCAACAAGGCCACGCGGAAATGATATAGAACGAAAATGTCCGGTACTATAGGTATCCAATACCCGCTCGCAACAACGCCTTTATCACCCGTGTTTAATTTTAGCTTGTGCTGCGGCGATTCTTGCTATAGGGATACGGTATGGAGAACAAGAAACATAGTTTAAATTCATTCTATGAAAAAATTCTATAGAGGCAGGGTTCCCTGCATGTTCTCCGCAAGCTCCGAGTTTCAAATTAGCATTACTGCTTTTTCCGCGTTTTATAGCAATTTCAATTAATTCTCCTACTCCTTCTTCATCGAGAGTAGTAAATGGATCGGATTCAAAAATCTTTTCTTCTAAATAATATGGAAGAAAAGAGGCAATATCATCTCTAGAAATTCCATATGTAGTCTGAGTTAAATCATTAGTACCAAAACTAAAATAGTCAACTTCCTTAGCTATTTTCTTACTGCCGAGTGCTGCCCTGGGTAGTTCTATCATAGTACCGAGCGTAAAGGAAAACTTATATCTATAACGTTGCTCTAATTCCTCTATTACCGCATAAATATCCATTTTAAGCTTTTTTATTTCACCTACATTGCTAATTAAAGGGATCATTAATTCTAAGTTACATTCTATATGTTCTTTTTTATGTAGCTCAAAAATAGCTGTAAAAATTGCTTCAATTTGCATTTGGTAAATTTCCGGCGAACATATACCAAGTCTACATCCACGGTGACCGAGCATAGGATTTACTTCATGCATAGCATGAAGACGTTGATTAATCATGGATAAAGGTAGATTTAAGCTATTGGCCAAATTCTTTTTATCTTCTTCGGTGGTAGGTAAAAACTCATGTAACGGCGGATCAAGTAATCTAATATTTACCGGTTTATCTTTCATTACTCTGAATAAAGCTTTAAAATCCTCAGTTTGCAGAGGTAATAATTTCTGCACGGCAAGCTTTCTCCGTTCTATATCAGGAGCAATAATCATGTCTCTTACTAAAGGAATTTTATTTTTATCAAAAAACATATGTTCGCTACGACATAAACCTATACCTTGAGCTCCAAACTTTACAGATACTAAAGCATCGTTAACTGTTTCAGCATTTGCACGAACTTTTAAGCTACTAATCTCGTCTGCCCAATCTAAAATTAATTTTGATTCCTCACTGAAAGTAGGTTGCATTAACGGCATTTCACCTAAGAAGATTTTACCGCTACCTCCGTCAATCGTTATAATATCACCTTGTTTAATAACTATGTCGCCTGCTGTTAATATTTGCTTTTTCTCATCTATAGATAAATTACTTGTACCGCAAACACAAGGCTTCCCCATACCTCTTGCCACAACTGCAGCATGTGAAGTCATTCCCCCTCTAATAGTTAAAATACCTGAAGAAACATGCATTCCGTTAATATCCTCAGGACTAGTATCATGGCGTACTAAAATTACTTTATGATGATGAGATAATTTTTCGGCATCATAAGGTGAGAATACTGCAATACCTGTTGCAGCCCCAGGAGAAGCAGGTAGCCCCTCAGCAATAGAAGTAAGCCCCTTACTGTAATCAATTCTTGTATGTAATAATTGATTTAATGATTCCGGATCGATTCGCATTAAGGCTTGTTCTTTAGAAATAAGCTTTTCTTCTACCATTTGTACGGCAATATTAATAGCAGCGATGGCTGTTCTTTTTGCAGTACGTGTTTGCAAAATATATAGCTTATTATTTTCTATAGTGAATTCTATATCCTGCATATCTAAGTAATGTTCTTCAAGCTTTTGTGCAATTTGCGATAACTCCTTAAACACTTCCGGCATCATTGCTTGCATAGAATTTGAATCATTTGCAATAATAGGCATAGGTGTTCTAGTTCCCGATACTATGTCTTCACCTTGAGCATTTATTAAAAACTCTCCAAAGAGCTTTTTTTCTCCTGTAGAAGGTGATCTAGTAAAAGCAACTCCCGTAGCTGAAGTTTTACCTAAATTACCGAAAACCATTGCTTGGATATTAATAGCCGTACCGAAATCCTCCGAAATATTATTGATTTTTCTATATATAACCGCTCTATTACTCATCCAAGAATGTAGCACCGCTTTAATTGCCGATTCTAACTGTTCATAAGGATCATTAATTAGTTGCTTAGTATACTTAATATGCAACCGTTTGAAATCATCAATAATTTTTTCTAATAATTCTACGGTAATATCGCTATCTTTATGAATATCGGCTTGCATCTTGTACTTTTCGTAAATTTGTTCAAATAGATCACTAGGTATAGATAATACCGTTGAACCGTACATTTCTAAAAATCTTTTGTAACTATCAAGAGCAAATCGTTTATCACCGCAGGAATCCGCAAGAGCATTACACACTTCGTTATTCATTCCAAGATTAAGGATAGTATCCATCATTCCAGGCATTGAAACCGTAGAGCCCGAACGCACCGATAACAATAAAGGATTGCTTGTACTGCCGAAAATTTTACCGGTAATTATTTCAAGTTTAGTGATAGCTTTTTTTAAGTCGCTTTGAAAGTTTTTAGGAAAGTTATTATTGTGGGTATAAAAATAATTACATAGCTCTGTAGTTATTGTAAAACCATCAGGAATAGGTAGTTTGAGGTTGGACATTTCGGCAAGACCAGCACCTTTGTTACCAAGTATATTTTTCATGCTAGCGTTTCCATCACTACCATTACTGCCAAAATAATAAATTAATTTTTTCATATCATATATCAAAATTTGCTAACAATTTATGTGTTTAGGAGCATTAAATACATATTTATACAGTATGAAAAAAATAGTAGCAACGTTAAATTAAGAATATCTTTAATAAAATAGTTGAAATTTTAAATTTGTTATTATACTTTAATTAACTGTTTCATTGTACATATTAATTTAATTATATTCTGTGTACAAAAGTCAAATTTTCAAAAAAATCTTATTAATTTTCGCTAAAAAATATCTCAAAATAGCAAATCAATTAGAAACCTTCACAGAACCTAATAAGTTAATTGAACTTATTCTAAATGTTATTGACTAATTTAAGAAAATTGACCATAATTCTAAATGGTCGTGCAGTTGCGTGATAATATAGCAAAGCTATAGATCACGAGGAAAGTCCGGACTCTATAGAGGTATGGTGCCGGTTAACCTCCGGCAGAGTATTATTACTTTAGGGACAGTACCACAGAAAATACACCGCCAAGTATGAATACGAAGATCAACTTCAAAAAGAGCTAGGAGTTCACAAGACGAGGAACGGAGCGTATACTTAATACATGAATACCGTAGTACTTGTGAAATGACGCAGCCAATTTTTGCAGTTGATCGAGTATTTTTGGTAAGGGTGAAAAGGTACGGTAAGAGCGTACCGGTAAGTTGGTAACAAATTACGCATGGTAAACCCCACCAAGAGCAAGATCAAATAGGCGTTACAGAACTTATCAAGTTCCCGGGTTATCTCTAGCCGGCTTGTAATGCGGGTAGATCGCTTGAGGTAAACGGTAACGTTTATCCTAGATAAATAACTGCAATGAATTGATATTCATACAGAATCCGGCTTATAGACCTTATTGTCATCCCGCGACTTGATCACGGGAGCTTAGAAAATAGCTTAACAAATATTGATAGATCCTGCGATCAAGCCGCGGAATGACTAGGACTGTAACACAATTTAATGAAAAAGTTATATCATAATCCTATTTGTCCTCTTTCAAGACAAGCCCGTGTCTTCTTAAAAGAATTAGATATAGAATTTACTACGATTAAAGAAGATTATTGGCAATTCAATAAAGATTTCTTAAAAATAAATCCTGCCGGAACTTTACCTATTTTAGCAGAATCATACGGTTTATTTGTGGTAGGTATTTATCCTTTTGTTGAATATCTTAATAGCAAATATCCGAATTTTAATTTTTTAGATGAAGATATTGATATTTGTTGCGAAATTAGACGATTATTCTTTTGGTTTAACGATAAATTTTATCGTGAAGTTACTAAGATTATTATCGATGAAAAAGTTATAAGATCAATTGCTAAAATGAGCAGCCCACGAACCGAGTTTTTACGTGTTGCAAAAAATAATTTAAATTATCACTTAGAATATATAACTTCTTTACTAGAAAAAAGAAGTTATCTTGTATCGGAGTCACTAACTATTGCCGATATTGCCGCAAGTTGTCACTTATCGGTACTCGATTATTTCGGTGAGATTTATTGGGATAAATGGACGCTTATCAAACATTGGTATTCACTAATTAAATCAAGACCGGCTTTTAGGTTATTACTACAAGATAGAATCCCTGGCTTTACCCCTCCAAACTATTATACAGATTTAGATTTTTGAATAGACTTCTTTGGAAACTCTACTTCTAGAGGTAATTTGTGCGTCAATTCGCTGCTCGCATCCTCTCACGTACTTCTACGTACGCTGCGGTTCTGTTGTGCTGCGTGTTTCCTACAAATTCCTCTCTATAAGCGTGTTTCCGAAGAAGTCTAATATATAATTTAATAATTTGATTCTTTCCGTATCATGAGCTTTTAGTATTTTATGAATATTATTAAGAGATTGATTTTTTATGAGTGCAGGCTCATATTCAAGATGAACTCCACTTAAAATAGCTGTCCCGTCGCCGTAAGTACATTTTATTATTGCAGCCTGAGAATCCTCATAACTTGCTATTATTTCAGTATCTTTGGTATTTTCTGCATCAATAAAATATCCACCGCCATTATAAAAAGCATAACAATCCTTAATATTTAAATTGAGTGTTGGATTTATTTTTAGATAAGCGGCTCTTGCTCCTTTATGTGAGTTGTAACAATAAGGAGCAAGCAATGGTCCTCTAACCGTTCCATTGAAAATCTTTAATTCTCTTTTACTTATAACCTCTATATTTGTTCCTTTAGCGAATTCTACATAGTTACCGCTGTAGTAACTGCCTGCACATATCCCAAGAAAATTACCACCGTTTTTAATATAATTCTTTATATTAGCATTTCCTTTGCCTTGCAATTTTTGTACATAGTATAAATCTCTTCCACCGAGTAAAATAAGTAATAAGGTGTTTTGACCCCACTTTTCGTCTATAATTTCTTGTGCAGTAATATAATCTACGTTATACTTTGGAGCATAAAGTCTTAAGGTATGCACGCAATGCTTAATACTTTCTTTTGAAACTCCTAGATCATTATAAATTTTTATTTTCATTTTTATATTCTTGACAAGGACATTATATAATTCTATTTAGTGTAATTACTTAAAAATAAATCATGCGGTAATTTTATGCAACTTAATTCAATCTCACTACCGTTAACCACAAGGCAAGCAATAGAAATAGTTTTAGGAGTGGCATTACTTACTATTTGTTCACAAATAGTAATACCTATAAAGCCTATATTTATTTCATTGCAAACCGTTGCAGTGATATTCATCGGACTTACATATAATAAGACTACCGCACCTTTAACAATATTATCTTTCATAACTCTTGGAGCAATGGGAATCCCTGTGTTCGGAGAATTTTCAAGCGGTTTACGAATATTATTCGGTCCTACCGGAGGATATCTAGCAGGTTTTGTAATTGCCGTATATGTTATGGCTAGCTTAAAAGATAAAATTTTTACTTCTAATCAATGGTTAAATCAGATATCTTTATGTTTGATCGGTAATATAATTATTATGAGTTTAGGCTGGATGTGGCTCTCTACACTCTTAGGAGCAAGCGGTGCCTTTTACGGCGGCGTATTACCTTTTATAATACCGGGAATAATTAAATCAGTATTATTAATTGGACTTATCAATGCAGTAAAACCAAAAACTCGATGAACTTCAGTATTGCCTAAAAACAGTTGATCTAAAGTTTCGATGTCATTCCCGCGCAAGCGGGAATCCAGGGTAAAGCGAGATAAATCAAGCTTTTAGAAAGCTTAAAAGTAGCGGATTCCCGCTTGCGCGGGAATGACATCGAGTAGATTTTTCGAGCCATGCAAAAACACCACCTTTGCAGGAATGACATCGATCTTTAAGTTGACAACAAATATGGTATAACTCTATCATTCATGAAAAAAATAAATAACAATGCTAATGCCGCATTTTCCGGTGCCGACCTGGAAAAATAACATTAAATATGATCTTGAAAATATAGCAAGACTTTTAAGAGCCTTAGGTAACTCTCATTTAAGGCTTCCTCCCGTCATACATATAGCAGGTACAAACGGTAAAGGTTCAAGTAGTGCTATGCTTAAAAGCATCTTTACGCTTGCCGGTTATAAGGTACATTGCTATACATCTCCTCATTTATTAGAATGTAATGAACGAATCGTAGTAGCAGGTGAGAAAATCTCGGATAATGAATTATGGCAGGTTTGTGAGCAGGTGAGGGTAGCAAGCGAAAAATTTAATATTGAACCTAGCTTCTTTGAAGGTACTACGGCAGCAGCGTTTCTAGCATTTGAGAAAACAAAAGCCGATATATTAATTTTAGAGACGGGACTAGGCGGTCGGTTAGACGCAACAAATATAGTAGAACAACCGTTAATTACTTTAATTACACCTATTTCATATGATCATATGCATATGCTGGGTAATACATTACCCCTAATAGCAGTTGAGAAAGCTGGTATTATGAAGTCTTGCGTTCCTTGCGTTATAAGTATGCAAGTTTTGGAAGTTTATGAAACATTATTTGCCAAGGCTGAAGAGTTAGAAGTACCGAGTTTCTGTTATGAATATGATTTCGGTATTAAAAAGACGGACAACGGATTTATTTATTCATCACGAAATTTTACCTATGAGTTTCCGACTCCTTCGCTACTTGGTGATCATCAATTAATAAATGCTGCAAGCGTTATTGCCTTAATAAGCCTTATTAACAAACAATTTAATATTAATAATGAGGTTATTGCTAAAGGATTACAAAATACTATTTGGCCTGCTAGAATCGAAAAAATAGAACCGAAAAAATATTCTAAATTAATAGGTGATAATGTTCAAATTTGGATAGACGTAGCTCACAATAATAGCGGAGCTCAAGTTTTGGCAAATTGGATGCGTGATAATTTAAAATCATCGATATATTTAATACTCGGTATGACTAAAAATAGGAATATTGAGGAATTTTGCTCTTACTTTAAGGATTTGACAATTAAAGGTTACGGCGTTAAAGTTTTATCCGAACCGCTAAGCCATAGTGCAGAAACAATAAATTTGGAAGGCAGAAAGAGTGGTATTGATTTTAGCGAAAGCGACTCACTCGAAGAAGCGATTAGTGATATAAAGAAGATAAACGGCGATAATAAAGCAAATATTATAATAACCGGATCGCTTTATTTAGCTTCCGATTTTTATAAGTTACTATGATGTCATGCCTGCGTGGATACTAAATCGTCATTGCAAGCAACTGCAAGGAGCGTGGCAATCTCATAAAGTAGGACTCCTGAGATTGCTTCGTCAAAATTTTCAATTTTTCCTCGCAATGACGTATTGATTCTCGCTATAAATATATAAAAACCAACATAGGAGAAAATAACATGACCTATTGCAACAAATCTAATCAAACCTCATATCCTTTTATCTTACCTGATTTACCTTATGAGAAAGAAAGTTTTAAACCACATTTTACTCTCGAGACTTTTGATTATCATCATGGTAAGCATCATAATACTTATGTACAAAATCTAAACAATTTACTCAAAGATAAAGAAGAATTACAAAAAAAAGATTTAGAAGAAATAATAGAATGGTCATCACAAAACTCAAATGCGGCTATTTTTAATAACGCAGCCCAAATATGGAATCATACCTTTTTTTGGCATTCAATAAAGCCGCAGGGCGGAGGTAAGCCAAGCGGTAAAATATTAGAACAAATTAATAAAGATTTCGGTAGTTTTGAAGAGTTTTGCGAACAGTTTAAGCAAGAGGCAGTAGGGCAATTCGGTAGCGGCTGGGCATGGCTTGTATATCACGATAATAGGTTACAAATTATAAAAACCGCTAATGCCGGTACACCTATAGCACACGGTATGAAGCCGCTTCTTGCATGTGATGTATGGGAACATGCTTATTATATTGATTATCGTAACAAACGACCTGATTATGTTGACATATTTATTAAGCATATGATCAACTGGAAGTTTGTAGAAGATAACTTAATAAAATAAAACTATGGCTGATATAAAGGTAAGAAAACATCCTATTATTAATAATCTGAAGCAAGAGTCACAAACTCCTGTAGTTAATGAGCAATCTGATATATTAGAGGAGTTAAAAGACCTAAAAAAATTCAACAATCTTCTAGCAATCAAACAAAAACATTGCAGGAGTTAGAGCAAGCACAGAAAACTCCTATCGAATATATAGCTTTTAGTGGAGGAGGAGCTAAGGGAGCAATATATTCCGGAGCTTATGAGACAGCAAAAAAAGCTGGTATTTTAGATAATGTCAAGGCGGTAGCAGGTTCTTCCGCTGGTGCTATAACTGCCACAGTGGTAGCTCTTGGGACACCCGCCTGAGCGATTTGAAGAAATTTCTAAAAATACAAATCTGCAAACTTTACTTGGAAAAAAAGGATTTTCTGCGGATATAATACAGTTAAATAAAGACGGTAAACCTTTATATGCTCTATTAGAACTTGTTATTAAAGAATAATACAGGAAATTTTTTACAGAGATCAGATATAGTAAATGTTAAAGATGATAAAGCTCTTGATGAATTAAGAGAAAGATACAACCAAAAAGACGGTAAACTATATTTTAAGGATATAGCGTTACTGCGAAAATACAATCCAGTGCAGTATAAAGATTTAGTAATTATGGCAACTCAGCAAGAGACAAGTGAACTAACTATTTTCAATAGCTTTGATACGCCAAATGTTGAAATTACTTTAGCTTGCTGTGCTTCTGCTTCTATACCGCTTGTTTTTAAGCCGGTAGAAATTGACAGTAAAAAATATATAGACGGCAGATATAGAGATAATATACCGACAAAATATTTTAAAGGCAATGAACTGGAATTTGATACAAAAGCAATAACTGATAATATGGAGGAGATTACCTTAGCTAAAAAACAAGGTAGAACTCTAGCTATGGCTTTTGGTACGGGTATGGAAGCTGATGCAAATATTGCTATATATAGTGCAAAAAAATTTGAAAGCCCAAGTGATATCGTAAAGTTTTTAGCTGATATATTATTTAAGACACTTGCAAAAGTAGGAGGAAAATTTAAATATACTGAAAACTCTAAGAACAACTAATGAACAATTACGTGAAAATGCTTTAAACACTGCTGTTTTAGATACTGCCGGAATAGATACTTTGGATTTCAAAGATGCACAAAAATATTCTAATTATTTGCAGATTAAAGGATATTGTCAAACTAGAGAACATTTGAATAATCATGACCTTGGCAAAGAAGCAGATAAAATATTTGACCATCAAAAATTTCTACTAAATGTTTATGAAGTTTATGATAATAAAAATCTACATAAAACATTTGGCACTAAATTGTTAGAAATGTTTATTCAGTCAAAAGAAAATAATACTTCTAAATGGCAAGAAGGAGTTATTGAAAATCATGATGATAAAGCAAAGATGTTATTATCATTTTGTAAAACCGGAGCATTAAACGAAAAAGAATTAAATGAAAAGCTTAAAGAATATGTAATTATTGCTGCAACTAGTCGTAATAATACACTAAAAGCCGATACAAACTCATTGAACGCTTTATTGTATACCTTAAAATGATACTGCTGCTTCAAGTAAAATAAAAGATAGTTTCATTGAGGTACTTGGAATAGATAAAAATAAAGATGTAAGATTTGATAAAACTAAAACCTTTGATGAAAATATTGCTAAGTTTTAATTTACTAAACAAGATTTAGAAAGCTTTATAACTAAGAGTAAAAGCGAAGCACCAAAAATTCAAAGCAAACATAGTGTAGCTACAAGTCATGTCAGTAGGGAGCGAGTTAGGTGTTTTTATGTCATTCCTGCGAAAGCGGGAATGACATCGAGCGGGTTTTTCAAGCCATGCAACAAAGCTCGCCTTTCCTCGCAATGACGGCTACTAAAAAAAATGAATATCGGTAAATTTAAACTAATTGTTTTTGACAAGCTAGACAGTACAAACTCTGAGGCTATGAAAATGGCTCAGAATGCTAAAGTTGATTCAAACTATGCAGTACTTGCCAAATCTCAAACTAATGGACGTGGTAGAAGCGGCAAAAACTGGCAGTCTAGGTCAGGTAACTTACATGTAAGTTTACTAATAAAGCCTGATAAAGAGCTAAAATTATTGCCGCAATTATCTTTTGTTACGGCACTTAGCGTTTATGATAGTATAACCTCTTTATGTCACTCCCATAGTGCTCTATGTCATTCCCGCTTTCGCGGGAATGACATAAGGAACGAAAATAACATTATACAACTAAGATGGCCCAATGATGTATTAATTAACAGTCGGAAAATTGCCGGTATACTTCTTGAATCTGTTAAAGTAGAAAATAATTATTACCTTATTATCGGTATCGGCATTAATATTACCTATCACCCTGATAATATCGACCAGCCTACTACTAGCTTAATAAGCGAAAATCTACCACCTATAGAACCGCAAGCTTTACTTGAGATATTAATAGAAAATTTTGAAGAATATTATCAAATTTGGCATAATAACGGTTTTCCTTTTATTAGAAAAAAATGGTTAGAACATGCTTATAAGTTATATGAAAATATTAGCGTTAAATATCAAAATGATATAGTAACCGGTCTTTTTAAAGATATCGATAATACCGGCAGAATAATATTGCAACTACCGTCCAAAAAAATAATCTCTTTTTCCACTGCCGAACTTTTTTTTAGCAAAAATATTACTAAATTTAAATTGTAGATTTAATTTTTGTTAACTTCTACTTAAGCTCCAATTTAACAAGGTAATAAATATATGCCTCAAGAGAATAACAACCCAAGTTATCTGTCTCAAGCGTTTTTAACAAATGCATATGAGCAATTAAACGAATTTAAAAAACTTTCTTCTAATAACATTCGTACATTAATGCAAGATTTTATAAAATTGAAAAAGCTTTTAAATGTACACTATTTACAGGTAATAATAACGCATGTGAAGGTTTAGTAGAATTATATGACGAAGTAATAAAAAATGCCTAATTATGAACTTCAAAATATAAATATAACACAATTTAGAGATATTATGGTCTTAGTCGGAAGAGAACTTAAGCATGAACAATGTATAAATACCTCCTTATTGTCAGTAAATATTAATGAAAAATTTCTCAAACCAAGTGTTGTTACTCACGTAAAAACTATTGAAATATGTCAACAGCAAAATAGTGAAGATCCTTTCGCAATTAACGAGTCAGAAATATTTAATCAAAAATGCAAGGTTAAGCAGTACGGAATTTGAGCAATTTAATAGCTTTTTTAAAGCAAGATGTGGAAGTAATTTTGCTTTGAGATTTAGGAATTATGCAGATTATAGAGGAATTAACGAAGTTATTGCTAAAGGGGACGGTAATTTAAATAAATTTCAGCTAAGGAAGATATATGGCGATCCTATTGCTCCTTACGAACGAGTTATCACTAAACCGGTTAATAATAGTGTCATTCTATACATTAATAATGTAAGAACTATGTGCATTGTAGATTACAACGATGGTATAGTGACCTTACCAAGTCCCTTAGGTCAAGATGTAATTTTAACTACTGATTTTACTTTTGACGTAGCAGTTAGATTGAGTATAGATAGTTTTGAATATTCTTATTGTAATGACGGTTCTATAGCGTTATACAACATAGAGTTAGTGGAGGTGATTATATGAGTATTGCGATTGAAGAGGTAATTACAAAGCTTACGAATTTTGTTTATTGTTTTCAAATTAAGCGAGCTAGCGGTGAGGAATTAAACTTAACAAATAGCGATCATGCTATAAAAAGTGAAGAGAGAGTTTTTTTACCGAATTCCAGTTTAGATTTAAAAGAAGCAGAATTTAACGATTCCGCACAAAACCATATAATCATTGAAGGTATTTTTGAGGAAAACGGCTATTATAACGGCGGTCAAATTATATTCAGCAAAATCGTTTTAACATTAAAGTTCTAAGCAATTTCGGTGATTTGATTATATTAGAGGATATTATACCGGATTATGTTAAAGATGCCGAGGAAGTAAAAATTACTGCCAGATGTGATAAAAATTTTATAACCTGTTGCAATAAATTTAATAATGCTATAAATTTTAGGGGCGAACCGCTAATACCAAAAACAGATTTTATAAATTTAGTATAATCAATGAAACAAAGTGTTATAAAACTAGTATATGCAGAGCTACAGAATATAATAAATATGAAAAGCTCCAAACAACAGCAAAAAAAAGAAACGCAATTAATTGATTATTTTAAAATAGTTGAAAGTAATATATTATATACATTTCAAAAAATAAAACAGGGATATGAAAGAGACTAAACGTTTTTTTAACAAAAATAATAGATTAAATAAAGGTTATGCTAAGACTTTTAGTGTAAACGAACCTGATAATAATTTTTACCGTAAAAAATTTGAACATATATTACCGCCAATTGATTTAATCAGTGAGTATGAGAGTATTTATCCCGGTACTTTACAGGAATTAATGCATATGGCACAACAAGAGCAAACTCATAGGCATGCTATAGACCTAAAAAACTTGAAAATACAGGCAAGAGTCGCTAAATTAACACGAATCTGTTTATTAATATTTGGAATTTGCCTTGTAGTTTCAATTTTTTTTAAAACTTTCTAAATAAAATTAAAGATAAAATATTTTATTTACTTGTAATTTTAAATAAAATAAGTTAAATGCAATATATATTTATTTATAAACATAATACGGAGACATTTTATTTCTAAAAATAATTTTCCTAAGGCTAATAGAGAAATCAGAGCTAGAGAAGTGCGTTTAGTAGGCGAAAACGGCGAAATGCACGGCGTCGTAAATATTAGAGAAGCATTAGATATGGCGGAAAGAGCCGATCTTGACTTAGTCGAGATATCACCGAATGCTGTACCCCCTGTCTGTAAAATTCTAGATTTTGGTAAGTTTAAGTACGAAAGCAAAAAACGTTTGCATGAAGCACGCAAAAAACAAAAAATCGTCGTACTTAAAGAAATGAAATTTAAACCTAATATTAGTATAGGTGATTTTGAAACTAAGTTAAGAAAAATAAAAGAATTTTTAAAAGACGGAGATAAAGTAAAAATTTCTTTATGGTTTAAGGGACGAGAGATTCTTCATAAAGAGGTCGGTCAAGAACTATTTAAACGTATAGAAGTAGGGCTCGAAGGACTCGTTAAAATCGATCAGCATGCTAAAATGGAAGGTAAACAGATGATAATGATCGTTAGCCCTGATATTAAGGTGCAATAGCTACTCAAATCGTCATTGCGCGCGAACGTAGAGAGTGTGGCAATCTCAGGAATTTTACTGTTTCATGAGGTTGCCGCGTCGAGGCTTGGCCTCTCCTCGCAATGACGTGTAATAACAACAATAAAAAGTCAAATCTAAATAAGTTATGCCGATTAAAATTTTAATGCCTGCTTTATCTCCAACTATGACGGAAGGAAATCTAGCTAGGTGGTTAAAAAAAGAAGGGGACAAAGTTAATCCTGGAGAAGTAATTGCTGAAATTGAAACCGATAAAGCAACGATGGAAGTAGAAGCAGTAGACGAAGGTATACTTGCCAAAATAGTTATCCCACAAAATAGTCAAAATGTACCTGTTAACTCTTTAATTGCCGTGTTAAGTGAAGAGGGAGAAGAAAAAACAGACATTGATGCGTTTATTGCAAAAAATAATAGTGTATCACCGTCACCGAAAACAGATGCTAATCTTCCGAAACCCCACGAGAATATAGCTAATGTAGAAGAACAGGTAACAGTTATAAAACATGATGCTAGTAAAATATTCGCCTCACCGCTTGCAAAAAGACTTGCAAAAATGAGAAATATTAGATTTGAGAGCGTGAAAGGTAGCGGTCCGCACGGTAGAATAGTCAAACAAGATATCTTATCATATACTCCTAGCACTGCTCATAATAAAATAGTTAGCAGAAATCCTGAAGAATATCGTTTAGTACCAAATAATAATATCCGCAAGATTATAGCCAAGCGTCTGCTTGAATCTAAACAAACAGTTCCACATTTTTATTTATCTATAGAATGTAATGTCGATAAATTGTTAGATATAAGAGAAGACATTAATAAATCTTTTTCTGAAGATAAATCAACAAGGATATCGATTAATGATTTTATTATTTTAGCAGTAGCCAAAGCTTTACAAGAAGTGCCAAATGCCAATGCTAGCTGGGGAGAAGATGCAATTAGATATTACAATAATGTCGATATTTCAGTAGCGGTAGCGATTGAGGACGGGCTTGTTACACCAATAGTTAAAAATGCCAATCAAAAAAACATTCTAGAACTATCTCGTGAAATGAAAGCATTAATAAAGAAAGCAAAAGATAATAAATTAACCCCTGAAGAATTTCAGGGCGGAGGGTTTACCATTTCTAACCTCGGTATGTACGGTATTAAGAATTTCAATGCTATAATTAACCCACCACAAAGTTGTATAATGGGCGTCGGAGCTAGTGCAAAACGTGCTATAGTCAAGAATGATCAAATAACTATAGCAACAATTATGGACGTAACTCTTTCTGCCGATCACCGAGTAGTAGACGGAGCAGTCGGTGCTGAGTTCTTGGCAGCATTTAAAAAGTTTATAGAGAGTCCCGTTTTGATGTTGATATAAGTCGTCATTACGAGCAGCCATAGGCTGCGTGACAATCTCGTCAAATATCCTGAGATTGCTTCATCGCAGCTTTCAGTTGCTTCTCGCAATAACGTTGAAATCTCACCCATAAACAAATCACAATAAAATAACATGCGTTTTTCAGATAATTTAGCAAAAATTTTAGACAAATACGAAAATTTAGGCAACAAACTATCTTCCGGCATTATGGGAGACGAGTTTGTTAAGGCATCTAAAGAATATGCAGAACTTGAAGATGTTGTAGCAAAAATTAAAGAATATAATAAGGCTAAATCTGAGCTTGAAGAAGCAAATAATTTTAAGCTAGAAGTGGGACTTGATAATGCCACTTTAGAAATGATTGAAGACGAAATATACACTCTTGAAAATGCGTTACCAAAACTTGAAAGAGCCGTAAAAATTGCTTTATTACCAAAAGATGATGCGGATAGTAAAAGTGCTATTATTGAAGTTAGAGCAGGAAGCGGCGGAGAAGAAGCGGCACTTTTTGCTGCCGTACTTTTTAATATGTATCAAAGATATGCTGAGTTAAAAGGATGGCGTTTTGAGATATTAGCAATTTCCGATACGGGAATAGGCGGTTATAAAGAAGCATCGGCGTCAATAAAAGGCAAAGATGTATTCTCTAAGCTCAAATTTGAGTCAGGCGTTCATAGAGTACAGAGAGTACCGGAAACGGAATCACAAGGACGTATTCATACTTCGGCAGCAACGGTTGCAGTACTTCCTGAGGCTGAAGAGGTTGATATTAAAATTGAAGATAAAGACTTAAGAATCGATACTTATAGAGCTTCAGGGGCTGGTGGACAGCACGTTAATACTACTGATTCTGCCGTACGTATAACTCATATCCCTACCGGTATTACCGTAGCCTTGCAAGATGAGAAGTCACAGCATAAAAATAAAGCAAAGGCGTTAAAAATTCTACGTGCTAGAATTTATGAAGAAGAACGACGTAAAAAGGAACAAGAAAGAGCCGATAGCAGAAGAGGGCAGGTAGGTTCGGGAGATCGTTCGGAGCGGATACGTACTTATAATTTCCCACAGGGAAGAGTATCCGACCATAGAATAAACTTAACACTTTATAAGATAGACGAAGTAGTTAAAAACGGAAAATTAGATGAGTTTGTTGAAGCTTTAATTGCAGATGATGAAGCTAAAAAACTTTTGGAGATATAAGTGTATATCGTCATTGTGAGTAGGCATTGTTGCGTGGATCAATTTCACCTCTGTGTTCACCCCGTGGTCAAGCCACGGGGTGAACACAGAGGTGAAATTGATCCACGCAACAATGCCTACTCACAATGACGATATACAGCAAAAATACAGCCTAATAAACAAATGAAACCACAAGCATCTATAAACGGTAAAATCTGGCAGCAGAAACTGATTAACGAAGATATAGTCACCGAGTTATGTCGTAGTTTCAAAATTAGTGATTTACTTGCTAGGATAGTATCATTAAGAGTAAATAATCTAGAGGAAGTAGAAAATTTCTTGAGACCGAAAATCAAAAATTTATTACCTGATCCTTTTCATCTACTTGATATGGAAAAGGCTGTAGACAGAACTGTTACAGCTATTTTAAATAACCAAAAAATATGTATCTTTGCCGATTATGATGTAGACGGTGCTACTTCAGCCGCTTTACTTAAAAATATTTTTAGAGATTTAAATATACTATGTGATATTTATGTTCCTGATCGTATAGCTGAAGGATACGGTCCAACTCCTTTTGCTATGCAAAAAATTAAAGATAACGGTACAGAATTATTAATTACGGTTGATTGCGGTGCTATGGCACATGAAGCCCTAAAATACGCAAAAGACGTTAACCTTGATGTTATAGTAATCGATCATCATATAGCTACGGAAATATTACCGGATGCAGTAGCTATAGTAAATCCAAATCGTATTGATGAAAAAAGCGAATATAAACATTTGGCAGCCGTAGGAGTTGCTTTCTTATTTGCAACTGCAATATTATCGAATTTAAAGAAGCAAAATTATTTCACGCAAACAATGCTTCAGCCTAATCTAATGCAGTATCTAGATTTAGTGGCTCTTGGTACTGTTTGCGATATGATGAAATTAACAGGCTTAAATCGTGCATTTGTTGCAAGCGGATTGAAAGTAATGCAACAAAGGCAAAATATAGGGATTAAAACATTATATGATATGGCAGGACTTCATGAAATACCAAAATGTTATCATTTAGGGTTTATTCTAGGTCCGCGTATCAATGCAGGCGGTAGAGTAGGAAAGTCAAGTTTAGGGGCTCATCTCCTATCTACTAGTTGTTCTAATGAAGCAAATAAATTAGCTAAAGAACTTGAAAAACACAATAATGAGCGTAAAGTAATTGAGTTATTAATGATAGAAGAAGCGATGGAAATTGCTTTGACACAACAAGATAGTAGTTTATTATTTATCGTAAAAGAAGGATGGCATCCAGGCGTTATAGGAATCGTTGCCGGCAAATTAAAAGAAAAATTTGATAAGCCGGTGGCAGTTATAGCTTTAAATGACGGGATTGGTAAAGCTTCATGCCGTTCTATTTTAGGTATTGATTTTGGTGCTGAAATTATCAATGCTAAAAGTAAAGATTTGCTAATAGCAGGCGGAGGTCATGCTATGGCGGCAGGTTTTACCGTAACGGCTGAAAAATTACAAGAATTGCAGAATTTTTTTAATAATGCTTTTAGAATTAGTATAACTAAACTAGAAAATTATAAGCATGCGGAATATGATATTGATTTAACGGTTAATAGTGTGAATTTCCCTTTAATGGAGGAATTAAACACTTTAGAGCCTTTCGGTCAAGGAAATCATGAGCCTATATTTAAATTTGATGATTTATTTGTATTAAAAGCGGATATCGTTGGAAGTAAGCATATTAAATGTATGCTTGTTCCAAATAAGCGAGGCTTTGGTAATAAAGCCTTATCTGCTATTGCTTTTAATTCGGTAGGAACTGCATTTGAAGATGTTTTATTAAGCCCTAAAGCAAAAAATATTGCCGCAATAGGAACGTTAAAAACTAATAATTGGCAAGATAATTATACTATTCAATTAATTATAAAAGATATACTTCTAAAAGAGTAGATAGACTAAGTATATATAATAACAACTTAAAAAATAATAATTTATGAGAAATTTAAAGAAAACAAAAAATACTACAATTTCTAAAGACTTAGCAGAAGTACAAGAGCATTATCAAGATTATCCTTATCCTTTCAGAGACCCAAATCAAGAAAAAGAATATTTACTTGCAACATGCGGTGAGTTCTTAGGAGAATTAAACCATTTTCTATATCAAGGAAAAGAAAATTTTAATAATAATTTTAGATGCTTAATAGCAGGCGGCGGCACCGGTGATTCGACTATTTATCTTGCCGAGCAGTTAAAAGATAAAAATGCCGAAATAATATATCTAGATTTCAGCAAGCCTAGCATGGAAGTAGCACAAAAACGTGCAGAAGTACGAGGTCTTAAAAATATTAAATGGATTAATGATTCAATATTAAATATACCTAATCTAAAACTTGGAAAATTCGATTATATAAATTGTACCGGCGTGCTTCATCATTTAGCAAATCCTGATGAAGGTTTAAAAAATCTAAAAGATTCTTTAAAGCCGACCGGCGGTATGGGTTTAATGGTATATGCTAAATACGGACGTACCGGTGTTTATCAAATTCAGGATTTAATGAAAATGATAAATAAAGATACTAAAAGCCGTATCGAAGAAGTAATGAACGGGAAGCTAATTCTAGATAATTTGCCTGCTACTAACTGGTATAAAAGAGGTTGGGAGTTATTTTCAGATTACCAAAATTTCGGTGACGTCGGAGTTTATGATATGTTCCTGAACAAACAGGATAGAGCCTATTCCGTTCCTGAGTTATATGAATTCGTAGAAAAAGCAAGCTTAAATTTTGTTGATTATCTTGATCCTTTAGAGAAAATTTTATTAAGACCGGAAAATTATATAAAAGATTTTTCACTTCTACAAAAAGTTAAAAAGATGGATAAAGTAACTAGAGAAGCAATTTCCGAAATACTTACCGGTAATATTACTAAACATTCATTTTACGTATCAAATCAAAAAGATAGTGTAGCCTCTCTTGATGACCTTGATAATATACCGTACTTCCATAATATTGCCAATTTTGCTAAACAAATTTATGAGCATTTGGAATCTAATCCTTCAGCAGTAAATAATTCTATTAATTTTACTATTAATAATGGGATATTAAATAATGTTAATATCTCAATGTCGATATTTAGAAGCACTAAATATATTTTTAAATATATGGTAGAAGCGAAAAGTTTAAGAGAAATATTTGATGCGGTACGCAACGAATTAAACCAAGAAATAAGCAATGAGGCCTTATTAAATGAAGTTAAAAACGTATGCATGCCATTACTTAATACAAATGTGTTATTGTTAAAATCAAAGGATTGCTAGAATTACGTGGATTGATTCATCCGTCATTGCGAGAAGAGGTTACCAGGGTCGTCATGAGCTACGCAGCCGTAAGCTGTGCAGCAATCTCATGCAATAATAATAAACTCCCAAGATTGCTTCGTAATTTTCTCGCAATGACCATTTACCGATTACCTGCTCGCAATGACGATTTGGGTTGACAATGTGCTATTAACGTTGTTAGTATGCTTTTACATACATAGCCAGCTCTTATAAGCTAACAAGATAAATAATTCTTTAAACCGCAAGAATAAATAAAACTTTCTAAAAATCTAATTTGATTCCTAACTTAAATAAGTATATTACTTACCTTTAAACTTGATTGCTAACTCAACTTTTCAATTATAATCTATTAATAATAAAATAATGAACACAACTAATAAAGAATCCACAGCAGAACTTAACAATACCGAATCCAATAACAATTATAATAATTTTGCAGAGAACGGTAATATTATTAATTTAAAACAATTAAAACGTAAATTACCGGAGGAACTACAAGCTCAAGCAGAAGAATTAAAAATTGAAAATATTAATTCATTACTTAAACAAGAATTAGTTTTTGCAATTTTGAAAAAATCCGTAGAGCAGGGAGTTTTAATAGTGGGAGAGGGGGTACTTGAAGTACTACCTGACGGATTTGGTTTTTTACGTTCGCCGGAAGTAAACTACTTAGCAGGCCCTGATGATATTTATATTTCTCCTAGTCAGATTCGTCGCTTTGGTCTGCGTACCGGTGATACTGTAGAAGGTCAGATCAGAGCTCCAAAAGCCGGAGAACGTTATTTTGCTTTACTGAAAGTCAATAGAGTAAATTTTGAAGACCCTTCTAAAGCTTATCATCGTGTTCATTTTGATAATTTAACCCCCTTATATCCTGATGAAAAATTAGGATTAGAACTTGAAAATAATAGTAAAGATAGTAAGGATTTTAGTACACGGGTTATTGAACTTGTTGCCCCTATGGGTAAAGGACAACGTGCATTAATAGTAGCACCGCCTCGTACAGGTAAAACCGTATTATTACAAAATATAGCACATGCAATTACAACCAATAATCCGGAAGTATTTTTAATAGTACTGTTAATAGACGAAAGACCTGAAGAAGTAACCGATATGCAACGTTCCGTGCGTGGGGAGGTTGTTAGCTCTACTTTCGATGAACCGGCAAGTAGGCACGTGCAGCTTGCAGAAATGGTTATCAAAAAAGCAAAGCGTTTAGTAGAACATAAAAAAGATGTGGTAATTTTAGTAGATGCGATAACACGTTTAGCTCGTGCTTATAATACCGTAGTGCCGTCATCAGGTAAAGTATTAACGGGCGGTGTTGATGCTAATGCTCTTCAGAGACCTAAAAGATTTTTCGGAGCAGCAAGAAATATTGAAAACGGCGGTTCGCTTACTATAATCGGTACGGCTTTAATTGAAACCGGTTCTCGTATGGATGAGGTAATTTTTGAGGAGTTTAAAGGTACAGGTAATTCCGAAATAGTTCTAGATCGTAAGATTGCCGATAAGCGTATTTATCCGGCTATTGATATAACTAGATCAGGAACTAGAAAAGAAGATTTATTAGTAGATAAAATAATATTAAATAAAATGTGGGTTCTTCGTCGTATTATCGATCCAATGGGTAGCAGTGAAGCAATAGAATTTTTACTCAAAAAACTTGAAAATACTAAAACTAACGGTGAGTTTTTTGAGATGATGAAGAGTCCTGAACGTCCTAAGAACGGTCTATAGTCAATTAATACCTATATTGTGCTTCATTGTGCGTCGGCCTCACCTTATTATATTATAGGCTTCGCTCCTCACACCTGTCACAGTATAGGTCTGCATTTAGTATTCTAAAAAAGTATATAAGATCATGAGTATAACACCTGATTATTTAATTGAAAGAAGACAAATAAAATCTCGTTTGTTAATTTGGAAGCTAGCAGCTATTATTTTAATTGCGATCGTATTCTTACTAGTCGGTAAAGATTTTGCTCCAAAAGAGGTGTTACCTATTAATAGTAATGAAGACTATATAGCTTCCGTATTAATAGACGAAATAATTCTTGAAGACGAAAAGCGTGACAAAAAACTCAAAAAAATAATCGATGATTCTCATATTAAAGCGTTAATAGTTAACGTAAATTCTCCCGGCGGTACGGTAGTCGGCGCTGAAAAAATTTATAATATTCTGCGTAAAATATCCGCAAAAAAGCCGGTAGTGATAGTTATGGGAACAATGGCTGCAAGCGGCGGTTATTTAATCTCTCTTGGAGGTGATTATATTATCAGCCATAACGGAACTATTACGGGTTCAATCGGTGTAATACTACAAACAGCCGAGGTAACGGAGCTTGCTCAAAAATTGGGGATTAAGTTTAATAATTTCAAATCGGGTGAATTAAAAGCTGTCCCAAATCCTACCGAAAAACTGACGGAAGCAGTGCGGGTAGCCATTATGGACAATATAGAAGATACTTATAATTTCTTCCTTGAACTTGTTTCAGAGAGGCGTAATCTTCCTATAGAAGAAGTAAAAAAGCTCGCAGACGGACGAGTATATTCAGGTCGTCAGGCTTTAAAGTTAAAGCTTGTGGATGCTATAGGCTCGGAAGATACTGCATTAAAATGGTTACAGGAAGTTCAGAAAATTAATGTTAATCTACTAGTTAAAGATTATCAATTAAAACCAAAACCAAAATTAATGGACATAATACTTGAAGATTTTGATAGTATAGCACCTAGTTTTTTTAAAAATAGTTTTAACGGAATCAAAGCGATTTTTTAATAATGATTACTAAGAATTATTTAATAGATAAAATACATGATAAGCTGAATTATCTTTCTAAAGAAGATGTTAAAGATTCAGTAGATTTAATTTTAGATTATTTAAACGAATCTCTTAAAAAACAAAAGCGTATCGAAATCAGAAATTTCGGTAATTTCTCTATCCGCAAACGCAAATTTCCTGAAAGCGAAAAATTCTATAATACGGTTTATTACAGAATGCCTAAAAATTTATTTAAGGAATAAATTTCCATGGCTCTTCATAGTGAAGATTTAGAACTCTTCAAAAAAATATTATCGATAGATGGGAAGCTGATTATTCAAGCACTTAATATAGACTCTTTTATATATCACGATATTATAGGGAATGGGAACTATGATTCTTTTTTTGAAGCATTATATTAATTACTTAAATGATAGTACACCAACAATCATGCCTTTAGTATCTGAATAAGAAAGAATATTATCCTATTGTTGAAGAATTATGTAATGAATCTTTAAAGGAAAAAACATCATCAATAATGATATATTGAGAAAAAGAATCTGATAATCACCCTCTACCTAGATGGGAATATGAAGCAACTTTAGAATATTATTTAAAAACTAGAAAAAATTATGATAAGCTTAAACCTAAACCCGAAATAGAAAGAAGCAAAGATGAACCTCATTTAAATTATGCAGAATTAGATTTAAAATATTATGAAGAATCTTTAGACTATTACTGAAAGGTTATAGGGTAGGGTAATAAAATTTTCCTCTCACTTGACATTATAATAATAGGCAGCTATCTTAAGTGTAAAATTAAAACAGGGTATTTATGATAAGGTATTTAATAATTTTATTTGCTTCTATAGCTTTAATTGGCTGTACCGGTCCAAAAACTACGAAACCCAAAGAAGTAGTAGAGCTTGACGGTGATCCAAGCTATGCAATTATGCAAACAATCGATAGTACTAACAGAAATATCGCTAGCACTACTTCATCTCTTCCGAGTACTCCGGCTAGATAGAAATGCTTGCTATTATTTCTTCTGCTAAAACTCTAAATTTCGAGAAGTTAGCTCCCAAGACGGAGCTGACGATTCCAATGTTCCTTACGTTAACTAATAAACTACTTTCTACACTTCAAAGCTATTCTGAGAATCAATTATCGAAAATAATGAATATAAGTGCAAAACTTGCACATATAAATAAAGAAAGATTTAAGGATTTTGATAATCAAGAGAGTAAAGCGGCTATTTTTGCTTATGCAGGAGATGTTTTTAATAATATACATATAGAAAAATTAACTAATCATGCATTAAATTTCTTGCAATCACATTTGCTTATTATATCAGGATTTTACGGAGTCTTAAAACCGCTAGATACTATTAAGCCGTATAGATTAGAAATGGCAACAAAATTAAATGAAATAAATTTAACAAACTTTTGGCAAGATGAAGTCACTAATTATATTAATAAAATTCTTGCTAAACAGGAAAATAAATATTTACTCAACCTAGCATCACAAGAATATTCATCTGTAATAAACCCAAATAAACTTAAATATCAATTAGTTAACGTTCATTTTAAAGAAAATAGGAACGGTAAATTATCAACAATCGGTATAAATGCTAAAAAAGCTCGAGGGGCGATGGTCAAGGTTATTGCTAACAACCTAATTGACTCACCTGAGCTACTTAAGAATTTCTCATATTTAGGTTATGCATTTAGTACTAAACACTCATCCGATAACGAATTGGTGTTTATTAAGAGTTAAAATAGTAGGGGTGAAATACCAATAGAAATGCTTCAAGTTATTAACTTTAATTAAAAAATTAGTATTTTCTTTACAAAATAGCGGGTTTACTTTATAATACATGCCTATTTATTAATAAGTATTTATTATGATAAAAAATCCTAAATCTTCAGCAGTCTCAAAATTTAATCCTATAGCATTGTCATACAATAAAATAATAGAGTTTAAATCACAAAAGGCTTTAATTGTAGCGGGGGAATGAATAGAACCATTAAAAAATGTAAAAAGTTCTATAGATGCTAGTGCAGAAATAGCAACAACTCTTTTAAACTCTTTAGATAGCAAAACAACAAAAAATTGGGTATTCCACAAGTAACAAGCCTAAAACTTAATACACTAAAAACTTTATTTGATAATTATGAATATAAAAATATTCAAGAACATAAAGTACTGAAAGAAGCCTTAAGCAAATATCATGTTGCATTAAAAGCGAATAAAGAAATTAGCATTTTTATAAGCCCCAAAACTTATAGTACTCCTATTGTAAATAAAGAACCCAAAACTATTAATTTTATAAATATTTTTCTTCAACTTCAAGGGATGATCACTGCTATACATTGCAGTATAATGAATAACCATGTGGAAGTAGCAGAAAAATTATTTATAGATATATTGTCAAAAGCAAATATAGATTTAAATTTAATATATTCCCAATACGAATTTCAAATTCATAAAGCTTATACCAATACTTTATTTGAGTTAGTCAATCAGTTTATATCATGGAGTATGGAGATAAAATTATTAAAGATTTAACGCCTCATATAAGGCATTATTACAATATTACATATACGCTCTCTACCATATTAATTAATAATAATCACTTAGATGAAGCTAAAAAATTGCTTACGGCAGCACTTAGCAATATCACTATAGATGATCAAGTAAATGCCAAAGATATATAGGTTGGTGTCAGTATAACTTAGGGGGTTGTTTATTATAAAACTGGTCAGTTAGAACTTGCTATAAAATATTATAATAGTGCAATAGATAGGTTACCTGAAGAGGAAGAAATCATATATAATTTATGGACTATCTATGGTTATCACTCTGATTCAAAAAATATAGAAAATTTACTAAATAAGATGCCTGAAGGTAGCCTTAAAGCTTTACTAAAATTAGGTCGAGACTTAAATAATATCACCAATGAAAAATTAGAGACAATGAATTCTAAAAATTTATTACCTTACCACGTTCAAAGTTTTGGGCTTTATAAATATACTGCTAAATATAATACTCTTTCAGATGAGAGATGAGAGAAAAATTGCACAAAAAATACGTTTAGCAAAGGATTTAAATACAATAATTTAAAAAACTGATGTCAATAATACTGATGAGTTACTTGTACTTTCGGTTGCCATTTATACAAAACAATTGGATATAGCACGTAATATATTAAATAACATTCCTAACAACGATATTGCTATTTATAAAAGTTTAAATTTATCTACTTTAGCAGCTTTTCCTGATCCAAATTCTATAATTTATAATGCACAAATACATTAAAAAAAGAAGAAATAACAGAAGTCCTTAATGCTGCCAGCATCTCGCTAATGGCAGAAGATACAAAAGAATTTGTTTCTAAAAATTCTCAAAACGTTTTACAAAATGTAGAGAAAGTTTTAGAAGATGCCCCTCAAAATAAAGAAACTTTAGAAATTGGAATAAATGCTGCTTTACTTAATAATGACATAAATAAAGCTAAGGAATATGCAAACCAATTAAGTAAGGAAAAACAAGAAGAAATTTTTACAAATGATTTTGGAGAGGTTAATGACGCAGAGGATTTAGATCAATTATTTAAGCAATATGATGCAAAAAAATTCATCAGTATTATCAGCTTAAAAAAAAACAACAGCTTCATATATTAAGTCATAAAATTACTCATTATATCACTTCATGGAATATTCCAGAGAAAGGGTATATTAAAAATACTGAAGCTACTTAATATAGGTAAATATAAAGGTCAAAATTGTTATAGTATTATTGATGAAAAAATAAAGAAAGCTGTTGATTCTTTACTGCCACGGTTTGAGAAAGCTATGGAGAAAGGAATAATACATCATCCATATGGAATAAATGGAGTTAAATTTTTGAAGGAGAATGCTGTTGCAATAAAAATTAACGCCGGTAAGTATATTAACGGATAAAATTTATGAAAACACAAGAAGAAGCTGAAGTATTTATTAACGGTCACCATTTGGAGATTTGCCCTACCGAAGGTTTATAAATTTTATCCTATCTAATTGATATTCTCTAACCTTCTTTGAACACTGAAAAGCCTCTACTTTATGCTGCGTTCGCCGTTTGATACCTTTGTAGCAATACCGAAAAATGGAGAATGGTGAGTGATAGTGGGCTCGAACCACCGACCTTTACGATGTCAACGTAATGCTCTAACCAACTGAGCTAATCACCCTGATAATTTTTTTAATCTTTATGTAGTTTTGGCTTTATTGAATTATGGACCTTATAATATTTACAATTAAGATAAGTGTCAATTGATTAGTTCAAGTTATATGTTAAAAAGATTATATTGATAAAAAATAGTTATATTGCATACATTTAAAAAAACAGAAAAAACTCCTAAAACAGCTATTTCAATAACTAAAACTTAAGATTAAAGGAAGGTTTTAATGAAAAACTTTGATGAATTTAAAAAAGAGTTATTATCAAACCCCGAAGTAAAAAAAGCTTATGAAGAACGAAAAATGAAATTTGAGATAGCAAGCACTTTAATAAAGGTTCGTCTTGCATCTAATATGACTCAGGCGGATGTTGCTAAAAAAATGTCTAATTCTCAAGCGCAAATAGCAAGAATGGAAAGCGGACATCATATTCCTAATTTCTTAAGCCTTCAAAAATACGCTAAAGCTGTAAATCAAAAAATTAATTTGTTGATTACCCCATCATAGGGTGTACTACTAAATCTATATGTAGTTTTTAACCCTTGTTTTTTTAAAAAATTCATTAATGTACTAGATTTCAAGCTTTATTTCCATTATTTATAATATTTTATTATTTAGTCTATAATTTTATGGTGGATTTAAAAACTAAAGCCTTTGATATTTCTCAAAATTTCACTATTTCTCTTGACGGTCCTGCTGCTTCAGGTAAAGGGACTATCGGTTTAATACTGGCCAAGAAATTTTCTCTTAAATATTTTCAGTCAAGTATTGTTTATAGGCAGCTTGCGTTTGACTGTATTAGTCAAAAAATAGATGTCACTGATATAGATGCGGTAATTGCTTTATCTAAAGAATTAAAACTCGACAATAATTTTGACTTAGAGAATGAGAATATAGGAAATATAGCATCGCAAATTGCCGTAATAAGTGAAATTAGAAATAATCTAAACAAATACCTGATTAATCTAGTAAAAACAACACCTAGAATGATTATGGAGGGTAGGGATATAGGCACCGTTGTTGCACCTGACGCCGATTTAAAGATTTTTATAACCGCAAATCCTCAAATTAGGGCTGAAAGACGATATAAGCAGTTGCAAGCAAAAGGAAAAACATGTATACTCGATGAGATTTTACGGCAAATAATTTTGCGAGATAAAAGAGATAAAGAGCGAAAAGCTGCACCGTTATTACCGGCTTCAGATGCTTTAATTATCGATACTTCAAAGCTTTCGGCTATGGAAGTCGTAGAAGAAGTAACAAATTATATAAAGAATAAAATAACTTGAAAAAGTGCTAGGTTATTTTATTCGATTTTATGGCGTTATTGCATGGCTAGTATGTCATTCCCGCGTAGGCGGGAATTCAGTAACTAAAAGGTAAAAACACACTGAATTTTTAATATTAAAAGCTCAATTTCGCTTTTTCTGGATTCCCGCCTACGCGGGAATGACATAGAACGCTTTTTTTAGCCATGCAAGAGCATCCAATTTTATTAACCTTTCAAAAAAATTTTATTAGCCTAGGCACTTTAGCTAATACTACGAGAAGAATATGTCAATAAAACTAAAACAACGATTTGTTCCACAACTTGCAGCAATGAATCACGAATTTGCGGAAGATTTCTCTAAAATGCTTGAAACCGTTGATACAAGTCATATAAAAGAAAAAACGGTAGTTAAAGGTCAAGTAATCGAAATAAAAAACGATATAATTATTGTTGACGTTGGATTAAAAAATGAAGGTAGAATACCTAAGTCTGAATTTTTAGCTTTACCTGAAGTTGGGGACGTAGTTGAAGTTTTCATCGAGAAAATTGAAGGACGTAACGGCAGAACAATATTGAGCCGTGAAAAAGCAGTTAAAGAAGAATTATGGGGACAACTAGAAATCATGTGTTCCAAGGGCGAATTTGTCGACGGTACGATTTTCGGTCGTGTAAAAGGAGGCTTTACCGTGGATTTATCCGGTGTAGTAGCATTCTTACCGGGAAGCCAAGTTGACGTTAGACCTATTAAAGATCCTACTTCTATAATGAATATCAAGCAACCGTTTAAAATTTTAAGTATGGATAAAAAGCTTGGTAATATAGTAGTTTCAAGAAGAGCTATTTTAGAAGAATCACGTTCCGAAGCTAGAGATGAGATGCTATCTAAAATTAAAGAAGGCATGGTATTAGAAGGAACCGTAAAAAATATTACTGATTACGGTGCGTTTATCGATCTTGGAAGTGTTGACGGTTTATTACATTTAACCGATATTTCTTGGGGAAGAGTTAACCATCCTTCAGAAGTGTTAGACTTTAACCAAAAGGTTAAAGTAATGGTTATTAAGTTTGATGAAAAAACCAAAAGAATATCACTCGGTATAAAACAACTTGATTCTAACCCATGGGAAGCAATTAAAGAAGAATTCCCCGTCGGTAAACAAATGACCGGTAAAGTTACAAATTTTGCTGATTACGGCGTATTTATAGAATTAAAAGACGGGCTTGAGGGACTTGTTCATTCAAGCGAAATTAGTTGGTTAAAATCTAATCAAAATCCTAGAAAAACGCTAACTATAGGGCAAGAAGTAGAATTCGTAGTTTTAGAGGTCGATACTGAAAAGCATCGTGTTTCTTTAAGTATTAAACAATGCCAAGAAAATCCTTTAACAAAGTTCGCTGAAAATAATCCTGTCGGTACTATAATTAAAGCACCGATTAGAAATATTACGGATTTCGGTATTTTTGTTGCACTCGGTAATAATATGGACGGCATGATTCATGAAGGTGATATTAGCTGGGAAGATAAAGGAACGGATCTATTAAAATCATACAACAAAGGTGACGAAATAGAATGCAAAGTTCTAGCCATTAATATTGAAAAAGAACAAGTTAGTTTAGGTATAAAACAATTGTCGCCGAATCCATATCAAGAAATCAGTGATGAATATAAAAAAGGCACCATAGTTAAAGCCCTTATAACAGAAGTTAAAGATGAGGGACTCGAAGTATTATTAAACGATAAAGTAGCAGGTTTTATTAAAAGAACTGAACTATCGGATGAAAAAGACGAGCAGAAGCCTGAAATGTTTCAAATAGACAAAGAAATAGAAGCAAAAGTTGTTTCTATCGAGAAATCAACCGGTAGAATTTTATTATCGGTAAAAGCTCATAAAATAGCAGAACGTCAAAAAGCTCTCAAAGAATATGGCTCTAGTGATAATACTACCAATATGGGAGATATACTTGCTAATGCTTTAGAAGATAAGAAGTAATAATCTATTATAAGTCATTGCGAGGAGAAACTGTAAGTTTCAACGAAGCAATCTCAGGAGTTCTATGCTACTTCATGAGATTGCCACGTCGGTTTATTAAAATAACCTCCTCGTAATGACGAAACACTATTTAATTAATCAATTTCAGGAGAAAATATTAATGTCGTATGTACCGATAGTAATTGAACCAACATCACGCGGTGAACGTGCTTATGATATATATTCAAGATTGCTAAAAGAACGTATAATCTTTGTATGTAGTACTGTTGAAGATCATATGGCAAACTTAATTGTTGCACAATTATTGTTTCTTGAAGCAGAAAATCCTAAAAAAGATATATATATGTATATCAATTCCCCCGGAGGAGTTGTAACCGCAGGTCTTGCAATTTATGACACAATGCAATATATAAAACCTAAAGTGGCTACATTATGCATAGGTCAAGCTTGTTCTATGGGTTCACTTTTACTGTGCGGGGGCGAGAAGGGGATGCGTTATAGTTTACCTCACAGTCGTATTATGATCCATCAACCATCAGGAGGTTATAAAGGGCAAGCTACCGATATAGAAATCCACGCTCAAGAAACCCTAAAAATCAAAAGGTTACTTAACGAATTGTATAGTAAACATACTGAACAAGAGTTAAAACATATCGAAAAAAGTATGGAACGTGATAATTTCATGTCACCGGAAGAAGCAAAAAAATTTGGATTAGTAGATAATATAATGTCTTCCAGAGATGCTATGGCATTGTTAGCAAAATAAAGATTAAATTTTATAGATTTAGTTTTATTATTATAGTATAAGAGAATTATAGTCAAGTCAGTGGGATTTGCACACCAGAAGCGAGGAGTTAAAACTAACTAATAGGAGAACGACGAATGACGATGCAGGCGGGTCCAAATCAATTGACTATATTGGGGTCATAGCTCAGTTGGTAGAGTGTTTGAATGGCATTCAAAAGGTCGGGGGTTCGACTCCCCCTGGCTCCACCATGTCTTATTGCTATTTCAATTTATAAATACTTCACACAGTAAACATATCATAAACTAAGGACTTTTTGCTTTTCAAAAAAAGTTAGATAATATTCAAATCTTATCATAATTCCTTTTTAGATTAGTTTTAACTTACTTAGTGAATTAATAAGAGGCTATAAAATGCATAAAGTAATTACACAATTATCAGAAATTAAATTAATTGGTATTACAACAGGTCGGAGAATATAAAGCTCAAAGCGGGGCATTTTAAAGGTAATACAAGTTATTTAATGATAAGCAATATATTAACATAAGCTTTACCCCACTTTCTACTTCTCATTTTTTGCTTTTTTTAAAATGGCTAAAAATGCCACATATAAAACTATGGTGGGATAAGGATATAGAATGGAGTTTAGAATTGATCGAACCAAAATACTCAAGCTATGTTATAGGGTATAAGCTAGAAAATAATGAGCCTAAAAATATACACGCTTACATTATAGAATCAGACTGTACTCCTTTACAATGCTTATGATTTTGAGCGTTCAGACCCATTAATAAACTTACCTTCAAAACTTGCAGCACTTGATTATTTCTTTAATGCTTAGGTTCTGTGGACATTTAATAGAATAATCATAATTATGACTCTTTTTTGCTGCAAATTATAAGTTTTTTTGAAATATGAATAACTATTCCTTCAAAAATCTTATTAATTTTCGCTAAAAAATACTTCAAAATAAAAAATCAATTAGAAATCTTCACAGAACCTAGATATATTAATATAGATTAAGTGTAAAAAGAATTAGTGAGAAAATGCTAAAAGATCAGAATTTAGATATAGAAAGAAAGCAAGACCATA
This sequence comes from Rickettsia slovaca 13-B, assembly GCF_000237845.1. Taxonomy (NCBI): domain Bacteria; kingdom Pseudomonadati; phylum Pseudomonadota; class Alphaproteobacteria; order Rickettsiales; family Rickettsiaceae; genus Rickettsia; species Rickettsia slovaca. The sequence continues at coordinate 698,091 of NC_016639.1, forward strand.
TTGAAATTAATCTTACGAAAAACGTTGAATCTACACTTAAAAGCGGTTTTGAATCTATTCACTTTATTCACAATGCATTACCGGAAATTAACTACGATAGCATAAATACAACTACTACTTTCCTCGGAAAATCTTTACAAGCACCTATCCTAATTTCTAGTATGACCGGAGGCACGACTAGAGCTAGAGATATTAACTATAGACTTGCACAGGTCGCTCAAAAAGCCGGTATTGCTATGGGGCTTGGCTCTATGCGGGTTTTGTTAACGGAACCGGATACAATCAAGACATTTGCAGTAAGGCATATAGCTCCCGATATCCCTTTACTAGCCAATATCGGTGCAGTACAGCTTAATTACGGAGTGACACCTAAAGAATGTCAATATTTAGTGGATGCTATTAAAGCCGATGCCTTAATTTTACACTTAAACGTGTTACAGGAACTGACTCAGCCGGAAGGTAATAGAAACTGGGAAAAGCTGTTACCTAAGATAAGAGAAGTGGTTAATTACCTCTCTATTCCGGTAATTGTTAAGGAAGTAGGATACGGTTTATCTAAAAAAGTTGCTGAGAGTCTTATTGACGCAGGGGTTAAGGTTCTTGATATTGCAGGGAGCGGTGGGACATCTTGGAGTCAAGTAGAGGCTTATCGTGCTACAAATTCGTTACAAAACCGTATAGCTAGTAGCTTTATTAACTGGGGAATCCCGACTTTAGATTCTCTAAAAATGGTGCGGGAAGTTTCAAAAGATATTCCGATTATTACCAGTGGCGGGTTAAAATCCGGCATTGACGGTGCAAAAGCAATTCGTATAGGAGCTAATATTTTTGGACTTGCCGGTCAATTTTTAAAAGCGGCAGATACTTCTGAAAGCTTGCTTTCCGAAGAGATACAATTGATAATCGAGCAGCTTAAAATTACCATGCTATGCACCGGATCACGCACTTTAAAAGATTTAGCAAAAGCAGAGATTAGGTTGTAGTAAAATTTATATTCATAATATATTGGCACCAAATTCAAAAATAACTCTTTCGGCCTTATAACCACTCATTTGAACAAGTTTAATTTCCTCAAGATAAATTACCTTTGGTAAATTCGTTAATGACTTTCCGCCAAAATATTAATGCCGGCTTATTTTCAGGAATAACCGCAACTTCCCATAATCTTTTATGCATTTGCCAAATTTGCTTAGCTACTTGCCTACCAACTCCTTTATTTTGAAATCTTGCTATAATAAAAAATTCCCCCATATTCCAATCGATTTTATAATGCGTTCCAACCTTATTAAGCAATATAAAACCTGCTATTTCGTCATTTAATTTAATTCAATAGGCTTTCCTATCCGTTTCTATAAAATATTTTTTGTAATTATCAGCTTCATATAAACCATCTCGTGGCAATGTCCAATCATATTCATCTGATTCAAACCCACAATAACGCGATATATCATATATATAAAACCGTACCATATTTTGGATTAGAGGGTAATCAGCAACGGTTGCAGTGGTTAAACGTATATTCTTTACAGATTCATTCTTCATAACTCTTTTCTTAAATATAATTTAGCCATTTCTCCGGAATTATGATAACCTAGCACTTCATAAAATATATGCGTACTGTCTTTAGCACATCGATAACCAGAAGTAAGATCAACGATTACGAGGCTATATTTTTTTGCTATTTCTTCTAAATATTCCATAAGCTTTTTACCTATTTGTTTTCCCCGATAATTCTCATCAATAACTAAAGCTTCAATATGAATTCTAGTTTTATCTGAGGCGAAAAGCAGCGATTTAGACCAAGCAATAAATCCAACTATTTTATTATCTAAACTAGCTAAAGCAACACCATACGCCTCACGATTTATAAAATTCTTAAAACGTGCTATTAATTCTTCTGAACTAGCAGGATAGCCAAGTTGAGCCATCAAAGGTAAAATATTTGTAATATTATCAGGAGTTGCTAAACTAATATTTACACTACTCATAATTATCCTTTTTCTCTTCGTTTCTTTAACCTAGCTAAATCTTTTGGACTAGGTAAATAGCTTTTTAATTTCGTAGGTAAATTCTTCGGTTAATTTAAGTTTAAATTTACCCGTTTTTAATTCAATAACAACATAGCATTTAAGTTTAACATGATAAAAAACTAAATCTAAGTAATAATCCTCTCCTTCTAATTCTATAGGTATGGATTACCTATAAATACAAAATCTTGACCGAGTTCTAATAAAAAATCCTTAATATTATCTATTAGCTTATTTTCTAGTGCTCGTTCTAAAATATTTTCTTTAATATCTAGAAATTCTAAATTATAAGGATTTTTTATAATTGATTTTGCTAAATCAGACTGCATTGCCGGTAAAGTATGTCCAAAATTATTTATACTTTTTCCTGATCTTGCGTATAAATTGCTTTTAATTTGCAAGGTTAGTACGTTACGTGACCAACCGTTTTCTATAGTTTTGTGTGCATACATACCAAAGCCTTTCAGTATGATTTTTAACTTTTGAGACAATGACTATATGATATCCCCAGGGAATTTCTCCAACAGGCTGTTGGGGGATTTGTTCATCGTTATATTCTTCAGCAAATTGCCTCATATAAGAAATATTTTGATAAGATAATCTTTTCATTTAATAAGTCTTTAGAAATATTTTCTATAACTTTTGCTCCCCACTTCTCAAGCTTTTGACGTTTAATTATTTGAAAACCAATATTTCAATATAGTTTTATCAATTCTTTATTTACGCTTAAATGTGCACGAATTCGTATTTGCTTGATTTCTAGCTTCAGATTCTCAATTAAATCGTAGTATGATTTGTAATCTAAAATATTATTCATTTACTCAATATTATTTGTATGCTCTAAAATCTTCTCTGCTAAAGCATTTGCCGTTAGATCACTAACATCTATTTCTAACAAATGAGAATGCGTTATATTAATTAACTCTGCGTTTCCTTCAATACTCAAAGATTTATAACACAAAACTCTATCGGGCCTTTGTATTCGTTTATTATTTTCCTCTACTGAAATAAGTAGTTTTACCGGTACAACAAGAGAGTCACGCTGCAAAGCCATATTTTCTACTTGCTTAAAAAGCTTATGATCACCTTAATTATCTTCTAAGACATTGGTTAATATTATTATATGGCTTTCCGGTTATTTAGGTATATGTTAAATATTGCTGAATATCATAGAAAGTACTAAAAAACACAAAATTTCCTTTCATATATCCTTTAGTGTTTTATAATGGCATACAAAAATATACTGCTCCTTTAAATTTATGGGAATTATTTGAAAATAGTGAATTAGTAAAAGCTACTTGGATTAATGATTATCAGCTAATTAATGTTCATGAAATTCCTGATGAAAAATTGACAGAAAATACTTGGTCCGGAATTTTATAATTTTTTATGAAGCACATTCATACACGAGATTTGTTAAAGAGATGGTAAGAAATAGCAGACCTTTTACCTATATTTGCTGAGGTTAATATAGGGATTGATTATATAGAGTTAATTTTATTCTACATTTTGACCAAACTCGGTCAAAATGATATAATAGAAATAGAAAAAATACTTAAATCACAATTAATATAGCCAAAAATTTAATCACAGCTGGTGTAAAAACTGATTTAATAGCTACCTCAACCGGATTAAAGAAGGAAGAGGTTGAAAAACTTAAATAAATTACTTATACATGTATTTATTATCATTTATATTAGGAGGATTAAATGCATTACTCCGTCAATTACATTTATCAATTTGCTCTATAGAGTTTTATAAAGATGTATATAAAAACTATCAAGGGTATGGAATAAGATATGTATTTACCTTATCTTTTATTCCATCAATAATTTATTGTATTTTTATATTAAATTACATAATAACTTTAAAAGATTATTTTAACGGAATACAATCATCAAAAGTTACAGCCAACATTGAATATATTATCAATCAATTACCGGAAATTAAATATAATAATTCAAACATTTCAGTTGAAGAAGTAGAGCCTATATATTTATATAGCAAGAATAACAATAAAATAGTCGTCATTGATACAAAAAATCAAGTTTCTAACAAAGAAAAAAGCAAAATACCGTTTGTACTTGAAGAGAATAAGCTGAAGATAAATTTAATTGTAGCCAATACTAAGAAAAATTTCCCAAGTACTGTTAACTATTCTGAGATATTCAAGCAAAATGAAGTAATTTTAACTCCTGAAATAATAAAAAAATATTTTGCCGATCATTTATTATATGCACCAAATTTATTTATTTATTTCGGTATGCCGGCTATTATATTATTTTGGTTTGTAACATTCTTATTAGAGAGAAGTATTATAGTTTTGTTAGTATATAGCTTAGCTAATTTACTTACTACTAAAACTTCAATACAAACTTCTATAAGGTTAGTAATGTTTTCAAGCGGAGTCCCGATAATATTACAACCGGTTATTATTATATTAATACCGGAATTAAGCATATTATTACAGCTACTACAAATGTTTACAACTTGTTTAGTATTTGTCGCTATTTGGCAAATTAACAAGAACCTATCGCACTATATGTAAGCAAAATCAGTTATCATATAATATGTGATTTTAAATCCTCAATTTACTAAAAAAACAGCCTATTATAAAATAAAAGTTTTTATTGTTAAAATGAAACCTAAAGGTATTTTTTTTATAGATTTAGGTAATTTAAATGGGTAAGAAAAAAAAGAAAGTAAGGTTTGCAGAAGAGCCGCAAGTTAAGGCATTTTCACAAGATAAAGAAGCAACAGAAGTAGACCTTATAAGAGGAAGAGTAATTAATATTTATGATAAAGGCGGCTACTTAAAGCCGGATCAATTGGTAATTCATGAACGAGAAGCTATTGGAGTAAAAAATGTTGAAGTAAAGAGCAATCTAAATTTCTTTCAACAAATTTTCGCTGCAGTAGGTCTTATAAAGGACACAAAAACAATCAAAGAAGAATTTACTTATACTATCGGCGATATACAAGGAATATTAAAGGATAACGGTCAATTTATTAATAATTCTGAAGAAATTAGAAAATTTGTTGATAAAAATAGAGATATTCAAATTGCAGATATTGACGGTATCGGTATTGGTAATTTAAATCATCAGGGTAAAATACAAATTAATTCAAAGTTTGGACTAAGTAATGAAAAAATTATTCTTTATAAGGATGGTCAATTAGCTGCTATTGCAAGAAAAGGTCCACTTATAAATCAAGAAGGAGAGCCTTTATACAAAGATAACTTAGTCCAAAAAGATAATAAAGTTTATCTAGTTGGAGATGTCAGAAGAAATATTGATACACCTTTTAGAGATCCCAAAACTAGAGCTAGAGATAATTGGAATAGATTAATAAAGAAATTTAAGCATGCTTTAATACCGGAACATGAGTTAGGAAAATTAAACGATGCAATAGTAGATTCTGTAAGAGTTAAAGTAGTTCATCCAAATCCAAAACTTGCAGAACATCATCTTCAAGAAATAGCTCAAGGTAAACAAATATGGGATGGGCATAAATTTAAAATATTACGTATGGGACCAGAAGAAAAAAATCACCAATTATTCTATGATACCTCCTCTCAAAGATTACTTGATGCTAACGGTAAAGTAGCTTCTACTATCGGTAAAGAAAGTAAAAGCATGAATAATGTTCAAGCATTTGTAATGGGAGAGGATGGAACAATTTATATGGGTACTCATAAAAATCAATATTTGCCAAATACTAAAAATCTTGTTCACGGTTCATTTTTAAGTGGAAAGCCTGCGGAAGCAGCAGGAGTTATAGGTATAAATGATAGGAGAAAAATTGATTACCTTCGTAATAATAGCGGTCATTATCAACCTGAAGCTTTAGATATGTACTGTGCTGTAAAAAAATACAAGAAACTATGCCCGGTGCTTTAGATAAAAATTGTCAAATCGATATTCAAGGGCATCTACGAATACTTGTTACTGATTTTGTAAAAAATATGGAAACCAAAGTAGGTTTCAGAAAAAATGCTAAAACTCATTATGAAAAACTAAGAGAGGAAAGAATAGAGAAAATTAAAAATTATCAAACTAATTTAAAAAATATTGCTGCTTCTTCAAAACCTAAAGCTAGAAATAGAACAACAAACAGAGGGCGTGGATAATAAATTAACTCTTTATAATTAAATGTCATTCCTGCGAAAGCAAGCATCCAGCTAAATGTCATACTCCAGCATTGTTGCGTGGATTGGTAAAACCCATTATGTCACCTAGTTCGCTTGACCACTGGGACCATAAAAATAATTTAAAGTACTAATATTTAATTGGGTCCCGCTACAAGTTTGCGGGATGATGACAAAGCAATTTTGGATTCCCGCTTCTAGCTAGGAATGATATTGAAGGTGTTTTTTGCACCATGCAACAACGTCCCTAGGTAATGTTGGATTAACACTTATTTATAATATTCTCTCCTTCTTTTCTACTGCTACTAGTTTTTACACAATTAAATTTTAGTTTATATTAACAAACTAATTTTTTATTAAATAATATAATTATATACTTGACTAAATTACTTGGGTATTGTAGATATTAAACAATTTTAAGTTTTAATAGGTTGGTTATATGATGCTGACGACGAAAGGAAGATATGCCGTAATGGCAATACTTGAAATGGCTTCAAAATCAAGTGCCGAACCGGTCACTTTGAATGAAATGTCCGTAAAACAAAATATATCGCTTAACTATTTAGAGCAGATATTTTCTAAACTTAAAAAAGCTGATCTAGTTAAGGCTATTAGAGGATCGAAAGGTGGGTATATTTTAATCGGTAACCTAGAAGAAATAAAAATTTCCGATATTATGGACGCCGTTAACGAAAATTTTATAATGACTACCTGCTATAAGAAGTCAGTTAAAACTTGCGTGCCTGATACAATAAAATGTAATTCGCATAAATTATGGCAAGGTCTTGGTAAGCATATTAGAGATTATTTTGAAAATATCTCAATTAAAGATGCTTTAAACTCAAATTTAAATATATGATATATTTAGACCATAATGCTACTACTTTTATCGACCCTAGAGTTAAGGAATTCATAATAAGTTTAATGGACAAGGAGCTTAACCCTTCATCAGCACATAGCTCAGGTAGATTTGCTAAGAATCTCATAGAAACGGTACGCGCACAAATAGCGACGGCTCTTGGTATAACCTTATCATCTAGAGAATATGATATTACTTTTACTTCATCAGGAACTGAAGGTAATAATTTAATAATGAAAAATTTTTATGACGGCGATATTTTTATTTCAGCTATTGAACATTTATCGATCTATAACCATATAAACTACGCTCCAAATATTAAAGTTATAAGTGTTAATACGCAAGGGCTAGTTGATTTAGAACATTTAGAAGAGTTGTTAGCTCAAAGTAATACTAGTAAAAAACTAGTTTCCATAATAATGGCTAATAATGAAAGCGGAGTTTTACAAGATATAGCTGAGATAGGTAAAATAACTAAAAAATATGAGGCAAAATTTCATAGCGATTTAGTGCAAGGTTTTGGCAGAATACCAATAAATATCAAAGCATTAGGATTAGATTTTGCTACAATTTCAGGGCATAAAATAGGAGGGGGGCAGGGTGGTGCTGCTTTAATTTCTAGCTCTAATTTTCAAGTTACTCCAATGATTATAGGAGGAGGGCAGGAAAAATCAGTACGCTCAGGCACTGAAAATGTTTTAGCAATTGCAGGATTTGGTTTAGCTTCTGCATTGAGGACAGACAATATCTCAGAAAATTATATAAAAATCAAAAAGTTACAAGAAAATTTAGAGAAAAAATTAAAAAAATATCCTAATGTAAATATTGTTAGTAATAACGTAGCTAGGTTGCCTAATACTACCTTAATTACTATACCAAATACGGATGCACAAGCGAAATTAATCGGGTTTGATTTACATAATATTTGCGTAAGTTCCGGTTCTGCTTGTTCATCGGGAAAAATATCTAAATCGCATGTATTAACCAATATGGGTGTAGGGGAAGAAGAAGCAAAATCTTCGATTAGGATATCTTTAAGCCATACTAATACGGTAAGTGATATAGAGGCTTTTATAGAGGCTTTTGAGGAGATTTACGATGTCATTCCTAGCTAAAAGCTACGTTGTTGCACGGCTCCGTTTATGTCATTCCCGCTTCCGCAGGAATGACATCAATGACTGTTTAAACTATACCAAAACATGAATTAATTTAACCATATGAACCCACAATTAAACAATTTAACCTTACCGATATATATGGATTATCAGGCGACGACTCCAATAGATCCAAGAGTAATGGAGGCAATGTTGCCTTATTTTACTACCAAGTTCGGCAATCCTCATTCACGCAGCCATTCTTTCGGTTGGGAGGCAGAAAACGCCGTTGAAGAGGCAAGGAGTATGGTAGCAAAGTTAATAGGAGCGGATACTAAAGAAATTATTTTCACTTCCGGTGCAACTGAGTCTAACAATCTTGCAATAAAGGGAATAGCAAAATTTTACAGCAATAAAAAGAATCATATTATTACCGTAGTCAGTGAACATAAATGCGTACTTGATGCTTGCAGGCATTTAGAGCAAGAAGGTATAAAAATCACATACTTACCGATTAAGCCAAATGGAATAATCGATTTAGAAACTCTAAAAAATGCCATTACCGATCAGACTATGTTAGTTTCAGTTATGGTGGTTAATAATGAAATAGGTGTTGTTCAGCCTTTAAAGGAAATCGGGAAAATTTGCCGTGAAAAGGGCGTTTTTTTTCATTCCGATATTGCTCAAGGTTTTGGTAAAATTCCAATTGATGTTAACGCATTTAATATTGATCTTGCCAGTATCTCAGGGCATAAAATTTACGGTCCGAAAGGAATAGGTGCATTATATGTAAGGAAAAAACCTCGTGTGCGTGTTACACCGCTCATAAACGGTGGCGGGCAGGAGAGAGGTATGCGTTCAGGTACGCTACCGACTCCTTTAATCGTAGGGCTTGGCATGGCTGCTGAAATAGCGTATAGTGAGATGGAAAAAGATACTAAGCACGTAAATTACTTATTCGACAGATTTTTAAATAATATACATAAGCGAATTTCAGAAGTTTATTTAAACGGCGATAAAAATCAAAGATATAAAGGTAATTTAAATTTAAGCTTTGCCGGAGTTGAAGGAGAATCAATGATCCTTGCCATTAAAGATTTAGCGGTTTCCTCCGGTTCTGCTTGTACTTCTGCCTCTTTAGAGCCGTCATATGTTTTACGTTCTATGGGAATCGGTGAAGAGCTTGCCCATACTGCAATTAGGTTCGGCATAGGTAGATTTACTACCGAGCAGGAAGTTGACTACGCAGTAAATTTAATATGCTCAAAAATCGATAAACTAAGGGAATTAAGCCCTCTTTGGGAAATGATGCAAGAGGGAATTGATTTGAAAAAGATTAAATGGGCTGTACATTGAGAATATCGGCATTGCGAGCAGCCGTAGGCTGCGTGGCAATCTTGTCAAATATCCTGAGATTGCTTCGTCAAAACTTGCAGTTTTTCCTCGCAATGACGGCTCAGGTATTCACGCAAGTATAACATACAAAACCAAATTTTAGAGAATAACAATGGCTTATAGCAAAAAAGTGATAGATCATTATGAAAATCCTCGTAATGTTGGATCGCTTGATAAAGAAAATAAAAATGTTGGTACAGGACTAGTTGGAGCTCCTGCTTGCGGTGACGTTATGAAGTTACAAATCGCAGTTGATGATGACGGGATTATTACAGATGCTAAATTTAAAACATTCGGCTGCGGTTCAGCTATTGCTTCAAGTTCTTTAGTAACGGAGTGGGTTAAAGGAAGATCGGTAGAAAATGCCGAGACTATTAAAAATACCGAAATAGCAAAAGAATTGTCACTTCCACCGGTCAAATTACATTGCTCACTACTTGCTGAAGATGCAATAAAAGCAGCTATAGCCGATTACAAACAGAAAAAAGAAAGCAAAAAAGACTCTTAAAATATGAAAAATGTTATTTCATTAACCGATTCTGCTGCAAAGCAAGTAAAATTGCTAATAGAAAAACGCGCCAAGCCTACCTTTGGTATTAGGGTAGGGGTTAAGTCAGGCGGTTGTGCCGGTCAGACTTATTACGTGGAATATGCCGATAGTAAAAATCAATTCGATGAAGTAGTTGAAGAAAAGGGCGTACGGATACTAATCGACCCAAAGGCATTAATGTATATTCTAGGTTCTGAAATGGACTATGTAGAGACTAAATTCAAATCCCAATTCACTTTCACCAATCCTAACGAAAAAGCTAATTGCGGCTGCGGCAAATCTTTTAGCGTGTAACACTTTAGAATCAATAAAGGTTTTAAAATATGTTTAACTGGGTTTATAATAAAATATTCTCTTATCCTTCACCTAACATTGAAAGCTTACGAAAAGCACTAGAGGAAAGAATTGATTTCTTTTCTCCGCTTAATACAGAAGAAAAGGAAAGAAGGGCTGAAATTAGACTTATGAGAGATGCTGATATCGAAAATGATAAAAAGTCTATTCTAGAAGCAATAGTAAAAAAGGACAAATTATTTTAGAACCCTATACGGAAATACCTTTAAAAGAAAGTTGGCTATTTAATCACAAAAAGGTTTTAACGCAATTAAATAACGGTATTAAAGATTCTGCTAAAGGGCAAGTTAAATTTATAGAAGATTTCAGTAAATATTTAGATGATGACTTTGAAAATTCTTTTTACTATTCAAGCTAGTAAAGATTTGGAAGAACTCGAAAATAATCAAGGATTGGAAAAACGTTTAAAAGCAGTAAAAAAACACTGGCATATCTACAGGCAACCCCTCGTCATCCTAGTTTAAATACCCATAAATATAAAACTGCTTATAGAATTTTTTGGTATTATGGACTAAACAAAGATAATATCACACTATTCTAGCAATTACAGCACATCCATAAAAAGTCAATTGCAGTTGACTATTACACCAATAGCTTTATTTTAAGAAAAATCATGCAAATCACCGGAAAATGAAATCCCCCAGCCTACTGCGATATGATTAGGATCGCGTATATTAGTATATTTAACTAAATCCTGAACAGGAGTATCATAATTTTGTGAAATTTTTGATAAAGCATCTCCTGATTTCACTGTATAAACTTTAGCGGTGCGATTTGGCATATTAACTCCTAAGATTATTTTTGATAGCTTAAAAAGCTATCAATCTTTTGTTTAGAAATCAAGAGTAAAATAATTATAGTAGTTTTAACTATTGCTAAAAATCATTATTTCAGCTATGTTAAAGCTGTTTCTTTAAATTAGATTAATATGTCACAAAAATTAGGTTTCTGGGCGGTTTTTGCCTTAGTAACCGGCAGTCAAATCGGTACTAGCGTTTTTATATTGCCGTTAAGTTTAGCACCGTTCGGTATATACAGCATTTGGGGCTGGGTACTTTCATTATTCGGTGCTATGAGTATAGCACTTGTATTTTCTACCCTTTGTGCAAAATTTCCTAAAACAGGAGGTCCGCACGTTTATGTACGGGAAAATTTCGGGGATAAAATAGCTTTTTTCACCGGTTGGACTTACTGGGTTATATCCTTTGTCAGTACAAGTATAGTAGTCATTTCGGCAATAGGTTATCTAACGCCTTTTTTTAAATCACAAGCGATTTTAGACTTAATATTACAGATCATATTATTAGGTGCTATTATGGTTTTAAATTTAAAAGGTCCTGAAGTAGCAGGAAAAGCAGAGTTTTATTTAACTCTCTTAAAATTTGTTCCATTGCTTATAGTAGGTTTATGTGCTTTATCATATTTTAATATAGATAATATAACTATTGCCGAGGAAGTAGAGAATTTAAGCATTCCGAGCATTATGGGAAGAGTTGTACTTCTTACTTTTTGGGGATTTATCGGCATAGAATGTGCAACTACCACGGCAAGTGCGGTAAAAGATCCGGCAAAAACCATTCCACGAGCCATAATAGTTGGAACTTTTTGCGTAGCAGTGTTATATATTATTAATAGCATAGGTATAATGGGATTAATCCCTGCTTCTGAACTCGTCAGTGCTAAAGCTCCTTATGCCGATGCCGCTTCATTATTATTCGGGGGTAAATGGTCAAGCGTAATTACGGTTATAGCCTCGATTATATGTATAGGTACACTCAATGCTTGGGTGCTAACTAGCGGACAGATAGCTCTTGGGCTTGCAGAAGACGGTTTATTACCGAAATTTTTTGCTAAGAAAAATAGCAATAACGCTCCAACTCACGGAATTATTGTAAGCTGCCTTGGCATTGTGCCGTTATTAGTCTTTACGGCAAATGATAATTTTGCCAAACAGATTACACAAATAATAGATTTCTCGGCAATCACATTCTTATTCGTCTATTTAATTTGTAGCTTAGCTTTTTTAAAGGTGATTTTTAGCTCAAAAGAAAATTTTTCTTATTATTATTTACTTATAGCTATAATATCGATTATCTTTTGTGCATGGGTTATCTATGAAACACCTGTTAAAACTCTGATTATAGCTAGTTCTTTTACTATCTTTGGTATTCCTTTGTATTATGGATGGTATAAATGTCATTCCCGTCTATGAGCGTTGCCTAGCTGGATGCTGAGCTGTCATTGCGAGCGACTGCAAGGAGCGTGGCAATCCAGAAAAAATAATAAAAAAATTCTGTAAATCAGAATTTTTTAACTGGATTGCTTCGTCAATTACTTAAGTAATTTCCTTGCAATGACGGCTCAGCCAGCGGGCAAGAGCACGACATAAGAGATATAAACATGACAAAAATCCGCATTAATCTGCTTAGAAATTTATTCACAGAATATGATATAGACGGTTATATAATTCCGTCTAACGATAAATATATGAGTGAATATGTTCCAAGCTATGCAAAGAGACTTGAATATATAACAGGTTTTACTGGTTCAAACGGTATAGCTATTATATATAAAGATACAGCATTATTCTTTACCGATGGACGTTATTTAGAGCAAGCAAATAAAGAGCTGGATTTAGAGCTTTTTAAGCTTTTTGACTTAAAAGATATATCTAAGTTTGGTAAAGATGCAAAAATAGGATACGATTCTGAATTATTTACTTATCCCACTATATCAAATTTAAAGTTCAATTTTCAGAAGATTAATGGAAATTTAGTTGATAAGATTTGGCCAAATCAGCCGCTAGAGCCAAACTCTAAAGTTTATTTGCATGATATTAAGTTGGCGGGCGTTAGTCATACTGATAAAATAAGTAAATGTCGTGAAATTTTTTTGGATTCCCGCTTTTGCGGGAATGACATAGAGGAAAGCGGGAATGACACCGAGCAATCTGCCTTAGTCATTCTCGATAGCTCCTCCATATGTTGGTTACTAAATTTGCGTGCCAGTGACGTTGCTTATACGCCTTTAATGTTTGCAAAAGTTATACTCACTTCTACACAATTATATTTGTTTATAAATCCTACAAGAATCGATGCCGAAATTATTAATGCTCGTCCTGAAATAACGATTTTACCGGAAGAAGAATTTGAAAATATTTTAAGAGATAGCGAGAATAAACATCTTTCCAAACCAGCTTATAGAATTTTTATTGATGATACTATAGCATCTGTTCATATAATGGACTTAGTAGCTGATAAAAAAGTACAAAAAATTACCGATCCATGCTTAATGCTTAAAGCTTGTAAGAACGATGTAGAAATTAAGCATGCAATCGATTTGCATATTAAAGATGCAGTAGCTTTATGTGAATTTTTTGCTGATTTTTCTCAATGTCATCCCCGTGAAAACGGGGATCCAGAAAAACATAATAACGAATTGACCGAGTATTCCCTCGGTTTAAAGCTTACAGAGCAACGAGCTAAACAAGAGGGCTATGTTTCGGATAGTTTTCCTGCTATTTGCGGATTTCAGGAAAATAGTGCTATTATTCATTATAGAGCTGACCAAAAAACTGCTAAAAAAATTGAAGGGCAGGGGATATTACTGATAGATTCCGGCGGTCAGTATCAAGGTGCTACTACCGATATAACTAGAACAATAGTAATAGGTACACCGACAGATGAGCAGAAAAAGCGTTATACGCAAGTACTTAAAGGACATATTGCTTTAGCTAAAGCCAAATTCCCAAAAAATATCATCGCAGGAGCTAATCTTGATATACTCGCTCGGCAATATTTATGGCAAGAAATGCTAGATTATCCACACGGTACAGGGCATGGGGTAGGGAGCTTCTTAAGTGTTCACGAAGGACCGCAAAGCATAAATCTTCGTAATAAAACAATACTTAAAGCAGGTATGATCTTATCTAATGAACCGGGGTTTTATGTTCCTGGAAAATATGGTATTAGGATTGAGAATTTGATGTATGTAAAAGAAAATAATGGATGGCTTGAGTTTGAGACCTTAAGCCTAGTGCCTTATGCTAGTAAATTGACTGATATGAAACTACTTAATATTGATGAAATAAACTATATCAAGGAATATTATAACAAAATTAGAGCTAAAATTTATGATTTATTATCCACGCAAGCGAGGAATTGGCTTAATAATGAAATAAATTTATATTGTAATTGACGTTTCCGCTATTTATTGGTATAAAGTCTATACATTTGGGACGTCGCCAAGTGGTAAGGCAACGGTTTTTGGTATCGTCATCCGGAGGTTCGAATCCTCCCGTCCCAGCCATTCGTCAATCCCTAAACATATTGACATGCATCCTAAAAGTAATTGTTCTATAATCTATATTATGGAAAATAAATGATAAGTGGTGGTGCATTCGATTGGATTTGAACCAACGACCTTTGCCTTCGGAGGGCAACGCTCTATCCAGCTGAGCTACGAATGCAAATAACTAATAAGAGCGCTCCAAAATAAATTTAATAATCGAAAACAAATAGTCTTTATAAATATTCTGAACCGGAATTTTATTTAATAACTTACTTGCTGCATTTTCTAAGTTACTCAAATAATTAACTGTTTCATTGTACATTTCATGCTTTACCATTAAGTCATGTATTTTTACAAAGTCATCTTTAGTACGCTTATCACATTTAATTATATTTTCAAGCCAAAGCTGCTTATCTTGCGCTAACTTATTATATAAAAAAATCAGCGGTAACGTAACTTTTCCTTCTAAGAAATCATCGCCAATATTTTTGCCTACCTGTTTATCATTACCCAAATAATCAAGCAAGTCATCTATAACCTGAAATATCGTACCGAGTAATTTCCCAAAGTCCTGCATATCTTTAGAAATATGGTCTACCTGCTCTGCTATAATAGCTCCAACTGCACAAGCAGTTCCAAATAGTTCGGCGGTTTTAGATTTAACTATTTGCTGATATTCGTCTATAGTTATAATACGTCGTTCATTTAACTTCACTAGCTGTACTACCTCCCCTTCGGAAATAATTGCTGAAGCTTTAGCTAGAACATTCATAGCTTTAATAGAGCCGGAAGCTACCATTAACTTAAAAGACTGACTAAAGAGGAAATCACCCACTAAAATACTTGTTTTACTGCCCCAAATAACGTTAGCCGTAGGTTTGAATCTTCTTAAAGTGCTGTCGTCTACCACATCATCATGAAGCAATGTGGCGGTGTGAATGAATTCAACGGCACTTGCGAGCTTTATATGATTATCGCCTTTATAATCAAACATTTTAGCAGTTATTATAGTTAAAAGCGGACGAATTCTTTTACCTCCTGCTTCTAGTAAATATTTACCGACCTTTTCTATTAACTCTTCATCACTTTTTAAACAGCTAATGATTAAATTGTTTAACTTAGTTACTTCATCTTTTAAATCTTGCTGTATTTTTACTATAATATTCATGGTTGGTATTTTTATAAATTGTTCTGTCATTGCAAGGAAAAACTGAAAATTTTGACGCAGCAATCTCATGCCAAAACCCTAAGATTGCCACGCCCCTTTCAGTTGCTTGCAATGATGATTAACGAAGTTCATCGAGTATACATTCCTCTAATATTTTTTGATTAACATTAGGAATTAACTCCATAATTTTTTCTTTTACATTTTCACCGGGTTGCACTTTTTTTACTGCTGCTTGATATAAAGATAAATAATATAAAGGTATAAGTTTATTTATATCATCTATATTACCTATTTTAGCTTTGTTTAAATCGGACAAATCAAACACATACTCAATGCTAGCATCAATTAAATTAGATGAATTCGGGTGATCAGAAATAGTTTTTAAAAATGATTTCAAAGCATTCCCGTATACTTCCTTACTCTCTTCCGAAAAATCTTTAAAATCCCCTACTCCGTATATATATGCACTTAAAACATCTATTATTCTAGAGTAATCATTAATTATTATCGTACCTTTACTGTAAGAATCTTTAAGAGCATTTACTATAGTTTCATTTGTTATATTAAATCCCGATGTGTTTGAATAGAGACTTAAAGCATTTATCTGTGCTCTAGTTAATTTGTTTAATTCAGTTACTAAATTAATATTTAAATTAAAATTATATTCCCTATCTTCAAAAATACTAAAATTATATTGTTTATTATTATTTAAAATATAGCTTAGTTCATTATTAAAATCTTTATATAGCTTATTATCAGAAAGTTTAAATAAATAGGTTTGCTTATCGTAATATTTCTTTATAAATTCTAATGAACCTATTATAAAACCAGGTTTTAGCTTAAATTGCGAATCTACCAAAAGATCAATATTATTATTGCCGAAATCGTTTAACTTACCTTTATATAATAAATTAATATTATTTTCAAAGTTATTACTATTGATTTTTGCATTAGTAACTTCAATTGTTAAATCTTTAGCAATATCTTTAAAATGCACACTACTAGTACTAATCAAGAAATTACCGGAAAATTTGAAATTATTATTCCAAGCGGGTCTATATAATAATAAGCCGGCAGGTATTATTCTATCTTCAAGGTTACTTTGTACTATTTCGGTTTCATAATAAATTGCTAATTTTTGCGGTATGTTATCAAGGAAATCCTGTTTACTTGTATAATACTTACTTTTGTCAAATAACATAGTAAGTATAGTATGATCTTCTTCATATAATTTTTGATTATCGACTAAGTCAAAAATTTCTGTTTTACCGGAAGTAAATTTAATATTTTCTATTAAATTTATAACTTCAAATAAATCTTTTTTAAATCGTACTATTTCAAATAATTTAAAATTTAACGGTATTTTTGTTGATAATATACAGTTCTCATTATAAAATCTTACTCCAAAGCCTCTTTGAACCGGCTTAAATTTTCCGAATGCTTCTCCGGAAAAATGTATAAATAATTTCTGCTTAAGTAAATCATAACCGATATTTATCGGTGTGGTAAATTCAGTTACTCTATTAATACTCTCTTCTTGCCAATTAATTACTGAAATACCTAATTTGAAAGGAAAACCATATGGCTGAACTTTAGAAAACTTAATAAGATATTGCTGATTAGGATTATTATCAGCCTCTTCTATATTGAGGTTGGTACCGGCATATTTTTGATTTATAGAGTGTGATAAAGAGAACATAATAGTAAACCACAACCCACTATATGCGAGTATAATAAAGATAGTTATAAATAATATTATTTTAAGAATTTTTTTCATCTTTAAATCGGTATTATAGTGTGATTTTCTGTTGTTGTATGGATAAGTTTTTTCGTCATTGCAAGGAAAAATTGAAAATTTTGACGAAACAATCTCAGGAGTTTGTTATTATTTCATGAGATTGCCACGCAGTCTACGACTGCTCGCAATGACTGGGTGGTATCCATGCAACAATGCCCGCTTGCAATGACGTTTACTTACACAGCTCTACATATTCCTTATTCAATTTTATAACGTTCCAAATCCATAAACTCATCATAACTATAAAAGTTACTAATAAATATATTATAATAGAATCAAAGGTAGCAGTCGGAATAATAATAAATATCAAAGACTGTATAAATGCTCCAAGCGATTTACCGAATTTAGTACCTATTACCTCTACGGCAGCTTTTCCCTTAGTTCTAAGCTCTAAAGATAAAGGAATATACGCCATTTCTTTTGTTGAATCGAATAATGAATATTTGGACGATTTACTCAGTATGTTCTGAATTGCTCCAACAATAATCGCTGCATATAGAAGATTAAAATCACCGAAACATTCTCCTATTTCTTCAATAAAAATTATAAAGATAAAAAACATCAAGCCGGTAATAGACAACATAATAGGAGTTAATAATGCCGAAATGAGCCAACCGAGTCTTCTAAGAATATTACTGCCTATTATCATGAAAGTAACGCATGATATCCCCATCCAAATATTAAACCTGCCCATAAAGTTAACATAGTCTATAGTGTTTGGATGTAATTCTTTTATTTTTGCTTTCCAAGGTCCTTCAACTATATTTATTAATAATCCATAACAGATTATTAATAAGGCAATACGACCTATATATTTTGAGTGAATTACTAATTTGATACTTTCAATTACCGAAAGTTTTGTTTTCATTTTAGCTGTAACTTTTTTTGCATCTAAAACATTTATGGAATCTGTTAAAATAAATCTATTTATTATTCTAAATAGAAGCATAGCAATTATTCCTGCAGTAACAATAATTGACATGATTGGCTGAAGCATTATAGCATTTCCGGCAGATGAATTAAAAGAATCCGGTAATAATTCTGAATCAATGACGTCCTGCCCGCTTGAGAAAAAGACAAGTACGCTGCCTGCTATTATAAGACCGATATTACCGACCATTCCAAGAACGGGATAGAATCTTTTAGCTTTAGAAGTATCAAAAATGTGATTGGCAAACTGCCAAAACATTAAGTTTATGACTACTGCACTCCATAATTCCGCGAAAATATACATCAGTGCATAACTCCATTGACTACCTATTTTAATAAACCATTTAAAATTAGGGTATGAAGCAATTAATTTATTTATCATTTCATCATTAGGATGATAAATATCTTGATTTGGATAAATAATATAGGCAAATAATAAGAAAAATAGTAAAAAACTACCGACTATAATGTAGAAAATATATTCAAAATTTAAGTTATTACTAAGTTTAACATAAAGTACGGTAAAAATTACGCACGAGGGTAATACTAACCATAATTTTAAGAAGCTAATAATTTCAGCCCCCATAGAGGGTACTACTAAACTATCTTTGATAGATCTTAAAGCCCCAAAATTAAAAAGGATACATAACATCATTAAAGCCATAGGTATAAATAGCTTTAATTCTTTCCTTTCTATAGGCCACATTATTTCTTTAACTTTTTCAAAGAAAATTTTAGGCGGTAACATTTTATTGTAACCTTAAATATTAAAGTTAACTTTTAAATCTCTTAAGTGCTAAAGTCAATTAAAATAATTAATTTATACTACTCCAAGGTGTTATTTCTTTATATCGCCAGTAATATTTTGTGATCTTATCTAATTTGTCCTGATTTGTCTTCCATAATTCCTGCTTATCGGTAGTCCATGGCTTAGGTCCTGCATAGTGTAAAATGAAATAAGAAAAATAAGGGCTTTGAGTCTCAAAATATGTAAAACAGTTCCATCTCATCGATAAGATTTAATAAATCTTGGTTAGAAAAAGAAAAATCACATTTTGACTTTTGTAAAGTTTCTAAAAGCATATTTTTATCTTGCTTTTTTTGCATATTTTTTAAGTTTAAAAATACTACCCCGCTATTTTTATAAGAATGAGCTATATTTCTCTTACATTCTTTTGTCACTTTATGACTAATCTATGGGAGTTATTTGAAAACAGTGAACTTGTAAAAAATACATATGGATTAATGATTATCAGTTAATTAATGTTCAAAATATTTCTGATGAAAAATTAAAAGAAAAAGCTTGGTCTGGAATCTTGCAGTTTTTTTTAAAACATATCCACAAACGAGATTTATTAAAGAGATGGCAAGAAGTAGCTGATCTTTTACCAGAATTTATTAAAGTTAATATCGGTATAGATTATATAGAGCTAATTTTGTCCTCTACACCTTGAATCAGATTAGGGAAAATGATAAAATAGAAATAGAAAAAATGCTTAAATCGCATTTAAACCCTGCATTAGGAGGAAACCTTATGAATAGCTTAGCTCATAGCTGGAAACAAGCAGGTATTGAAGAAGGTAGAAAAAAAGAGAAAATTACTATGGCTAAAGAAATGAAAAAAGAAGGGCTTTCTTTAGAAACTATTATGAAAATAACAAAATTAGATAAGAAAGATATTGAGAAATTAAAATAACATGATTACATTACATGCCGCAAATAAACAGAAGACTCACATTTTTGCATATTAAGCCTATAGGAACTTAGAGCTAAAGGCATATATACTCGATCAACTTCAAAAATTGGCTATGTTGTTTCATAAGCTCTGCGGTGCTCACGTATTAAGTATACGCTCCGCTCCTCGCCTTATAGACTCCTTGCTCTTTTTGAAGTTGATCTTCGTCTATCAATTCTTCATTTACTCGAAGTATATAAATTCATGTTAAATAACTCTCGTTTATGTATTATTTGGTTGTTTGGGCTTATTAGCGGTTTTAATCTAATGATTACCGGTAATACTTTAAATTATTGGCTTGCTAAAGAAGATATAGCACTGCAAACAATCGGTATATTATCATTCATAACGCTTCCCTACTCTATTAATTTCTTGTTAGCACCGATTTTTGATGCAGTGCAAATTAAATATTTAAACAAAATATTCGGTCATAGATTATCTTGGATTTGCTTAACTAGTAGTGCATTGATATTTCTTATATATATTTTCAGCTTTCTAGATCCTAGTACTAATCTATTATTATTTGCTTTCACGGCTTTAATTATTTCTTTTTTTAGTGCTGCACAAGATACTATATTAAGTGCTTTAAGAACGGAAATAGTACCTAAAGAATCGCTTGGGTTTACTTCAGGAATATACATATTCGGTTATCGGGTCGGTATGCTTTTAGCCGGTTCTGGAGCTATTTACTTATCTATTTATTTAACATTTAATGAAATATATAAAATCTTTGCCGGTTTAGTATTTATTTATTTAATTTTATTGATTGTAGGAATTAAGTATTGTTATTTAAACGAGAACATACATATACAGATAATCAAGAATGATATAAAAAATAATCAAAATAAAAAAAACATAATAAATTTTATATATAATGCGTTAAAACCTATAGGTTCTGTTTATTTCATTATTCTTATATTAATTTTCCTAGTATTATATAGGTTACCGGATAACTTAATTAATGTTATGATTAATCCGTTTTTGCTTCATCTTGAGTATGATGCTTTTGAAATAGCAAGCGTTGGAAAGTTTTGTGGAGTTGTAGGAGCTATAATCGGTGGACTTGTCGGCGGGGTTATTATGAAACATAAAAATATATTAAATAGTATATTTTTATTTGGTATTATTCATGCTTTAGGACATATTTTATTTATTTTTCTTGAAATAAACGGTAAAAATTCTTTATTATTATTTATTACGATAGGAATAGCAAGTATTACCGGCGGTATGACAATGACTGCTTATATCGCTTTTATTTCTGCACTCTGTCAAGGTAAATTTCGAGCTACTCAATATTCTTTTCTTTCATCGATGATGGGGATTTCGCGCTCAATTTTTCCTATAATTTCAGGCTATATGGTAGTAAATTTCGGTTGGCAAAATTTCTTTTTATTTACTACTATTATAACTATTCCGTCTTTATTAATATTATTAAAAATAAAAACTAAATTACAATAATGAATGATATATATTAAGTATAATATTTTTAATACCGTATTTTGCTATTTCTTCCATTATACCAAGTATTTTTATATTAAATCAAAGTGCAAAATATCGTAGCTTCAAAAAAGCTCTACCTAGTGTAATTGTTGCTTCGATATGTTATAATATACTTATACATATAATCGTTTTCAATCATGATTTCTTCTTTATTTTTATGATTTGGTATATAGCAATACCTTTTTTCATAATTGGATTTATTTTTCTAATCTGTATGGAATATAATACTTGGAATCAATCATATTTTAATTTAACAATAGAACCTTAGCCTATTTCTATGTGGAAACAAAGTTTAGTTTCTATATTGTGATATCAATATTATCTATATTAAACCCATATATAATGAGTATATTAAATATTGGTTTTTACAAATATCAAGGAAATGACATTGTTTATTTGTATATAGTTTTTATCATTGGCAATAATTGGTTATAATATTAGAAAATTAAATAAAAATGCTATAATATTAAAAATAATTAATAAAATGGGAGCAGTAACAATTTGGAGCATAGCTCTAGTATATAAAATGGCTATTTAAATGAATAATGATATATTAAGTGCTTTTTTACATGGCATCGTTTTAGCTCTCGGTTTAATAGTACCGCTCGGAGTACAGAATATTTTTATATTCAATCAAGGAGCAACACAGCCAAAGTTTAGCAAGGCTTTACCTAGCATAATTGCAGCCTCAATATGTGATACTATGCTTATATGTATGGCAGTTCTTGGGATATCTTTGTTAATTCTTGAAATTTCTTGGTTAAAATTATCTATATTTATTGTTGGATTTATTTTCTTAATTTATATGGGATATAATACTTGGAATCAGCCGCCTATTGATCTTACAATGAATTCCGGGGCTTTTTCAGCTCAAAAACAAATTTTATTTGCTATATCGGTGTCAATATTAAATCCGCATGCAATTATGGATACGATTATAGTAATAGGTATTAGTGCTTTAAAGTATAGCGGTATTGCAAAAATTATATTTACCTTAACTTGCATACTTATATCTTGGATATGGTTTTTTTCTTTAGCAGTTGCAGGTTATAATATTAGAAAGCTAAATAAAAGTAGTACGATTTTAACTATAATTAATAAAATAGCTGCTATTATTATTTGGGCAGTTGCTTTTTATATTGGAGTACAAATATTGTATGAAATCGGTTTTATTAACTAGACATATTGAAGAAAATAATGAAACTATAAAGGAAATAAGTAAATATAATTTAGATTTACGTGATATTCATTGTCCTTTAATTAAATATAAAACTCTAGATTTTAATATCGATATTTTAGATAATTACTCAAATATAATAATAACTAGTAAATATGCAGCAAGTATCTTAACCGGTCATAACTTAAAACAAGATATTTGGGTAGTAGGTAGTAAGTCAAAACGATTATTAGGCACGAAAGTAATGTATACTGCTAAAAATGTGGAAGATTTGATTAAGCATTTTCCTCCTGATTTATATGAGCAGACTATATATTTATCTTCAAATGAAATTACTAAAGATTTACCCAGCAAAATAGCTAGACATATCATTTATAATGTAGAATATTTGAATGAGCTGCCCGTATCTATTATAAAAGAATTTAAAAATAATATTGATTTTATATTACTTTATTCTCAAAATAGTGCTAGGACTTTAGTAAAATTATTACTGCAAAATAAT
This sequence comes from Rickettsia slovaca 13-B, assembly GCF_000237845.1. NCBI lineage: Bacteria > Pseudomonadati > Pseudomonadota > Alphaproteobacteria > Rickettsiales > Rickettsiaceae > Rickettsia > Rickettsia slovaca. The sequence goes on from NC_016639.1 coordinate 721,620, forward strand.
TTACTAGAGTACTTACAAGATAGTTTAGTTGTAGCCATAAGTTTGAAAGTTGCAAATATAGTTAGACCTTTTATAAAAAATGTGGTTTATTGTGATGATCAAAACCTTAACGATATAATCAAGTTATTATCTGAAAATGCACAAATTCGATAGTTTATTTAAAAGCAAAAACATCTTTTTTATAGCAATAGTAATATTTGTCCTATCTTCTTTTACTCTTTATCATAATAGATCCGATATTTTAAAACTTTTTAAAAGTGAAAATAAGGATTTAAGCCAAATTCCTGATCAAGCAGTAGAAAATAAAGCAAATACTACCCTGGAAGAAAAGGAAGCAGCTCCTCTATTATCTACCAAGTCGCTTTTAAATTACGTAAGTTCTTTAAAGTTTCCTGAAGCACCGACTAATTTAGTAGAACCAAAATTAGAAACTGTAGTCAATTCAGCTTCATTCGGATACAAGGAACAAGGAGCGAAGAAGCCTATAACTAATAGGAGAGCGACGAGTGATGAGGTAGGCGTATGGGTATCACTTGACTATATTAATTACTTATTAAATGTAAATCTATTAGTATATAATTTCATGCAAGATAAGGATTATAGTAAAGAACTAAGAATAGTAAAATCCCGCCTGCTGCCTCAAGATATAAGGAATATTTTAAATAACTTAGAAGCATATAATAATTATCTTTTTTCTAAATCAAGTAGTACGGAAGTAATTTTTCCTACCAACCATAAGTGGCTGGAGAAGTTTATCAAAATTGAAAAAAAACCTTCTGCTATGATGATAAAAGAACAAGATAAACCTCTAATTTTAGAGAACTTAAACTATCTAATCGATTGTCTTTATTCAGAAAAATTTATGCAGGAGTTTGTAAATAAAGATGTTTAGGTTATTATTAATATGTGCTACTTTTTTACTGCTTTATTTCGGGTTTACTTTTATAGAGAGCTTTGATTCAAAAGTTTTTATTAGTTTATATGATTATAATATAGAGACTACCTTGTTCTTTAGTCTTATTTTAGGCCTTTTATTACTAATTTCTTGTTTTATTGTCATTAGATTTCTAATATTAATTATCGATTTACCATCTAAAATACATAATATTTTTAGTAAACGAAAAATTAATCATGATAGATATGCTTTAATTTTAGCTTTTGCCGAATATATTATGAATAATAAAGCTAAATCTGCTTCTATTGCTCGCAAAAATTTATCTTCTGAAGATCTAAAAGATTCACAAGAATTCCATAATTTAATCTTAGCCGTAACTGAAGAGGATGTAGATAGAAAAATTTCCTATTTTCAAAAACTTATTACATCTAAAGAATTTGTTTTTTACGGTAGCAAAAATCTAGCAAAACTTTATTATGATAAATCTTTTTATGAGAAAGCAGAAAATTACGCAACAAAGGCTTATAATTTCAATGAACTTGATATTGACAATTTAATTACTTTAATGCGTTGTTATGCTAGACTTTCTCTATGGACAAAATTTATTTTTATAACGAATAAGCTCGCAAAATTTCATAAACATGAGTCTATGCCGGAAATTGCTGAGTATTATTTATTAGCAGCGAAGCAAGAAGTAGAAAGTAATAATACGGCTAATGCTATAGATTATTTGGCAACGGCTGTAGATTTAAATTTTTATAACGACGAATTACTAGAATTTTACTTTAATTTAAATAATAAGCTTAATGTTAATAAAAAGATCAAAATATTAAAAGATGCTTTTCGTATTATCCCTTCTTTAAAATTAGTGCAGCTATTTAAAAAATTTACTTCTCTATCAGATAGGCAAATTTATGAAGAATTAACTCAAGAGTTAGATGCTAAAAAAGATGAAATATTAATTTTAGCAATAGAAGCTTATTTAGAATTGTAGACGTTGTGATATGGATTCTTTTATGTTATTCCCACGAGGTATTGTTGCGTGGATACCAAGTCGTCATTGCAAGCAGCCGTAGGCTGCGTGGTGATAAAAAAATTCTGTAAATCAGAATTTTTACTGGATTGCTTCGTCAATTGCTACGCAATTTCCTCGCCATGACGACTTGGGTACCTGCAACAACGCCTGCTCGCAATAACGGATAAGCCGAACCACACAACAAAAACTAATATAAAAATAATTTCTTTGGGTGCTTACTAATTTCTTCATTTACATTATTATTATGGTGATGATAATTAGATTGAATTGTTATTAAATAAGCATTTATTGCTTTAGAAAATTCTTCAGTTTTATAACGAAAGAAATGGTCAGCTCCATTGATAATTTTATAATCAACTTTAATATGGGATTGTTGCTTAGATAATCTATTTGCTAGGTCTTTTACATCATCTGCCGATACTATACTATCATTATCTCCCTGTAATATAAACCCTGGAATAGGACAAGGTGAGAGGAATGAGAAGTCATATTTATGAATTGTATTAACCGGCGGTGAAATAGCAATAAAATGATTTATTTCCGGACGTCGCATTACAAGTTGCATAGCTATCCATGCTCCGAAAGAAAATCCTAATATCAGATTAGACTGAGCATTTGGGTTATTCTGCTGTAACCAGTCGAGAGCTGCCCCCGCATCAACCACTTCACCGACTCCGTTATCAAATTTACCTTGTGATCCCCCTACTCCTCTAAAATTAATACGTAAGACGGTATAACCGTTATCTGCTAAAATCTTATAGGCATTATAAACTACTTTATTATTCATATTACCCTCATATAAAGGATGAGGATGAAGAACTAATGCAATAGGGGCGTTAGGCGCGGTAGCTTTTGCATATCTTCCTTCAATTCGTCCTTCCGGACCGTTAAAATAAATTTGTGGCATAATTATTCATAATATTTAATTTGTTCGATATGATATTTTACCACTTTTTCTTATTAGTGCAACTATTCTGAATTAAAATATGAGTGTATTGACGCATGCCGCCATATATACTAAAATGTAGTCAAATCAGTTGGATGTAATTACAAAGAGCGAGAAGCGCAGCCTATAGATAATCGGAGGGCGACGAGAGACGATGTAAGTGAATTCAAATCATTTGACTATAGCGGATAATAATAACTGAATGGAGCTATATTATGAATACAGTAGATATTAGATTACGCGTTTCAGCAGATATAAAACTTGAAGCAGCAGAAATATTTAAGCAAATGGGGATGACTATGTCAGAAGCCATGAGGATATTTTTCTAACTCAATGTATAAATAGCGGCGGTTTGCCTTTCAAACCACATATTAAGATTCCTAATGAAAAGACTATAAAAACTTTTGAGAATACAGATAAGCAAATTGGTTTAACTATCGCAAATAATACAAAAGAAATATTTAATAAGTTAGGCACCTAATTTGTATCATCATTACAAACGACTAAAAACCTTGTTGTACGACTTCTATGTCATTCCCGCGAAAGTGGGAGTCTAGAAAGGATCACCTTAATACTAGTATAAAAATTACAGATTATTGACAAAATAAACCTAAAAAAACAAGTTTTGTATAGGTTTTACTGGATTCCCGGTTTCGCGGGAATGACATATAAAGATTATCTAAGAAAATACTGCTCGCTCCACTGCATCTACGCTATGTTGCACTAAATCCTTAGCAATTTCTTTAGTAATCATCTTTTTTAGACCATTTTTAAGTTCTTGTCTAACACATCCAAGCATTTGCGGTTCTGCTACAATAATCAATTCCTTATATTTAGCTTGATCAGCAGTAGTTACTTTCTCTAAATGTTTAATAACGCTCCTTGCTGCTTCTTTATGTGCTATATCTTTTAGCGAAGTATGCGGCTCAAACAACGAAGCCGGTGTAGATTTATTTTGGTAAAGGCTTTGTCTTTTTTCTCTATGGTGGTGATGCTCCTCTAAATCCAAAGATAATTTTAAAGGTGTATTAGTAGTAATTTTAACTCCTTGAGCGTCGTAAAGCATCATTTGCTTACTATCGATAACCGCAATTAATTTTAACGCTGTTGTCCTTACCATAAATACCTCCATAAAAACTAAGTTGTAATTTTATGATAATACTAATTATTTTTAAAACCTAATATTAATTTAATAATTTTTGCTTTTCACTGTTAATAATTTGCTCAACCTTGTCATTAAGTATACGTACGTCTGTTTGCTCTATTTCTTCTTTTTCTATTACACCTATAATCTTTATCTTTATAGTTCCAGGTTGCTTAAACCAAAAACCTCTAGGCCAAAATAAACCGGCATTATGAGCTATCATCACAATTGGAACTTTAGTAATTGAAGCAAGCTTTACGGCACTTGGTTTAAATTTTACCGTTCTATCAGGCGGAACTTTAGTTGATTCCGGAAATATTATTAACCATAATCCTTCTTTTATTTTTTCCTGACCTTCTCTTAAAATCTGAGCAACCGAGCTATTAGTACCACGGTCAACCGCAATAGGTTTAACCATCCGAAGTCCCCAACCAAGCAGGGGTATATTAAATAATTCACGCTTTAATACCCAAGAATGTTTAGGAATAATCAGTTGCATAAACATTTGATCCCAAAAGGATTGGTGATTAGACACGACGATTGCAATAGTCTTCGGTAATTTCTCAAGCCCCTCTACTTCATATTTTAAACCGCAACAAATTTTTGCAAGCCACACAAAAGCATAAGAAAAGATAATGGCAATTCTATATCTTATGTGATAGTTGACATTGAAAAATGTTACTGGTATGTAACATATAAGAAAAAAAATAAATGTAAATAACGATAATAATCCGTAAAATGATAAAATTCTTAAACGCCACAGCATAATTATTAAGATAATTATATTAATTAAAATGGTATTTATAACATAATTTTACAATGAGTAAAATAAAAAGGTATTAAATGAAAAAAACTGTTCTTTCCGGTGTGCAAGCAACCGGTTCTTTACATCTCGGTAACTATCTTGGTGCAATTAAAAACTGGGTTAAAATGCAGGAAGAATATAATTGTTTTTTCTTCTTAGCAGATTTGCATGCTATCACGATTGATATTAAGCCATCAGAACTTAACAATTCAATTATGGAGGTGCTTGCTGTTTATTTAGCAGCAGGGCTTAACCCCGACAAAGTAACGATTTTTGCCCAAAGTATGGTGAAAGAGCATACTGAACTTGCTTGGCTACTAAATTGCGTTACACCGCTTGGATGGTTAAAGCGCATGACGCAATTTAAAGATAAAGCAGGTAGCGATCAAGAAAAGGCTTGTCTTGGGTTATTTTCCTATCCGGTACTTATGGCAGCGGATATCTTAATATATAAAGCCGATATAGTGCCTGTAGGTGAGGATCAGAAGCAGCATTTAGAGCTAACAAGAGATATTGCAGGGGTAATAAATAGAAAATTTAACAAAGAAATTCTAAAAGTTCCTGAGGTTTTAATTAGTGAAACAGGCACAAGAATCATGAGCTTACGGGATGGATTAAAGAAAATGAGTAAATCTGATATTTCGGATTTTTCCCGTATCAATTTAAAAGACGATAACGATCTTATTCATCAAAAAATAAAAAAAGCCAAAACCGATCATTTAAGTTTTGTTAGCTATGATCAAGAAACAAGACCGGAAATTAGTAATTTATTAGATATTTATAGCAGTTTATCCGAAGAAAGCTTGGAAAAAATAATCGGTAATTATCAAAACCAAGGTTTCGCAAAATTTAAAGAAGATTTGGCAGAAATTATTATTACAAATCTACAACCGATACGTGATAAATATTTAGAATTAATGAATGATAAAGAATATTTATTAAAAATACTGCACAAAGGAGCAGAAAAAGCAAGAATTAGAGCTTCTGAAACGGTTAATGAAGTGAAAGAACAATTCGGATTTGTAATTTAGATTCATATATTGCAAGATTTCCCTTGAAATATATAAGATTATTTGGTATGAATCTTCTTGGATAGGTGGCCGAGTGGTTTAAGGCACTAGTCTTGAAAACTGGCGTACGGGCAACCGTACCGTGGGTTCGAATCCCACCCTATCCGCCAGCTCAGTTTATAGTATTATACCCTTCTATTTGCTTTATAGTGCTTAGTATATTTATCTAGTAAAATCCTAATCATTTTTTGATAAGGCACATGTGCAGTTGCTGCTTCTGATTTAAAAAATTCTACGCTCTCTTTACTTAAAGAAATGGTTACTTTTACTGAATCATCTTTTAATAAAAGTTCTCTAGGATGTGGTAAGAAATCTTTTACTATTTTTATTTCCCCTATTTCCCCATCAGTGTATTTTATCTCTTGCTCATAAATTCTCTTGCCTTTACGCCAGTATCCTGCTCCAAAAATTCTTATATGATTACCTCGGAACATAAAACGGACTGTTAAATATTACCATCAACTTTACCTAAACAAAAATATCTTTTTTCTGTAACACTATGGTCTACATCTTGAAGGATTATCCTTTTGATATCTAGAAAAGCTTTTTGAGCTTCATAAAAGCTTACGTTATGCTACCAATATTAATTTTATTTAATAATACTTAGCTCTATACTAAATGTCCATATATGTAATTTAAAATCACTATCTTTACTAAATTCTAATAGACCTTCTAAATGATTTTTTTGTATAGAAGAAGCAATTTTAACTTCAAATGCATCATTATTTTGAAATATAAAATCAACCTCATATCCTTCTTTAGTACGCCAATAAAATAATTCATCTCTTTTGTTGTTTAAATATTTATAAGCTATTAATTCTAAGAATACATAATGCTCAAAAGATTTACCAGCATCAAACCCTGTTATTTCCTGATATTCATATTTCCTTAGGTAATTTGCTAAGTGCGGTATCGAAAAGGTAAAATTTAGGCATTTCCGTAATAATTTGCCTTTTGCTAAGTGATCTATACGGATAAAGATGATATCCTAAATACATATCTTCTAATATTTCAAGATATGTTCTAACGGTTTTTGCATCAACACCGCAATCTCTTGCTATATTACTATAATTTATCATCTCATCGTTTGAAATGCCTATAATCTCTAGAAACCTTGCAAGTGCTTCGCGTTTTCTTAAATTTGCTTCACAAACTGTACTTCAGGTAAAATATAGTCATATAAATAGGACGCAAGATATTTATGAATCTTTTTTGATGCAATATAATGATCAGGTATTAGTCCATGATTAAAAATTTTATGCCAATCAAGCTCTTTTATCTCAGAATAGCATAGAGCAGCAAAAACATATATCTCCAAGCTCTTCTGCCAAGTAAATTGCTACCTGTTGATTTTAAGCGCCTAGTACTGGAGCAGCAAAGGATAAATTGTAAAGATTTATTAGATTCTATTAAATAATGAACCTTATCTAACAGTAAGGGAATTTTTTGCACCTCATCAATAATAATAGTTGAGATGCCGTCTTTTGACTTCAACTCTTCTCTTAAACGTTCAGGATTTTGAAAGTAAACTTTATAGATATCAGCTTATAATAAATCTATATATATCCGGAAAACGTTGTTTCAGATATGTTGACTTACCAGTTTTACGTGCTCCCCACAAAAAACAGGACTGTCCTTTTGGTAATTCTAAGTCTAAAAATCTTTGTATTGTCATGATAATATCTTGCAAATTTAGATATTTTAGGAGTATATTCCCTAAATATCTATTTATCTAGTGGATTTAAGAGGTTATCTGTAAATAAATTGTAATTAGCAAGTAAAGAGCTTTTTTAGCAAAAATTGATAAGATTTTTGATAGGGTGTTTTATTCATATCTCAAAAAAATCTTATAATTTGCAGCAAAAAAGAATTAAATTATCGATTAAAATTTATTTACAGATAGCTTCCAACATCATTTTAGCGGCTTTTATGCCTGCTTCTGTTGAAGTTTTTATATTGGTAGTTTCGGTATGGAAAGTTATTTTACTGCCGTCAAGGTTACCGAGCATAAAATTGGTTTGTATATTAGACATCTTCCCAAACTCTACTTCTAGGGGTAATTTGTACGTCAATCCGGTACTCGCATCTGTGCGATTGCTTTTGTACGCTGCGGTGGCAAGTGCTTCTGTGTTTCCTTCAAATACCTCCCTATAAGCGAGTTTGGAAAGATGTCTAGGATTTGCATCTAGATATTGTGAATAAGCAGCAATCGGGGTGCGGCAATTAGCATCTAGATACTCTAAAAATGCTCTTTCGGGTTTTATGAGTTCAAAAGTGGGAAGATGATTAATTTGGTTGCATATCTCAAGCATAGCATTATCATCTTTTCTAATCTCAACTGCAATGACTCCCTGCCCTATACACGGTAACATCTGTGAATACTCTATCAAATGGCAATACTCCGGATTAAACACCTCTAACCTTTTAAGACCTGTATATGCTAAAATTGTTGCGTCAACTTCGCCGGTCATTAGCTTTTTTATTCTTGAATCAACATTCCCTCTAAAAACCGTTACCTTTAAATCCGGTCTTATTTTTTGGATAAATGCTTTTCTTCGTACTGCCGAGCTACCTATTACGGCATTTTGCGGCAGCTCTTCTATAGATTTATATTTTAGACAAACAAAAACATCTCTGGGGTCTTCACGCTCTAAAACAGCAGCTATTACTAGCGGTTCAGGTATTCTACCCGGTACATCTTTTAAAGAATGAACAGCTAAGTCAATTTTTTTATCAAGCAAGGCTTGCTCTATTTCCTTTAAAAATAAAGCTTTACCGCCTATATCGTATAATGGTTTATTTTGGATTAAATCCCCGCTAGTAATAATCGGCACTATTTCACAATTGATATCAGGAAAAAATTGTTTGATTTGCTGAATAACTAAATTAGTGTGTATTAAAGCAAGTGGACTTTTTCTTGTACCTATTCTGATAGAATTTGTCATTTGTTTTCTACTATTTCAAAAGGGCTAGTAAAACTTAAAACATTACTGTTTATAATTACTTCATGATTCATAATAACTGGATGATTTACTTCTCCATGCCCTATTCCTGCTGCTTTATAAGTTCCAATATTTTGAATATGATTTAAACAAAAACTTTTTATAGCTTGTTCTACAAACTCATCCCCTTTAGTAAAATCACCAAAGATTATTGCCTTTATGCATTCAAATATACCGGTATTTTTTAATTGAACTAGATTACGATGTACGGCATAGGCTTTTTCATTAACGTCTTCAAGCAATAGAATTTTATTGTCATCCCCGTGAAAACGGGGATCCAGTATTATTTTTTCTGGATTCCCGCTTCTGCGGGAATGACATAAAGAAGCATAGGAATGAGAATGAATTTGCAAACCAGTACTAATCAATTTAGTTAAAACCGTTAAATTCCCGCCTGTTATTGTACCTGTTATATTTTCCTCACTAATTTTCTTTATAGGTATAAGTTGTATTTCACTCTTTTCTCCTTTAAGAACATTTATTATAGGCATAATATCCTGATTAGTAGGCGGTAGTAACGAAGTTAACACTGAACCGTGAATAGTTGGGATATTATAATGGTTATTTAGTAATAAATGCAAAACGGTAATATCGCTATAGCCTATCAGGACTTTATCCCCTTTTTGTTCTATATTAAAACAATCTTCTACAAATTCACTGCATCCATATCCGCCACGAAAAGCCCAAATTATTTTAACCTGTTCATTTTCCATAGCTTCTTTAAACATTCTCAACCTTTCCTCTTTATAAGCAGCGAAAAAAGGCAATGCATCACCTGAAAAAATCTTATCATCTACTAAAGTTTTAAAACCATGCAACGCTAGTATTTTAATAGCTTCCTTTAATTTATCTTGTGCATCTAGACAGCTTGACGCCGGTGCTATAATTGATATAAAATCTCGTTGTTTATTAAAAATAATTTTTTTCATAATAATGTCATACCGTGGCCCTGCCACGGTATCCGGTAAAAATGTTAAAAAATGCGTGTTATAAGTTGTTTTTTGGATACCGTGGCGGGGCACGGTATGACAACAAACAGTACTGTATTCCTGTGATCAACGGAATGACATTTTCAATTACAAAGGCATCGTAAAAATAAAAGTAGTCTTTCCCTGTTTATCGTTTTCTGCCCAAATTTTTCCGGCGTGCAGTTCTATTACTTTCTTACATAATGCAAGTCCTACTCCTCTACCTCCTACCGTACGTGTTTTAGAGCTTACGACAAATACACCGAATATACTCTGCAATTCCTCTTTCAGTACTCCTATTCCATCGTCTTTTATACTATAAAACAAGATATTATTTTCTTGCATGTGTAGATCAATTTTTATTATTCCCTCACTACAATAGCTGATAGCATTTATTATTAGATTATCGAATGTGTGTTTAATACAATGAGGATCACAGTTAAAATTGAAAAGAATATAATTATTATATTCTTTTCAATATCAGATACAAAATTTAAGATTTTGCCGTTTAGATATAATTTCTTACATATTTTAATCCTTTCATGTAGCAATTCGCTTAAGTTTATATCTTTTTTATTGAGTGCATCATTAAGACTGGATAATTTTGAAAAATCTAGAATATTATTTATCAAGCTATTTAATTTAATAGAGCTTTTAGCTATAATCTCTACTGCATTGCGACGCTGATCTTCATTAAATTTATCATAATTAGCCCATAAGGTTTCACCAAGGCTAATAATACCGGTTAGCGGCGTATTGATTTCATGGTTTATATTACGTAAGAACTCATGTTTCAAATCAAGTAACTTCTCTAATTCCTGCTCTCTATAATTAACTCTATTACCTAAAGGAGTATTTTTTAGGTTAACTAATTTTTCTTGCTCCTGCCTTGGTTTTAAGCATACTATTAAAAGGCTACTAAATAAGGTTAGGAATATACTACTTTGAATTGAAAACTATCTATGCTAATTAATAACTTCTCATCCATAAAATATTTATAAAGCTCTATACTAGCAAACGTAACGGTCATAAGTAGTAAAGTAGCTTGCCACCTGAATATCGTTGCAATTATAAGTAAGTTAATTATCAAACACATTAATTGCAGTTGATCAAAACTACTTGATATATAACAAGTAAACTACCGAAAAATATTAATATAACGAAAGTAGCCACAAACCAAGATAAAGATATAATATAATTATTTTGAAACTTTAAAGACCATAAAGGATAAGTAATTAATATTGCAGCAGTTATAAGTGTGGTATGGTAAATAATATTATATATCTCCAAATGGTTCATTATTCTGCTACCTGATGTGATATATAAAGATGAGAACATCGATATTAAAATAAATATACCGACATAACTATAAGTAATTTCTTGATTTGGTAGGGTACTTTCCCAATATTTAAAGATGTTAAAATTCTTAAGATCACGAAATAAAGTCAAACCTTTTCTTTCTCTCTCTTGCCTGATTATTTTAACGGTTAGCGGCTCTTTTAAAGAACTAAACCCTCCGGGTTGCTTTAAAATATAATGGCTTCCAAGGAAAAAGAGTAAATTTACAATAGTTGCGGGTAGTATCGGATAAATACCTAGAACTGCTCTTAAAGAAAATATTTGCCACAATATAATAGTTAATATTGCAGTAATCATACCGATAAAAAAACTTTTGGCACTTGATTTAAAACCGTATATTAACAAAATTAACGGCAAAGTGATTAGCGGTAAATAGATGCTAGTCAATAATAAAAATAGATTTATTAAATCTTTAGTGTAGAGCGATATAATAAAACCTATTAATCCTATAGTAATTGCATTTAATGAAGCTTTTTTAATGATGTCATTAGTAAAAGTTACCACTGCAACGTTAATATAAGAGTGTGTACTTGCGATTATCATTGCCATAATAACGCCGACTATTAACCCCTTAAATCCTATATAACTTTTAATGATCCGTAAAAACAATTCATTGGTGTTAACTACCGGATCTTGAGACAATAATAATATTGCAATCCAAATGAATAAAACGGATAAAAAAAGACAAATAACTGCCGAAATAAAAAATATTCGTGATATTTGCCTTGTGTCTTCTGCCATCAATATTCTTTGAAAAATTGAAGGACCAAGTGACGGAATCACAAAATATATAAAAATATTTAAAGAAATCCAAAATTTAGGACTAGTATAGTGAAACAATCCTTGTAAATCAGTAAGACGAGTTTGTACATTTGAGTCTATAACTATATGCGGATCGCTAAAAACATTCCATACGACAATTCCTATTACTGGAATAATTGCACTATAAGTAAAAAACTGTACGGCTTCGGTAAAAGTAACCGATTTTACACCGCCAAAAGCAGAATAGCTTATTATTACAGTGGCAATACATAAATCTATGTAAAAATTTGAAATGTTAAAGAATAGCTGTAATATTAAACTTGCTACGTGGAATTGCATGGCAATCCTACCTATAGACATTAATATACTAACTATCGACGTAAGAATACGAACTTTGTTACCATACGCCTCCCCTATTATTTCTGCTGCCGATAAGCTACCCAAAAAATTCTCAAAGCGAGGAGCTATAAAGTCACTAATTAATAACCAACTAACAACGCTACCGAATATACTAGGTAATAAGTACAATAATCCGTCCGTATATATTCTTGAATTATCGATTAAAAAAGTACTAGTACCGATCCAAGTAGCAATAAGAGTTGCGACTATTGTACCTGTAGAAAAATTCCTTGTTCCTATCGCATATTCGCAAATATTTTTTATATTTGTGATATTTAGAAGTCCAACTAGCAAATTAATCGCTAAAAAGCTAGTAAAAATAAGGAGATCTATATTTGGCATAGAGTTAAGTTATAGGGATTTTCTATGCAAATAATAATAAAGATAAAAAAAGAAACAAACAATATTTTTGTGGAGTTAAAAAAGTATGTCATTCCTACGAATACACATGGGTGTCATAAGACTCGATGTCATTCCCGCGTAGGCGGGAATCCAGTACTTCAAAACTTTTTAAAAGATTTTTTTAAAGCTCGCTTTATGCTGAAATTCCTGCTTCTGCGGGCATGACATAAACGAGCCATGCAATAAGGCCGCTTTTAGCTAGGAATGACATACAAGACTCATTTTTATTCATAAAGATTAAACTTCTACTGCCCTGACCTAATGATGCTACAGTATAATCGTTATTATACCAAGTTGTGTACTCATCAAGTGCATTATGACAATCATTGTCATCAACTATAGCTGTTTTTTTCTCTTCTCATACATCTGCTGCAGTTTTTATTACCTACCATCTTGATACTTGGATCAAACGGTGGCTTGTTTTCTTTATTTAATAATGCTTTTAGAGTTGGCAGTTTTGGGTTGCTAGCATTATACTTTGTAATAAGCTGATATTTATTGTAGAATATAAAGCAATATGATTATCTTGACCAAGATCATTAATATCTAAACCTAATTGTGTAAATTTTTCAATTTGTGTCTTACGGAAATCATCAGAAATATGCGACTCCATAGCAACACGGAAAAAATTATGAATTTGTGCTTTCTCAGTTGAAACAAATTTTGCCATAAGTGCAGGGTTATGATGAAATACATCAATAACATTGGAGCTATTACTCCAAATACCCCATTCAAGTATAGTATTACCGTTTGTATCTTTCTTATCCCAATTAGTGTCAGGGATGAGGATCATTTTGTTTAATATCTGTACAGCAATATTTTCTAAAACATTTTTAACATTCTGATCTTATTGTTGAGGTATTAAACTACAAAGAGCTTCAAAAATATTAAGTTTGTTGTTAACATTAGTTCTGTTTAATATAGCCGGTATTAATTGTATGTTTCCTGAAGTTAATAATTGAAAAGGTGTATACATAAAAGTCTCCAATTTATATTAATTTTTTATAAAAAATACCATGAAATATGGTTTGTGTCTTTTGTGTCTATTTATAATTATAATAATACATGAAAACTTGATCAATGTCAAGTAATTATTAAAAAATTAACTATTATTTAATACCAAGGTGCGAGAGATAAGTTGATTTTAATCCCTTTAACGGTAACATCAGCTTCTTTATCGGCAAGATATTTTTCTTCTCTGATTAAGGCAATTGCTTTATTGTGATAACTTGAGCATATTACGCCGATTTTATTGTTATCTGCGAGTATTTCTTCATCTTTAACTAATGAAGATAAATCTTCATCTGCTGTAATTTTATATATCTTTCTTCTTATAACTCCTTGATATTTAGCCCTTGAAATCACTTCCTGCCCGACATAACAACCTTTATCAAAACTAATTGCATTTAACTCCTCAGCACCATACATATTTGGAATAGATTTATCTGTGATTAAATCTTCCACACCATCTATTATTGCAAAATTATATTTATCTTCTAGGTATATTGGATTCCCGTTTTCGCAGGGAGATGTTGTTGAGGGGGGCGGTTCCCCCTCTGTCACCCTGTGGCTTGACCACGGGGTCCAGTCTTTTTTAATTATTGTCTGGATACCGCACAGCGGTATGACATCGAGCTTATTTATTGAGCGGAAACCAAGCTTAGCATAACGAGGATCACGAACCGTAATTAGCGAATCTATATCTAATTTTTGAAGTGAGTAGATAACTTTATATTCGTTACTACAATCTATTACTTGTATTTTTGAGCGAAATTTATAGAAGTTTAAATACTCTATCAAAGCAGCTTTATTACTTTTATCAATATCAAGGTAAATTTCCTCAGGGTTATGAACATACACGAAAAAATCAAATAAATATCTTCCTTGATTATTAAGCAAATAAGTATAGCAATAATTATAGTCAATTGATTTGGACTCGCCTACTGCGTTACTCGTCGTCTCGCCTATTATTATAGGCTTCGCTCCTCGCTCCTTGTATCCGAATTCAACTGAATTGACTATACTCTTACAAATATCGTTAGTAATGAGATTTTGTAGGAACTTTACGGAATCGAAACCTATTATTTTGATAACGTCTCTATTACTTAATATTTCATACATAATTATAATATTATTGACTTTATAGGTTCCTAACTACTATACTCTAAATTTATATAAATTAAACGTAATAATCATGAGATGTTCATCTTACTGTACTTCTTCCGAATATAAGATGAGTGATCTAGTTACTAATTTAAAAAAGATTGGTCTTGAACCTCAACATTTTGATGATGTTTTATATATTCGGAAAGAGATAAATAAAGATTCTGATTTTATAGAGATATTTTTCTTTCCGTTTGGTTGTGTAACTATTTGGGGCGGCGATGAAATTCAAGAAAAAATAGTTTTAAGCGATACTGATTTAGTACCAGTAAATAAGCTTAAAGAGCCGGTATCCGATTATATTTATTTTGAATATAATACGAAAGTCAAGAAAACATTTATTGATGAAGAAAAAAATAAAATAATCTTAGCAGATAAATCAGTTTTTGTTAAACTTTCTATTTCCCATGCTCTTGCACAATCGGTTAAACTTAGCGTTCTTGAGCAATCTGTTAGTAACTTGATTGTTCAGACAACCCCTATACAACAGGAACTAGCTAGAACCGGTAGCGTATCGCTTTCTAAAAAGGAGATATTACAGCAAATAGGTATATTATTTAACGAGCGTTATTCAATCAGTTTGCATAGCGATATATTCGATACTCCAGAATTTTTTTGGCGTCGTCCGAGTTATGAGCCTCTATATCTCATGACAGCAGAGTTTCAAGACATAGAAATACGGCAAAATATAATGAATCATCGTCTTAATATGATTCACGAGCTTTTAAACATTCTTTCAAACGATCTTAATTATAAACATTCCACCAAACTTGAGTGGATTATTATTATTTTAATCGGTCTTGAAGTGGTTCTGTCGTTATCTCATACTAATCTTTTCTTAAAAATTATCGGAGCTTTATAAATAGCTTCTATGCAAATTATCGATAATCAAAAAACATTAGAAGAATTTTGTAACCGGTTAGCAAATAAGGCATGCTTAAGCATAGATACGGAATTTGAGCGTCGCTATACTTATTATGCTCAGCTTAGTATAATTCAAGTTAAAGCAGAAGAATATTGCGGAATAATTGATGCATTAAGCAATTTAGATCTGAATATTTTTAATAAGCTGCTTGCAGATAATAATATTACTAAAATATTTCATGCTCCTCGTGAAGATTTAGAGATTTTCTATAATTTATTTAAAACACTACCTGCTAATGTTTTTGATATACAAATTGCAGCAAATATTTGCGGATTCGGTAAACAGCTAAGCTATGATGACCTTTGCTATAAGCTAATCGGTATTACTATCGATAAAACCCACCAAAAATCTAACTGGCTAAAACGCCCTATTACTAGTGATATGTTAAATTATGCAATGTTAGACGTGGAGTATTTGTATAAGATATATAAAGAGGTAAATAATATAATTGTTAGAAATAATTTAACTAATAAATATCAAACTACTCTTAGTGCTTTATTAGATGTTAGAAATTATAAGGTTGAGCCGAAAGATGCTTGGAAAAAAATAAAATATGGAAGTGATGATAAGAGTTTTAATCACAAAATTCAAATGCTTGCAGCTTATCGTGAAGAGAATGCACAAACTATAAATATTCCTCGTAAGCATTTTATTTTAGATGAAGATTTAATAAAGCTTAGTAAATACCCGCCATTGAATCACAAGGATTTTAAAAATCTAAATTTAAAAAGCAAATATTTACACAAACAAAAATATAAAGATGAAATAATAAGTTTGTGTAATAACTTATAAGAAAAAAACTATAAATCGAATAACTTGTAGCCTATTATGAATAGAAAAAAATTAGCCAACTAATGTAACTTGTATCTCACTATCTTGTACTACTTTGACATATTCGTTGTATACATAATCAGGCAAGTTACTAAATGCCTGGGCTATGATAAGTGTCCCTACTAATGCTAATTGAAAGCAAATATCTCCAGTCTGAGTATCGCCGGATATTTGTCCTGTTTCTAGCCAATCTCCAACTGCTTGTGCAAAAAAAGCAAAAGGTACACCGATCAATACGACAATTTTTTTATTATATCAACCATTTTACCCTAAGTTGATTTTTATAAAAAAATATAAATTAATATTTTATACAATAAAAAGTTAAGGTTATTATACCGAAATCATAAATTTAAGCTTACGATCATGAGATTCAATCAGAAAATTATCTATTAATTGTTCTTTTAAACAAACTCCGGCGGTTAATATATTTCGGTTATTATTAAGATATCGGTCAAAATGTCCTTGGCCGTATCCAAGTCTATAACCCTCCTTACTAAACGCAAGTCCTGGGATAATAACTAACTCAGGAATAAAAAAATCATTATTTATAGGTTCATAGGTTTTAAAAGCCCCTAAAGCCAATTGATCGTTATAATGATAAGAACAATATTTTATCTCATTTTTTATGATTTTCGGTAGGAAGAATCTTATTTCAGGATGTAAGTTTGTTATTTCAAGTAAGTTAATTTCGTATTTTAGAGGAAAGTAAAGTCCTACTGTCTTTACTTTTAACTCCTGTAATAACCGGCTAATTTTATTGATTAGAGAGTTTTTGACTAAATCGGAATTAATCTTATCTTGGTTTTTTATTAAAAATTCTTTGAAATAAAGACGCAGCTCTTGTTTGGTCATAAATATCCTTAAATATTGCGAGCGACTGAAGGCCTTGTGGTATGGCTCGCTTCATCTCTGTCATCCCACGACTTGTTCGTGGGATCTAGTTAAAAATACTAATAATATTAGTATTTTGAGTGGTTTTACTGGATACCGTGGTCAAGCCACGGTATGACACCGAACTGGTTTTTCAAGCCATGCAACAACGCCGCGACTGCAAGGAGCGTGGTAATCTCATAAAGCAGGACGCTTGAGATTGCTTCGTCAAAACTTACAGTTTTTCCTTGCAATGACGTAGAAATATATCACATATTAATAGTCCTCTTATCTACACTAAGTGCTGCCTCTTTTATAGCCTCGCTTAAAGTTGGGTGAGCGTGGCAGGTTCTTGCTATATCTTCTGAAGCTGCTCCGAATTCCATATAAGCCGTAAGCGCGGCAATTAATGTACCTGCATCAGCTCCTATAATATGAGCTCCTAAAACCCTATCGGTTTTACTATCGGCAAGGATCTTAACCATACCTTCCGTACTACCGATTGCTCTTGCTCTACTATTTGCTAAAAACGGAAACTTACCGACTTTATAATTAATGCCTTTTTCTTTTAGCTGTTCTTCCGTTTCACCGACGCTTGCTACTTCAGGATAAGTATATATTACGCTTGGAATTAAGTTATAGTTAACATGTCCTGCCTGCCCTGCCATAATTTCTACGGCAGCTACAGCCTCTTCCTCGGCTTTATGAGCAAGCATAGCTCCTTTTACCACATCACCGACTGCATAAATATTTGAAATTGCTGTTTGGAACCGGTCATTAATCTCAATGCTACCTTGCTTATCCGTAATAATACCGACAGACTCAAGCCCTAGATTTTGCGTATAGGCTTTTCTGCCTACCGCCATCAACACAACATCGCTTGTTACTACTAAACTCTTACCGTCCTCCTCTATTGTCAGATTTACTTTTCCTGACTTTACTTCAGCAGATAGCACTTTAGTATTCAGTTTAAACTCTATACCTTGTTTTTGCTGTAGTTTCATAAATTGTGTAGCAATTTCTTTATCAAGCATAGGTACAATGCTCGGTGCATACTCAATAACCGTTACTTTAGCTCCCAAACGACGCCAAACTGAACCAAGTTCTAAGCCTATATACCCTCCGCCGACTACTATTAAGTTCTCAGGTACTTTAGAAAGTTTCAAAGCACCGGTAGATGAAACAATAAATTCTTCGTCTATTTTGATATTCGGTATTTCTATGACGCTGGAACCTGTAGTAATTAGGATATTTTTGGCTTTAATTTGCTCTTTATTTACTTCAACGATATTACTAGAGCTAATTTTAGCTTCACCTTTTATCCTAGTAACTTTGTTTTTGGCAAAGAGACTTTCTATACCTTTTGTGAGATCAAGAACTACTTTATCTTTATTAGCTAGCATTTTTTGTAAGTCTAGTTTTACATCCGCAGTAATACCTATATTCTCAAAATGTTTTAGAGCTGCTTCATATTTTTCGGAAGAATTCAGTAAAACTTTCGATGGTATGCATCCTATATTTAAACAAGTGCCGCCAAGAGTATCGCTTTTCTCAATACACGCTACTTTCATACCAAGTTGAGCAGCCCTAATACTGCCTGTATAACCGGCTGGACCGCTACCTATTACCACTAAATCAAATTCTTGCATATTTGTTTGACCTTAATAAATTGTTGGATCGTCATTGCAAGCAGCCATAGGCTGCGTGGCAATCTTGTCAAATATCCTGAGATTGCTTTGTCAATTACTTACATAATTTCCTCGCAATGATGTAATACTGCTAAAATACACCACTATAACCTTTATAACAACTTTAATCTTATACTATTCTTATTTGGTGAAGCAATAAAACTAATTAAATTAATATTATCTTCAAAGCCGTTTGTATAATTTTGTAGTAAAGAAAACATCTTTTTAGAAATAGCATAATTATGACTAGCATTTAGTGAATTTGCCTCACCTATATTTTTTATTTCTCTCATTAAAGCTAAAGGATTATCAAATTTTAGCTCTATATTTTCATAGTCAACAATTACTTCGGCAAATCTTGCTTGCGAAAATAAAATCGGAACATGATCAAAATGAATAAAAGGAGCAATATGAGGAGAGTGTTTAAAATCACTTGCTATTTCGGCATCTATTAAGGATTTACGTAAATTCTTTAAGCTATTTCCTCCGACAAAATTACCGATAAAAATACCGTCAGACTTTAAAAATATTCTTATATTAGATAAAAAGCGTTGTACATCATTTATCCAGTGTAACCCTAATGAATAAATAATTAAATCAAAAGAGTCTTTTGGCAATGCTAAATCTTCATCATCGATTAATAATTTATGATTATGCTCAAAAGAATCAAGCAATAAAGGCGACATATCTGTTACGGTAATATCGGCACTTCGATAAGCATTTTTTAGTAAGCTCGTAAGATAACCGCATTTAGCCGATATTTCTAGAATATCCGAAAAATCCTTATCAATCATCCCTAATCGACTTATTATATCATTAGCTGCATGCTTGATAAATAAGCTGTTACTTATCGCCTCTACTGCATTATTTCGGTGATTTTTTAGCTTTAGTCTGTTGAATATATAATCCTCTCCTATCTTGAATTTTCTCTCCTAAAATTGTTGGTGGCGGTCGAGAAATAAAACCCCCTAAAAAATCTCCTAGCAAACTATTTTGAACAAGTTCTCTCTGTCTTGCAGTGCGAATATCATCCCCTTTAACTCTATCTAGCCCTTCAAAATTCTCCTGAATATCCACAATTATAGGTTTCGTATTGTTATTATTAGGTGATAAAGGTTCTAAACTCAACAGGCTTTTTTCTGTAGGATTTAAATCCGCAGTTAGATCAAAATGCTCTAAGTAGACAGGTTTTAGTTGTTTATCATTACTAGAAACTTTTTTTCTTTCTATCGCTGAAACATTGTTCTCGGTCTTATTAGATTCTCCTAGAGATTTATAACTACTTATACACAACAATACTAATATAAATTTCTTTAACATAAATAACCCTGTATATTAACAGTTAATATAAATTAAATAATATATGCATCAAGTACTGAAATAAATTAAGGGAATTATATACTTGTATAACCTATATTTTCTTTTTATTTACCCAAGATGTAAATTCAGACATACTAAACACTTCTATTAAATTACTGCCAACTTGATCCTTGAAACATTTCAAGGCTTCTTTTTTATATCCATCACCATCAATTATTATTATAGTATCATAAATTCCTTGTTTTTTTATGTTTAGCACAAGATAAGTATATTTTTCATCAACCGATCCTCCTGATTGTTGCCACTTAGATTCTATAACTAGGCAATTAGGGTGACGTTCTGGATGATATAATATAAAATCGCTATCTGAATTTGAAATAAAATATACACCTTTCTTATTTAATGCTCTGCATTTTTCATAAAGCTTAACCTGATCTGCCTCTGTAAAGCCAAGCTTTGTATATTTTGTAAATGAAGTATTATTAATAGGTTGATATGGCGGGTCTATATAAACGAAATCTTTAGGCTTAGGCGAAATATTGCTGAAATCCTGATATATTATTTCAGCATTTTGTAAAGCTTTACTACACGCAAGTATGTTATCCTTATCAAGAATATTAGGATTCATATAAGCTCCCATCGGGACGTTGCACTCTCCTTTGCTATTTACTCTATAAAGACCATTATAACAAGTCTTGTTAAGGTATATGAAACGTGTTGCTATCTCAATAGGGTTATCGCTATTTGCGTTCTTTCTAACAGCATAGTAATAATCTTGAGAGTGATTAGCTTTATGCTTAGCTAACAGCTCAATTAATGCTCGAGCTTCATCCTTAACTGCCTTGTATGAAATCTAAGTTTATATCTGATATAATAGCTTTGTCTGGAACGAGTGCAAAAAAAAGTGCTCCTCCTAAAGGCTCATAATGATTATTGTACTAGCAGGTAAACGTAAGCACAACTCTTTGATAAGGCTTCTTTTTCCCCTGCCCATTTTATAAATTTTATAAATGGTTTAGGGATTTTGTCTTCTGCAATCTCTGGAGAATTAATTTTTAACGGAGCTTGACCTATCATTGCTAAAACCTCGTTAAAAGATAATTCTCCGTTTTTAACTACTTTGAGTTTCATACCGACCTACCAAGGCTTTATAAAATGAAATAATTACCTGTATTTAAAAGTATAGCATTAAACATATTGCTTACATTATAGTTTTTATGGTTGCACCTAAATACAAACTCGTTTAAATATCTCTCTATGTGTTTTTTTCTAATAGAATAAGAGTCCGATTATACCACGCTTAAACAACGCCCAAAAGCTTTCTATCGTGTTTGTGGACACAGACTCTCTTATATATTTACCTAAGTCGTGATTTATATATTCATGATTATATAACTTTTCTAATACCTTGTAAGCTCCCCATTCATCAGATAAAATAGTTGACCCTATTAGAATATTATTTATTGCAATTTTTTCTATGGTCTTTGAATTAACCTTTGTTATAACTTGAGCCTTAGCGTTACCGTTTCTCTCTATCATGCCGATTACAACGGTTTTTGTCTTTGTGCTGCAACCTTGTGTACTTTTAGTTTTTTTATTTTGATGTTTGTTCTTTTCTTTACCACCAATATACGTCTCATCTATTTCTACAGTACTTTTTAAAGGAATACTAAAACTTTCTAGTTTAGTCACTTCTCTAATCCTATGAAGCATAAACCATGCAGTTGTTTGGGTAACATTAATATCTCTTGAAAGCTGTAACGATGATAAACTTTTTTTTGCGTAGTAACTTGCAAAACTGCTGTAAACCATTTCTTTAAAGAAATCTGACTATTTTCAAAAATTGTGCCAACTTTGATACTAAAACGCTTTTTACATGCCTAACATTTGTGATTCGTTCCATCCGCATAATGAAAAATCTTTTGGTTGCCGCAATACGGACAATAAGCTCCGTTAGCCCAACGTATATCAGTAAAATAATTATGCACTTTTGTTCAGTAGGTAATGTTTCGAATAAATCAACAACACTTTTAAAATCTAACACTTAACTATACTAACACAATTTTATATAAAATTATCGAAACAATTTAGATTATACAAGATATATAGTTGCCTTAATTAATTATTTCTAAAGATATTATCTTCGTATTTTTTTCTATAATATATTTTGTAATTCTCATTTCTTATATCATTAAACCATTGGTCTTGTTGTTTTTTAATATAATAATTTAGGGAATTAGATTTACTTTTACTAGTTTGAAAATTATCTTCACAAAATTTTAAAAAACCTGATATTAAACTTTCTACTCCATTAGTCTCAGATTTTTTCTCAAGAAATTGCATAGAAAAATTAGTAGGATTATTATGTTTTAAATAAAATTGTTTATATTTCTCACGAATTTTATTTTCTTTTTTTATTTGTTGTTCTGAAAAAGATAATTTTTCCTCTAATAATTTATGAATTGCGGTACAATCGCTCCAAGGTAATTCTATTATTAATTGCTCTTCCTGATATTCAAAATTATCTTGAATATTGTTAAAATCGGCATTTACTTTTACCGCACTTACTAATATTAAAAAACATGTAATTAATTTAATATTCATAGAATTAATTAATTTTAGCAGGAACCGGTATCATAATACTACTTCTGTATCTTTTATTGCCACTAAAAAGTGATTTTTTTTGAACTTTGTTATTATTTACTGGAATTGTATCTTCTAAAGCCCCTTCATTATTATTTAGATAACTATGTAAGGATGCTTTATAAAGAGCCATATTACTTGCTATTTTAACTACATCTTGTTTATATTTAAACCCTAAAGAATGTGTAGCCGAATGATAATGAGCTATCGCCTTGTGCCAGCTCCCTAGCTGATCATATTTTGAACGCAAAAATTCTGCACCGTAACGAATGTTATTATTTGGATCAAATGCCTGTTCAAGGGAATTAAAAGCCCCTAAATGATGCCTTAAGTTAATCTGCATGCATCCGACATCAATACTCTCTCGCCCTTTTATAAGCTCTACTCTAACAAAACTTACGGCTTCTCTTTTTGTGTTAAAATAATAGCCTTTTCCTTCAACATTTACTGTCCAAGGCCATACTACTCTAATTTTACGGGTTGTATGTTTTTTTCCCGATTCTTTTAAAGCTATTGAATGTAACGTATTAGATGGGATATTAAATTTTTTTTCAAAGTAAGGAAAAAGTTTTGAACATTTAAAGGATTCAGCTATTTCAGGATCGGCAATAGCCGGCTTAGAGAAGAGGATAAAGGATAATAATAGGAGTAGTATGGTTTTAACGTCATTGAGAGGAAAATTACGGAGTAATTGACGAAGCAGTCCAGTAAAAAATTCTGATTTACAGAATTTTTTTATTGTTTTGCTGGATTGCCACGCTCCTTGTAGTCGCTCGCAATAACAATTTTGGCATAATTCCCAAACCATACCGGCAACGCTAAAATAACTTGAGTTACAATAAGATAAACTAACCTACCATAACTTATCTTATGAAGCAAGGGAAGTTATAGCATTTAAGAGGTAAGGATTTAATATAAATCCCAAGCAGCATCATTAGTGTTTTGAGGATTACCTAATATATCGGGTACCATATCCAACAAATTATTAATATCGCCTCCTGTCGCTTGCAAAAGATTACTTACTTGTGTTACAAAGTCTTCAGCAGTGCTACCTTGAGCATCTTGAGGATTAGTAGTCCCATCTAAAACTTGAACTCCGGCATTAATTAATGTTACTAAATCCTTAGCTTGCATACCTAAAATAGTATCTTCTGTACCGCTCTCTCCTCTATTAGAACTAGTAGAAGGTTGTATATGTGGTATTTCCTCTCTGTTAGCGTGAGCAGTTGCTTGATGAACCAAAGCTGCAAGTTGTTGATCGTTAAGATTATTTTGTTCCTTTGACATTTCTGGAGATATAGTAGAATCATCCTCAGATAGATCAATTAGATCTTTTTCTTGCAATATAGAGCTTGTATCCACACTATAGCTTAAAGCTTAACATTGAACAATCATCATCTTTAATTACGCTTTCATACCATTTTTTATGTTCGTTAGCTGCATGTTTTGCATTTTCATTATTTTTATAATTATTTGGAATAGCGTATAAGCCGTATTCTCCTTTATCTGCTTCGTCTATTATGATTTTAGCTATCTTCAGTTCATCTATACTTAAGTCAATATTTTGTTTCACTTTGTTTAAAAGAAGTTTCAGTATCTGATCGCCTTGTGCTGCCCCTTTATTATTTTCCCAGCCTCTTATTAAACTACAATAATCTATACCTGATGTTTTAGCATGCTCTAATACTGCTTTTATAGCTTTCCATTGATTATTAGCTTTTTCATTTTCACCTTGCTGCTCATCTTTAATAGCATTCTCAGCCCATTTAGCAAGTTGAGCATATGATACTAGCTCCCCTACTGCATTAAATATGGATACATGTTTACCTGGATAATCTATAATCTACTTTTGTAATTATTTCAGATAGATCAAATTTTTGAACTAATTTCGGTAATTCAACAAGAAATTCATCATAATATGGTTTGTTTAAACTCCATTCTCTTCCATTTTGCTTGATTTCATTTATAGTTTCTTGAGTAAAGTTATATAATGAATATTTATTCATAATTTGATCCCTTTGTAATTATTGGTTAAATTTATAGTTAAAAACCACGAAACATGGTATTTTTTAAAAATACTTAAAATTGTTAGGTCCTGTACACTTTTGATTAATGATTATAATTTTGAGATATTTTTTAGCAAAAATTAATAAGATTTTTGCAGAAATAGTTATTCATATTTCAAAAAAATCTTATAATTTGCAACTAAAAATGGCCATAATTATGATTATTCTATTACAAGAGTACAGAACCTAATTGACTGATTAAATAAAAATGTTTATTATCAATCCAAATTAAATGTAAAAGTATATTTTATGAAAGTTGTTAGCTCATTAAAATCGTTAAAAAAACGTGATAAAGATTGTCAGATCGTTAAAAGAAGAGGCAAAATTTTTGTAATAAATAAAAAGAATAAAAGATTTAAAGCAAAACAAGGTTAATTAATCGTTTTTGGAGAAAAAAAATATACTCGATGAACTTGAAAAATTAGCTACGTCGTCTTTGTAAGTCCTCGGATGCTGAGTGTTTATTATATGCTCCGCTCCTCGGTTTGCAGACTCCTTGCTCTTTTTCCAGTTGATCTTCGTATATTACTTTTCATTTTACTTCAGAGTATATAATACTACTTTTGAAAGAAAAGAAATAAATATGGCCGGTCATTCAAAGTTCAAAAATATTCAGCATCGTAAAGGGGCTCAAGATAAAAAAAGAGCAAAAGTTTTCACTAAATTAATTCGTGAAATAGTTACTGCAGCTAAAACCGGTTCTTCTAATAACCCTGAAAATAATCCACGTCTTAGAAATGCTTTAACCGCTGCACGTAGTCAAAATCTCCCTAAAGAAAGAATAGATAAAGCTATTAATAGTGCTAATGATTCTTCTAATAACGAAAATTATACGGAAATTAGATATGAAGGTTATGCACCGAATGGTATTGCTATAATAGTTGAAGCTTTAACCGATAATAAAAACCGCACTGCTGCAGAAGTACGCTCTAGTTTTACTAAATATGGTGGGAGTTTAGGCGAAACCGGTAGTGTCAATTATTTATTCAACCATTGCGGAGTTATTCAGTATCCAATAAATATAGCATCTAATGAAGATGTTTTAGAGGCAGTCATAGAAGCCGGGGGGCATGATATTATATCCGATGGTACCACCCATACAATCTATACGGATATTGAAAATTTCTCTAAAGTTCTAGAATTTTTAACTGGCAAATACGGCATACCTGAAGATTCGTATATAGGCTGGATCCCATTAAATACAATAATTATAGATGATAAGGAAAAAGCCGAAAAATTACTAAAGCTTGTGGAAGTTTTAGAAGAAAGCGATGATGTGCAAAGAGTTTTTGGGAATTATGAGTTATCTGATGATGTTTACGAAATAATACAAGGAGAACCATGACTTATAACGATGCAAATTATCAAATAATTATTTTAGCAGCCGGTAAAGGTACTAGAATGGAGTCCGATTTACCGAAAGTAATGCATAAAGTCGGTGGAGTTCCAATGCTTGAAACGGTATTAAAGAATTCGCTTAACGTTACAAATGATGTAATTATAGTGTATTCAGAAGAACTTAAAAAACATTTAACGCCCTATGCAAATATGTGTCGCTTTGTACTGCAAGAAGAACCTAAAGGCACAGCTCATGCTACTTATGCAGCAATAGATTTAATTAATAAAAATAAAACAATATTAGTTTTATACGCTGATCATCCTCTTATTACTCCAAAACTTATGCATGAATTAATAGCTTATTTAAGCCTTACTAATTCTGCATTAGTGACTTTAAGCTTTGAGAGAGCAAATCCGGTTCAATATGGGAGAATAGCTACTGATAAAAATGGTGAATTTTTAGAGATAATCGAACATAAAAATGCAAGCGCAGAAGAGAAAAACATAAAGCTTTGTAATTCAGGTATTATGGCTTTCAGTAGCGAAATTTTAAATAAATACTTACCTTTATTTGCTACTAATACTAACGGTCATAAGGAAGTTTATTTAACTGAAATAGTAAAAATATGTAAAAATCACGGTGAAAAAGTTTCATATTTATTATCTACTGATCATGATTTAATTGTTGGTGTTAATACTAAAAATGAGCTAGAAGAAGCTAATAATATTTTTTCTCAGAATAAGTCTTAGCTTTGTCGTATGGATACCCGAGTCGTCATTGCAAGCGACTAAAGGCTTTGTGGCATAGATTGTTTTATGTCATTCCAGCGAGAAACCGGGAATCCAGTAAAACCTATAAAAACAAGTTTTTTATAGGTTTATTTTTTGGGATCCTCACTTCCGCTGGGATGATATCGAGTAGGCTTTTTACTCTATGCAACAACATCAATACCTTGTGAGAATGACATAGGAAGCCATACAGACAATGCTAAAAATTTGGGAGAGATGGCCGAGTGGTTTAAGGCGCACGCCTGGAAAGCGTGTTCACGGCAACGTGTCGGGGGTTCGAATCCCCCTCTCTCCGCCAGCTCAGTTTATGGTATACTCGCATGATTTCAAGAATTGAATTTGTTATCAAATGGTGAGTGTGTACAGTTTATACTTAATAAGTGAGTACGTGAATTCATGCAGATAACAAAGAGCAATTCTTAAAAGCAGAAGAGTATGTTATGCTCGTTTATTTTCTTTATAATACTTAGTATATTTATAAAGGAACATGTGCAGTTGCTGCGTCTGATTTAAAAAATTCTACGCTCTCTTTACTTAAAGAAATGGTTACTTTTACTAAATCATCTTTTAATAAAAGTTCTCTAGGGTGCGGCAAGAAATCTTTTACTATTTTTACTTCCCCTATTTCCCCATCAGTGTATTTTATTCTCTTGCTCATAAATTCTCTTACCTTTGCGCCAGTATCCTGCTCTAAAAATTCTTATATGATTATCTCGGAATGTAAAACGGACTGTTAAAATATTACCATCAACTTTACCTAAACAAAAATATCTTTTTTCTGTAATACTAACTTACCACGCTCTAGTCTGGACAGTTAGCCAATTTTTGTAGTTTATCGAACCGGAAAGCCAAATAGTAATCAAGGTTTCCACTGTCGAGTATTTAAAAGTTTCATATGCATTTGTTATTACAGTTATAAAGTCTAAAAGCTTTTTACAAAGCTTATCGTTTACTAATTACCTCATATTGATAGTCTTTTAATTTCTATTTTTACTTTTATAATAAAAATAGTTGTATATTTATATTGTTTTTTTATTACAGCTGTAATTTTATAAGTTACAATTATATACCTAAGAATCAATTAATTTATATTAAGTTATGGCTCATAAAGATTTATCACATTTAACAGAAGAACAAATCAAAGATTTAATAAAACGTTATTATAACTATGAGAAAATAGCTAATTTATTAGAAGTAATGTTAATGTATCTCCCAATAGTTTAGTTAGTTTATTTCCGCTTGTTACGCATCATAAATTATTCTGTAAATACTACCGAGATACAAATTGAGTTATTAAGCTAAAGAGTAGAAATTATTATAGCTATGTTTATGGAGAAACGAGTTTTGCTCTATTGGGTCCTATATGTAATCATAACAATAACTCTAGTTGTTCATGTGATAATTGTAAGAAATCTATAAAACAGCAAAAACAAACTGAAGAAGAAACAAAAAGACGTATTTTAATAGATACATTTTTGTATAAAAATATTAAAGCTCCGCCAATTGAAGAATTAACTCTAAAAGATGCTTTATATTTATTAAGTGTAGTAGAACATTCTGCTTCTGAAGACCTTGAATTTGTAAAGCCATATTTAAAAGGATATTCTGTACCGAGTTTAGCACCGGACGAAGATTTAAATGATCATATTGTAGGACATCTAGGTCGTAAAGATTTTGTATTATTTAACAAGCAGTCTTGATGCCTTCAAATTCAATCAAGAAAAAGCATTAACAGACTATTATCCAAACAAAGTTTTATGGGATCTTTTGCCTAATATGGATATTGAAGAAAAAAAAGAATATTTAAATTCTGTACGAAATATAGTTAAAGGCGAATGGTCTTCATCATGGAAAAAAGAAGTCAGTGATATATGGCATCAAATTGCTAAATATGAATATATTATATCTCATTGAAAGACGATGTGCAGATAACATCGTTAGTATAATTATAAATAATATACATAAAAAAGTAAGTAAAGCACTTGAGGAGAAGTGGACAATAAAAAATTCTAAAATAGAGTATTGCCATTTACAAAGTGCAGTTAGCTCTACTTTTTTTGATTTGTTTTTAGGAATAAGGGATGAATATTTTGAGCGTATTATGCCACTTGAGTAAATAATAAATTTCTTAAAAATCTTAAAGAGATCATCTTTGAGTGATAGTTTAATTCGTTGTATATCCTTTTAATTCTTCTGTAAAAATATTCCAATCCTCTTGCCAGTCTTCTAAACTAAGCGGCGATGGTAAAATCATGCTCGGCTTAATGGGAAAATACGAGAGCTTAAACCCCCATTTGATACCGTCTATAACTTTTATTGTTTTACGCTCATGATCAATTTTAATGGCATAAACGTGACCGATCCAGTAAGATAAAGGTTTAGAGAAAAGTGTGTAGTACCATAAAGGAGAATCATAAAAATCTTGTTCTAAAGTGTAAAATGGGTAATTGAGTTTTATATCACCGTCTATAAACTCTTGTAATTCCTTATCCGAGCAAATCAGTGCGAACTATGTAAAGCCAAGTATTATGTTTTGCATCTGTTTTAGTATGAATAATAGGGAAAGATGGATTAAAACAGTCTTTTTCAGCATTTGGGGTATAGGAAATATTAAATGCTATTCCCATAGAATTAACCTGTAGGCTTTTATGAGCATTTTTATATAAACAAATTCCTATATCATCAGCTACTTCATTATTTACGTCGGGATTATGCCAATGCAAAGCAAAATTTACTCCGTATAAAGTAAGTAACAATATACTAAGAAAGATTATTAATTTAAGAATGCTTTTAGGGTTTAACATTTTTAGTTATCTCTTTTGCTTCTTTCCAAAGCTTCAGCATCAATTCTACGGATTGTCCTTGCAGATTTGGCAGGTTATGCTTTTTGGTAAGCATTTTTATTGCTCTCATACGTTTCTCAAATTTTTCATTTGTCTTGCTAAGCGTTGTCTCAACATCCAACCCTGAAAAAATACACAACGAAATCGCCGTATGGAGCAAATCCCCTATTTCTTCTTGTACTCTTTCCGGTGGTTCGGCATCGTCAATAGCTTCTTTTATCTCTCTACATTCATCTATTGCCTGCTCTAAAATCATCTCATGATCCGGCCAATCAAAACCATAGCCCCCCGTGCGTCTTGCTCAAGCAGAATTAAATTTTGTAGAGGATTGTTAGATTCTAGATTCTTAACCATATACACCATATTAAATTCATAGTTTTGTGGCTTTAAATTAAATAATGGTTTAAAACCGCAAGCTTCATTGTATATTTACCGAATCCCTGGTTTTGATAAGGCCTATCTACTGCAAGTGACCTTAGTGCCAATTCATTTTCATTGAAAAATTCTATATGAGCAGTTGCAACGATTTTAACTCTTTTATATAACACAAAATGATAATGATTCTCTGCCGTTATAGTTGGATGGTTAGAATCATATTTTACGTTTATAGTATCAAAGATTTGTTCAGCTCGTATGCGATGGTATTCTTTCCACTCGCTATAATGTGTGCAACGCATAAGCCTAATGGAGTTATTACTTAAGTGCATAATATATAGTGAAGTTAAAATTTTAAATGATTTTATGAAAATATTTAATAGTTATCGTGATTCAATTTTCATCAAAGATCATGTTAAATCGAAGCATATTATAGATAAAGAAAAAGAACAATTACGTTATGAAATACTTGAAAAGAACATATTTGGCTTTTAGATAAGGAACTTGAAGAAAGATTTAAAAGTAAATAAACTACTTTGATAAGTTTATACATAAATATATTTTTTCTAAAAATTACTTGTGGGACGATTTATTATATCATAATTGAGATTAGTTAAATATGAATCAAGTTATAATAATCAACGGTCCGTCCTTCTTGTGCAGGTAAAACAACAATAGCCAAAGAAATTTGTAGACAATCTAATAATAAATTTATTCATTTACAAATTGATAAAGTCGGAGCGTTTTATAGTACGATTTTTCCTACAGAATTTAAGTTTGCAGAAAATGAAGCCGGCACTGAAAACAATGATGATAGACTAAAAGGTCGTTTTAATAATAATAGGTTAGCAAGAAGAAAAATTGTTGCGTTGATATTGCTTACAACCGCAAAAGCATTATTAGATAAAAATTTTAATATTGTAATCGATACGGCACTAGATGGTCTGGATGCTCAAGAACTTGCTAAATTTTATCTTAAATATCTACATGGTTACAAAATAACCTTTTTAAGGCATCTTGTGTCCGGTTGAAGAACGATTAAAAAGATTAAAAACTAGAACTGACAACCTCTTCTTAACGGAAGATTTTGTAAGATTACAGAGTGGACAATATGATGTTTTTGAATCTTGTAGAAACTTCTATAATACTTGGTTCGATAGCTCAAAGTTAGGGGCTATAGAAATTGCCTCTAAAATATTATCTATTTAATAGGAAAGCCCAGGACGGGTAAATATACTATAGCGAAAGAGCTTATGTTATATATGATAATAAGTTAATTAATAATCCTATTTTTGCTTTGCTTGGATATGACGGTTTTAAGAAGATTCCAGAATTTGTATGGGATACAATCGGACGTATTAGAGATCATATTTTTGAGTTTATCGTGCAAGAACCTTTTAATAGAATAGTTTGTGACAACGAGGTTGTATCAAAGAGTTGTTGCCGCTAGGCAACCATCTATGTCACTAGATGAACCTAAGAGTATGAATAAAGAGACTCAAAATGAAATATTTACCGATTGTAAGACATGTGAAAGTTAAAATGGATACTACAATATATGATCCGGCATATAAGAAATATTTTGAAAAGCGTGAACCGACTCAAAAGAAACTCATCACATGTGCATTAAGGTTTGAGCTGTGTGCGGGAAAACCAGCATACACGATTCTTAGGAGAGTGGCAATTGCTGCTTATCTGATTTTACATTTATTAGGTGTCAGAAGAGATTAACATTAGACAATATTACTATTTTCACCCTTTTCATCCTGCACGTAAAAATCGTTTTTTTCATTCAATATATCATCACGGTTTGTATATAAAGATTCAATAAATAAAATAGAGTCCTTTAAAGCTAGTTGCACAGCTATATTATCCTGATCATGTCTTTCTATAGCTTTAGAAAGCCCAAATTCTTTAACTACATTACCTAATTCTTTTATATTAGCTCTAGTAGAATCAGAATTTGATATAGGTGTTTTTGAGAGATTTATTATTTCGTTTCTACGTTCTTGTGTTTTAATAATAACTATTTTCTTTAAGTTATCGTCTAAATCTTCCATTCCAATTTTATTGCGAATAATATCGTTTATACTCATTACTTTATTTCCATGCTTTCTCTCATGCCTTGCTGCTACTATACTGCAAGCCAAATCTGTTAATATATCTATTAAGAAACTTTGCGTTATTAAATCTATACCTTTTACTAATATTTTTATTATACCCTCTTGCTTATTTTAGTTTCAGCAATACAGCAAGCATTTATGATATTTTTATATTCCAATAAAATGCATTACAGTAATCGTATAATAATGGGCTTTCTTGTACTAAACTTTCAATTTCTCTAAAGATTTCTGCTTTTTGTATTGTTCCACTATAGTGTTTTATTGTGGCTATCTATCTTAATTTCATAGGCATCTAATCTTTTATTTGCCCCGGCATCTAGTAATTTAAAATTACTGGTTTTCAACCTTATTTTTGCATCTTATTATCTGTTAACTGATTTTTTAAATAACATGCGGCTAAAAATTCTTGAATAGTTAAGTGAATAAATTGATAATTACTTCCTTTGCTTTTTAATCATCCTTGTTCTATAACTTCAGCTTCAGTTTTATTTTTATATTTTGTTTTTTTCTATATGCCTATTATTAAGCCAGTTTATTACTTCACTATATAAACGACTTATATTCAAATCTTCATCGCTGTTTTTGTGCAACTGATCCCTTATATCTTGATCACTCCAAACCAAACATATTAATGCAGTATTGATAGGAACTTCACATATTTCTTTTATTTGGCTATGAGTATCCAAAAAGCTTTTTAATTGCACTCCTAGCTCTTTATCATACTCAAAATTTTTATGTACATATTGCTCTATTCCCTCACTATCCCAGCCTGTCCTGTATTGTCTACTTTCCGCGCAAACCTGTTTTACGCATTTCTTCTACAACCACATTAGGTCTAGAACTCATTATTACGTTTTGATATTCTAATATTTTATCTATTAACTTTTTACATCTCGAGTATTTAGATGTGCTACTTCGTCATACCCGTCAAGTAATAACAACATCTTATCTTTATTTTGGATATCCATTATTTCCTTAACACTTAAGGTACTTTCACTACTGCCTAAACAATAATGGATAAAACAATTAAGCTTACTTTGAGATAAATTATTAATATCAAAATACCCACTATAACCGTCTTTCTAACTTTCATTTAATAATTCTTTTAACTCTAAAAACATAATCAAACTTATCGCTCCATAACTCCCCTTTTCCCCATTTATAAGATATATAATGCATTAACGTGGTTTTACCTATTCCTGCACTACCGAGTAACAGTACTTTACCGACATCTGCTTTTATTCTGTTTACTTGCTCAATTATATTTTTTATTTCTGATTCACTTTTATTAGGTAGATTTCTGCGAAGTATCTCAAACTTATGTTCTTCATTTATGACTTAACTATATTATCAATTTTTTCTTCTTGAACTTGATAATTTTTATTAAACAGCTCTCTTATCTTTCCGTATCTATGGCTTTAAAAATATTCTCTATTTCTATCGATCTCTTTTCTCCGACAACTTTATCGCGTAATGCTGCTTTAGCTGCTTCATCGTCTTCACTAAATAATATCTGTAATTTTACTTAATATTCATCTAAAGACCGAGCTTTTTTTTCGTATCTTCTATTAGCTTTGGTAAAGTATCGTGAGAACTATATAAGGTTCTTAACTTGTCAGTTAATGATTTTGAAGTAGAAGGCTTCATATTTTTACTTAATGGTAGAAAGTATATTTTTATTAGAAAACCTAATTAGATTAAAACAATTATAGGTGTGAGTTTAAGAATTTAATTTTATTTAAGCAATTTAAAATTGATTAACCAAAATAATTTATTTTTTTATTTATTGCAACTATTAATTATTAATGTATAAGACATTATACACTCAACAAAATTAGCACTTATAGTTATGAAATATTAGCCATAGGAATTTTAATAGCCGGTAATAATATATTTGCACAGGATACGAAGCCTGCTAAAGAATAAGAACAAAGAAGGATTATTAGAACTAAGCTGTAGAGGGCTTTAGCAACTATAGGGTTTTCAAATGCACTACGTACAATCTCATCATGTTTAGGCTTTTTTTTGTATAATATAATTTTACGAAGAAAATAATTTTAATTAGAGGTAGTATTAAAGTGCAATATTATATATAAGTTTGTTGATAAAAAATGATTTATTTACTAATATTTATATTTCCATAAATAATATTAGTTTTATATGCTACTGCTACTTCCTGAAATAACTTTGACTTTAATAGCACTTTTAGGGCAGTTTTTTGCCGTAATGATCCCAAATAAAAATAGAATTATTTCTAATATCATTATTTTACTATGCATATTATCAATTTTTCTTACCTTTAAGTACTCAAGTTATGAAGGAGTATGGTACTCATTTGCTACCGGAATAAATATCGGTATTAGTAAAAGCATAGTGCTACTATTCACTATTATCTCCATGATTATATACCGTGATTACTCTATTCTTGTTGCTGATGAATTAAAGTTTGAATTTATTACTTTAATGTTATTATCGGTTGTAGGTATTTTTGTTGCAATTTCATCACGGAATTTTCTATTATTATTCTGCGGTATGGAGCTTACTGCTTTAACTTCATATGCACTTGCAGGATTCAAATTAAATGATATGAAATCATCGGAAGGTGCTTTAAAATATTTTATCTTAGGTAGTTTAGTTAGTTGTTTATCATTATTCGGTATTTCTTTTATATACGGATTCGGCGGAAGCCTACAATTTGAGGATATCTTATATAAACTAAATGATAATTCCGGAATGAATCTTGGTTTAATAATCGGTATTATACTATTTTTAAGTAGTATTTTCTTTAAACTCTCAAGTGTTCCACTCCATTTTTGGGTCCCTGACGTATATGAAGGATCACCGATTACTTCGGTTACTTATTTCAACGCTGCCTCAAAAATAGGTATGGTTATTGTTTTATTAAATATCAGCAAATTAATTATAGGTAATTACTATCCTATTAATTATAATTTAATAAAGATAATTGCTATATTATCTATGCTGTTTGGAGCTTTTGGAGCCATTCGTCAAACTTCTCTAAAAAGATTAATGGCTTATAGTACTATTTTAAATATCGGTTATGTATTAATCGGCGTTCTTCTGCATAATCAAGAAGGATATAAAGCAGCTCTACTATATATTCTAATATATGCGGTAGGGAGTATAGGATTTTTTACTTGCTTAATTATACTGCTCGGTAAAGACGTCGATAAAGCTAGTTTTAAAACTATACAAGGAATTGCAGAGTATCATAAAACTATAGCTGCCGTAATTAGCATAGTTATGTTTTCAATGATTGGAATCCCTCCTCTTACAGGATTTTTCGGTAAATATTACCTTTTTTACCAAGCAATTAATCAAGAAGAATTCGCATTAGCTTATTGTGGTATTTTTACCAGCGTAGTTGCTGCGTTTTATTATCTTAAAGTAGTAAAAGCCATGTATTTTTCTAAAAAGATTGAGATAATTAAGCTGCCGATGCAATATGGGCTTTTACTGATTAATTACTTAG
Source organism: Rickettsia slovaca 13-B (assembly GCF_000237845.1). Classification (NCBI taxonomy): domain Bacteria; kingdom Pseudomonadati; phylum Pseudomonadota; class Alphaproteobacteria; order Rickettsiales; family Rickettsiaceae; genus Rickettsia; species Rickettsia slovaca. Next base: position 757,875 of record NC_016639.1, read on the forward strand.
TTGTAGGCTTCTTGTTGCTTGGTTCATTTATTATCTCGTTTTAGCCGGTGTAGACTTTTTATTAACAACACTAACTGCAGTAGTTTGAGTAGGCTTCATAACCTTTTCTTTTAGATTCTTTATATGTTTTAGATTTTCTTCATCTAATTTTAATAAATCTTGGTCTTTTTGTTTAGCTTTTTTAGCTAGACCTAATTGACTTGGAGTAACACTAACAATATCATCCGTTCCAACTTCTTTCTTAAATTTTTCTAGAGCATCTACATATTCTCTGTTTGCATATATATTTGTCTTTACCAATTTTTGTTTTGGTTCTTTCTTTATTTTATCAGAAGAACCAGCTAAATTTCTTTCATCTTTAATATCTTCATTTAAACTTTTTATTGTCTTTATTAAATGTTTTTTCGCACTATCTCTAATACCAAGTATTTCTAAAATTCTTGCAAAATTAGTAGTAATTTTATTTCTTAATTTAAGTTTTTGTCCTCCTTTTTTTCTTTCTTCATAATTAAGAATTTTCGCAAAATAATCAGGATACTCTTTCATTAATGTTTTTAATCCTTGCTCTTTCACTTCGTAATAAGGAAAACTATATTTTTTAGAAATTAAACTATTTACTTTAATTTCTAAGCCGTATTCCTTTAAGGATTCTTGCCTTTTTTTCATTGTATCTATTAAACTAGCCTTAATTTCTTCAGGCGTTATTTCTTTAGATTGTTTATTATTAAATTGCTTTGGCATCGCTTGTTTTGCAAATTCTGCAATTGCTTCATTACTATAATATTTAGTTAATGCATCAAAACTTTTATCAATAGTTTTGCTTAAATCAATTTTAGAAACTGCAAGTAAGCTATCGGCAAAATTAGGATTTTTTGTTCTTAAATTAGAAGGAAATTCTCTAAAATGGTTAGTGGGACCGAATCCAGGCAAATGTTTGGCTCTTGAATGCGGACATATATTATTTGTTAAATTATCAAAACTACCAGCAAAATCAATTCTTACTAATTTAGGTAAAGTTTTTGGATTTTTTTGATCTCTGATAACTCCTATATTTCCAACATGTATATCAAAATCGCCGATCAATAAACTTGCCGGCATAATGTTTTCAAAGTTCTGATACTTAATTTCCTTAAAAGCATTTTCTAAGGTTCTAAATAATTTATTTCTAGCCCCCATAAAAAGTGGTCTACCGCCGTCCTTTCTAAACCAAGAACTCGGTTTAGTTTTAGCAGACATATGTTTATCCATGTCCACATACATATCACTACTATAATTCTCAAAAAATTCAGATTTGACATATATTTGCAAATCAACGGCTTTAGATTTATTAAAATCATCAGGAGCAATTAAATTAACCTTTGCTCCATTTCCAGGACTTATAGCTTCAAAAATTTGAGATCCTAAAAACTCGGCTATATTTTTTGAGCTTGAAGCCTCTTTTTTTATCATCGCCGTAATTTTACCGTCTAAGCTTTGATATACTCCGCCATGCTCTCCTACCTCATTAGCTCCGCCTTCTTTAGGCTTTAAAAAATTCCAACCTTTAAATACTGATTTCTTATTTTGCGTCATCTTCGCCTCTTTATAATGATTTACACCACATTGATAATTTTGATATAATTATAAAACATATTATTTATTTTATATCAGAAGCCGTTTTCTACTTAATTTTATTGTTCTTTAATATTTCAGCTACTTCAAGAGCTGCATAGGTAAATATACCTGTGGCACCGGCACGTTTAAAACTAATTAATGACTCCATCAAAGCTCTCTCCCAATCCATTGCCCCTGCTTCTGCTGCAAATTTTAACATTGCATATTCTCCACTAACCTGATATGCAAAAATTTTAGCATTTAAATTATTTGCCGCTTCACGAATAACATCCAAAAACGGCATACCAGGCTTCACCATTACCATATCGGCTCCCTCTGCTATATCATGCTCAATCTCAAGCATTGCTTCCTTAATATTACGTACATCCATTTGATAGCTTGATTTATCTAAATAATTCTTTTTATTACTCTTAACAGCATCGCGAAACGGACCGTAAAAACTTGAAGCATATTTAGCGGCATAAGCAAGAATTCCAACATTTATAAATCCCTCTTTGTCAAGATATTCCCTTATAGCCCTGATTCTTCCATCCATCATATCGGAAGGTGCAACAATATCTACTCCAGCTTTTGCTAGCACTAATGCCTGATTACACAAAGCTCTTACTGATCTATCATTATCAACTTCCCCATGATGCACAATACCATCATGACCATGTGTAGTATAAGGATCAAGTGCTACATCGCATATTATACCAATATCGATATTAGCGTTTTTGATGCTTCTAATAGTTCTACATATTAAATTATCTAAATTATAAGCCTCATCGGCATTTTCACTTTTTAGACTTTGATCAATACTCGGAAATAATGCAATAACATTAATACCCAGCTCTGCTGCTTCTTTTGCCGTTTCTACTATTTGATCAATCGATAAACGATATATACCAGGCATAGTTTTAATTTCTTGCCTTTCATTATGTCCTTCAACAACAAATAAAGGCAACACTAAATCACTAACCGATAAATTACTTTCGGATATTAACTCTCTAAGCCAAAAAGCTTTTCTATTTCTTCTAAGTCTAATATGGGGGTACATAAAATTCATATCTCATTTTAGTTAATAACTTGGATTCTAATATATAAAATATATAACCTAACTATCTTATAGTAAAAATATTGCATTACAAAAAGAAATTTTGCTTGCAATTTATAAAAAATTTAAGCAAGCTGTTTAATTATGTAAATAAACATAGGAGCTTAATATGGCACAAGATAATATTCCAAAATCAGTAAAAGATAGAATACAAGAGTGGGAAAAAAATCAAAAAATATGTCAAATAACCCACCAAAAAATACAAAACCGGCTGTTCCTCCAAAACCCACTTCTGAGCAAATAAAGGCATGGAACGAGGCACATAAAAAACAGACTGACTTAACTACACATTCCCAAGCACTTGATATATTTGTTGACACCCCATCTCCGCAAGTTGAAACCCAAAAGCCTATTATTTTTTCAAAACCGGCTCCAGAACAAACAAAAGTACCGGAAACAACACCTAAAAAACAATCCAATTTAACCGTAAAAGAGAAAATAGAGCAATTTTTTAAAGATCATAATATTGATACTAAAGATGCTTTGATTCCGGAATTTAGCCACTATATAGCATTAAGCGGTTCTATGGCAGGGAAGCGTCTTGATGTTACTATTAAAGCTTATGAACAATCATTAGGACGGCTAATAAAACAAGTAGGAGTACCTCAAAAAGAGTTTGTTTCTTTTATAGAAGATGATCTAATCAAGAATCATCCACACAAAGATAAATTTGAAAAAATCAATCAACATTATAAATTACCTGAACCACCTACACTATCTGATATAATTGATAATCTGAGAGAATTAGTAAACAATGATGATATAATAGCTCATTTGAAACAAAGTAGAAAACACATTGAATTTAAAGAAAAAGTAAATAATATTATTCAGATTTATGATGATAATAAACATAATCCAGCTGCTATAGCTAAAGTTGAAGCAAAACTGCAAGAGGTAGGTAAATGGTGTGAAGAAACTACAAAAATGGATAATAATCCTATTTGGAAAAATATTGGTAATTTTATAAAATATTCTTTTACTGGAGATAAAGCTAAAGCTGCTTTTTATAAAGATGCTATAAAAATTCTACTCAAAATACTAAAAAAGCTATAGCAGAAATACAAAAATCTCTTACCAATCCTTCTCCTCATTCATCTAATGTTCCACCGTCGAAGAATCAAGGAGAAAGATATAGAAGCTAATAAAAACTTTTAGGATCGATATCTATTTTTAGATGGCAAAAAGAAGGAATTTTTATAAGGCTTAGCCAAAATTTTAAATATTTCTGCAAATTAAATTTCTTATCGGCTATAATAAGTATTCGGTAACGATATTTACCAGCGAGCTTTGACATTAATGAGCTTGCCGGTCCTAAAATTTTCACGTTTGCTTTTGGTGCAACTCGGACCATATCCCTAGCAATTTCTAGAATTTTAGCCTCACTGGAACCTGACAAAATTACCGATGCTGTTTTGGAAAATGGCGGCATATCTGCTGATTTTCTTATTTCAAGTTCATTTGCAAAAAAACTATCTTCATCACCGGCTTTAACATAACTAAAAATTGTATTATCAGGATAATAGCTTTGTAAATATACTACACCTTTACTATCTCCTCTACCCGCTCTACCACCTACCTGATGTAGTAGCTGAAAAGTTCGCTCAGATGCTCTAAGATCGGCATTATTGCTTCCAAGATCGGCATCTATTACTCCAACTAAAGTAAGATTCGGAAAGTGATAACCTTTTGTTATTATTTGTGTGCCTATTAAAATATCAATTTCTAAATTTTCCATTTGATGTAGAAGCTGTGCTATTTTTTCCGGGCTTTTAGCATGATCTTTACTTATCACCGCAATTTTACTCTCAGGAAAAAGTGCTTTTGCTTCTTCCTCTATTCTCTCTATACCTGGACCACAGATAGTTAATGTTTCATCCTCTAGACATTCAGGACAAGAACTAAAAATTTTACTTTGATAACCGCAATGGTGACATTCAAGTTTTTTAGTCGCTTTATGTACTACCATCCAAGAAGAGCAGAATTTACAGGTCAATCTGTGACCGCAAGCTTTGCATAGCATGAGCGGAGCATAACCACGCCTATTAAGAAATAATAAGACTTGCTTTTTATTATCTAAATTACCTTTGATAGCTTCTATAAGAAGCTTGGATAAATAGGAATGCTTAGATAGCTTTTCTTTAGTCATGTCGATTATTTCTATATTTGGCAAATCGACATTTTTGTATCTATTAACCAATGTAACCAATTGATATTTACCAATTTCTATATTATGTATCGTTTCAATAGACGGTGTTGCCGAACACAAAACAATTTGTGCTTTATCAAATGTACCTCTTACGATAGCCGTATCCCTAGCATTATATAATATACCGTCATCTTGTTTATAGGAATCGTCATGTTCCTCATCTATAACTATTAAACCGAGATTTTTAAAAGGTAAAAACAAACTACTTCTAGCCCCAATTACTACTTTAACTTTATCGCTTAATATACCTCTTAAAATCATTTTCTTGTGAGCTTTGGTAACGCTTGAGTTCCATATGATAGGCTCAAAACCGAATCGCTCTATAAAACGATTAATAATTTGTGTACTTAAAGCAATTTCAGGCAACATAACAAGCACTTGTTTGCCTTTTGCTAAGTAATCTGCTATTAGATGAAAATATATTTCTGTTTTACCTGATCCCGTAACACCTTTAACAAGTGTTGGCTTATTACTTTCATTTAAAATTGTTACTGCTTGTTTCTGCTCTTCCGACAAATCAGGTAGCACAAAGTTATTATTGACTTTCTGCTCCTTAACTTTAATCGGTTTTTCAGCAATATCCATAGGTAATACTAACTTGGCTATGCTCCCAAGCTCTGACATATAGTAGCTACTCATCCATTTAATTAATTCTAAAACTTCTGAAGTAATATTTAAGTTTAACGGTACTTTCGCTCTAATAGTTTTTATTTTTTTTGCCTCGGAATTTGAAACAAGCTCCCATACTATGCCGGTTAATTCCTTATTTCTAAAAGGCACTACAACAAGGTCACCTATGTTTAGCTCTAAATCTTCAGGTATTAAATAATCTAGCGGAAATAATTTTGCTACCGGTAATAATATTTTTGCTATTCGCATATATAATGTATTTTATAATTTTTTTTTTATTATATACTAAACTGATAAATTATAGAAACCTAGATGAATAAAGAAACAAAAATTGTTATAGCAATTTCTGGAGCTTCAGGAGCAATATACGGTATTCGTTTGCTTGAAGTACTAAAGCAACAAAATATCGAAACTCATTTGGTTATTTCAGAGGGAGCAGCTCTTACTATAAAGCTCGAAACTAAATATTCTATAGATAAAGTTAAACTACTGGCTAATTATTATTATAACGATAAAGATTTAGGTGCTACTATTTCAAGCGGCTCTTTTAAAACTTCAGGCATGATAATAGCCCCTTGTAGTATGAAGACCTTAGCAAGTATTGCTCACTCAATGGAAGATAATTTAATTAGTAGAGCGGCAGGTGTTGTACTTAAAGACAGAAGGAAACTTATTTTAATGACCCGTGAAACTCCTTTGCATATCGGACATTTAGAAAATATGTTAAAAGTAGCGAGTTACGGCGGCATTATATCGCCGCCCGTGCCGGCTTTTTATAATAACCCTGTAAGTATAGATGATATAGTGAATCATTCTATTACTAGAGTTTTAGATTTTTTCGATATCGAAACTAATTTAATTAAACGCTGGGATAGTTATGAGCAATAAAGTATCAACTTTACTATTAAAACTTGCATTTAAAAAAGCCTGTAATATCATTAATAAATATTTTTCACCGGAAGAAAGTTTAGTAGATAAATTAATCGCTGAACGTAGAAATGAAGCAAAGAATGAATAATGTAAAATGTTCTGTTTTGGGCTTTGTTGTGTGGATCGGTTTTAACGTCATTGCGAGGAAATTACATAAGTAATTGACGAAGCAATCCAGTAAAAATTCTGATTTACAGAATTTTTTTATCACCACGCAGCCTACGGCTGCTTGCAATGACGACTCGGTATCCACGCAACAATACCTCGTGGGAATGACATACAGGGCTTCTTTTTTCAAACCATATAATAATTTAACAAACAACAATGGCACGTAATAAAATAAATAACGAAACAAATATATTAGCTGATAACGAAGATAATTTACCTATACCAAGGGTTTTACCTTCAAATGTTCAAGCAGAGCAAATGCTACTTGGAGCGATTTTAACCAATAACGAATTACTAAATTACGTATCGGAATTTTTACGTGATGAACATTTTTTTGAACCTATTCATCAAAAAATCTATAAGGCAATTGAGAAAATTACTGAAAAAGGGCTGACAGCTACACCTATTACTTTACGTAGTATGTTAACTCAAGATGAACTATTTCAAGAAGTAGAAGGAGCGGAGTATTTAGCAAAATTGATAACTATGTCAATGATGGTAATAAATCCGCTTGATTATGGTAAAATAATATATGATTTAGCAATAAAGCGTAATTTAATAAATATCGGTGAAGAAGTAGTAAATAATGCCTATAATTCTTCATTAGAAGTTGAAGCAAAGGAACAGATTGAACATGCCGAAGCTAAACTTTACGATTTAGCTAGCGAAGGCTTGAATGAAAAAAGTTTTACCAAAATCGGTATATCTATTTCAGAATCACTAGCTAGTATTAATAGGGCTATGAAAAATAATGATCATATAATCGGTATATCTACCGGTTTGATTGATCTAGATAATAAATTATGCGGCTTTCATAATTCCGATCTTATAATTCTTGCAGGACGTCCGTCTATGGGTAAAACGGCATTTGCTATAAATCTTGCACTTAATGCCTGTAATAATATGCGTCTTAAAAATATTAGAGATAATCAAGAAATTCAGTCAGTAGGTTTTTTCTCTTTAGAAATGTCCTCAGAACAGCTAACCACACGTCTACTTTCAATGTGTGCAGAAATTGATTCTACTTCTCTTCGTACGGGGATTCTAGGTGAAGAAAAATATAACCGTCTTCGCAAGGAAGCAAATACTTTATCGGAATTACAATTTTTTATCGATGATACCCCTGCTCTATCTATTTCCGCTATAAGAACAAGAGCTAGAAGAATGAAACGCAAGCATAATCTCGGTATATTATTTATTGATTATTTACAATTAATTAGAGGAGTAAGTAAATCCGAAAATAGAGTTAGCGAGATTTCAGAAATAACCCAAGGTTTAAAAGCAATAGCAAAAGAGTTAAATATTCCGGTTATTGCGTTATCTCAGCTTTCAAGAGCGGTAGAACTACGTGAGGACAAAAAACCTATGCTATCCGATCTTCGAGAATCGGGAACTATAGAACAGGATGCTGATATAGTAATGTTTATTTATCGTGAAGAATATTATTTAACTAGAAAAGAACCGGCAGCAGGCGATGCTAAACATGCCGCATGGTTAGATAAGCTCAACAAAGTATATAATATTGCCGATATAATTGTTGCAAAACATCGTAACGGACCAGTTGGAAATGTTCCGCTTTATTATGATAGTCAATTTTCTAAATTTGGTAATTTGGAGACAAGAACTTTTAACTCTAATTAAATCAGAATTGTTTTACGTCATTATTGCGTGGATACCAAATCGTCATTGCGAGCGAACGTTAGTGAGCGTGGCAATCTCAGGAATTTTTCCTGAGATTGCTTCGTCAGTTACTGCGTACCTTCCTCGCAATGATGATGTTTATCTTTTATTTTTTTCTGTTTATCCTATTGCTTTATCAAACACCTCATTATTATTGTTCCTATAAAGCCACATCTCATTATAAGGAATGAACTTACCGGGCTTTATTATTATAGTACCGTCACTTGATGTTAAAACTTGTATCTGTTTTCCTGCATATTTTTTCCCCACGGATATTTGCCCGTTATTTCTTACATGTTTGATTGTTTCTATATTATTTCCTATTATCATAATATTTATATTTACAAAATTCCTATTTTTCAATATTATTAGTATATTTAATAATAAATAACCTTATTATTTAGTTACTATATTAACAAGTTCATAGCCCATTATAAGCATTTCAACAATTACACATATAATAATTAGATATTGTTTTTGTAATTCAAGATAATAAATTATTTATCTTTGCTTTATATAACAGATAAACCGGTAATAAAATTGCAATAATTACGAGAATCATACCAGCAAATCCTAAAATTATAATAAAAGCATTAGGTACTACTGCTACAATATAAACTGGTAATATAGTAACGATAGAAGCGGTCATATTACGCATTACTACATTCGGTATCGAATTCATAAACATAGTTTTAAGGGAATCACATAGCCCTACTCCTACTCCGAGTATTGATGTAACGATAGCAAGAGTTGAAATTATCCAAACTAATAATTGTACGAACGGCCATTTTGCTATATTACTTAATTCCTTAAATCTCCGACTTCTACATTACTGGTAATCATTTGTTGATAAAATGTTGGATTATTATGATGTACTACAATAAGAATACTACAAGTCCAAATTATATATACTATTGCAGGAATTAAGCTTCCAAATAAAAACGCCGTCTTTAGCATTTTTGTTACAATAATTAGTTAAGGTATGGAAGATTACTTGGAAACTAAATGAAGTAAAAACTACCGGAGTGACTATACTCCATATAGATATTTCTTTTAGAGGTAATAATAATACACCATGCTCCTATATAAGTTATACTTGTATTTAAAGCTAATAACTTCTGTAATATTGAAGAGCCTCCGTATATAAATACTGCAAGTAAAGCATATGAAAGGAGCTTAAGGCTTACAGTACCGATGATTTGAGCAGTATGTCCTGAAAAATATTTTCCCAATGCCCAAGTGTTAAGCCTTTACCCGCTTGAAGATTAAGCTCTAGGTTAATTAAAGAAGTATAATAAATTATAAACCAAATTACAAACATCAATATTATACTAGAGGTATTATAACCTAATTTTGCTAATACCATGGGTAGTGCTATCATACCGCTACCTATACAAGTACCTGAAATTAACATGATTGAACCAATAAGTTTTTGCATAATTTAATGAAGTTTAGATTAAAGCAAAGGACTTAATTTTTGTTAAAAAGAAAATCAGCTAAAAAAAGACGATAAGAATTTTAAAGAATAAAAAGTTTTGATAAGTAAAATTAACATTCGTATAATTTTGTTAAAACATATGTAGCGGTATAGTATAATTATATTAATAATTTATGTAAAATTATTAATATTGCTTTTTAAGGGTATTTTTATATATTCTTATTAGACCTCTTCCCAAACCAACTTATAGAGAGGAATTTAACGGAGACACGGGACACAGCACCACAGCATATATAGAAATACGTGAAGATGCGAGTACCGAATCGACGTATAAATTATCTCTAGAAACGACGCTTGGGAAGAGGTCTATTGAAAATTACTATATTTAAAAATGCATAGATTAGCTAAAATAATTAGTAATGCAGGAGTTTGTTCTAGGCGTGATGCTGAAAAGCTAATAGTTGAAGGACAGGTAAAAGTAGACGGCATTACAATTTTATCACCAACTACAAATGTTGATATTAGTAATCAAATTGAAGTATCAGGCACATTAATCAATAATATACACAAACCAAGGCTTTGGATTTATTACAAACCTGTTGGTTTAATTACCACTCATAAAGATCCTTTATCTCGTAAAACGGTGTTTGAACAGCTAACCGGTTTACCTCGTGTTATTTCAATAGGTAGGCTGGATTTAAATAGCGAAGGTTTATTATTACTAACTAATAGCGGTGATTTAGCTCGTCAGTTTGAGCTCCCCTCAAGTAGGTTAAAGCGAGTATATCATGTTAGGGCGTATGGGAAGTCTGATATTCTACTAAAAAGCAATTATAAAAATTTAGAAATTGACGGGATATTTTATAACCCTCATTCGATAAAATTACTTAAGCAAAATAAAACTAATTGTTGGTTTGAAGTAGTTTTATTTGAAGGAAAAAATCGTGAAATTAGAAGAATATTCGAGTATTGTGGACTAAAAGTTAACAAATTAATTAGGATTCAATATGGTAGTTTTACAATAGATAATCTAAAACCCGGAGATTATAAAGAAATAAATAATAAAATACTGGAAAATAATTAGTAATGTGTTATTATTAATACATTTTAACTAATCATATAGAATACATATGACAAATCTTAATATATATAAATGTGCAGAAAAAGACCTAAACGATTACCTTGGTTATATAAAAGATACCCCTAGTGTCTCGCTAAATGATTTTATCAAAAATAAATATTTCGCTGAAGATAATGATAACATTATCATTACTAGTTTAGAAAATATGGAAATTAACGCAGATTTAGCCAATGCTAATTTCCAAGGTACAATACTAACAGATGCCGTATTTAATAATTGTGACTTAACAAATACCATATTATGTGATTCAGATTTAACAAATGTAAAATTTAATGATTGTACATTTATCGGTACCGACTTTAGAGGAGCAAATCTTCATTATACAGATTTTAATTATAAAGATTATGATTATGATAACTATAAAATCCCCAATCTCAAAGATAAAATACGAGATATAAAACTATCTTTTTCAGATCTTGAAAGATTAAATCAATATATAGATAAAGATTTAGAAAAAGAACATATCAAAGAAATAGTTATAGATGAAGCTACGAAGACAAAGAAATATATTTTGGCTGGAGAAGACGAAAAAACTTTATGGGACATCAAATCAAAAGAACTAAAGACTAAGCAAGAAGAGTTAGAAACTCTAAAGCAAAATTTAGATAATCCTGGGATTGCTACCAATCTTTTAAATGCTTTTTGGAATAGTGCAGAAACTATTGCTAGAAACCGACAAAACGAACTAAAAAAAATCAACAAGTTACAGCATGAAGTAAACAAATTAGAAACTGAAGTATATGCTTTAGATAATCTTAGAATGTTCTGCGGTAAGGGTTTAGATGGTATTTTTGAGCAGTTAAAAGACGAAGAAATACAAATAACACTAGACCCATCATATATTATAGGTTCGACTGCCACAGAACGAGATATACCGAAAGAATATATAAAATTAACTTCTGCCGAATTTGATCTATATTTAGCTAAAGCAGCAAAACAATCCAATACAAAATTATCTCTTACCGAATTTGTTAGAAAGCAAAAAAATCTTTCAGAAGATTTAAATATAGTTCCTGATCTTTCAGCGATTAATTTATCAGGTAAAACTCTTACTAATCTTAACCTGAAGAATACATTATTTGCTTCAGCCAACTTAGAGAATGTCAAAATCTCAAATTGTAATTTAGATTTTACTAATTTTGAAGGAGCTAATTTACAAAATGCCGTTTTTCAAAACGTTACGGCTCGTAACGCAGGATTTCTTTTTGCTGATCTTAAAAAGAGCAAAATTGAAAATAGTGATATGTCGAGAGCTTACATGCCTAAAGTAGATTTATCTGAAGTAGAGGTAACAAATAGCAAATTTAATGCGGTTATGATGGTTAATGCCGATGCCGAAAAGTTAATTATTAAAGATTCAGAATGGAAAAATTCTAATCTTACCGGTATATCGCTTGCCTATGCAGATATGCAAAGAGTTCAAATGCAGGGGGTAGTTTTAAATAATGCACTTCTAGATCAAGCAAATATCGTTTCTACTAATCTTGAAAATGTTTTTATGAATAAAACACATGCATTAGAAGCAAAATTTAAAGAGCAATGTAACATGCAAGGCATAACTGCAAGAAATGCCTATTTTAGCGATGCTGAGTTTGAAAATATACTATCTTTAAAAGAAGCTGACTTAAGAGAAGCTATAATGCAGCGTGTTAAACTTAAGAACGCTGATTTAACAAAAGCACAGCTTGATAAAGCAAATCTTGAATATGCCGATCTTACAAACGCTACGCTTACTAATGCAACTGCACAATTTGCTAAGTTAAGTAATGCTACTTTAGAAAAAGCAGAAGCCGAGGGATTAAATATTTCGGATGCTATTGCTAAAAATATTAATGCTAAGGAAGCTAACTTTAAAAATGCAATTATGCAGCGTGCCGATCTTACTAAAGCCAATTTCACTAAAGCAGTGTTGGAAAATGCCGATATGCAAGCAGTGGAAGCAGCCGAGGCTATATTTAAAGAAGCAAATCTAAAACAAGCGAATCTAAAAGCAGCAAATCTAGCTGGAATTAATAAAGAAGGAGCAGATTTTGATAAAGCAAAAATCAACGATGCTACAAAGATGCATGATACTAAAGGTGAGGCTAAAGGGAATTTAGATCATCAAGATAAAGACGGTAAAAAAACATCTGTCAATGTTAACGAACATGCTAAATTACAAGATAAAATTCATGCAAGAGAGAAAAGCGGTTGGTTTCTGAAAACCGGAGTAGGACAGCTTTGTACAAAACTTGCTAAAAGTACTACATCAGGAATTAGCCGCGTAACAAATTTTTTAGCAAGTAAAAAATTTTTAGTAGGACTTGCCGTAGTAGCCGGTCTTGCAGTAGCAGCTGCACCTTTCGTAGCAATGCCTGTGTTATTGGTCACCGGCACGGCCCTTACTACTAAAGCTGTCATTCTAGGAGCAGGTATTTTGGCCGGAGGGCTAGTCGCTACCGGAACTTATAAACTCACTCAAAAACCTTTACGCAATCTTCAGAAGTCATTTGAAAACTTAACTAGTAGTATAGATAAATATATCTCACCGCCTCCTAAAAATATTGATGAATTAGTAACAGCAAAACAACAAGCAAGACAAAAAGCTGAGACAGAAAAATCTAAAGAAAGGGAAGAAAATTTAAATAATGTAAATAATAATATTGATAAAGCTAAAGAACAAGATCTTTTAAAACAAGCACAAAATAATTTAAACCAAGCAACGCCAAAAGTAGAAATCAAAGAAAAGCAAGATAAAACTGTAGAAAAACAACAAGCAAAATCTAATACATTCGCAGCAAAATTTAAGCCTAACACTAAAGGCAAAGGATTTGCCACAAAAATAAAAGACGAAAAAAAATCACGCTCAATAAAAGAAGCATATAACTAAATAAGTGTTAAAAATAATATCCGGTAAATATAGAAACCAAATTATACCTACCGCTAAAAATATCAAATATCGACCTTCCACCGGTAAGCTCAAAGAGGCAATATTTAGTATATTAACCTCCGGTGAGTTTACCGGTAATAAATTATTTAACGAAAATACTCACATTCTCGATTTATTTGCCGGTAGCGGTAGCCTTGCTTTTGAGAGCCTATCAAGAGGAGCAGGTTTTGCTACCTTAATTGATATTGATACATCCTCATTAAAAATAGCAGAAGGATTTGCTAAATCTCTAAACATTGAAAATAATGTTAATTTCGTTAATATTAATGCTTTAAATCTACCGAAAGCTACTAGACATCTTTTTAAACCAGCTTATAGAGAGGGATCTAAAGGAGACACGGAACACAGCACCGCAGCGTACACACTAGTACGTGAGGATGCGAGTACCGGATCGACGTCTAAATTACCTCTAGAAGCGAAGTTTGGGAAGATATCTAATAAATCATTTGATCTTGTCTTTATAGACCCCCCTTATCATAAAAATATAGTGCCTAAAGTAATGAAACTGCTGATAAAAAATAATTGGCTCAAAGACGGTGCTATTATAGTTATTGAGATGGCTAAAACAGATGATTATATTTTAGATGAAAATATTGAAATTATACGTGAAAAACTATATGGTAAGAGTAAGCTGTTGGTTTTGAGCTTTACCGTCATTCCCGCGAAGGCGGGAATCCAGTAAAACATATAAAATATAAAAACTTGTTTTTATATTTTTATTTTATTAATAGTATGTAATTTTGTACCTGTATTAAGGTTATTTTTTCTGGATTCCCGCTTTCGTGGGAATGACATAGAACCGTGTAACAAGACATTAAAAACAAACATGACCAAAAAACATTACATATGTTCTAACTGTGGAAATATTAGTCCTAAATGGTCAGGGCAGTGCTTTGATTGCGGTGTATGGGGTAGTATTGTCGAAGAGATAATAAGTACAAATCAAGCAATTGTTAAAGTCGGTAGTAAGCAAGACTTCGATAAGCTTTCAGGGCATGTAACCGAGCAGTTACGCATCCCTACCCCTATAGGTGAATTCAATAGAGTACTAGGCGGCGGTTTAGTACTTGGTTCTGCTATATTAATAGGAGGAGACCCTGGTATAGGCAAATCTACTTTGTTACTACAGCTAGCAGCAAGTAACTTTGCATCAAAGATGAATTGCTTATATATAACGGGCGAAGAATCGTTAGACCAAATAAAATTAAGGGCCATAAGGCTAAACCTAACTAACTATAATACCGATATTTTAGCAGCTACTAATTTGGAAGATATTATTGCGAGTATAGAAGCTAATAAAAATAATATTGATTTAATAGTGATTGATTCTATTCAAACAATTACCACAAAAGAATTATCATCGCCTCCAGGCACTGTTTCGCAAATTCGTACATGTGCAAATGAGCTTGTTAATTATGCTAAGCAAAACAATATAATTATTTTATTAAGCTGTCACGTCACTAAAGACGGACAACTAGCAGGTCCTAAGATACTTGAACATTTAGTTGATACCGTGCTATATTTTGAGGGAGATCATAATAATCATTTCCGTATTTTACGCTCATATAAAAATCGTTTTGGCGGTGTGGGTGAAATAGGAGTATTTGAGATGAGCGGCAGCGGGCTTATTGAAGTAACAAACCCGTCTGAACTATTTTTAATGCAGCGAGAACAGAACGTTATAGGTACGTCTATTTTTGCAGGAATCGAAGGTTCAAGACCGTTACTTATGGAAGTACAAGCCCTTATAGTACCCTCAAATATGGTAACTCCTAGACGCTCTGCGGTGGGCTGGGATGCTAATAGGTTATCAATGATACTTGCCGTGCTTAGTAGTAGGATAGGACTGAATCTTGCTAACTATGAGGTATATTTAAGCATTGCGGGGGGACTTAAAATTGCCGATCCTGCTTCTGATTTAGCAGTAACAGCGAGCTTAATATCTGCTGCAACCGGCAACCCTGTACCCGAACATAGCGTCTTTTTCGGCGAAATAAGCTTATCGGGTGAAATAAGAAAAACCGCAAAAGCAGAAACAAGAATAAAAGAAGCCGTAAAACTTGGATTTAATAAGATTATCTGCTCTAAATTTGAAAATTTAACGTATGACTTCATATCTTCCGTCTCACATTTAAAGGACCTAAAAGAGATAATTAAATGAGTATAGTTTATGAAATAAGAAATTTGGAAGAAGCACGTAATTTTTTATCTAGTGTAGAAGAACAGCTGATATTAACAAATCATGCCTCTAGCGTAAAATATTACGGTATGCTAGCAATTGATTACATGTTTAAAACTCTAAGTAAAGAATTTCCGGAAAAAGTTTTAGATCTTACCGTAAATGTAGGAGAGGATCACGCCGCTTTATTTACTGCAATCAAACTAGGGTATAAGAATATATCATATACAGGAAATTCTGAGGAAGCTAGGGGGTTGTTGTACGGATATCAAACCGTCATTGCGAGCGACTGAAAGGAGCACGGCAATCCAGAAAATAATTAAAAAAATGCTAAAAATTAGCATTTTTAACTGGATTGCTTCGTCAATTACTCCGTAATTTTCCTTGCAATGACGAAAATTTAATAAAAAACCATGAATATCAAAGATATAGGAGTAATAATTGCTAAAAAACCTTTGAAAGAAAATACATTTATTATTACGGTTTTTACTAAAAATCATGGTTTATATTCGGGAGTTGTAAAAGAATTTTCTAAAAAAAGTAAATTTATATATCAAGAAGGGAATATTATAGATTTTCTTTGGCAGGCAAGATTACATGAACATATTGGCATGGCTAAATGTGAACTCATTAAATCTTACACCGGTTATTTTATCACAAATAAAGCTAAATTATATGCCTTTAATTCCGTTATATCTTTAATTAAAGAGTTATTTCATGAAAGAGAAGAACATTCTAAATTTTTTTCATTTCTAATTAACTATTTAGATAATTTATCAAAGAATTTTTGTTTTCGTGATTATATTAATTTTGAGCTAGCTTTACTTGCCGAGACGGGTTATAAGCTTGATCTTACCAAGTGCGGCGTGAGCCATGTTACAACTGATTTAATCTATGTATCACCTAAATCAGCTAGAGCATTATCATATGAAGTAGGAAAACCTTATAAAGATAAATTATTGATGTTACCAAGATTTTTACTTTCAGATAATAGTGAGATTACATTAGAAGAAAAACGGCAAGCTTTAGCTCTAACAAACTATTTTTTTAATAGATATTTATTTCATAATAATAGACAGGTTGAAGCACGCCAAACTTTTATTGAATATACTTTAAATAATTTTTAGAGACTATATTTTTACTTTTATTTTTCTTATTTTATGATATACTTACTTAAGTAATTACTTAAATAAGTATGTAATATGACTAGACTAAGCATAGATATACCAAACGAATTACATCATTTTCTTAAAGTTCACACTGCACATAAAAATGATACTATTATGAATTTTGTAAGAGAAGCGATATATCATAAAATAGCACAGGAAAAAGCATTAAATGCAGAATCAATAAAAATATTAGAAGAATCAGCAAAAGGTTTAAATATTAATAAATATTCTGCGTATAAAGAAATGTATAAAAAGCTTAATTTAATATGATTCTGCAAACCTCTACTATTTTATTCCATGTCATTCCTGCGAAAGCGGAAATCCAGTTGAGTAAAGCTTCTTAAAAGCTTTACTCAAGAAGAAAGTAATTTAATAAAAAAAATCTTTAAAATCAAGATTTTTTTAGCCTGGATTCCTGCTTTCGCAGGAATGACATAAGGGCTTTTCAAAAATTTCCCGGTACACTATCTATATACATACCGGTACACATAGTGACTTATTCAAATAATAATCTATGAAAATACTAGCATTTGACACAGCCAATAATACTGCATCGGTAGCAATATCCGAAAATGAGAATATCCTTGCATGTATAGAAGAATTACGTCCTTCTATGCAAGCAGAAAATCTAATGCCGATGATAGAAGACGTGATGAAATCAGCTAAATGTTCATATGATGATTTAGATTATTTAGCGGTAACTAACGGACCCGGTAGCTTTACCGGCATTAGAATAGGACTTGCTAGTGCTAAAGGTATATTATTTTCCAAGGAGAATATTAAAGCAGTAGCGGTTAGCAATTTTGAATATGCTTATTTTAGAGCCATAACTCAAGTTAAAGATTATGATAAAATATATGTCTTTTTAAACGCTTATCGCTCACAGCTTTATATGCAAGTTTTTCATAAATCAGGACAAATAGAAGAGCCGTTATTGATAGATTTCGAGTATGCTATACAACTGCTTACAGATGAGAAAGGGAATATAGTTTGTTGCGGTAGCGGACTTGAATTTATATATCACCAAATTATGCATTTGCCGAATATAATAACCTTGCCACGTTTTGCACGAGTTAAAGCTTGGGTTACCTGTAGATATATTGCTAGTAGATTGTCGAGCGATGTAAAATTAAATAGCTCTATCGAGCCACTATACATACGCCCTCCTGATGCTAAAATCGCAATCAATTATGCCATTCCTAGTTAAAAGTAGAAATCCATTTACTGGATTTCTATAATCAACGCAATGACATAAGAGCTTTATTATAAGTATACTACATCATCTTCATAATTAAAGACTCCAAAATTATAAGATAATTTCATAGTAAAATCACTATTAGAGTGTTCTACTTGATTGTCTGATACTTTTATTTCATCTTCATAATCAAAGAATCCGGAATATCACTATCAGATACTGCACCTGATTCTTGCTTTACACACTTCTTGTCGTGTATTAAGGCTATTATTTGCCCAACTAATGATTTCGATAAATCATGATTATCCGAGTTAATAATATCAATGATTCTTACTAGACTTTCATCTGAGGCGTGCGAAATTATTGGTGCTAGCTTATCATTTGAAATATGACTCATGATTCTTACTAAATTTTTATTTGGAATAATATCAAAATTTTCTGCAAGCTTTTCTTCTCCTGCTAAAATAATTATATTTTCAAGCTGTTCATCAGAAATATCCTCATCTGATAATTTTTTTAGTTCCTGCTCGGTAAGCTTTTCTAAAGAAAGGGTAGTATCCATATATGTATTTAATTTATCTAATGGAATAAATTGCATTAATTTTTCAAAATGCTCCGGCAAAATATAATGAACTAATTTTTGTGGTTGTTCATCGGAAATATTATTCATTAATTCTACCAATTTTTTATATGTTATCTTTTCAAAAACTTCATCTAATGCATTTTCAGATGTGTTTAAAATTGCTTCTACTAACTCATTATCAGGAAGAATTTCTAGTTGATCTAAGAGATTAAATGTTTCTTCAGCGTTATTATTTAAATAAGAAAAAACTTTATTACTCACAAAATTAAAAGTTTCAGCAACTTTAGAAGAAAGAATACTAGATGTATTTTTTATAATATTAAAACTCTTTACTCCGAAATCATAAACTGTTTTTAATGATGAACTAAATGTACTGAAAAAACCTTTACTTTTAGGTGTGTTAGTTACTTTTTCACTACCATCAAGCTTATTTAAAAGATCTGTAAATCTGATTTGAGAGATGCCTAGAGTATCTGGCTGACCTTTTACTGCTTCTTGGAAGATTATTTTAGAATTTAAAAAAGGATATTTAGCTTGAGCTTCTACTATTTTTTTATTACATATTTTCTTCTTGCTTAGTAGGAGAAGTTATAAACTCAAATTCATCGTTAGCAAGATAGGAGGCTGACTTTGGAGAGGTATTATTTGGGATTAAATTTTGTAACTTATTAAAAATTGATGTTATGGCCATAATTTTTCCTCATTTCTGATTATAATAATCAACATTGCATTATAATAGAAATTATGAGGAGGTCAAGATAAAGGCTAATAATTAAAGGCTAATAATTATTAACTGTTTATTATATTTTACTTAAAATTGATTAATTTATCAAAAAGGGATATTCTACTAAATGTCATGCCCGCGAAAGCAGGGCATTGTTGCGTGGTTCTAACTTTTCATCATTGCAAGGAAATTACGAAGTAATTGACGAAGCAATCTCAGGAGTTTGTTATTATTTCATGAGATTGCCATGCAGTCTACAACTACTCGCAATGACGATTTAGTAGTATCCATGCAACAATGCCGCAGTACTTGTATGATAATGTAGCCAATTTTTGAAGTTCAACGAGTATATTATAATTGTCTTTGTTCTTGAATTAGCTCAAAAACTTCAACTGTGTCTCCTTCTCTAATATCTTCGTAATTTTCAAATGCTATACCACACTCATATCCTTCTCTAACTTCTTTAACCTCATCTTTAAAGCGTTTTAAAGTTTTGAGTTTTCCTTCATGAATGACTACATTATCACGTAATAAGCGTACGCCCGCTCCTTTCTTAATAATCCCTTTAGTTACATAACTACCGGCGATTTTGCCAACTTTGGTAATATTAAATATTTGTCTAATTTCTGCGCTTCCGATATACTGCTCTCTAACGATCGGATCAAGCATACCGCTCATAATGGCTTTTATATCATCAATTAAATGATATATTATACTATAATATCTAATATCGACTTTTTCTTTTTCTGCGGCAGTTAAGGCATTTGCCCCTGCTCTAACGTTAAAGCCAACAATAATAGCCGAAGAAGCATGTGCAAGAGATACATCGGATTCCGTTATCGGACCTACGCCGCTATGAAGTATACGAAGCTTTATCTCATCACTCGGTAATTTTAATAAGCTACCTGAAATAGCTTCAACCGAGCCTTGAACATCACCTTTAATAATTAAAGGTAATTCCTTAATTTTACTATTACCGGAAGCTTTTAAAAACAAATCTTCTAAACTTGAACGCGGTGCAATAGATATTTTTTTTTCTTTAGCAAGACGCATTCTATATTCGGCTATATCTTTTGCTTGTTTCTCATTTTGTACTATGTTAAATTTATCGCCGGCAAAAGGCACTGCATTTAACCCCTGAATTTCTACAGGAACAGACGGAGTTGCTTCTACTATTTCTAGTCCCTTATCATTAGTCATCTTTTTAACTTTACCGTAAGCAGTACCAGCTATTATAATATCACTGTTTCTTAAAGTACCTCGCTGCACTAATATAGTGGTTAGCGTGCCTCTTCCTTGTTCAATTTTTGACTCGATTACAACACCGGCAGCTGAACCGAAAGGATTTGCCTTTAAATCCTGCATTTCTGCAATTAATAAAATTGCTTCTTCAAGTTTATCTAAGTTAATTTTCTTTAGTGCCGAGATAGGAATAATCATAACGTCACCACCTGCCTCTTCGCCGATAATTTCATGGACATATAATTCGTTCTTTACACGCTCAATATCAATATCAGGCTTATCAATCTTATTAATAGCTACAATTATAGGAACGCCCGCTGCTTTCGCATGATTAATTGCCTCAACCGTTTGCGTTTTGATTCCATCATCTGCTGCGACCACTATAATAACTATATCCGTTACTTTAGCACCTCTTGACCGCATTTCCGAAAAAGCTTCATGCCCCGGAGTATCAATAAAAGTAATTGCTCTACCGTCTGCAAGAGTTACTCTATAAGCCCCAATATGTTGTGTAATTCCGCCTAGCTCACCTGCAGCAATATCTGTAGACTTAAGAGCGTCAAGCAATGAGGTTTTACCATGATCGACATGACCCATTACCGTCACAACCGGAGCACGCATTCTTAAATCCTCAACCTTATCATCACTAATTAAAACATTTTCAACATCTGACTCTTGGACTCTTTTGACCGTATGCCCTAAATTTGTTGCAACTAGTTCTGCCGTATCGGCATCTATTGTTTGGCTAGCATTTGCAAGAATACCGAGTTTCATTAATTCTTTAATTACATCAGCCACTCTTTCAGACATAGCATTTGCAAGATCGCCGACTCCGATAGCTTCCGGGATCGTCACTTCTCTATATACTTTCTCAGGTGCTTGTGATACTAATTTACGCTTTTCTTTTTCTCTAGCTCTTTTTATAGAAGCAAGACTTCTAGTTCTACCGCTGCCGCTTTCGTCGTCGCTAAGCATATTGAAAAGATCGGCTTTTTTGAATTTTTTTGGCTCTTCTAGCTTAATTTTTGGTGCTATTATTTTACTATCTGCTGTTTTATCTAATTCTTTCTCTGATTCTATACCGTAACGTGTTCGCATTCCTACTAAAGGAGACTTTACAAAAGTTTCTTCTTTCTTTTTAGGTATTTGTGACGGTATATCTTCATCATCTTGAACGATTTTAGCACTAACTTCTACTTTATTTTCTTCGGTATTTTGCTGTTTTTGTTCAACTTCTTTATCAGTTTCTAGCGGTTCTATTTTTGAGTTAGCAGACTGGTTAATACTTGCAAGTTTGCTTAAAGTGCTTATTTTTGAAGGGTCATTTAATTGAGATTGCTCAGCAGCTTTTTTAAGAATAGATAAACGTCTGTTAAATTCTTCCTTATTAGCATCAATAACAGTTTGATCTAAGCTATTCCTTTCTTTATTTAATGAAAGGGTAGTAGCACTACCGGTAGAGCTTTTTCTAACTTCTACTAGCGTTTTAGATTTAGCATTAACAAAGCTTTGAGCTCCTGTAAGAGAGTCAAAAGACTTATTAAGCGATAATTTTGAATTGCCAAGTGTCAACTTTTTGGGTTTGATTTCCTGGTTATCCGTCATATTTAAAACCTTTGTGTTTCTGTTTTTTTCCGTCTACTACTTGATTATGTCATTCCTAGCTAAAAGCGGCGTTGCTCGCATGACTCGTTTATGTCATTCCCGCGAAAGCGGGAATCCACTAAAATTTATAAAAAAACTTATTTTTATAGGTTTATTTTTCAAGGACGCCCTAATTACTAAGCTATTTATTCTGGATGCCTGCTTTCGCAGGAATGACATACACCCTACATTCAACCCACTAACTATCCTTCAATGCACCATGCTGTCTAGCAGTTTTAATCAGCAATTTAATATTTTCGTCCGTTATATTAGAATTTGGAGCTAAATTTTTAAATTCATTTACACTCATCTCTCCTAAATCTTCTATGGTCTTTATACCATATTCGGCAAATTGTAATATTAATTCAAGCGATAATTCTAATATATCTATTAATTCTTGCTCAACTCCTAGATCCTCTAGCTTTTTGATAATCTTTTCATTCTTAAGGTCGACGTAATTAATAGCTCGATTTTTAATCTCTACGGCAAGTTCTTCCTCAAAGCCTTCAATTCTTGTTAAAGTACTAATCTCACTACTAGCAATTTGTTCTACTGAATTAAATCCCGTTACCGATAAAAGCTGACCTATAACTTCTTCAACATCTAAAGCTTCCATAAATAATGCCGTAGAAGTTAAGAACTCTTCATTTCTTCTTTTTGATTCTTGCTCTTCGGTCATTATATCGATATTCCAACCTGTAAGCTGAGAAGCTAAACGAACATTCTGCCCTCTTCTACCTATTGCAATACTTTGATTTTCTTGCGAAACTACTACTTCTACCTTATGCCTATCCTCATCAATCAAAATTTTTGTGATTTCCCCAGGTGCAAGCGGTGCAAGAGCATTAACTATAAACTGTGCAAGATCATTACTCCATAATACTATATCAATTTTCTCTCCGTTTAATTCATTTGTTACGGCTTTTACTCTATTACCTCTAATACCTACGCATGAGCCTACGGGATCTATACTACTATCCGAAGCAAATACCGCTATTTTTGCTTTTGAACCGGGATCACGTGCTACTGATTTTATTTGAATAATAGATTCAAGAATTTCAGGTACTTCTAGCTTAAATAGTTTAACTAGCATCTGGTTATCTACTCTAGACAAGAAAATCTGCGGTCCTTTTGTTTCTTGCCTTACATCCTGTACATATGCTTTTATACGATCATTAGGTTTAAAATTCTCACCCTTAATTAATTGATCTTTTTTTATTATTGCTTCAGCACGACTCAGGTCAACTATTATATCACCGTATTCTATTCTCTTAACTATCCCATTTATAATTTCGCCTTTTCTATCTTTAAAGTCATGATATTGTTTTTCACGTTCAGCTTCTATAACACGTTGAGTTATAACTTGTTTTGCAGCTTGAGCCGATACTCTAGCATGATCAATCGGCGGTAAATATTCATATATCCCATCACCGATTTTAGCTTCCGGATTCTTTATTAAAGCTTCTTCAAGTGAGATTTGCGTTAAGTAATCTTCTACATCTTCTACTATTTTTAAGATCCTTAAAAGATTTATCTCACCGGTTTTCCTATTTATCTGAGCTTTAATATTATATTCATTACCGTATTTTTTTCGTCCTGCTGCTTGTACCGCTTGTTCAACCGTTGAAATCAAAATTTCTTTTGATATTCCTTTCTCACGAGCTACAGAATCTATAATTTGTAAAATTTCTACATTACCTATATTAGACATACATTATCTCTTATTGCTTTAGCAATTTTTTAAATACTTCTTCAGTTAAAACTAGATTAGCATTTTTAATTAAATCATAATCAATTAGTACTTCTTGTTCTTCACATTTTAAATATATTTTATTATTTTCGGCTTTAATTATTTTACCCTGATAACGAGTTTTGCCGTTCAATAATTCTTTAAGTTTGATTTTAACTTCTCTTTCTAAAAATCTATTATAATTTTCAAACTTTACTAACGGACGTTCAAGACCGCTTGATGCTACCTCTAAAGAATATGCAGCTTCTATTAAATCTTCAACATCTAGAATAGCGGAGATAGTCCTACTTGCTTTAGTACAATCTTCCACAGATATTTTTTCGCTGTTTAAGCTATCAATCAATATCTCGACTACTTTAGGGTTAACACCTTTAAACTTCACAAGAACTAACTCAAACCCCATATCTGTCAAGGATTCTTCTATTACGTTTGCTATTTGTTGTTCAATAGTTTGCATATTTGATATTTATAACAAAAAAGGTGGGATAAACCCACCTATCTATAATTTTTATAATGCTTATCCGTAACGAAAATACACTAATTAGAATATATAAGCAATATTTAACTTTATATTTTTGTAAAACTACATATTCATAAAGGGGCAAATACTCGATAATCCCTCTGGTCTGCTTAGAGATGGGATCATAGTCTCCTCCTGATGAACAAAATGCTTCTACATGAATCTGAGTATACACATAACCCCCATTTTCGCTTCTAATATATGCTGCACATGATCGTTAAAAGAATGAGGACCACAAATTTCATCAGTTTCACCTTTTAAAAGGCCTAATAAAAATTCTTCAGCTATTCTACCGGTATGATAATGTATATTATCGTTCTCATTAATATTATTATAACTATCTTGAGTATAAAATTTATAGTGAATTTCAGTATCGCATATTGCTGCCATATCAGTTAATTTTTTTACAGCTGCATCTAATTGAAATGTATCACTGTTTTTATTTCTAGTAGAGTGAATAATGTGCATAACGGCGGAAAGCTTAACATTTTCTTCATTTGTTATACTATTAATTCTAGAAATAGAATGGCTTGCTCCCGACCCGCCGCTGATAAGAACGAGATCTTTATTGTTTTCTATATCCGATTCAATATATGAAGGGTGTACTTTTACCAGATGATTTTCAGAATCAAATAGATAATTTGTTACAGTTCCATTAGGATTTTTCTTTATTAAGTATTCATAATAATGACCTTCTTCATCATGACCGGTTTTTATAACTGTAAATTCACTACAGTAATAATTTGCCTATGTTTGTGCGGTATTACTTTTTGTTCAGCACTTTCTATTTCGATTTTTATTTTATGACTTTCAAAACTCGCTATTTTTAATTCATCATATTGCTTCTTTTCAGCACTTACAAAATGCTTTCCTACTATATTTAATATTTCCGTTACCAGCTTGTTACCCTCATCTACATTTGATATAAGCTCTTCAGCAACAGGTTGATATAACTCTGAAGGAATATTACGCCCTACATGTATACCAACAATTTTTGATACCGCCCTTTTACATTTATGATCATTCTCTAATGCTTGGATTGGATCACTTCTAAAAGATCTACTTCATCTGTTTCGCTATATGCACTTAAAACCTTTAGAATACTACTGCCGGTAAGATTTAAAAAATTTTTCATTGCATTTGGCTGTATTCCTTTCTCAGGTTTTTCAGTATTAAAACCCTTACTATTAAAAAATTCATTTACCACTGCTTCATATTTAGTTGCTAAATTTCCATAAAAATTTAAAGATTTAGTAATATCAAAATTCTTAAATAGCTCAGCAGTTTTTCTTATTTCTCTCACTATTAGTTGTTCTAGACATAATTACTCCTTTTTGAATAATATAACCTTTACTATAATATGCATTTAAAATACATATTATAGTAACTAGACTTATATAGACGTTTTTTTTGTATATTCAAGGTAAAAATAAATAAAATTTTTATGCAGTTAACAAGTTTTACCGACTACGGATTACGTAGCCTTATATATCTTGCTTCAAAACCGGAAAGAATTTGTAGTGTAAAAGAGATATCAGAGTACCATAATATTTCCCTTAATCATTTGATAAAAGTGATTCATAGATTAGCACAATTAGGATATATTAATAGTAGTAAAGGAAAAGGAGGAGGAATTAAGCTAGCATTTAACCCTTCTTCCATGAAGTTGGGAGATATAATAGAAAAATTAGAACCTAATATGGATATAGTAGAATGTTTCAATAAAAATACTAATAGCTGCAGAATTACAAATTCATGCCAATTTAAACATTTTATTAAAGAAGCAAGTGAAGCATTTATAAAAACATTGAATAATTATACATTAGAAGATGCAATGATTACTAAAACAATTCAAATTAAGGATAAACTATAGAAAAATAAGCGTTTTTCTTTTTCCGCATATTAAAAACTCTTGATTCCCCTTAGCTCCTAGTATTGGACTTGCTATTATACCGAATATTTTAAAATTATGCTCTTTCTCAAGCCAATCTTTGATTTTATCGCATACTTTTTGATGTAAGAGAGGATTTTTAATAACTCCTCCCTGCTCTACTTCATGCTTTTCGACCTCAAACTGCGGTTTTATTAAAGCAATAAGCATGCAATCTTCTTTAACTAAATTTAGTGCAGTCGGTAATATAGTAGTTAAACTAATAAAGCTGGCATCGCAAACAATTAAATCAGGCTTCGTTATTATTTGTTTATCGGTTAAATATCGTGCATTAGTCTTCTCAAGCACCTTAATGTGTGGATTGTCGCGTAATTTAGGATGAAGTTCGCCATAACCGACATCTACGGCAAAAATTAATTTTGCTTTACGCTCAAGTAACACTTCTGTAAAACCGCCGGTGCTACTACCGATATCAATACAAACTAAATTTTCGGGATCAATTTTAAAATAATCCAAAGCGGCAATTAATTTTAATGCCCCTCTTGAAACATAATTATGCTGCGGTAGCTTTACCTTAATGTCGGTGTCATTTATATTAACCTGTATCCCAGGCTTAATTAACTGCTCATGCTTATTATGTACTTTACCTTGGATAATCAAACTTCGTGCTATGGTAATATCTGTTACAAAACCTTTTTGCAGCAAATATTCATCAAGCCTTATTTTAGTCATTACTGTTTAAATTTGAATTTAACTTATGTTATAAGGGCCCATTAGATAGAAAATATACAATTTGTCTAATTGAAAGTTACAGTTTCAATTAGACATAATATATTTGAGCCATACAATAATGCTGCAACTGAAGGGAACATGGTAATCTAGAAAAATATTCAAACCCTAACCAATATATGTCTTTTCTTACCGGCAGAGAGCTTTATAACTTTTTTATCGAGTAAGAAATTAGTATTAATTATCATATTTTCATCTTCGACTAATCTATCATTTATCTTAGCACCATTCCCTCTTATAAGCTTGCGTGCTTCCGATTTAGAAGTAGCAAGCCCTGCTTCATGAAATAATTCATATGCACTAATACCTGCTTGTAATACTTCCTGCTCTAAAACAACGGTAGGTAAATTCTCATCGATTTGTCCTTCTTCAAATATCTTTACTGCAGTTTCTAGAGCTGATTTTGCTGCCTGCTCCGAGTGACAAAGCTTAGTTAGCTCATAAGCAAGCTGTTTTTTAGCTGCATTAATATCTTCTGCCGCTAAACTCTCAAACCTATTAAGCTCTTCTTGAGTGAACTCGCTATATAATTTGGCAAATCTAACTATGTCGGCATCTTCGCAGTTACGCCAATATTGGTAATAATCATACGGGCTTAGCAAATCTTCATTAAGCCATACCGCTCCCGCAGCAGTCTTGCCCATCTTAGCACCAGAGCTAGTCGTAAGTAGCGGTGTCGTCATACCGAATACTTCTTTGCCGCTTATTTTACGAATTAAATCCGCTCCCATTACGATATTGCCCCACTGATCACTACCGCCAAGCTGCAAGCTGCAATTGTAATGCTTGCTTAAATAGTAAAAATCATAGGCCTGCAATAACATATAGTTAAATTCTAAGAAGCTTAAATGCTGCTCACGCTCAAGCCTTAGTTTTACCGAATCCATAGTCAGCATACGGTTTACCGAGAAATAGCTACCGAAATCCCGTAGAAAATCTAGATAATTGAACGAATCTAACCACTCTGCGTTATCCAGCATAATAGCATCACTTTTACCGTCACCGAATTTGATAAACTTCGACAAAGATTTTTTAATACCTTCGGCATTTTTAGCTATATCTTCTTTGCTTAAAATTTTGCGCACTTCGTCTTTCCAAGTAGGATCACCGATTTTACTCGTACCGCCGCCGATAATTACAATAGGCTTATGTCCGTGCTGCTGAAGCAATCGCAGAATCATTATCTGCATTAAACTACCGATATGGAGTGATGTAGCAGTACAGTCAAAACCTATATACGCAGCTATTTTTGTTTCTTTCGTTATAGCAGTTAACCGATCCAAATCGGTACATTGATGGAAATATCCTTTATTTATAAATTCTTCTATAAAACGCATATATTATTTCTTATTTTTTAAAAATTCCTTTTTTGCTTTTCTGCTAGGAAATAAAGTGTTAAGGAAAATAGCATCTTTATCACCTTTTATATAAAGTACTGCATATACTTGCGCAATCATTTGAACATATAAAATTTTTTGACCTTTATATTTCTCTTGATTATGATGTAATTTAATATCTAATAAATTACCGTCAGCAATCGACTGTATTATTTCTTCAAAGCCTATACCACGCTCATTCAATAACTTAACGTTCTTTTCATGATTATATCTATACTAATATTTAGAGTTTAGTAGGGTCTGAATGAATTAGCATATTAAGATAGGTCTGATAAGGCAAACCATGCTTAGAAGCTTTAATTTTTATTGCTTCTATGTCATGTTCTGCAATCCTAATAGTAACAGATCTTTTTTTACTAAGATGTGCTTTTGCAAATTTTTGAAGCAAAGCTATTTCACTTCTATCATCAAT
Organism: Rickettsia slovaca 13-B; assembly: GCF_000237845.1. Lineage (NCBI taxonomy): Bacteria > Pseudomonadati > Pseudomonadota > Alphaproteobacteria > Rickettsiales > Rickettsiaceae > Rickettsia > Rickettsia slovaca. The sequence continues at coordinate 787,202 of NC_016639.1, forward strand.
TTTTTGCTGCTTTTCAAAATTATCTTCAATATCTTGTTCGTAAGAATCTAGTTTGATACTCATAATACAAACATTTTCAATGTTATAAAGAATGTAAGTACTTTGTCAATACTGGATATATTAGATTATCATGCGAATATTTGTAAAAGCAGCAATATCAACGGCTGCATGGAGATTTTATGCTCATCCTACAGTTGCTATGGGGATTTGTGTTGGAACAGCTCTTGCATATTCGCCGGAGAACACATTTGAGTTATTAAAAAATACGACTTATACAGGAATAGAAGCAGCAAAATTTGCTTATGAAAATACAGCAGGGATAGTAAACGGAATAGCCGGCTTAGCTCATCTTGTGTATGATAACTTACCAAGCTACAGCGAAACTCCTCAAGTGGATCTAGTCGGTAGCATAGAAATTTCATGGGTAGATGCTGTTGCATAAATCTCTAAAATAGCCAATAACTAAAAAAGCTGATTATGTCATTCCTGCAAACCAGGGACGTTGTTGCATAAATCGGCGTCATTCCCGCAAGACATTGTTGCATGAATCAGTAAAATCCACTGTGTCATACCGTGGTTTGACCACGGTATCCAAAAAAATAACTTAAAACACTGGGGATGCCCGCTGCTGCAGGAAGACATTGCCTGCGTAGATCGATTCCACCATTGTCACCCCGTAGCCTGTACCTGCTGGGTCCAGTTAAAAATACTAGTATTTTTTTTATCATATTTATGGATCCCGTGGTCAAGCCACGGGATGACAACAGGAAATCGATCCATACAGACAATGCCCCACGGGAATGACATAGAATAAAAACTGTCCGATTACCTTACTGATATCTGTTATATTTTATAATAACAAAATTTTATTTCGTTGTTTTTAAATGCATCTTTTTTATTCCTAAAACCCTTTTCAAAGAGCTACAGGAAAAATTAATATTACCGGCTTGAGCCGTGTCCGGTCCTTCATTTTTTATTTTCTCTATATCCTTACTACTTGGTACTACAACGGCAATATGCCCTGCTCTTTTTGGATTAGCATTGTTATATACGGATACAACACAATATCCTTGATTAGCAAATTTTTGTGCTTGAATAAAACTATCATCACGATTTCCTGCTTTAACAAAATGCCATCAGTTCTTTATTCGGTCTGTTTCAAGCCACTCAGCTTGCTTATTTGATAAAGTAAGGTATAAAAATTTTATCGCTTTCAGGATGGTAGAGACTGATTTGGAAGCCCCAAGGCTGCACTAGCAGCATACGCAAAACAACTACAATGAGTCACACGCTTTAACTTAGGAGAATTATATTTTTCTGTTTCTTCTAATAAAGTTTCTCCGGACTTACAATTTATTACATTACCTTTCTACCACTTTTCCTCAACATTTAAAGAGTTAATTACTGCTAATTTTTTTTTAGCACTTTCTGATATATTGTCTGCTTGTGCAGTCATATTAATCCAAAGTAAGTAAATTATGATTAATTTTATTTTATTCATTTTTTTCTCATATCAATTTATGAACCTCTATATACAATATATAATATGATAATTCAACTATTAATTGTAATTTTTTATATTTTATTATTCAGAGAAACATAAGAACACTCTATGTTTCTTGACAAATGCTATGCTTTTATATATGCTTCTTCGTATGTTAGCAACAAGAAATAAGGCTTAGAAATAAGTACTTCAAACTTAGGCACCCGTAGCTCAATTGGATAGAGTATATGACTACGGATCATAAGGTTAGGGGTTCGACTCCTCTCGGGTGCGCCATTCTTCAATTTCTTTCACTTTTATGAATGAATCAAACGGTGGACGCAGCATAAAATCAAGCTTTTCAGGTTTAAGTGTTAGGTTAGAAAAACTAAAGGTGGTAGAAAAACGATGCGGGCAGCATTATATATGGCAACTGTTACGTCTGTAAGATATAATTCTGCAGTTAAACCTTTTTATAAAAGACTTGTAAAAAAAGGAAAAGCCAAAAAGTTAGCTCTTATCTTGACGTCTTAAACACAATTACCTATGTAAAGGATAAAAAACTTAAAGGCTTAGTTAAATGCCGTAAGCTGGAACGGACTATATTTTGAGCGAGGTGGATTTAGCTTTACCAAGTGAGATTTAAGCAAGAAAGAAACACATTTATTCCCGGGAAATAAAGATTTTTCTTCTATATAGAGTTATCTCCCAGTTGAGATATTGCTTTTTGACTGATCGTTTAAAGCTTTCCATTGTACTTAGCAGCAATTATCTTTTGCCTAGGTTCATTTTTTGCTTCAGCTTCACTAGAAGAAGTGTCAGCAGTCAATTTCTTTTGTCTCTGTTTTTTCAAAGGTTCATGTTCTTTATCTTTGCTATGTTCTTTCTCCGGGTTTATTTTAAGCGGGGTGTCCTTAATCTTTAATTCCCCTTTGTCTATATATCTTACTATACCGTTAATTGCTATTTTCTTCTCCTGTTCTGATAAAGCGTTATATTTTTCATATGCTGTTTTACCTAGAAAATCCTCTAACCAGTCAGGATTTTTTCTTATAGCATCTATTAAATCCCATTCATATCCTACTCCATTTCCTCCGCTAGTAGTAATATTAAGCGGTATTAAGTGTTTTTGTTTACTCTTATCAGTAAAATGCAAATCTACATTTTTCGTTTCTTTATTTATAATTAAATCACAACTAATACAACAAAATTTAGACAATCCTATGTATTATATTTCTGCACTTAATTGATTATCACGATCTGGAAGTTGTGCTTTTATATACTGTATTATTCTCATTTCAGCATGAGCTTTATCGCTCAGTGGACCATCTAATACAATTTTATATGGTTGTTTTATAGCTTCAATAATTGAATGGACAAATTTTTTACTTGCATCAATAGTATCAGGGTTTAATGCATCTTCTCATTTCATCAAATCTCTTCTAGCTCTAGCTACTGCCTTCACTACTTTTGGACTTACACTGGTTACATTACAGACTTTTTGTTGAACCTCTTGATTATTATTCGGATATTTTTCTAGCTCTTGCAAAATACGTGGTAATCTATCCTTATGGTCACTATTATTTTTATAATAATATTGTGCAACATCTAGAAGTAGCGCTTTTCGTTGAGTAGATAGATTTTGTTGTTATAGAAAATTTTTTTGCTCTTCTGTAGGTAAAGCTGTGTAAGTAGCATAATCTTGTAAATATTTAAAAACTTTTGTGGTATGTGTCTCAATTTGTTCAACTTTATTTGTGTTCACACTAGAATTATGTAATTCGTTGAACGCTACTAAAATTTGTTTGCCGTCAAAACATACGGCACTACATTGGCTATTATATTGAATTAACCTACCTAAGGCATCAAAGCGTCTATTTTGTAAAGGAGTATCATTTTCTTTTATAATCTTTGAGTTAAGTCGAGTACGGAAAGCATATGCAAAATTCTGCAGATTTGAGTTGTTGTTGTCATTGAATAGCCCGTGGGTAGGATGCTCGTCAGCAAATCCAACATGAAATACCATATAAGGAACAAGTTGTTTTGGAATAATCTTTTCTGTTTTACTTACTAAAACCGCTAGAACTGCTAATTTTTCAAAACTTTCATCCAGGGCTTCACTATTATTTTTGTGTATTTTCTTATAGTGTTCAGTAAGGATTTTTAAGGCAGATATAGATTCGTTTAATATAATACTTTTTAATAAAGCCTCTCTCGATTTTTTATCTCTTATGATTCCTCTACTGTCTGACTATCTACATATTTAACACACTCTACTGTTAACCTTTCTTTCTGTGCATTTGTTAGATTTGCCATATAAATATTATTTTATAATTTTAATTATTTTCTCCTAAAGCCTCAACGCTTTTCTCAAATATTGAATTATCAATATCATTACCGTCTACTAAAATCATCATGTTACCTGGAATGCTTTTTAAGCTTTCCGCACCCAAATTGGTTATGTTATTATCTCTTAGATCTCCTAATTTAATGTTCATAAGCGCTAATTTTTTTAGAGAATTGTTTTTTTGATGTTCGCTATTGCTTCAAAACCTAGATCTCCTATTTCAATATTATTGCTTATGAGTAAAGTTTCTAACGCTTTATTTTCGGTTAATGCAGTAGTAAGTTCTTTTATATTATTATGGGTTAAATTATTGTTATTAAGATTTAGAGTTTTTAACCATGAATTTAATTTTAAAGCAGATGCTATATATTTTATTCCATCTCCTAAGTTATTTGTTTTAAATCTAAAGTATCAATAGATGTGAGGTTAAAAAACCTTCAATTACTTCTGCACTTTTTTCGGAGATTCTTGTTTCATTTAATATTAATTCTTTAATATATTGATTAGCCATTAAAGCATGCAGTAATTTTATGACTCCCTCGTTTCTAAGGTTATTATACCCTAAATTTAACGACATTAATTTTGCACTGCTAATATTTATTTGCGATAACGTCTATCCCTTCGGCAGTAATATTCATTTGTCCTATATCTAAGGATTTTAACGGTAGTTTTGAATGAAACAACTCACTAATAATTGCTGCTCCTTTATTTCCTACTTCACTACTACCTAATGCTAAAGAACTTAAATTAGGGTGGTTTTTAATAGCATCTATTAATATTCTTAAATCTTCTATTTTCAGCGCAATAGAATTTAAAGATAAATATTCAAGAGAGGTATTATCTGCTAAAGCATCAATAAGAATTTTTATTTTTTCACTATCTAAAGAAGTAGAATTCAGGTTTAAATGTGATATTTGATTTAACTTTACAATTTTACTTAGATTTTTTATATCATCGTTACTAAGGTTGCTGCCATATAAATCAATTTCTTTTACTACAGTATTTTTCTCTAAAGTTTTAATTACAATTGACAAAAAACTACTATCTTCTTCATAAGGTAGTTCTACACGAACAATTTCAGGATCATTATTCTTAATTTTCTGCAACAATAAATCATTTCGACTAAGGTCAATTTTTTGTCTTTTGGGAGACTCATCTTTCTTCACATCATCTATGCTACACAAGATATAGACATTGAAAAAGGTGGTAGTAATAATTGTTGTTTTACGTCCTATAGCGTCTCCTATCCAACCAAATATTAAAAAGCTCCAAAAGGTCTTAATAAATATGTTGAACAAAAAGCAGATGCAGAATAAATAAAAACTACTTTTGGATCAGCCTTTGGAAAAAACAATTCATTGAATACTACTACCATATGTACATAAAGCATAAGGTCAAAATATTCAAGAAATGTACCAACAGATAATAAACCTATTGCTTCTTTTTGATTACGATTTAAGCTGCTTTGTTCTTTCTCATAGCCGAGCATAATGTCTTTATAAAAAATTAAATTGTAAAGAAACTTATACTGTTTTATATAAAAGTCAATAGGAAATTTCGCTTTATACGATAAATAAGGAAACGAAGTGCAACTTAACTCACTTCATATACTAATCGTTGATCTTATATGAATATGGCATAACCTCACCGATAGTGGAAAACTAAAACCTATTAAGAACCAAGTAAAATAAAACTTATATCCCAAATATTGTTTGAATAGATAATTAATATATGCAATCAAAGCTACTGAAGCGACAATGATAGCTAAATTAATAAAACGATTTAATTTTGATTGAGGAAAATCAAAATATTTATAAAACAGCCCCCCAGAAATAGTAAAACCGAGTAATCCCCAAAATACCGTCCATACCCAAAGCAAGACAATTCACGTCAATAATTTTAAGATAAGCTACCATCGGTACGGTTAATAGCCATAAAAACGCTCCAAACATATAAGGGTATTTTTGAATAATCTCTTCTTTGGTTACACTATATATAACAGCAATAACCATTATTCCAATTGTTATAGATGCAATAATATCAACGGATAATGATAGCCCTTATAAATCAGCGAAAATCCCATACCGGTTAAAATCACTACTATTATTATTATTCTTAATAAGGAATATATAATATTTGCAAAAAACCAACCGTAAAATACTACGCCGCTGCTCATATGACCGCTAGGGAAAGCAAAACCTTTAATATTTAGAGCAGGATTCAAAGGTATTTCAAATGTATATTTTAACAATATATTTAAAATTGTAGTGAAAAGTAATACACAAATAGCTTGTGCAAATAGTTGCCTCCTAATATAGTAAATCCGAGTATTATGATAATCTCATAACACTCTTCTTGTCCAAATAACAAAAAAATTTTTGCTGAATATTGAAAAAAATATCCTTATTCATTACTTTACTTAATTTTATTTATATATAATTGAAGTTATCATAAATAATAAGCTATAGATATGAAAAATATTTTCCGCAAATTTGTATTTACTATTTTCGTATGTTTAATAAATTTACAACTAATTGCTGCAAGCTTTAACGAAAAAATACCTTTATATTTTAAATTAACTAACGAAAATCTGTTAGCAGGACAAAATGCGTTAAATATTGACCTTTGCGACTCTAGAATTAAAGAATGGTGTACAAAGCCACAAAGAGAGCTAGGGCTTAACGGAAAAAAAATAAATGATTACATATCTATTTCACCTGATATTAAAGGAGAATGGCGATTTGGCTGGTGGTATAACATAAATTTTACTCCAGAAAGCAATTTTGTAGCTCATCAAACTTATAAGATTACTATCGAAGATTATATATTCCCTAATTTTGTCGGTTTAAAAAGTAATAATATAAGTTTCAGGACTTTACCACTACTTCCTATTATTAAAGAAATGAATTATCTACAGGATAATATCGATATTTCCAAAAAATTCGTTCAAACTAAAATAGCTTTTAACTATCCTATCGATCCTAAAACTCTAGAGGAAAGAATAGAGTTTATAAAATCTTCAACTAAAGAAAAATTACCGTTTTCTATCAAATTCAATACCAATAATACGGAAGCTACGATTATTACTAATATACCACCGCTTACAGATAAAGAAGATACAATTTCCGTAATTATAAAAGACGGTGTTAAACCTCTACATGGCGGAGAAGTTTTCACATATAAAAATGTAAAAGATCAAAATAATAAGACGCCAAATAACATAAGATATTCTTATAAAGAAAATGTATTAATTCCAAGTCTATCCTCATATTTAAAAATCACTAATAGTACTGCTACAATTGTTAAAGATGATAAACTAAAACCGGAACAGATAATTATAATTACCACAAATACACCGGTGTCGGGTGAGGAAATAAAAAAACATTTAGAGTTATTTTTATTACCGCAGGATAAGCCGGCTTTCTTAGGAGTTGCAGGCAAAAAAAACTATAAATGGCAAAATCCGAAAGAAATAACCGATGATATTCTTAAATCGAGTGAAAAAATAAATTTTGAGCTTTTATCTTCCGTCCCAAGCATTACTACTATGCATAGTTTTAAAGTAGATACGTTTGCCTCAAGAGCTTTGCTTGTTAAAGTAACTCAAGGTGTTAAAACATCGGATAATTTAACACTCGGCTCAGATTATTTTCAAATCGTACAAATACCGGGTAACCCTAAAGAAGTTAAGCTAATGTCCGACGGTTCTATTCTTTCATTAGCCGGCGAAAGAAAGCTTCCCGTATATTCACTTGGCATAGATAAATTATATTTAGAAATCGATAAGATTAATCAGCAAGAAGTTAATCATTTAATCAGCCAAACAAATAGATATAATATTTTCCAAAACCCGACTTTTATAAATGAATATACCTTTAATGAGTATAATATTTCCGAGGTATTTCAAGAGGAAGTAATAGTGAACTCTCAAAATTTAAATTTACCTCATTATACCGATTTAGATTTCAGTAAATATTTTAATTTAGAAGAAGCAGGCAGCTATTCCAAGGGGTTATTTCTAGCAAAAGTTTATGCTAAAGACAATAATAACATTATATCTCAAGATAAAAGATTAATTTTAGTTACCGATCTTGGTTGTATAGTAAAAACCGATAAAACCGGAACGCATCATATCTTTGTTTCTTATATCAGTAACGGTAAACCGGCTGGAGGCGTAAAAGCAGATATTATAGGACTTAACGGTGAGGTGTTAGTAAGCAGCAAAACCGATAGTAAAGGACATGCCGTTTTATCAAATATAAATGATTTTTCAAAAGAAAAAACTCCAGTGGCTTATATATTAACTACTCAGGATGATTTTTCATTTATGCCGTATAGTAGAATTGATAGACAAGTTAATTATTCTCGGTTTGATGTAGCAGGAGCCGTTAGTTCTGATCAAGGGTTAAAAGCTTATTTATTTTCCGATCGTGGCATCTATAGACCAAGCGAGCAAGGTCACATAGGCATTATGCTCAAACAAACCGACTGGCAAGGAAAATTTGACGGCTTACCTTTAGAAATACAAGTAACTAACCCTAGAGGAAAAGTAATAGATAAAAGTAAAATAGTTCTAGATGCAGAAGGATTCGGCGAATATTTATTCTCAACGCTTGATGATGCCTTAACCGGCTTATACAATATAAGCTTATATTTAGTAGGAGATAAAGGCAGCAATAACTATCTTAATAGCGTGTCTGTCAGGGTTGGTGATTTTCAGCCTGACCGCATGAAAATAAACATAAACTTCAATAACTCACAAGATGAGCTATGGACGAATCCAAAAGATCTTAAAGCAACCGTTAATCTCATAAATCTTTACGGCACTCCTGCAGAAAATAGAAAAGTCAGCGGCTTTATTGATATTAGACCTACCGAGTTTTTCGTACCTAGATTTAAAGAATATAAATTTTATAGTAGCAAAGGAAATAAAGAGTTTTTTTACGAACGTTTAGGAGATATTACTACCGACTCTAAAGGTACGGCAAACTTTGACCTTAACATTGAGAAATATTATAACGCTACTTTTAATCTAACATTTTCAGCAGAAGGATTTGAGCCTGATTCAGGAAGAAGCGTAAACGCAAGCAAATCGCTTATAGTGTCACCTCTGCCTTATATTATAGGATTTAGAAGCGATAGCGATCTAAAATATATTAAGACAAAAACAAGCGCGGCAATAGAATTCATAGCCATATCAAATAAAGCAGAAAAAGTAGCTGCACCTAATTTAACTCTTAACTTAAAAAAGATTAATTATGTAAATAACTTAGTAGCAGATAGTAACGGTAATTATTCTTACAGTTCAGTACCTATTGAGACTAATATATCTTCTGACAAAATTAATATCACGGCAAACGAAAGTTATATTTATAAAGTGCCTACTAAAGAAGCAGGCGATTACGTTATTTACTTAACCGATAAAGAAGATACAATCTTTGCCCAAGCTGAATTTTCGGTAATAGGTGAAGGAAATGTTACGGCTAATTTAACAGACAAAGCAAATTTAAAAGTTAAACTTGATAAAGATGATTATACAGCCGGCGATACTATTCTTTTAAATATTATAACTCCTTATACAGGTTATGGGTTAATTACTATCGAGACCGATAAAGTACATAATTTTGAATGGTTTAAAGCTGATGAAAATAATAGCATTCAAGAAATAAAAATTCCTGACGGCTTTGAGGGTAAAGGATATGTAAATGTACAATTTATAAGAGACATAGAAGCTACGGAAATCTTTATATCACCGTTTAGCTATGCAGTAGTACCTTTTACTGCGGGCATTTATAAACATAAACAAGATATTGGATTAACACTTCCTGCAAAAATCAAATCGGGAGAAAAGCTAGCAATTCGTTACCGTACTACAAATCCCGGTAAAATAATAATATTTGCTGTTGATGCAGGGATATTATCATTTGCTGGTTATCAGACTCCCGACCCGCTTAATTACTTTATTAACGATAAAGCCTTGGAAGTCCAAACATCACAAATCATGGATTTAATATTACCTGAGCGTCCTTTATTAATGAAAGCTTATATGGCGGCTCCTGCCGGAGACGGTTGTATAAATGTCGCTCGAAACCTTAATCCGTTTAAAAGAAAAAGCCAACCTCCCGTAGCATTTTGGTCAGGAATTTTAGAAGCAGATCTTGATGAGAGAGAAGTCACATTTGATATACCAAGCTATTTTAACGGCACTTTAAGAGTTATAGGGGTAGCCTCAAGCCTTGACTCTATAGGAACTTCCAAAGCTGATTTATTAGTCCAATCCGATCTTATTATCAATCCAAATTTACCTTTATTTGTAGCTCCAAATGATGAATTTACAGTACCGGTAACAATATTTAATAACCTAAAAGATTCAGGAAATGCTCAGGTTTTTCTAAATATTGAAACAAGTGAAGGACTTAAAATATTAGATTATCCTAAAGAGATCCCGATAGACGAAAATAAGGAAGCTACTATTAATGTTAAATTAAAAGCGACTGATCAACTCGGTTCGGCAGATTTAAAGGTTGTGGCTTCTATAAATCACCTAAAGCCGGATATAATATCTATGGCAGTAGTACATAGCTCCGAATTAACTAGTACTACGAGCGTTCGCCCTGCTAGTCCAAGCGTTACAACAGTTAATACAGGCTTTATTACAGACAACAAGGCTAATTTAAAAATCTTACGGGATGTATATCCTGAATTTGCTAAACTACAAATTTCCGCTTCTAAATCACCGCTAGCTATTATTTCTGGCTTTAAAGATTTCCTAGATAATTATCCTTATGGTTGCACTGAACAATTAATAAGCCAAAATTTTGCCAATATTTTATTATATAATGAACAAGAACTAGTTCAGATTCTTAAAACTGATCGTAAAAAAATGGATGAATCATTATCAAAAATATTTCAAACTTTATCAGAACGTCAAAATTATGACGGTGGATTTAGATATTGGAACAATTTTAATGACGATTCCGATCCATTTATTTCCGTTTATGCTATGCATTTCTTAAGCGAGGGAGCGACTAGATATTTAGCCGTTCCAAGTGATACATTTAATCAAGGTATTTACTATTTAGAGAATATGGCTAACAGATCAATAAACTCCTTAGATGAAGCAAGAGAAAAGGCATATGCGGTTTATATCCTGACGCAAAACAGCGTTATTACTACAAGCTATATTGCAAATATTTTAAAATATTTAGACGAGTACCATAAAAATACATGGCAAGATGATTTGACTAGCGTTTATTTAGCAGCTAGCTATAAAATGCTGCAAATGAATGAAGAAGCGGAGAAATTATTAGACAGATTTACTCTAAATAAACCTATATCAAAAACAGACTATCAGTATTACAATCCTCTAATAAAATATAGTCAGTATTTATACTTAATTTCTATGCATTTTCCAGAACGGTTAAAAGACTTTGACCCAAAAATTGTACAGGATATCGCTCTTTTTGCTAAAGATAACTATAATAGCCTATCCGCAAGCTATGCTATTATGGCAAGTCTTGCCTATGCCGATAAAATAAATCATGTAGATGAGGCTACTATTAAAGTAACCTCTACAGATAAAGAAGTTACTTTAACAGGCAATAAAGTGATGATTGCTGAGCTGTCGGTAGAAAATAAGAATATCGACTTAACATCCTCAAGTAACGGCTTTTTCTATCAGCTTTTAACTTCAGGCTATGATAAGCAATTAACAGAAAATAAAGAGATCGTTAAAGGCATAGAAATAACAAAAAAATATCTCGATGACAATAATAAAGAGGTTAGCAAAGTAAAATTAGGTGATAATATTACGGTGGAAATCACCATGCGTTCAGGTAGTAATAAAACCTTGAGCAATATGGTGCTACTTGATTTATTACCGGCAGGCTTCGAGCTTTTACCGGATAACAACCACATAAATATATTAGAACGCACGCAGGAAGTAATGATATGGAAACCGATATATATAAATAATCGTGATGATAGAGTTATGATTTTCGGTACTATTTCTGATCAAAAAATAACGTATCAGTATAAAATCAAAGCAGTTAATAAGGGCATATTCTCTACTCCTGCTATTTACAGTGAAGCTATGTACGACCCTCAAACTTACTATCGTGGTGTTATAGGCAATATTATTGTGGAGTAGCATTACCCGCACGGTTTTTATGTCATTCCCGTGAAGCATTGTTGCGTGGACCGGTAAATACTCTCTATGTCATTCCTGCAAAAGCGGGAATCCAGTAAAACCTACAAAAAACTTGTTTTTTTAGGTTTATTTTGTCAATATTAAGACTACTTTTTCTGGATTCCTGCTTTCGCAGGAATGACATAGTAGGAGTTTATCCCACAATTACTTTCAGCTTCTCTATAGTTTTTGGATCTTTTACAAGTTCTAAAAATATTTCCTGCTCATAGGCAAGTAGCTCTTCTTCATTTGTTTCATTATGTGTATCAATAATATCTTGAAATTTGCTAAGCACCTTATTTTGTAGATCGTTATATTTTGATGTATCTATTGCTGTTGCTAAATTTATTTTAGGCAAAGTAATTTTATGCGGAATCGGTACTATCTTTTTAGGTAGGTTTAATTTTAAAGCTTCCTCTAAAATATAATGCTTGTTCATATTTACGTGCATATTCTCTACATCATAATCTGCTTTAAAGTAATCCGGCTGAACTTGTTTTATTCTGCTCTATAATATTGCTGATATTTCTAATTAGTTTAGTTTTATTACCATTACTTCAAGCAAACATTTCGGTAACACCGCCCCACCCGGGTATTAAACCAACACCAAGTTCTACAAGCCCTGCGTTAAGTTCTTGATTTCCTATAATAAAGCTTGAGTGCAATAACAGCTCATATCCACCTCCAAGTGCCACACCAAGACCACAAGCTAATAACATGTACAGAGGAATATTTTAAGTGGAGCATGGTTTGCTGTCCCAGCTTTAGTAAATTCTCTAGATCGTGAAAATTCTTATCTTCAATATAAGACAGAAGAAGTTTTAAATCAGCACCGGCAGAAAAATTATTTCCTTACGGATAAATATAAAGATTTTTACCGTCATTTTCGGCTTTACTTGCTGCTTCTTGTAGTAAATAAAACACCTCATGATTTAAACAATTCATTTTTATAGTAATAACAAAAATCAAAACATCTTGATAAAGTATTAATTTTGCCGAGCCATTCTCTAATACTATCTGACTTTCTTGTAAAATATCTTTGTGAGAATTAAATTTTTGTTTATCGATTTTTTGATATTCTTTATTGGCTAAATATTGCGGAAGTGGGATATGCATTAAATCGGCATTTTTAATTACCGAATTCCAACCGTTTTTAGCCGCTATAGTCAATAATTCAAATGGACCATATTTCCAGCTGTAACCAAGCTTCATAGCAGCATCGATATCATAAATATTATCCGTAACCGACGGAACTAGACCTGCTAAATAAACATAAAATTCCGTGATAATTTCAGTAAAAAATTTACCGTAAACTGAATCACTTACAAGAAGCGCATCAAGATTAAAATATCTACTTTTTGAACAGGACTATATGATAAGTCGTTTATATTGATAACTTCTTTAATCTTTTTGCCATTTGATACCGATAAACGATAAAATCCACCGTCACCTTTACGTCCAATTAACTGCTTCTCTATCATCTTATCAAGAACAGGGGTCTTTACATATTATTTTATGATAAGCATCATTTGCAGGAAGAGAGGCAAGTAATGAACTTGAAATTAACTTCATTACGTCATACCCGATTAGATCATATAAACCGAAAATTCCGGTACTCGGCAGCCCCAAAAATGTAGTAAATATTTTATCTATAGTAGCAACATCAAGATTCTGACTTATCGCTTTACGGGCTACTAATTCAAGTAAAAAATACCCTACTCTATTAGCAATAAAACCAGGCGTATCATTACATTTTACTATAATTTTACCAAGCGTTTTCGTTAAGAACTCTGATACTCTTTCTATTACTTCAGCCTTTATCATAGGGTCTATAATTAACTCAAGCAGTTCCATATTATCTTGGCGGATTGAAGAAATGCGTAATATAACGAACCTAGATTTAATATTATCTGGTAAATTCTCTTTGAGTCTTTCAAGCGGTAATGTAGAGGTATTAGAAGCAATAATTGCATCTTCTTTAAGATAAGGAATAATTTTATTATATAATTGGTGTTTGATTTCTAACTTCTCAACAATAACTTCAATCACTAAATCACATTCTTTAATTAAATCTAAATCATATTCTAAATTACCGATGGTAATGAAATTTGCTTTATCAGGAAAAGATAAAGGTGGAGGTGGAGGTTTTTGTTTATGCAAATTTTCTTTAGCGGTGTTAACTATTTTATTAGGATCATCGGAATCTTTAGCGATAATATCAAGCAGCACTACTTTAATAAGAGGAATTAGCAATTAACGCTGCAATCCCTGAACCCATTACTCCCGCACCAATAACACAAACTTTTTTTATTTCATTTTGCATAAGTTACCTTCTGTGTTACCCCATGCCTTGACCATGAGGTCCAGTTAAAAATAATAAAAATTTTTATTATTTTTTGGATCCCTTGGTCAAGCCAAGGGATGACATCGAGTGTGTTTTTCGATACACACAACCATGTCCCCTTGCAATAACGTTATGTCATAGCAACACTTAAGACTTTTACCGACGCCACCCCCGGCTTGTCGTAAAATTTTAGCACATTCATTTATAGTAACAGCAGTGGTAACGACATCATCGACTAATAAGATTTTTTTACTTACAATATTATACTTTGTGTTAAATTTGATACTACCCTTTATATTATTTTTGTGTTGTTTTCGTGAGAGAAAAGTCTGAGACTTAGTCCATTTTGCTTTAGTTAAAATCTCAGCTTTTAACATTTTATCGGTAACTTTTGCAATTTCCATAGCTAAAATATGAGCAGGATTATACATTCGTAGGTACAGGTATGATTAAATCAATATCTTTTATATCCTCGCTGCTATATCTATTATATAAAAGCTTAGCAAAGGTCTTAGCAAATATCGTCTTATCTTGATATTTAAACTGATGAACTATTTTTTTGCTATGCTCATTACACTTAAATAAGCTGCGAGCAAACTCATAATTAGGTTTGTTGCTATAACAATTTCCACAAATGCAGTTATCTAAGATTTTTATACTAAATCTTTGTCCACATATACTACAATAGGGTCTTGCTATAAACTCTAGCTTCTTCCAACAATCGCTACAAAATTCACCGCTCCCCCTAGTATTTCCGCACCGCTTAAACATCTCTGCGGCAAGATATAATCTATAAGATAATTATAAGTCTTTATTAACAATTAAAATCCTCTTGAAGATTCATGGTGTTTAGAAGCATTCGGTGTTGATTGTGATGATGGTGCGCTAGCACCATAACGAACCCCCTTGCCACGTGACAAATTTTCTTGCATATGTTGGCTTGCTCATGAGCTTTATTTTGCTCAGGTTTTACTTTATTACTAACATTTGGAGTTATAAAAGATTGAAATATTTCTTCTTTTTTACCGTATATTTCTTTTAAATCACCAAATTGCGATTCCACAAAATAACCGACTCCTACTTTTACTGCCGATTTAACTTTTTCAAAATTAGTTTTTTCAGTAGGAGGAGCAAATTCAGGTCTCGCTGCAACCTTTGCTCCAGTTACATTAAAATGCTCTCTTAGCTGCCCTTCACTTAATTGATCAATTTTAGGGGGTATAGTTAAAAATTCTTCTAATGCTTTGGTATCTATTTTTGCTTGCCTTTCTTTTTCAAGCAAGTCTTTCTTATCTTCATAATTTCCTATTGATGTTTTAAACTATTTATTTGATTTATTTTATCTTTTTTTCGCTCCATACGCACTAAATTAGCATCTCCTTCACCTATTACATTAGCTCCGCTCCTCCTCCAATAGCACCTGCTACCAAACCGCCTATAATACCGCCTACAGAGCTTGCTTGTGCTACTAAAGATACCGTCTCTAAGGTAGTATCTCGTATTGCTTTTAAAATCTCTTTAGTTCTAGTTGTATTTAATTTTTCAGATTCAACTTTTTCTTGGTAAATTTTAGCTAATTGAGTATCCAAGACATTTTTAAGTTCAGGGCTATCTTTTGCTTTATCTATTCGAGTAGTAACTACTAACTCTGCTTGCTTCACATAATTAGCTTTAATATTTTCTAAAGTTTTTTCTTTCTATCTAAACGCTTATCTTCTTTTACTTCTAAAGTTTCTTTTCCAACATTGTAAGCAACGGTTGATAAAGAAAGTGCAGCAAGCCCAACCCCGACGGGAGTGGGATTAAGGACTAACGATACTGCAACGCCGCCAATTCTAGCCGCACGTCTTACTGCTTTACTACCTAATGTTTTATATGTTTTCTCTAGAACATTTGCTGCAGTTTCACCACCGGGTAGTGTCATGATTTTATTTAATGCCTTATCGGCTAAACCGGGACTTGGGGGACCTTTTTCTTTAATTTTTGCACCTTGCTGAAGTGTATCAACCGGATCATAAGCTTTTGCTACTTTTTCTCCAACGTTAATTACTCCTTCTACTAATATGAGTAGGACTAGCGATAACTTTACTGCCCTCCTGTACCACTTCGATTGCTACTCCACTTGCAGCGATTCCGGCACGAACAACTCTAGCACCGTAAAGTGCCGTATCCTCTTGCAGCGTTCTTTTTCCTGCTGGCTTATTTTACGATTGCCGTTCTCCTGTGAAGGCTCAGAAGCTTTTGTTTGTGCTGCTTCTAAAAGCTCTACTCTTTCAGGGGTATTTATTGAAGATTTAAGCTTATTATCTTCTGCTGCATTTTTTATTCCTTCTTCAGGAGTATTAATAGATGATTTACTGCTTAAATTTTCTTTACTCATGCATATCTCATAAAATTATGTTCTATGTTATTTCACATTCTATGTCATTCCCGTGAAAGCGGGAATCCATCTTTTAAAAAGTATAAACAAACAATGCTTTTATCGATTCTTGATTACTGGATTCCCACTTTCGCGGGAATGACATCAGAACTAGCTAGAAATGATACAAAAGAACACTCACCTCTTCCCCATCGCATAGCTAGTAATCAAGTTTTTTACAGGTTTAAAATTATTGATCACCTTAAATCCTATTTGTCTTAAACATCTTAAATTTTTGGAATAATTTGAAAAAATATTATTTAACTCATCAGTCAGCTTATACATAATAAAATTATCCTCTTGCCTTAACTTTTGATATTCTTGTAATGTGCCATTATTACTAACTATCATACTCAAAATCTCTATATCCTTTATGCCCTGATTAAGCCCTTGTCCGGCTAGCGGATGTACTGTGTGGGCAGTGTCGGCAATAAGCACTATACGGTTATGAAAATATCTATTTGCTATACGGGCTTTTAGTGGAAAGCTACTAATCTCACTATCAATAGTAATTTTACCTAGGGAATTACCGGCATTTCTTTGAGTTAAAAACCTAACTTCTTCTACAGGCAAATTCACAATTAAAGCAGCCTGATCAGAAGAAGTTGACCATATTACGGATGAAGCATATTGATCTTTTAAAGGCAGCAAAGCAAAAGGACCAAGCGGCAGGAAATGCTCCATAGCACAATTTTCATGCGGCTTTTCATGCTTAATATTAAATGTAAGAGCAGTTTGATAAGGTTTCTCAATTTCATTAGCAAAGTAATGAGACCTCACTTTTGAATTTGCTCCGTCACATATAATTAATAAATTACACTTAATTTGGTTATCATCAAATTTTATAATCGAGTAGTCATTATGGCTTATAACCTCTTGATATTGATTATTATCAATTAATGTTATCAACGGATTATTAGTTATTTTTGACAATAGCATTTTTTTAAAGTCGCTATTCTTAACCACATATCCAAGTACAGCGTCAGCGTCATTTCGTAAGTCTAATATCTCTGAAGCCTTATTATCTACTACATATATGTCTTGCATTTCTGCTACAAACTTCTCAAGCTCTTCCCATATATCAATAGAGAATAAGAAATTTTTAGAATGCGGCGTTAAAGCAGTAGTTCTTATATCTTTAAAAAACTCTGGGCTTTTTACCGATTTACTCTCGAATATAGTAGTTTTTATACCCTTTTGTGCAAAAGAAAGCGCCGTTAACATGCCGCTAAGACCGCATCCTAAAATTACCGTATTAGACATCTTCCCAAACTCTTCTACTTCTAGAGGTAATTTGTGCGTCGATCCGATACTCGCATCCTCACGTACGCTTGTGTACGCTGCGATGCTGCGTTTCGTGTCTCCTACAAATTCCTCTCTATAAGTGAATTTGGCAAGATGTCTATCAATCTGTTTTGTTTTCATTCGATTCATTTATGAAATATTTTAAATATCCGTTTGTTGCTATAAAGCTTAGAAGAAAATAAATAATTGCTATATCCAAATATGAACTATTGCCTGAGTATAAACCTAAACAACAAATCAATACACTCGCTAAAGTCGTGAAGCTATTTAAAATCAATAAATTTGTAAAAATATCCGTTTTGCTGATAAATAGGTAGGTTATTAAGCAAATAAATAATGAAATAATCATTAAAAAAATGTTAAGCATAATTTTTAAAATCGGTTTTACTGTTGGATACACAATCGTCATCGTCATTGCGAGGAAATTGCGAGGAAATTACGAAGTAATTGACGAAGCAATCTCAGGAGCTTGTTATTATTTCATGAGATTGCCACGCTCCCTACGGTCGCTCGCAACGACGACTTGGATATCCTACCCCTCTCATTATATATAATCATTTATAACACTACAAACTGCAAATAAAATTAATTAAAATTCCTTAAATAATTTTAATATTATGTAATCTCAGCCAACCTTTACATTATAAATAGCTATTGTGACAAAAATGTTATAAAAAAATGTTGCTTTCTTTTACATTCGGCATTAACGTATATATTTAGGTTCTTGCGTACGATTGCTAATTGATTTAATATTTTACGATATTTTTTAGCGAAAATTAATAAGATTTTTGAAAAAATTAGTTATTCATATTTCAAAAAAAATCTTATAATTTGCAGCAAAAAATATCGTAAAATATTAAATCAATTAGCAATCGTACGCAAGAACCTAGTATTAATATTTTTAAGGTAAATTGTAATGTCACAACTAGATGTTTTAATAGTAGACGATGAAGAGAGTATACGAAATCTCATTGCTGCAAATTTGAAAGATGAAGGTTTTAACCCTAAGGTTGCCGCTAATAGTACTCAAGCCCTTAAAATACTTTCCGAAAAACCGGTCTCTGCAGTTATACTTGATATTTGGCTTCAAGGAAGCGAAATTGACGGACTTGGGATTTTAGAGATAATAAAAAAACGCTATCCTTTAATGCCGGTAATAATTATTAGCGGTCACGGTACTATAGAAACAGCAGTAAATGCTATAAAAATGGGTGCTTACGATTATATAGAAAAACCGTTTAATAATGATAAATTAGTTATTTTACTTACAAGAGCTTGTGAAGTAACAAAGTTAAAACGCGAAAATATAGATTTAAAATCAAAGGTTATAGATAAAACTGAATTAGTAGGCGAATGTTCGGTAACTTTAAAATATAAAATGGCAATAGCAAAGGCAGCTACCTCTAGCAGTCGTATAATGATTCACGGTAAAGTCGGTAGCGGTAAAGAACTTGCAGCAAGATTAATTCATAAACAATCTAAAAGGGTTAATAATCCGTTCATTATTTTCAGCCCTACCTGTATGACTACGGAAAAAATCAATCAAGAATTATTCGGCGAATCGGAAAAGCAGGCAAATAATAAACGCCCTACTATCTTAGAATTTGCCAATAACGGTACTTTATATATAGATGAGGTCAGTAATATTCCTATTCCTATCCAAGTAAAATTATTAAAATTCCTTAAAGATCAAACTATTACAAAACCTTGCGGAAAAAATATTAAAATTGATATAAAAATTATCACCGGTACTTCTAAAAATATCCAAGATGAAGTTAATAACGGCAAATTCCTAGAAGATCTATATTATCGCCTTAATGTATCCTCTCTAAAAGTACCTTCATTATATGAAAGAAAAGAAGATATACCACTACTCGTTAAGTATTTTGTTAAGCAACTTTCAAAATTTTCAGGTTTAAAAGAACGTAGCTTTGCCGATGAAACTATCGCTGCTCTTCAATCCTATGAATGGCCGGGCAATATTAGACAATTACGTAACGTTGTTGAATGGACTTTAATTATGAATCCGTTAACTACAGGTAATAATGAAATTATAAAACCTTATATGATACCTTCTGAAATATTAGCAAATAGTGCTAATCTTACAAAACTTGAAGATAGCTTTGATATGTTATCTATGCCGCTTAGAGAAGCTAGAGAAGTTTTTGAGCGTCAATATCTATCGGCACAAATGAGTCGTTTTAATAATAATATTTCAAAAACATCCTCATTTGTCGGTATGGAAAGATCGGCTTTGCATCGTAAATTAAAATTATTAAGCTTACATATACCTCCTACAAATAGAATAAATGACGAAGAATATGAGGAAGCAAATGCTTAAAGTCATATCAATAATTACGATTTATTTGTTATTAAGCAGCTGCTCCGAATCTACTCGTGATGCGAACGGATTACTTACGGATAGCCAAAGCACGGTAATTCGGAATTATATAATATCGCAAAATTCTAAAAACCTTAAAGTGAACCTTAAAGAGAAGTTCGGTTCAAATTTAAAAGGAGTAAAATTAATAGGAGTACAGCTAATAAATGAAGATTTATCAGGAATAGATTTGACTTCCTGCGAAATATTACGTGCTGATTTTGCAGGTAGCAATTTAGAAAAAGCAATACTTACAAATGCTATAATTCAAGAAAGTAATTTTGCAGATTCGGTAATAAAAAATATTTCCGGATATAATTCTGACTTTCAAGGTTCAATTTTTCACAATATAACATTACAAAATACAAATTTTGTTCAATCAAATTTTAGCGATACTGCTTTTAATAAAACTACTATAATAAATGTCAACTTTGAAAATTCTAAATTTAGTCATGTATTATGGAGCAATAATACTATCGACGGTGTTAATTTTCAAAAAGCTAACCTACAGAATAATAGCTTTAAAAATACTAATATAACAAATTCAATATTTTACGGTACGGATTTAGAAAAAAGTATAATAAATAATACCAATTTTACTAATAATTATTTTGAATCTAGCAACCTAAGTCAAACTACATTAACAGCAGTAATAATTAAGGATTCTAACTTCACACAAAGTATTTTTAATGAAGTAAATTTTAATAACGTACAAAGTAATAACTCTTGCTTTTCATACGCTTCCTTTCAAGATTCAACATTACAAAATATTAGCCTTACTAAATGTGATTTACAAAATAGTACAATTAGTAGTTCAGTTTTAAAGCATTTTAAAATCAATAATGCGATATTAAATAATATGAGTCTAAACGATAATAAATTTAATAATTTATCAATAAAAAATAGTAATGCTAATTTTGTAAGGATTAATAAAACTAAAGGCTCAAATATTACTTTAGATAATATTAGCTATACTAATAATATTTTTAGCAATAATGATTTTAAACAATTTATAGTGATTAATACTGACTTAAACAGCAGTGAAATAATAAACTCAAATATAACTAACGGACAATTTAATAATATAAATTTTTCTAAATCTTTAATACAAAACGTAAATTTTTCAGATGTTAAAATTACTTTAGGCAATTTCAACCAAGTAGCTCTAATAAATTCCAATCTAACAAATACTGCGGTTATTAACTCCGTCCTTTCTAATTCGCAAATAAATAATATTAACTACCAAGCGTATTCCGGTTTTATTAATACTAATGTTTCTAATAATATTATTTTAAATAGTGATAATTCGAGCAAAATTCTACCAAATAATATAGTAATAAATTCGGTAAAAAATTTGCAAAAAATAACTCACTTAGCAAATATGAATTTAACAAATTTTGACTTGAGCAACTTAATATTTGATAGAGTAGATTTTTCAAATAGTATCTTTAAAAATGCTAACCTAACAAATACGGTAATAAAAAATTCTATTTTAAAAGAGGCTAATTTTTCTGCAGCAATACTTACTAAAACAGATTTTTCAAACTCAATATTAACAGATAGTATATTTAAATCAGCTAAAATTGATCAGGCGGGCTTTAATAACTCCGACCTAACAAATGCCGATTTTACCGAAACAGCAATTAAAGATACTTCGTTTGATAAAGCTAAGACAAGCGGAATGAAAGGAGTAGAATAATCTTTAAATACCTTGGTCCTTATACGAACATTCAGTATGTCATCCCCGCGTGGCATGCGTGGATCAGTAAATGCTCTTTATGTCATTCCCGCGAAAGCGGGAATCCAGTAAAACATATAAAAAATTTTTTATATGCTTATTTTGTTAAAGGTATAATTTTGTCCAATATTAAGGGTTATTTTTCTAGATACCTGCTTTCACAGGAAGAACATAGCATTTACCTTTGGTTGCTCTTGGAAGACTTTGCTTTATTAGTAGGAGTATTAGACGGTGTAAATGAATTATTATTTATAAAAGCAGTAGGACTTTGCTGCTTCATTCTATTAATAATTTGTTGTTGTTTAAGAGTATTTATCTTTTGTTTTCCGGCTATCCTTATAGATTGAGTAATTTTGGCAGTTTCTACAAATATTTCCTTAGGAGTTTGTAGCTGATCAATTCGCTCATAATATTTTTTAAGAAACTCTTCTTTTATCTTTGGCTTTATTCCTTTCAAATCAACATATGTTCTATATAACTTCTTTAATTTTATTTGTTGCTTGGAAGATTGGTGAGGAAGTGATTTAATCGAATTAACAAGACTACTACCTATTTCTTTTATAATATTAACTGCAGGCGAAGCTATTTTCTTTATTCCTTCATAAATTTTACCTAACCAACTAGCAATAACATCTAATAGTTTAGGCGCATATTCTTTAGATATAGGGGGTATATCCCTAATAATATCTCTCGCTTCAGTTAGATTATGAGCTAAATGGAGTAATGCTTTTTTCTCCTCTAACTCGGTAGAGCGATTAGCATATGAACTAGCTATATCTGCCTGAGCATCTATAGTATCGGTAATTATTGATTTAGTATCATTAAAAGAAAGATCTATAGGTGTCTTTTTTTGCGTTATAGGACTGTCTTCTCTTAATTTATCTAGCCTATCACGTATTGCTTGGTCTTTTTGATCATTAAGGCTTTTACTTTTTTGTTCTAGTTTAAGCTCAGATTGCAGCTGCTCAATTAGATCGTCTACTTCATTACCGGATTTTTTTGTGGGGATATAAGGTCTATCTTGGAGCTTTGCAAACCTTTCTTCTAATTCTTCAAGTGATGGAGGAGTGCCTTTAAGTTTTGCTAGTCTTTCTTCTAATTCTTTTATTATTTGATCGTCCTGCTTTTTCTTAGACATATATATACCTCTATAATAATTCCTAGGTTTTGTAAAAGAAAATTAATAAGATTTTTGCAATAATAGTTATTCCTATTTCAAAAAAATCTTATGATTTACAACAAAAAATAGATTAATTTAATTTTCCGCATGCAAAGCCTAGGTATTAATAACACAAACTACTAACTAAAATAAAGTATTTTTTGATATGAGTTAAGATATAATTATATAAAGCTAGCATTATCCGTGTGGATCAGTTTTGCCATTGTCACCTAGTTCCTTGATCACGGGGTCTAATTAAAAATACTAATAATATTAGTATTTTAAGTTGTTTTCTGGATACCACACAATTCAGCTAATTCTGCACGTGCCTTATTTTCTCATATAACTTTAAACATTTTTCTTTTTTAACCATTCCCTCACTTCATCAGTAGTGTAAGTTTTAAAATCAGGGGCATTAATTCTTTGCAAAGCAATTTTGCATCTTCTGAATCTTCTTGTATTTCCTGTAGATAATATTCAATTGCTTTACGTACTATATATACCCTTTTGATCTGTCTAAGTTTTTTGCTGACTATGCTAAACTATTATTTAGTTCGTCCGGAATAGTTAAATTCAGTCTTGCCATCTTATGACCTATCTTTAATTAATAACACATTACGACACATAATAGCACAAACTACAAACTGAAAAAAGCTATAAATACTTATCCAACACGTCCGACATAATTTTACGAGCTACAGGGGCGGCGGCTTTACTACCGCCTCCGCCATGATCAATAAAGACGGTAACGGAATAACTAGGATCGTGATAAGGAGCGAAGCCTAAGAACAAGGCATGATTACGCCTCTCCCAAGCAATAGATTTACGGCTTAAATCATCTTTAGCATTTAGTTTGCCTTGCACCTGCGAAGTACCGGTTTTACCAGCGAGCTGCCTATTTTTGCCTAAAATTCTATTATAATACGCCGTACCTCCCGCAACATTAACGGTATTATACAAACTTTCTTGGATTATTGTGATATTTTCGGGCTTAATATTGACATTATAAAATTCCGGATCATTTTTTAATATTCTAGGCGTATACAGTTTACCGTTACTTGCAATAGCTGTAATAAACCTTGCAAGCTGCATCGGCGTTACCCCTAGAAACCCCTGTCCGATTGCTAAATTAAAACTATCTCCTATTGACCAAGGAAGCTTTAATTTTTTCTTTTTCCACTCTTTTGACGGTACAAACCCGCTACTTTCAGGAGTTAAATCAATACCGGTTTTTGAACCAAGGCCAAATTCTCTTGCAACTTCAAGAATTTTATCCGGACCTACTATTCTTGCTAATTCATACATATAAATATTACAAGAATGCTTTAAAGCAGACATCATATCTAACGTTCCGTGTCCGCTATGATTCCAACATCTAAAGCTATTAGTACCAAGAGCAGAGCTACCGTCGCAAAAAACGGTTTTATTAGGATTAATGCCTACTTCAAGGGCTGCAAGTACGGTAATTATTTTAAAAACCGAGCCTGGAGGATAAGAATTTTGTATTACCTTATTAATTAAAGGCTTATAAGGATCACTCGTTAAACTTTGCCAATAATTTTCCGATAATTTACTGAAATGATTTGATTCAAAACCCGGAGTGGAAGCACAAATTAGTACATTTCCGGTTTTAGTATCCATAACTATTGCCGAAGAACCTTTAGGATTTAAATATTGCTGGATATTTTGCTGAAGAGACACATCGATATTTAAATGCATATCTTCACCCGATTTAGTAGGGGTTCCTGCTATTTCTCTT
This sequence comes from Rickettsia slovaca 13-B, assembly GCF_000237845.1. NCBI lineage: Bacteria > Pseudomonadati > Pseudomonadota > Alphaproteobacteria > Rickettsiales > Rickettsiaceae > Rickettsia > Rickettsia slovaca. The sequence continues at coordinate 812,324 of NC_016639.1, forward strand.
ACCTGCTTACCGTAAGCATTTACTTCAACTTTTTTATAACCAAATGCTCCTCTTAGTTTATTATCGTAATATTTTTCAATACCGGATTTACCGATATTAAAATCGCTTAAACTATGTATATTTAATTCCTGCTTCTCGTGCTCATTTATTTGACCAAGATAACCGATTAAATGAGAAGTAACGCTTGAAAAAGGATAAAACCTTAAATAACCTATATCAATAAATATTGAAGCGAGTTTATGCTTTTGTTCTTCAATCATTGATACTTGCTGCCAATCAAGCTGATCAAATATTATTAAAGGAGTGTGGCGACTAGATTTTTTAATTTTTTGCTTAATATAATTATATTTTTCCAGAGATAAATTTAGAATATTACTAATTATTTCTAATTCATCCCTATAATTATTATTAATGCTTCTATCTATTACTAGCTGATAACATGGTTTATTAGTAGCTAAAATATTGCCGTCTAAATCGTAAATTCTTCCTCTAGTCGGTGGAAGTACAACGAAATTAATACGATTCTTATCCGATAAAGTCTTATATTCTTCGCTTTTAATAAGCTGTAAATAAAACATTCTTATTCCAAGCAACGATAAAAATCCGAGTTTACCTAATCCGATTATAAAGGCTCTTCGTGAAATTAACTCACCATGTAGTATTTTCTTATTTAGCATACTTTTTAAAGTAATTCATAGGAGAGTCAAGTATAAGACGAATTATATTATAAGAAAATATAGTTGTTAAAAATTGAAAGAAAATTATTAAATATCCGTCTGCTTCTAGCTTCTTGATTGTTATTAGTAAATATTTAAAATTCAATATAAATAAACAATAAACGCAAAAAATAATGAAATTTATTAAATAGTTTTTAGCTACAAAATATTTTGAAGATAATTTATAAATCGTATATGCCGATAAAAAAACTAGCGAATTTGTACCGATAGGCATACCACTTATTTGATCTATAAATAGACCGAGAAAAAATATGCTAAAAATATTTAAGGAATATAACGACATAAAATAATAAATAAATATAATTTCCATCGCCGGAAAGATTCTGCTTTGAATATTTATTTTATAACTCACTAACGGAAATAATATTATAAAAAAACATAGCAAAGCAAACAGCAATTTTAATATTATTTGTAAGCTATTTTTATATATTTCCTGTTTTATCTTTAACATAAATAGTTTTTTGTTATATAGTTTTGTACTGTGTCATACCGTGACTTGATCGGCAATTAGGTTATCATCCCACGACTTGATCGCGGGATCTATATAAACAACATTTTGTGTGGTCATTTTTACTGGACCCCGTGGTCAAACCACGGGGTGACAATAGAAAAATTGCAACCACCCAACGACCATATCAACCATATACAAAATATAAATTAATTTTCTATTTTGTACAGTTTTAAAAAATGAATATGGATTCTACAATAACTCACAACAACTAGGGTTAGGTCTTTTATCATTATCGCTAAGCTCTAATTCTTCTTGTGCCTCGGAACTTGTGGATATAAATAGTTGTTTTGATATAATATTATTTATTGTTGTCGTAAGATCAAAAGACTTAAGCCATGGGATAGGTATACTAGGTTTATCTGTTATATTTTTATTTTTTGACATAAAAACCTCCTTTTTAGCTTATAAATGCGTCATTGCCAGAAAATTTAGGCTTTTTGTTGCACAGATCGTTTTATGTCATTCCCGCATAGGCGGGGATGACATCAAGTAGGTTTTACCGATCTACGCAACAATGCCTGCTCGCAATGACAAAATCTATACTTATTAGGTAATATTTTAACTTTCTTCCTCACTTTGTTCTATCGGTTCTAAACCATATAAAGATATCATACGTTCAAATACTCTACCGGCAGTAGGGGCAGCCGTCCAACTTGCGGTTGCAAAGCCAAAGCTTTCTTTAGTCGGTTTCGGCTCATCAAATCTAATAAAAATAATATATTGCGGGTTAGATGCAGGCAGCATACCTAAAAACGATGACGCTCTACTATTTTTTAGATATTTCTTTTTTCCCCCTGCCCCTTGTGAAAGTTTTTCTGCCGTACCGGTCTTACCGCCGATAAGATAGCCTTTGACCTCTGCTCTTTTACCGTTACCTTCTTTTACTACCGCTCTAAATAATTTCTTCATTTGGGTAGAGGTATTTTCACTAAAAACTTTTGTACCTATTACTTTTTCATCCTTTCTTTTTAATAAAGTAAGATCGTATAAAGTACCGCCGTTAACAACCGGTAACATTGCTCTAACAAAATGCAAAGGGCTAATCGAAATGCCGTAGCCATACGACATAGTAACACTCGTTAACTCATTCCATCTTTTCTCGGAAGGAAATAACGGAGTACCTCGTTCAGGTAATTCTATTTGCAACTGATCTAATAGACCTAATTTCTTTAGGTATTTTTTAAAATTGCTTTTACCGATTTCAAGCATAATTTGACTTGTGCCAATATTTGAAGAATATAGAAAAATCTCAGGTACACTATGCCATCCTTGCCTTGGCGTATAATCCTTAAGCTGGAATCCTCCTACTTTCATATAACTTATATCATAAGCATCATTCATATTTATTGCACCGGTATCAAAGCCGACTGCCATAGTTAATGCCTTAAACACTGAACCCATTTCGTAAATCCCGAGACTTGCTATATTAAACAGCTCTTCCGGTTTGGCTAAACTCGGATAATGCGGATCGAAATCAGGCTTATTTACTAATGCTAAAATCTCGCCATTATTTGGATCAGCAATAATGCCTACTGCTCCTATGGCCTTAAATTGCTTTAAAGTTTTATCAATCTCCTCACTTAAAATACTTTGTAATCTGATATCAATAGATAATTGAAGCGGTGCTTTCCGATTCTTTGGTTCGTTTAATTCATAATCAGAATTAGTTAAATACTTATCATAAGCGAGCTCTAAGCCACTAAGCCCTACCGAGTCTCTACCTACATAACCGACAACATGCGACAATAAATTAGAAAAGGTATAAATTCGTTTCTGCTCTTCTTCAAATTCAAAACCAAGTAACCCAAGGCTAGTTATCTTTTCTTGCTGACTAGGTAGTACATCCCTTTTTACCCATATAAAGCTTTTATTTGACTTAAGTTCTGCAAGTAATTTAGCTTTATTAATATCAGGTAGAATTTCTGCTAGCTTTTTTACGGAAGTTTCAGGATCAAGTACTATTTGTGGATTAGCAAATAATGAGGCAGAAGGTAGGTTCACTGCTAATAAATTACCGTTTCGATCAACTATTTCTTTTCTAAATTGATGATTTTTTTTAAAGGAATTAATATTTTTATCGTAAACATTCGTAGCAACGATTATCAATCTGTAAGATACAGTACAAAAAAGAAAAGAAAAGACACAAATAACCATTAATAATCGGATTTTTGTATTTTTACTACAAACATTCCAAATTGTTAGACTTTTAATTGTAGGTTTCCATTTTTCCCAAATTTGTTTCATATGTTATTTATGGTGTTTCAAACACTAATATTTCCGCAATCCTTATGTCATTCCCGCGAAAGCGGGAATCCAGTACTTTAAAACCTTTTCAAAACTTGATTTGAAAAATAAAAAATCTTTAAAATCAAGATTTTTTGAAAAGCTTGATTTATCTCGCTTTACCCTAGATTCCCGCCTACGCGGGAATGACATCGAACGCTTTTTCCAAGCCATGCAACAATCCTACCAAGATACGAAGATCAACTTCAAAAAGAGCAAGGAATCCACAAGACGAGGAACGGAGCGTATACTTAATACGTGAGTACCACAGTACTTGTAGGATGACGTAGCCAATTTTTGAAGTTCATCGAGTATCCTTCACTCTACTCGAAACAGTCTGTATATACTTATTATTTGTAATTCTTTTGTAACGCCATTTACTACTCTTGGAAATACTAATATTATGATTAAATTTAATATTTTGATCGATATTTGGCCCTAACGGATCTTTTATCATTTGATAAGATTTAACTGTTTCTAATTTTAAATAAGCCGCCGCAAGTTTTTCCAATCTAGCCGGCAAAAGTAGATAAGCTTGCTCTGCTTTTAAAATATGAATATTATTATTCTCACTATTTATCTGTTTTACAACGCTACTTAATTGATAATCAAGAGTTGAGACTCGCTCCTTTATGCTAAACAAACTACATATTGCTATAATTGTTATCAATAATGTTAAATAGTGAAGCTTTCTTATACTCATAATTAATTACTCATATATCGCTTTTGCTGCTCGAAGTTTTGCCGATCTCGCTCTAATATTTAGCCCTACTTCTTTATCTGACGGTGCTAGAGCTTTGTTAGTAATAATCTTAAGCCATTTATTTGGATCAATCGTCATGTCGTCTTTAGCATATTTTGATCTTACTACCGGCTTTTCCGAATTTTCTTTAAAGAAATTCTTAACTATCCTATCTTCTAAAGAGTGAAAAGACACCACAACTAAACGTCCGTCTTTCTTTAATATATTTTTTACATTCACTAAAAACTGCTCTAACTCCCCAAGCTCATCGTTTACATAAATCCTAATGGCTTGAAAGGTTTTAGTTGCAGGATCAATTTTGCCTTTTCTAAATCCTATACTACTTCTAACAATCTCGGCTAACTTGCTTGTACTATCAATTCTTGCCGTTTTTCTATATTCTACAATTCTCTTAGCAATTCTTCGTGAAAAGCTCTCATCTCCGTATTTGTAAATTACGTCAGCTAGCTCTTTTTCCTCTGCCGCATTTACAAACTCCTCGGCACTAAGCCCTTGCCCGCTCATACGCATATCGAGTGGTCCGTCATGCAAAAACGAAAATCCTCTATCTGCTATATCTAACTGCATTGATGAAACGCCTAAATCCAGCACTATCCCATCAAATTTTTTTTCCTTAAGCTTTGCAAAACTATCCGCAAAATTTGTTTCTACAAAATCAAATCTCTCACCGTAATTTTGCTGAATTTCTTCGGCTCTTTTAATCACGTTTGGATCACGATCCAAGGCTGTGACATAACAGTTACAGCTTTCTAATATTGCTTTGCTATATCCTCCTGCTCCAAACGTACAATCTAAATAAGACTCACCGGCTTTTGGGCTTAAGGCCTCTAACATTTCATTTAGCATTACAGACACGTGAGATTGTATCATTAATGAGCATTCCTTAGAGTTAAGCGCTTTTCATGAGCAATTTTTTGAGCGGCATTTAAATATTTCTCAAAATTCTGCGGCTGCCAAATCTCAAAAATCACCCCTTTACCTACAAAACATGCTTGCTCTTCGATTCCTGCATGCTTCATTAAAGATTGCGGCAATATAACTCTTCCCTCCCCATCAAAGGAAAGTTGTACAGCTTCCCCGAATATCATAGTCTCAAACGCATCACGCTCCTCGGAATAAGGATCAAGCGTCTCTATCATCTGCCTTAATTTCTCGATATGCGAAATACCGCACACCTCTATACAATTATTCCTAATCGACGGATAAGCAATTACACCGTTAAATAATTCTTTACCTAGTACCGCACGGTAATTCGCCGGCACCGACACCCTACTCTTTTTATCAACACCATTTACATACTTAGATAAAAATACATTCATTGGGTTAATTTGGGATTTAATGGGAAATTATAGGATATTATAGGAATATCAAGGAGTCAAGGGTTTTTAACAAGGATGAGTTAAATTATTAAGATGTCATACCGTGGCTTGACCACGGTATCCAAAAAAATAATTTAAAATACTAATATTAGTATTTTAGAATGGATTCCGCGATCAAGTCGTGGGATGACAGAGGGGGAATTGATCCACACAACAACGCCATACAGGAATAACATCGAACCACACAACAAAGCTTAATCCAATGATTTTATGGATTTTTTAAAGTGATTTTCACCTTGAAAATTCATATTATTTAATATATTAATTTCAGATAAATGATTATAGTAATTTTATGGCTAAAGTTAGAGAAATAGAAACGATGGCTACTCTAATAACAGAACAAACATCTTCTTATGATACAGGTATGGTGTCTGGATATTACCTTACTAGAGCAAGACGACACCCTAACGCCTATTGCTTCTTCCAATTTTATCCCTAGCATTAGTTTATCGGCCATTCAAGAAGTACCACTGATATCTTCATCTTCTGCACAAGACTCCGGCTACAACATTACACTAGATAAACTATTCGAACAGTTTCACATCACTTACGGAGCATATTCTTTTTACCAATCCAAGTTTTTTCAAACCGCTCAACTAAAACATCTTATAAAAAAGATTTTAGATCATCAAGGTGATGATATCAATATTCAAGATTCGTTTTATCATACAGTTCTACATAAGGCTATTTACCGCAAACTTTATGATATAGCTGAATTTTTACTAGAAAAAGGAGCTTCAACAGAGTTAAAAGATTTAGATGGATATACACCTCTTCAATTAGTTATTCATGAAGGCTACACAGAAATGGTTAAATTTAATAATATGGAGCAGATCATCGAGATAAAAACTAATAGAATTAGTACCCGATGATAAACCTGAATTAAAAGCTTTTTTAAGCCTTGCAATAGCGTCTCAAAATAATAATTCTAGCACAATAGATAATTCTCTTGTTACCACTAAAGATATAGAAAAATTAAATGATACTACAAATTTCTATACCGGTTCAAGAATATCTAAAATTGTTGTGGTTGCTAATGAAAATCCTGAAGAGTTGGGACTTGAATTAGCTGGTGAGAATAGGTTTCTTAAACATACTCAATAATGATCTATAGAACTATTTTAATATAGGTTAATTTAAAAAATATTGACTTATTAATTTTTATTATGTTTTATTTGAAATAATTATTGATTAATGTTAATAATGATTTTATTTTTTACATAAATAAAGGTTAATTATGCCGCAACTTAAAATAGGTATTTTTAAAATACATAAATATTGTAAAAATATAAAAACTACAACTCAATCAAACGCTAACTATCCCCTAAAGAAAAAAACTACTGAACAAAAATTAAACCCCACTGTAAAATATAGAAATATGATCCCAACCAAGATATTTGGACACCAGATACTGAACTTCTTGGAACAGATTATGACACATAATTATAAATCTAGCATTCTTGACTACATATATATTGTGAACAAATGCTAAGTTTGAGCTTTAAAATCTAATTTATGTTTAATTTACCTATTGATAATATTATCGTATTCATATACCTAATATCTATTCTACTTATTGGTATATATTACCGAGCTAAAAATAGTAGTTTTAAGAACTATGCAAATGTTGAAAGTAAAGCGCAAAATAGTAAGCTGTTATTAATAGCTACGATATTTGTAAGTTCTGTCGGAGGAGCCACCACTTTCGGCATTATGGAAAAGGCTTTTTTGGGGCATGAATATTATGCTTACGCTCTTATACTTACAATACCTATAGATATATTAATTGCAATCTATATAGTGCCTTTAATTGCCAAACATTACGGAGCTGAAAGCATCGGCGATATCCTAAGTACATATTACGGTAATATAGGTCGTTTTATCGGAGGGGTTAGTTCGGTTATCGTTTCAGTGGGGTTTTTGGCTGCTCAAATAAGCGTCAGCGGCTATATTTTTCAATATATCTTAGAAATAAATGATGTAAATGGGGTAATTTTAAGTTATAGTATAGTACTTATATATACTACAATAGGCGGTTTACAATCTATTGTTTTTACTAATTTACTACAATTTTTGGCGATGATAATCGCTATACCAACCATAACTTTTATCAGTTTAAATAAAATCGGTTTTGTAGATTTTATTAATAACCTACCTACGGAAAATGCAAATTTTGATCGGAGCAACCTACTTTCTTATACAATTGCAGCAGCTTTAAGTTTTAGCGTCATGAATCTATATCCTACATTTATTCAAAGAGCTTTAATTAATAAAAATCCTACGCAAACAACTAAAGCAATATATGCAAAATCCGCTATATATTTTTTCTTCTTGATTTGCATTACTTTAAATGGTTTAATTGCTTATAAGCTTTATCCAAACCAACCGTCAAATTTAGTATTACCTTATTTAATCAACCAAATCATCCCAACTTTAATTCAAGGGATAGTAATGAGTGGACTCTTAGCTGCCGTTATGTCTACTGCTGATTCTGATTTAAACGTTACTTCTATAGCTATTGTTAAAGATATAATCAATCCTATTTTTAAGGTTAAAAATCAGCAAAAATTATTATTAATTGCTCGAATTATTAACGTTATAATAGGAAGTTTTGCAATAATTGTAGCTTTAAAATTTAGTAATGTAATTGACTTAGTAGTATTCTTCACTGGTTTCTGGGGACCGGTCACATTAGTACCGTTAATAACAACGCTTTTTGGTATCAGAACATCTAAAACTATAATGGTCTTATCATCACTTGGCGGAGCAGCTATCTTCTTAATATGGGAATATTATTCTTTATCGTTGCAATATTTCAACCTTAGAGGAGTGTTCATAGGGACAATGGTGAGTCTTGTGATATTTATTCTAGGATGGTGGTGGTATTCTAATGTCATTACGAAGAAAGTCATATAAAATATATTATCTATTTACTTGAAGTTTTAAATAATTCAATTATTAACCTTGAGTTAATATATTAAATTATGAGGATTTTATGTCTAAGCAAAATAGTATTGAAGGAAAATATAGCATAATAATTCCTATTGAAGACAAGACTGAGAGAATAAAGTTTAAGCTTAAATTCACGTGATGACGTTAATGGCAGCACTTTAGCTGATATAGCTACGTATTCAGAAAATATGCGTAATATGTATTACTCTACTAAGCAAAAAAATGATGCTGTTAACTCTTTAATGACAGGAACTTTAAATTATTCTATTCATAGTACAATGACTCCATATTATCCTGACTTAACTAAATTTAATATTAATGATTTATCTCAGAATGATGAACCTAAATTAATAGGCGAAGCATGCCAAGAACTTAAAGATCCTATTGAGGATATAAAAAGCTAGCCTTTTGCATGAATCCAGAAACCTGCTCGATGTCATTCCTGCGGAAGCGGGAATTCAGTGACAAGTAGGAAAATCGAGCTTTTAATTTTTTAAATTTAGTATGTCTAGACTTTTTAGTGACTGGATTCCCGCCTCCGCGGGAATGACATCGCGACTCATACAACTAGGTTTTTCATGAGTTATAATATTAGTTTTTTCTGTGCAAAACATTAAAAATCATCTCAGCAAGTAACTTGTTAATACCATTTACTTTAGCAAGCTCATATATGGTTGCGTCGCATACTGCTTTATACGAACCGAAATAATGCAGTAATGCTTTTTTTCGAGTTTCACCTACGCCCTCTATATCGTCAAGGCGTGATATTTTTATAGCACGTGATCTACCTAGTCTATGATTCTTTATGGCAAAATTATGTGCCTCATCTCGCAAGATTTGTAAATATTTCATAACCGGCAAATTCTTATCTAGAGTAAATACTTCCTTACCTATCACATGGAACTGTTCAAAACCGGCATTTCTATCTACTCCTTTTGACATACAAACAAAAGGAATATTCATTTCAAATTTATCCATCACCTCTTTAACAACGCCTAAATGCCCTTTGCCGCCGTCTATAATCATTAAGCTTGGCAATTTATGCGGCTCTTGCCTTAACCTTGTAAGCCGCCTTGTTAGGACTTGCCGGAGCATCTCATAATCGTTACCTTTTATGTCACCCCCGCAGTTCTTTATGCCATTCCCGCGAAAGCAGGAATCCATTAACCTTTTTGGATCCCCGCTTTCACGGGAATGACATACGAGAGAGGGAGCATGGACATTAAAAACCCGATATTCTTTTTTATCAAAACCGACTTTACCAGCAACTACCATCACTCCAACCGCAAACTTACCTTGAATATGGCTATTATCATAAATCTCAATTCTTTCAGGAATTTCAGAAAGACCAAATAGCTCTTTAATTTCAAACATAATCTCTTGATTTTTTGCAAATTTCTTCAAATACTGCTCTAGAGAAAATAAAGCATTTGTCTCAGCATTTTGAACTAATTTAGCCTTACCGCCTTTATTAGGTACTGTAATATTAAGCTGAAGTATATCGTTGATTTTCTTAATCGCCTCTATCACATTCTCTTTATCATTAATTTCATGATTAATTATAATTGCCGCAGGCACGTGTTGTTTTTGGTAAAATTGTAATAAAAAATATTCTAATACTTCTTCTTTGGTACTATTTTCGGTAGAAGTAGGAAAATAAGGAATATTACCGCATGCTTGCCCTGCCCTATATAAAAACACTTCCACGCAATAATGCCCGTTCTTTTCCACAATAGCGATTATATCTGCGTCTTTAACGACATCTGAAACCCCTGCCTTAAGCTGCACATAACTAAGTGCTTTAATGCGATCTCTAATTTCTGCCGCCTCTTCAAAACGCATCTGACTACTTAGCTCTTCCATCTTTCTAGATAGGTTCTCTTGGAGTTCTTTAGTGCGACCTTGTAAGAAATCTTTAACCTGAGTTACTAAGTCTCTATAGTCTTCCTTGTTTATTTTACCGACGCAAGGAGCATAACAACGTTTTATTTCATATTGTAAGCAAGGGCGAGTACGTGAATTAAAGTAATTATCCGTGCAGGAACGTAATTTAAAAATTTTTTGTAGTTCGGTCAAAGTAGTATTAACTTCCGCACTCGAGGCAAAAGGACCAAAAAACTTCCCGTCACTTAGAGTTTTACCTCGATATTTTAGTAATTGTGGGAAATCATGATCTAAACGTAACTTAATGAAAGGAAAAGACTTGCAGTCCTTAAGAAGAATATTAAATTTCGGCTGAAATTTCTTGATTAACTGTGCTTCTAAAAGTAGTGCTTCAACTTCGGAATTAGTGATGCTATACTCTAAAAAACAAGTATTTGCAATCATCCGAAGCGTCTTATTATCTAAATTGCTTTTAATGTAATTAGTAAGGCGTTTCTTTAAATTTTTAGCTTTACCGACATAGAGAACTTGCTTGTTAACGTCAAACATTCGATAAACCCCTGAACGTTCAGGAGCATCTATAAGTTTAGATTTAATTAACTCACTTCCGGTAATTTCTAGGGTCATGTGTATAGTGGTCCTATGTCATTCTTAGCTAAAAGCCGAAATCCAGAAAAAATAACCTTAATATTGATATAAAAATTACACATTAAACCTAAAAAAACAAGTTTTTTATAGGTTTTACTGGATTCCCGCCTTTGTGGGCATGACATAGAAGAGTGCACCATGCAACAATAACCTTCAATTCCCCGTTTTATTATACGGATTGTCATTTGCGACTTTAACATTCACTATTTTTCGTGTATTGTCATCAAAGAAAAAGGTTATTTTAAACTCATCTCCTACATTTAAATCTACTTTTGGGTCATAAAGCATAATATGCATGTCACCAGGCTTAAAATCAACATTAATATTACCGGCAATTAAAAATGGATAATCCACTTTTACCATTTTAGTAACCCCTTGATCATTAATTGTTTGATGAATTTCTATTCCACTTATCTTATCTGAAGATATATTCACTAAATTATAACTCTTACTTCTACTATTTATTAATGTAAAATACATAGCAGAATTGCTAACTTTACCTTGCACATTTGTTGTAGGTCTTGCCCAAGGCTGTGCAAAGTGAACGGCTGCCTCTGCAGGTAAATCATCGGGCTGATCAGAAGAAGAAGTTGTAGAATTAGGATTTTGAGCTGTTTGGTTATCAGCATAGTTTACTGCACAAATTAAAGTTATAAAACTAATTAGTAATGTTTTTAGCATAATAATACCCTTAATAAATTAAAATGAAATATTAACATAGATTAAATATAAATCTAGTTTTTTAAAAGATATTTTTTGTACACTTCCTGTGGTAATCTCTCTATAGCATAACGAACTGCGATTCTTGGCATTTGTAAAGTATAGCGATCCAAAAAATCTATTAATTGTTTTGCATCTTTTTTTCCTGCTTCACGTAGCATCCAACCTACTGCTTTATACATTAAATCATGTTTATCGTTTAAGAGTAATTTTGCTATTTCAAAAGTCGTATCTAATGTATTATTTTTGATAAAATACCAAGTAGCAACTATAGCTATTCGTCTTTCCCATAGAATTTCCGATTTTGTTAGTGTAAAGAGATAATCCTTTTCTTTATCCAATAAATAAGCTCCGATTATATGATGAGCTGATGCATCCACTAAATTCCAATTATTTACGTGTTTTATATTGTTTAAATAAAAATTATACAAAAACTCTTTATCCTGTGCTGTCTGATATTGCATAATCAAAATAGCTAATGCTAAAAATTTCTCTTCATTAAATTCTGAAGTAATAAGTCGGCTTAAATCCTCCATATCCAAATTATAAATAACTTTTAGCTATTGTACGTAAAGTCGGCACGGTAATACCAATAAATTGGTCATGCTCTCCATACTCTCCTTCTCTAGTTTTCAAGAATAGCATTCTACGTTCTACAGGAATAGTAGCATTCTCAAATAAAATATTTCTAATTTGTTGTAAATTTTCTCTCATGTTCAATAAGCCATTTTTTACGATGTAATCCCCTGCCATAGCCTCCAAGTTTGCCATTGCTATTAATAATACGATGACAAGGAACAATGATTGCTAACTGATTCATACCATTAGCATTTGCAACAGCTCTATAAGAATTAGGTTTGCCCAAAACTTTAGCCTGATTTAAATAGCTTCGTGTTTCACCGTAAGGTATATTCATTAATTCTTGCCAAACCATTTTTTGAAATGGGCTTCCTAAAAGCTATATAGGCGTATTAAATTTTTGTAAAGTACCGTTAAAGTACAATTGAAGATCCTCTTCAATCATTCAAATCGGTTCAGTGCTTCCAGGAATAATAGCAGATTCTGTCTTAATCCTTAGCCTCTCAAGTGCACGCTCCAAACCTCTTCTATCAACAAACTCTAGCAAATAAAGCAATTTTTCATCACTAATTGCCAGCATAGAAACAAGAGGCGTATCTAGCCAAGCCGCTTTTAAAATATTTAAATGCCGGTTAAATTTTGTCGGCGGTCCTCCCATTATTTTAGAGACAGCATCTCGCAAACCGCTACTTGACTCATAACCCATATCAATTTGTGTATTCATGACCGATTCACCCATGCGCATTTGCTTCATCGCAATACCCATACGCCTTGCTCTCGCATATTCTACAAACGTCATACCAAAACGTTTTTTAAATTGGCAACGTGCTGTAGAAGCATCTACTGATAGCTCATCACAATCACTATCTTTCCATCTTTTAGCAGGATTAAACTCAATAGCATTAACAAGAGTACAAACTAAACCTGAAGCTCTTCACCAAGGATGTGAAAGAAGCTTGCAACGCTGACCAGGTCTATATGAAGCATGCCAAGCTTCCTTAGCAGTTTTATAAAATTCACAATTTTCAAATTTAGGTTTCCGTGCAGGACAAGTCGGTCTACAAAATACTCTTGTTATTTTAACCGCTACAAAAAAGATATTTTCATATCTGTCATCTTTATTAACGAATGCCTGATAATATTCTTGTCTTTGAAGCTTATTAAACATATTAATTTATCCTATAATATAAATTTATAATTATATTATATGAACTTTTTAAAACTCCTGTAACCAAAATTCAGGCATTGATTTTTTATTTAATACTTCTGTCTCTCATGCTCGATAAGCCATTTTTTGCGATCTAGCCCTGAACCATAACCGCCAAGCTTACCGTTATTATTGATGATGCGGTGACACGGAATAATTATAGCAAATTTATTTGCTCCATTAGCATTTGCAACGGCTCTATAAGATCTTTCCATACCTATTAATTTAGCTTGGGTAAAGTAACTTCTTGTTTCACCATAAGGTACATTCATTAGCTCTTGCCATACTAATTTTTGAAATTCGCTTCCTAAAAGATATATCGGAGTATTAAATTTTTGCAAAGTACCGCTAAAGTAAGATTTAAGCTCCTCTTCAATTGATATAATCGGTCTAGTGCGATCTTCAGTAATAGCCGATTTTGTGTTAATCTTAAGTCTTTTAATTTTATACTCTAATCCTTTACTTTCAACAAAATCGAGCAAATAAAGCCTCTCTGTATCACTAATTGCCAGCATAGAACCAAGAGGCGTATCTAGCCAAGCGGATTTTAAACTCATTATTTTACCCTAAATATGATTTCTTAATATTATAATATTGATTTTTTATTTAACAATTTTATATTTTTAAAACTAACAATTTATAGGTAATCACTATGATAAAAGCTCATGTTTTTAAATATTCTCAGGTAATTTTAACCAAGAGGGAACTCGCTATAATAAAATTTAGCAAATACAGCGGACTAAGTATACCGGATATTGCTACTATGGCAAAAGAAGAAGAAAAACTAACGGAATAATAGATCAGTATAAAACCGGTAAAATAACTACCGCAAAATTTCGTAAGAAAATGAATGAGCTTATACAAGAAAAAAACGGTAATCCTATACGAGATAATGAGGTATTTGATAAAGGCTGGAATACTATGTGCAAAATAGAACCTGAAAAGCTAACAGAGATATATAACTTACAACAGACACATAAATTTCATATCCACATTATAGGCAATACAAACGAATTACAGTATAATTATATTCAATAAAAAATAGAAAAGGCCCCAAATCAACCCACCATTTCGTATACACTTTCATACAAACTTGGTAACTCAGGTGAGAGAGAATTAAAACATTATACAAAACATTTTTTAGCAGCTCGCGATTATGAACCGGTATGGCATATGGAAGCTCAAAATGACTATGACCAAAACGCTTTAGACATATTAGGAAAATATTACGATAATACGACTAAAGATATTATATAAATATTGATAGCTTAAAAATTCTACAATAGCGCATTATGCAATAATTCGCTATTTGCGTTATTTAAGCCAAATCATTTAGCTTCATGATCTTTAGCAAAATCAATTAGGCTTTCCACAACATCACTTAAATTTTCATTATTAAAGTCAATCCTCATTTCTTTTTTAACAACATCAACAAAATAATCATCAAGTGAATTTTTCATTTAAAATGGAAGTGTTTTTTGTCCAATGAACAATTATTTCCTGCTTAATGATGTCATAGGTATCAAGAGCAATTTGAATGGCATTTTCACGCTGATTTTGATCTTTTCGATTCTGTAAGAAGCTATTATTGTTTTGTTAGTGCCGAGTTCACTTGGCACATCATTTTTAAATTCAGCTCTTATTTTTTTCACTCTATTTAAAAGATCACTATCCGATAAACGTTTATTATGATGCTGTATTATTGTGTTATTTATTAAGGGTAGAAAATTTTTGATAAAAGGCAGGATCGATACTGATATAATCCTTAATAGTATCTTGTATTTGATTAGCCATATCCATGACCGAATGTTAACCGCCTCAGTTTTAGTAATATGACCGGCAATAACATACTCATCAAGCAACTTCATGACTTGAGCGGTATATATTTTTTTATCCGGTTTTTCTTTATAACGCTTTTCCACTATCTCTTTGAGCTTATTAAATTTTATTCTAAATTAACTTGTTCTTTTTCTTCATAAAATTCATAAGAATTAGAAGCTATAGACATCAGATTTTTAAATTTATTCAACAAGAAATAAAACTTATTGCGTATAACTTCATCGGCTAAATGCTGTTCGAGCTGTTCAGAATCCAAATCGTTAGGCACATTTATAAAAATATTTTTAATTTCTTGTAGTAACAGAAAAAATGCTTTCAATTTATTATCTACAAAAAATATAGCATCTTCTAAATCTTCTCTATCAAAATTGTTTAAACCATAATTTTCATAAAATTGATGTGCTTGTTTTAATTGATTCGATAACCCTACATAGTCAATTATGTAACCGTATTCTTTAGTTTTCCCTTTTTCTTCAAATAGACGATTCGCACGAGCAATTGCTTGTAAAAGACTATGCTCTTTTCATTCTTTGCATATGTAAATAACGACATTACACGGTGCATCAAAACCGGTTAGTAATTTTGAAACTACAATTAAAATTTCAGGATCATCGGAACTTTTAAATTTTTTAATAATTCTATTATTGAATTTTGCTCCATATTGTTCCCTCATGTTTTTTATAAATTTAT
Organism: Rickettsia slovaca 13-B; assembly: GCF_000237845.1. NCBI lineage: Bacteria > Pseudomonadati > Pseudomonadota > Alphaproteobacteria > Rickettsiales > Rickettsiaceae > Rickettsia > Rickettsia slovaca. The sequence goes on from NC_016639.1 coordinate 828,516, forward strand.
CTACTTCATTTTCGCTTTCAATATCTTTATAACCGTCCCGGTCATCAGTAGCAGATATAACAACTTCAGAACTTACTTGTCCTATATCATCTAAAAATTTTTTAAAACGAACGGCAATTAATCTAGAAGGAGCTATTAACATACCTTTTCAACCTGTGCCTTTAAACGTTTTTAAATAGTGCGTTGAAATATCAAATGCTTTGGCATAAATAGCTTCCTTTGTTTGAGCAATCATCTTTAAGCAACTGAATCTTGTTTTCAAAGCTGCTTTTTCTTCTTTATTTAATCCATTAGTAATCATATCAAAATCTTGTATTACGTCCTGCAAACTCTCAACTACTAAATTATTTGTAGTACTTACTCCCCTTGATACCTACATACCAAATCTTACAGAGTCAAGATTTTGTAAATTTTTCTTTAAGTCTACCAGCGATGTGCCTGCTACTAGCTTTCTTATATCGCCTGCTATCTGCATAGTCTGAGTACCTAGCTGGTATAAATTTAATGCCTGATCTAGAACATAAAGCCATTGCGTACCATTTTTATGTATTAAGTTATTGGTAAGCTTTGCAGTGTAGCTTAAATCTTCTTGCATGCCAATATGTATTGTATGCCAGCTTGCATTGTAGTAGATAGAGGATTTAGCTGTCATTGCCTATTATATCGACTTCGTCCTCTAAATAAGAAGCTATATGATATTTTAAGGTCAACAGGCATTAGATTAAGGATTGGACTTTCTTCTAAAGACTTGTCTACTAATTTAAAAATGGAGTATGATCTTTAAAAGGATTTTCAGTTTGATCAGAGCTATAAAAAAGCTTATAATTTTGTCCTATAAATAAATTTAATGCCTCTTTATCTATTGCTTTATATTTATCTGCAATCTCCTTTATTTCTTCTAGCGTATAATTATTAGATAAAATTTTAACAAATTCTTTATGAGATAGATTAGTTATTTTTGCTAACGTATTTATATCTTGGAAACTCATTTTATCTTGATAATGATTTGTAAAAGTATATTGCTCATTTTCATAGGTGTTAAACTCTGCAATTTTTATAGAAAAATCCTCGTCTACAATCAATTTAAAAGGTCTGTTATTAGCATTTATTTCTAAAGCTCTATTAGTTATATTAAAATTAACACGTGCATTATTTATGTCTATACTACCTAAGCCATTATAGTAATTCATAGTACCGGTGATACCTAAAAAATATTACTATTAGTATCTAAACTAAAAGAGTGAGTAATATTAGCACCTACAGTAACGCCAAGCCAACTATCAAGACCCATGCTTGCTGCTCCCTTTGCATTTATATTTTTTGTTGTACCACTCATATTATATCCTTATTTTTTTATTAATTTATAAGAAAATAAGTCGTATTTAATAATTTATTATTCTCTTCACTGCTATAATTACTGAGTTCTAGCAAAGCTTCGTATATTTCTTTCTCAAGTAAATAGTCACCTCAGCTTTTGAGTATGTAGATTATTATTTTTGCCTAGATTCTGCTGTTGTAAATACTTCCCATAACCAATAATAGTAGGTACAGAATATTTTTTTAGCAAGACATGGAGCGAAAATTAAAACAAAAGGAACATTCAAAGTTTTTACTAAATTTCAAAAAGCCTTGAACCCCTTATCGGAAGTGGTGGAGGCAAAGGGAATCGAACCCTTGACCCTCTGCGTGCAAAGCAGATGCTCTACCCCTGAGCTATGCCCCCGATTATTTATTGGCGAGGTTTTTGGAAGTGAAAATATTAAGATAAGCTTTTAACTAATCCCCAAGGTAATGGCTGACCATTGCTCCCTACGACTAAATCTCCGGAAGATTCATATTCGGCAGCTAGAAAAGACTTTTGAGCAGCAATAAGCTTGACCGGTTTGATTTTCTGACCGTTATGAAAATATTCTTTAGCCTGTTCCCTAGAAGTCGGGTTATTTTTGGAAGCTGTTTTTGCTTTAGACATATACTATTAACTTTTTCTTAAACTTGTGAAGAATATAAAACTTTTTCCTAAACTTGTCAATAACTACCGTGTCGATAAATAGACATTGCCTAGAAAAAGTTGATAATTTGAAAAGTTGACGTCATTACGAGGAAAATTACAAAGTAATTGACGAAGCAATCTAGTAAAATGCGTAGCATTTTTATTATTTTTCTGGATTGCCACGCTCCTTACAGTCGCTCGCAATGACGATTTGGTATCCATGCAACAGGAGCCTACAGCCGCTTACAATGACGGTATCAACGATTTCTAGGCAATGCCTATAAATATGTTAAGATATCTCAAAACATCATTATTCTTCCGTTATTACTTCACTTTCACCGACGAATGCTATTTTAAATTCTACTATTTCTGATATCGTTTTTCCATCATATATACTAAACCCTACTCCTTTAAATTCTACTTTTGCGTTGATATCAGCACCATATGATACTAACAGCTTATATATTTCATCATCCTTAATATCTTTAGAAGTACATCGAACATTTTTAGCAACCGCATGCAAAGGTATTCTCCTCCGGATTTTCTTTGATCCACCTCAGCTCCGTTCTTAAGTAATAGTTTTGCTACATTAAAGTGCTTACTGCTTCATATAAAGGTGATCCTAGCCAAGCTCCTCGTTCCCGTTTACTGCAGCGCCTTTTGATATTAGATATTCTGCTACAATTTCCGTGACGTGCGGCTGAATTTCAAGGAGTATTCTTCAAAATATCACTACACATATTAACATTTGCTTTTTTTTCTTCAACTAACCATTTAGCCAACTTTTAGTGCATTATTTGTAGATACCGAAAATAGTTCAGTAGTAGATACTGCACGTAATTCATTTAAACTCCTTACTAGGCCCACTTTATCAAGAGAAAAATAGACTCTTTTAAAACATTTTCAAAGCTACATTGTTTTACATAATGTTCTATATCTTGCACTACTACTCTATTTGACTTTAGCAACAGAGTTAAATTACTATTTAATAGTTCTTTTATCATATTCTACTTATTTATACTTTGTATTTCTTAAAGGTGATAAAGATCTCATTGTCATTCCTGCAAAAGGCTTGCTTGAATACCCAAATCGTCATTGCGAGCAGCCGTAGGCTGCGTGGCAATCTTATAAAATAATAACAAACTCCTGAGATTGCTTAGTCAATTGCTATGCAATTTCCTCGCAATGACGATTAGGAAGTCACGCAGACAATACTGAGAACTCCTACTGATTAATCCTTGCCGTATGGTAACCGTTAGGTAGATCACGCACCCAATCACCTCTTGCAAAAGAGCCAAAGATAATCATAGCGATTTTATCTTGTGCAATATCTAGAATTTGCTACACTATAAAATTAAGCCTAGCTTGGATTTTTAGAGAACGCTGAGGTAAAGTGGTTTTCATTATAATACCCTACAATTTTTAAAAAGGTTGTATTGTCTTAAGAATTAATGGCTCGTTTTATGTCATTCCCGCGAAGGCGGGAATCCAGAAAGTATAAAAATCTCGAAGAATTTTTACTTTTTCTAAAAATGTAAAGAAATTTTAAGAAATAGCTATAACCTTTTGATTTTTTCGAGTTTTGCTGAATTCCCGCCTTCGCGGGAATGACATAGAGTAAAAATCGTAGGGTATTATAGGTTTTCATCTATTCATTTGCACCATGACAATATTTATATTTCTTGCCTGAACCGCACGGACATAGCTCATTACGAGATACCCTACCCCAACTAGTAGGATCGTCAGGGTTTCTATCTTTTGGATCAATGCGTGATACGACTGGTTTAAGGTCAGTCTCAAGGCTACTTCCTGCGTTATATTTACTAAATGCCGGATCTTCCCGACTCTCACGCATATTTTTCTGAAGTTTTTTATACTCAAGCGAAACATCTTCTTTTTGAACATTTTTTAAGTCAATATGGAAATGGTATACGGTTTGAATAAATAATTCTTTTAAATTATTAAGCATCTGCTCGAATAAGTTAAATGCTTCTCTTTTATACTCACTAAGAGGGTCTTTTTGGCCATAAGCTCGAAGAGATATGCCTTGTCTTAAATGATCTAAGCTATATAAATGATCTTTCCAAACTTGATCAAGGGTAGTTAATAAAATATATTTCACGGCATTATGCATTAACTCGCTACTATAGGCTTCTTCTTTTGACTTATATATATCATGAGCCATTTGTATAACGGTCTTCGTGATTTCTTCTTCCGTTACATCATTTTTACTTACTACATTATGATCAAATTTTATAGAAAAAACACGATGTAATTCTACGCTTAAATTCTCTATATCCCAATCTTCTCTATAAGAGCCTACCGGCATGAAAGTTAATACTATCTTTTTGGCGAGTTCCTCAGTAGTACTATTTAAGAAACCGTGACTATCTTTAGATTTAATAATTTCAGTACGTTGCTCGTATATTATCTTACGTTGGTCATTCATTACATCATCAAAACGTAATAAATTTTTACGCATTTCGTAGTTATGTCCTTCCACTTTTTGCTGCGCTTTCTCAAGTGAACGACTAATCATTGGATGGTGGATAGCCTCTCCGTCTTTCAATCCAAGTGTTCTAAGGACTCCTGATATACGATCTGATGCAAAAATACGCATTAAATCGTCATCAAGCGATAGGAAAAACTTAGTTTTACCAGGATCACCTTGTCTACCTGATCTTCCTCTTAGTTGATTATCTATCCTACGGCTTTCATGCCTTTCCGTACCTATCACAAATAAGCCGCCTGCTTCAATAACCTGCTTCTTTTCTTCGGCAATTTGAGCTTTTATTTCAGCTATTTTAGCTTCATAATTATGTTCTTTATCCAGCTGTTCTATTAACATTTCAGGATTACCGCCAAGCATAATATCAGTACCCCGCCCTGCCATATTAGTTGCAATCGTTACTGCCTTAAACCTACCTGCTTGAGCAATAATAAAAGCTTCCTGCTCATGAAATTTGGCGTTTAATACTTTATGAGGGATTTTTTCTTTATTTAAAACGCTTGAAAGTTCTTCTGACTTTTCTATGCTTATCGTACCGACAAGTATAGGCTGTCCACGATCGTAACAATCCCTAATTAGCTTTAAGATAGCATCATATTTTTCTTTTTTACTACCGTAAATTTCGTCATCAAGGTCAAGCCTTGTAACTTTATTATGGGTTGGGACTGCAACCACATCGAGATTATATATATCTTTTAGTTCCGGTGCTTCGGTCATAGCCGTACCGGTCATACCCGATAATTTAGGATAATTACGAAAATAATTTTGGAAAGTAATAGATGCTAAAGTTTGGTTCTCATTTTGAATTTTCACATTTTCTTTTGCTTCTAATGCTTGATGTAACCCTTCCGAATATCTACGCCCTTCCATTACACGACCGGTAAACTCATCAATAATCATTACTTTACCTTCACGCACCAAATAATCTACATTAACAGTAAACATATTATGAGCTCTTAAGGCTTGGTTAACATAATGTACTAAAGTTAAATTCTCAAAATCATATAAACTGGTATCTGGTTTTATAATACTTTCTTTACTTAAAAGCGATTCTATATGTGTAATGCCGGTTTCCGTTAAATTGATAGTTTTTAATTTTTCGTCTTTTTCAAAATCACTTGCATTAAGCAGACGTACTATTTTATCAATTTTACCGTATAATTCTGCATTATCATTAACCGGACCCGAGATAACGAGCGGAGTTCTTGCTTCATCTATCAAAATCGAATCAACCTCATCGATGATAGCAAAATTAAAAGGACGAAGTACCCGCTCCTGCAAGCTATACTTCATATTATCCCTTAAATAATCGAAACCGAGTTCATTATTTGTTGCATGAGTAATATCGGCGTTATAGGCGGCTCGTTTTACCTCATCAGGCATACCGCCAACAATACATCCAACCGATAAACCTAAAAAATTGTAAATTTTACCCATGGAAGCAGAATCACGGCGTGCTAGATAATCATTTACGGTTACAACATGTACACCTTTTCCAGTTAAAGCATTTAAGTAAGCAGGAAGCGTTGCAACTAAGGTCTTACCCTCACCGGTACGCATTTCGGTAATCATGCCTCGATGTAATATCAGGCCACCTATAAGCTGAACGTCAAAATGACGCATACCGCAAACTCTTTTAGCTGCTTCCCTAACTACCGCAAACGCCTCATATACTATATCGTCTAAAGTAGCTCCGTTTTTAAGCTTTTCTTTAAACTCCACAGTTTTATTCTTCAACTCCTCATCTGATAATTTTTGTATAGCAGGTTCAAGCGAGTTAATTTTTGTAATTTCAGAAAATAGTTTTTTTACAGTACGATCATTTGCAGTACCGAAAAGTTTTTTTAAAATAGAAAGCATTAAAGTCCTTATGATATTTTTAGTATTTTAGTACTTAAATATAGGTATATTTTATAAAATTATCAAATGTTATAATTTTATTTAAATGAATAATTTTTTACTACAAATATTTGTAAATTATTATTAATAAATAAAATATTCTCAAATAGCTGTTGACGATTATATATTATTTTTATAAAATTTAAGCTTATATTTAACACAATTATGAGTCATAAATGAAAAAATTATCTGTTATATTTTTATCAGTTAGCATGCTTTCCGGTATTGCTTTTGCTGATAAAGACAAGGTAGTTGCTACCTATAAAGGCGGTGAAGTAAAAGAATCGCAAATTATGAAAGAATTTAAGCCTCAGCTTAATCTTCAATCAGGTGAAACAATCAAAAATTTTGATGATTTTCCACCACAAGATCAGGAAAAATTAATAAAAATTTATGTTAATAATCTTTTGTTAAAAGAAGAAGTTGCTAAGTCAAATATTACTTCTTCTAAAGAATTCCAAGAAAAACTTGAAAATGCAAAAAATCAATTAGCTCAACAAGAATTACTAGCAAACTACATAAAATCTAACATTACAGATAAGATGTTTGATGACGAATATAATAAATATGTCGGTAATCTTAAAGGTAAAGAACAAATAAAAGTTGCTCATATTTTAGTTAAATCTCAAAAAGAAGCTAATGATATCAAAACCAAATTAAGCAAAGGCGGAAACTTTACTAAGCTTGCAGAAGAGTTATCTCTTGATAAAGCTTCAGCTTCAAACGGCGGCGTTATCGGTTACATTCTACTAAATCAACCTGGGCAGTTAGTACCGGAATTTGAAAAGAAAGCTTTTGCTTTAAAAGTAAATGAAGTTTCAACTCCTGTAAAAACCGATTTCGGTTGGCATATTATCAAAGTGCTTGAGAAAAAACCTGTGCCTATTCCAACAAAAGAAGAAGCAAAAGTAACTATTGATAATATATTAGCTGCAGAAGTACTAAAGAAATATATTGCTGATTTAGAAGCTAAAGCTAATTTAAAAATCATGTTACCTAAAGCAGACAGCAAAGCCGGATCGTAATTTATATTTTGTTATTGCGAGAGCGGGCATTCCCCGTATACCAAGTCGTCATTACGAGGAAAAACTGTAAGTTTTGACGAAGCAATCTCAGGAGTTTGTTATTACTGCATGAGATTGCCACGTCGCTTCGCGCCTCGCAATGACGGTTTGGGTATCCACGCAACAATGCCTCCGCGGGAATGAAATAGGGTTCACACAGTAACACGCCTCTACCCAAGAATAACATTATAACTACTCTCAATCACTGCAAATGCTACACACACAGGATAATCATCAGCAAGAGAAAGGTGAATATTAAAAGGAGAGAGTGTGTGTGTATAGTTTGAGCTAACTTCTACTATAGGCTTACCTAAATCATTATTTAGTATAGTAATATCTTTAAAATTTATACCTTGACCTATACCGACTCCAAAGGCTTTACTAACAGCCTCTTTAGCAGCAAAACGCTTGGCTAAAAAAGCAGCATGGTTTATTTTTCCCAACAAAGCAAACTGTTTTAATTCCTTTGAAGTTAGAATTTTTTTAGCAAAAAGTTCTGGATATAAATGTAATATTTTTTCGATTCTAGGAATTTGTACTATATCAGTACCAACACCGATAAGCATTTACTTATCGGTTTCATAATCTTCGCCATTCTCATCAATAAAGATTTGATCATCTAAATCAGAATAATCTTCCCCGATATAAACTTCAGGTAAATACTCAAATTTTTCTTCTACAGCTTCTGATTCATCTTGATTAACAAGCGGCTCTATCATAGTTCTTGTACGCAGACTATTTATTAAATCTTGTTCTAACTGAGCTACCGATACTTTTCCGGCAGCAATTCTACGTAATGCGATAACAGGAGGCTTATCACGCTTTTCTTTTTTCATTTGATTAGTTTCTACTTTATAATTTAATAATTTAGCATATCTTGTTGCTAGGACAACAAGCCGAAACCTATCCGGTATAATTTTATTACAATCTTCTGCTGTAATTCTTGCCATAATTTTTCTCCGTTAAAAATAGTATACTACAAATAAATAGGAAACGACTATACGCAGATCAACTTCAAAAAGAGCAAGGAGTTCACAAGGCGAGGAACACAGCGTATACTTAATACGTGCGTACCGCAGCTCTTGTAGAACGACTTAGCCCATTTTTGAAGTTGATCGAATATATTATACCCTTTTTATATCTGCACCACAATTACTTAATTTTTTTTCTAAATCTTGGAAGCCACGATCTAAATGATATATTCGGTGTAATACGGTTTTGCTATTAGTACTAAGACCGGCGAGTATTAGCGATACCGAAGCTCTAAGATCACTTGCCATAACTTCTGCGCCTTTTAACATTTCTACACCTCGAACAACCGCCTTATTACCTCGTACTACTATATCTGCTCCCATTCTACATAACTCAGGGACATGCATGAAACGATTTTCAAAAATATTCTCGGTGATCATTGAAACACCGCTACTAAGCGTCATAAGGCTCATAAATTGTGCTTGCAAATCAGTAGCAAAGCCAGGATAGGGATTAGTTTCTAAATCAACTGAATTTAACTTCCCTTCATAAGTTACTTGAACTCCGTTATTGATCGGCACGACTTTTATACCCGTTTCGATAAGTTTTAAAGCTATATTTTCTACAATATGGTAATCAATCCTACAAATTTTTACATCACCTTTAGTAATAGCTGCCGCAAACATATAAGTACCGGCTTCAATACGATCAGAAAGTACTTTATAGCTCGCTTTATTTAAAGAATCCTTGCCTTTAATTGTTATTTCGCTAGTGCCGATACCTGCAATATCGGCTCCCATTGTGATAAGACAATTACATAAATCAACTATTTCCGGCTCTCGACCACAATTAAAAAGCACAGTTTCCCCCTCTGCTAAAACAGCTGCAAGTATTGCATTAATCGTAGCACCTACGGAAACTTTATCAAAAACAAAATGAGTACCTTTTAAGCGTCCTTTACTTGAAGCGTTAATATAACCGTCTTCTATTTCAATCTCAGCTCCCATAGCTTTTAATACAGCAATATGCAAATCTACTTGCCTTGCTCCAATAGCACAACCACCCGGAAGCGATACTTTTGCTTTACCGTATTTGGTAAGCAAAGGACCAAGCACCCAAATCGATGCTCTCATTTTACGGACTATTTCATAATCTGCAGTAAAGTTATTTATATTTTTGGTATCAATTATAAGCTCAAATTCATCTTGATGTTCCATTATTTCAATATCTGCCCCGTGACTTCGGAGCAAATCTTTCATAGTACTAACATCCGTTAACTTTGGAACATTAGTAATATGCAGTTTATCGGTAAGAATAGACGCTGCCATAATAGGTAGCACGGCATTTTTAGCACCGCTAATATTAATACTACCTTTCAGAGGTGTACCACCGTGAATAATTAATTTGTGCATAAATTATTTTGATAAAATTGTAACGTCATTGCGAGGAGAAACTGATTAAATTGTCATACCGTGGTCAAGCCACGGTATGACACCGATTATACTACACATCCAAATTCACGACATTCAACGCATTTGCTTGGATAAATAACCTGCGAGGTTCAACAACGTCACCCATTAAAGTAGAGAAAATGCCTTCTGCTTCATCAATTTCTGCAACTCTTACCTGAAGCAAAGTTCTTTTTGTAGGGTCAAGAGTAGTTTCCCATAGCTGGTCGGAATTCATCTCACCAAGCCCCTTAAAACGCTGAATATTTATACCTCTTTTTCCGCATTCTATAATGGTATTTAACAACTGACTCGGTGTTAAAATATCGAACTCCTGACTTTTCACTATAAGCTTTAATTGCTTACTAAATATATCAAAAATCGTTAAAGCAAGCTTTGATATTTGTACAAACTCAAATGATTCTAACTGCTCTTTCAATAATATTTTACTTTCTTTTAAACCCCTACTAAAGCGGAAGAACTCTATTTTATTTTCATGTTTTAAAACTTCCCAATTAGTCTTATCAGGCGAATCTTCTAAGCTATTTAAAACATCTAAAGCTTTTTTAAGTCTTAAATCACTTTCAGGCTCAAATATTTTGTTATTAAGTAAGTCATTAATAGCAAGAATTTCGGTAATTGAGCGATTAAATTTTTTGCTAGCATGGTCAAGCAAGCCGTTAAACTTAACCACTTTATTAATTAGCTCTTCTAAATTATCACCCACTAACCGCTCTTTATCGTCTAGAATTAAGGTTGCATCATTAATAGTTGATTTGATCAAATAATCTTGCAGCGCTTGCTCATTCTTTAAATAAAACTCGGCTGCTCCTTTCTTTACTTTATAAAGCGGCGGCTGAGCTATATATAGATAGCCTTTATTTATTAGCTCAGGCATATGACGATAGAAAAACGTGAGTAATAAAGTTCTAATGTGCGAACCATCAACATCAGCATCGGTCATAATAATAACTTTATGGTATCTAAGCTTTTCTAAGGAAAATTCTCGTTCAACACTAATTCCAAGCGCTGTAATTAACGTACCGATTTGGTCCGAACCGAGCATTTTATCAAATCTTGCACGTTCAACGTTCAAAATTTTACCACGCAAAGGCAATATAGCCTGAATTTTGCTATCCCTACCCTGCTTTGCAGTACCGCCCGCAGAGTCCCCCTCAACAATAAACAATTCTGAAATAGCAGGATCTTTTGCATGGCAATCTGCAAGTTTACCTGGTAAATTCGAAACTTCTAAAGCTGATTTTCTTCGAGTGAGTTCCCTTGCTTTTCTAGCAGCTTCACGAGCATTCGCAGCTTCCATAATCTTAGCTATAATTGCCTTAGCTTCTGCTGGATGCTCTTCAAACCACTCAAGAACCTTTGTATAAACGGCATTCTCAACAACCGGTCGTACTTCGGAGCTTACTAGCTTATCTTTTGTTTGAGAAGAAAATTTAGGATCAGGCACTTTAACGGAAAGCACACAACATAGCCCTTCCCTAGTATCTTCACCGCTAAAGTAATTTTTAGCTTTTTTATTAAGACCCGTAGTATCAAGATACGAGGTAATAACACGTGTTATCGCTGATTTGAAAGCACTAAGATGAGTTCCGCCATCACGCTGCCTAATATTATTAGTAAAGCATAAAATATTTTCATGATAAGAATCGTTCCAATGCATCGCAAGCTCAAGGCTTATACCAGACTCAGCATTCTCCGTATTAACTACTATACATGGATGGATAGCGTGCTTCGCTCTGTCTATATATTTTACATAAGCTTCTATACCGCCCGTATAATAAAACTCTACTTCTTTAACTTCTTCAAAGCGATTATCGACGAGTAAAATCTTTACGCCTGAATTTAAAAAAGCAAGCTCACGAAGACGATGCTCTATAGTGCCAAAATCAAATTCTATATTAGTAAACGTTTCTACAGACGGAAAAAAAGTAACTTCCGTACCTTTTTTATCAATATTTTCTTTGACAACCGCAAGCGGAGCTTCCGTTATACCATTATTAAATCTCATCAAATATTCCTTATTATTACGCCAAATACGCAGCTCAAGCCATTCAGAAAGAGCATTTACAACCGATACACCAACACCGTGTAGACCGCCTGCAACCTTATAAGCGTTCTGGTCAAACTTACCGCCGGCGTGAAGTTGCGTCATAATAACTTCAGCTGCCGATATTCCTTCTTCTTCATGAATTTCAACGGGTATACCGCGCCCATTATCGGATACGGTTACTGAACCGTTTTTATTTAATGTTACTCGTACTAGATCGCAATAACCAGCAAGCGACTCATCGATAGCGTTGTCGACTACTTCATAAATCATATGATGTAGACCCGACCCGTCTCCAACATCCCCGATATACATTCCCGGTCTTTTTCTTACGGCTTCAAGACCTTTTAAAACCTTTATGGAATCAGCACCGTATGATGATTCGTTAAATTTTTCTTCAATTTCCGACATATTATATATTTGGCTCTATTACTTGTTGCTAGAAACAATAAAAATGACTATAACGTAACTTATTAAAATAGTAAAGTTTCTTGATTTAAAATTAGCGAGATAACAAAATAAAGATTGATAATTTAAAAAGTTTACGTCATTGCAAGAAAATTACGAAGTAATTGTACGTCCACAATCTCAGAATATTTGACGGGATTGCCACGCAGCCTACGGCTGCTCGCAATGACGATATCAATTGATTCTAGTCAATACCAAATTAGCGAGATAACAATGAATATATTAAAGTTAAAACATATTTTCGACGTAATTAATGATTATGACGTGTTTTTATTCGATCTTTGGGGGGTAATAATTGAAGGGGGGTGTACCTATCCGGGCGTCGTACAAAATATCAATAAGATTATTGAACGAAAAAAAGTATATTTTGTCACTAATGCTCCACGCAATATTTTTTCACTGCATCAAACAATTAAATCGTGGGGATTAAATGCAGAACCGGGAATGATCATTAGCTCAGGCGAAATAGCAGTAGAAATGATACTAGAAAGTAAAGAGCGATTCGGTATAGAAAAACCAGCAATATATCATTTAGGACATTTAGAAAATGATATAATAAACAGAATTCAATGTCCTATCACTGATGATATTAACAAAGCTAATATTTTCTTAATGACTATTTACAGAGACGAAAACGAAAATTTAGATTTAAACGAATTCAATGAATTATTTAAAATTGTTGTACAACGTAAAATGGTCAATATTTGTGCTAATCCTGACCTTGGAATAAATCAGCACGGTGTTTATAGATATTGTAGCGGCTATTATGCCGAAAAAATAAAGCAGCTTGGCGGAAAAGTAATTTATAGTGGTAAGCCATATGAAGAAATATATAGCAAAATTTTAAAAGAATGTCATAATACCCCTAAGAATCGCATGTTAATGATTGGGGACACTGTTTACACCGATATACTTGCAGCAAATCGCCTTGGTATAGACTCTGCCCTAGTGTTAACCGGAAATTCTAGAGAATATCATATTGATTTTGATAATATTGATGAAAAACTAGATAGTTTAATGAAAGCTGCTGTTAAGCAATCGATTACACCTAGTTTTGTTGTTGATTTATCTTGAATAGCTTTGCCGTCATTGCGAACGACTAAAGGTGTTGTCGCATGACTAGTTTATGTCATTCCCGTGGAAGTGGGAATGAAATAGAAAGGTGGAAATAACATCAAAAGAATTCTATTGATATTTTACTCATAATCTGCTATAGAGTAAAACTTAAGCGGTCGTGGCGAAATTGGTAGACGCACAGCATTGAGGGTGCTGTTCTGTAAAAAGATTGGAAGTTCAAGTCTTCTCGACCGCACCATTCGCCGGTTTTTCACAAAGTCAAATTTTTGTTTGTTTCGACACTTCAGATTTTATATTTACTCCTAAGTTCGTCTTGTTAGCAAATGTTTGTGCTAATTGTATACTCCTGATAAATGAAAAGGAGTTGAAATAAAAACTATTGCTTATTTGTACTCTGTGATTTATATTGATTAGCAAATTGTACACAATTCTGTGCCAAGCCTAGCTACCCAGCTTTAAATAATTATAATAAGTCTATAATAAACTATTAGGTCAATAGGCTATGCCTAATTTCAATATATTTAAAAGCATCTTACCAGATCATCACGATCAATTTGCTGAAATTTTTGATCAAATTAACGATCTGATCGAAGATCACAATTATGATGCTGCTGCAAGCAGGCTGGCCAAGCTTCATTATGCCGATTTAGCAGATTTCTTAGATAATCTTAACAATAAAACATATAAAATAATTATTCCTTTATTACAGGATGAAATTAAGCCTGAAACGTTAGTATCATTAAATGCTTATAGTAAACCTTTAATAATAGAAACTTTAGGCATAAAAAAATCTGCAGAATTAATCAATAAGCTAGTTATAGAAGATGCTATTGAAGTAGTAATCGATCTAGACGATTATATAAAAGACCTTATCCTAAGTAATCTCACTAAAGAAAAAAAACACCAAATTACCGTAGGTTGTACATATCCCGAAAATACGGTAGGTAGGGTAATTGAACGAGATTTTATTAATCTTCAAGAAGGATGGACGGTCGAGGAATCATTAAATTTTATCAAGAACGTAAAGAATGACTTTTATGCGGCAATCGTTACGGATCATAAATTACGCCCTATCGGTATTATTTCTCTTAGCACGCTAATTAAAGGCAAACAAAATGAATTGATAAAAGATTTGATGAACAAAGATTTTAAACTTGCAGATGCTTTTACCGACTTAAATGAACTAAGCTTCATTTTTAGACAATATGCTTTAACTATTGTACCGGTAGTAAATAAAAGCGGTAAGTTAGTAGGTAGCGTATCAATCGATAATATAATTTATATTATCGAAGAACAAGCCGGCAAAGATATATTATCATTAAGCGGGGTACACACTCAAGATACTTTCTTCAATGTATTTTATACTGTTAGACATCGTTTTCCTTGGCTCTTTGTTAATCTCATCACTGCCTGCATGACCTCACTTATCATTAACCATTTTAACGATACTATTGCAAAACTTGTAACGCTTGCAGCCACTATGCCTATTGTAGCTTCAATGGGCGGAAATGCCGGAACACAAGCCATGACCGTTACGGTTAGAGCCCTTGCTAATAAAGATATTCATTATAATAATGTCAATAAAGTTATATTAAAAGAAATAGCCGTATCGGCTTTTAACGGTTTTGTACTTGCAATTATCGGAGCAGGACTTAGCTTTGTGATGTTGCTTGACTTAAATCTTAGCGTTATTTTTGCTATTGCAGTTATTTTAAATTTTTTAGTAGCTGGATTATTCGGCTCTGCTATTCCTATAATACTGCATTATTTTGATATAGACCCCGCTACAGGCTCCGGTGTATTTCTAACAACCATAACCGATGCTCTAGGTTTCCTAACTTTCTTAAGCCTTGCTCATATTTTTTTAGTGTAAAATTTGGTGTTTATTCAAATAAAAATACATACACATTGCAGCAAACAGTAGCTATCGCTCCAAGACATTGACATATACCACAACTTGTATCCTGATTTTCAAAGTCGGTAATATTATTCTCATAAGATATATTATTATCTCTTTGTATATTCTGATGATTATTAATATTTGACTCTTTGAACAATAAATTTGCAACAGTTAGTATTAACTCACCCTGTGATGCAGTTAGATTAGTATTATTTAAGGAGCTAGCTTGTGCGTACTCTTGTACTTCTAAACTATTACGGTTTGACATAGTTATATTTTGACTTTAGGATTAATATTTAAAATAATATAACAATAATCTTTAGGTTCTGTGCAGGAAAATTAAATTATTTATATTTTCAGATATTTTTTAGCGAACATTAATAAGATTTTTGCAGTAATAGTTATTCCTATTTCAAAAAAATCTTATGATTTACAGCAAAAAATAGCAAAAATAGATTAATTTAATTTTCCTTCACAGAACCTAATCTGCAGCTATTTATTACTGCAATTTTTGGCATTTCCTCGAAACGGTTGATATCGTCATGAGCTAAGCGACTGCAAAGAGCGTGGCAATGACGTAAACTTTTCAAATTATCAACTTTTTCTAGGCAATGCCTAATTTTTTAATTAATAGCCCACAAATTATAATGAAATAAGAAATAACTTTTATAGAAGATATAAGCTCTTGGAAAGAAAAGTTTGCAATTTGTGTTTATAGTAAAAAATTACTTGATAAACTCGAATATTTAAATACTAAAGTAGCAAATCCTATAGATATACTCGAAATCACAAAAGGTATCTACTATGCACGTAACACGGTTCTCAAATGCGTCAATCAGGCGATCCTTATTATTCGCACCCGATTGAGGTAAAAATTATGCTTGCTGAATTTGTAGCTGAAGAAGCACCTAAGCTTTATAACATTATTATGCTGCAAGCCGCTTTACTTCATGATACTATTGAAGACACTGAATTAACTGAAGAAGCAATTACCGAAATTTTTGGACCGGAAGTAGCAAAACACGTAGAAGGTCTAACTAGAATTAAATCTTACGGGAAGATAAGTAGCGGAGAAAGCCTAAACTTATTAATTAAAGAGAAAAGATACAATACGGCATTAATAAAATTATTTGACCGAATTCATAATGTGCAAACTTTGGGAGTTAAATCACCTGAGAAAGCTAGAAAAATTATTGAAGCGACTTTAATAAATTTTCTTTTGGTCGCTGCTAATATAAATTATAAACTAGAACAAGAATTAAGTTATGCCTAAAAGTTTTTAATATTGAACTTGAAAGACACAAAGCTTTTTCTAATAATAACTCTCTGCTTCCTCCTCTAACTTTATAAAATGATTACTCCAAATGTATAACCAATTAGAATTGGAATAATCAAGAATAATAATCCCCAGTGATTAAAATAATCTATCAAGTAAATTGTTCTAAAAGAAGAAACTGCAAACATTAAAGCTCGTGATAAAGCAAATATAAAACTGCCGCATGTTAAAACGTTTTAATACTGGAAATCTTGCGTAAAACACTGCACCTGCCGGAAAAATAGTAGGGGCAAATACTACAATAAATAATTGGAATAAAAGTAATTCTATAGTATTTGAAATATTATTTAGTAAGATAGGAGACATAAGGGCTACCATAGAAAATATTATTAATCTTACTTTAAGGACTTTTAAAGGATGTATTTTACAAACCAAATAAGTAACAATTATTGTACTTATTAATTCTGTACCACAAACAATAAAATTTTGATGAATTACTTGAGTAGCACTGTAATTAAATGAGTTTTTAGCATATTACCGCAATAAATATAAACAATATAAAACCATAACGGGGCTCCACAATGTACCAAAAAGAAAGCTATTGCTGTTGGTTTATTAATTTTTTCACTCCAAATAGGGCTTGATTTTAGCCGATTACTATCTATCCCTGCTTGCGCTACAGTTTTCTTTATTCGTCTTTTTGCATCAATGAAATCTGGAGTCTCCCTAAGATTTGTCCTTACAACAGCACCAACTATAGCAATAGCTGCTCCAAACCAAAATGCAATACGTCAATCAAGTCCAAAAGAAGTAACAAGTGTTCCTACCGCCAATGCTACACGGTTGCACCTAAAATTACAAAAACAACAAGCGAAGCCACCACCCAATAACGTTGAGAAATTTTTGTCATTTCGGTTAGATAAAGCTCGGCACCTACTACCTCCCCTATAAAGGACATCCCCTGAGCGATACGACACGCAGTTACTACAAAAGTCGCCGTAATACCAATTTCGGCATAAGTTTTTATAATTAGCCATTATAAGATAACAAAGCGACATTAAAAAAGTTGTAATAATGACCGTTGCCTTACGACCTATAGTATCTCCTATCCAACCGAATATTAAAGCACCGATAGGTCTAAATACATATGTTGCACAATATGCAATGGCAGAATATAGAGAAGCTGCTCGTGCATCGGCTTCAGGAAAAAATAGCTCGTTAAATATTACCGCCATGTGTACATAGAGCGTGAGATCAAAATATTCAAGAAACGTACCTATCGATAGTAGCCCTATTGTTTCTTTTTGATTACGGGCTAAACTTTTTTGCTCTTTTGCGTAACTTCACATACTTTTTTACAGATTAGTTAAAATTAATAAAGAACTATACTGTTTTATATAAAAATAAAAGTCAAGTTAACAAAATTAGATTTTTTATAGCATTGCTAACTCAAGACAGGTGTAGTAATGAGCTGAGCGACTGAAAGGAGCGTATCAATCTAAAAAAATAATAATAAATTCTAGTTTACAGAGTTTTTAACTAGATTGCTTAGTCAATATACTTTGTAATTGCCTTGCAATGGCGTTAATTTATTAAATAATCTATCTTTATTTAGCAATGCCAATAAATTTCTAATTTAATACTTGCAATTTATCTTATAATTACTTATATTCAGATTAGATTCGCTTAGATTAAAAAGCACTAAGGCGTTTTATATGTAATTAATTTTGATCCCCTTAAACTTTTTACATTAAAACGCCGTTATTTTATTTAAGCGGGTGTAGCTCAGGGGTAGAGCGCTACCTTGCCAAGGTTGAAGTCGAGGGTTCGAATCCCTTCACCCGCTCCAGTGATTTTGTCCGTTTTATGTCATTCCCGCCTACGCGGGAATGACATAGAGCATGTTTTTCGAGCTAAGCAACAACGCCCTTTTGCAAATGACATCAGTAAGTTTATCATAAATTCAATCTTCCAAACCATATTTTTTCTTAATATCTTCTAATGAAATTACTTCTTCTCTTTTTTCTATACAAGACAAAGCAATTAATAAATCTGCTTTTTCTTCTATATAACTTTCTATTGCTTTACGTATAATATCTAGTTCATTAGAAATTCTAGTAGTTATAACTGTCATAAAAATAGCCATTTATCGGTTTTGTGATAACTTATATATTTTACCCTTGCATTAAAGCTATTAGGTAGCTATTTTTATTTTATTAAACTTAGTGCATCACCTATCTTATAAAGAGAAATTTTAAGGAAACACGGCACGCAGCACCGCAGCGTACAAAAAGGAACGTGAGATGCGAGTACCGGATTGATGTATACCGCAAATACTTCAAAAGTTGGAAGCCAAATAAGTGGTGAGCCTGCGGAGCGTAGAAAACTACATGAGCAAAGGCGAAGCCTAAAATTTGACGTACCAAAGCTTGAAGTATCAAAGGTATACAAATTACTTTTAGAAAGAGGTTATACAGGAAGACTATTGCAACAATTAGGAAATTACATATGTCAGCAAATACGCAAGATAATCAGGCAAATAATAACGACACTATAGAAATACAGGAAACTGAGGTAGTGCCTGCAGAAACAAATTCTTTACAATCGGGGTTAACAAGCTTAATACCGATGGTTTTAATTTTTGCTGTATTTTACTTCTTATTATTACGTCCACAAGAAACACGACGCAAAGAAAGAGAGAAATTAGTAAGTGAAGTTAAAAAAGGCGAAGAAGTTCTAACAAATAGCGGCATTTATGGTATTGTGACTAAAGTAAGTGAAAATGACAATAATATTGAAATCGAAATAGCTAAAGATGTACGTATTAAAGTTTTAAAAAGTGCTATTATCGATATAACTAGTCGTACAAAAGAAGTAGCAGTAAAAAAAGAAAACAAAAAAAATAAGAAGGTAAGCGGTGCAAAAGCTTCCTAAGTGGAAAATTTTTCTTTCAATTATATGTACGGTTTTTGCGGTTATTTGTGCCTTACCTAATTTCATGCAGGTAAACTCTAAGTTTCTACCTCATGATTCAGTAAATCTAGGACTTGATCTTAGAGGAGGAGCCCATTTATTACTCGATGTTGATTTTGACACCTACTTAAATGATTCAATGGAAAATCTTGCCGACACTTTACGCAAAAATTTTCGTGAGGATAAAATCGGCTATAAAAATCTGTTAGTTAGACAAAATAGCATTCAATTAGAAGTAAGATCGCCTGAGAAATTAAAGCCGTTAAAGAAAATAATTAATAAAATCGATCCAGAAATTATCGCTGAAGTAAATGAAAATAAAATAAAGCTTAGCTACAGCGAATCTAGATTAAATGACTTACTTAATAAGGTAGTAGACCAATCTATTGAGATCGTTCGCATGAGAGTTGATAGTACCGGCACTAAAGAGCCGACCCTACAGAAACAAGGCGATAAGCATATATTACTGCAAGTTCCCGGTGAAGAAAATCCCTCTTACCTGAAGAATATATTAGGGAAAACTGCAAAGCTAACTTTTCATTTAGTTGATGAAAATGCCAATATCGAAGAAGCGGTAAAAGGACATGTTCCAGTAGGTTCAATGCTAGTTAAGGGAGATAACGAAAGTCATGGGGAGTATTATGTCGTTATAAAGAAAAAAGTTGTTTTGGGTGGGGATCAGCTTACAACCGCTTCAGCTTCTTTTGACCAAAATTCGCAAGCGGTAGTTGCTTTTTCTTTCAACAATTTAGGTAGTAAAATATTTGGTGAAATAACTAAAAATAATACCGGTAAACGCCTTGCTATAGTTTTAGACAATAAATTACTAAGTGCTCCAACGATAAACGGAGCGATTATGGGCGGAAGCGGTATAATAACAGGAAATTTTACCGTTGAGTCGGCAAATGAGCTTGCACTATTATTGCGAGCCGGTTCGCTTCCTGCCCCACTTAAAATTATTGAAGAGAGAAGTATAGGTCCAAATTTGGGTGCTGATTCTATAGAGTCGGGCAAAAAGGCAGGACTTATAGGATTTATAGCAGTGTGTATATTTATGGTTTGGTCTTACGGTGTGCTTGGTTTATTTGCCAATATAGCCTTAAGCCTTGCATTGTTATATATTTTAGCTTTACTTTCACTTTTCCAAGCTACTTTAACTCTGCCGGGAATTGCAGGAATAATACTCACTATGGGTATGGCTGTTGATGCTAATGTATTGATTTACGAAAGAATTAAAGAGGAACTGCATAAAGGAGTGTCTAATCTTTATGCTATTAGAACCGGTTTTGAATCTGCGTTTGCCACTATCCTTGATGCTAACCTAACTACTTTAATCGTTGCTTTTTTACTTTATATATTTGGAGTAGGTGCAATAAAAGGTTTTGCCGTTGCATTAACGATCGGGATTATATCTTCAATGTTTTCGGCGATTATCATTACTAAATTGTTAATAGATATTTGGGTACAATATTTTAAACCTAAAAAATTAGGGCTTGTGTAAAAGAGTAGACTTTGTTGTATGGTATTTTTATGTCATTCCCACGAAAGCGGGAATCCAGTAACCTTTAATGTCATCCCGCAACTTGATTGCGGGATCTCAGAACACGGCCTATGATATAAGATCCCGTAGTCAAGCCACGGTATGACATTTTCACTTTTCTCTGGATTTCTGCTTTCGCAGGAATGACATAAGAGCCATACAGCAGGACTAGCTAGGATGACAACGCAAAAATGGATAATATCTTATGAAAATACAGTCAAATGTTATAAAAATAATTATCGTAATTAGCTTATTAATAGGAGTAGGAGCATTATATTTGTTGTTATCTTTAAGAACGCCTGAAAAGCCACTTGCCGGTCAAGTTAATATCTATGAAGATAACGTAAAAATCGGCGGTGACTTTGAACTAATAGACCAAAATGGAGAGATATTTAATAGTGATAAGTTGAAAGGCAACTTAAGCCTCATTTACTTTGGATTTACTAGTTGTCCTGATATATGCCCAACCTCTCTAAATAAAATGACGGAGATTGTAGAAATTTTAAATAAACATAAAATAGATATTCTACCTGTTTTTATCACTATTGACCCAAAACGTGATACTCCTATAGCACTTAAAGAATATCTAAAACATTTTCATCCGAAATTTATAGGTCTTACCGGTAACGAGCAGCAAATAAAAGATGTAACTGATAAATTCAAGGTTTTCTATGCTCGTGTGTATGGTGATGATGACGACCCGAACTATATGCTTGATCATTCATCTTTTACATATTTAATCGATGCAAACGGAAAATATCTGAAACATTTCTATTTAGATTCTTCACCTAAGGAAATGATGGAATTTTTAAGAAATGAATAATTATATATCGGTAGCGTATTTATTTACCTTTTTAACCTTAGCGACATTGTTAATTGTAAGTTTTTTAAATTACAAGTCATTGAAAAATAAACAGAACTTTAATGCAAAAGAGAGTAAGAAATAGATTAATAACAATAATTATTTGTTTTTGCTCAGCATGTTTAGGAATTAGTATAATACTTTACAATTTAGAGAAAAATATAGTATTTTTTTTGCCGCCGTCAAAAATTAATGAAATAGAACAAGGCAAAGAGTTAAGAGTCGGTGGGCTTGTTAAAACAGACTCAATAAATAAAATTGCTGATGATAAGATAAGTTTTGTTATTACCGATAATATTAAGGATTTCGAGATATTATATCAAGGAGCCCTTCCGGCTCTATTTCGTAAAGGACAAGGAATTATTGCCATCGGGCAATTATCGAACGGGAAATTTATAGCAAGACAATTACTTGCAAAGCATGATGAGAATTACAGACCTCCGCAATAACAACGTCATTGCGAAGAGCGAAGCGACGTGGCAATCTAGTAAAATAGGCCCGAGATTGCTTCGTCGAATTACGTTGTAATTCTCCTCGCAATGACAAAAAATAACTAAACCAAATAAATAAAAACATGTTTATAGATAAAATCAAAGCAAAAGCAAATAATTACGAAATAAACGTAATTATCGAAATTCCGATGAATAGCGGTCCAATCAAATACGAATTTGACAAAGAATCAGGAGCAATCTTTGTTGATCGCTTTATGCAAACTACCATGAGCTATCCATGCAATTACGGTTTTATTCCTCATACTCTTTCAAATGACGGTGATCCGGTAGACGTACTTGTCGTAGCTCATCATCCGGTAGTGCCTGGGTCGGTTATAAAATGCCGAGCAGTCGGTGTATTGATGATGGAAGACGAATCAGGGCTTGATGAGAAAATAATCGCAGTACCGACTTCTAAGCTCGATATTACTTTCGATCATATTAAAGAGCTAGATGATTTATGTGACATGCTCAAGAAACGTATCGTGCATTTCTTTGAGCATTATAAAGATTTAGAAAAAGGTAAATGGGTTAAAGTTACTGGATGGGAAAATAAATCAAAAGCAGACACTTTAATCAATGAAGGAATAGATAGGGTCAGCTAGGGATAAGAATTCATGACGTTGCTTGCATGGTGCTTGATGTCATTCCCGCGGAGGCGGGAATCCAGAAAAAGTAGCCTTAATCCCGATCTCAACAATTACACATTAATTAACAAAATAAACCTATAAAAACAAGTTTTTATTTTTTATAGGTTTTACTGGATTCCCGCCTCCGCGGGAATGACATCAGAAAAATAAGATAAAAAACAAACAGTGACCGACTTCTTGCATAACGTAGCTAATAAAGAGGAATTTGAAGGAAACACGGAACGCAGCACCGCAGCGTACACTTTAGTACGTGAGAATGCGAGTACCGGATTGACGCACAAATTACCTTTAGAAGCAAGTTATGCAAGAAGTCGATTATTTCGTTCAGGAGTCGTAGTAGCTTTTTGCACATTAATTTCTCGCATATTTGGCTTAGTGCGTGAACAGTTTATCGCATCATTATTCGGCTCTACGCCTATGGGTGATAGCATTAATGTTGCTTTTAAACTACCGAATCTATTTAGAAGAATTTTTGCAGAAGGAGCATTATCAAGCGTATTCATTCCTATTTATAATGAAAAAATGCTTATTTCTAAGAAAGCCGCTAATAATTTTTCAGGTGAGATTTTTACCCTTTTACTTCTGACATTAATAGTAATAATAGCATTAATGCAAATCTTCATGCCACAATTAATGCTGTTTATTGTTCCTGGATTTCACGGTAAAAAAGAAAAGTTTGAGCTTACGGTATTTTTATGCCGAATTACAATACCTTATTTAATATTTGTTTCATTAACGGCTCTACTTGGCGGAATATTAAACTCTATAAAAAAATTCGCTGCATTTGCTTTTTCACCGGTTATTTTAAGTATATGCGTAATAATTTTTACTTTAACATTTGATCATTATATAGAATCTACTATCTCAATTAGCTTATCTTTAATAATGGCCGGAATATTACAAGTTTCGTTTATGTTTGTCTGTGTGAAAAGAGCGGATTTAAACTTTCCGATAATTTTTAACCCAAGCGATCCCGATGTAAAAAAGCTTTTGATTAATATGGGACCGGCAACCATTAGCTCCGGCATACAGCAATTAAACCTTTTCATATCCCAATCTATTGCTAGCTTTATTGAAGGTGCTATTTCTATATTATCTTATGCCGACCGGATATATCAATTTCCTCTATCAATAATAGGTACTAGCTTCTCTACTATATTGCTACCTGAGCTGTCAAAAATCTATAAATCAAATGATATAGTAGCTGCAAAAAAAATACAGAATAATGCTATTAGAATGGGATTATTATTATCGTTGCCTGCTACATTCGGTATTATCATTCTATCTCATCCGATTATTAATATAATTTATGAAAGAGGAGTATTCACGAGCCAAGATACTACAAATACAGCTGAGGCTATTTCTGCGTTTGCACTTGGGCTCCCTGCTTTTATTTTGGCAAAAATTTTAACTCCTATTTTTTATGCTAACGGAGATACTAAAACACCGCTCAAAATAACCTTATTTTCAATAATAATTAATACCGGCATGAACCTATTATTAATGGATTCTTTGAAACATATCGGTATTGCAGTCGGTACATCTATTGCAGCTTGGTATAATCTAGGTTTATTATATAGCTATACTACAAAACAAAATAAGCTTCATATAGAAGCCGGTATAAAACTTTTCTGCGGTAAAATTTTGTTATGCTGTATATTAATGTCTATTATAATTGCTTTAATAAAGCATTATTATTTAGAATATTTTTATTCGGAATATTTACTGATTAAAGTCTGTATGCTAGGTAGTACAATTGCAGTTGGAATGGGAGCATTTTTCGGCACGGCATATTTATTAAAAACGGTTAATTATGATAATAACAACAAATAAGCACCAATCAAATTATCAGGATTGGCTAAAAGCCTTAGCTATTATAGCCATGATCATTGATCATGTAGGTTTATATCTATATCCTGAATTAACGATTATGCGGATCATAGGTCGTACAGCTATGCCAGTATTTTGCTTTTTTGCCGGTTATAATTTTCATGATAAACCAAAAACCCATATAATAATATTCGGTGTTTTATTACAAATATATACCACTGTACTATTTAAACAGTTTCTTACTATAAATATTCTAATCTCTATCTATTTAGGGCAATGGTATATTTATTATTTTCGTAATTCTTTAACTCGCTTTTTCTATAGCGGTTATTGTCATGCAATTATAATGGTACTATTGTGGTATATTAGCTGGGCTTTGATTGATTACGGAACTCTTGTAATTGCTACAATGATACTTGGATTTATTTCAAAACATGAGCAGGCAAACTTAAAACTTTGCTGTTTTATAGCAATTTTTGCTTCTTTCGTGCATTCAACTCTTTTTACTCTTGCGATTTCCTTTAATGAGTTTAATTTTTCAAATACTGACTTAATTTTAAACCTCACTTTCTTAACAATTACCTATATATTAATGATCCTAAGCGATTATTCACAAAAAATAGCTATAAATCTAAAATGGATAAGTCGCAATGTTTTATATATTTACTGCATACACATTATGATCTTACAATTCATATTCATCTATAAATACACATATGGTTTTAAAAATTGGTAAATAAACATTAATAATGAGTGACAGCGTAATTTAGTTAATATTAATATATTTAAATAAATTGATAATTAAATATATGAATATAATAGATCGTTTAATTTTGGATAATGAACAATATAAAGAGCAATTTAAAAAAAACAAACTATTTAAAATTAAGTTAGATAGTACGCTACGAAAAAATAAATTTCTTAAACATTTTCGGATTTGGTCAGACGAATTTCAAAAAATGGTATTAGCAAGAGTAGTGTTTTCTGAAACAAAAGAATTTCAACAACTTGCATGGGAGCATCTTACCGATGAATTTGGACATAATATAGAATTATTCCAAAATCTAGAAAATAATGAAGAAACTACAGATTCTATTTTTGAGGCCTTAGGTTCTTGGTTTACGCTAAAAATGATGACTCTTGGAGATAGTGAAAGAGCCGTCCTTGTCCATTTAGTAATAGAGTCTTGTGCTACTATATTTTATGCAAAACTAGGATCAATATTTTTTAATCATAAAGCAGCAAAACATTTCAAAACACATATGTATCTTGATCCTGAACATGAACAAATGGGAATAGATTTATTAAAACAAATAAACATTAATGATTCTTCTTTACTCACTATTCAAAAAAAAGGCTGGGATATGATTGACGCTCTGTTTACTAGACTTGCTGAAATCACACAGGATTAGCTTTAACTTATAGTATTCTAGATTTTATAAAAAAGCTTGCTTGCACGGTACGGTTTTTCATCATTGCGAGCGACTGAAAGGAGCACGGCAATCTCAGGATTTTGGCACGAGATTGCTTTATCGAATTACTGCGTAATTCTTCTCGCAATGACGGAAAAATCGATCCACGCAACAACGCCAATGTCAAGTGGAAATAGCATATTCAAACTAAACCAACTCGCTTACTTGAGATTTGGCAAAGAGCTTGATCTGAAAGTTAACAAAATTTACATTACCTTTTGAGCCTATTGCCGCAAATTTATACGCTTTAAGAAGTAGGTCATAATCGTCCGCTAAATCGGCGAAGAAAAATGCGATTTCGCCGCTTTGTTTTACTCCTAAAATCTCACCGCTACCTCGAAGTTTTAAATCCTGCTCAGCTATATAAAATCCATCATTAGTTTGTTTCATTATCTCAAACCTACCTCGTGCAACTTTTCTAAGCCTTTTAGGATTGTATAACAATATACAATATGACTGCAAACTACCCCGCCCTACTCTACCTCTAAGCTGATGAAGTTGAGCGAGACCAAATTGCTCAGCATTTTCAATAATTATCAAAGTGGCTTCAGGTATGTCTATGCCGACTTCAATAACGGTTGTTGCAACTAATATCTTAATTTCACCTTCCTTAAATTGCTTCATTATTTGGTCTTTCTGCTCGTTCTTCATCTTACCGTGAATAATACCGGTATAACCTTGATAGATATTGTCGATAGAGTTAAAACGATTCATCACATCCATCAATAAACTATCCTCTTCCGGCGTTTCTTTCTCTCCCTGCTCTATCAATGGACAAATCCAATATACCCGCTCACCTGCAATAAGCTTCTTATTTATCGCTACTATAATATGCTCTATCTTATTAACGGACATGGTATTTGTAGCGATAGGTAAACGACTTTTCGGCTTACCCATGAGCTTTGAGATAGTCATATCACCAAACATAGTAAGTGCAAGACTTCGAGGAATCGGCGTTGCAGTCATAACTAACACATCGGGATTTACTCCTTTATTTATTAAATTCAAACGCTGTTGTACCCCAAATCTATGCTGCTCATCAATAACTATATAACCTAATTTCTTAAAACTTACTTTTTCTTGAAATAAAGCATGAGTGCCGACTAATATATCAATCTCATCGTTGTCAAGTTGTATCATAATATTTTTACGAGCTGCCCCCAGTATCTTACCTGTAAGTAATCCGACTCTTATATTAGTATTTTTTAAAGCTTTAACAAAAAACTCATAATGCTGATTGGCAAGCAAATCAGTTGGAGCCATAAGCGTTGCTTGAAATCCAGTGGCTACCACATTTACCATCGTCAGCAGAGCTACCAAAGTTTTACCGGAGCCAACATCGCCTTGCAACAATCTCATCATTTCTATTTTATCGCTTTGATCACACTCTATTTCTTCTATGACTTGCTTTTGATAAGAGGTTAACTCAAATCCTAGCTCATTTAATATATTTGCTTGAATAGATACAGCTTTAGGGTAAATATTACCTTGTCTTCTACTTATTTGCGTACGTACATTTAAAAGAGATATTTGATTAGCGATAAGCTCCTTAGCTGCTAGTTGTTTTTTGGCGTTAGTATATAAATCGTCATTGCGAAGCCCCTTTAGGGGCTGCGGCAATCTAGAATTTATTAATTTTACATTACTGGATTGCTTCGTCGGCATGCATGCCTCCTCGCAATGATGGAAAACATGCAACATTTGCAAATTCTGCAATATAATATCTAAATAATCTTTTACTTCTTTATCTTCTATACTCTTACACTTCTCTTCAAATATCTCTATTGCTTTTATGATATATGAATATAACTGCTTGTTACTAAGTAAATATGTCAGGGAATAAATCGGCTCTATTTCTTTTGCGAGTTTAGGATTTACAATAAATTCAGGATGCGCAATTTGTAAGTAATGATCAAAAAATTGTACCTTTCCGCTGATAATATGAGAAGTACCAACTTGCAGCTTATTAAAAATAAACGGTGGGGGTTTATGAAAAAACACTAATAACAAAGAACCAGTATCATTGCTAGCTGTAATTTTTAAAGGCTGACTACTTTTCTTTGGTAAATTAATGCTCTCAACTACAATTTCTGTTTGGATTATGTCACCGTCTCTAACTTCAGTTAAATTAGGCGATAATATTTTATTTTGATATGAAACAGGTAGATAAAATAATAAATCACGAATATTGTTAATACCAAGCCTTTTAAGAGCAGATACGGTATCTTCACGTATATTGATGAACGTTTTTACAGAAGAGAATAAGAATTTTTCTAAAATAGTTAGCATATATAGTCATAATTATCTTATATACAAATATATATACTTTATAATACAAGAAGAATAATAAAATATACAAATTATGATTAATATGTCATTCTTGCAAAAGCGGGAATCCAGTAATTAAACGGTGCATACACAGTAAGTTTTGAAAATTAAAAGCTTGATGTATCGCGCTTTTTTCTGGATTGCTGCTTTCGCAGGAATGACATATTAATCATGCAACAAAGCCTTCTCTTATAAATCTAATTTTAACCCTGCTCTAACTATAGCTGAGGATTTTAAAGGCATACCTTCTATAAATCCCGCTGTTTTGTAACCGTCTGAGCCGACTATCTTAAATGTTTCATTTAAGCTAAGCTCAAAATTAACGGCTCCAAGTCCACCTTGCTTACAATTTTCTTTTAAAGGGGTAGCGGTTAACATTTTAGGCTGATTCCAAAATGTCGCTTCTAAACCTAAACCGATAAATTCAACTTTGACTAAGTTATTAGCTTTAACTCCGACACCGTAAGACTTAAATTTTTGATTTTTGCCGTAATTAATATTAACTTGAATATATTTGTTATCAACAACAAAATGGTTAACTAAACCACGCTCTAAACCGTATGGAGCAAGTATCGCTCTAGTAGCCGGTAAATATTTAACCGGTCCTAATTCAATCATCGGAATATTATTTAAGTTAATAAATGAATATCCTGAATAGAATAAAAACGGATCAAATAAATCTAAATAAGCATATGAAAAAATTTTATTTTTAGTAATATAATTTTTACCGTATATGGAGTTAATCGCTTTTACATATGTATTTATATCATCACCGCTTTTATCTTTGCCATCAAACTTAGTACTAAAAATATAACTTGCTTGCTCTAGTCTTGTCCATAAATAACCTATACCGTAAGTAGGATTAATTTTGTTACTTGCCATGTATCTATCTTTAATATTTTCAGATAACAAATAACTTGCTTGCATTCCCCCTGTATCTATAGCAATGTGCTTATGAACTTGCAAAGAATTAAAATCTTTAGTTTTAAAATATGTTGTACCCTCAAAAGGATCTACTTCATATTTTGTTACTTTTAAATCAAATTCTTTGCTCTTGCTCCATAACCTCCTATTTCATGATTACCTACCATACTCCAAGATGTAGCAGTAAATCTTGTAATATAACTTAAGATCTTCATAGCTATATTATCTGAATCGGCAAACATAGCATCATCTAATTGACGGTAACCTTCAATTAATGACATAGCAACATTGCTACTCGCTCTTGAGGACATATCTTTATCATAAGTCACTACATAACTATAATTTTTTTTAGAATTTTCTTGAATTGTTATATTGTCATCAATATTTGATGCAGTTACTAATACTGTTGATGAATACAAAAAACAAGCAGCAATGGTTAAATTTAATTTCTTGTAAAGTATTTTTTTAATATACCAAACTTGTGTATGTCCTTGACTTCTTTTGAAAATCTTCCTAATGTCTTAAATAATAGATATTAAATAATTTAAAATTTATGAATAAAATCTATCCTTCGGCTGAAGCTGCTCTTGAAGGACTTCTTTATGACGGCATGACTATAATGTCGGGCGGATTCGGTCTATGCGGTATTCCTGAAAATTTAATAAATGCACTTCTTAAAAGCAATGTTCAAAATTTAACAGTTATAAGCAATAATTGCGGTGTTGACAACTTCGGACTTGGGCTTCTTCTTCAAACTAAACAAATAAAAAAAATGATTTCTTCGTATGTCGGAGAAAATAAGATTTTTGAGCAACAATATCTTGATAAGGTTTTAGAGCTTGAGCTAAACCCACAAGGAACTTTAGCTGAACGAATTAGGGCTGCTTGTATGGGAATTCCGGCTTTTTATACTAAAACAGGTATAGGTACAATTGTAGAGGAAGGTAAAGAAACAAAGGAGTTTAACGGCAAAAAATATATAATGGAAACTGCCCTTCAAGCTGACCTTGCTATTATTAAAGGCTTTAAAGCTGATAAAAGCGGCAACGTGATTTATAATAAAACTGCACGAAATTTTAATGCAGTCATGGCAGGTGCCGCTAAAGTTACAGTTTGTGAAGTAGAGGAAATAGTTGAGGTGGGAGAGCTTGACCCTAACAATATTCACACACCTAATATTTTCATACAGCGATTAATAGTAGGTGAAAAATATGAGAAACGTATTGAGCAATTAACTGTCAGGGAAAAATAAGATATGCCTTGGAGCAAAGAAGAAATTTATCAAATAACCGCAGAGGAACTTAAAGACGGATTATATGTCAATCTTGGTATAGGTATGCCTACGCATGTAGCAAATTATATACCTCAAGGAGTGAATGTAATATTTCAAAGTGAGAACGGTATGCTTGGTATGGGACCATTTCCTTACGCAGGAGAAGAAGATCCTGATTTAATTAACGCCGGTAAGCAAACTATTACTGCTATTCCTGAAAGCAGCTATTTCGACAGTAGCTTTTCATTTGGGATGATTAGAGGTTCGCATGTCGATTTAACTATTTTAGGTGCTATGCAAGTCTCACAAACAGGCGATCTTGCCAACTGGACTATTCCGGGTAAAATGGTTAAAGGTATGGGAGGAGCTATGGATTTGGTCGCTAACACCAAAAGAGTAGTTATTATAATGGAACATAACGCAAAAAATGGCGGTGCTAAATTATTAAAAGAATGCAACTTTCCGTTAACAGGTAAAAAAGTAGTTAACAGAGTAATTACCGATCTTGGAATTTTTGATATTGATAAAGATGAAATGATATTAGTTAGACAAGCTGACGATGTTACTATTGAAGAAATAAAGTCTAAAACTGAAGCCGAGTTTATAGTTAATTTATAATATGGAGAATAAAATGGTTAAAGTAGCTATCGTAATATTATAGTAGATACGGTCATACTGCAAAAGTAGCTGAAAAACTAAATAAGAGCATAAAAGAAGCAGGAGCAAATGTTTCTTATACAAATAAATAAAGATAAACCTAATAATCTCGATTGGGATTTATTAGACAATGCAGGTGCTATCATTTTTGGAGTCCCAACCTATATGGGTAGTTTAGCCAGATCGTTTAAAATATTTATGGAAGCTACCTCAACTAGATGGGCACAACAAAAATGGAAAGATAAAATAGCTGCAGCTTTTACTAATTCTGCTTTTTATTCAGGTGATAAGTTTGCAGTATTCAGCAGCTATTTCACTTCGCTATGCAGCATTGTATGATTTGGGTCGGGCAAGCTGAAACTGCTCCGAATTTTTCTGATCATGAGATTCCTGATCCCAATAAAATTAACCGCTTAGGTAGCTGGTCAGGACGTATGACTCAATCTAACCACAAATCTTCTCCTGATATTACTCCTACTCAAGGCGATTTAAAAACTGCTAATTTCTTTGGTAAAAGAATAGTTGAAATAACTAAGAAGTTTAAAGGGTAGATTTATATGGTGTTTTATGTCATTCCCGCGGAAGCGGGAATGACATTTATTATCTAACAATTGATGGTTTTTGTGAGTTCCTATTATTAATTTTTTGAGCATGCGTAGTCATTTTAGCATCTCGTTCTCCTTTAGTTTTAAGCATTTTTGATTTATTCCTATTAACACTAGCATCACTCCAGTTACCACTATCGCTTTCACTGCTACTACTATCACTCACCTCTATAGCAAATCTTCGTGCGAAAATTGATTCAAGTCCACTAGGTTTGTTAACATTCTGAGCAGGCTTACTATGAGAATGTGTAACCGGTTTTCCTGTATTAGGGTCAAATTCAACTTTTTTTAGTTTTTTTGGCCCTACTATTTCTCTCATTAAATCAGAAGTATCTATAGAAGGACGTGGTTGATTTTCCAGTTTTTTAACCGTAGTAGATTCTACAGGCTTAGATAATGTCTCAGCCTGAGCCATAGGCGGAGGTGGAGGTGGAGGTGGAGGTGGAATGTTATTTTCCGGTAAAGGAGGCGGTGGTGGAGGTGGAATGTTATTTTCCGGTAAAGGAGGCGGTGGTGGAGGTGGAATGTTATTTTCCGGTAAAGGAGGCGGTGGTGGAGGTGGAATGTTATTTTCCGGTAAAGGAGGCGGTGGTGTTATATTATTTTCCAAAGGTTTAGCTAGGGACGCATTTGCTAATATTGGTTCTTTTTTTGAAGCCATGTGATTTGTAAGGTTACTTACTATCTTTTGTAACTTCTCATTGTCAGGTAATTTTGCAATTATATCCTTAATATTTCTTTCTTTATTTTCAATTAATTCCTCAAATTTATGCTTCGTTTTATATAATTGTTCATCAATCTTTCTAATTGTTCTAGTATTACTCTCTTTGTTTTTTGCTAAAACCTGCTCACTATTATTTACAAAAACATTTTTAACATTTTGCCAAATATTATTTAATTTTTCAAAAAATGTATGAGGTACTTCTGCCCTAATTTCAGCAACCTGTTTTTGTATTTCTTTAAGTTCTTTGATATTAGAATTTTCGGATATTAAATTTTGGATGTTTTGTTTTGTAGCATTTAAAGCATTATATTGTTTCTCTAGTGCTTCAGCATTAATGAATTGTAAGGGATTTGTCATATGTAGAGCTGAGAATCTTTCAGGTTTACTCTTATAACTAAAAAATACTTCCGATAATCTTGCTCTTTGATCTTTAGATAAATCTTTCTTTGTTAAATCCTTAAAATTTTTTTCGATTTCTTCTTGTAATGCTTGCTTTAAAGGTGCAGATTTTTCCGCTATATTATATATCTTATTATCAATATCTTTTAATATTTTATTATTATACTTTATTGCTTCATTTGTTAACTGTTCTTCACTTTTTATCAAAATATACTTTACATTAGAAACTGTTTTTACAAATCTTTTAAACCAAGGCAACGATCTATTATGTTCTTTTTCTAGTTCTTTAGTTTCATTTTGTATTTCGATTAAACCTTGCAACTGCTTATTTTGTTTGCATAATTCATTTACTTGGCTTAATATAGTATTTAAAGCATTATTTTCTTGTGCTAATAATTTATTTATATCTATTTCTTTAACCATGCCATACACCTAATATAAATTAATATCAGTATTATAGCAAATTTCTTGTACAAAAGCAAAGAGAAAGTTAATTTATGTAATGTATTTTGATAAATAAAAGATAGATAAACGAATATAGTTAACGTAATTTTAAGGATGATAAGCCTATAAGAGCAAATATAACTGAAATAATCCAAAATCTTATTACGACTTTTGATTCTGCCCAGCCGTGTTTTTCAAAATGATGATGGAGCGGTGCCATTTTAAATATTCTTTTTCCTTTAGTAGCTTTGAAGTAATATACCTGTAAAATTACGGATGCCGTTTCAATAACAAACAAGCCGCCGACTATAGCTAAAACTATTTCATGCTTAGTAATAACGCTAATAATACCAAGCACACCGCCAAGACTTAGACTACCGGTATCGCCCATAAAAACTTCTGCCGGTTGTGCATTAAACCATAAAAATCCAAGGCAGCTACCGACTAATCCCGCACATAACACCGTTAACTCTCCGGTATTCGGTATATAGGTTAGCTGTAAGTAGTTCGAGTAAATTAGATTTCCTACTAAATAACTTATTAAAGCAAAAGAACCGGCAGTAAAGGCAATAGGAACGGTAGCAAGACCATCAAGCCCATCCGTTAGATTCACGGCATTAGAAGAGCCGACTATAACAAATATAGCAAAAACTATATAACAATAACCAAGATCCAAACTTAAATTTTTAAAAAACGGTACGTTAAGTAAATGACTTGGACTTTTATCTAGATATTCTAGTAAAACACATATAATGAAGCTAATAATTCCTTGAAGCAAAAGCTTACTTTTTCCTCTTACTCCGTAATGATTATTTTTAGTTACCTTAGCATAATCATCCATAAATCCTATAATACCGAAACTAATAAAACCAAATAACGTAATCCAAATATATTTATTCGTTAAATCAGCAAGTAATAAAGTAGAAAGACAACTAGACAAAATAATCATAATGCCCCCCATTGTTGGAGTACCTACTTTTGTTTGATGCGATTCAGGTCCGTCTGAGCGTATAGGCTGACCGTTTTTTTGAAGAGATCGCAGAAATTCTATTAATATCGGACCCGTGATAAAGCTAAGGCTTAGAGTTATAATAATAGCAAGACCGCTACGAAAAGTAATATAGTGAAATAAATTAGCTATATGTGAATTATGGATATGAGGGAGTAAAAGATTGTATAACATTTGTAGATTTAAATTTAAAAGTATATTTTGATGTTATTCATTGTGCATGGATACCAAATCGTCATTGCGCACAGTCGTAGACTGCGCGGCAGCAATCTCGTCAAACATCCTGAGATTGCTTCGTCAATTACTACGTAATTTCCGCGCAATGACGGGCAACCAAACCACACAATATTAAAAATATCCTAGTGTATTTATTTATAATAATCAACAATCTTATCAAGTTTTACGCCTCTTGACCCTTTTATTAGAATCAGCTCATTACCTTCAAATAAATCCGTAATATGCGTAATTAATTCATCAACATTTTTAAAGTATTTTTTAGCTATTTTGGAAGGTAGTAAATCATTAATATATTTAGTATTTACTCCTACTAAATAGACCTTAGAACAAGCGGCATCTAATATGTACTGCACTAGTTTCTCATGTAATCGTTTAGAATTTTCCCCTAGCTCTAGCATATCGCCTATTATAGCAGTTTTATTCTCGGCAGGTACTTGTTTTAAATATTCTAATGCAGCTTTCATTGACTGCGGACTTGCGTTATAGTAATCACAAATTACACGACAATTTTGTATATTGATAATTTCCCCTCTTCCTTTAGTAGGAGAAATATTTGCTAAGTGATTTGCAGCTATCTCTATATCTTTACCTAATATATCGATAATTAAAAGTACACCGGTATAATTTTCGGTAAAATGCCGAGGAATAAACGGTATCGTTACATCTAAGACTTTATTATTTATCTTATACTTTAAGTAGACTTGCTCTCCTAGGTTCTCATATAAAATTAATTCTGCTGAAGTTTTAGCTGATCTACCGAAGCTATGTATATCGGTGATAGAAAGGTTTTTTAATATCGATAATATTTTGTTATAGCAATTAGTATCGGCATTAATAACGGCAATATCATTTTTGCTAAAATTTGCAAAAATCTCACATTTAGCTTCAGCTATCTCTTCAAGCGAGTTAAAAAATTCTAAATGAGCCTCTGAAATATTAGTAATCATGGCAATATTTGGCTTTAATATTTGAACCAGCTCTCTTATTTCACCTTTATGGTTCATGCCAAGCTCAAAAATAGCATATTCCGTATCATCAGCCATTGAAGCAAGATTAATAAGCATACCGAGTTTGTTATTGAAGTTACCTCGGCTAGCAAAAACTAGAAAATCATTTTGTAATAATAATACTTTCAGTGCTTCTTTTGTAGAAGTTTTACCGACGCTGCCTGTTATAGCTATAAATTTAGCTTTTGAATTCTCTCGTTTATATAAAGCCATTTTTTGTAGAGCTTCAAAACAATCATCGACTAAGATAATTTTATCTTTATCATTGATCTCTACTCGCTTACTAATAATTACGGCTGCTGCTCCTTTATCTATTGCATCTAGAACATAATCGTGACCATCTCTATTACCTTGAAGTGCTATAAATAAATTACCTTTTTTAACATCTTTGGAATTAAATTGCACTTCATTACAATTTATAGAATTAGAGATTGTTATACCGAGAACAGCACTTAAAGTTTTAGAGTTCCAGATCATATGTTTTTGTTATTTATGTGTTGTTGTATGGCGTGTTTATGTCATTCCCGCATAGGCGGGAAGCCAGTAAACATATAAAAAGCAAGCTTTTTATATGTTTATTTTATCAAATATGTAACTTCTGTATTAATATTAAAGTTATTTTTCTGGATCCCCGCTTCCGCGGAGATGACATCAAGGTTTTTTTAAAACTGTCCGGTACTATGGGTCAAGCCACGGGATGACAAACTTTTACACACTTCCTCACAACCTCAGCATCATCAAAAGGTAATTTCTTATCGCCTATAATTTGGTAATTTTCATGACCTTTGCCGGCAACTAATAAGATATCATCTTGTTTTAAATTATTTATACCGTATTTAATAGCCTCTTCTCTATTTGCTATTTCTGTATAATCTGCTTTCTCTATACCGCTTATGATTTCAGCTCTAATAAGCTTTGGATCTTCATGGCGTGGATTATCATCTGTAATTATGATGGTATCGGCACGTTTTGCGGCTATTTGCCCCATAAGACTTCTCTTTGCCTTATCACGATTACCGCCGCAGCCAAAAACTACGCTTAGCTTACTATCACGTAATTTAATATTTTTCAGTTCCGTTAAAGCTTTTTCAAGAGCGTCCGGAGTGTGGGCATAATCAACGAAGATATTAGTGTTATCTATTCTCTCCATTCTGCCTTTTACTGCTTTAACTTCTAGTAAAGAATCTATAACATCATCAAAAGCAAAACCAATATAATGAATGCTAAGAACAGCAATTAATAAATTACTAGCCTGAAAGCTACCAATTATCGGGGTATTAAAATTATATTCTCTATTATTAAATGTAAAATTAATATTTTGTCCTTTTAAAGAACCGTTAAGTCTAGTTATTTCTAAATCACCTTTTGTCCCAACGGTTATAAATTTAATATTATGATTATGTAGATAATCTTTAACAAACTCTATTTCTTCTATATCAGAATTTAATATTGCGATACCGTTCGGTAATAAATGATTTATAAATAATTTCAGTTTGGCTAATAAATAATTTTCTTTTGTATGGTGGTAATCTAGATGATCCTGACTAAAGCTAGTAAAACATGCGATATTTACTTTTATTTCCCTAAGTCTTGCTTGATCAAGACCATGACTAGAAGCTTCAAAAACTAAATATTCTATACCATTTTCAGCTAAATTATGAGCAATTTTTCTAAAGCTTAAATAGTCTAAAGTTGTTAATTCCGGTACATCATTTATAAGATTAACGCAGCCAAATATTTCTACCCCTATCGTACCTATAGATGCTGCTTTTTTCCCAAGTAACCAATATGTTTGAGCTATATAGGATACTACCGAGCTTTTACCGTTAGTACCGGTTACGGCTATTAGATCCTTTGGTTTTTTAGGATAGAATATTTCTATGGCTTCATATAAAGCTGCCTGCACATCTTTTACGTAAATTACTTTATCTATAACAATATTTTTTTTATTGTCCGTAATTACTAATACTGCACCTTTGCTTAAAGCATCCTTAATAAAATCATTTCCATCAGTATTCCGTCCTTTAATCGCAAAAAAGATATCTTTATCCTTAACGGTTTTAGAATTAATCGACAAACCTTTTACGTTATGTTGTTGAAATAATTGCTTTAGGTTATGGGACATATTTATTATGTTAAAAACGTGTTACCGTCATTCCGAGGAAATTGCATAGCAATTGACGAAGCAATCTCAAGAGTTTGTTATTATTTCATGAGATTGCCACGCAGCCTACGGCTGCTTGCAATGAAAGAGCAGGAATGACATCGAGTCTACACCTCCGATAAATTCCAAAGTAGTTGATTTGCCTCAACAATTATATTTTTATCTACTAATTTCTTGATATATACTAATTTATTATCTGGTTTGATTTTTGCCTGATTAGAGTAAGTACTAACGAATTTTAAAATTTTATCAGTCATATCGGCATTTTTATAAAATTTAATCACAAATCCGTTATCTCCTGAATCTAGATTTTCAATATTTAACTTAAAGCATAATAGTTTTATTTTTACAATATCAAGTAAATTATTAAATTCAATCGGTAGTAAACCGAATCTATCAATCATCTCATCTTTAAATGTCTCTACTTCTATCTCATTACTTAAATTACCTATTCTTCTATATAGTCCAAGTTTAAGAGCTGCATCGGCTACATAATTATCTGGAATAAAGACGGATAATCCCAAATTAATAGTCGGGATAAAGGGTTGTTCTGAAACAATCGGTTCATCTTTAAAAATAGCTATTTGTTCTTCCAGCATTTCTTGATATAGTTCTGTACCTACTTCTTTAATTTGTCCTGATTGTTCTTCACCTATCAAATTACCGAAACCTCGTAAATCCATATCACGGCTTGCAATAGTAAAACCTGAGCCCAAAGCACAACTATTTTGTATTATCTCTAAGCGTCTTAAGGAGTGCGATGTCATCTTTTTATGACTTGCTACCGTTAGATAGGCATAACCCCGCATTTTACCTCGACCTATGCGACCACGCAATTGATATAGCTGACTAAGACCCAGCATATCAGCATTATGTATGATCATGGTATTTGCCTCGGCTATATCAATTCCTGATTCTATAATAGTAGTTGAGACTAGTATATCGAATTTGCCGGCATAAAACTCGCTCATAACCTCATCAATTTTACTCGGAGTCATTTTTCCGTAAGCTATTTTATAGCTTAATTCCGGCACGATTTGTTTTAATTGTTTTGCGATATCCTCTATATCTTTAATTCTTGGAACTACATAAAAACTTCTTCCGCCTCTAAAATGTTCGCGTAATAATGCATCTCTGATAATAACGGGATCAAACGGCATAACCGAGGTATGAACTTCCAGCCTGTTTAGAGGCGGCGTTGCAATAATGCTAAGTTCTTTTAAACCGGTCATTGACATTTGCAGCGTTCGAGGAATCGGTGTTGCCGACATTGCAAGTACATGGGAAGAGGATTTTAGCGATTTAAGAAATTCTTTTTGACCGACACCGAAATGTTGTTCTTCATCGATTATTAACAATTTCAAATTAAAGAATTTTATATTTTTATGTAATAAAGAATGAGTGCCTATTATTATATTTATTTTACCGCTTTCAAGCTCCGATCTTATAATTTTTGCTTCTTTAGAACTAATAATGCTAGATAATTGCTTGATATTTAAACCAAAACCTTTGAACCTTTCTATGAACCTTGAAAAATGTTGACTACATAAAATAGTTGTCGGTACAACTACGGCTACTTGAGGTAAATGTTCATTTAGAGATTTTGCTACCATAAAGACGGCACGCATTGCTACCTCTGTTTTACCAAACCCGACATCACCGCATATTAACCTATCCATTAACATACCGTTTCTTAGATCTTCTTTAATATCGTTTATAGCGATTAATTGGTCTTCCGTTTCGCTGAAAGGAAAATTAGCACAAAATTTATCATATTCTTCAAGGTCAAATTCAACGGAAGCACTACTATTAAGTTTCCTTTTAGCTGCTATTTGTATTAAATGCAGTGCTATCTCTTTTATACGCTTTTTAAGCTTTGCTTTACTTCTTTGCCATGAAACGCTACCAAGCTTATCAAGCTCCGCATTATCATTACCGTATTTTTTTATTACCTCTATACTTTCAACTGGTATATATAATTTATCATTGCCAGCATATAAAATCTTTAAAAAATCATGTGGTTTGCCTTTGATTTCTAAAGCTTCTAGCTTTAAAAACTGCCCTATTCCATGATCTTTGTGAACAACAAATTCGCCTTCAGCTAAATTATCAAGCTCCAGCAAGATATTTTTAAGTTTTTTGTTAGTGTTTGTAGAGCTAGGTTTTTCTTCTAATAATTCGCTAGCGGTAATAAATAAATATTCTTTCATATAAAAGCTTTGATTTAAAGGAATTATCGCGACATTTATTATTGAAGCCTTAGCCTCATCTAATTTATTTATCTCATTATATTTATATTCATAATTTTGAATTATGCTTTTGATTCGCTCAAAACTACTTAAAACGCTTGAGCCTATAATAATTTTCTTATGAGAATTTGCTTTAATAACCTCAAATAATTTATCGAAAACCGTTTTCTTTTCTATAAAACTTGTAGCAGCGATATTTTCAATTAAGCTAGCTTGCTCTGAGTTTTCAAAAGTAAGTAGTATATTATTTTTTTGTTCTAGTAATTCCATTATTTCAGAAGCGGTAAAATATAAGCTAGTCGGTGAAAGGGTGGGATAGAAACTATTAAATTTAAGTTTATTTGCCTCTGACCTTGCCGAATAAAAATCGTTATAACTATGTTCAAATTCTAAAATGGCTTGTTTTGACAAATTATCGAATATGAAAATAGGATCGTTTAAATAATCTATTAAGTTAGAGCAGGAATCGTAAAATAATGGGAGTAATTGTTCATATCCTGTGAATTTTCTTCCAGATATTACCGCCTCATATAAAGCATTATCAGTATGATTAACTCCAAAATTTCGTAAGTAATTATTCTTAAAATTACCTATAGTTTCACTATTTAAAACTATCTCATTTGCAGGACTAATAATAAGCTCCCTGCAGGATTTAGTCGAAATTTGCGTATCAATATCAAATTCTTTTATTGATTCAATATAACCCCAGCTAAAATGAATTCTATAAGCTTTAGGACCGGACAATATTATATCAATGATTTCGCCTCTAACCGCAAATTCCCCGACATCGATGCTACTCGCATTTCTTGTAAAACTATTTTCTACTAGAAACATAGCAAGCTCATCCGTAGTAAATTTCATTTTAGGGGATAATTTCAAAAAATATTTAGAAAAAAAATCTTTCGGCGGTAATTTGTTTAATAAGTTCGCTGTATGAGTGATGAGTAATTTGTTGCTATTACTATTATTTGTTGTTAGCTTGATTAATGTTTCTGCACGTCTAGATAAGATATTTGCATTTGGTGACGTATGGTCATAAGGGATGGTATTATAGCTTGGAAAGTAATAAATATTTTCATTAGAAGAAAAAAATAAAGCTTGCTTGTATAATTGCAACGCCTCCTCTTCATTACTCGCACTCAAGATGAAATCTTGCTTAAGATTCTTAGTAAAATTATCAATTGCAAAGAAAGATTTGGCAGCCGCCGGAAATTTTTGTTGTAACATTCTACAGGAGTTTATATTTTTGCTATTTTGTGTAATTTATCAATTATTTCGGCATCTAGATAAGAAGGAGCAGAAGATTTATTATTAATCCAATTATAAAGATCATTATCATTTTGATCAAGTATTAAAGAATAGCTTCCAAGTTTTGTTTCATCCATTAAAGATAGGTACTTTTCGGCAAAGCTACCGAGTATATAATCCATTTCTCTGCAACCGCGATTTTTACTACGGTAAAAAAGTTTCTTTTGTAAAGAGTTTTTATTTAATTTATTCATCTATAACATCTTGCAAAATTTTTTTATAATAATATTATTAAAATAATCAGATACCAAGATCATTTTAAAATGCTTTAATAATTCAGCACTCTAATAAATCCATTCTACATGGGTAAAATTCTATTAACTTTTATTATCAATAACAGCAAAAAAGCATAAATATGTCGGTTCAAAATATCTGTTCTACAAAAGCTTATGATATGCTAATTTCAAATGATAATGCTTTTCTTGTAGATGTTAGAACTAGAGAAGAGTGGCAGCAAGTGGGGATACCTCATTTAGATAATAAAAATAAGGTGATCTTTCTAAGTTGGCAATTGAATAAAGATTTTGAAGATAATTTTTTATCTATCGTTAACGATAAAATTCATGCAATAATATTTTTTCTGTGCCGTTCAGGATATAGGTCATTTATCGCAGCAAATTTTATAACTAATATAGGTTATAAAAATTGTTATAATATTAGTGACGGCTTTGAAGGAAATAATCAAGATAAAGGCTGGAAACAAAATAACTTACCGTGGCAGTTTTAAGTGAGTACTAACCAAATAATTTTAACGGATCAAGGTGATAATTATGTAAATGTCTGGAGTCACGTGGCTCAAGATCTTTACAATCATTACGGTGAAACTCTATATAATAGCTGGTTTAGTAAAGTCAATTTTATAGAGTCTTCATTAAATACCGTTATTCTTTGTGCCCCTACTAACTTTGTTAGAGATTGGATAAAATCCAAGTACTCTATGGTCATATTGCAACTATTTCAACATTATAATAATACCATTAAGTCAATTGAAATAATTACTAAAGAGTTACCTGGAACAACCCAAACAGTTACAGAATTACCTACTAAGACTTTTGCCGATATCGGCAGCAGTGAGCTTAATTCGGAAAATATCTTGTCAACCCTTGATGTACGTTTTACTTTCGATAATTTTGTGGTTGGAGCCCCAAATGAGCTAGCTTATGCAGCCGCAAGAGCGGTTGCAGAATCATCAGGTGCGGTTTCTGAGTCTAATCCGCTTTTTCTATATGGCGGCGTAGGGCTTGGTAAAACTCATTTAATGCATGCAATCGGTTGGTACATCAAGCAGCATAATCCAAGCCGCAAAGTGATATACATGTCGGCAGAAAAATTTATGTATCAATTTGTTAAAGCTCTGCGTAACAAAGAAGTAATCTCGTTTAAAGAGAAATTTCGTTCGGTTGACGTGTTAATGATTGATGATATTCAATTTATTTGCGGTAAAGATAGTACGCAGGAAGAATTTTTCCATACTTTTAATACATTGATTGATAATAACCGTCAAATGGTTATTTCTTGTGATAGATCGCCTTCAGATTTAGATAATATTGAAGATCGGATAAAATCTCGTCTTGGATGGGGCTTAGTTGCCGACGTTCATAGTACTACTTATGAGCTACGACTCGGTATTCTAGAATCTAAGATTGAGCAGATGAACGTTAAAATACCAAAAGACGTAATTGATTTTTTAGCATCTAAAATCGTTTCAAACGTTAGAGAACTTGAAGGAGCTTTAAATAAGGTGATCGCTCATTCTAATTTTACTTTAAAAGAAATTACACTCGAAAACACACAAAATATTTTGCGGGATTTACTGCGTTCTAATGAAAGAATAATTACCGTTGAAGATATTCAGAAAAAGGTAGCTAGCCGTTATAATATTAAGTTATCCGATATGTCTTCATCACGGAGATTACGAGAAGTTGCAAGACCGCGTCAAATAGCCATGTATCTTAGTAAAGCATTAACGCCGAAAAGTCTTGCAGATATCGGTAAAAAATTCGGTAAAAAAGACCACACGACGGTTATGCATGCTATTAAGAAAGTAGAAGAATTACTGGAAAACGATATAGAATTACGCGAAGAGATTAATTTGCTA
This sequence comes from Rickettsia slovaca 13-B, assembly GCF_000237845.1. Lineage (NCBI taxonomy): Bacteria > Pseudomonadati > Pseudomonadota > Alphaproteobacteria > Rickettsiales > Rickettsiaceae > Rickettsia > Rickettsia slovaca. The sequence continues at coordinate 872,431 of NC_016639.1, forward strand.
ATGAAAATATTGCAGAACTAAATGTCATACCGTAGTCAAGCTGACTTTGTTGCATGGTCCGAAAAACCGACTCGATGTCATTCCCGCGAAATCGGGAATCCCGGGTAAAGCAAAATAAATCTAGCTTTTAATTGTACAAACTTATTGTGTATAACCTTTAAATTACTGGATTCCCGCTTTCGTGGGCATGACATAAACAGCCATACAATAAAGCCAAAACGTCGCAGGAATGATATAGATATATATATCAAATGCTCTCAAAAAACGATTCAGTAAAAGAAATTTTTTTCAAGATTCTCCAGAAAATACCAAATTAACAGAATTATAAAGATAATTATGGTTACGGTGAGGGGGTAGCATATTTCTTACTTAAAAGTTTAAATGAATTAATAAAGAGGAATTACAAATTCACTATCTCGACTACGATTATCAAATTCACGCTAATCAAGAATATAGATATATTTTTAAGAATAGTAATATTACAAAATATTTTATTGCTCCTGAAAAGCGCTTATTTTATCAATTAAAATTTGTTGATGCAGACAGGGTATACTCAAATGATTTGGAGAATTGCAATGTAAAACGAGGAGCGAGTACGCACAGCCCTTAATAGGTGAGCATGCGAGTCCTCCGAAGTTTTGCAGAAACAATTCTTCAAATCATTTGAGTATACAAGCTACAGGCAGTCATCTATGTGGTAAAAATCAATATTAATACTACCTATGTATTTTTAAATCCTGATTCATTTACTCTTAGCTACCAAATTCTAGGACCTCAAAAAGACCATAATATTAATACTGTTTTTAATCGTATATAGTATTAGTATGTTCTCCAATTAGTTTAAAATATTCTTTCATACTATTGTCTATATCAGTTGTTTCCAAAGTTTGATTATTATCATCATCATTTGCATCATATATATCTTTTCTTTTAGACAAGGAAAGTTTTAATCTCTTTTGAAACGAGGTAGGAGAAATAGTTTGATTAAATTTGGGGGGTAATATCTTGTAATACATTCTTAGCATATTAAGGTGCATCAATATCATACCATTCTTTTATTTTAGCACATAAAATTTGTAGAATTTCAGGTAGGATTTTTTTTAATTTCTGTCTTGAGAGATGCTTGTTTTTGAGCTAAAAACCCTTCAATATTTTTTAAGCTTTCAGTAAATTCCAAGTAGGTTATTTCAATTAAATCCTTTAAATCTTGAGAAAAATCCTTTTTTTCAAGCAATTTAGTTTTTGTAAGCTTTAAATTACGTTCTCCTATATTGTTTACTTTAAGAATTAAAGCAGTTAAATTTTGGTCTAATGAATTTAACAACTTTATAGGACAATGCTCTAATTTATGAACTTTTGCTAAAAAAGATTTTATATCATTGCTTTTTACATTATCCATATTTTTGTAAAATTACATTGAAGCTAAGATGTCAAATATTCGTGCTATATTTGCTAGTTTACAATTATTTAATTTTTTACTAAGCCATTCTATTAATATATTACCTTCTTTAATAAGTAATAGATTACCATTTTGTACATTTGTAGTGTCATAATCTATTGGACAGGAATTTGGTAACACATATTTATAGTTTTTCAGTATACCTCTTGTTTGAGCAACGGCATGCTCAGCAGACATAGGAAAAAACTCCTTATATGATAAAAATATACTATTTTTATCAATAAGTTCTAAAAACATAGGAGCCGTAAATAAGGTTGCATTATTTCTATGTGTTGCAAGCATAAATAACAAATGTGTTAACTTTTCTGCAAAGTAATTTAGTTTTCGCGGTAATTCTTCTATATTTTGTGTCGATGCTTTAGCATGCACAACTTCAAATATACGTTTTATAATAGCATGTTTATATTCATGTTCTTGCTCAAATTTAGATAAAATTTCATCATACTTTCCTAAGCCAGGTACATCTGTTTGTACATTACCGGTTTTATAATGTACTATATGATTAATTGTAAAAGTTTCTTCTTTAGTATTTGAGATCTTACATATAGTAGATAAATCACTATTTATTTCTTCTAAAATCCAGTGCTTTAGCTGATTTTATTATTCCTGCCAATCATTTCAGCAAAAGCTAAAAGTCCTTTAGAATTATGTATGGGTTATTACTTATACTTTTTTAAGTTGATATTACTGTTGTGCAATTCTTGTAATAATACTTTCTTTGCATGCTGAGCAGTAATACCGTCTGCTAAAGCAAATATCTTAGGAATAGAGTGATTTGGATTAAATACACAATGCAATAGCTTTTGATAATCCTTATCACTTATATTTTCTTTGTTATAATTTTTAAATAATTATGTTTATTAAAAGCAGTTTTGATAATATTAAAATTTTCTTCGTAATAATTATTATCTACAACTAATATTTCAGATTTAATTTTTTTATAAATATTTCTAATAGTAGAATATTTAAAAAATCTATCAGCTAAATTATGTAATACTAAACCTAGTTTAAGTTTAAAATCTTCAGAGTTATATATATAATTAATATCTAGTATATTTTTAAGTAAAAAATTAAGATACTTAGGTAAAGTATAATTTTCTTTTAACTCTTCATCAGAGGAGCTATCAAAGTTTTTGTATTTTAGCATTATTATTTATAGTAGAATGAGTGTTAAATTATTTAGAAACAAATAATCCCTATAAGGGGGATTAAGGTATCTAGTGTCTCCGTAAGGGCACTAAAATCATCTCTATATAATAAATCATTTGTAGTACATAATTCTTTAATATCTAAAGTTTGTCCAGTATTTCCCTCAAAACAATACATAAATGCCAAAGCTTCCATAATTTTCTTATCTTTAACAAATTTAAATAATCGTTCTTTTCCATAAGTTATTGTATCTTCAACATCAGCTAAATCTTTCTCTACTAAGGGCATCATTGTATTTACTTCTTGAGCTAATAACTGAGGATCTATATTACTAGGATGACTTAGCATATCTCATACCATCATAGTTATAATATTAGCTATATACTAAAATATTCACTATTAATTAAGTTTTCTTTACTAATAGTTACAATTTATTTTATAAGTTAAATTTTGTTCAGTTTAGACTTTAGACAAATAAGTTTATTGACAAAAGTTAATTTTTATTGTACTTTGCTCTCTTAGTATTTTTTTGAAAGGTAGTTATGGTAGATATAAACAATAACAATAAGATTAACTTAGCACTATTTGAAGGCGGTGGAGTAAAAGGAAATATCCATTTAGAAAAATTAAAAATAATGGAGCAAATAACCGGTAAGCCTACTTGTGAGATATTCGATTTTACTGGAGGGACCAGTGTTGGAGGACTTATTTCTATTTTGCTTAATTTACCGAATCCTAATAATCCCGGAAAACCTTTATTCAGTGCAGCGCAAGCTCAAGAACTGTTTGAAGAAATGGCACACAATATTTTTCCGGTAGGATTAACTTTTAGAAAATTGTGGAGTTTTAATGGCTTATTCAGCCATAAATTTTCTCCTGAACCATTAGTAAAATTATTGAAAGCATATTGTAAGGATTATACCCTCAAGGATTTAATCGGTGATGTTGTAGTTACAGGTTATGATCTAAATAATAAACAAAATCCTCTTATGACCTTCTCTACTATAGATGCTAGACAAAGTGAAGAGAATGATTATTACCTTTCAGATATAATACAAGGCATCACTGCAGCACCTGGATATTTCCCCAGCCACAATTTCCGTAATATAACCAATACTAAATCACATAAAATTATTGATGGTGGAGTATATGCTAATGACCCAACCTTACAAACATGGCAATTATTAAAAGAAAATAACTATCACATAGAAAACGCTTTGTATTTATCATTAAAAGAAGAAGATAATGATGATTACCAAACTGTTTGTTGCGGCGGAGGCATGCTAGAACTAGTGAAAAATAATATGCCCGCTAAAATATTAGCAGCAACACAACAAGCTGATGAAAAAACCGCTCAAAGCATTTTTGGTAATACATTAATAGAAATAGCTACTTATATTCCAGAAAAACATGCTGAGATGAGTAATTCTAGTACTGAAAATCTGCACGCACTAAAAGAATTTGCTAAAAAATCTATATATGGAAGCTCCACCTTTAGAAATATACCTTATAATGAAAAGTTTAAAGAAGCTATTGATAAAATAATAACTAATTATAATGCAAATAACCCTAACGACCAAATTGTTATGAATGATTTTTACAAAGAGTTATTCCATATTAATACTTCTAATAACGCACTTGATAAAAGTTTTGAACAAGAAGAGGATATAGCAAACAACGAGGATGCAGTGAATACACCGATAGCTCAAGCTCTAGATTCTAAAGATATAGAACCTGGGAAAAAAGAATTATTAGCAGGTATCAAGGAGTTTTTTAATCCATTCATCGAAAAAAATCCAGAAGCAAAAGTAGATATAGAGAATTTTTTACACGAAATAAAAAATTTGACATTAGCAGAAATTGAAAACGGTATTGTTACTTTTAAAGAAGCTAGATTAAAATGGCAAGCAGAGCAGAATAACCTTGATGTATTTAGTAGCTGTAGTATGGAAGCCTTAAAAGAGGATATGACTCTTGAGGGTGAAGAGCATACAGATGATGTACAAGGTTATCTCTAACTTTCTTAATGTCATTCCGGCGTAGGCGGGAATCCAGTCAAAAAAGTATAAATATGCTAGACTTTTAAAACTAAACGATCGATTTATCTCGCTTTACCTTGGATTCCTGTTTTCGCAGGAATGAAATCGAACGCTTTCTTCGAGCCATACAACAACGCCACAGCTACTCACAATGACAACACCTGTGTTTAGTTAGGAATATTTGACTTTTTCTTCTTATATAAAATCCAAATACAGTAAAACGAAATAGCAGAGCTAATACTTAAAACGAAGCATAATACAGCAAAATTGCTTATCGTTGCGCCGTGTATTTTAGAAACCAAATAAGTTACAGCAGCGATAACTACGTAGTATATTGCACCAAATATAGATCCTGCCGTACCTGTTACTTTAGCATAATCCTTCAGTGCATAACGAAGCGTTATAGGGATAAGTAGATTATGCCCAACCATATGAATCATCATCGGTGCAAATATCATAGCGATTGCAAGATTATGACTCGTTGAAATAACTTCTAATATAAAAGCATTTACCGCAAATAATATACAACCGCACAAACTAAAAATAAATCCTAAACCCATAACTTTTTTATCGTGTACATGGCGTTTTTTTATTAAATACCCCCTCCTAAAAAGCCTCCAAAGATAGCGGCAAAAGATAACAAAAACGCTAATTTACCGTAAAAAGATGGCGAAACTTTCATTTTATCAATCAAAATAAAAGGAGCTTCTATGAAAAAACCGTAATATATGCCGTTAAATGCACCGATGATAAAAGCATATAACCAAAGAATTTTATCTTTAATAATTACCTGCAAAACCTCAAAATATTTACTGCTTTGGGAAAAATCTATATAAGAATTTATTTCAGGTAAAACTTTATAATATAGTACCGGTAAGGCTAAAAAATACAAAAACATAATGCCAGCTTGAATATTCTATAATATAGTCCCCTATAGATGAACCTAGAGAAGGGATAAATAACAGCCACGGAGATAAGCTAGCATAGACATATGATAACTCTAAGCCTTGATAGGAGTCTCCAGCCATACCTGCCCAATAACAGAACCTACACTTACACCGAAAGCTTGCACAAAACGAGCTATCATCAGCATTTCTATATTAACTGCAAAAATGCTAATAATTGAAGATACAACATAAATAAAAAGCCCTAATAAAGCTATAGGTCTCCTGCCGTAAATATCCGATAATCTGCCGAGTGATAATATACCAAGCGCAAACCCTAGAAAATATAATGTAGATGTAATTTGAGTGAGACCGCCGTCAATGCCGAAATATTTGGTTAAACTCGGTAATCCTGAAGTATAAATTGTTTCCGTAGTCGGTGATAAAATAAATAAGCATAGAAGCATCCATGCCGGAATCTTCGCAATAATTTTCATAAATGATTTTTTTTATTTCGGTTCATCGAGTTTTATAGATTAATCCGCTCCAAACAAATTTTTTCCATTATCATTTTTAATCTTTCTATTCTCTCAATCAAGTAAAGTCACTGCTCTCTGCTAATTCTATAATTTTTATCATATCTTGCATCAACGTAAGCTTTTTCTAGTAATTCAAAACATTCTTTTTGTTCGGGAGACGATTGCAGAAATACTTTAAGTAGCTCAACATTATAAATTTGCACAATATCCACCTAGCTTTCTTATATCGTGTAACTTTGGTTTGTAACAGGCAAAAACTAATAAAATGTTACTGTAAACACTTTCAGTGGCTTGATGCAGCTCAAAAGCACTTTTACTAAAATCACCTCTTTCTAATGGGTATTTACAATCAATAAAAAAACTCTTGCCTCTACCAAACCAGTATTCATAATCTTCTTTAGCTATTTCTTTTACTTCACTCCAAGGCAAATTTTTAGCTCGAGAAAGCTGCTCGCCACTATCATATAAAAGAATACCTTCATTCTTAATGTCGGTATAAAAATAACGCCCTTTTTCAAGCTTGTCATTTACCTCACTTATAGATTCGCATATTATAGATATCCAAGGTTCTAGCGAAAAAACCTCGGCTTTTCTTAAGCCTGTTTGTTCTAACCTTTTTTCTATCTTAGATTCTACCCTTAAAGTAGCATGCTCCTTAAATTTACCTTTTTTTCTACTAAAAAGTCAAAATCACTTGTATAACTATAAGTAGTATGATCTTCCGTATACATATCTTTAACCCAATCACCTCTAGCATACGAGCCATACAAGATAATCAGGGCAATTTTACCCTTGGCAACAGCCAAAATTTGCTGCACTATATAATAAGCCTATCTTGCACTTCAAGAGACCGTTTTGGTCAAATTGTTTTCATAGCTGATCGTTATTTAAACGTTAAATCTAAAATGTACTATATCCCCATCCTGCATTTTATATTCTTTACCCTCTAAACGCATTTTACCTACTTCCTTGGCTTTTGCTTCACTACCGAGATTTATGTAATCTTTATAGCCGATAACTTCTGCTCTGATAAAACCTTTTTCAAAATCGGTATGAATAATACCGGCAGCAGCCGGTGCAAGTGTGCCGTCTTTAAAAGTCCAGCTATGGGCTTCCTTTGGTCCTATAGTAAAAAAGCTTTTAAGGTTTAAAAGATTATACCCCTCTTTAATGACTTTACTAAGCCCTGTTTCGTCTAAACCTATAAATTTTAAAAACTCTTCCTTTTCTTCCATGCTTTCAAGTAAAGCAATTTCAGCTTCTATTTTTGAAGAAATTACGACACTTTTAGCATTTTCTTTCTTTGCTCTTTCCGCTACTAATTTTGTAAATTCATTACCTATAGCTGCATCTTTTTCAAGTACGTTACATATATATAAAACGGGCTTAGAGGTAATTAACTGCAATTGTTTTAAATTATCAACTCTTAAAGCTTCATTTAGCACTCTTGCAGGTTTATCCTCACCTAATACCTTATAAACCTCTTTTAACAGCTCTATCTGCTCTGCCATTGCTTTATCGCCTGACTTCAAGCGTTTTTCACTTGTAGCTAAACGCTTTTCAACCGATTCTATATCGGCAAGTATTAATTCCGTTTCAATAATCTCGAGGTCATGCAGCGGATCGACTTTGTTATGTACGTGCGTTATATCCTCATCTTCAAAACAACGCAGTACATGCAGTATTGCATCGACTTCCCTGATATGAGATAAGAACTTATTACCTAGCCCTTCCCCTTTGCTTGCTCCTTTAACAAGCCCTGCAATATCGACAAACTCAATATAAGACGGAATAATTTTACCGCTTCCGGCTAAGCTTGCTAGTTTATGCAAACGCGCATCAGGCACTAAAACTTTGCTGCTATTAGGCTCAATAGTACAAAACGGATAATTAGCGGCATCTGCAGCCTGACTTGCCGTTAAGGCATTAAATAACGTCGACTTACCGACATTCGGCAACCCAACAATTCCGAGTTTTAGTGTCATAAATTTTTCCGTAAATAATACATTATAGAATCTTTTTCGTAACCGTGCATAGCAAATTCAATTTTATACCCCAGTTTCTCATAAAACGATTTTGCTTGGCAGTCCATAGTAACAAGATGAATAAAATTACAGCCTCGTTCACGTGCTAAATCCTCAACCTTTTGCATTAGTACAATACCATAATTTTAGTTTCTTATATTTTCATTAACAAAGAGTGAATCAATGTAAAATCCCCCCAAGAACTCATACCGCTAATTCCTACAACAAAATTTTTATCCTGATCTAAACAGGAAAATGAAAAAGATTCAATATCTCCTACTAACCCCTTTTGTTCTCTAGCATCTTTGTTCAAAGCCTCAATAATTATAGTTCTATGAGTTCTATCCATTGCATCAGCATAAACAATTTCAAAATTTTGTGTCATAAATCTTTGCTTCTTTGCTGTTTAGTTTTAATATCGTTTTCCCGTCATTGCGAGGAGATGCATAGCATCAACGTGGCAATCTCGTGAAGTAGTATAGAATTCCTGAGATTGCTTCGTCAAAACTTACAGTTTTTCCTCGCAATGACGAGTTGGTATCATCCACACAGCAACGTCGATCAAGTCGTAGGAATAACATTGAATATATCAAGCTATCTTATTCTTAAATTCTTCTAACTTATTCTCTAATATTAAACCAAAGTTACTAGTGATTCTATCTATAGCTTGCATTACTGTTTCATACTCCGGTTTAGAGAAATGATTAAGTACGTAATCTGCTACATCCTGATTATTTTGCGGTCTACCGACTCCAATCCTAATCCGGTTATAATTATTACCTATAACCCCATCAATCGACTTTAAACCATTATGCCCGCCATTACCGCCACCGGTTTTAAATTTTATTCTACCTGTTTCTAAATCAATATCATCATGAATAACAAAGATTTTTGCGGGGTAGATATTATAATATGTTTTCACCGATATCACTGACTTACCGGACAAGTTCATATAGGTGGTAGGCTTTATAAAAATAATCTTTTGTCCATCACTAATAGTTTCAGCAATTTCACAATTGAATTTTTTCTTTGTACTAAATGATAAATTATATTGGTTTGCTATTTTCTCTATAGCAATAAAGCCGACATTATGCCTCGTATATTGATACTCTTTTCCTGGATTACCAAGACCAATAACAAGAAGCATAATAATTTACCTAATAAATAGTAATGGAAAATTTTTGAAGAAGTATTGATTTGCAAGAAGTACAGAATAATGCCATTCTTAGCTCAGCATTATTGCGTGGATCGAAAAACCTACTCGATGTCATACCGTGGCTTGACCACGGTATCCAGAAAAAAAATTAACAAAGACTGGATACCGCTACAAGCTCGCAGTATGACAATTAAAGATTACCGGATTCCCGCTTCTAGCTAGGAATGGCATAAAACGAGCCAAACAACAACGCCTACGAATCCTCGCAATAACGATTTAAGTATCTAAGCAAGTCCTTATCGTGAGAATTATCTTACTTCCCTGCTTCAGCGGCTTGTTGTTCCCCTTCAGCTTCAGTTTTTGCTCCTCTACGTCCTATAATAGTTGCAAGGACAAATTCTTTTTTTGTAACAAAACTACATCCTTTCGGTAATTCTATTTTTGACGATTTTAGCGAAGTAGCCATAGGCATATTAGTAACATCTATAGTTACGTTTCTTGGGATATTATTAACATCACATAATAAAGTAACTCTTCTTTTTACTATATTAAAGTATCCACCTCTTTTAACGCCTAAAGCTCTTTCTTTCCCTTCATATACTACAGGTACTTCCATTTTTTGGGTTTTCTCTTCTAAAAAGACAAAATCAACATGGCGTACTATATCCGTAACAGGATGTAATTCTACAGCCTTCGGCAATACTTTATATTTTTTCTTATCAATTGTTAAATTAATTAACTGAGAGATAAAAGCCGGCTTTCTATAATATTTAGTTATTTCCTTTTCTTCCAAAGAAATACTAACAGGTGTTTTACCCGCTCCATAAATAATAGCCGGAACACGCCCTGCTCTTCTTAATGCTCTTGCTGCTCCCGTACCGAATTCCGTGCGGGATTCCGCTTCAAGTTCTAATATTTCACTCATTATTACTCCATATTAACTTATAATAAATCTTCATTATCATACTTAAGTACAATTAAAAATTCAAGTAAATTAATTTTTGACTAGAATATAGGAGTAATATATTCCTTAGTTAAAATTCTTTAATTTATTGGATATTGAAAAGAAATTTAGTTCTAACCGAAATTATTTTGTAAGGAAATTATGAAACAGATACAACCTAAGCGTAGTGCAAATCCCTCAAACTGTGGAGAAGAAATTGCTACCAAGGATATAATAAGGATTTTCTCCTTGAATCTATTATGTACTCTTCTGACTCTGACTATATTGGGCGTGACAGCGAGAGTGAAGATGACGATTCTTATGCATCAACACTCTTGTTAAAAATAAAGAACCGGAATGCAAAATTCACTTAGATTTAGTTTAGTATATTACATATGTGCTACCAAACAAATGTTAGAGAACAAGCAGAAAATGCGAAGGTTTCTAATTTAGACAATGAAAGGCAGGTAATTAAATGTAGTACAACTCCAACAATTCTGTACCGAAAGTTTAATTGAATCTATGATAACATCAAAAAGCAACATAGATGCTGACAAAATTATCTTACCTTTCCCTTCTGTAGAACAACAAAGACAATTAGGGAAATTATATCGTTATAATTAAAAATTTTAAAGAGCTTTACCCTTCTAATTCTGACAATGGTAACGTTGGAATAGTAATATTATTAGGTGATGAAAAGGGGTCATACGGCGACCTAAATCTATGGGATATTTAAAAATTTATGAGTTTGCAGAGATAATCTAGCACCGCTTTCTAATGCTAATTTTACTGCTAACTCATTATTTTCGCCATTAAGTCTTTGGTTGTTTTGATCCATAGGTTGAATAAAAACCGGTATATTATAAGAGGTTTGCCCTACTTCCGGTATGAGACTATATTCTAAAATATTTTTAGCAACGATAAATTTCACCGCACTAATTTTAGGCAATAAATCTTCTCTTATTTTACTATAACCAGTTTTACCTACCTTCGGCGAACAAATTATAGACACTTCTTTCGGCAAAGAACGATATAACGTACCGTTAGTCTCTATTTGAACTTTAACATCTCGGTCTAATAACTTCTGACATAATAACTCTATAGGTTGACGCATCGGCTCACCGCCGGTTATTACTACTAAATTAATCGATTTTTCATTTTTAGAATTTAATGCCAGGCTTTCTACTTTATTCAAAATCTTATCTATATCTACTAAATCAAAATCTTCAAACTCCGTATCACAAAAATTACAAGCAAGATTACATCCTCCAAGCCTAATAAAGATCGCAGGACAACCTACAAAAATGCCCTCCCCTTGTATAGTCTTAAAAATAGACTGTACCTCTAACTGAGTACCGTCACCGTTTAATATGCTTCTTTTAGGATTTTGTCCAAACATTTTTAAATTATTATCGATTGATTAAAAACATTATAGTACATTTTTATAAAAAAATCTTGCAATAACTAATAAAAAAAACTATTATCTAGGTTTCATCGGTCATATGGCTTTGGTATGCCTAATGTTTTACCGTTTAAACCTAGAAATACCAATTATAAGGAACAATATGCCTAAATTAAAAACAAAATCTGCCGTAAAAAAACGTTTTAAACTTACTGCTAACGGCAAGGTTATTGCATCTCAAGCAGGTAAAAAACATTTTATGCGTCGTCGTACTAAAGCTCAAATTCGTAACCTTAGAGGAACTACAATACTTTGTCCTCAAGACGGGTATAATATTAAAAAATATTTTTTACCGTACGGTATAAATTAATTAACTAGGAGCTAAAGCAATGACACGTGCAAAATCAGGAAAAATTTCCAAAAATCGACAAAAAAAAATCCTTAAATTAGCCAAAGGCTATAGAGGTAGAGCAAATAGCTGTTTTAGAGTAGCTATTGAGAAAGTAGAAAAAGCCCTCCAATATGCTTATAGAGATCGTAGAAACCGTAAACGTGATTTTAGAGGTTTATGGATTCAAAGAATAAATGCAGCAGTAAGAGAACATGGGCTTGTTTACTCTCAATTTATGGGAGCTCTTAAAAAAACAGAAATCGATATAGATCGTAAAGTACTTGCAGAACTTGCCGTCAATAACAGTGACGGATTCGTAAGTATTGTAGAAAAAGCAAAAGCACATATTTAAGTATTTAATGTCATCTCGTGGTCAAGCCACGGGATGACATATTTATAATAATTAATTTTTATTTTCGTTCGGTATAAATATTATGAAACGTACATTTCAACCTAGTAATTTAGTTAGAAAAAGAAGACATGGTTTTAGATCTAGAATGGCTACTCCAACCGGAAGAGCAATCTTAAGAAAACGTCGTGCTAAAGGTAGACATAAATTATCTGCTTAAAATAATCTGATTTATCAAATTGTCTATTACCTCTTTAAAAAATCAAAAAGAATTTGAGCTTATAAATAAGCTTGGAAAGAAGCTCCATGAGAGATATTTTATTTTGGTAATCGCCACAAAACTTCCAAAAATCTTCCTTGAATCAAAATATAACACCTTTTTAGGAATCAAAGTTAGCAGAAAGCTAAATAAAAAAGCTGTAGTTCGCAACAAAATTAAAAGGCGTATACGACATCTAATTAGAATTATTGTTAGTAATTCTAGCTTTAAGGCTATAAAATTTGCAATGATTATTATTCCGAGAAAAGGATTTGAAGAGATAAACTTCTCACACTTGAATTATGAATTAAGTAAAGTAATTCTAAGAAATATTTAGATTTTATTAGACCTCTTCGGAAACTCGCTTATAGAGAGGAATTTGAAGGAGACACGGAACACAGAACCGCAGCATACACAAGAGTACGTGAGGATTCAAGTACCGGATCGACGTACAAATTACCTCTAGAAGTAGAGTTTCCGAAGAGGTCTATTAAAATGACTTGGCATTACTCGCGTGGCTTGGTTTTGCCGTCATTGCGAGGAAAAATTGAAAATTTTGACGAAGCAATCCAGTAAAAAATTCTGATTTACAGATTTTTTACTATTTTTTATAGATTGCCACGCTTCTTGCAGTCGCTGCGTTGTGGCATGGCTCGTTTTATGTCATTCCCGCTTTCGCGGGAATGACATCGAGTAGGTTTTTCAAGCCATGCAAGCAAGCCTTCCACGGGAATAATATTGAATTTACTTATACTCCCTCTGTCCCCTCTCCTAATGCCGGTACTTCTTCTACTACAGTAAGTGTTGTATCTATAGTATTTTCTTCAGACGTAATAGTATTTATAGTAGAATTATAATATTTTTTTACTAATTCGATAACGTCTAAATTATGCGTCTCTTCTGCCGTATAAATATTAGAGCTACCTACCTCTATAGTACTATACTCAAGTACAGCTTTTAGAATAGCTAAATCACCTTTCTCTATAGCCTTATCAAGATTATATAATTCTATTTTTGTAGTACTATGCTCAAGTACAGCTTTTAGAATAGCTAAATCACCTTTCTCTACAGCCTTATCAAGATTATATAATTCTATTTTTGTAGTACTATGCTCAAGTACAGCTTTTAGAATAGCTAAATCACCTTTCTCTATAGCCTTATCAAGATTATATGATTCTATTTTTATAGTACTATGCTCAAGTACAGCTTTTAGAATAGCTAAATCACCTTTCTCTATAGCCTTATCAAGATTATAGTTACTTACTTTAGTATTACCATAATTAAGTAAACACATTACTAGTTCAGAATTCCCTTGCTCTATAGCGTTCCCTATACTAATATCAGTGTATAATCCTTTCTGATTTAACATAGTCTCTATCTTGCTTAGAGACAATTTATTAAAATTATATGTTTCTAAGGTTAAAGCTCTACTAAATACCCTGATTAAGTCATCGTATGTTAATTCTTTTGGCTTTGTTTCTATATTTAAGTTAAATATTTCAGGATATGATTTATGATATTTCGCATGAATATTTTTATAAAATTTTACAAAAGCTTTATATTCTTTATGTAGAAAAGCCGGCAACTCCGCTATGCTTTTCATCTTTTTAATTTTATTAGCACTTAAAGAAAAACTATAAATTTGATCGTCTAATTTATAGCTTATACTAAAATCTGATGCTACTAATAGATGAAAATGATCTCTTATATATTCAATCAATAAAAAGTCATTTTTTGTTCTAGCATCGTAATTACTTTGAGCTAATCGTACAATATTTGCATCGCTGGCCTTATTATAAGTGCATAACACCATGTTGCCCTGTATCCAATCTAAATGATGTTGAGCGGCTCCTGAATGACAAGAAAATATATGAACAATATTACATTGATTTGCAATGGTATTATTTTGTATTTTATTAAGCATTGTAATATCTAACACAGAAGTTGTACCTTCATCAGAAAATATACTCATTGATAAGTAAGAAGGCTCAGGCATAAAATATGATTTAATTTTTCCCCATAAACCTAAATTAGTAGGTTTATAGAAAAACTCTGATCCATGTGCATTTATAAAATATTCACTACCTGTACCTGAAGGTAAGTCAGCTAAGGTTTTTATTTCCTTGATATCAGGATTTTCATTTTTCATACTTATATTCGGGCCTTTAAACAATATTTTTTGCATATTTATATCCTTATATAATTAACTTAATTACCATATTCTATGGGATTACCACATAATATGACAATTTTTATAAAAGTCAAGATAGAGTGGGTATTTTATTCATAGCTGTTAAGTTTTTAATAAGAAAAAATCATATAAAGCTATATAGTATTTATAAAAATTTAGAGTTGATAATTATATAGATAATAGCATTGAAAATAAGGCTATAAAGTAACCGGCAAAAAAGGGATAAGATTTAAAACAATCTTATCCCTAGTTGCGAATAAAAATAGAGTTTAGAAAGAACTTGCAATATTATTTATTAAATCTCCGGATCAGTATTTCCCAATATTGTTGTATCTGAATTATTATCCGTATTTTCTTCCATAAAATTTAAATTGAGTGCAATAGTATTATTTAAAAGAATTTCAGAAGTGATTCCTTAATTACTGATTGACTATTATTTATATTTTCTATTATACCTTTTGAAACAATATTTGACCCTAATGTACCCTCACTAGATATATTTAAAGTACTGCCTGATACTAGATCTAGTGTACCAACGATATTCAAAGACCTTCCTGCTTCTATAATTACGGTAGTATCAGAATTGAATGAGATATTACTAAGAATCACATTTGATGCTATAATAAGTTTAAGAGTATTCATATGCATAGAGTCTAAATGAATATCTAAACAATCTTCAACCTTTATTTCTTTTAAATAATTTTCTTATGCCTCTTTTGACATCTCAAGTAACTCATTTTTAGAAATAGTCATTTTTTCTGTTAATTTATATAAATTTCTATCTTTTAAGAGATCTAATAAAATTTTTACTAGGTAACAACTGCAATAGTTCCTTATAAGTTATGGTATCGGAACACCATTTTATTAACTTCCAATTTCAAAAAAGAATTTTTTATTATTTTCTTCTGTTAGTGTTCTATAGAATTTTATCCGCTCATCATTTACCGTAAAATCATCAGCTCACTTTTTGAGCGTTTCTTCTAACCTATCTAATATTGCTAAATCACAAAATCATTACTGTTATGTATTTGATCATTATTAAAAGTAAGGATTGTACTATTTCCTGCTATTAACCCACATAACTTATCTAACTCATGACCAACTACGTAATCAATATCTTTAAAACTAAGTTGCTTTTGTTTCAATAATTTTTAAATATTTTCATTAAGAAGATAAGTTGTTTTTGTTTGTATCGTTTATTGCTCCAAGTTCATTGATGCCTTTGTGCTTATCATCTTCATAATAATTACGAGCAATTTCAAATAATTTTGTTACTGCATTTGCACTAGCGATATCATTATAACTAGCTAATGTATTTAATAATTCATGATTTGAAATAATAGCTTTCATTTCTTCTGCACTTAATATTTTCTCTTTCACTAAAAAATGATCTTCCATCTTTTCTATTGATGATTAGCTCTTACCGCTTGTACCCTTGCCCCTAATTGTTTATAACTATCTATACTTTCCTTATCTTGTTTTTTCTTATACACCTCTTCTATTGCTTTTCGCTCTAATTCATTACTCTTATTCTACTCCCAAGCCTTTTTTTCTTCATTTTCAGGTTGATCGTTTTTAATACGCTCTATTTTGTATCTATTTCTACAATTTTCTCTTCTATAGATATACTTGATTTTTTATATATTTCTGCAAAAAATTCATAATTTTTATCTTTAATATATTTCCTAAATTCTGATTTTAATCTAAAGAATTCTTGCATGACTGCAGAATTTTTAATAATCTCAGGCAATTCCAAATTATTTAAATCACCTTGGATATATTGAAAATTTTCTTTTTGCTTTTCATAGTCAAATAAAAATTCTGCTTTTATATATTCTTCAATAGCATCAATAACACTTACTACAAAACTTGTCTTTTCTACTTCAAAATCTAATTCGCTCATATTTAAATCCTAATTATTATTAAATTGAAATTTAAGAAATTTTAACTGTTGGTAATATAGTCAATTCAATGAGATTTGCATAAAAGGCGCAAGGCACGAAACCTATAACTAATAGGAAAGCAACGAGTAATGATGTAGGTGAGTCCAAATCAATTGACTATAAAATACGGTCATTGATTTTTATGCAAAATTCTATCGAACTATTCTCAATAAAAACTTACAACCACTTCCGTTTCTTAAAATATTTATAGGTAATAATTGTAGATAATAGCATTAAGAATAAGGCTATAGGATAACCATACGGTGATTTAAGCTCAGGCATTACGGTAAAATTCATGCCGTAAATACTAGCTATTAAAGTGGGTGGGAGAAAAAATATAGTAACCAACGAAAAAATTTTAATAATATTATTTTGTTCAATTGCAATCATACCGAGTGCTGCGTCTAGGGTTCTTGCAATCTCGCTAGATATAAATTGTGAAAAATTAATTATTGAGTCTACGTCTCGAAGCAATGTATCTAATAGATCCTTAGATGCTTTATTGTGAGTTATTTGTGGAGATTTTAAAATATATTGAATAGCCATAGTTAAAGAAAATAAACACTCACGGCTTTTAGAAAGTAAATCACCTTTTCGACCTATTTTCTTTAATACATTGGTATGATCTATACGCAAATCATTAATATTACTATCAAGTATTAAACGTCCATAATCATCAATATCCATACTAATCGACTGTACAATATTCGATAATCTTGTTACCATATTACGAAGTAACATAAATAAAATATTTTCTGCATTATGTTTGTTATTAAGCTGCTTAGCAAATTTATTTATACAGTCATTAAAGGGTATTAATTCTACGTAACGAACTGTTATAA
>NC_016639.1:895000-1275089 GCF_000237845.1 Rickettsia slovaca 13-B
TTCTAAATTTTCTTTAAGAACTGCATCCTCTAGTAAAATACTACATTTCCAAACGCTTAGCCTTTAAATCCAATTCTTTTAAATCAAATTTTATATCGATTATTGCTCCCTCTGCTTCTCTGTTTGCTATATCTAGAATGCCGCAATGTTCTTCGACTATTCTTTTAACTATAGCAAGCCCTACTCCCATACCTTTACTGCTGGTCGTAACATAGCTTTCGGTAGCTTTGCCTATTAGCTCAGGCGGGAATCCTTTACCGTTATCCGTTACAATAACGCTAATAAAATCATCTTTAACATCTATAGTAACTTCTATTTTCCCGGATTCTCGTCCTTCTATTGACTCTTCTGCGTTTTTCAATAAATTGATCATAACTTGATTTATTTGGGTAGCATCACACATAAAATCAAATTGTTCTACGTTAGACTCAAATTTATACAAAATATTATCATTAAGTAATTTACGTGCTTCAACAATATGTTTAACTAAATAAACTAAGTCACTCTTCGTAAATTTAGGAGCAGGAAGACGTGCAAAAAGAACAAATTCGGATACTATATTTTTAATATCGTTAGTATGGCGAATAATCATTTTTAAATAATTTTCAAATTCTACCCTTTCCTTAATTTCAGGGCTAAATTTCTTCAGCAATCTTTCAGAAGCAAGTAAAATAGGAGTTAACGGATTCTTGATTTCATGGGCTACTTTTTTTGCAACATCCGACCAAGCCATAGCCCTCTGTGCTATAACTAAATCACGCTGCTGGCGAGAAAGCTGCTTAATCATTCTATTAAATGCCACATAAAGCGTGCCTATTTCGTCTTTATCTACTTCATTTTCAGGCACTTGTACCGTTAAATCGCCGTCTTTAACGTTATCGGTTGCAGTAACTAATTTTTTAATAGGTTTTACTATTTTAGCAGTAAATATAACCCCGAAACTTATAGCTACAAAAAGAAGTAATAAGGCAATAAAGATAAACATTATAGAGAACTTAATCTGTATATTATCTATTTCATTTTTAAGGCTATTATACTCGGCAGCTGCTCCGTTAGTTGCATCTACATGGTCGATAATTTTATTATCTACTAATCTACCAACTAATAAATACACATCATTATACTCTTTTAATTTAATCAGCATTCTTATTTTGGTTGGATCGGATTTTACTTCCACCAGTTCACCTAAATCCGCTTTTTTTATTAAATGTGCAGGGATAGTTGCAAATGATAATGAAAAACTTAAATAACTATTAGCTACTATAGTATTAGTAGATTTGTTTAAAACTATAGCCTCATCAAGCGAACGCATCTCTGCTTCAGTATTAAGTGTTTTAGTAAATAAAGCGGGATTGTGAATTAAATCGTAATACATATCGCTTAAATCTTCAGCAACGGCTAAAGCCGTTTCTTTTAGCTGTAATTTATGCTCGGCAATATAAGATTCTGCAACTATCACGGATTGATCAAGAACCGTAGAAATCTTCTTATCAAACCAAGCTTGAACACTAAGATTAAAAAAATAAACAGAAAATACCGAAACAATTATAGTTGGAATAGCTGCAACTAAACTAAAGGCAATTACAATACGATTTTGTAATTTAGAACTATCGTTATTATTATTTTTAGTAAAAAATTTTTGAGTTAGTAAAACACCTAAAATTAAAAAAATTGCTAAATCAACTAATAAAAATCCAATAATCGTACTAAAATTCTTTGATTCTAAAGATATCACATAAAAAGTAGCACAAGCAAAAATAATAGCTGCTGTTGCTAAAGTAAAAATTAGTACTCTACTAGAAAAATAAGAATGTAAATTTTGTTTAAGATAACTAAGCATAGATACTGTTTATATGACTATAACAGTTCTTTATAACATAAAAAAAAAGCTAATTGAAAATATTTCAAGTTTTAAGTGCCTTATTGTCATTTCTGCAAAAGCGGGGTGTTGTTGCATTGATTGTTTTTATGTCATTTTCCCGCGGAAGCGGGAATCCAGTCAAACATATAAAAACTTGTTTTTTATTATATTTATTTCATCAAATACATAAAATTTTGTATGGCTATTTTTTGGATTCCTGCTTGCGCAGGAATGACATCTTGAACGTTCGTACAACACATGGTCAAGCAACTAGATGACAATAAAAAAAGCTAGAAATATTAATATTTCTAGCTTTATTATTTAGTATGAAAATTGTTTGAAATTTTATTCATCAAACATTTTTTTACGAGCAAATTTTCTCTGTCTTCTTGCTGCTTCTTGTACTTTACGAACACGCTTCGCTGAAGGTGTTTCATAATAACGCTGTTCTTTCATCTTACGAAAATAAAGCTCTCTTTGTAGCTTTTTCTTAAAATTCTTAAGCGTATTATCACAATTACCGGCGTGAACATTTACTAGTATCACTAAAATTACTCTCCTTAAAAGATATTGTGGTTTATTGAACTATACACTATAATTCAGTTATATGTCAAGGTTAAAAATATGAGCATTCAAGAAGAACACCATATCAAAAAAATAAGCTTCGTGCAATCTTTATTAGAATTATTACCGTTTAATGAATGGAATAATAAACTACTCGAAGAAGCAGAAGAAAAATGCGGTTTCGCAAAAGGCTATAGCTTAATAGTTTTTCCAGAAGGTTTATCCGAAATAGTAGGATTCTTGGAAGAGTATTTAGATAATATTATGCTAGAAAGCTTAAAGATAATAGCAGAACCATCAAAAATAAGAGAAAAAATATCTTTGGCCGTAAAGACTAGGGTCAAAACTGTACTTCCTATTATTCATAGTAAGAATGCCGCTTATTTTGCATTAAACCCAATACAAGGAACTGAAGTTGCATTCTGTAGTTGTGATGCTATTTGGCGTTATGCCGGTGATAAATCTCTTGATTTTAACTATTATACCAAAAGAAGCTTATTGCTCTCGGTTTATGTTTCATCTATTCTTTTTTATATCCAAGACGAATCGGAAAATTATATTGAAACCGATAAATTGATTGAGACTGCCGTAGAAAATATAGTAAAAACTTTCTCACAGATGAAAAAATTACTCGCCCCTTCAAAGATCCCCATAGTTAGAATGTTTACGTAGATATGCTTAATGGGTAATATTAACTCCATATCAAATATAAAAATGCTATTGAAACTTATAAATAAAGTTAATAATGAATTACATTTAATCACTTGTCATAAGACTGTAAAAGAAGCTCAAGCATTGTTTAAACAACATGGTTCTAAATCAGAATCATTTGTTGATGAATTTTTAAAACAGAAATATCCAGAAGCGAATAAAGAAAATTCTAAATTTTAACTTGTAACCCAATAATGTCTTCTCATAACAATAATTCTTGATTCTTCTTCCTTGATGGCTTTACTTGCGGAAGAAAAAGGACAGGAAAAAATTATCCGATATATACAGCAGACAAAGCTTGGGCTAGCTTACAATTAAGTTGCAATATTGTTTTGATTCGCTAATTCACATAATATGAAAACTCAATTTAAAAAAGAATGTTCTAATAAAGAACATGATAGAACATTAGTTAATAATCAAGTTATCCCTATAAGTTATTTCGGTGAAAATTCAAAAACACTAAAGATACTTTTCTCTGAATAATTTAGATCTTCAAGAGAAGATAAATGATGACAAATATTATTCTTATAAAACAGAAAAGAAATATGTAAAGAATTTAATATTTAAAATCTGTGATTTGCTAGCTCTTATGAAAACTATTAATTTAGAGCAAAAACAAAAGCTCCTACTAAATTTAAGTAATAAAGTAGAAAGTGATGCTAAAGCACAGGGCCTTAGCGATTTAACAAAACATACTAGAGTTGAAGTAATGTTTAAATATTTAAATGAAGAGTGGCAGTATTTAGGATACGAAGCACAAATATTATCCGGCTTATGAAGCTGAAACGATAGGTAGTAACTAATAGTGAAATGAATTGAGTTAGACAAAATTTCTATATCATCTTTTAATCTGTAATACACCTTATTACTGTCTTAAATACCTTAAAAATTCTTGTATTATGACCTCTCTTGCATATAATGAAGATATTTTTAAAAATAATTTCTAAAATAATGACAAATACTAAATATTATCCTGAAGTTAGCTCGAATGCTGATTTTGCAGGCTTAGAGCGAGAGATACTAAAATTTTGGCAAGACAATAATATATTCCAAAAATCTATTGATGATAGGAACGGAGAGTCAGAATTTATTTTTTATGACGGCCCGCCTTTTGCAAACGGTTTGCCGCATTACGGTCATTTGCTTACCGGCTTTATTAAAGACGTATATGCTAGATACCAAACCATAAAAGGTAAGAAAGTCGAGCGTCACTTTGGTTGGGACTGTCACGGTCTTCCTGCTGAAATGCAATCAGAGAAAGAACTTGGCATTTCAGGACGTCTTGCAATAGCTAATTTTGGTATAGAGAAGTTTAATGCACATTGCAGAGCTTCGGTAATGAAATATGCTAATGATTGGGAAGAATATGTAACTCGTCAAGCAAGATGGGTGGATTTTAAAAATTCTTATAAAACGATGGATAAGAATTTTATGGAATCCGTACTTTGGGCATTTAAGGAGTTATATAATAAGGGGTTATTGTATGAATCTATGCGGGTAATGCCTTATTCTTGGGCATGCGAAACACCGCTTTCTAATTTTGAAACAAGACTTGATAATTCTTATCGTGAGCGAGCCGATAAAGCTGTAACGGTGAGTTTTGTACTATCTCATCCCGTGGCTACGACCATAGGATCTTTTAAAGAATACCGTATACTCGCTTGGACGACAACACCTTGGACATTGCCGTCAAATTTAGCCTTAGCAGTCGGTAGTGATATAGATTATGCATTAGTCCCTAAAAATGATGTTTGTTATATAATAGCTGCCTATTCCGTCTCTAAATATGCTAAAGAATTAGGACTTAGCGGTGAAGAAAATTTTGAGATAATTAAAGGCTCAGCACTTCAAGGATTGAACTATAAATCTTTATTCGACTATTTCGAGAATCATCCAAACAGCTTCAAGATATTTGCAGGCGATTTCGTGGTTGAGGGTGACGGCACGGGAGTCGTACATATGGCTCCAGGCTTTGGTGAAGATGACCAAATACTTTGTGAATCGAAAGGTATTGAGCTTGTTTGTCCTGTTGATAATAGCGGTAAATTCACTAAAGAAATTCCTGATTTAGAGGGCTTACAAGTATTTGATGCAAATGACAAAATAATAATCAAACTGAAAGAGCAAGGAAATTGGCTAAAAACCGAGCAGTATATTCATAATTATCCTCATTGCTGGCGAACAGATACGCCTCTTATATATAAGGCTGTTCCGTCATGGTACGTAAAGGTTACGCAATTTAAAGATAGAATGGTAGAGTTAAATCAGCAAATTAACTGGATACCTTTCCATGTTAAAGATAATTTATTTGGTAAGTGGCTTGAAAATGCCCGTGATTGGTCGATAAGCCGTAATAGATTCTGGGGAACGCCGCTGCCTGTATGGAAGTCCGATGATCCAAAATATCCACGCATAGATGTTTACGGCTCTATAGAGGAATTAGAGAAAGATTTTGGTGTTAAAGTTACTGATTTACATCGTCCGTTTATCGATGAACTGACAAGACCAAATCCCGACGATCCAACCGGTAAATCAACAATGCGTAGAATAGAAGACGTATTTGATTGCTGGTTTGAAAGCGGTTCAATGCCATATGGGCAAGCCCATTACCCTTTTGAAAATAAAGAGTGGTTTGAGGATCATTTTCCGGCTGATTTTATAGTTGAGTATTCAGCTCAAACACGCGGATGGTTTTATACTTTAATGGTGCTATCTACCGCTTTATTTGATCGCCCACCGTTTTTAAATTGTATATGCCACGGCGTAATTTTAGACTCTACAGGTCAAAAACTTTCAAAGCGTCTTAATAACTACGCCGATCCGCTGGAGCTATTTGATAAATACGGCTCTGACGCTTTAAGAGTTACGATGTTATCTTCAAACGTTGTTAAAGGTCAGGAGCTATTAATTGATAAAGACGGCAAAATGGTATTTGATACGCTTCGTCTATTTATCAAACCTATATGGAATGCTTACCATTTCTTTACGATGTATGCTAATGCCGATTCGCTTAAAGGCAAGCTTAATTTTAGCTCTAAAAACGTACTTGATGTTTATATATTATCTAAGCTTAAAATAGCCGTACAAAAAATTGAAGAGAGCTTAGATAATTTCGATACGCAAACAGCTTATCATGTAGTTTCAGAATTTTTTGAAGTTTTGAATAACTGGTATATAAGACGAAGCCGAGCTAGATTTTGGAAAAGCGAAAAAGATACAGATAAGCAAAATGCTTATAATACTCTATATTCATGTTTAGACACCATGGCTATTGCGATGTCGGCACTAGTGCCTATGATTTCGGAAGCGATATATAAGGGATTACGTCATTGTGAGGAGCGTAACGACACGGCACTCTCAGGAAAATCAAACGTCATTGCGAGGAAAGACACAAGTCTTGACAAAGCAATTTCAGGAGTATCTCATAAGATTGCCACGGCACTTTCAGTGCCTCGCAATGACGCGATTAGCGTACATCTCTGCAACTACCCTACTCTCTCAGACTTTGAAATAAATCACGAGCTGGTTGCTACTATGGATAACGTGCTTGATATTTGCAGTAATAGCCTATTTATCCGAAGCACTGAAAATATCAGGGTAAGGCAGCCACTTGCTAGCATAGCTATTATCAGTAAACATAATAACAACCTCAAAGATTTTGAAGATTTAATTAAAGATGAAATTAATGTTAAGGCGGTAATTTATCGTGACGATCTAGAAAATTACGCAAGCAAAAAACTATCGATTAATTTCCCAATGCTTGGTAAACGTTTGCCGCATAAAATGAAAGAGATTATAGCCGCTTCTAAAAAAGGTGAGTGGAAAGCTATCGCAGGCGGTTTAGCTATATGCGGTGAAACCTTAAATAGTGACGAATATAAGCTAGTTTTAGAGCCGTATTCACATATCAAAGGAGCAGCAAGTTTTGAGAATAATAGTAGCTTGTTAATACTTGATTTAGAGCTAACACCTGAGTTAATAGAAGAAGGATACGCAAGAGACATTGTACGCTTTATACAACAGGCTCGAAAAGATGCCGATTTCTCTATCACTGACAGGATTTTAATTGAGATAATAAGCGAGTTTAATTTATCTAAGATAATTGATAATTATGGAGACTTTATTAAAGAACAAACTTTAGGCGAGTTTGCTAAAAATTTCACGCCTGATTATGTAAGTAAAGTAGAATTAGAGAACCATCAAATACAACTTAAAGTTAAGAAATCGTAAATTATTTTACTATCAATTAAGATGTTGATAATTTACTTAGATTAATCTATAGTACGCACGCTATAAATTAATTTAAGGTAAATTATCATGCACAACTCCTCCACAGCTCCAGGGGGTTCTCAAATTAAAAGAACTACTAAGCCGGAAACTACTACAACAGAAAATGTAATAACTCTAGGGTATTTAAAACAATATTTTGATGCGTTTCATCCTAAAGACGGGACAGCATTAAATATTATAGCTAGCTTAGATGATCCGAATTTAAATAAAATAAATCTCATGGAAGACCTTATATCGCAAGGTGTGAAATAAATACAAAGCATTAGAATTTGCACTTAAAAACAATAATGCACAAGCTGAATATTTACTTAATCATCTTACGTTTGAACCTAATCCCAGCCTAATACAAGCAATACACAATAAAAGTTTAATTTTAGTAAAGTATTTTGTAGAAAAAAAAGGAGTGAATGTAAATTTTAGTCATTATGGTTCTAATACACTAAATGTTACTGCCGGTTTGGAAGAACCTTACAAAATAGACATTACATGTGATCTTTTAATAAACTGAATATCGTTTAACACACCATTAAGTACCGCAAATTTAAAAAATAGAAAAGAAATTGCAAAGTATCTTTTATCTAAAAATGCTAATTTAGATGTAGCTCTAGAAGTAGCAATAATATACGGTAATTTAAATGCGGTAAAAA
This sequence comes from Rickettsia slovaca 13-B, assembly GCF_000237845.1. Lineage (NCBI taxonomy): Bacteria > Pseudomonadati > Pseudomonadota > Alphaproteobacteria > Rickettsiales > Rickettsiaceae > Rickettsia > Rickettsia slovaca. Next base: position 903,074 of record NC_016639.1, read on the forward strand.
CATTATTAGATGCAGGGGTAACGATTAACGGCAATACAGACGTATCACCTTTAATGCTTGCATCAGAGTATGGGCAGGTCACAATAGTAAAATATTTACTTAAACACGGTAACTATAATGTTAAAGGATGGGAAAAAGATAACTTACATAGCGATGTATCGTGTCAACTCACTCAAATCACTGAGATTTCTACATTGTGTGAAAAAGCTAATAATCCTAACCACCAATACATATTAGAGACGATATAAAAAACACGTATATCATCACATTATGACGGATATAAGAATTTATCATCAGAACAAATAAAGCAAAAATTTTCTAAATTCAAAAAACAACTATCTAAAGATTTACACAATTTCGCAGAAATTAAAGCACTGTTAGAAGATTATTCTAGCGGGAAGAAAATTCCAATAAATACAAATACTGTAGTAGAAGACGAGGGCTATGTTTCTGATTTTAAGGTTGAAACTGAAAAACCTAACACAGGCTCTAGGTTAGAACATACTCCTTCTAAATCAGGTATATTTCGCACTTTTGCCCTTGAGGGACTTGATGAAGAAACGTCTTTAGGCGGTGATATAAAAATATTTGATTCTGAGCTTTAATAATGTCATTCCTACGATAAGATTGCTTCATTGCCTGCTCTTATGTCATTCCTGCATAGACGTTGTTGCGTGGACCAGTTTCCTAATTGTTACCCTGTGGCTTGTCCATGGGGTCTAGTTAAAAATACTAATATTATTAGTATTTTTAACTAGATTGCTTAATCAAAACTTACAATTTTCCTCACAATGACGACAAAACCTCTTACACATTTATTAGATACATATATATTACCACGAAACATGAGAATCATATTTCATGGTAATATATACTTTTTTATAAAAATCTAATTAAAATACGGAGGAACCATGGCTCATCCAAATCTTACGGAAGGAAATAATTATTTTAGGAATGAGAAATTATAAAGAAGCTATAGACATGTATAGTAAAATACACAAAAGCTCTAATTATTATCAAGAAGCACAATATTATTTAGGAGAGTGTTACCTTAATCAAGAAGAATTTACAGAAGCTGTAGAGGCATATAATAAGGTAAACAAAAATCATTATCTATTTGAAACAGCTAGCTCAAATATTTCAGTTATTGAGCAAAATTTTGACTTAATTAATTCTAAATAAATGAATATAGTAAACTGATCTCCATTTTGTACTTCGTTGTTCGTTGTCTTGCCTATTAATATATAGGCTCTACCCTTACGCTTGTCATAAAATGGAGCTGAGTTTACTATAGTAGCGAATTATAAGCGAAAGACAATATATTAGGTTCTGTGAAGGAAAATTAAATTAATCTATTTTTGCTCTTCTTTGCTGCAAATTATAAGATTGTTTTGAAATAGGAACAACTATTACTGCAAACATCTTATTAATTTTCGCTAAAAAATATCTGAAAATATAAATAATGGAATTATCCTTTACAGAATCTAATATATCAAGCAAATTCTAATAATACCTGCCCTCTTATAACATTATCCTTTTCATTAACAAAAATTTTAGCTATTTTTCCATCTCTTTCGGCAAGAATCAGGTTTTCCATTTTCATAGCAGTTAAAATCATAATTTCTTGTCCTGCCGTCACTTCCTGCCCTTCTTTCACCTTTATCGCAGCAATCTGACCGCTTAGAGGAGCTTGTAGTTCGGAGCTTTCTTCCACCACTACTTTTGAGACCATCAACGCTTCAAGTTCTGAGATACGAGGAGAGCGTACAAAGGCTTTTACGCTAATACCGGCATGCGATAATAAATAACCGGTTCTGATATTCTCAATTTTCACATTTGTCTTTTTACCGTTAATTATAGCCGTAAAAAGTTCATTACCTAAATTCCAGTTACTACGAATATATATTCTATCGCTTTCGTGACGTATATTATAGCCGTTTTCAACAGGTGTAATTAATACGGGAAATAGTTTATCATCGATAGTTACTACCCACCTTGTACCTATTTTGTTAGCCTGATTGTTAATATTGCCGGAAATTAAAGAAGCACGTCTTTGCTCCGATATATAAATAAAAATAGCCGTTGCTAAAAATACGGTAGTTACTTCTGAAGTTAGACTAGCTCCGGAAAAACCGTCAGGATATTCTTCTTGAATAAAGGCAGTAGAAATATCGCCGCTAATAAAGCGTGGATGTAGCATTACCGCTTCTAAGAAACTGATATTATGAGCAATACCGTTAATTATATAAGAACTCAAAGCAGAATGCATTAGCTCAATTGCCTGCTCTCTTGTTTCACCGTAAGTACATAATTTTGCAATCATTGAGTCATAAAACATACTTACTTCGCCGCCAAGCCCAATCCCTGTATCTATACGGATATTAGGACTCTTTGCAGGTTCGGAATAAGCTATAATTCTACCGCTAGAAGGTAAGAAACCTCGGCTTGGGTTTTCGGCACAAATTCGTGATTCAAATGCCCAACCTTTTAATTTTACGTCATCTTGTGTAAATGATAATTTCTCGCCGGCTGCGATTTGTATCATCTCTTCAACGATATCTATACCGGTAATTAGCTCAGTAACAGGATGCTCGACTTGCAACCTAGTATTCATCTCTAAAAAATAGAAATTTTTATTGCTATCTACTATAAACTCAACGGTACCGGCCGAATAATATCCCACTTTTTGAGATAAGGATATTACCTGCCGATACATTTCTTGCCTTATATCTTCAGTAATAAAAGAACTTGGTGCTTCTTCGATTACTTTTTGATGGTGACGCTGTATTGAACATTCCCGCTCTCCGAGACATACACTATTGCCGTATTGATCGGCAATTAGCTGAATTTCGATATGACGGGGAGTTTGAATTAACTTCTCAATAAATAATCTATCGTCACTAAAACTATTGGCTGCTTCAAGCTTTGCCGACTCAAAAGCATTGGCCATTTCAGCGGGATTATTCACTACTCTCATACCACGCCCACCGCCGCCGGCAGCCGCTTTTACTATTACCGGAAAACCAATCTCTTTAGCAATATCTATAGCTTGTTTAACATCGTTTATAGTTCCCATATAACCTGGCACGGTGCTAACTCCGGCTTCTATCGCTATCTTTTTTGCTTCGATTTTATCGCCCATTTTTTTAATAGTTCCGGCACTCGGTCCTATTAAAACAACACCTTCTCTTTTAAGAATATTGGCAAAATTTGGATTTTCTGATAAAAAACCGTAACCTGGATGTACTGCACTTGCACCACTTTCACGAATCGCCGAAATAATATTTTTAATAGATAAATAACTTTCCGTTGCAGGGGAATCACCTATATAATAAGCCTCATCTGCATGCTGCACATACATTGAGTTTGTATCTGCTTCAGAATATACTGCAACCGACTTTATCCCCATCTTTTTTAAGGTACGTATTATCCTAACGGCGATCTCGCTACGATTAGCAATTAAAATTTTATCAAATAATGGTTTATTCATAGTTTTTTATATCCTAATGTCACCCCGTGGCTTGACCACGGGGTCTTGTGTCACAGACTGTATTCTGAGATCCCGTGGTCACGCCACGGGATGACAGCTAAAGCGGCAAATTATCATGCTTCTTCCAAGGCAGTTCTACTTTTTTAGTACGCAGGAAATTTAACGCCTTACATATTCGCCATCTGGTATTTTGCGGTCTTATAATATCATCCAAATATCCCCTAGATGCCGCAACAAAAGGCGAAGTTACTACTTTCCTATATTCATCGATTTTTTGTTTTTTAGCTTCAGGGTTTTTACATTCTTCCTTAAATATTATCTCGGCTGCTCCCTCTGCCCCCATAACAGCGATTTCCGAATTAAACCAAGCATAGTTTATATCGCCTCTAAGATGCTTGGAGTTCATAACTATATAAGCACCTCCATAAGCCTTACGGGTAATTACAGTAATCTTCGGCACTGTAGCTTCCGCATAAGCGTATAACAGCTTAGCCCCGTGTTTAATAATACCGTCATGCTCTTGGGATGTACCAGGCAGAAATCCAGGCACATCAACAAGACTTACTATAGGAATATTGAAAGCATCACAAAATCTAACAAATCTTGCTGCTTTTCTTGAGGCGTTTATATCTAAACATCCTGCTAAATGCAAAGGCTGATTAGCCACAAATCCTACCGGATAACCTTCCATATAACCAAAGCCAATAATGATATTCTTAGCAAAATCAGGTTGTAGTTCAAAAAATTCTCCCTCATCAACGATACGCTCAACAAGCTCTTTCATATCATAAGGCTTATTAGGAGTGTTAGGTATTAACGTGCTAAGAGACATATCAACTCTATCGGCAGGATCAACAGTCGAACGAACAGGAAGAGGACTACGATTGGATGACGGAAGGAAATTAAAGAATTTACGAATTTCAAGCAATGCTTCTATATCATTGTTAAATGCAAGATCGGCAACGCCGCTTTTAGTGGTATGCATCCTAGCACCGCCGAGCTTTTCTTGGCTTACTTCTTCACCCGTAACGGTTTTTACTACATCGGGACCAGTTACGAACATATAAGAACTATTCTTAACCATAAATATAAAATCGGTTAAGGCAGGAGAATATACCGCACCACCGGCACAAGGGCCCATAATTAGGGTAATTTGAGGGATGACACCCGACGCTAAAACATTACGCTGAAATAATTCACCGTATCCGGCCAGAGCATCAACCCCTTCTTGAATTCTTGCTCCCCCTGAGTCGTTAATACCGATTACGGGAGCACCGGTTTCTATAGCTTGATCGATAATATCACAGATTTTCTTAGCATGATATTCGCCGAGAGAGCCGCCGAGTACGGTAAAATCTTGGCTATAAATAAATACCAACCTACCGTTTATCGTACCGTGTCCCGTTACAACGCCGTCACCTAAAAACTTTTTATCCTGCATCCCAAAATTATCGCATCTATGGGATACAAACATACCTGTTTCGGTAAAGCTATTCGGATCTAATAATACTTCTATGCGTTCTCGTGCAGTTAACTTACCTTTTTGATGTTGTGCGTTGATCCTAGCTTCACCGCCCCCTTGCCTTGCAATATTTCTTCTCTCATCCAGTAACTCAGGAGAGATTATATTACTTTGATTCATAGATTATTTATAGTTTTATTTTCCAAAATATCCATAATATAATATAATAATGCTAATGTGAAAAGATAATTATTTATGTCATCTACCAACTATATCAAAGAAGCACCGAAAAAAGCCAAATCACCAGCTAAATTTGATAATTTATCAACTGCCTTAAAAAAGAATTTACAAAGAAGAAAGAAAGTTAAAACGAAAGATACTACAAGCCAAGCTTTATCTGCATTACAAACAATAGTCAAAAATTACACTGATTCTACGGACGAAAACATTTCTCTTGTAGATGAATTAATAAAATCAAGATGCTTAGAAACAGAAAGTAAATAAGCACCACATTTGACATATTAATATAAATTGCTAATATTTGGGGAGTTTAGGTTTTGTTGCATAGCTCGCTTATGTCATTCCCGCATAGGCGGGAATCCAGGGTAAAGCGAGATAAATCGAGTTTTTAGTTTTAAAAACTTACTGTATTTATATTTTTTAATTACTGGATTCCTGTTTTCACGGGAATGACATAAGAGTCACCCAATAAAATTGGTATTTAAAATATTTTATATCATGGACACAAACAAATTATATCTTTTCAAAGATAGACGATTTTTACCGAATTTTATAGTGCAGTTATGCGGTTGTCTTAATGATAATATATTAAAAAATGCTCTGGTAATCCTTATAACTTATGGTATTTCAGGAGCTTTAAGTAAATATAATAATCTACTTGTTTTAATTGCTAATGCTACTTTTGTATTACCTTTTATAATATTCGCAAGCATAGCAGGACAAATTGCCGATAAATACGAGCGTGCAAATCTTATTAAAATTATTAAGATTTGTGAAATCGGTATAATTGCCTTTGCAATTTACGGATTTCATCATAATAATCTGTTAATCCTGTTTTGTTCTATTTGCTTAATGGGTATACATTCTACTTTTTTCGGTCCAATCAAATATAGCGTATTACCTGATCACCTAAATAAAGACGAACTACTTGGAGCTAACGGCTTTGTTGAAGCCGGAACTTTTATCGGTATTTTTATCGGTACTATAATCGGCAGCTATTATACAATCAGCAATAATTTTATAATTTATTCCTTAATTACCATCGCTTTTCTTGGCTTTATTACAAGCCTTTTTTCCCCAAAATCTAAAAATGTAAATCGTGATATTAAAATAAATTTTAATATTATAGATGAAAGCATAAATATGATTAAATATGCCAAAGCAAAAAAACAGATATATTTAGCTATACTTGGTATTTCATGGTTTTGGTTTATCGGAGCTGCTATAATTTCTCAAATACCTTTACTTGCTAAGATAACTTTTAAAGCTGATGAGAATGTTGCTAATTTATTTTTAGCGGTTTTCTCGCTTGGTGTTGGGGTCGGTTCGTTTTTATGTAGCAAAATATTTGAAGATGAGATTACCGTTAAATATCTATTTATTTCAGCCCTAGGCATTAGTATTTTCGGTATTGATTTATTCTTTGCAAGTAGAATTAGCTCAGTTAACTACGAACCTACTCAGCTAAAAAGTATTTTAGTATTTTTATCGAAAAGACATAATTGGCGCATAGTTATAGATTTATTGTTCTTAGCGGCAATAGGCGGATTATATATCGTTCCGCTTTTTGCGATATTACAGCATTACGCAAACCCTGCTCATCGTAGTCGAATTATTGCCGTTAACAATCTTATCAATTCCATTTTCATGGTGGGATCCACAATAATTCTATCTTTATTATTTTACCTAAATTTCACTATACCCTGGATTATATTATTTATTAGCCTAGCTAATATAATCGTTACTATACATATTTACCGTTTAATACCTGAAGTTAAAATTATTCCATTTAAGCTATTGCGAAGAATATTCCAAATCTGTTTTGATCTTATGTATAAGGTTGAAGTTAAAGGATTTGAAAATTTTCAAAAAGCAGGTAAAAAAGTAGTAGTGGTCGCTAACCATATTTCATATCTAGATCCGCCGCTAATTGCTACTTACTTACGAGAAGAAATGACTTTTGCAATTAGTCCCGATATACAAAAAATATGGTGGATTAAACCATTTTTACGTATGGCAAGAACTTTGCCGGTTGATCCAAGTAACCCAATGGCAATAAAGACTTTAGTAAAAGAAGTACAAAAGGATCAGAAAGTAGCAATTTTCCCTGAAGGTAGAATAAGCGTTACCGGCTCTTTAATGAAAATATACGAAGGACCGGGAATGATTGCCGATAAAGCCGGTGCTACCGTCTTACCGGTTAGAATAGACGGTACTCAATTTACTCATTTATCAAAATTAAAAAACATATTAAAAAGAAAAATATTTCCTAAAATTACTATAACCGTTTTACCGCCGGTAAAATTCGCTAATATGGATGCCACAAGCAATCAAGAACGACGCAGTTATATATCTAGGACTCTTTATGATATCATGGCTGACATGATGTTTGAAAGTTCAGACTATCAAAATACTGTATTCTCATCTCTTATAGAAGCTGCTAAAATTCATGGATTTAAGAAAAAAATAGTTGATGATTTTGAAAATAATGCGGTTACTTATCGAGATTTAATATTAAAATCTTTTATCCTAGGTGATTTAATCAAAAAGAATAATATCTTTGGCAGAAATTTAGGCTTAATGTTGCCTAATACCACGAATACGTTAATTACTTTTTACGCTATGCAATCTAGCGGTTATGTTCCTGCTATAATTAACTGGAGCAGCGGCATAAGTACTATTATTAACTCCTGTAAACTTGCACAAATTAAAGTAGTTTACACTTCAAAACAATTTATTGAGAAAGCAAATTTACATGAATTAATAACTAACTTATTAGATTTCGGTATTAAAATAATATATTTAGAAGATTTTAAAAATCAGATTGGTACAGCCCTAAAACTAAAAGCAAAAATAGGAAGTTATTGTGCCCAAACTTATTACAATTATTTTTGTCATAATCGTGATGACGAAAAACCGGCAGTGATAATTTTTACTTCGGGTACTGAAGGTGAACCTAAAGCCGTATTATTATCTCACAGAAATTTACAAACTAATAGATATCAAATAACTGCTAAAGTACCTTTTAGCCCTGAAGATATAGTATTTAATGCGCTACCGCTATTTCATTGTTTTGGTTTTAGTGGTGCAATTATTACAACTTTAAACGGTATTAAGCTGTTTCTATATCCTTCTCCACTAAATTATCGTAGCATTCCTGAAGTTATATACGATATTGGAGCAACTATATTAATTTCTACCGATACTTTTTTAAACGGTTATGCTAATTACGCTCACCCATATGATTTTTACTCATTACGCTATATATTTGCCGGTAGCGAGAAATTAAAAGAATCTACACGACAATTTTGGCTTAATAAGTATGGCATACGTATTTTTGAAGGATATGGGATTACAGAAGCCTCACCTATTATAGCTTGCAATACCCCTATGCATAATAAAGCAGGCACGGTAGGAAGATTATTACCGAAAATTGATTATAAGCTTGAGAAAGTAGAGGGAATAAATGAAGGGGGACGTTTATTCATTAAGGGTCCTAACATCATGCTTGGTTACTTGGACTTAGAAGGTCACCGTACTTATAAAGAATGGTACGACACAGGCGATATAGTCAAAATCGATTCTGAAGGATATATAACAACTCTAGGACGTTTAAAACACTTTGCTAAAATAGCAGGGGAAATGATATCTCTTACAAAAATTGAAGAACTTGCAAGCGAAATTGATCCTGATTCCTTGCACGCTGCTATTTCTATTCCCGATAAAACGCACGAAGACAAGATTATTTTACTTACTACCGGTTCCAATATAAATAGAGAGAACTTTGCAGATGCTGTATCTAAAGCTCAAATTCCTTTACTACATTTACCGAAAGTAATTATTACCGATTCAGAAATACCTCTACTTACAAACGGCAAAATTGATTATCTTGAGATTATGAAAAACGTGGATAGATTTTAACGTCATTGCGACTGCAAGGAGCGTGGCAATCTCAGGAATCGTGCCTGAGATTTCTTTGTCGACGCCTATGGAGTCTTCTCGCAATGACGGAAAAAAACGCCACACACAACAACGCTGGTCAAACCACGGGACGACATTTATTTTTTCTTTTGACTATTAATAGCAGCATTCAAAACTAATTTAAACCACTTACCTAATAACTCTTGATCCTATATAATTTCAGGTAACACCTTCCAATATGATAGAGTTACAAGTTTACCTTTACTTTGATATACAAATGACTCAGAACCGAAAGATTGAAAATATTCATAAGTGCTTAGGTCTGACTTAAAATATAATTCATTGCTCTTAATAATTCCTATCATAAGAGCAATACACCACCCTTATATATACCATATCCACCAAACATTACACGAACGACTACTGAACCATATGGTTCTAACAATTCTTTGACATATTCAGTAAATGCATTTTGGTTCATAATAATCGCTTTAAATACAACAAACCATAAATAAACGTACCTAATATAATAAACAATGGAGTTAAAGGTAAATCAAAGTAGAAAGAGCTAAATGCAGCACAAAAATTAATAAATAAAGATATAAGAATTGATATTATAATCATCTGGGAGGGGCTATATGCTACAAACCGTGCAATCATTGCAGGAATAAGTAAAATAGCAGTTACCATAAGTACTCCGACAATCTTTATAGCAGAAAATACCGATAATGAGAGAAGAAGTAAAAATATTAGCTCAATAATATTAACCTTTAAGCCTTTTATGACGGCAATATCTCTATTGATAATAATAAGAAGAATTTGATTATAAAAATATACTATAAAGCCTATAATAGTTATTAGCACTATTGCAAGTATCATCAAATCATTAAAAGATACGGATAAAATATCCCCAAACAACAAATTCACTATATTATTCTGCAAAGAAGTAAAATAATTAATAACTAAAGCAACAGCTAGCATAAAGCTAGAAATCAAATTAATAACTGCGTTTTTTTCAGAATTATTTTTAAAAATAAACACAAAAAACGAAAAAAGAATTGCAACTATTATGCCTGAATATATTAATGGAACATGTGCTATAATACTTATACTAGCCACTAAAAAACTACTATGAGCAAGCCCGTCACCGAAATAAATATATCTCTTCCATAGGGCAATGCAGCCAAGCGGGGCAAATATGCAGCTAATTAAAATTAAGGCTAGTATTATTAAAGTCATCTGAGTATATTATATATGTTTGTTGTATGGCCTCTTGTTATCCCGTGGCTTGACCACGGGATCCACTAAAGTTCTTAGGCTGTACTTATGGAACCCGTGGTCAAGCCACGGGATGACATTGGAAAGAATCATAGACTATGTCTTCAATCGATAAAAAAGAATTAGAAAAATTTGAGAAAATTTCTCATAATTGGTGGAATAAGGACGGAGAATTCGGTATCTTACACCGAATAAACCCTATTCGCCTTGAATATATAATAGAGAAAATAACTACGCATTACAATAGACACCTTTCCAAACTCGCTTATAGAGAGGAATTGGTAGGAAACATGCAGCACAGCACCGCAGCGTACGCTTTGGTACGTGAGGATACGAGCAGCAGATTGACGCACAAATTACCTCTAGAAGTAGAGTTTGAAAAGATGTCTAACGATATTTCTAAATTAGAAATATTAGACGTCGGTTGCGGTGGAGGGTTAATTGCAACGCCTTTAGCGGCTCAAGGTTTTAACGTTACAGCCATTGATGCACTGCAAAGTAATATTGAAACGGCAACTGCTTATGCTAAGGAAAACGGTGTAAAGATAAATTATTTACAATCTACTATAGAAGAATTAGAAAGTGACAAGCTATATGATGTGGTAATTTGTCTTGAGGTTATTGAACACGTAGAAAACGTACAGCAATTTATACTAAATTTGGTAAAGCATATTAAGCCAAACGGTATGGCAATAATTTCTACGATTAACCGTACTAAAAAAGCTTATATACTTGGAATAATAGTTGCCGAATATATTTTAGGTTGGGTACCAAAAAACACTCATGATTATAGCAAATTCCTAAAACCGTTGGAAATTTACGAAATGCTTACGGATACCAAAATTGAAATTAAAGAGCTGAAAGGCTTGGTATATGATCCGGCTAAAAATGATTGGAAATTAAGCGATGATATAGACGTAAATTATTTTATGTGTTTGGGGAGAAAGAGTATGTGTTATCCTAGCTAACTTGATCAGCCTTGTTGCATGAATACCGAATCGTCATTGCGAGCGACTGTAAGGAGCGTGGCAATCCAGAAAAATAATAAAAAAATGCTAATTTTTAGCATTTTTTACTGGATTGCTTCGTCAATTGCTATGCACTTTCCTCGCAATGACGCAAAAACTGATCCATGCAACACAGCCAACTTGATCGCGGGATCCAGTTAAACATACTAATAATATTAGTATGTTTAGTTGTTTTCTGGATACCGTGGCAAGCCACGGTATGACACAGTTCTTAGTATATATTTAAAAAAGATAATAAATGAATAATAACGTAATTACTAGATTTGCTCCGTCACCGACGGGGTTTTTACATATAGGTTCGGCAAGAACCGCCCTTTTTAATTATTTGTTCGCAAGGCATCATAACGGTAAGTTCTTGCTTCGCATTGAAGACACTGATAAAGAAAGGTCAACTAAAGAAGCGGTAGAAGCTATATTCTCAGGTCTAAAATGGCTAGGGCTTGATTGGAACGGTGAGGTTATATTCCAGTCTAAACGTAATAATCTTTACAAAGAAGCTGCACTAAAATTACTGCAAAACGGTAAAGCATATTATTGTTTTACTCGCCAAGAAGAAATAGAAAGACAGCGACAACAAGCTTTAGAAAATAAACAGCATTTTATTTTTAATAGCGAGTGGCGTGACAAAGATCCATCTATCTATCCTACTGATATTAAGCCGGTAATACGTCTAAAAACTCCAAGAGAGGGTAGCATAACAATTCATGACACTTTACAAGGTGAGGTAGTAATTGAAAACTCTCATATAGACGATATGGTACTATTAAGAGCAGACGGCACTGCTACTTACATGCTAGCCGTTGTAGTAGACGATCATGATATGGGTATAACTCATATTATTAGAGGTGACGATCATTTAACCAATGCAGCAAGGCAACTCGCTATTTATCAGGCTTTCGGATATGCAGTACCGAGCATGACTCATATACCGTTAATTCATGGAGCAGACGGAGCAAAATTATCCAAAAGGCATGGAGCATTAGGCATTGAAGCTTATAAGGATATGGGGTATTTACCGGAAAGTTTGTGCAATTATTTACTGCGTCTTGGATGGAGTCACGGCGATGATGAAATTATCTCAATGACTCAGGCTATAGACTGGTTTAATCTTGATTCACTCGGTAAATCACCTTCTAAGCTTGATTTTGCTAAGATGAATAGCCTTAACGCTCATTACTTAAGAATGCTTGACAATGATAGCTTAACTTCAAAGACTGTAGAGATATTGGAACAAAATTATAATACACTTCTTCGGAAGCTCGCTTATAGGAAGGAATTTGGAGGAAACACGGAACGCAGCACCGCAGCGTATATAGACATACGTGAGGATGCGAGTACCAGATTGACGTACAAATTACCCCTAGCAGTAGAGTTGCCGAAGAAGTTTAAGATTAGTGAGCAGGAAATAGGCTATATCAAACAAGCAATGCCAAGCTTGTTAGTTAGAAGTGAAACATTACTAGAACTAACACGCCTTGCTCAAATTTATCTAGTAGATTCGCCTATCATCTACAGCCAAGATTCAAAAGAAATTATAGAAAATTGCGATAAGAATTTAATCAAACAAATTATAGAAAACTTAAGCGAACTTGAGCAGTTTGATAAGGAATCCGTACAGAATAAATTTAAAGAAATAGCAGCAGCAAACGACTTAAAGCTGAATGACATTATGAAACCGGTAAGAGCTTTAATAACAGGTATGACTGCATCACCTAGCGTATTTGAGATTGCAGAAATTTTAGGAAAAGAAAATATTTTAAAAAGGTTAAAAATTATATGAAAGATTGTATAAAAAAAATTGCTTTTATTTTTAGTGGATTATTTATAATAACCGGCACTTTTGTTTTGTATAGCATAGAAAACGTCAACGCATCAACAGCACCAAAAAAGTACGGAGCTTGGACTTTAAATTGTACTCTTAATAATGAGAAAAAACAACTTTGCTTCTTATCACAACAAATTAATAATCTAGAGAAAGATAAAGAAAAGGAAATATTAGCCATTTATCACATAGGTTATTTCAATGGGGAACAAGAAAAACAGGAATTAAAAATAATAGAAATAGTCCCGTCAAATGTTCAAATTCCGGCAGGTACAGTTATTAATAGCGGTGACAAACGAATAGCAGCCGGAAAATACGTAAATTGTACAGTAAACGGCTGTCAGGCTTTAGCTATTATTACAAAAGACGATCTAGACATGATTTTATCAAACGATAATTATATAGAACTAATTACCGCAGACGGCAAACAAGCTAAAATTTCATTTATAAAAGACGGCTTAAAGGAAGGCCTAAAAGCTTTAAGTAGATAGTAACGCAAAAATTTAAGCATTGTTGCGTGGATACTAAACCGTCATTGCGAGCAACTGAAAGGAGCGTGGCAATCTCAAGATTTTGGTCCGAGATTGCTTTGTCAAAATTTTCAATTTTTCCTCGCAATGACGACTTGGGTATCCGCACAACAAAGCTTTGAGTCGCTTAGCGCATAACCACTCGCTACTAAGTTGCTTTAAAGCTTAATTAAGCATCGTGATGATGGTGTCCATGTCCAGGCCCTTCACCGCCTAAACTTGCTTCATATTCAAGAACCCATGATTGATGAAATGCCATGCCGGTCAGCGACTATCCATCTCTCTAAAAGAACGCGAAATCGCGCTTCTCTTTCCAGAAGAATTATTAAGTGATCCGTAGAAGCAGGTAATGGATGGCTCCAAAATGGTTTTTCTTGGCTTATATTTTCAAAAAATGTCTTAAGCTCATTAAAAGTTAGTCTTTGAGAAAAATCATTAGGATGATCAGTGATCGCATATGTATAACCACGTGTTTTATGTGCCATGGTATAATCCCAATGTATGTCAAACTTGTCACCGACTTTTACTTTATGAAAATGATGGTACTTGCTTCTATCTCTCCAATCAAATGTTTTGTCAGATGAAAATTGTCACATTTCTGCATTAGTATAATTAACAGAATCTCTCTCATCTTCTTTTCCACCGCTAAGAAGATGTCCCTCTTTAATTTATACTAATTCAGTTAATAGTTATACTTACGAATAACTAAACACCAATTAAAGCAATAAACTTAATGAAGTTCTATTAATATTTCTAATTAATTTGCTATTTTTAGTAAATATTAATAAAACCCAGCTTTAGTTGATATTAATAGGAAAAATTAAGCTTGTGGCGAGCTTCGCACTACCCTACCCTATTATTTTAAATTAAACGAATATATACATTATAGATTAACCTTGCCTATAACTGCAACAAGAAATCTATTCTTAATAATTAAAGCGTAAAACCACTTAAAACCTTTTGATCATCCTATATAAGACTGTTAACAAAATAACTTTAATTGATAATTAAAGAGATTTTTACAGTAATAAATATCCCTATTTCAAAAAAATCTTATAATTTGCAGTTAAAAAGAATTTAATGAGCTTTAAAATTATTTTGTTAACAGTCTCATAGGATAAATACCAAAGGTTGAGCTATTATAATTAATTAAAAAATATTTCAGTCATTTATTGAAATAATTACAAGAAATTCTATATTTTATTTTTTGAGGAAGAGTTTTCTTAAAGAGTTTATTTTCAAATTAAGCAAAGAATCGCTTTAAAACCCATTTGTTGCATAAATCAGTTGTGTCCTACTGCGACTTTTAATAATGTGTTGTACAGCACGTTGTTAAAATTGTCATTGCGGAGCAGGCATTGCCTGCGTGGACTAGTTTCTCAATTGTCATCCTGCGAGCTTGTAGCAGGATCCAGTTTAAAATGCTAATATTATTAGTATTTTTTTCTGGATACCATGGTTAAGCCACGATATGACATTGAACAGGTTTTGCGGTCCATGCAACAATGCCTCCTTACAATGAGGAGAACGAGCAATACAACAAAACGGGTTTATTAGATCTATTGCATAACCTATCTTATAGAGATATAGACTTAGAAATCCATACCGCCCATGCTTCCCATACCGCCACGCATTGGCATTGGCTCTGCCTTATCAGAAGGTTCGTCAACAATTAAAGTTTCCGTGGTAATAATTAACGAAGCAACGGAAGCAGCATCTTGAAGTGCAGTACGCACTACTTTAGCCGGATCAATAATTCCTGCTTTAATCATATCGACATATTGCATATCTTGAGCATTAAAGCCATAATTTTTATCCTTATGTTCTAGTAATTTACCAACTACTACGCCACCGTTTTCACCGGCATTTTCAACAATCTGTTTTAACGGATCCTTTAAAGCTTCTATTACTATTTCAATACCTGCTTGTTGATCCTTATTCTCTACTTTAAGCTTTGTTAAAGGTTGTGATGCATGAAGTAATGTTACACCGCCACCGGCAACAACACCTTCCTCAACTGCCGCTCTTGTAGCAGCAAGTGCATCTTCAACACGATCTTTACGCTCTTTCACTTCAACTTCCGTAGCACCGCCAACCTTTAATACGGCAACACCGCCGGAAAGTTTAGCTAAACGCTCTTGCAGTTTTTCTTTATCATAATCAGAAGTAGTTTCAGCTATTTGAGATTTAATTTGTAATACTCTATCTTCAATATTTTTCTTATCACCGTTACCGTCAACAATTACGGTATTTTCTTTAGAAATTGTTACTCTTTTTGCTGTCCCTAGACTCTTAATACTCACATTTTCAAGCTTCATACCTAAATCTTCAGTAATAAGCTCACCTTTAGTTAGGATAGCAATATCTTCCATCATTGCTTTTCTTCTATCGCCAAAACCGGGAGCTTTTACTGCCGCAACTTTTAAACCACCACGTAATCTATTGACTACAAGCGTTGCAAGAGCTTCGCCCTCAACATCCTCAGCAATAATTAATAGCGGGCGTTGTGATTGTACTACAGCCTCAAGTATAGGTAACATCGGTTGTAAATTTGATAATTTTTTCTCAAATAGTAAGATGAAAGGATTTTCAAGCTCAGCAACCATTTTCTCAGAATTCGTTACAAAATACGGTGATAGATAACCTCTATCAAACATCATACCTTTAACTACTTCAACATCGAAGCTAAAATTCTTTGCTTCTTCAACGGTTATCACGCCTTCTTTACCGACTTCCTCCATTGCCTTAGCAATTTTCTCACCGATTTCCTTATCACCGTTTGAAGAGATAGTACCGACTTGTGCGATTTCCTCTTGGCTATTGATTTTTTTACTGGATTTTTTAATTTCTTCTACTACTGCGTTTACCGCTAAATCCATACCACGCTTTAAATCCATAGGATTATAACCGGCAGCTACTAGCTTATTACCCTCACGAGCCAAAGCTCTAGCAAGTACCGTAGCTGTAGTAGTACCATCACCGGCTACTTCTGCAGCTTTTGTAGCAGCTGATTTTAATAACTGAGCTCCCGCATTTCTAATTTTATCTTTTAACTCGATCGATTTTGCAACCGTCACACCATCTTTTGTAATTTTCGGTGAACCAAATGATTGCTCTATAAGTACATTTCTGCCTTTTGGACCTAAAGTAACTTTTACTGCATCTGCAAGTATATCAATGCCTTCTAACATTTGCTCACGAGCTTTTGAGCCGTGTTTAATAAGTTTTGTTGCCATATTTAATTTCTCCTTAAAAACAAATAATTAATTAATAATACCAAATACGTCGCTTTCTTTCATAACGATCAGTTTTGTGCCTTTAATTTCAATTTCGGTGCCTGCCCATTTACCGTATAAAACTTTATCGCCTACTTTTAGCTCTAAAGGATGAATTTCGCCTTTTTTATTACGAATACCATTACCTACGGCTACTATTTCACCTTGCATCGGCTTTTCTTTTACAGTATCCGGAATAATAATTCCACCTTTAGTTTTTTCTTCTTGTTCGATAGGCTTTATTGCAATTCTATCATGTAATGGTTTAAAAGACATTATTAACCTCCAATTATTAAATCTTTAAATGTACATACTATATATATTTTATTTTTGTTAGTTCAAGGGGCAAGAATAAATTTTTTTTTATTAGAGGTCTATTCTTTCTCAAAATCCTCTAAACTAGTGCCGTGTTTAGTTTTACTCCATTTCAAATTCAAAGGACAGAAAATTATTTCAAATACTGCTTTATATGAAGCTACAGTATGTAATATAAAATAACTAGCCCATCAGCTCAAAGCTACTATATCCTGAAATTTTACTTTTCCGCTTTTTAAAGAATTTTTTAATATATACAGAGCTGTACCATAAGATATAAAAGCGAAAAAATACTATTAATAAGCCATAAATAATTAATTATAGAATTTTTATTTATAACAATAGAAAATATTATAAAGGGTAAACTCCAAAAATTATAAGTAGATAAGCCGATGAAAATATAAATTGTTATTACTTGCAATAAAGTAAACTTTTGGCATTTATCTTTTTGTGCTTTAAATACCAAAAATGTTTGCAAAAAGCCTTGAATCCAATGTGATCTTTGATTTAGCCAATTACCTAAACTATTCGGAGCCTCTTCTAGAGTATAGGAATCACGAATAGCTACTTTATAGTTCTGTGAGTAAATTCTTATACCAAGCTCG
This sequence comes from Rickettsia slovaca 13-B, assembly GCF_000237845.1. Taxonomy (NCBI): domain Bacteria; kingdom Pseudomonadati; phylum Pseudomonadota; class Alphaproteobacteria; order Rickettsiales; family Rickettsiaceae; genus Rickettsia; species Rickettsia slovaca. The sequence continues at coordinate 921,040 of NC_016639.1, forward strand.
GCATCTTCTGTTACATTATAAGAATCCTATCCGCCAAGCTTATTTAATAATCCGTTTTAAAATGATTACTAGTACCCCCGAGGTGTAGGAAGTTTTAGCAAACTTAATCCTTTCAAGATATATTCAAACCATAAACTATATTCTATATTAAACATTTTTGAGAATAGGTTAAAATATTCTCATTTTTATTATAAAAATTAAGCTTAACTTGAAGACAAGCATATTCTAGAGGTAAGTTTTTAAACATTGCTAGAGCTTTAAGTAGCTGTTCAGGTTTATCTTCAGCATCATATACTACTAGATACTCGCCACGTGAATATTCTAGAACATAATTAAGGGCTTTCGGCTTTTAGTTCTTGGTAGACTTTTCGGAACAGATATAACATGAAAATAAGACGGTAAATTATATAACACTATTTCTTTAATTATTAGATAATCGTCATCTTCGATAATAATTTTAACGCCTAGCTTATCTTTTGGATAATTAATTAATGAAATATTTTTAATTATTGACCTTAACTTACTGAATTCTTTATATAACGGTACTAAAACTGTATAAACCGGTAAAGCTTTCTCCTCATTTTGAAAAATTTGTGATTCCACCGAATGATTTTTAGTACTACTTGTTTTGTGAAGCGATTCCACCTCTGTCATCCCGCGACTTGATCGCGGGATCCAGTTAAAAATACTAATATTAGTATTTTTAATTATTTTCGGGATACCGTGGTCAAACCACGGTATGACACCGAATACGCTTTTCAATCCATGCAACCCTTACCGAAGGCGATTCTCTTACTGCCCTTATACATAACAGAGATTTTAAAATATTTTGCAAACAATAGCTTATATTATTAGCAACATGAAATAAAACCGGCAGATAAATCAATGTGGCTATAAACACGACGAAAAATATTATTATTTTATTGGTATACTTAATATTCTTAGCAATAATCAGTCCGACTTTAAATTCAAGAGCATATTTTGCTTTGATACTAGTTAAATAGGCGAAATTTTTTTCTAATAATTTATAAAAATAATATTTCTTGATCAGCATTATAGATCTAAAAATATTATTATTACTACACAATATTTTTAGATCATTTATAGCAGTTATTGTATTACCATGAACATCGTCATATATACAATAACCATTCACTACATAGGCTTGTATATAAGAATAATTATAAATTTTAATATAATATATCAATCATTATCTCATTATCGATAATTGCTTCTTCGATCATAGCTTTTAAACTATTAGCTTGTTTTTTACCTAATCAGTTTTTATCTCTGATTATCTGTAATATTATATCTTCATTTATACATCTAACCATGCTGAAAATTTATACCTGATATTTTATATTTCTTAATTTGAAAGACTGCGATCCCAAAAATGACCGATTTGAGCAGTTAACAAGTTTCTATTCTCTTTACCAAAATTAATTATCTTTGCAATTCCTAACTGCTCATAAACTGAACTATCATATACATAGCCGTAATTTTGCCGAGTATGGTATTTTGTAAAACTTGTAAGCATTATGCCGTTTTTAAATTTAATCCCTTCACAAGTAGAAAAATTATAATACATCTTCTTAGAACCAATATTAATTGAATGTCCAAAGCTAAATATATTTTGATTAAAAATAATAACAGGGCGGATATTTTTAGACATTCCCATTAGTAAAGATATCTCGCCTAAAAAATCTTCTTTAAGTTTTTTACTCTTACTCATTAAAATTTTAGGCTGAGCCACAATAACAAAATCTTTATCTTCAAATAGCTTCAATTTATAGTAAATAGAAGCATCCGTGCTTATGTTTTTTTCATTCAAAAATTTATCTTCTTTGTACAAAAAATGTACTCCAATATTTTGATTATCGGTAATACCGTATTCTACAGTACTACTTACAAATTGCTCATATTGATCAGAGGATAATTCTACTAATAAGGCATAATAGACGACAATAATATAATCTTAATACCATAGCCGCTTAAATTTAAAAAATACACTATAATAGCAATTATAAATTGAGTAAAGAGCTGGGTTAAAAAATTTTTAATTGAAGTAGTATATGGCATATTGTAGTAATGATTTTATAACTTAAAATTCATTCAAAGAGGAAAATATGAATGATCCAAAATATAGAACTATTACTTTTACCGAAGAAAGTAGAACAGCAAATATTAATATATCCCCCAATAAAATAACAATTGGAGCTAATCAGCGTGTTACGTTTGAAAGCCTAGGCAATGTTGCGGAATTAATCTTAGGACCACATAGTAGTGTTAAAGTAACAGATCTTAATCATAAGGTATTTATAAATAATACCAATCGAGATAAGATAATTATATTATCAGGTGAACATATTGCTTTTGATGATAATCCATACGCTTAATAAATACGTTCTTCTCGTGGAAGATTGGTTGCGTGGATACATGCACCGTCATTGCGAGGAGCAAAGCGATGCGGCAATCCAGAGCAATAATAAAAAAATGCTATAAATTAGCATTTTTTGCAATGACGGGAACACTGATCCACGTAGCAACTTTCTAAGACCCAAGCAGTACCTGATTTTGTAGTTTAAATAATTCCGCAGCTCCACCTTTAGCAAGTTTTAACATTGCTAAAAACTGCTCTTCGGAAAAAGGATTTTTCTCTGCCGTGCCTTGTACTTCGATTAAATTACCGTTACCTGCAAACACAAAATTACTATCCACGTCCGCATCACTATCTTCTAAATAATCCAAATCTAGTATCGCCTCACCTTTATATATACCGCAAGAAATAGCTGCAATTTGACTAATTAACGGGTTCACCTTTAAAACTCTCTTTTTCATCAAGGACCTAATAGCTAGGTGCAATGCTACGTAGCTCCCTGTTATTGCTGCAGTTCTAGTACCGCCGTCAGCATTAATAACATCACAATCTATGATAATTTGCCTCTCGCCGAGTTTCCTCACGTCAATTACACATCGCATCGCCCTACCTATTAAACGCTGTATCTCTTGCGTTCTTCCGCCTTGTTTCCCAAGTGCCGCTTCTCTTTTAATACGCTGTGATGTAGAACCGGGAAGCATACCGTACTCGGCAGTAATCCAGCCTTGATTTTGTCCCCTCAAGAATGGCGGTACGGTAGTTTCACAAGTAGCACTACACATGACATGTGTATTACCGATTTTAATAAGACATGAACCTTCCGCATTAATAAGCGGGGATAATTCTAATGAAATAGGACGTAATTGGTTGCTTTTTCTTCCTGACTGTCTCATAATACAATTTGTACTCCATAAGTAAAAATAAATAGTAAAGTTTAATTTGGAAAAGAGTAAGGCGTTTCATATTTTTTGACCGCAGCATACATACTAGTACGTGAGAATAAAAAAATACGAAACAACGACGCAAATTTTTCAAATTAAACGAGTATACCATTGAAAAAATTTTTATTATATCTATATATATCTCAAAAAAGAACATAAATATAAAGTAAATAATATGATAGACGATAATATAGAAAATAATGAACAAACAATAAATGATATTGCTGAAGAGATAGTTGAAACAGCAAATCCGGAGGTAACAGCGTTAAAAGCCGAGATTGAAGAGCTAAAAGATAAGCTAATAAGAACTACTGCTGAAATAGACAATACAAGAAAGCGTTTAGAAAAAGCACGTGACGAAGCAAAAGATTATGCAATTGCTACATTTGCTAAAGAACTACTAAATGTTAGTGATAATCTTTCAAGAGCATTAGCACATAAACCGGCAAATTCTGATGTAGAAGTCACAAATATTATTGCAGGCGTTCAGATGACTAAAGACGAGCTAGACAAAGTCTTTCATAAACATCATATTGAAGAAATAAAGCCGGAAATAGGATCAATGTTCGACTATAATTTACATAATGCAATTGCGCAGATAGAACATCCTGATCATGCACCGAATAGTATTATTACTTTAATGCAATCAGGATATAAAATTAGAGATAGACTACTTCGTCCTGCTACCGTACAAGTAGTTAAAAAACCTTAATACTCGATCAACTTCAAAAATTGGCGTCGTCGTTTTACAAGAGCTTCAATTCTCACGTATTAAGTATACGCTGTGATCTTCGCCTTGTGAACTCCTAGCTCTTTTTGAAGTTGATCTTCGTATAGAAAATGAGGAAAATAATAATGAATAGAACCGTTATATTTTGGCTAGTTTTTTTAGGGCTTTTTATCAGCGGTTTTATGCTAATTTCAGACGCAGTAAAACCATTTTTTATCGCATTTATAATATCTTACTTACTACAACCTGCTATAGGTTTTATCGCATCAAAATTTAAAATATCAAATAAATTTGCATCAAGCATAATTTATCTGATATTTTTGAGCATATTTTTCTTAAGCTTAACTATTTTAGTGCCGATAATTTATGGACAAATTTTTACTTTTATAAATAATATTCCAAAATATAACAATTATTTACAGGCAGAAATATTACCGCCTATAATGGTAAAAATTTATTCGATAGAACCTGATATTGCCGATAAAATCAAGAATTCTTTAAGCAATTTTATAAATAGTATATTTACTATACTTGGCAGTATTGCTAATAATTTTTGGCGTTATACTATTATAACTATTAACATATTTGTTTTATTTTTACTTATACCTATAATATTATTCTATTTCCTACGTGATTGGGCTAAAATTATTGCAAACATGAAATCATTATTACCTATAAAAACCCGACCGAAAATCCTTGAAATATTATCGGCAATTAATAATCTGTTATCTGCTTACATAAGAGGACAGCTAAATATTTGCTTATTATTATCTACTTATTATAGTATTGCATTTACCGTAATAGGTATTGATCTCGCTCTTTTACTTGGCATTTTAACAGGATTTTTAGTTATTATTCCTTTCCTTGGTACTTTTATATCGTTTCTTTTAACTCTAATTATCGGCTATTTAACTTTTGGTGTAACTACTAAATTACTATATATAATAATAATTTATCTAGTTGGAAATATTTGCGAGTCTTATATTTTCACCCCTAAAATTATCGGTGATAAAATAGGGTTGCATCCTCTTTGGATTATATTCTCAATTTTTGCCTGCGGCAGTTTATTTGGAATTATTGGAATATTTTTTGCTATACCCATTGCAGGGATTACAAAAATTTTACTTTTGAATCTAATTAAATTTTATAAATCTAGCAAATTCTATCGAATAGACGACTAAAAAATTCTTATAACAGTGCAGCAATATATATTTCGTTTTACTACTTCTAGTAAATATCATCCTGATGAATTTATTGTTTCTAGTTCTAACGATCAAGCTTATAATATTATAAAAAATTGGCAGTGCGGCTTTGGCGTTAACCCTTATAAATTTACTTTATTAATTAAAGGACCTTCTTCGTCAGGCAAAACTTATTTAACCAAAATATGGCAAAATTTAAGCAATGCCTATATTATTAAAGATATTTTTTTTAATGAAGAAATTTCAGAAAAATATAATGCTTTCATCATTGAAGATATTGAAAACTGGCAAGAGCCGACATTACTTCATATATTTAATATTATTAACGAAAAACAAAAATATCTTTTACTTACCGCATCTGATAAAAGCAGAAATTTTACTTTACCCGATTTATCTTCACGTATTAAATCAGTACTTAGTATTCTATTAAACTCACCTGACGATGAATTAATCAAAATTCTAATATTTAAGCATTTTGCTATTTCTTCGGTAACAATATCCCGACAAATAATAGATTTTCTTTTAGTAAATTTGCCTAGGGAATATTCGAAAATTATAGAAATATTAGACAATATTAACTATTTTGCTTTAATTTCCAAAAGAAAAATAACAACTTCATTAGTCCAAGAAGTTTTAAATAAGTATAATCATAAAACATTGTAACTTTTGCCTTGAATTTATAGACTTGAAATCTGCTCAATATAACATTTCTATAAATTAACTTTTTAGAAAAAATTGTGTTGGGATACGAAAAAAAACAAAAAAGTTTAAACAGAGAACAAAAACGGGCTATAGGCATAGGCTTACTATCTATAGGTACTTTTTGAGAATATTTTGATCTTATGCTATATGTTCATATGGCAGTACTAATTGATGAGCTTTTCTTTCCGCAATATGATACTCACGTTAATCGACTTCTTGCAGTTTTTTCTTTTTGTTCTACTTTTATTTTTAGACCCTTAGGAGCTTTATTATTTGGCTGATAATATAGGTCGGAAATCCACAGTCATTATTACCACTATTTTAATGTCATTTTCTTGCATCGTTATGGTTAATCTTCCTACTTATGCCCAAGTAGGTGCTAGTGCCGCCTGCATAGTAACAATATGCCGTATAGTGCAAGGTATGTCATCCATGGGAGCAAGAGTAGGAGCAGAATTATATTTAACGGAATCTGTTGGAGTTCCTAAACGCTTTCCTGCCGTAGCATTTGTAGGGGTGTGTGCTAGCTTAGGATTAACTGTGGTCCTTGGCGTAGAAACCTTAGTTACATCCTATGACTTTAATTAGCGTATCGCATTTTGGGTAGGTACAGGAATTGCATTAATAGGTAGTGCTGCTAGGACTACTTTGCGAGAAACACCGGATTTTGTTGATGCTAAGCGTAGAATACAAGAAACGATAAAAGATAGTAATATAATTGATGTAGCAAAGATAAAAAATAATCCTGTATGGCAGGAAAAAGTTAATAAGAAGACTGCAATTTATTATTTTTTAATACAAATTTCTATAGTAGAATTTTTTGTAGCACTAGCACTTACGTGTTTATGCTATAAATGCAATTAGTAATATTTTTAACTTTTCTTCTATCTAATCCATTAATATTAGATAATATAACGCAAGGTTAGCAAATTCTCTTAATTCCACTAATTGTAGTGACTTTTTCTCCAAGTGAATCCCCGGCAATTCCAATATTTTATAAAAGTTTTCCGGTTTTAAAACGATTTACCTATGCTAGCTTTATATATGCTTATTCAAGAGCCGCTATGTTATGTAATTAATTCTTTTGGGCTTGTTTATTTAACAGAACGTTTTAATAATTTAGGATTGTTGATGATAGTAATTCCTATTATTATAGGGTATAGCCTCGGTATATCACCTTTTAAAAAGCTAGAAGTTGAAGCAGGAAATTATTATTGAATATAAAAGGCGAAATGCGGCTTGCACCTTTTATATAAATTAAATTAGTTATATACTTTATCTTCTTAAGCTAATTCGGTTTTAATTCTTTCAAGCAGAGCAAAAACCTTACAATATTCTTCAAGCTTTGCGTTTATTTTTTGCAGCTCATCTAAAGTACTACTAAAATCTTCTTGTATTAAATAGGTTTCTACAATTTGATTCTGCTCTAATGTTTTAAGCATAATATCTTGTAACAATTTATTATAGTGATTTTCTAACTTAGGTGTATTTGACATAATGATTAATAAATAACTTTGTATTTTAATTAATATATGAATTTTTTAATAATACAATCACTTTTAGTTAGTTTATGTTATTATTTATCTCTCTTTGCTCTATTAACACTAATTCATGATAAAGATTTACCTTAAATTTGCATTTTAAGTAATTTAATTATAGATAACTATTAACAAATTTTAATAATTATCTACAATGCACCCTAAAACAGATTAAAGGCATACAAATGGAGCGAATAGAATGGCAAGACCTATAAAAGAAGAAAAGAAATATGCCACACTCACTAGAAAAGGATTTAGATATTGTAAAGGCATCATCCAATAATATAGACACAGTACCTAAAAAGCAGCCTCCAATATTTAGCAGTATGGATTATATAGAAGTTATACAAAGGCGTAACTTGGAGCGTATAATTTCTCAAGAAACAGTAAAAAGTAAAGATGATTTATATATAATAGAGCAAGAACGGATACAGCAATTAATGAGTAGAGGCACACACGCCTTAACAACCCATGAACAACACCCCAATACTAATTTATAAAAGTGAGTATAAAGCACAAAATAACTCAAGAATATCCAGTATTATAAATAGTATTAAGACCTCAAAAATAGGGTAATATAAAGAAAATAAGCAACGTAACAGGAAAGATTCTTTTTAATAAAACCACAGCTAGCGTACTCGGATTAATAGCAAGTAGTATTATGCTGGCAACTATAGCACCTGCCACAGCTCCATTTATGTTTGTATCAGCGCTGCCATGGCAACATCTATAGTAGGTAAAGCCATAATAGATGTAGTACATACTCGCAAGATACGTCTTCTTACACAAGAAAATAAATTATTAGAAAAACATCGTGATGATTTGAGTAAACAACAAGCTCTTCTAAAAATTGATCCAAAGTTAAAAGATATTTTAAAAGATGATTTATATATACATAATGAGCAGCAACAAACGAAAGACAAAAGTAATAAAGGTACTAAATCATTATTTATAGCATCGGTTATAACAAATGTAATAAATAATATAGTAAACGTGGCGGGGATATCAGCAGCTATAGTCGGTAATAATGTAGTACAAATAATTTCATCAATAAATATAGGATTACAATCATTAAAAGGTTCTAAAGATTCGGTCAATCAGATCCAAGATAGGATAAAGTTAATTAAGGAGCTAAACCATAATATTAATCAAGAAACACAAAAAGCAGATATAGGTAATTATAAAAATATACAAGCATTAGCAGAGATAGGATATAAACACACTATTCAAACTGTAGCATTAAACGCATTACTACAAGATAAGAATTACTTTAGATTTACCGATCAAGAAAAACAACAGCGATTTAATCAGCTTAGTGAAGAAATAATCCAGTATAAAAATGCTAAAATTTAGTATTTTTATACTGGATTATTTCTTCAATTACTTTGTAATTTTCTAGCAATGGCATTAAATTATTAACTAATATATACTTAGTTAGAAATGCCCTTTCACAAAGATACTGTTTTTCTTGATAGGTTTAACTATTGTAACATTTAAAACTGAAAAACTTGAGTTTAAGCTTCATTCATTGTTTGATCGTTGAAATACTAAAAACTTTTGATTGGTGGGCGATGACGGACTCGAACCGCCGACACTCTCGGTGTAAACGAGATACTCTACCAGCTGAGCTAATCGCCCATATTTTTTATTAATTAGTAAAATAACATCATTTATAATTCATAAGAAGTATATAAATAATTTAGCAAAATTTTATTAGTTTTTGCTTTTAAATTACTATAAAGTGTTATTTACTTTCAAACTTTTTATTTGCCTTGATAATCTGCTGATTTTTCTTGAGGCGGTATTTAATTTAATTATATTTTTTTTCACACCTTGCATTATCTTAGACTGAGCAACAGATAAAGCTATGTTAGCATTTTCTTTATTACCAAGACTGATTTCATGTACAACTTTCTTTATAAAAGTTTTTATTGCACTAGATCGTTTTTTATTGATTAGAGTTCTTTTTACTGTTTGTCTAGCAGCTTTTTTTGCTGAAGAATGATTAGCCATCACCGAATCCCTTATATTTTAATTTTTAATTTCTTCATTAGCATCTTGCTGTATATTTCCTTTAGCATTAATATCTCTATCTACAAATTCAATATATGCTATCGGTGCTAAATCACCATAACGGAATCCGGCTTTTATTATTCTAGTATAACCGCCAGGTCTATCTTTATATCTGGTACCTAAAATATTTATAAGCTTTTCTACTGCTGTTTTATCTTTTATTTTTGATAAAACGCTTCTTCTTACCATTAAATCAGCTTTTTTAGCTTTAGTAATTAGAGTTTCAATATAAGGTCTTAATTCCTTAGCTTTTGGTAAAGTAGTTTTAATTTGTTCATGGGTTACAAGTGCTACAGCCATATTAGCGAGCATTGCTTGCCGATGACTACTTGTTACATTTAACTTTCTGCCTTTAATTTTATGTCGCATTTTTTAGTCCTTAATTATAAGAATCTTCATAACGTTTAGATAATTCCTGAATATTTTCCGGTGGCCAATCCGGTACATCCATACCGAATCTTAAATTAAATTTTGCCAATATTTCTTTAATCTCATTTAAAGATTTTCTACCGAAATTTGGAGTTCTTAGCATATCGGATTCCGTTCTTTTTACTAGATCCCCTATATATATTATATTATCATTTTTCAAACAATTTGCCGATCTAACCGATAATTCCAATTCATCAACTCTCTTAAGTAAATAAGGTGAAAATGGTAAAGCATCAGTTTTAACTTGCTTATCTTCTTCCTGTTCTTCAAAAGAAATAAATAATTGTAATTGCTCCTGTAAAATACGTGCAGCTAAACCTACAGCCATTTCAGGTAATACATCACCGTTAGTTTCTACAAACATAATTAATTTATCATAATCGGTAACCTGACCTACCCTAGTATTTTCTACCTTATAAGTAACACTCTTTACCGGATTAAATAAAGCATCTATAGCTATTTCACCAATAGGTAAATTATCCTCATAACTATTTGTGCTAAGTACATATCCTTTACCAACCTTGCAAGTTAATTCCATTTCAAGCTGCTTGTCCTTAGCTAGATCACAAATTACATGATCCGGATTCAGTATTTCTACATCATGACCTGTTTCAATCATACCGGCCGTTACAACACAAGGTCCTGTTGCTTTTAATTTCATGATACGTTTTTCTGCAACATGCATTTTTACTTCAATACCTTTAATGTTTAGAATCACTTCCGATACATCTTCTTTTACACCGGGTATAGAAGAAAATTCATGTTCTATAGCAGGGATCTTTATAGACGTGATAGCTGCTCCTTGTAAAGAAGAAAGTAATACTCTTCTCATAGCATTACCGAGTGTTAAACCAAAACCTCTTTCTAAAGGTTCAACTACAATTTTAGCTTTATTATTGGTTTCAGGAAAATTTTCATAAGCAACTTTATTCGGCTTTATTAAAGTATTCCAATTTTTACTTAACGATAACATTTAATACCTATGATTCTCTTATACTCTTCTTCTTTTTGGCGGTCTTACTCCATTATGAGCAATTGACGATACATCTAAAATTGATGTAACCACAAAATTTTGTCCGAATAAAGCTCTCATTGCTGATTCACGCTGAGCCCCCGGTCCTCCAATCCTAATAGAAATAGTTTTTAGACCATATTCTTTTGCTTTTTCCGATGCTCTATCAATTGTTACTTGAGCTGCATAAGGTGTTGCTTTTCTTGCCCCTTTAAACCCATTACCTCCTGCCGATGCAGAAGCAATAGTATTACCTTGGATATCAGTAAATGTTACTATAGTATTATTAAATGATGCTCGGATATGCACAACACCAAGAGTGATAGTTTTTTTCTTTTTCTTAACTTTAACCGTCTGATTCATTATTTATACTCTATACTTAAACTATTATTTTACAGCTTTTTTCTTTCCGGCTATCGCAATAGCTTTACCTTTTCTAGTTCGAGCATTAGAATGCGTGTTCTGTCCTCTCACCGGCAACTTACGTATATGTCTAAGTCCTTGATAACATCTTATATCTTTCTTTTTCTTAATATTAAGCGTAACTTCTCGTCTTAAATCACCCTCAACTTTATACTCACTTTCAATAATATTACGTAAGCCTATTAACTCTTGATCTGTCAGTTCTTTCACTTTTTTATCTTTCGATATTTTTGCTTTATTACAGATCTCTGCTGCCATAGTAGGCCCAAGACCGTAAATGTAAGTTAAACTCACAACTAAACGTTTATTATCAGGAATATTAACACTTGCAATTCTTGCCACAAATAATCTCCAAAATTTTACTGGTAACTAAAAAATAATATAAAAATCTTTGATAAAGTCAATTTATTTTTAGTATTTTCTGTATATCAATTTCTATTTCTTGTTCATTTTTACTTCCATTAACTATATAAAAATTACCACTATTTTTATAATAATCTATTAACGGATATGTTTCTGTTTTATATACTTCAATTCTTTTTTTTATTACTTCTTCATTATCGTCTTTTCTATAATCAAATGTACTTGAACCGCAAACATCACATACATTATCAGTTTTAGGCTGCAAGAAGTACCTATTATATATTTTACCGCAATTTTTACAACTATATCTTCCTAAAATTCTTTTAATTAATAATTCATCTGAAACATCAAAATATATTATTTTAATTTTTTCTTTAATAAATGATTCAAAAAATTTCGCTTGCTCTAAATTACGCGGATATCCATCTAATATGTAGCCGTTTTTATATTCAGAGGATAATAAAAAATTTTTGATTACTTGATTAACTATTTCATTAGGGATAAGCTCCCCTTGCTTAACATAATTATTAATTAACTCTGCTTCACTAGTTGATGTTTTAATAATTGTTCTAAATATATCACCGATTGCTATATGTGGTAAATCAATTTTTTTAGCTATCTTTTTTCCTTGTGTGCCCTTTCCCGCTCCTGGAGGACCTAAAAAAATTACTATCACTATTTAAGCTCATTTTTAATTTTTTAATTTTACTTTCTTCATTAAACCTTCATACTTACTACTAAATAAGTAAGTTTGAATCTGAGTCATAGTATCAAGTACCACGTTCACTACAATTAAAAAACTTGTACCTCCTAAAGAAAGAGAGATTACATATTTATTCATTAATAGCTCCGGAATTACACATATTACACTTAAATATATCCCACCTATAACCGTAAGCCTTGTAAGTATATAATCAAAATAATCAGACGTATTTTTTCCTGGTCTTTTACCTGGAATATAAGCACCGTATTTTCTTAAATTATTAGCAGTTTCTTCAGAATTAAATACTATTGCAGTATAAAAAAAACTAAAAAACATAATTAATGCTACATATAATAAAATATATACAGGTTTTCCATGCCCTAAGTAATAAGTAAGCATGCCCATAGTTTCTGAATTACTATTAGAAAAATTAGCAAGCGTAGCAGGAAATAGTAAAATTGAACTAGCAAATATTGGAGGTATTACACCAGAAGTATTTAACTTGAGAGGCATATGGGTTGCTTCGCCTCCATAAATTTTATTTCCTACTTGTCTTTTAGGATACTGCACCAATAATTTTCTTTGGGCTCTTTCAAAAAATATAATTATAGCTATTAATACAACTACTCCAATACAAACAGCTATCGCTATTAAAGGCGATAATGCTCCTTTTCTTGATAATTCAAACATACTAATAATAGCACTAGGTACTCCTGAAATTATACCTATAAATATAATTAAAGACGTACCATTACCTATTCCGCGTTGTGTAATTTGTTCTCCTAACCACATTAATAGCATCGTGCCTACAACTAAAGTAATTACGGTTGTAACTCTAAAGAAAAAACCCGCTAAGATTACTACAGGACCAGTATTTGTTACAATCGACTCTAAACTTATAGCAACTCCATAAGCCTGAAAAGAAGCAAGCAGAACCGTTAAATATCTCGATAGCTGATTTACTTTTCTTTTGCCGACTTCCCCTTCTTTTTTTAAATTTTCCAAAGGTTTATATGCAACTGACATTAATTGGATAATAATTGAGGCAGTAATATACGGCATAATTGCTAAAGCAAAAATGGACATTCTACCTAGCGATCCTCCGGATAGCATATTAAACATTCCGAGTATTCCGGATTGATTCTTTGCAGCCACACTACTTAAAGCAATTGAATCTATACCAGGTATAGGTATAAAAGACCCAAATCTACATACTATAAGAATGAGAATAGTAAAAACAATGCGACTAACTAAATCATTACCGGATTTTTTAGAAAAATTCTGCCCCATATACTATAATAATTTTCCACCTGCTTTCTCGATTAAATCCTTAGCTTTAGAAGAATAAGCATCTAATTTTAATGATAGAGGAGCAGCGAAATCATCACTACAAATAGATAATAATTTCACTAATTTCTTATTATTTTTATTATTCACTACTCTGGCTTCTACCAATTTTTCTTTCGTAATATTATCATCAGCACTTAAACGCCCATCGGCTAATGCTTCTTCAATATTATAAATATTTATTATATTGTATTTTTTAGTTGAAATACAATTAAACCCTCTTTTAGGTAGTCTTTTGATCATAGGTGTTTGACCACCTTCAAAACCTTTTATTGCAACGCCGGATCTAGATTTTTGACCTTTAATTCCTCTACCGCCGGTTTTTCCTTTACCACTACCAATACCGCGTGCTATTCTTTTCTTATTTTTTTTAGCACCTATATTATTATATAATTCATTTAATTTCATTTAAAAACTCTAATTACATATTTTCTATTTTTAACAAATGCTTTACTTTGTTAACCATCCCTTTGATTGAATTAGTATTTGCAAGAATAACGCTCTTATTAATTTTGTTTAAACCAAGCCCAACTAATATCAACCTTTGATCATACTTACGACCTATAGCACTGTGAACTTGAGTAATTTTTATATTATTGATCTTATTATTCATAACTTCACCTTACTTATACAACATTATTCATTAACTTGAATGTCAGCAGATTTTACAGATATTTCATTTACTTTTTTATCTCTTCTCATAGCAATAGATTTTGGTGATGCAAGTTTATTTAATGCATCAAATGTTGCAGAAATCATTGCGTAAACATTCGTTGAACCTATTGATTTAGCAACAATATCATGAACGCCTAAAGAGTCAAAAATTGCTCTCATAGATCCTCCGGCTATAACGCCTGTACCTGCTTTAGCTCTTCTTAAAATCACTTTAGCAGCTCCACTTTTACCGACAACGTCATGGTGAATAGTCCTATTTTGATATAACGGTACTTTCATCATTCTCTTTTTAGCGGCTTGTTTTGCCTTTCCTCGAGCTTCATTTACTTCTTTAGCTTTTCCGTGTCCCGCTCCGACTCTGCCGGCTTTATCACCGACCACTACATAAGCAGAAAAAGCAAAGCTTCTACCGCCTTTTACTACTTTTGTAACTCTATTTACATCAACTAAAACTTCACTTAAAGTCTCGTCATTTTTTTTAACTTTAGACATTACTACAACCTTATAACCTAAAATTTTATTTTCTCTCTAGCTGCATCAGCTAGCGCTTTTACAACACCGTGATACTTATATCCGCCTCTATCAAACACTACGTCTTTTATCCCTGCAGAATCAGCTTTTTTTGCTATTTCTTCGCCTACTTTGATAGCATTTTCAATATTACAATGAGATTTTTTTAATTTTTTTATTTTCTCATCTAAAGTTGAAGCAGCAGCAATCGTTATAGACTTAGAATCATCAATAATTTGTGCATATATATGTCTACCTGACTTAAATATTGATAATCTAACTCTATTAGATGTTTTAGATATTTTATGTCTTATTCTACTTCTTCTTTTTTCAAATTTTAGCTTAGCACTACGCATATTTAACTCTTAAATTTAATTTTTCTTACCTTCTTTACGCGGTATAAATTGATTTTCAAATTTAATTCCTTTTCCTTTATAAGGCTCAGGTGGTCTCTGTTTTATAATAATTGAAGCAAATTGTCCTAATTTTTCTTTATCTGTTCCCTCAAGAATAATAATATTTTGCTTAGGCATCTCTATTTTAATATCTGAAGGTATTTCAATTTTTGTATTATGGCTTTTAGCAAGCATTAAATTTAAATATTTACCTTTTACCATCGCCCTGTAACCGACTCCGTTAATTTCGAGTTTAAGCTTAAAACCTTCTTTAACGCCGGTAACCATATTTGATATTATGCTTCTTGCAGTACCCCACATAGCACGTGCATTTTTATTTGCGGCTAAAGGTTTTACTAAAAGCTTATTTTCTGCCAATGAAATTGCTATATTACCTTTAAAAGTTTTTGATAATTCGCCTTTAGGTCCGGATATTTTTACTTCTAAATCATTTAAACCAATTTTTACACCTTCAGGTATAGTAATTGGCAATTTTCCAACACGTGACATTTTTTACCTTAAAATACTTTACAAATTACTTCGCCGCCGACATTTTTAATATGAGCTTCTCTATCAGACATAACACCGTAAGGAGTAGAAAGAATATATATACCCATATTATTATAATATCCTTTCAAATCTTTAATAGCAGAATATACTCTTTTTCCAGGCTTTGATACTCTATGAATTTCGCATATAGAAGCATCGCCATTAACAGAGTATTTTAAAGCTACCTCAGTATAACTAATATTATTTTTTTGAGTAGTTATATAATCTTTTATATAACCTTCTTTTTGCAAAACATCTAAAATTGAAGTTTTAATTTTAGAACTAGGAAAAGAAACATTTATCAATTTGCTTTTATAAGCATTTCTAATTCTAGTTAACATATCTGCTACATTATCCGTCATTGACATATGATTTACCTATCGACTTTTACCAACTTGACTTAACTACACCGGGAACTAAGCCTCTGCCTATTAATTCTCTAAGCTTATTCCTCGATATACCAAACTTTCTTGTAACACCTCTTGGTCTACCTGTAAGCTCACATCTATTTCTTATTCTAGTAGATGATGAATTTCTAGGTAATTGTGCAAGTGACATTACCAAAGAAAAACGCTCTTCTAATGAAATATTTTTATCATAAATTTTACTTTTTAGTGCTAAACGTTTATTATGTAAACTTTGTGATTTTTTTTTCCTACTTTCGTTCTTTTTTATAGAACTTACTTTTGCCATTATATATATCCTAAAAATTAATTATAAAAAGGTAAATTAAACCCTGATAACAAAAATTTACTTTCTTGATCTGTTTTAGCAGATGTAACGATTGTAATATCCATACCTCTTATTGTATCGATTTTATCGTAATTAATTTCAGGAAAAACTATCTGCTCTTTTAACCCAAAAGTAAAATTCCCTTTACCATCAAAACTTTTATAAGAAAAACCGCGAAATTCCTTAACACGGGGTAATGCAACAATTACTAACCTCTCTAAAAAATCATACATTCTATCTTTACGTAATGTAACCTTGCAACCTATTTTCATATTTTCGCGTAACTTAAAAGTTGCAATAGATTTTCTTGCTAACGTTACAACCGGCTTCTGACCGGAAATCAAAGTAAGATCATTTACTGCATTATTAATTACTTTGGAATCGGCTGTTGCTTCCCCTACTCCCATATTTATCACAATTTTCTTAATTTGCGGTATTTCGTGTTTATTTTTATAAGAAAATTTTTTTTGTAAGTTTTCAATAATTTTTTGCTGATATAATTCTTTAAATCTTAACATTATTTACCTTCCTTACCAATAATTTCCCCTGATTTCTTTGCTACTCTAACCTTAGAACCGTCTTCTAAGAATTTAAAAGCTACCTTGGTAGGGTTACCGGTTTTTGGATCGATGTGTGCAATATTTGAGATATGTATAGGTAATTCTTTAGTTATTATCCCGCCTTCACTCATTTGATTAGATTTAGTATGCTTTTTTACTACATTTACTCCAGAAACAATTACTTTACTGTCCTCCGGGAAAACTTTTAATATTTTACCTTTTTTTCCTTTGTGCTTTCCGGTAATAACAACAACTTCATCACCTTTTTTTACTTTTAATTTAATCATTTATAACACTTCCTCTGCAAGCGACATTATTCTAACATATTTTTTCGCTCTAAGTTCTCTTGTAACAGGACCAAAAACTCTAGTACCGATAGGTTCATCTTGTTTATTCAAAAGCACTAATGCGTTTTGATCAAATTTTATTGTACTACCGTCAGGTCTTACTACTCCAGTCTTTGTACGAACAATCACGCCTTTATAAACATCACCCTTTTTAACCTTACCGCCGGGTATAGCGTCTTTAACAGATACAACTATAACATCACCCAGCTTTGCCACCATATGGTGAGAGCCACCTAAAACTTTAATACACATAACTTTTTTAGCACCGGAATTATCTGCAACTTCCAAGATGCTCTGCATTTGAATCATAAACTACTTCCAATTTTTTATACACGAGAAATAAAATAAACAATCTACCTTATAAAGTCAAAGATTAAAAAACTTTATTCCCCATTTACCACTACCCATGTTTTGGTTTTTGAGATAGGCCGACTTTCAATTATACTAACTTTATCTCCTTCTTGATATTTATTTTCTGAATCATGAGCAGCATATTTTTTAGATACTTTCACAAATTTTTTATAAATAGGATGCTTAAACTTTCTTTCTACTTTTACTGTAACCGTCTTATCAGCTTTTGAACTTATAACCACGCCTTGTAACACTCTTTTCGGCATTTTAATATTCCTCACTATTAGCTCTTTTTGTTAATTCAGTTTTAATACGTGCTATAGACTTTTTGACTAACGAAAACCTACTAGTATTTTTTAAATCACCTAAAGCTTGTTGAAATCTTAAATTAAACAATTCTTTTTTTAAAAGATTAAGGTTTTTATAAAGCTCTTCTATTGTTTCAGTAGATAACTTACTTCTTAATAATTTTAAATCATTCATAACGTCTCACTATCCTTGTTCTAACAGGTAATTTTGCACTTGCAAGCTCCAAAGCTCTAAGTGCAACATTTTCTTCTACCCCTTCAATTTCAAACATAATTCTTCCAGGCGAAACTCTAACTGCAAAAAATTCAGGAGAACCTTTACCTTTACCCATTCTTACTTCGGCAGGCTTTTTAGAAACGGGAACATCCGGAAAAATGCGAATCCATAATCTTCCTTGCCTTTTCATACATCTAGTAGCAGCTTTTCTTCCTGCTTCTATTTGTCTTGCAGTAACACGCCAACCATCTATAGATTTTAGACCAAATGATCCAAAAGCAAGCGTCGTACCTGCTTTTGCTGTTGAAGCAACCCTACCCTTATGAGCTTTTCTAAATTTTTGTTTTTTCGGAGCTAACATTTTAATACTTAAAATTAATTATATCTTTTATTTTCTGTATATTCACCTTTATAAATCCACACTTTAACCCCTATAACTCCATAAGTAGTTATAGCCTCAGCTGTTGAATAATCAATATCAGCTCTTAAAGTATGTAACGGCATTCTTCCTTCTATATACCATTCGGTTCTAGCAATTTCAGCACCTCCAAGTCGTCCTGAACAACTAACCCTGATACCTTGTCCACCTTGTTTAAATGACGCCTGAATTGCTGTTTTCATGGCTTTTCTAAAAGAAACTCTTTTTTCAAGCTGTAGTGCTATAGTTTGAGCTACTATAGCAGCATCTATATTAAATTTTCGAACTTCGTGAATATTTATATAAACTTCTTTTAAAGAAGTCATTTTCTCGATAGCTTTTTTTAGCTTATCAATTTCACTACCGTTTCTACCGATAATGATATTTGGTTTTTTGGCATTAATATTAATTATAATACTTTTATTAGAAGGGCGTTCAATTAAAACTCTACTAATTTGGGCTTGATTAAAACCCTTATTTATTAAATCCCTAATTTTTAAATCTTGTATAAAAAGAGTTTTATAATGTTTTTCTGCATATAATATGGAATCCCAACCTTTAATTAAAGTCGGTCCAACTCTAAAACCATGTGCACAAACTTTCTGCCCCATTTTAATTATCCTCTTTTTCTGTAACAGTTATATAAAGATTACTAAAAAACTTATTTATTCTAGTTGCTCTTCCTTTTGCTCTTGGCATAACTCTTTTCATTACTAAAGCCTTACCTACAGTCGCTTTAGTAATAACCAATCTATCTATATCTAGACCTAAATTATTTTCAGCATTTGCAACAGCAGATTGTAAACAATCTTTTACAACTTTTGCAATTCTTTTAGGAGAAAAAGTTAATTGTACCAATGCTTCAGATACTTTCATATTTCTAATAAAGGCTGCAACTAAATTGAGCTTCCTTGAACTTACTCTAATAGATTTAGCTTGTGCCGTAGCAAAATTTTTATTTTCCTGTACCATATAAATCTTTATTTTCTTTTGATTTTTTTATCTGCTCCATGACCGTGAAATGTTCTAGTAGGAGCAAACTCACCTAATTTTCTTCCAACCATTTCTTCATTTACAGAAACCGGAATAAATTTATTTCCATTATGCACAGAAAAGGTAAACCCTACAAAAATAGGTAAAATCGTTGATCTTCTAGACCAAGTTTTAATCATTTCAGATTTACCTGATTCCATTAATTTTTGAACTTTCTTTATTAAATAACCGTCTACAAAAGGCCCTTTCCATATTGAACGTGCCATACTAATACCTAATTAATTTAAAATCTATTTTCTTTTCTTTACGATAAATTTTGAAGTACGTTTATTTTTACGTGTCTTCTTACCCTTTGTTGGGAAGCCCCAAGGAGTAACAGGATGGCGACCTCCTGAAGTTTTACCTTCACCACCACCATGAGGGTGATCTACAGGATTCATTGCTACACCTCTAACATGCGGTCTCCAACCTAGCCATCTATTTCTACCGGCTTTGCCTAAATTAATATTTTTTTGATCCGGGTTAGATATACTACCTATAGTAGCTTTACAATCTAAAGGTACTAACCTAAATTCACCTGATCTTAATTTAATCTGAGCATATCCTGAATCTTTACCCACTAGATCTACTGAAGTACCTGCAGACCTTGCAATTTGACCGCCCTTACCGACTTTCATTTCAACATTATGTAAAGTAGTACCGATAGGAATGCATTTTAAAGGTAAACAATTTCCTATTTTTATATCAGCATCTTGACTTGATATTACTCTATCACCTACAGATAATTTTTGTGGTGCTAGAATATAAGAATATTCCCCATCTTCATATTTTATTAAAGCAATAAAAGCAGTTCTATTAGGGTCATACTCTATTCTTTCAACAATAGCAGAAATATCAATTTTATTTCTTTTAAAATCAATAATACGATATAATTTTTTGTGTCCTCCACCTCTGTGCCAAGAAGTAATTCTACCTTGATTATTTCGTCCACCGGTTTTAGATATACCTTTGGTCAAAGATTTTAAAGGTCTGCCTTTCCATAAACTAGTTTTATCAACTTGAACTAACTCTCTAAGAGAAGGAGTAATTGGATTAAAGTTTTTTAAAGCCATTTATTTAATTCCTCCGGCAAAATCGATATTATGGTCTTTTTCTAATGTAACAATAGCTTTCTTTCTATTGATTTGAGTCCCTATAATTCCTTTAAATCTTTTCTTCTTACCTTTAACGTTTAAAATATTCACTTTTTTTACTTTTACTTTAAATATTTCTTCTATAGCCTTTTTAAGGGTAAGTTTTTTAGCAAATTTATCTACATAAAAAGCGTATTTATTTTGTTCCGAAAGGGTTGTAGTTTTTTCTGTAATAATAGGTTTTCTAATTAAATCGTAGTATTTATAAGAACTCATCTTAACCTCTCTTCTAAAACACTCACTGCTTCTTGTGATAATAGGACATATTCATGTCGTATTATATCATAAACATTGGCTCCTATTTGTGGAACAATCACAGTATTATAAATATTTTTTGCAGCTAAAGAAAAATTAATATCTACTTCATTTCCGTCTATTACAAAGAAACTTTTCCCTTGAAATTTGTTTAATATATTTACAAGAGCAGAAGTTTTAGGCTTATCTAGCTTTAAAGAATCTATTACTAATAATTTTCCTTCAGCGCATTTCTCGGATAAAGCATGAATTAAACCAAGTTTTCGTACTTTTTTAGGTAATTTCGTTGCATGACTACGTACTCTAGGTCCATGAGCTACACCACCACCACGCATCTGTACCGATCTAAGGGAGCCTTGTCTTGCATTACCTGTACCTTTTTGCTTAAACGGTTTTTTTGTGGTTCCTAATACTTCTGATACTGTTTTAGTTTTGTGGTTACCGGACATTGCCTTAGCTCTCTGCCAATCAATAACCTGCTTTATTATATCATCTCTGATAAATTCAACAGCAAATATATCTTCATTTAAGCTAATCTCACCAACTTCTTCATTAGCAAGACTTAATATTTTAGTTTTCATCTTTATTTTAACCTTATACAGTCTTATATAAAACTTTTATATAAATAATATTGCATGGTTGCATGGCGTTTTGTTAATGTGATAATCTTTAACCTCAACAAACATGTCTAAATATCTATTATACAGTTATTGAAATCTTTTTTATTGCATCTTTTACTGAAAGATACGAATTTTTGTGACCGGGTATACTACCCTGAATCATAATAAGCTTACGCTCTTTATCAATGGCAAATATTTTCAAATTTTGAATAGTAACTTGGTTACATCCCATATGACCGGCCATTTTTTTGCCTTTGAAAACCTTTCCTGGATCTTGTCTTTGTCCTGTAGAACCATGCGAACGATGGGATATCGAAACACCGTGAGAAGCTTCAAGACCTCTAAAATTATGTCTTTTCATACTACCGGCAAATCCTTTACCTATAGTAGTTGCCGTTATATCCACAAATTGTCCTGCCGTAAAATGGTCTACTTCTAGACTTGCTGCTATATCAATAAAATTCTCTTCAGAAATTCTAAATTCTTTTAATTTAGTTTTAGGAGATATTTTAGCATTAGCAAAAACTTGTCTCATAGGTTTGGTTACTCTAGATATTTTTTTATCTTTTACACCTATAACCAAAGCATTATATCCATGTTTTTCTAGAGTTTTATGTCCTACTACTTGACAATCATCAACTTTTACTAATGTTAAAGAAATTCTTTCGCCTTTATCATTAAAAACACTAGTCATCCCAATTTTTTGAGCAATTATACCGGTTCTCATTTATTCCCCACTCTCTAATTCAATCACTACATCAACACCTGCTGCTAAATCAACTTTACTTAAAGCATCGACAACCGCCGGATTCGGATCACATATAACTAATAATCTTTTATGCTTTCTAATTTCAAATTGCTCTCTTGACTTCTTATGTACATGAGGAGACCTATTTACGGTAAATCTTCCAATTTTTTTAGGTAACGGAATAGGACCATTAATGTTAGCAAACGTTCTTTTAACAGCACTCACTATCTCTTTTGTAGCTTGATCAAGACTACGGTGATCAAATGATTTTAAACGAATTTTGATTTTATTTTTCATTCAGTAAACCTAATATTTAAACAGCAAGATGTTTTTTTAGACATCTTTCCAAACTGTACTTCTAGAGGTAATTTGTACGTCGATCCGGCACTCGAATCCTCACGTCCGTTATATACGCTGCGGTTCTGCATTCCGTACCTCCTTCAAATTCTTCTCTATAAGCCGGTTCGGAAAAATGTCTATTACATCTTAAAATATAAATACCTATTATTAAAAAATAATAGGTATTTATAAAATCAATTAATTATTTATTTTAGTTACTACGCCGGCACCCACTGTTCTACCACCTTCACGTATAGAGAATTTCAACCCTTCCTGCATCGCAATCGGTTTAATTAATTCCACTGTAAAAGTAGCATTATCTCCAGGCATAACCATCTGCTTATCAGCAGGCAATTTTATTGTACCGGTAACATCTGTTGTTCTAAAATAGAACTGCGGACGATAGTCATTAGTAAATGGGGTATGACGTCCACCTTCTTCTTTACTAAGCACATATACTTCAGCCTCAAACTTATCATGCGGTTTTATGCTACCAGGTTTTGCGAGAACTTGTCCTCTTTCAACTTCTTCTCTTTTTGTACCGCGTAGTAATATGCCAACATTATCTCCGGCTTGTCCTTCATCAAGTAATTTTCTGAACATTTCTACACCGGTACAGGTAGTTTTTTGCGTATCTTTTAGACCGACTATTTCAATTTCCTCACCTACCTTAATTATTCCTGACTCTACTCTACCAGTTACAACAGTACCTCTTCCTGAAATAGAGAATACATCTTCTATTGGCATTAAGAAAGGTTTATCCGTAGCTCTTACAGGCTGCGGTATATAGCTATCTACTGCATCCATTAGCTCATTAATAGCTTTTTCACCTTCAGGCTTTCCTTCTAAAGCTTGAAGTGCAGAACCTTTAATAATAGGTATTTCATCACCCGGGAAACCATATTTTGATAATAATTCCCTTACTTCCATCTCTACTAGTTCTAATAGATCAGGATCATCCACCATATCTATTTTATTTAAGAATACTACCATAGCAGGCACACCTACCTGTTTTGCTAGTAATATATGCTCTCTAGTTTGCGGCATAGGACCATCAGCAGCAGAAACTACTAATATTGCACCGTCCATCTGAGCGGCACCGGTTATCATGTTCTTTACATAGTCAGCGTGTCCCGGACAATCTACGTGTGCATAGTGTCTATTTTTAGTCTCATATTCTACGTGTGCAGTAGAAATAGTTATACCTCTTTCTTTTTCTTCAGGAGCAGCATCAATTTGATCATACGCTGTAGCTTGTGCTCCACCTGTCTTAGCAAGTACTATAGTTATTGCTGCCGTTAAGGAAGTTTTACCGTGATCTACGTGACCGATCGTACCTATATTAACGTGCGGTTTAGTTCGTTCAAATTTTGCTTTTGCCATATTATTACTCTCTACAATTTTTTAGGTTTAATACAAGTTATTTTTTTATAAGTGCATTTTTTTGCTAAATTTATTTGTTACCACTATCTCTGGAGCGGGTGATGGGAATCGAACCCACACAGCCAGCTTGGAAGGCTGGAACTCTACCATTGAGCTACACCCGCATTGTGGCACTATTAATAAAATAATTTCAAAGTTATTTTGTTAACAGTGCTATATCAATTTTATTCAGATTTATAAATATACACAATTATGTTTTATTTTTAAATAAAATGATATGCTTCCCTGAACCATTTAAGTGGTGGAGGGAGAAGGATTTGAACCTTCGAACGCTTACGCGGGCAGATTTACAGTCTGCTGCCATTGACCACTCGGCCATCCCTCCTAAAGAACTTTACTGTATTAAATAGACTAATTCACTGTAAAATACAATATATAATTAGTATTAGGACTTATACAACTTCTTGCCGAATCATCAAATAAACAAATAGCAGCTTGCACATTTATTTAGTTGTAACTTTTTATAATAAATAGTAGTTTCTGTCAAGAACAAATTACTGACGGTGTTCAATAAGATGCAAAATAAAAAACTTGATTCTAAACATTGTTATTATATGTATGGGAAACATCCTGTATTTTCTGCTCTAAATAATCCAAAACGTCAAATTGACAATATTTTATGCACTAGGGAAATTTTTGAGACAAATAAAAAATTAATAGGTACTAGAGCTTATGAAATTGTTAATAACGATATTTTATCTAAATTACTGGAAAACCAAACACATCAAGGAATAGCTGCAAAAATTAGACCAATTTTTTCTTACAATTTAGAGGACATAGATATAACAAATCCAAAATGTAAAATTGCGATTCTTGATCAAATAACAGACACACAAAATATTGGCGCAATTATTCGTAGTGCCGCTGCTTTTGATATAAATGCTATAATATTACCTCAAGATAATTCTCCAAATGAAAGCGGCAGCATTGCTAAAGCGGCTTGCGGTACTTTAGAATTAATACCTATAATTAAAGTTACTAACTTACGCTCATGTATGAATTATCTTAAAAAACACGGCTTTTGGATTATAGGTCTAACAGGTTCTGCAAATGACTACTTTACCGATAAATTAATTTCCGACAAAATAGTATTGGTATTTGGCTCAGAAGATAAAGGCATACGAAGATTAGTTGCAGAAACATGTGATTATTTAGCCAAAATCCCTATTTCTCAGAGAGTAGAAAGTCTTAATGTATCAAATGCCGCTTCTATAATTTTTCATTCATTACATAAATAATATTTTAATCAAATATTGTTTTTTATTTACTTCGATATAAATATTTAGTCTACTAAAATTAAAGTCATAAACTTTTATTATATCAATTAATTTGAGAGAAAAGCAATGAAAAGGGAACCAAATGAACAAATTATCGAGAGTTTTGAAAAACAATTAGACATATTTATAAATGCACTTACAGAAAAAGAGATAACAACAGCTATATTAAACAATTTTTTTGATAAAGTGATCAATAACCTCAAGAATGAAAGATTAATTAATGATATTATATTTGATATATATCAAGGTAAAGCAGTAATTACTAAACCTATATATTCCGATTATATAACATCTTCCGAACCTAAATATAACGAACATTGGCAAAAATTTTATAGTTTTAATCGTAATCTTATGATAGAAAGCACATTAATATTTATTGCTAAGAATCTAAAAAAAGCTTCTTTAACAGACAAATTATATTATAGCTTTGCTAAATTAGCCCAGCAATTAGACTTGAATGCAGTAAGTGATCATTTTATGAAAAAAATAGATAATTATATAACATTTAACAATTTATGAAAAATTACAGAACCGAAAGTGATTCTTTTGGAGAAATTCAAATAGAAGAAAAATTTTATTGGGGGGCTCAAACTCAAAGATCTTTAGAAAATTTTAAAATAGGCAAGCAAAAAATGCCTGAAATTTTAATTCGTGCTCTTGCTATTTTAAAAAAATGTGCAGCACAGGTTAATCATGAGTTTGGTGATTTAGAAGCTAAAATCGCTATAAGTATAGATAAAGCCACGGATAGAATCTTAGAAGGCGAATTTGAGGATAATTTTCCTTTAGTAGTTTGGCAAACAGGTTCAGGAACGCAAACAAACATGAATATGAACGAGGTTATTGCCTCTATTGCCAACGAAGAATTAACAGGCAAGAAAGGCGGCAAATCTCCGGTACATCCTAACGATCATGTTAATAAAGGACAATCATCCAACGACTCTTTTCCAACCGCTATGCATATAGCAACCGTACTTGCAACTAAACAGCAACTGATACCAGCTTTGAATAATATACTGACCTCTTTGCAGGATAAGTCAAAAGATTGGGACAAAATCATAAAAATAGGACGTACCCACTTGCAGGATGCAACTCCTTTAACTCTTAAACAGGAATTCTCCGGATATATTACACAAATAGAGTATGCTTTAGAACGCATAGAAAATGCACTACAAAAAGTTTATCTACTTGCCCAAGGAGGCACAGCAGTCGGTACAGGTATTAACTCAAAAATAGGCTTTGATATAAAATTTGCCGAGAAAGTGGCAGAGTTTACTAAACAACCCTTTAAGACGGCTCCTAATAAATTTGAAAGTCTAGCTGCTCACGACGCACTAGTAGAATTTTCAGGAACTCTTAATACTATAGCAGTTAGCTTAATGAAAATAGCAAATGATATAAGACTGCTCGGCTCCGGTCCAAGATGCGGTCTTGGTGAGCTACATTTACCTGAAAATGAACCTGGTTCTTCTATTATGCCCGGTAAAGTAAACCCTACACAAGTCGAAGCTTTAACAATGGTGTGCAGTCAGGTGATGGGGAATCATGTTACGGTTACTATTGCCGGCTCAAACGGACATCTTGAACTTAACGTATTTAAACCCGTAATAATATACAATATCCTACAATCTATAGAGCTGTTATCCGATAGCGTAAATAGCTTTGTTACTCACTGTGTTAAAGGATTAGAACCCAATATAGCACGCATTAATGATTTACGTGATAAATCTCTAATGCTTATTACAGCTCTTAATCCGCATATAGGCTATGATAATGCTGCAAAAATTGCTAAAGAAGCACATAAACACGGGATCACTTTAAAAGAAGCAGCTAAAAAACTCAATCTTCTATCGGAAGCAAAATTTGATAAAATAGTAGTACCTGAAAAAATGGTTAGTCAATCTTAGGTTTTATACAAAGATATTAATTTAAACTATTAATATTACTGTATAAAATCTTATAAATAGGATAATATTAAATTAGTCTATTATTATATTACCTATGTGAAACAAAATTTATCTAATCAAATTAACCTACTCGAAGCAAAAACTCATTTTTCTGATCTAATACAGCGTGTACAAGACGGAGAGCAAATTACCATTTGTAAGCATAATACGCTGGTTGCAAAAATTATAACTCAAAAACCTAAAATGGATAATATAGTAGAGCAAATAAGAGAATTCCGCAAAGGCAAAACATTAGAGCTCCTTATACTAATTAAAGAGCTTAGAGATGAAGGTAGAAAATGGTGAATTCTAAACCGTTTATAGCCGATTGCTCCATAACTGTCTCATGGTTCTTGTATGATGAACGTGATAAATATTCAGATTTTACATTAGATTATTGTTATAAGTTTAGAGTGATAGTACCGCCTCTTTGGAGACTTGAAGTAACTAACGTAATATTAATAGCAGAAAAACGTGCTAGAATAAAATCAGTAGAGGTTATTAAAATTATAGATTTTTTAAACTCTCTCCCCCTTAATATATCAAATTTAAATTTTTCCATACATGAAATTAAACTGCAAGAGCCAACAATCTTACTACATATGATACAACTTATTTATTAACTGCCATGCATGAAGTACTTCCTATGGCCACTAACGATAAAGCATTAATCAAAGCATGTCATAATAACGGCATTCCACTATTTTATAGTGAATTAGCTTGAATTAGGGATGATTTATAAGAAATATTTTATTTTTTTAAGGGCATAGCGAATACCGTTAATACTAATCCATTTACGGTATGAGATATGTTCTTAAAAAAATAAAATATTTCTTATAAATCATCCCTAATTCAAGCTAATTCACTATAAAATACAATAATCCATATTTTTCATAAAAAGTTTATGGAAATTTCTAAATCTTTTATTATACTTAAACATTAATTATATAAAATAAAAGAGTATCATGGTTTTAAATATCAAAGCTCCTGAAAATATAGTATTAAAACCGACCATTACAGTTTTTGGCGTTGGGGGTGCAGGTAGTAATGCAGTAAATAATATGATTAGTGCTAATCTGCAAGGTGCTAATTTTGTAGTAGCTAATACTGATGCACAATCGCTTGAACATTCTTTATGCACTAACAAAATACAACTCGGTGTTTCTACGACTAGAGGTCTTGGGGCAGGAGCTTCTCCTGAGGTTGGAGCACTTGCTGCTCAAGAATCAGAAAGCGAAATTCGTAATTACCTAGAAAATAGCAATATGGTATTTATTACGGCAGGTATGGGCGGTGGTACAGGTACCGGTGCTGCACCGGTTATTGCACGCATTGCTAAAGAACTAGGCATCCTTACGGTTGGGGTAGTAACTAAACCTTTCCATTTTGAAGGCGGTCATCGTATGAAAACTGCCGATAAAGGACTTATTGAATTACAGCAATTCGTTGATACTTTAATTGTAATACCGAACCAAAATCTATTCCGTATTGCTAATGAACAAACGACGTTTGCCGATGCTTTCAAAATGGCAGATGACGTATTACATGCAGGCGTTAGAGGAGTAACGGATTTAATGATTATGCCGGGACTTATTAATCTTGATTTTGCCGATATTAAAGCAGTAATGAGTGAAATGGGTAAAGCAATGATGGGTACAGGTGAAGCTAGTGGCGAAGATAGAGCTATTAAAGCGGCAGAATCTGCAATTTCAAATCCACTGCTAGATCATAGCTCAATGTGCGGTGCAAGAGGTGTATTAATCAATATTACCGGCGGTTCCGACATGACCTTATTTGAAGTTGACAACGCTGCTAATAGAATTAGAGAAGAAGTAGACAACCTTGATGCTAATATTATTTTCGGTTCAACATTTAATCCGGAATTAAAAGGAATGATCAGAGTATCAGTTGTTGCTACCGGTATTGATGCCGATAAAGTACCGACATATAAACCCGCAATAGCTGAAACTACCAATATAGTTCCTGAAGAAACTTATAATAAAGCTATAGCACAACCTACACAAATAGAAGAAATGCCTGATTTTAACAGCTACAGTACCGAAAATATTGAAATTACCGACTCTCCAATAAATCAAAATTTTATCGGAAATGAAAAAGAGCTAGGGTTACATGCCAATACTTTCAACAAATCTGAAGATGACTCACCCAAACCATCATTTTTAGGAAAAATATGGGGTTCTCTGCGTGCTTCAAATAATCAAACTTTAGAACGCAAAAACGTTGTTGTTAGTACTCTAGATCAAGATAATAAAGAGTCTGATATTCATGACATACCGGCTTTTTTAAGAAAGAAACGGGATTAGATTAGAAAATGAATATAATTTCAGAATAGCATAAAAAAAGAATTATTAGAAATAACTAAAAATTTTCCTGCAGATACTGCATCACTAATAAATTATGTAGATAAAACATTTAAATGTCACATTCATGATTTATCTTTATCGGATCAAAAAGATTTAAAGTTTTTTATAGCAAAAAGCTTTGCAAATCAAATTGATGTTTGTAAAACTAAAGAACATGTTCAAAATTTTTTACAAGAGTTACACGAGCTATGGGAAGATTTATTTGAAGAGATATTGGAAGATAAGCCTGTATATAGTTTAGACATTGACGGAGCAACATACTATGCCGCATTAGATTTTACCGAATTAAATCAAAATAATATGCTGAATACAAGATTTAGCGCAACCTCCCTTGATTTTCATTTAATAGAAACGCTACCTAACTTTTCTAGTGACAAACAAAAATATAAGGCTGAACTAACCTTTACAGAATTAAAACAAAATAATTTTGCAAAAATATATTTGGAAAAACAACAATGTAATTTTTTTGAATCCAATAACGGATCAGAAATATATTGTAGATTACCTAATAATGAAAGGCTTGCCATGAAAGTTTTTAGTTTAAATAATCAGCCTATATTAAAAGAAAATAAATTTGAAAATTCTATATTATTTTTAAGTACAAAAATAAACGAAAATGGTGATGTTGACTATAGTGAAGGCTTTAGTACTGATATTATAGCCAATGGTAAAATAAATGCTTCTTATATAACTCCTCTAGGCGAGATAATGGATTCTAATTAAAAAAATAATCATATGCCAAATAAAATTATACTATTTTATCATGTTTTTTAAATACTGATTTATTAGCCGATACCGATAAGCGGTTAAAAGATATTGCACCCTATCCTACACCACTTGAAAATCAAAAGTGTTATGTAATTCATTTACCTACAGAGTCCAATGAAGAAAAGCTAAAAGTAGAATTGCAAGCAACAAAAAATGCAATGCAAGATTGTAATCGTGTTTGGTTTGGTGGTAAGCTGGAAACAAAAACTTTAGAAGGATGGGGATATAATTATTATATAATCGATCAAGTTAACGATCACCCTGCTAGTACAATGATGGCATGCCCAAACGTAAAAGCAACCATACAAACGGTTAGTGTATTTTTAGGCGATGAAACATTTTTAAGATATAATAGCAAACTACCTATCGTAGTATATGCTCCAAAAGATGTTGAACTACATTACGTTATTTGGCATCAAAATGATACAATCAATTCTGCAAAGGAAGAACCAGAAAAAATAATCAAAAATTCTGTAAATCAGAAATTTTTACTAGATTGCTTCGTCGAAACTTGCAGTTTCTTCTTGCAATGACGAAGACTAACACAGTTAGCATACTAAATTACTCAAAATCTTCCTCTACAGCTTCAACTTCTTGCACTTCCGGTACAAAATGTTTAAGCATGGACTCAATGCCGTTTTTTAAGGTGATGGTGGAACTAGGACATCCAAGGCATGCACCACGAAGTGCTAATTTAACTACACCGTTTTCAAAGCCTTTATATATTATGTCGCCGCCGTCTTGTGCAACAGATGGACGCACCCTAGTTTCAATAATCTCTACGATTTGCTTCTCTATTTCCGAAAGCCCATCAAGGTTATGATTTACATTATCTGCTTTGGTGTTTTCTTCAAATACAGGAAAGCCTGAAACAAAATGATCCATAATAACCATTAAAATTTCAGGCTTTATAACTTGCCAATCACCTTCAGCTTGTTTAGTTACTGTTATAAAATCACTACCGAAAAACACCGATTTTACATTATTAATATAAAATAATGATTCTGCAAGTTTGCTTCTTCCTTTTACTTCAGCAAGCTCACTAAAAAATACCGGCTGATCACTACTTATTTCCTGCCCTGGGAAAAATGTTATTGCATCCGGATTTGGAGTATCTTCAGTTTGAATAAACATAATTAAAGCACACTAATAAATTTGTTGATTATTATAAATTGATAGTACTACTTTTACAATATATTTGTATTTAGGCATTTTTACATGGCGCTCAAAAGTATGTCATTCCTGCGGCAGCAGGAATCCAATACTACCTATCCACGTCATTGCGAGAAGGCATTTATGCCGACGAAACAATCTCATGCAATTTAAGAGAGATTGCCACGTCGCTACGCTCCTCGCAAGGCATTGTTGCAGGGACCGGTAAAGCACTCGGTGTCAAGCCACGGGATGACAGAGGTGAAATTGATCCACACAACAACGCCTCCTCGCAATGACAATTATAAATATTTTGCTAGATTCCCGCTTTAGCTAGAAATAACATAAGGCGGCAAATATCTAATTAATATATAAGCCGGTATAAAACAAAATCCTGCTACAATAAAGAAATAAGTCCAGCCTAAATAAGTAGCTGCATAGCCTGAAATACTACCAAACAATATAGTACTAATATAAGCAATAGAAGTAATTAAAGCAATTTGGGTTATACAATATTTAGCACTACAGCATCTTAATTGGTAAGAAAAAAACGGCGACATAGTTAAGCCCTTGGTAAATTCTTGAAAGAAGACCGCTATATACAAACTTGTAATATCTCGATTATAAAAATAGAGAAATAAAAAAGATAGGCTAGATAAAGCATGATATATTAATGCTCTTTTAAGCAAATAAGAATATTCATATTTTCGGCACAAAAACCCACCTATAAAACCTCCAAGGATTGTAGCACACATACCGAAAGCTTTATATCCAAGAGCTAAATCTTTCTTCGTATACCCAATATCGAGATAAAACATATTCGGCATAATTGACAGAAAATTATCTTGAAGACGATATAGAAGCATAAAACTAACAATTATTAGCCATTTAGGTTTCTTAACAAAATCATAAAAAGCATGCCAAAATCTATCAAAATCATTAATAATTATCTTATCTTTAAATTTAAGCGGATAGATTATAATTAATAGTAATGACGGTATACATAAAATTGCCATAACACGATAAACATCTTGCCAGGATATGATAGTAGATAAATATAACGCTCCTGAACCTGCTATAAGTATACCTATTCTAAAGCCTGTAGTACAAGCTGCCTCACTTATGCCCCAATTTTTATTTGTAATCAGTAACATCTGTGATGATTGAAGTAACATATCATAAATGGACGAAAAAAATGCCACAGCTACTAAGCATAAAGCAAATGGTATAAAATGAGTGTTAGGGTTAAAATTTGTTAGAACATATACACAAAAAATACAACTAACCAAAGCAATAATTAAACAACATTTATATCCCCGCTTACTTAAAGGAGCAAAACTTACTTTTTCAAGCAAAGGACCCCATAAAAATTTAAATATATGAATAAAATTCACTAAACTAAAAAGCCCGATAGTGATTTTATCAAAACCGGATTCTCGAAGCCAAAAAGAAAGAGTTGAACCGGTAAGTAAATAAATTAAACCTCCAGGAAAAGAAATTATTAATATAAAGAAAATATTAGATATATATTGAAATCGTGAAAAATTTAAACTTATGAATTTATCCTCCTTTAAAATATACGGTTGTCATTCCTGCAAAGGCATCATCGCCCGCATGGATATCTAATCGTCATTGCGAGCAGCCATAAGGTTACGTGACAATCTCATGAAATAATAATAAACTCTTGAGATTGCTTCGTCAATTACTTACGTAATTTCCTCGCAATGATATAAATGACGTAAATCTAAACTACGATACTTTCTTTCTTTTATTACCGTAGCTGTTACCATCAAAGGTTCTTTTACGGCTACTATCAAAAGCATTAAACTTTTTACCGTCACCGCCGGCTCTTTTACCGAATAATCTTTTACGATTATTTTTATCACTTCTAAACTCACTACGTGGCGTAGATTCTCCTTTATTTACTAAACGATCGATTGCACGCCATCTAATAACATCATCAGGAGAAATAAAAGACAACGCATGTCCGGTAGCCCCTGCTCTACCCGTTCTACCTATCCTATGTAAATAATCTTCAGGACACATAGGTAAATCATAATTAATAACATGCTGTGTATGAGGAATATCAAGCCCACGAGCCGCTACATCAGTTGCTACCATTATTCTATGGTTTGACTTACGAAATGATAAAATTACTCTTTCACGTTGACGCTGACTTAAATCACCGTGTATAGCTTCTGCTGTATGATTTTCATATTTCAACATTTTAGCTAATTGATCGGCAGAGCGTTTAGTCTTCACAAAAATAATGACTGATCCTTCCCTATTACCAAGTTGTTTAGTTAATGCACTAAATTTTTCTTTATCAGAAACATGCATTGATTCCTGTTTTATTTCTGCAGCTGCTTTATTAGTAGCACCTACCATAATACGTACCGGATTGTTTAGATATTTTTGAGAAACAGCAATAATATGTTTTGGCATAGTAGCGGAAAACATTAAAACTTGTCTTTTTTCCGGTAAAAATTTATTGATTTCTTCTAATTGTTCTTTCATCCCCATATCAAGCATTCTATCCATTTCGTCAAGTACGGTTATGCCTATACGATCAATTTTTAGACTTCCCCTATTTAAGTGATCGATAATACGCCCCGGCGTACCGATAATCACTTTTGGATTCTTTTTTAATTGCATAAATTGTTTAGGCATCGGTTCACCGCCTATCAAAACTGCACTATTAATTTTATAGGATGTAGTTACTTTATTTAAAGTACTGTGTATTTGCGTTGCTAATTCTCTAGTCGGAACAAGAATTAAAGCAGTAGTTTTATTTTTAATAAATGAATCAATTAACGGCAATAAATAAGCAAGAGTTTTGCCTGAACCTGTTTGGCTAGAAGCGAGTATGTCCGATCCCGCCATTGCAACCGGAATCGATTGCTTTTGTATTTCAGTCGGCTCAGTTATATTCATTGTCTCGAGAGCAATAATTAATTCTTCAGATAAATTAAAATTTTTCATTATATAATCCAATATAGTTTTAAATCAAAATATGCACATTATTGATTAGACCTCTTAACATAACTCATTTCTTAAAGATATATGAGACATCGACGCTGCTCTCTCATCCTTACATACTTAACTATGTACGCTGCGTAGAGTAGCAGTTCTTATTCCCTGTATAAGATAAGTTATGCAAGAGGTCTATTGTATAAAAAATAAGTTATAGTAAATTAAAATAACGACTTATATAATTATCCTGAATCAAAAAATATGCTTAAGCTAGATTACAAAACACCCACTAAATATATAAAACGATAATGAATAATGAAACTATTTTAGAATCTTATTCAAGCCAGAATAATATTATTAGATTTAGGGCATTTTCATGCCCTTTAGTAAAAATAATTTATTACACTTAAAATTATATAGGTTATTATAAGACAAAAACAAAATATTTACTATTTTGATAAAGATGACTAGGCTACCCTAAATTATAAACAATTTTGGATAGCTGCTTTTGGTATTATAAATTTATTTAATTCTGAGGTTAACAGCATAGGCTTTTCCTTGCTTTTCTTCAAGATCAAAAATTACATCTTGTCCTTCTTCAAGGCTATGTAAACCTGCTGCGTCTACGGCTGATTTGTGTACAAACACATCTTTGCCGCCATTGTCCTGTTCAATAAATCCAAAATTCTTGGTAGAATTATACCACTTAACTTTACCTACTATATTTGTAGCCATAAAAACCTTTATTAGATAGAAATTACTTATTTGAACTTAACACACGCTTATAATAACTAAAACTTAAATTTTACCTTAAGCCTTACTTAAATATAAGAGCCGATAAAAATTCATTATGCAAAACTACCTTACCTTGCGGCATTTGTCAATAAACATGTCAATAACATGCAAGAGAAAGTATTACTTCCTGAAACTAATCTATCATATTATTACTATTTTGTCACTATTTAAGTTAATTATCTAATAAATTAATGAGTAAACTAACGATTTTAAATGTGTTTAATAACTTTTTCATATCAGACTAATATATTAACGATAAAAGTACTTGCTTTTTCGTATTTTTTTTATTAATCTGTCCACTTAGCAAATGCAACCTTAATATCCACAGCTGCCCGCGTGATGGAATGGTAGACATAACGGACTTAAAATCCGTGGAGCGTAAGCTCTTGCCGGTTCAAGTCCGGCCGCGGGTACCATTCGCCATTTTTAGACAAATTCACCAATGTATCAAACAGCGAACGTAGCATAAAATCAAGCTTTTCAGGTTTCAATATTAAGTTCCCAAATATTAAATTTACTAAACGTCTTTTTTCGCTCACGCTGGAACTTTTAAATATCTTATAGGCACTTGAGGCTGTTGATATCAAGGAAACCTGTAGCGATAACCGAAATTAATGCGTAGCTGTGACCCTAATGTATTAATTCACATCGCAACTAGATATTATGAGTGAAACTGATTTAGAGATTGCCACAAAACACTAACCACCAAGCCAATGCTATTTAATATGTTTACTTTAGCTGAACATTTGTATAAGACAATTGTCGAAATCAAGCAAATTACAATAGACGAATAGCATCACTGCTTCGCTTATTTTAGACTAAAGAAATCTAGCAAACAGAATAGATTGAAAAGGCAATAAGTAAAAGCTTTGCAGCGTTTTTTACTTAATAATACATACGCTTTAATAAATGTTGTTTATTATATTGTGCTTTAGAATTTGTAGGATCAAGTTCAATTGCTTTATTATAAGACTCAAGAACTAAATTGTATTTACCTAGTAAATAGAAAAAGCCGTATTTTTGAGTAAAATAGATTTATTAAATATATAATTATTGACTTATTCCCCCCTATAAATTACTTCTCTCACATGATAATTAAACTCTATCATTAATATATAAGCTAATTTTAAAGAGTTAACATATAAAGAAGAAATTTTAACCTCTGAGTCTTATATTGATGAAGAGGAAGAAAAGAAATTAAAAGTTCAAAATGCATAGTTTTGACTAGTTTTTTAACTTTCTGTTATTTCTTTTTTAACTATATAGACGAAAAAGCAGCAGAATATAAACTACAGCAAGAAGCAGAAGCAAAAAAGTTAGATAAAGCTGAATGATGCAAGCTATAATATTTCAGCAATTCTCAAATAATCTTGAGGGGCAAGATTTTCAGCGCGATAATTATCATTGATTTTCAACTGAGTTAATACTTCATGCATATTAGGTACAAGATTTTTCAGTGATGATTTGATCATTTTCCGTCGTCCTGCAAAAGCAAGCTTTGTTATTTGCTCAACTTTATTTATCAGAGCAATAGACGGCGGATTTTCTAAAGGTATTAGTTTAACTATCGCAGAATATACTTTAGGAGGTGGATAGAAAGCAGTTGGCGCTACGTCAAAGCACTTTTCCACTTTAGCTATTAACTGACATATTACCGATAACCTGCCATATGCTTTAGTTGAGGGTATAGCACAAATACGTTCTACTACTTCCTTTTGTAACATTAGCGTCATACTAGTAATTAGCCGTGCTTCTTTCAGCCATCTAATCACTAACTCAGTACCTATATGGTACGGTAAATTAGAGATTATAGTTACTTTATAGTCAATTGATTTAGACTCGCCTATATCGTTCGCTCTCCTATTAGTTATAGGCTTCGCTTCTCGCTTCTTGTATGCAAATCCAACTGAATTGACTATATCACAGCTTAAATCGGTTAAATTTATTTTAAGAGCATCTTGTTTAATAATATTTAGATTAGGATAATATTCTTTAATCTCATTAAGGAGCGGGAGGCATCTCTCATCTGTTTCTATAACAGTTAAGGATTCAGGATTTTTCTGCAATATTGACCTAGTTAACCCTCCTGTGCCGGGCCCTATTTCTAATACTCGGCTATTTTCTGCCAGGTTACTTGCACGTACGATTTTATCACATAGACTACTGTCAAAAATAAAATTTTGTCCGTGCTTTTTAAGAGGATTAACTTGATGTAAAGCTGCGTGTTTTGCAATTGAAGGGAGCATAGGGTATGTCATTCCCGTGAAAGCGGGAATCCAGTAAAACATATAAAAACTTGTTTTTATATGTTTGTTTTTATCAAATATAATTCTGTATTAATAATCAAGGTTATTTTTCTGGATTCCCGCCTACGCGGGAATGACATAGAATAACACACACTAAGACGGCAGCATTATTTTTATAGCTGCTTTCTTACGCATATTTTCAAACATTTTTTGTGCTTTTTGCGAAATCTTTTTATTGGTTAGGAAATTTACTACATAATTATTTTCATCTTCATTAACATTTAAGATTTTTTTGCTGCACACTAATGTTATTTCAAATTTGTTATTTACTTCAAAAACATTACTTGCTTTATCAGGAGTTAAGTCCTTTACAATAGTTTGTTTTACGCCTTCTATCTTGCTAAGCTTATCGGTAATAATTTGCATAGTAGCAAAATTATCATAAAGCGATTTTTTAACATCCGCACATTTTTTTAGTCGATTTTTCAAATTATTCATCTGCGTAAACGCTTTATTGCCACCATCTTTAGATGTAAATACTTGCATTGAAATTTCTACGTCTTTTTGATCGCTAGATAAAATTGCAACATCTATTTCTTTATTACTTACTTGTACCGATCTTGATAGACTTGATAAAATATTCATTTTAATCAACTCGGATTTAATTTGGGAAATAAAACTATCAGGATTAACCGATCTGCTTTTTAGATACTGAAGAAGAGAACCGTGAGGCATTTTATTACGATCTTCAATAGACTTAATAGCGTTCTCTATCTCTTCTTGCGGAATTTCTCTATCTCCTGCATATTGAAAAAGCAAAGATTCGTCAATTAAGCTCTTAAGTGCTAAGTCACTTAGCTGCTTATCTTGAGCAGGCGTTAGACTTTCAACATTATTTAGTGCCATAATCATTTTTTTTCTAGCACGGAACTCATTAAGAGTAATAGGTTCATCATTTACGGATGCTACTATATTCGGTAATGATGCTTGTGCTACATTAAAAGTAAAAAAAACGGTAATGATTAATAATAATTTTCTCATGTGATACTCTGAATAAGTGACCAGTAAGTAGACGAAGTTTTATTTGGAAAAGAGCAAGGAGTCTATAAGTCAAGGAGCGGAGCGTACATTTAGTACGTGAGCACCGCAGAACTTATAAGACGACATAGCCAATTTTTCAAATAAAACGAGTATACTCACATGTTTAAAACTTTTAAACCGATAGAAATAGTCGGCGAAGAGGTAGTCTTTTTGATTCCTCTACTTCCATCGGCTAGATAATCGGAATAAATCTTTGCAGTAATTCTAACACAATCTTTAGCATATGTCATCCTAATAGTTCGCGTAAGTAAATTTGGAGATCGTCTAGAGAGATCAATGCGTGCACCAAAGCCTATAGTCCAATTTTCCGCTAGCTGATAATTTATGTCTCCATAAAATTGTCGTACTCTATTATTTGAAACCTTTATACTTTCTACGGAATAATATTTGTTAAGATTGGTAAGCTGAATAAAACTACTTAGAAAGTTAATCTTATCATAGTTAAAATTTCCTCCCACTTCATCCCTAATAGGTCTGAAATATCTATCTTTCCGAAAGCTATAAAACACTTCTAAATTATTAGAAAGATTACCTAGTATCTGCCCTACATTTTCCTTATCATCAGCTGGCAAATTTATACTATATCTTGTATTACGGGAGTGTCCTAAAAATAATTTTAAATAATTTTCTTCTTTAGCAATACTAGTATTTAAGCCGTAACTTAATCTATTACCGAAATCATGGCAATCAATACCGCTATAACGGTTGGATAAAAAGATATTTTTTTCGGATAATTCATATTTAGCAGGATCAATTATAACAAATTTTTTATCTTTCTTAGATAGTTTACGTCCCATAGTAAAAGAAACTACCGGCTCAATAAGTAAATTTATCGTTTTTGTTATATTGCCTACTAACGGATAACGCCATAAAGTTTGCAATTCCGGTATATTCCTTTGAAATGCTTTACTTTCTCTCGGCTTATCTACATAAGCCCGCCTAGCAAGATAAAAATCGCCTCTATCTTTAGCAGCAAAATCAAAAATTTGTCCTGAAGCAGTCAGCACATTATGCATAAAGGATAGTTGCAAAGAGGTTCTAGCAACTTGTTTTCCTATTCTTTCTTTGTACATTAACGTATTATTTTCAACAACGATATGGCTGTTGTCATTATCATTCAAATTTATCACGTTTTTTGTATTGATTTTTGGTAATACTAGAGGATCGGTATATTTACGATCATTACTACCTAAGCCTTGAAAACTTAATCCTTCCGCCGAAAAATAATCAGCCTCATGAATTTTATTTAAGAATATTTTAGAAGTTAAATATGAAGCGTAGTTATTATAATAATTTTTTAAATAAGCTTTATCCGATGTACGCTCCACCCTGAAACCGTAATCATAAACTTTATCGGTACTAATAAAATTACCGCTTGCTATATAATGATAAGAAGAAACTTTTTTATTTTTCACTACACTTCCATCTTTTTCTAGAAAATATGGTAATTTACCGTAACTAACTTGAAAATTCATATTATCGGTATCATTCAGGCGATAACGTGCTTCTAGCTCATAAGTTTGATATTTACTAAAAATTCTTGGAGTGAGAGTAAAATCGATATTAGGTTTTGCACGTAGATATAGGGGGATGCCAAACCCTTTATTTTTGACGTCAGGTACCAATAATCCAGAAGTCGCAGGGGCCGTATGAGTCGGATGGAAAAAATACGGTAAGTAACAAATCGGTACACCGTATACTTCAAAAAAC
Organism: Rickettsia slovaca 13-B; assembly: GCF_000237845.1. Classification (NCBI taxonomy): domain Bacteria; kingdom Pseudomonadati; phylum Pseudomonadota; class Alphaproteobacteria; order Rickettsiales; family Rickettsiaceae; genus Rickettsia; species Rickettsia slovaca. Next base: position 961,885 of record NC_016639.1, read on the forward strand.
ACGTTTTTATAAACTACTCTATGCTCTGCGGAATGAATATAAGTATCCTTAGCAGCAATTTGCCAAATAGGGTTTCTATTACAAGTAACATCACAAGGGGTAAACTCGGCATGGTGCAGCTTAAGATTATTTTCATCTATTCTTTCGGCAAGTTTAGCAATTAAAAGATTATTATCACCGGAAAGCAAAATGAATTCCGATATGATACCTTTCTTAAATTCATCTTTTAAAACCGCTTTGTCTCCCTCTATTATCCGATTTTGTTTATCCTTAATTCGGATATTACCTTCTGCCCTTAAAATATCGTTTTCTATATCATAAAGTAAATTATCTGCTGTTAATAAATACTCATCCGTGATAATTCTTATATTACCTTTAGCATATATCAAATCCTGATTTTCATTATACTCTACGAAGTCAGCTATAATATTGCTTATTTTAATATTTTGACCATTCTTAGAAAGAGCGGCAAAACTTACCAAAGAAAATATTATGATAATAAGCAAACATATTATTCGCAGTAGCATTTATATTAATAAATATATTTTAATAGTAAAAAATAATAGCAAGCTATTAGCAATATATCAAATAATAAAAAATTTTGCTTGCTCTTTTGTAGTACAAGGTTATTCTATGGAGATGATAATCATCATTGCGAGGAGATGCATAGCATCGACGTGGCCATCTCATGAAGTAGGATAAACTCCTGAGATTGCTTCGTCAAAACTTATAGTTTCTCCTCGTAATGACGAATAATGTGTGTTACCCTCAGCGCAAAAAACCAAGTACTAATAAAATGCTAGACAATTTCATTGCGCATCAAGCAACCAAAGAGTTTTCAGTTAGTGAGATTTCTAATAAAATCAAAGAGCTATTAGAAAATAATTTTGGCTATATTAAGGTAAAAGGCGAAATTTCAGGCTTAAAAATAGCAAACTCAGGTCATGCTTATTTTAACTTAAAAGAAAATACCGCCATTTTAGCCTGTACTTGCTGGCGTCCTATTCTTGCTAAAATCAAATTTCCTTTAAATGACGGCATGGAAGTAGTAATTAGCGGTAAACTCTCAAGTTATGCAGGTAATTCACGTTATCAATTATCGGTAGATAATTTGCAACCCACAGGACTTGGAGCTATGCTGCAAATTCTAAATGAGCGTAAAGCAAGACTCGAGAAAGAAGGCTTATTTAATAAAATACGTATTCCTATACCCTTTTTACCTGATAAAATAGGCGTTATCACTTCAATAACCGGTGCTGTTATTAAAGATATTATTCATCGTATTCGCGAACGTTTTCCGACTCGGATAATAATATGGCCGGTTAGCGTACAAGGCGAAAATTCTGGCAATGAAATTGCTGAAGCAATTGAAGGATTTAACAATTTAGAAGAGGTAAACAAACCACGTGTTATAATCGTTGCTAGAGGTGGCGGTTCTATAGAAGATCTTTGGTCATTTAACGATGAGATATTAGTACGTGCTGCTTATAACTCAAAAATTCCTATTATTTCCGCAGTAGGTCATGAAGTGGATTATACTTTAATAGATTTAGCAGCCGATAAAAGAGCTCCAACACCGACTGCTGCCGCAGAATTTGCTGTACCGGTACGCTCTATTTTAAATAATACGCTACAATCTTATGAAAAAATATTATTGAATAATACTAGCCGGTTAATTAAATATCACGAACAAAATATAGTAAATTACAATAAAATACACAGATATCTCTCTCACTATATAAATAATAGGCAGCAATTACTGGACGAAACCGGTTTTAATTTACTAGATGCTTTACCGTGCTTTATTGAACTACAAGAAACAAAGATAAAATCTTTTTCTAAAGAAAGAGTTAACCCTGCTAAAATAATCAATTACAAAACATTAGAATTAACACATCAAACAGCTTATCTATCAAAATCGGCAAATAATACTTTGAAAAACTTTGAGTATAAATTAGAATTAAATAGTACGTTACTTGCAAGCCTTGATTATCACAACGTATTAAAACGAGGTTTTGCTATAGTTAAAGGAGAAACGGGTAATTTTTTATCTTCTAAAATTACTGCTGCGAATGAAAAAATTTTTAATATTAAATTTTCTGACGGTGAAATTAAAGTAGTTCGTGCTTAAAGGCTTTGGTTTTTATACTTCTCATTTCTAAAAATTTGTATGCTTTAAGCATAGGCACGAACGAACAACAAGCAATTTTAGAATGCGAAGGGACAGCTGATAAAAAAACTTTGATAAATGCATGGTATGTAAATGAGCCTTATCAATACTTAATTGCTGCTTCAAACGGTCATACTACCGTTTCCGGTATGGATATAGAATTAATGAACGCTATTGCTGCAAAAATAGTTATCAATATTGAGTACAATCAAGATAGCTGGTATCAAGTTAGATATTCAAAGCGGCAATGCCGACATGACAGCAGGAGCTACTTATACTACTGAGAGGAGTTGCAATGGTTATTATTCACAAAATTGAGCCTCTAAGTTTTTGGAGACCGTTTTTTGCTTTCATTACAGCTAATTGCGATACAATATTACGAGATTTTATTATGAAAGAAAATTCAATTAAGAGGACACCAAGAGGAGTTAGTATTGCAATCACTGTATTTATGGGGTATAGTTTTTAGCATATTATTAGATATGTACAGTAGTAATCCAAATTATCATACAATAAAATATTCAATGAGTATAGTAATTGCCAGAGCATTTATTACTAGTCTCTTAGTTTATCATTTTGGTTTTCTTGAGTGGCAATTCCGTAATACAAAATTAGAAGATATAGCAAAACAAACATGAAGATAGCTACTTGGAATATTAATTCCATAAAAACAAGACTTAATTTATTGCGTAATTTTTTATCTAAAGAAAATCCGGATATTTTATTATTGCAAGAAATAAAATGCGAAACCGCAAAATTTCCTTTTGATGCATTATCCGATCTACCTTATAATTCTTATGTTCACGGACAAAAATCATATAACGGCGTTGCTATAATTTCAAAATTTCCTGCCGATGAAATAATTAAGGATTTTCCGAATAATTACTGCAGTGATCAAGCAAGATTCTTAGAAATAAAATTATCATTACCTATAGGGTTTTGTAATATAATCTCGCTCTATGCTCCTAACGGTTCATTTGTCGGTAGCGATAAATTTGTAGCAAAACTAGCATTTTATGATAATTTTATCAATTATCTATCAACTAAAAAATCTTTTGACGAAAAAACTATCATAGGCGGTGATTTTAATATTGCACCGTTCGATATAGACGTATATTCACCTAAGCTACTGGCTGAAACTACTTGTTTTACTGAGGTTGAACAAAAAAAATTACGCACTATTCTAAATTCCGGATTTGAGGATTTATACAGATTAATGCATCCGAGTAAACAAGAATTTTCATGGTGGGATTATAGAGCCGGATGTTTTGAACAAAATAAAGGTATGAGGATTGATATGATTCTTGGTTGTAATAATACTATTGACTATTTAGAAAATTGCTATATGGATTATAATTTAAGGACTCAAGAAAAACCTTCAGATCATATACCGGTAATTGCGAGTTTTAAGGGATAGTCAATGTGGAATGTTGCTATCTTAGGATGCCGTATGTCATTCCCGCGTAGGCGGGAGTCCAAAAAAATAGCTTTAATATTGATATAGGAGTTACATAATTTGATAAAATAACCATATAAAAACAAGTTTTTATATGATTTTAATGGATTTCCGCCTACGCAGGAATGACATAGACCACTTTTTAAAAATAAATATATGTCTCCAAAATTCATGACATTTTACGAAAAATATATGACGATTGTCGGTACAATCGGCAATTTTATGTTCTATGTACAGGCTCATAAGATTTTCACCTGCCAATCTTCGGCTTCTGTTTCTATGCCCGCCTTTACTATAAGTGCTATTGCTCTTTGTAGTTGGCTTATATACGGCATATTAATAAAAAATACACCTATTATAATAGCAAATATAGTAGGTTTTATCGGGGCATTATTAGTTCTCTTAACCATAATAATATATTAAATAATGACTAAGCAAATCATTACTTTAGTTGGCCGTCCGAATGTAGGCAAATCAACGCTTTTCAATAGATTAAGCATACGTAAAAAAGCTATCGTTCACGATTTGCCAGGCGTCACTAGAGATAGAAAATATACAGACGGCAAAATCGGCTCTTTTGAATTTTTGTTAATTGATACCCCAGGACTTGACGAGAATCCTAATAGTATGGGAGAGAGGTTAATTGAGCAGACTACTAAAGCAATTTTAGAGGCAGATTTAATTTGCTTTATGGTTGACGGTAGAAGCGGAATATTACCTGATGATAAGCTACTTAGTAGTTTTGTTAGAAAATATAATAAGCCTGCTATATTGGTAGTTAATAAATGCGAGAAAGCTTTTGATTTTGATAAAGAGTACTACAAATTAGGGTTTGATAGTATGATAGCTATCTCTGCCGAGCATGGCACAGGCTTAATTGATTTATATGACGAAATTATTGCCAAGTTACCTGAAGAAGAATCAATCAAGACAAATATAACCGATCCAATTAAAGGAGATTGTTTGCAGATAGTAGTTAGTGGCAGACCTAACGCCGGAAAATCTACTTTTATAAACGCTCTTATTAATGATGAAAGATTATTAACCGGTCCTGAAGCCGGCATTACTCGTGAATCAATTGAAATTGATTGGCAATATAAAAATAATCATATTAAATTGATTGATACGGCAGGACTCCGCAAGAAATCTACTATTACAGAGTCTTTAGAAAAATTATCGGCATCGGATACTATTAACAGTATTAAATTTGCTAATACCGTAATCTTAATGATTGATGCTTTAGCTCCTTTAAAACAACAAGATTTAAATATTGCAAGCCATGTGGTAAATGAAGGAAGAAGTCTAGTTATAGTAGTGAATAAATGGGATTTAGTTAAAGAATCCGAAAAAGAAGCATTTCAGGAAGAATTTTATTATCAGATAAATACTCATCTGCCTCAAGTTAAAGGTATCCCCGTTCTATTCATTTCAGCAATAAATAAACAAAATATTGAACAAGTGCTAGATGCTTGTCTTAAAATTTATAAAATTTGGAATAAGAAAATAACTACTAGCAAATTAAATGAATGGCTTAATTTTACTACGGAAGCACATCTGCTGCCTTTACAAAAAGGAGGCAGAAGAGTGCGTGTAAAATATATGACTCAAATAAAAACCCGCCCCCCTACTTTCAAGCTATTCTCCAATAATCCGGAAAAAATTACCGATAGCTATACTAGGTATTTAGTAAACAATATGCGTGAGGCTTTTGACATGCCGGGCGTTCCTATTAGATTCATTTACGTAAAAACTAAAAACCCGTATGTGTAGTTTAAAATTAATTAATAACAGTTTAGTTATTAGCACCGAAAAATCTGAATTAGATATATTACTAGATAATATTACTGATTCTAATTGTCATCATGAATTTATTAAGTAATGATAAGACTAAAGGTAATGAAATATGGTAACTTATATACTTTAACCAAGCTGTAAATTAGATAAGTTCGCTATTCCAACTACACTTATTTTTTCTGTTTTTTTATATGTATTATTCCCGGCGGTAACAATATATAAATGTTCTAACTGCAAATCGGCAAGAACGGTATGCATTGATTTAGTAATACTAGGAGCATCAGCATTTTTTACTTCAAAGCCGTATTTCTTACCATTCTTAATAATTAATAAATCTAATTCTGCTCCTGTTTGCGTTCGCCAAAAAAAATACTCTGCATCCGTTTTAAATTTACGTATTAACTCCTCTATTACAAACCCTTCAAATGAAAGACCGCGTTTTGGATGAACATACCAATCATGTTCGTGAATCCCTAATAATGCATGTAGTATTCCGCTATCTCGTATATAGACTTTTGGTGCTTTCACTTGACGTTTTGAGATATTTTCATACCAAGGTTTTAATAGCCGAATCATAAAAGTTTGCTCTAATATTTCAGTATAACGTTTTATAGTCATATCCGTTAAACCGAGCGACCTTCCAAGCTCGCTATAATTTAATAATTGCCCATGATTATGAGCAAGCATCATCCATAACTGCCTCATTACATGTGCATTAAGAGATATTCCTAAACTAGGCAAATCACGCTCGATAAAACTAGTGATGTAGCTATTACGCCATCTAAGACTTTGGACATAATTTTTTGCTAAATATGATTTAGGAAAACCACCTCTTAACCATAACTCCCTAAAATCATTTATCTCTATTAAATTGAACGGAGTAAGCTCCGTATATTCAATACGGCCGGCTAATGATTCTGAAGATTGTCGCAATAATTCTCCAGAAGCACTACCTAATATTAAAAATTTTTTGTTTGAATAGTCAGCAAGAACTCTTAAATAAGGAAAAATTTCAGGTTGTCTTTGAATTTCATCAATTACTATTAAACCGTTTAAAGGCTCAAGAGTTGTTTTAAGATTCTTAAATTGATCTAAGTGAGCTGGATCCTCAAGGTCAAAAAAGTAGCTCTTTTCATCTTCTTTAAGCTGTTTAATATAAGCGTGAGCTAAAGTAGTTTTACCACATTGCCTTGGACCGAGCATGGCACAAATAGGGAATATCTCAAGGGCACCTGTGATATGTGTTAAATAATAATTTCTGTCTATCATCCTTGTAATTTCATAATGACACTTTGAATTTACAATATAATTTTAATCAAATAATAGCAAGATGTTTCTAGGTCCTATACCGGATTTTCCTATCTCTCTTTGTCTTTCTTCTAATACCTTACTTGTATGCGGTCCTACCGCTTCTTTATCTTTACTAAATTTACTTTTTCCTAAATTAACTATAGTTTCTGCTACTATACTCCTAGCACTTTTGGATCTGATAATAATTTTAACGCCAGCAATAATAATTTTACCGTATTCATGTTTGCTAAATTTATCGGCAATTTGAATTAATTCAGGTGCATGTTTACTTACCGGCTATCTTTACTAATTTTTCACCGTCTAATTTTAATTTTTGCCCCTTAGGTGTTTTATTTCACAACTCATCTACAACCGGTCCTAAACTACTTACATGTTTTGTTAATAGTTCAGGAAGGTCTTTTTCAATTATTTTTCTTATTTCCGGATTATGGTTTTTAATTTGTATCAAAGGACTAATCAATTCCTTTACCTCTTTTACCTTTTCTTCTTTTGATTTCTCTTCCTTTGGAAGTGGCTTAATTAACTGAAATTTTTGTATTATATCAGCAACTTTATCGCTATCGGGAAGAGCGAGGCTTGCAAGTTTAGTAATTGACGGCAGAGCATCTTTTAAAAAAGACGTAGATGTATCTAATGCCTTATGTATAAACTCCGGATCTTTCCCTTGTGATTCTATTCTTTCCGTTACTTTAGGATGTTTTAAAACATCTAATATATCCTGTTTATTACTATCTAAATATCGCGGTAATTTTTTTCTAAAACAGGAGATAAATTATCAATAATTTTTTTGGCATTTTCAACTAACTCTACTATTTGAGGTTTTTTGCCTTTTAATAACTCTTTTTTAGTTTCAGTATCTAACCCTTCCATATTTAGGTTAATTTTAGTCCAACGCTGATTTGCTTTAAGCTGACTATAAGCTTTTATAGCTGAAGGAGTACTTTCAATTAATTTTTCGCTAGAATTTACAAGTAGTGCTACTGTATTTGCAATTAATTCAGGTTTAGCGATTTTTTGTGCTTTAAATGTCATGTATATTTTTAATATAGCACCTTGAGATGACGCGTTTTTTTGTTTAATATTCTTATATATTTCTTGTACTTTTGGGTTTAAATCGCTTTCTAGTGCTTTAGATATTAAATCTACTCCTAGTGTAGATAATTCTCTGATAAATTTAGGACTTATTTTGTCTAATACATTTATTTTTTCTGTTTCAGAAGTTTGAAAGTTTTTTGTTATTTTGCTAAGCCTCTTATTTAAAATAGGCGTGAGAAGAGATATGGGATAACTTTAGACTGTAAAAGAGTTTCTTTTGAACTATTGGATATAGTTTCGGAATGTAAAACAGAAGCACATTTTTTTATAAGCGATGCTGCATCTGCTATCATCTTGCAACCAGCGTCAATAGAACCTACACTAGTGGTAGCACTTCTCGCTTTTCTGAGGTTATTAAGCTCCAATGCAAGATCAGGTAAAACTTGAGAAGCCTCCCAGGTAAACTGCAATGCACTAGGAACATTCCCGACTGCTTGGATAACACTTTGTATTATACCTAAATTATCTTTATTAAGATCTAGATATCGTTTATTTAACTCATCATATTTTTTGTTACCTGTGTCAGCTCCAAGAGCTAAATATCCAACTTGAACCCACGAAAGATTTTTATATTCTTCATCAAACTGTTGCCTTATATTATCAATGGATTCCTGCTCTTGCTCTTGGCTTTTAGACATTTAAATACCTTTATATAATTTAAAGGTTTATAAAATTTTACTTTTTAATTTTTGTTAATTTTAAAAGTCATGGTTATCTTGCAATGGTTTTTTACTATAATTTTTCATTTACCGGTAAATCCATACTAACCTCTCCACACAATAAAACAATATTCTCCATTACCTGAGGATCTATATCCGGGTTGTTATACTCTTTATTTTTCTGAAGCCAGTTGTAATAGTAAGGGTCAGGCCATAATTCCATGATTTTCGGTAAAGATTTTTGCTGTATAGTACCGACATTATACTCACGTTTTAAAACTTCAGCCGGCATTCACCCTACATCACCGATAAAATATATTTCTGAGAAATGCAAAATCGATTTAATATTATTATCGGGATCTATATGGATTTATAATATTCACGTTGTACATCATTAAGCAATTTCGCTACTATAAATGGTTTATCGAGATGTCTTTCTATACTTACTAAAGCTATATTTTCTAAGTTTTCGGGATATTAAACAATTTTATCTAAAGCCGTTAATTTTTCAAACTCTTCCTCTCCTATTTTTTCTTTTAGGTCTCTTTTATATTTTTGTTCTTTATCTGAAGGCAATACTAATTTATCATTTTTACAATCAACCAAAAAAGGAGTAGTAATAGGATATTTAATAAATAAATCTTTTAGTTTCATAATAAAAAATTTCTTAATATATAAGGCTAATTTTTTATATGTCAAATAATATCCTCTAGACTATCTAGGTCATGCTTTACCAATCGTAACAACTTCGCTTCAGGGCTTAGATTTTTCACGGCCCATTTTTTAATCCAAGGTTCGGCGAGCTGCCACATATTAACATTACCGTCTAACTGTCTGCCTATCCCTTCCACCATTATTAAAGTCTTTTGCAATAACAACAACTCCGGTTGTACTTCCATGCCGAAATCTTCCGTGATTTTAAATAAATGTGCAAGCAGCTTACCTATGGAAATATTTTTTATGGGCGTCCCTACTATAGGCTCGGTAACTGCTCTACAACTTTGAGCGAATAAAGCTAAATCGGTATTTGATGGGATATAGCCGGCTCTTAAATGTACTTTAGCAACTAATTTATAATCACGCCTTAAAAAGCCAAATAGACTTTCGGCAACGGCTAAACGATCTTTTTCTTTAAGTCTGCCCATAATACCGAAATCAAGTAAAATTATTTTACCTTGCTTATTCACTAAAATATTCCCTGCATGTAAATCAGCATGAAAAAATCCGTCTCTATAGGCTTGATTGAAAAACATTACGGCAAAATCTTGAGATATTTTTGCAGGCTCTAACCCCATTTCCTTTAGTAGCAAAGTATCATATATAGAAGTGCCGTCTAACCACTCGGTGGTTAGTATATTTTCTGATGTTAAATCCCAATATATTTTAGGGATTATCACGTTAATATCATTTCGCATATTATCCGTAAGCTCAGAAGCTGCTGCCGCCTCTAAACGTAAATCAAGCTCAAATTTCATAGTTTCATGAAATTTATCGACTACTTTAATCGGTTTGAGCCTTTTTGCTTTAGAAAATTTTGAGATAATTTTTGCAAGAAAATATAGCAGCTTAATATCTCTGTTATATTTTTTATGAATACCCGGACGCAAAATTTTTACCGCAACATATTCACCGGTTATAAGTTGTGCTTTATGTACCTGCGAAATTGATGCGGCAGCGATGGGGGTATCGTCGAGGTGTAAGAAAGGGAGGGCGTCATGGCTCACAGTCATAGACTGCGTGGCAATCTTTTGTTTGCTTGCTGAGATTGCTTCGTCGACATAAATGTCTCCTCGCAATGACGTTATCAACCTTCTCGCCACCCCACCATCAAACGGAGGTAGCTTATCTTGCAGTAACCTTAAATAACCTGCTATCTCTGCTCCTACTAAATCGGCTCTTGTCGCAAGAGTTTGTCCAAATTTTATATAAATAGGTCCAAGATCACTTAAACAATCTATTAAGCGTTTGCCGTAATCTTCCCGTGATTTTTTTATTAACGAGACCGGAGCAAAAAATAAGGCTAATATATAACCGATAAACCTGCAATATTTAGGGCTTCCTGAATCAATTAAGATTTGCTTTTTACTGATGATACGAAAAATACGTATTAAATTAAAAAAATTACTTATCATCTATTATATACTCCGAAGTAAAATAAAGAATAGTATACGAAGATCAACTTCAAAAAGAGCAAGGAGTTCACAAGTCGAGGAGCGGAGCGTATACTTAATACGTAAGTACCGCAGATCTTGTAGAACGACGTAGCCAATTTTTGAAGTTCATCGAGTATACGCACTGTGGATAGCAACTATTCCGCCACTTAGATTTTTATAACCGACTTCCTCAAAACCGGCGTCTTTAATCATTATTCTAAACTCGTCTTGTGAGGGGAATAAATCTATACTTTCGACCAAATATTCATATGCCTCTTTATTACCCGCTATCATTTGACCAATACTCGGTATAATATTAAATGAGTAGAATTTATAGAAATCTTTTATGTACCCTTCCTTTACTTTTGAAAACTCAAGACATATAAACTTACCCATTGGCTTTAAAACCCTACATGCTTCCTTTAAAGCCTTATTTATATCAGGTACGTTTCTAATACCGAATGCTATAGTATAATAATCAAAACTATCATCCGGAAACGGTAGTTCTTCAGCACTTGCTACAGTAAATTTAAGATTTTGAAATAAATTCAGATCTATTGCTTTTTTCTTAGCTTGCTTTAACATTTCTTCATTAATATCACTTAAAGTTAAAGAGATATTATTAACTCTATCTCTTGCTTTTTTAGCAAGTTTTAAAGCAATATCACCGCTACCGCTAGCAACATCTAATATATGAGAGTTAAGATTTGGAATTTGCCTAATAAATTCATCTTTCCATAAGCGATGTAATCCCAAACTCATTAAGTCATTCATTAAATCATACTTATCAGCGACATTAGAAAAAACGTTATTTACTAAACCTTGTTTTTTAGTGTAGTCTACTTTTTTAAAGCCAAAATTTGTTTGGTTCATAGTTTTTTATTATAAATATTAGTATCAAATGCCGGAACTTCCTGAAGTAGAAACTCTTAAAAACTCTCTAAAAGATAAGCTAATCGGGCTTATTATAGAAAATGTAGAGTTAAAAAGAGATAATTTACGTTATAAGCTATCCCCGCTTTTAGCTACAGAAATCTTAAATACTAATATACTGGATGTTAGGCGTCGTGCAAAATATTTAATTATAGATTTTAATAATGATTATTCTTTAATAGTTCATCTAGGCATGAGCGGCAGATTTACTCTGCAATCTGCTAATTATAAAACTCAAAAACACGATCATGTGATTTTTGATTTAAGTAACGGCGAAAAGTTAATTTTCAACGATACTAGACGATTCGGTATGATTTATAGTTTTAAGACTGATCTCTTAGAAAAAGAATTTTTTAATGATTTAGGCATAGAGCCTTTTTCTGATTTATTGACGTTAGAATATCTGAAAGATAAGCTACAAACTAAAAAAATACCAATAAAAAACTTGATTATGGATAATAGAGTTATAGTCGGAGTCGGTAATATCTATGCTTCCGAAAGTCTGCATTTAGCTAGAATTCATCCGGATAAATCAGGTAACGATTTAAGGGATGATGAAATAGAAAATTTAATTAAAGCGATTAGAGATGTGTTAACTAAAGCTATAACTGCCGGCGGTACTACTCTTAAAGATTTTGTAAACGGCGATAACAAACCTGGTTATTTTACTAAGCAACTTAAGGTTTACGGTAGAGAGGGACAAAGTTGTTTAAGCTGCTCTAGCACTATTATCAAGATAAAGCATTCAGGCAGAAGTACTTTTTATTGTAAAACTTGCCAATATAGTTAATTCACTTGACATATTTTTTAAAACTATTTATAAAGCTCTTTATTATTTAATTCAATTAATAGTTGTAAAATATATGAAAGTAGACTCCTTACATAACCTATCTTATAAAGAGGAATTTGAAGGAGACATGAAACGCAGCACCGCAGCATACAAAAAGGTAAGTGAGGATGCGAGTATTGGATCGACGTATATCGCAGATACTTCAGAAGTTGGGAGTCAAATAAGTGGTGAGCCTGTACAGCGTATAAAAATACCTGAGCACAGGCAAATCCTGAAATTTAACGTACCAAATCTTGAAGTATCAAAGGTATACAAATTACCTTTAGAAGGAGGTTATGCAAGGAGTCTAATAAAACCGGTGATTATGGCAGGAGGTAACGGTAAAAGACTATACTATTATTACTTCCAAAAAATATGAATCAATCACTAAAGAACAAGCAGCAGAAATAGATGTAGAAATAGCATTAATTACCGAGCCTTTACAAAAAAATACTGCCATTTGTGCCATTATTACGGCATTATCGGCTACAGCACTAGGATTTGATATTGTAGTGTTACTACCTTCAAACCATCATATAGCGGATGATATAAATTATCTTAATACTATAAATAAAGCTTTACATTATGTTAATGAATGCGGCATTTGCACTATATTCCTATAAATGTTATAAGTGCCAAGTATGGCTATATAAACACAGGATTATCAATTGCAGAAAATGTTTATCTAGTTGATCATTTAATTGAACAACCTATATTAGAGCAAGCAAACAAACATTTTCAAAGTAATGAATATTTTTGGAATTCAGGAATTTGTGTATACGATGTTAACTTCTTCTTAAACTTAGCAATGAACCTTCAACCTGATTTATTCTGTATTACAGAAAAAGCATTTAATACTGCCGTAAAAAATGAGAATAGTTTGGCCATAGACAATGAGGCTTATAATGAAATCGCAGCAATTTCTATAGACAATACCATAATGGAATATATTTCGGGAATGGTCATGATAAAAGCCGATTTTGCTTGGAACGATCTTGGTACTTGGCATTCCTTATTACAGGTAAAACACCGGAATATAAACGATAATTATTGCGAGGGAAACGTAGTAACAAGCAATACTACAAACTCTTTCATTAGTTCTAATAATAAATTAAGGTCTTGACAATTTCATAATTATCGATACTATGAAAACGGTCTTTTGGTTGCCGATAAATCAAAAATGAATGATCTAGAGAAAGCTAAAATCCTATTTACTGCTCTTTTTAACGGAAAATCTGATTCATCACCGAATTATGAAATATATGAAAAAGCTTTTCTAAATAATATTTTATCTTCTGAAGAAATAAAATTAGAAACTATGAAGGGAAATAACGAAGCTTGTTATATTCTTGCTAAAACTTACGAAATAATTAATCGTAACACCCCCAAGATGAATATAACTCTATGTTATTAACATTGATTGGAAGTAAATTAGGAAATACAGAATGTACACAGCTTGTTTATGCATATCCTAAAAATATACAAACTTTGAATCTACTGTTAACAATTTTATTCAAGACTATATAGGACAGCTTAACATCACTTTTGATGATGCTATATTATCAGCTGCTTACTCCGATACTTTAAATACTTCAATGTTAGGAGACTCAAATTATAATAATATGTATAACCTTGGTTGAACACTGCTAATATTCAAGGCTATTGACATAGCGTTATTGCTTATATATCCTATTTTTATGAGTTTAAAACTCATCATTCAAATATAGCTAATCTTATAAACTTCAAAAATCTGTAAGTTATAGGAACAACTTAGTAATAAAGCGGTTCATTTTAGTTGAGTTACAACATGGAAAATACTACAGAAGAACAAACAATAATATCTGAAGTCAAAAATGATGAAGACATAGATGAAGAAGAGAAAAGGTTAAAAGCAGAAGATTCACGAAAGCAACTTAAAGCAATACTAATAACATTTGGTATTATTTTGACCGGTTTTTTAACTTTTACTTATTTCTTTTTTAATTACATCGAAGAAAAAGCGGAAGAATACAGACAACAGCAACAACAAGAAATTCAAAAGACTAATAAGAGTTGAATATTAGATTACCACACTTCTCCTTTAATTATGATCTTGTTGTATGGCTGCGATATAATTCCAGCAAGGTATTGTTGCGTGGATACCATCCCGTCATTGCGAGCGACTGAAAGGAGCGTGACAATCCAGAAAAAATAACAAAAAAATGCTGTAAATCAGCATTTTTTACTGAATTGCTGCGTCAATTACTTACGTAATTTCCTCGCAATGACGGAAAAAACAATCCACGCAGGCAATGCCCGCTCATAATGACTATTTTTATGCTGCCTTAAGTTTAGATTGCTTGAAATTAGTTTTATCAAAATCATAGATAAAATCTTTGATAATAGGCACTATAAACTGTTTAAATTTACTTCCGCTAAATACCCCGTAATGCCCTGCCCCTTTTTGTAAATGGTATCTTTGCATTGATTCAGGTATATTTGAACAAAGTTTTAAAGCAGCTTTTGTTTGCCCTACCACTGCAATATCATCTAATTCCCCTTCAATACCGAGTAAAGCACATTTAGTAATATGTTTTAAATCGATCGGACGCTTCTCAGAAACTAATTTACCTGTTGCTAACGAAAATTGTTAGAATACTTCATCTATAGTTTGTAAGTAAAACTCTGCCGGCATATCCATACCTGCTAAATACTCATAATAAAATTTAATAGTATTATCGGCTTTTTTATAGTCAGAATTTAATAAACTTTGCCATAATTCTAAATGTGAATCTATATGACGAAATAAGTTTAAACCCATAAAGACGGCAAGTTGGAGGAAACCGGAATATACTTTTCTACCATGTCCGGGATAGTTTGGCGGCACCTGCATTGTAACCATTTGGCAGAACCATTCTAAACTTTTACTTTGAGCGAATTCATTAACTGCCGTGGGATTTTTTCTAGCATCTATAGGGCCGCCCATCAAAATCATCGAACTCGGCACATTTGGACTATTACTCTCCGACATTAAGCTAATGGCGGCAAGCAATGGAACAGTAGGTTGGCAAACTGCCATAGTATGAACATTCGGTCCTATAAAATTGATAAACTCCATTACGTAATCAATATAATCATCCATATCAAAATGCCCTGCTTCAAGCGGCACATAACTGGCTTCCGTCCAATCTGTAATATAAATACCGGTATACAGTAATAATTCTTGTACTGTTGTTCTAAGTAAAGTAGCGTGATGTCCCGCCATGGCCATGGGTGCTACTATTAATAATTGAGGTAATTCTTTTTTAAAACCTATTTTCTGAAAATGCCTTAGTTCACAAAAAGACTTTTTTAGTATAACTTTTTCATTAATGTTATAGGTTTTATCATCAATAATTGTTTCAAGGATTATTAAATTCGGGTTTTTCATATTTTCTAGTCATGCGTTCACAAAGCGTTAAATAAGCATGCATAATTCTTGCAAAACCGTTATCTCATGTTAATATGCTTCTTTTAGAATTTTTATACCTAAATGCATTGGAGCAATTTGTGCTCTAAGCCCCTCTAACATATAATATGTATAATTAGTACTTAAATCACAGTTAATCATAATTTATCCACAAATTTAAAAATAATTAATATAAATTTAGTTTAACACTAAAAATTCTCAGTACATTAATTTTAGGACTCACTGCTTAAATTTTTATAAATGCGTGATAATAATGGTCTATATATAAATATGTTTATTTTTTCTTCTTATTTTGCTTAGGAATTTTATTTACGTGGTATTAATATTAAACCAAGTACTATCATTTACTTTCTGTTTTTTATAGACTGTATCAATATTATTTATATAATTTTCAAAATCTTTATTCTCTTCTGCTAACCTATTAGCCATATTCCAATCTATTTCCGGTCTTTCTCTAGCAGGAATTGATATTTTACTATCTTCAGGATTTTCTATATCTACTAAAATAAATCCTATACCATGCCTAGTATCATTTTATCTACTTTCAATTAAATCAGCAGCAACTAAATAACCATAATGTGCACATGAGGAATTTGATAAAGCCTGAAAAAAAGATTCTCGTAAATTACTACGATTGATAATTTTTTTTGCTTCAAAAGACCAAAACCTTGCTTGTTTTCATGCATAATATTTAGCACAATCTTTAATTAGTAAACTCCACTTTTCATTAAGAACTTCCATACCTACCCAATCTGGGGTAACCATTTATTATTACCTTTAGTGCCTTGTTTATTTGAAGAAAAATTATGCTTAATAGGCATATTATGAATCTTCAATTTGTTTTGAAGATATAATGCCAGTGCATCACATACTTGCACTGCGGTTATTTTATCTTCTTTATTTGCATTTATTTTAGGTTCTGTGGCTTGTTCATTATTGACATAGTAATCAGGGTTTTGCGAATAATAAAACTTTAGCTTAGGTTTTAGCTCTATTCTAATATTAGGTTCTTGTCTTCGTTCAGCAGAAAGCTTACTACTGCTAATTTCACCTGCATCAATTCCTATAATCTCCTTATCTTTTTCTTCTTGAGTCTTGCTTAGTCAATGTGATTTTCTACAAACCATTCAGCTATACCATAAGAGGTAAATTTCTGATCTTCATGTGCTTTTAAAAAACCAATGATGGTATTTTTGCGATTAAATTCCATATCAAATATACTAATAATTGAAATACTATAAAATATACATATTATTTTAAAAATTTCAACTTTAAATTATCAAACTTGCTGTTTTTATAAAGTATTATTTATATATTTTTCAAATTTAGAAAATAATGTTTTGAAGTTATGAGTAGTAACATTTGCTACTTCTTTTGATGTTATATTTTTGAGTTCGGCAACTTTTTCAGCGACATACCTAACAAATGCCGGTTCATTTTGTTTGCCTCGCATAGGCGTAGGAGCTAAGTAAGGAGTGTCGGTTTCTATTAATAACCTATCAAGCGGTATATATTTGACTATTTCTTGTAAATCAGTAGCATTCTTGAAAGTTATAATCCCTGACATTGAAATATATAAACCGATATCTAGCATTTTTGCCGCTAGATTTTTTGAAGAGGTAAAGCAATGTATTAAACCTGGAAATGTGCTGTTACGCATTTCTGAGGTTAAAATGTCAATAGTATCTTCGTCTGCTTCTCTTGTATGAACAATAACAGGCAGGCGTGTACTAGACGCCGCATGTATATGTGCTACAAACAAATCTTTTTGTAATTTTTGATCGTAAGGCTGATGATAATAATCAAGCCCCGTTTCACCGATTCCGATAATTTTCGGATGCTGGGTTAGCATAATAATTGCCTCAGCATCTGAGTTCGGAAAGACGTAGTCTTGACATAGCAATCTTGTCCAAGCTTCCTGAGATTGCCACAGCACTTGCAGTGCTTCGCAATGACTAATAAAAGAATTCACTTCACACGGATGCACCCCAACACTCGCAAAAACATTTGCATATTTTTCAGCTATCTCTAAAATAATAGGTAAATCTTCAATTTTAGTGCAGATAGTTTGCATATACTGCACATTATTTTCTAATGCTCTTTGAATGACAGAATCTAAAAGCACTGCGTCATACCATGGTTTGACTACGGTATCTAGAAAACAACTAATATTAGTTGTTTTAATACCCTCACTAGATCCCGCGATCGCGTCGCGGGATGACAAGTTACTACGTAAATTAAGATGACAATGTGAATCTATTAACATATTATACTCTTAGTAGGTGTGTCATACTGCGGTCTCGCCACGGTATGACACACTATTCAAATTTTGGAAATATTATGGTAGGTTCTAAAATATTGCTACCCGCTGTTAAAGTATAATCACGTATTAAATGCTTAAATAGACGTTCTTCTTTATTTACCCCTAACTGATCAAGCATTTTATTTGCTGAACTCGGTATAAAAGGCAGAAGCATTATCGCAATATAGCGTAAAACTTCTAGTAAAGCGTATAACACTTCTAACGTTTTATCTGGATCGGTTTTTTTCAAATTCCAGGGTGCTTCGCTATCAATATAGATATTTGCCTCTTCGGCCAAATTAATAATATTTTCAAGAATTTTATTAATCTCTGTTTTGTCCATCAATAAAATATTCTGCTCGACAAATTTACTTGCGGTTTTTAAAATCGGTAGCTCATATATTTTATCTATAACACCTTGCGTAAGCAAAGGCACTTTGGCGTCATTATTCTTATAAACAAAAGATGTAGTACGCTGTAATAAATTACCTATTTTGTTTGACAACTCGCTATTAATACGGGTAATTAAATTACTACGAGCAAAATTGCCGTCCGCACCAAAAGTTACTTCACGCATCAGAAAATACCTAACTTGATCAACACCGAATTCATCAATTAACTTAATCGGATCAATGGTATTACCAAGAGATTTAGAGATTTTCTGCCCCTCATTCGTCCACCAGCCATGAGCCATAATTGTTTTCGGCAGCGGAACTTCTGCAGCCATTAAGAAAGCAGGCCAATAGACGGCATGAAAACGCAAGATATCTTTACCGACTACATGTAAATCAGCCGGCCAAAACTTATTGTAATTACTTTGTTCGTCAAGATAACCGAGTGCTGAAATATAATTAGCCAGTGCATCAAGCCAAACATAAATTACATGTTTTTCATTATTTGGCACTTTTATTCCCCAGTTAAAAGTAGTACGCGATACCGATAAATCTTTTAAACCCGATTTAACAAAGCTAATTACTTCGTTACGCCTTGATATAGGTCTGATAAAATCAGGGTTTGCTTCATAAAACTCAAGCAATTTATCCTGCCATTTTGAAAGATTAAAGAAATAGCTAGGCTCTTTAACCCATTCAACTGGAGCACCCGTCGGTGCTAAACCGTCCCTCGTAAGTTCCGACTCATCAAAAAAAGCCTCATCTCGCACTGCATACCACCCTTCATAAAAACCTTCATAAATAGTGCCGTTATCTAGTAATTTCTGCCAAAAAACAGCTACAGCTTCTTTATGTCTGTGTTCCGTTGTTCTGATAAAATCATCATTGGAAATATGCATAGCAGTCATCAGATGACGAAAACTCTCGGATGTTTGATCGGTAAATTTTTGTGGGTCAATATTTTTATTAATAGCTGCTTTTTCTACTTTCTGCCCATGTTCGTCAGTACCTGTTAAAAACATTACATCGAAACCTCGAAGTCGCATGAAACGAGCAATTACGTCACTTGCAACGCTAGTATAAGCATGACCGATATGGGGAATATCGTTAACGTAATATATAGGGGTAGTAATGTAGTAAGTATTGTTCATAAATGCTTTTTTATTAACTCATGTACTTCAAGTGGACTTAAATCTGAAGCTTTAATTGTTTTTATTCTCTCAGGAAATCTATTACTTAATTCTTTAAAGCAATAATAGATTTTTTTATAAAAATCTATACCTCTTATGTCAAATTTATTGTTCATATTTCGTGAATTGACTCTCTTAATAGCAGTATCCAGCTCTACGTCAATAAAAAACGTAATATCCGGCATAAGAGAAGGCATTAAAGTTTTGTGCAGATTATAAACTAAATCTATGCCGTTTTCTAGCTCTAATCCTTGATAACATACAGTTGAGTCAATAAACCTATCACATATTACAATATGTCCCTCTTGTAGAGCTGGTATAATTTTCCGTGCCATATGATCATAACGTGCTGCCATAGCTTGTAATAGCTCGGACATGGGTAGTAATTCTTCATGTACTAGAATTTCACGCATTTTTTCGGCTACAATAGTACCACCGACTTCACGAGTTAAAATAACGGGAGTATTTTGAGATTGTAAATATTCATAGAGCATTTGAGATTGAGTAGATTTGCCTATCCCTTCCCCTCCCTCAAATGTAATAAACTTTCCTTGTTTCAAATTATTCATTCATTACAATTACTTTAAGCTATAACTTTATAATCATATCTCTTAAAAAAATATTTACAAGGAAGATTACATACTGATATACTCCTACAAAACGCAGCGCTGTTATACGAAGATCAACTTGGGAAAGAGTAATCGGTCTGTAAGCCGAGGAGCAGAGCGTATATTAAACGTTTAGCATCCGAGGACTTACAAAGACATTGTCACCAATGTTCCAAATTCATCGAGTATAATCCATTATAAATTTTAAATTATTAATATATGAATAATGCATTAAGTAAAAGGGATTTTTCGATCCTAATCGGTAATGCAATGGATCATTTCGATACTGCACTTTATGGGTTTCTTGCTCCGCTACTTGCTGGTATTTTTTTTCCGAATCATGATAAAGTCGTTGCTTTAATACTTACCTATAGTGTTCTTGCTGCGTCTTTATTTACACGTCCCATAGGCTCTTATTTTTTTGGCGTAATTGCTAAAAAATACGGCGGTGTTTTTGCTTTATCTTACTCTTTAATCGGCGTTGCTTTAACAACTAGCCTAATCGGTTTAATACCTTCACATGCTCAAATAGGCTGGCTTGCACCGCTATTATTAGTGTTGCTTAGAACGTTGCAAGGAGTATATTCCGAGGGTGAATGTGCCATTGCTAAATTATTTATTTTAGAGAATAAAGAAGAAAAAAAAGCGTTTAAAGCTTCTTACCTTTATCAAACATCTACTATGGTCGGTATTATTCTTGCTTCATTTATCAGTACTATAGTTTTAAATGTAGAGTATAATACATATTGGCGTTTATGTTTTATATTTGGCGGACTTACAGCACTGATAGGTTATTTTTTAAGAAAGCGCGAGGATATTGTAGTCAAGCCCTCATTTTCATCCCGCGGCTTGACCACGGGATCCAATAAAAAAGATAAAATTACTTTACGTAATTTTTGGATACTGTGGTCAAGCCACGGGATGACACCTGGGTCCTCTCCTCGCAATGACGTAGTATCATCACTATTACAAGACTTAACTACAATTTGGAACTGTAAACTAAGTATCTTACGCATTAGTTTTGCCATAGGTTTCTCATATATGACTTATATAGTACCTTTCGTCTTTTTGAATAGTTTTATTCCGCTTATCACTGATATATCACTCGAAATAATGATGAAATTTAATACTGAGTTTCTGATTTTTGATATGATTATGATTCCGATAATAGGGCATCTAACACAAAAGCTACATTACCTTAAAATACTAAACGGTACTCTTATTTTAATGAGTTTAAGCATAATTCCTTTATGGCTCTGCTTGAATAATGCATCTATATGGTATGTTAATTTTGTACGTATTTGGATTATAATACTCGGTGTCGGGTTCTTGGCACCTTTGAACTGCTGGCTAAATGATTTATTTAAAACTGCCGATAAATATATGTTAGTCGGTATCGGCAGTAGTATAGGTGCTTCATTAATCGGACGTCTTACTCCGTCAATCTGCCTAATGCTATGGTATGTAACCGGCAACTCTTTATCAATTGCGGTTTATATAACCGCAATATCGATGGTCACTTTATGGGCTGTTAGAGGAGTTGTTGCACCGGTCAATGTCATTCCTGCGAAAGCAGGAATCCAGTAAAACATATAAAAATTAAATTCTTATATGTTTTTTACTAAAAATGTAATACTTACAGCAATATTAATGTTATTTTTATGGATTCCTGCTTTCGCAGGAATGACATCAAGAACATTATCTAATCCCTAACAAGACTGTTATTAGGAAAAGAATTTAATAAAACACCATACTCAAAACTAATCCGATATAATTATTAGCTCTGAATCTTGTCATACAATTGGCAGGATTTTCAATATCAAGAGTTGCTACTTGTAATATCAGTAAAATTAAAGCAGCTAAAATAGGTAAATAGTCGATATTATGGTTAGCCATTTTTGTTGCTAGAATAAATAACAATATAAAACCTATATAACATATATAAAGCCAAAGCTTAGAATGCTTGTTCTCTAAATATATACTTAACGATTTCACGCCTATTTTCTTATCATCTCTTATATCCATATATCCGTAAATCGTATCATAACCGATGGCCCAAAAACAGCATGCTAAATACATAATAATCGCTGCTATATCAAGTGTATCCTGAACTGCCGCATAAGCTATTAAGGCCCCTAGCTTAAATGTAAATCCCAAAAAGATTTGCGGGAAATAAGTAATACGTTTCATTAACGGGTATAGGCTAATCATTATTACCGCAAAAAAACCTATATATATAGCTGTTTTGTTTAAAAGTAGCAAAATACAAAGTGAGATAACGCTAAGAATAAAGAGTATCAAAATAGCATAAGAAACAGATAAAGCCTTGCTAGCTAAAGGTCGCCCTTTAGTCCTTGCGACATGCTTATCAAATTTTCTATCAAATATATCGTTAATAATACACCCGCTACTTCTAGCTGTTATACTACCTAAAATAAATAACGGTAATAAATGTATTAACTCCGTTCTTGAGGGGTTTGCAAGCAGTAACCCAAATAAAGCAGGAAAAAAAACCAGCAAATAAGCTACCAGCTTATCTGCACGCATTAATTTTAAGGTAAGCAAAAGTTTGTCTAGAATTAGCATATTAAACTTTAAATTTAAATAAATATGGATATTATAGATAATTTAAGATAAAATACGCCACGAAATAAAGCTACTAGATTTTTATGGCTAAAAAATTAAAACATGATTCATTAGTAAAAATAATAATGAACGACCCGGTAGCAGCACAAGAATTTTTGGAATATTATTTACCCGATGATTTTAATAGTAGATTTATCAAAAATAACGGTAGAACAAGAAAGCTACATTGAGGAATCTTTAAATAAGAAATATAATAATATAACATATAAAATTAGCACCAATAATAAAGAAGAAGCATTTGTTTATGTATTAGTAGAGGCCCAATCAACAATTGATTATTGGACGGCTTTGCGGTTATGGAAATATACACTATTATTATGTGAAAGACATAAGCAAGGAAAGGATAAATTACCGCTAGTCTATAATTTAGTTATTTACAACGGTAAAGAAATTTATAATGCTCCAAGAAATCTGTGGAGTTTATTTACTGATAGTGTGATGGCAAAGAAATTAATGGCGGAAGATTATCAATTAGTAGATTTGCAAGCTATGACAGATGATGAAATCGTCAAGAAAAAACATTTAGGTATGCTAGAATATATGATGCAGCATATCCAATATGCAGGATATGATAAAACTATGGGAGAAGTTTTTAACAGAGTTTAAGCATATTATAATATTGGATAAAGAAAAAGGTTATATTTACCTAAGATCGTTCTTATGGTATACTAACGCAAAATTATCAAAACAAAAACAACCGGAATTATTAGAAGTATTGGATACACATCTATTACCGCAAGATAAGGATACTATATAATAATATTCTTGAATCAACTACAAAATCTATGAAAGAATTTCCAAAAAATTATAATTTTACCGAAAATGAAAAAAAGTGGCAGCAAATTTGGCAAGAGAAACAAATTTATGCTTATAATCCAAACGTTGCAAAAGAAGAAACCTATGTAATCGATACTCCGCCTCCGACAGTTTCAGGGCAGTTACATATCGGTCATGTTTATAGCTATACGCAAACCGACTTTATTGTACGTTTTCAGCGTATGATGGGTAAAAATATCTTTTATCCTATGGGTTTTGACGATAACGGGCTACCGACCGAGAGACTTGTTGAAAAGCAGAAACAGATCAAAGCTTATAATATAGATCGATCTGAATTTATAAAAATTTGCGAAGAGGTAGTAGAAAGTGAAGAAGAAAAGTTTAGAAGTCTATTTAACCAAATAGCTTTATCGGTTGATTGGAGTTTAGAGTACCAAACTATTAGTCCGTTATCACGAAAAATATCACAAATGTCTTTTCTTGATTTAGTACAAAAAGAAGAAATTTATCGTACTAATCAACCGATTTTATGGGATCCAGTAGATGGTACAGCTCTTGCCCAAGCCGATATTGAGGATAAGGAAAAAACCTCTTTAATGAATTATATTACGTTTAAAACCGAGCAAGGAGACCCGCTTACTATAGCCACTACCAGACCTGAGTTATTACCGGCTTGCGTAGCCGTATTTTATCACCCTGACGATGGACGTTATAAGCATCTAGCAGGTAAATCAGCTATAACCCCACTTTTTAATGAGCAAGTTCCACTGCTTGCTGACCCTTTAGTACGACAAGATAAAGGTACGGGACTGGTAATGTGCTGTACGTTTGGTGATCAAACGGATATTACTTGGTGGAAGACGCATAATCTACCTTTAAAAACTATTATCACTAAAAAAGGTACAATAGACTTCCAACATGAAACTTCTATAGATGGGTTGAAAATTAAAGAAGCTCGAACAAAAATAATAGATATTTTAAAAGAACAAGAGTTGCTTATTAAACAAGAAGACATCACTCATACCGTTAAATGTGCCGAGAGGTCAGGTGCTCCTCTTGAGATACTAACTGTACCGCAATGGTTCGTTAAAACTATATCACATAAAGAAGAATTGCTTAAAAGAGCGAATGAGTTAAATTGGCATCCTAAAAATATGAAGATTCGTTTAGAGAATTGGATTAATGCCATTAGTTGGGATTGGTGTATAAGTAGGCAGCGTTATTTTGGTGTGCCTTTCCCTGTTTGGTACTCTAAAAGAGTAGGTGAGGAAGGAAAAATCTTATATGCCGATGTTACGCAGCTACCTATCGATCCGTTAAAAGATTTACCTATGGGTTATAGTAAAGAAGAAGTAGAACCTGATTATGACGTAATGGATACTTGGGCAACAAGTTCCGTTTCGCCTCAACTTTCTACTCATGGGATTTCTGACGATTTCGCTGTTAATAAAGATAGGCACGATAAATTATTTCCGATGGATTTAAGACCTCAAGCACATGAAATTATCAGAACTTGGGCGTTCTATACTATTTTAAAAGCTCATTTACACCAAAATACTTTGCCGTGGAAAAACATCATGGTAAGCGGTTGGTGTTTAGCTGAAGATCGAAGTAAAATGTCAAAATCTAAGGGCAATGTTTTAGTTCCTGAAAAACTGTTAGAACAATATGGTTCCGACGTGATACGTTATTGGTCGGCAAATTCAAAGCTAGGTGCTGATACCGCCTATTCTGAAGACGTTATGAAAAACGGTAAAAGGCTTGTTAACAAGCTATGGAATGCCGCTAAATTTGTTTTTATACATCTTGATAAACTGAAAGGTGAAGATAAAAAAGCGAGTTTACTCGATATTAAAGAAAAAATCATTAACGAGTTTGATAAATGGATGGTTAATAAGCTAGTGGAATTAGTTAAGCTAGCTACAAATGAGTTACAAAACTACGAATATGCAAATGCTATGCATCTGACGGAAAAATTCTTTTGGGTGGTATTGTGTGATAATTATTTAGAAATAAGCAAAACAAGAAGCTATGATGAGGAACACAAAAATCCACAAGGACAATATAGTAGCATATTAACTTTATATCATGTTATGCAAACGTTACTGAAACTATTTGCACCTTTCATGCCGCATATTACCGAAGAATTATACCAAATATTATATAGTGAAAATTCTATTCATGTTAAAGGTAGCTGGGTTAATTACAGTGACTTAAATTATGAAATCAATGCAAAAGGAGCAGAAGGGCTGCTTGAAATACTAGATATCGTCAGAAAATTCAAAGCTGAGAAGAATCTATCTATAAAAACTCCAATAAAATTGCTTGAAGTTAGCGGCATAGTATTATCTGCAGAATTAGCAGAAGATTTAAAAAACGTCACATCGGCAGAAGAAATACAATTTGAGATGAAAGATGATAAAATTAAAGTCAATATTATCCTTTAAAAATATTATAGGTTTAATATTAATTATATTTGCCGGGATATTTTTTTATGCTTATATATTAGAACATGACTGGCGATATGTAACCTTAAGTGATGAACAAGTAAAAAAATACAGGATTAGCGAGAAAAAAGCTATTGCCCTTTATCAGTTAATGAAAGACACTCATGAGCTACTTGGTAAGAATAATATTAATTATTGGATAGACGGCGGCACTCTGCTTGGAGCCGTTAGACATCAAGGCATAATTCCTTTTGACGATGATTTAGATATCGGCATTATGCATGAAGACGAAATACGTTTGCAACAAATATTACCGCAATTTGAGCAACTCGGTTATACTGTTTCCTATAAGAGAGCTTATAATATATGCAAAAAAGCTTGTTTAGATATTTTCATTTTTCATAAAGAACAAAACAAATTTATATATACTAATTTAGCGGTTCGAAATAAGTATCCAAATGATTTTTTTTATGATTATGAGCTATATCCTTTAAAAAAATATAAATTTGGTAGTATAGAAGTATATGGGCCATCTGAATATAAAGAGAATTTGAATAGACAATATCTAGAATGGGATAAATATGCAATAATATACAGCCCTCATAGCTTACATTTACCTTTTTTATCGAATATCGAGAAAAAAACTAAATTTATATTAACGCCGGAATTGTTAAAACCGGCTCAGCCTTTTAGTCCTTTAGAGGATAGAATAAACTTTTAAACAAATTGAGATAAAAAAGTCATAACCGGTTGTTTTATATAGATTAAAAAATATTATATCAGCAGGGGAAATGTAATTTAAGATTCAAGATGATAAAATTAAAGTCAATATTATCCTTTAAAAATATTTTACGCTTAATCCTTACTATTTTCGTCGGTATATTGTGTTATGCTTATCTACTAGAACATAATTGGCGATATGTAACCTTAAGTGATGAACAAGTAAAAAAATACAGGATTAGCGAGAAAAAAGCTATTGCCCTTTATCAGTTAATGAAAGACACTCATGAGCTACTTGGTAAGAATAATATTAATTATTGGATAGACGGCGGCACTCTGCTTGGAGCCGTTAGACATCAAGGCATAATTCCTTTTGACGATGATTTAGATATCGGCATTATGCATGAAGACGAAATACGTTTGCAACAAATATTACCGCAATTTGAACAATTAGGATATCGTGTTAAACATAATAAAATTTATGTAATTTGCGGAGAAAGATGCTTAGATAT
The DNA here is from genome assembly GCF_000237845.1 of Rickettsia slovaca 13-B. Classification (NCBI taxonomy): domain Bacteria; kingdom Pseudomonadati; phylum Pseudomonadota; class Alphaproteobacteria; order Rickettsiales; family Rickettsiaceae; genus Rickettsia; species Rickettsia slovaca. Next base: position 989,327 of record NC_016639.1, read on the forward strand.
TTTCGTATTTCATAAAGAAAATGATAAATTTGTTCATTTTAATCAAAGTATGCGTAATAAATATCCAAATGATTTTTTTTATGATTATGAGCTATATCCTTTAAAAAAATATAAATTTGGTAGTATAGAAGTATATGGGCCATCTGAATATAAAGAGAATTTGAATAGACAATATCTAGAATGGGATAAATATGCAATAATATACAGCCCTCATAGCTTACATTTACCTTTTTTATCGAATATCGAGAAAAAAACTAAATTTATATTAACGCCGGAATTGTTAAAACCGGCTCAGCCACTCGGACCGCTAGAAGATAAAGTGAATATAGTCAATTCAGCTACATTTAGTGGTATGTGCGAGGATACAGCTTATCATTAAATGTCGAATTGGTAATGACTATTTCGATATAAGCAACGAAATAGTCATATGATTTACATTTGCCTAGATTACCTTTTTTGCAAAAATTCATATCAAACAAGTTGAGATAAGAAAGTAATAGCCGGTACTATCCATAAACCCGGTTTATCAAAGCAAGAGTCCGAAATAGCTTGTTTATTTTGAATTACTTGAAAACTAAACTCAGGGTTAAGTAATTCATGAAAATATTTTAAGCTTGAAGAAACGGTTGAGTCACTTACTTTTGCTTCCACTAAAATCCACGGTTGGTTATCTTTTGTTATTACTAAATCGACTTCACGTTTTTGTTTATCACGCAGATAGTATAAACCAAAATCACCAAGCCCTGTTTCGTTCCAAAAATATACGGCTTTTAAAAGGTGAGAAGCTACAAGATTTTCAAATCTCGTTCCTATATCTTTTATTTGCGATCAATCCCAAAGGTAAATTTGGGGCTCTTTTATCAAACTTTTTACAACATTTTTAGACCAAGGTTTGATAGCAAAACAATAATAATGCTTTTCTAGCAAAGAGAGCCATCTTCTTATTGTTTGGTCTGAAACTCTAACTTTGTTAGCAAGGTTTGTATAGCTTATAAATGAGCCTGCTTGCTCATTTATAATGCTAGCAAGTAATTCTAACGCACAAATATTGTTGATATCTTCAGTATTTCTTACATCTTCTCTAAATAATTGCTCGAATCTTTGATTTACTCCATATTCTATGAAATTTAGCAGTTGCTTTTAAATAACTTTCTGCAAATCCTCCAAAATTTATTAAAGCTTCACATTCATCTATAGTGATATTTTTGGGGCTTTTTATATAATCAATGTCATTATCAAAATTTTTAGCTATTTCAGATACCGATAACGGATGCACGGTTAAACTTATATAACGTCCCATTAGGCTATCACCGCCTTTTTTATATATATTTAATTTGGCACTACCTGTTATAATAAATTCAATATTTTCTCCGAATTTATCATAAAATCCTTTTACAAGATTTTTCCAATCTTTATATTTATGAATTTCATCTAATATTAAGCACGGTTTCTTATCGGATATAGTAGAAAGTAGATTTTTAAAAAGTTCGGTGTGTTTGTTTAAGATTTTATTTCTATCTTCTAGATAATCCCAATTTAGGTAAATTGAATTAGGATTAGGCTTAATTACTTGTTTTGATATTGTAGTTTTTCCTACTTGCCTTGCTCCGCTTATAAATACAAGCTTACCGTAATTTGTTAGATATTCTTCAACTTGCTTTTTATATAACCTATCCATTATAATATTTCTATAAGTTTATAAAAATATTATAGGCTAATATCGAAATAGTCTTACTTGTAGTATTGAAATTGAGCATTGCCTAGAAAAAGTTGTTTTATAGTTTAGCCTTCCGATGTCATTCCCACGAAAGCGGGAATGCTTTGTTGCGTGGACCAGTTTCCTAATTGTCATCCCGCGACTTGATCGCGGGATCCAGTTTAAAACATTAAAATTTTAGTATTTTAAGTTGTGTTTTTGGATATCGTGGTCAAGCCACGGCATAACACCGAACGGGTTTTTCGGTCCACACAACAAGCCCTGCGCAGACATGACATAAAACGAGCCATGCAACAACACCTGCAGTAACTCACAATGACTATATCAACCTTTTCTAGGCAATGCCAAAATAATTAGTGCAAATTATGCGGTACTTTAGTATTATTTAACATTAAACTTTGCTTCATTCTATGCCTTATTTATTACCCACTATTATAACTACGCTACTTATTTTATTAGCGCTAATAATTTGGTTTTATGTAAAAACTCAAACCTTAAGGACACAGCTACAATTTTTATCAGAGCAGAATCTAGAAATTAGCAATAACAACCAATTATTAAATCAAGAAAAGATAGGATATTTACAGAAAATTGAACAATTGCAGTGTAAAATAGAATATCAAGCACAGACTATTAAGGATTCAGAAAAAATAAGAGAAGAGTCATTTTCATCGGCTAAAGCTGCGTTATTTGATTTAGGTCAAGATTTGTCTAAACAATTAATAGCGATACATAAAATGGAAAACACGGCGGCAAGAGAGCTAGCCGAGAAAAATATCGCTACTGCTTCAGGAAAATTTAATAGTGAGTTTGAACGGTTAATTACGATGGTGGGAGCATTAAATAAAGATATAGAGCAATCAAAAGGTACAGTTGATTTGATAAAACAGTCTCTGCTTTCTCCGATCGGGGCGGGGCTACTTGCTGAGATTACCCTTGAGAATATCCTAAAATCTTCGGGCTTACGTCCTAATTTAGATTTCATTATGCAATACGGTCTAACTACATTAGATAGCGGAAAGCTAAGACCTGATGCGCTCATTTTTCTTCCTTCCGGTAATTTAATGGTTATTGATTCTAAAGCTTCAAAGTTTCTTGTAGACGAGCAAGATAATAACATGAGTCTTAATAAAACTATGAATTACCATTTAAAATCTTTGGCGAATAAAGAATATGCCGCAAATATTTTAACTAATCTAAACAAAAAGGATCAGAGCTTTAACAATGTTATTACTTTAATGTTTTTGCCGACTGAACAAGCGGTGGAGAAAGTTATTGCAGCCGACCCTGAATTTTTACAAAAAGCTTGGGGCTGTAATATCTTTCCGGTAGGACCTAGCGGACTTATGAATATGCTATCATTTGCAAAATTTCAAATTACCGATCATCGCCGCTCAGAAAATTATAAGGTAATCATTGAAGAAGTGAGAAAGCTATTAAGCTCCATCGGTACTATGGCAGATTATTCTCAAAAGATCGGTAATAACCTGCATAATATGGTTACTAATTACGATAAATTTGCTGCCTCGTTTAATCGTAATTTTATGTCAAGAGTAAAGAATATTCAAAAACTCGGTATTGATTCAGGGAATAAAGCCATGCCGGCTACCTTAGAGCGTTATCAAATCGTTTCCTCTAAATCTGAGATTATTGAAGTGGAAGCAGAAAATCCACCACAAATAGCAGAAAAATTATAAATAAATTTTTCTCGTAATAGGTAATTTAAATGTTAAAAAAACTTTCCATAATGTGTATAGCCATATTGTTACTATGTGTAAGCATATAAGATTAAAGCTCCTAAAAAAGAAAACAAACATGCTATAAGAGTGAGTTTTATTAATATGTGGCCGGGCTTTACAATAGACGAGCTACCGATGATAAAAGAAATCATTGAAGAAAACGGACGAACAATTGTTATAGATCATAACAATTATGACCTTATTATTGATAGTGTTTTTGGTCAAAGAACTATTAGTAATAAAGATAGTATAAAGATATTTTTTACCGGTGAATCGGTTAGACCAAAGCTAGAAAATTATGATATATCTATAGGTTTTGATTATATAGATCATCCAAATTATATAAGAATACCTTTATATTATATGTATTGTACTAATGACATCAGTACTTGAATATAAACGCTCAAAATACAATCCGAACAAAACGTATTTTGCTTGTTTCTTAGTCTCTAACGGTATAGAAGATCCTGAGAACGACGGCTGCATAGCAAGAAATCGATTTTTTCATAAATTGTCGCTGTATTAGTAAGCGGCAGTAAGTATTTAAATACTGAATCTACAATTATACCAAAAGACAAAACTCGTGAATGGTTATCTAAATGTAAATTTGTTATTGCTTTTGAAAATAAAACATCTGAGGGGTATGTTACTGCAAAACCTTTTCAAGCTTATTTAGCAGGAGCAGTACCTATTATATATTATGCAGATAAAAGTTATATAAAAGATGTAAACCCTAATTCAGTAATATTTGCTAAAGATTATTCAGAAGAAGATTTATATAATTATATTATTTCTGTTGATAAAGATGATGAAAAATATTATAAGATATATAATAATAAGATTGTACCGGCTTCAGAAAATAATTACATCGCAGTAAAAGAAAAATTAAGAAAAAAATTACCTTTATTAAATACAAATTAAAAACTATTTTTATAATATCAATTATAATTATTTGTTTATCATTGCTTTTTATATTTTTAAAAACTTATCAAATAGGTTCTTGCTCCACTTGAAGAAACGGTTATAATTTATCTATAACAGATTCAGGGGGAAAAAGATTTACCGGATTAGATGTAAAAAATAACCCTGCTCTTTTATCCCTTAATAACGGTTATACTGTACTTTGTCCTTCGGAAAATATAAATTATTATTCCGATAGCAAAATATTAAATCATACTTTAACGGCAGGTGAACTCGGTTGTTATTGTAACCATAGAGAAATTTGGCTTAAAATGGTTAAAGACAATATACCTTATGCCCTAATAATAGAAGATGATGCTATACTAAATGACGATTTCCGTAATAAATTTTTAACAATGCTTAAGCATTTACCTACCGACTGGGATTTAATTTATTTGTCCTTGTCACATTCTAAAAACAAAATATTTTATAATATTTACAATAATCCGTATTTAAAGAAGATAGGTCATGGTGGTTACTTTAATACAACTACAGGTTATTTGATACACTTAAAAGCTGCTCAAAAACTTCTTGAATATAGCAAAAACTTTACTTTAGAGATTGATAATGTACCAAGCTTTTATGCATAGCGAAGTGCAGTCCTATGTCACCTCGCCTTTTTTAATATATGCAACACTTAATTCTGAAGATTCAATTATATTTGAAATGGGAAGAGCACATTAAATAACGTAAATTTTACAACCTTAATCGAGGTTTTGTGGACATTTCTAAAAAGATTTAATTTTGGCTATTTTTTGCTGCAAAATAGCAAATCAATTAGCAGTGTCCACAAAACCTCTAAGCATGGTACTTCTTCTGTAGGATCAATATCAATAACTGTATCATCGTTTGTGCCTGAGGTAACCTTATTAAGCCAAGTAAGGGTAGTAGCGGTTTTCTCGGCAATATTCTTGCCTGCACTACTAATTGCCTTGCCGACATTGAAATCCGATATAACAGTTGTTAAAACATCTATTAAAGTTGCAAGACTTAAGAATTTTAAATCTTTAATAGACTCAAACATTATTAAAGGTACTATCGCTAGGGTCAATCTTGCCGTATCATTATAGTAAAACTTTTGAAAAACCACATCATTAGTTAATGTTTTGTTGGTGATATTTTCTATAACTTTATTGCCATAATATGTTGATACTAATATAAAGAAGCAAGACGCATGAATTTAACAGAAGTTGATGCATAAAACATTGGATCTTCATAAAATTCTAATGCTGGATTACGAAAATAAAAACAGATATAATCCAAAATCAGTGTGGCTATTGCCGAACATATAGCAGTACTCTTCCATCCATGATAGATACTAATGTCTGATTCAATATTGTTAAAATCTATATCTTGATTGGTAAGTTTATTATATATTGCCTGAAGTTTTATTTGCGTATTCTTATCTGTTTTGGAATGTTTATATAGTAACTGAAAATATGGTTTAATTTCTTCAGCTGTAAATTGCTTATGCTCAATTAAAGCCGGTACAATTTTATCATGCAAAAATTTAATTAATTTATTTTACATAAAATTTGTAACATCGCAAGGTTAGTGGTCGGTAAAGCACATAATTCATACCAAGGATCCTTTTCGTCAATTACATATGAACGTAAAGCAATTACACCCACTATAAGAGAAACATAAGTAATTGCTATTTTACCTGAATGATTACTAACTAAAGCTGATTTTTCGGTTAACCAAGAAGCAATTTTGTGATCTTCATTATACTTATCACTAGCTTTTTCTATTCTAGTAAGACTTTGCTCTAATGAATTAAGATAATTTGCAAAATTTAAATGAGCTTTTTTTATTATATTAAACTCGTTTTCATACGAGGAAGGCGCATTTAAAGTATTTGTAAGTAATATTGCTTTAGCTATATAGCGATATAAAAAATATTCTCTCGTCAGAGGATATGCCATAGCATCGATTTCTTTGGCTGCTTTAATCAAGTGTTCAGATTGATCTAAATTATTTTTTAAAAACACTTGGACTTTAGTAACTAGGGTACTAAAATCTAATGAATTTATATCCCCTATATCATCTAGCATAGCATCAATGATATTCTTGTTTTCTACCCCTATTAACTTCTGTAGAAAAATGATCTCGATTATTTAGCTCTTCAAAACAATGGCTCCATTGAGAATGATCAATATTATTATCTTGATACTTTCCGGTAGCAGCTACTTTACTTAACATTGTTTCTAAAGATTGAGTATAAATTAAACTTTGATCTAGTGTCAGTAGATCTTTAAAATTTTTATCACAGAACCATATTTTCCATACCTCACCTAAATTAAAACTAGCAAGTGCTGTAGTAGTTTTCCATAATCTTACGCCTAAATTTGATATATCATTATAATATTGTATTATTACTTCTAGTTTATTACTCATAATTTTAATTAAATAAATATTAAAAAATATAAACATCTCTTAATATTTATTCAAATCTTTTATATATAATCATTTATAATCTTTAATTATTTTAACATTAAAGTCACACACGAGCAACCCCAGTTTATGATAAGAGAGAAGAGGATTGGGTTATAAAAGTTTTTAACCAAAAAAACAATAGTTGTGGACATAACATATCCTTTTTTATCTTCTATTGGCAACAGGATCTGATTAATGATATAAAAAATATCAGTACCTGAATCGTTTATATTATAATGAGAATACTAGTAACAGGAGCTAACGGCTTTATTGGATCATATATTACAGCTGAATTATTAAAGAATAATTATAAAGTAATATGCTGTGTTAGAGATGTTGAATCGACCAGGAAAAATTCCCTACTGCAGAAGTGATATACTGTGATAATGCTATCAAAGCTTTGCTACCATTTAAAGAGAATAGAGGATTAATTTTTCTTGATCCGCCTTTTGAAGTAAAAAATGAGTTTCAAAAATTACTTGAAGCACTTAAAAAAATTAAGTTACGAGTTCTTAATAATACTGTCTTAATTTTTACCATAATTACAAAAATATCGGATTTAAAGAAACTATGATTATTGAATATGAGCTTTTAAATAGTGATAAAAATATGGTAAAGTGTGGGTTAATGTTAATTAACCCTCCAAATATTAGAGGAGAATTAGAGAAATTAACAGAATATTTAAGTGGCACTCTTAATTTGAAATTTACATACATTTATCTTTAATGTCTTTTAAAAAATATATCTTTTTACTGTTTATAGTTTTTCTTGTTCAAGGTTGTAGCAGTATTAAAAAATCTAGTGATACTACGTTACTTGCTACTACTTCATCTCAATTAAAACAAAAATATAAAATCAGCCATGCGGATTTAGTAGTACAGTATGATTTAACAAACAAAAATAGCAAATGTATATATGCAAAAAACTTAGGTCTAATAATTAATAACCCTAAACAAAATAAGATTTTTTTACACAAATTACATAATAAAAACCTGGCAGAATTTAATAAAGCAGCCGAAATAAAAATAGCTAATATAAAGGCAGTTGTAACGAAACTACATTCAAAATATAAGTTTCTCTCTAAACCGGAAGCTAGCTATTTTGCAAAAAAACAAACTCATAGGAATAATATCTCAGAATTAACCAAGCTTGATAAAATAATTAGTACAATACCACTTATGATGCCGGAATATGAGCCGAAAATTACTAGCCATTACGGAACTAGGACAAGTCCTCATAAAAAGAAAAGAAAAAAGAAATGTTTCCATAGCGGTATTGATTTACAAGCTAAAAAAGCAGCACCGATATATGCAGCAGCAAGCGGAATTGTTATAAAAGCCGCTAGAGTACCTGATTACGGGAATTTTGTTGAGATTAAACATGGACGCAAATTTGTTACGAAATATGCTCATTTAAAAGAAATGTCAGTCAAGGAAGGAAATAAAATTAAGCGTGGTCAATTTATCGGTATACAAGGAAGCACTGGTAATGCAACGGGTGAACATTTGCATTTTGAAATTCTGTTAGATAATAAAGCAATCAATCCGTTTGACTTTATTTTTAACTACCATAAATGTTAAACTATGATCAAACTTTTATATCCTGAATTTTGGCAGAAGCGAAATATTATAGCTTATTTGCTTTTGCCTATAAGCGTGATATATCAATTTTTAGGCTATTTACGAGCTAGTTTAGCACGTCCTATTATGTTGCCTGCTAAAGTTATTTGTGTCGGTAATTGTAGCGTAGGAGGTACGGGTAAGACGCAGATAGTAATGTATCTAGCCAAATTACTAAAAGCTAGAAATGTAAGTTTTGTAATAGTAACTAAGGCTTATGGTAGTAACCTTAAAAGTGCAACTACCATACATCAAGGACATACAGCATTAGAGGTAGGAGATGAGGGGGTAATACTTGCAAAGTACGGAGCAGTTATTGCTACTAAAAATATTAAAGAGATTGTGCCGTTACTTAACGAGCTTAAACCTGATATAATAATAGTTGATGATTTCCTACAAAATCCTTATTTTCATAAAGACTTTACTATAGTCTCAGTAGATAGCCAAAGGCTTTTCGGCAACGGTTTTCTAATTCCTGCCGGTCCTTTAAGACAATATCCAAATAAAGCCCTTGATGCAGCTGATTTAATTTTTTTAGTCAGTAGCCACCAAGATAAAATACCGAATATTTTAACTCCTTATGTCAATAAGTTAATAAATGCTCAAATAGTTCCTTCAAATAATATAGATAAAACTAAAAATTATTTTGCTTTTAGCGGTATCGGTAATCCTGAGCGTTTCTTTGCGACTTTAAAAAATTACGGATTAAATATAACCGGTTACAAAATTTTTCCTGATCATTATAATTATTTACAAGCAGATTTAGAAAATTTATATTCATTAGCTAAAGAGCATAATGCTACCTTAGTTACTACAAGAAAAGATCATGTTAAGTTTAATGATTTAAATAATAATATTGTCTGTCTAGATGTAGAATTATCTATAAACCATCCTGATTTATTAAATGAAAAAATTTTTAAAAAAGCTTAGATATTTAATTGAGTATTTTATCGTTGTTATATTCCTGAAAGTAATAGGAATATTCGGTGTAGATAAAGCGGCGGATATTTGTAGTTTTATAGCAAGAAAAGTCGGTATATTATTTGCTGTTAATAAAATTGCTAGACGAAATATTAAAGTAGTATTCGGCGATATGTGTGATGTTGAAAACATCATAGATCAAACTTGGGATAATTTTGGTAGGTTTATCGGTGAATTTACATATGTTAGCAAGATGGATGAAGCCGAGTTAGAGCGTAGAATCGCAATAATCGGCATAGAAAATATTAAAAAACTTGAAGGACAACCTTTTTTATTATTTAGCGGTCACTTTGCCAATTGGGATATTAGTATTAAGATTCTTCATAAATTTTATCCGAAAGTTGCCGTAATTTATCGTAAAGCAAATAACCCGTATGTTAACAAGTTGGTTAATGAAAGTCGTGCCGGTGATAAATTAAGACTTATACCGAAAGGTCCTGAAGGTAGCAGAGCTTTAGTCAGGGCTATCAAGGAGAGTGAATCTATTGTTATGCTTGTTGATCAAAAAATGAACGATGGAATTGAAGTGCCTTTTTTAGGGCATCCTGCTATGACTGCAAGCGCCATCGCTAAAATTGCTTTGCAGTATAAATATCCAATTATACCTTGCCAAATCATTAGAACTAAAGGCAGTTATTTTAAAGTAATAGTTCACCCGCAATTAAAGTTTGAGCAAACCGGCGATAATAAAGCCGATTGCTATAATATTATGCTTAATATTAATCAAATGCTAGGAGAATGGGTTAAGCAAAATCCTGCTCAATGGTTTTGGTTTCACAATAGATGGAAGAAATGAAACGTCATTGCGAGCAGCCGTAGGCTGCGTGGCAATCTCGTCCAATATCCTGAGATTGCTTCGTCAATTGCTATGCAATTTCCTCGCAATGACAAAAAAATGAGCCACGGTATGACATTTTAAGAAAGCATAGTCCGTAATTTCTCAAGTACTTCTTGAGCGTGATTTTTAGCATTTACTGACCGCCAAATATGCTTAACTATGCCTTCCTTATCAAGTAAAAACGTAGCTCTATCAATACCCATATATTTTTTACCGAACATTGACTTTTCTATCCATACCCCTAATTGTTCGCATAAATTTGAATTTGCATCAGAGGCTAAATCAAATCCTAAACTATATTTTTCTTTAAATTTATCATGAGAGTCAAGCTTATCTTTGGATACTCCGATAATTACCGTATTAAGTTTATCGAATTCCGGTTTTAGCTTGTTAAAATCTTGTGCTTCAATAGTACATCCAGGTGTATCGTCTTTCGGATAAAAATATAATATTACGAATTTTCCTTTTAAATCCGATAGTTTAATTACGTTATCTTGACCTATGTGTAAAGATAAATCAGGAAGTTTTTTTCCTAGTTCTAATGTCATAACACCCTCAAATTTATTTGATACAATAACTATATAGTCAATATGTACTTTTTAAAATTGCTTTTTATAATTATATTATTTATGATACCGGTATATAATACTTAAGTTTAATTTTTATTAACTATTTCAATAAAGAGGTTTTATAAGAACTATAAGTGAAGCACTTGAAGAATTACATTAAAATCTTAAGGACTCTGCTAAAATTATTACTGTCGATTTTAATAAAAAATGTCATGAAGTAGCAGATAAATTATCCGTCAAAATTAATGATAATGATTTAGAGGAATATGCTAAGGATAGTAAAGACCATTCTTTAGAAACTATAAAAGCGCAATATAAAAATTTAACGAAAGAGTTACAGGATTATCAGAAAATTAAAGATGATAAAGTGGAAGAATATAGACAGACTCTTGTGAAAAACTTGATGATTTAAGTAAGAAAGTTGAACAATATAATAATAAACATAAATAATTGGAGAATATAATGAAAAAATTTTTAATAACATTAGGTGCTACCGCTACTTTATTATTAACACCTAGTATTTTTGCAGATTTGCCTACCAAGGATGAAACAAAAGCAAATGAAGTGCAAACTGCAGAAGTCGCTACAAGCAGTACAAAAACAATTACCGAAAACTTACAGGAATTAAAAGACAATTTAACAAACCTAGCACAAACGGGAGCCGATAAATTTAATCAGACCTTAAGCAATACTTATGATCAGATAGCCCAAAGCGTTACAGAGATAAAAAAGAATGTGAAAGATCAGAAAGATAAAAAAGGTGAAGAACTGCAAAAATCTATAGATGCTGTAAAAGCAAAAATGGAAGCTTATAAAAAAGCAGGCAGCAAGAAGCAAGAAAAAATACGTCAGCACCTAGTGGATAAATTAGAAGAGCTAAATAAAAATATTAACGAATATAATAACGATAAAGAAAAAGCAAATTCGTAATTTTTTAATGTCATTGCGAGGAGATGCGTAGCATCGACGCGGCAATCTCATTAAGTAGGATCAACTTCTGAGATTGCTTCGTCGAAACTTATAGTTTCTCCTCGCAATGACTGCAGACAATATACCCTTAAAAACCGGTATTATTTATGACTATTACCAAAGCAAAAATTGCAGCTATGTTAAGCTCTAAATTGGGTTTTTCAAATAATTTATGCGAGGAAATAGTTCATACGGTTTTTTCTAATATTTTAGAAATAGCAAAAGAGCAAAAATTAACTTTAAAGAATTTTGGTAGCTTTGAGGTGAAACAAAAAAATCCACGTCCCGGAATAAATTTTCATACCAAAGCACCGGTAATTATAGAATCAAAAAAGCATTTACGTTTTGTCCCTTCTTCTAAATTAAAAGCTTTAATTAATGAATCTACTCGATGAACTTCGTTATAATTTGTTGGCTTGTTGTATGTCTCGGAAAATGCTTTTTATGTCATTCCCGCGAAAGCAGGAATCCAGTAAAACCTATAAAAAACTTGTTTTTTTAGGTTTATTGTGTCAATAATGTGTATCAATATTAAGGTTATTTTTGGGACTCCCGCCTACGCGGGAATGACATAAAACGAGCCATGCAACAAAATCTGTATTCGGAGTATATGACAAACAATAAGCTAACAAAAAAATATTATTCTGCTAGTGAAGTGATTAAGCATTTAAATATTGCTTTACATCAATTAAGATATCTAGAGACAAAAAACCCTGATTTATCTAATTATAAAATAAATAATAGAAAATATTATACTGCTAATGATATTGATCTACTCCAAAAATCTTTAAATAAAGATATTACATCTCTTTCTACCGCTAGAATCGATATATTACTTACCAATTTCCATAATTTGTCTCTTCAAATAAAAAAAATTCTTGCCGATTCCTCGATGACGTGCGTATAGTACTTGTCATATCACGTTTTAAAGAAAAGAAAGGAACATATTATGACAATAAGACAAATGGTAAAGCCAGTAATTATAGGTATATCTGGTCCTGAATTAACCGATGCCGAAAGAGAATTATTTGAAGAGCATAATCCTTTAGGTGTAGTTTTATTCCGTCGTAATATTAGAAAGAATGATAACGGTGCGCAGGCTAAAGAAGCCCTTATTAAGCTTATTGCAGATATAAAAGAAGTATTAGGGGAAAATACTATCATCTCTATAGATCAAGAAGGCGGTAGGGTACAAAGGCTTATAGCACCGACTTTTTATGACGCTCCGGCTGCTCAAACTTTTACTGATCCCCAAGCATGTAAACAAAATTATAGTGATATTGCGAAAGAGCTGCGAGAAGTAGGCATTAATCTAGATTTTGCACCGGTAGCGGATTTGCTCCACGAAGGAGCAGACAAGATAGTCGGCGATAGAAGTTTCGGCGGGGAGCCGGAAGTAGTCGTGCCTTTATGTTTAGCTGCTATAGACGGATTACAAGAAGAGAAAGTCGGGGCTTGTATAAAACATATTCCGGGCCATGGTAGAGCTACGGTGGATAGCCATAAAAAATTACCGATTGTCGATGTTGATATAGAAGAGTTAGCAAAAACAGACTTTAAAGTATTTAAGGAGCTCGCGAAGCACGATAATATTAAACTTGCTATGACGGCACATATAATTTATAAAGCTCTTGATCCTGAGAATCCTGCCACCCTATCAAAAAAAGTGATAGACTATATTAAAAATAATATCGGCTTTAAAGGGCTTATTATTTCCGATGCAATAGATATGAAAGCTTTAAGCGGTAGTATGGCAGATGTGACCAAAGAAGTTTTAGATGCAGGCGTAGATATAGTGCTTGAATGTACCGGAGAATTTAACAAAATGTCTGAAGTTCTATGTAGTGTTTCGGAAAGTTCTATAGATAAATTTTCTGACTTGTTTATTGCGTAATGCTATTATTCATTTAATGTCATACCGCGGCTCGACCGCGGTATCTTAGGACACAGTCTGTGATGTAAGATCCCGTGGTCATAAAGCCACGGGATGACAACAGAACTGCACAACGGCAGGTATTTAGCCGTAAAATGGCTATTAAGGAACTTATCCAATTAATCTAAGTTAAAATTAATTAAACAATTATATTGAAAAAATTTATTTTTACTATTAATCTGTTTTTTAATTTTTAGTTAAAGAATTAATTTTATAAATTACTTGAATAGTGTTATGAACAGTCTTGTGGATTTAAGTTCTAAAAGCTATAGGTAATATTTACTAAGAATAGAGATATAGAGAATTTTAGGTAGCAGGAGGGGATTTGATTTGTGATATTATTAATCTGCTTAAAGAAGATTTAAATAAAGCAGATATAGAAAATGAGATATATATGCGTCTTAAAGACCCTTATTCTGTTTTAAAAAAGATGAAAAGGAAAGAAGTGCCGATTGATGCATTGAAAGACTTAATTGCATGTAGGATTATAGTTAAATCTAAAGCTCTATGCTATAATGCTTTGGACATAGTTAAGAGTTCTCCGCATTTAGATTGGTTATACACCAAAGATTATATCAATAGACCAAAAAGTAACGGCTATCAGTCTCTTCATAATATAATGCAGCTTTTACACTCTAAACGTAATTTTGAAATACAGATAAGAAGTGAAAGTATGCATAAAGATGCCGAGCTTGGTAGAGCAGCTCATTTAAATTATAAAGAAGAACAAGACCGTCATTTGCAAAAAGTTTTTGACGTTACTAATGACACGATACTTTCTAAAGCACGTCAAATGGTGAAACAATTTGAAGGATTTGAAGAGCAAATTGTAGAATATGAAAAAGAAATTATGCGTATTTGGCATACTAAATACGACGAAATGCTAAAATGGGCAAATACTGCTGAAGTGCTAATATTTAACAAAGATTAGTGGGATAATTAGTTCGTCATCCCGTGACTTGGACCACGGGATCCAGTGCTTGGTGTCATACTACGAGCTTGTAGCGGTATCCATCTAAAAAAATCAAAAATGTATACTTATTAAGTTATTTTTTTTGGATCCCGCGGTCAAGCCACGGGATGACACTGATAAGGCATAACGCCAATGTGGTAAAAATATAACATGTGGTAAAAATATAACATTTATTAAAACTTTATAAAAAAACTATAGCGATGCTTGTAATTATATACAATATATAGTATGCTCAGCTCGTAGTTTAGAAACTATTGAAACAAAATATTAGGTTATTTCCTTATCAAATGTGGGATATCTTGACTCACGTTTGATTGTTTTAATACTAGGTACTAAATTTTAACTTAAATATAGGACAAAAATTATGGCTCAAAAACCAAATTTTCTAAAAAAATTAATTTCCGCAGGGTTGGTAACTGCTTCTACAGCTACCATAGTAGCCAGTTTTGCAGGTTCAGCTATGGGTGCTGCTATACAGCAGAATAGAACAACAAACGGAGTTGCTACAACTGTTGATGGTGCGGGATTTGACCAAACTGCAGTTCCTGCAAATGTTGCAGTTGCTCTAAATGCAGTTATTACTGCTAATGCTCATAAGGGTATTAATTTAAATACTCCAGCCGGTAGTTTTAACGGTTTGTTTTTAGATACTGCAAACAATTTAGCAGTGACAGTGAGTGAAGATACTACCTTAGGGTTCATCACTAATGTTGTTAATAACGCTAACTTCTTTAACCTTACGCTTAATGCCGGTAAAACTCTTACTATAACAGGTCAAGGTATTACTAATGCACAAGCTGCTGCTACAAAAAATGCTCAAAATGTTGTTGTACAATGTAATAATGGTGCTGCTATTGGCAATAATGATCTTAAAGGTGTAGGAAGCATAGACTTCGGTGCTGCGGCTTCTACATTAGTATTTAATTTAGCAAATCCTACAACTCAAAAAGCTCCTCTTATACTTGGAGATAATGCTTTAATAGTTAATGGTGCTAACGGTACATTAAATGTTACTAATGGATTTATTCAAGTTTCAAGTAAAAGTTTTGCTACTGTTAATGCAATTAATATCGGTGACGGTCAAGGTATCATGTTCAATACTGATGCTAATAATGCTAATGCTTTAAATTTACAAGCAGGTGGTACTACTATTAATTTTAATGGAACAGACGGTACGGGTAGATTAGTATTATTAAGTAAGAATGCTGCTGCTACCGACTTTAACGTTACAGGAAGTTTAGGCGGTAATCTAAAAGGTATTATCGAATTTAACACTGTTGCAGTAGACGGTCAACTTAAAGCTAATGCAGGCCCTGCTAATGCAGTAATAGGTACTAATAATGGCGCAGGTAGAGCTGCAGGATTTGTTGTTAGCGTAGATAATGGTAAGGTAGCAACAATCGATGGACAAGTTTATGCTAAAGACATGGTTATACAAAGTGCTAATGCAGCTGGACAAGTAAATTTTAGACACATAGTTGACGTTGGTACAGACGGTACTACTGCCTTTAAAACAGCAGCTTCTAAAGTTGCAATAACCCAAAACTCAAACTTTGGTAATACTGATTTCGGTAATCTTGCAGCACAGATTACAGTTCCTAATACTATGACCCTTACCGGTAATTTTACAGGTGATGCTAGCAATCCCGGTAACACTGCAGGTGTGATAACTTTTGATGCTAACGGTACTTTAGCAAGTGCTAGTGCAGATGCAAATGTTGCGGTGACAAATAATATTACAGCAATTGAAGCATCAGGTGCCGGAGTTGTCCAATTATCAGGAACACATGCTGCCGAGTTACGTTTAGGAAATGCCGGTTCTATCTTTAAACTTGCTGACGGTACAGTTATAAACGGTAAAGTTAACCAAACTGCTCTTGTCGCCGGTGTTCTTGCAGCCGGTGCTATTACCTTAGACGGTAGTGCTACAATTACCGGCGATATAGGGAACGCTGGTGGTGCTGCTGCGTTACAAGGCATTACTTTAGCTAACGATGCTACAAAAACATTAACACTTGGTGGAGCAAATATTATCGGTGCTAATGGTGGAACGATTGATTTCCAAGCTAACGGTGGTACTATTAAATTAACAAGCACTCAAAATAATATTGTAGTTGATTTTGATTTAGCTATAACTACTGATCAAACAGGCGTTGTTGATGCGAGTAGCCTAACAAATGCTCAAACTTTAACTATTAACGGTAAAATCGGTACTATTGGAGCTAATAATAAAACTCTTGGACAATTTAATATTGGCTCAAGTAAAACAGCTTTAAGTAACGGTAATGTTGCTATTAACGAGTTAGTTATTGGAAATAACGGTGCAGTACAATTCGCTCATAATACTTATTTAATAACAAGAACTACAAATGCTGCCGGTCAAGGTAAAATAATATTTAATCCTGTTGTAAATAATAATACAACTCTTGCAGCCGGTACAAATTTAGGTAGTGCTACAAATCCACTTGCAGAAATTAATTTTGGATCTAAAGGGGTTAATGTTGATACTGTATTAAATGTTGGTGAAGGTGTAAATTTATATGCTACTAATATTACTACTACCGATGCTAACGTAGGTTCTTTCATCTTTAATGCCGGTGGAACAAATATAGTAAGCGGTACAGTCGGTGGACAGCAAGGTAATAAGTTTAATACTGTAGCATTAGATAACGGTACTACTGTTAAGTTCTTAGGTAATGCAACATTTAACGGTAACACTACAATTGCAGCTAATTCTACCTTACAAATCGGTGGTAACTATACTGCAGACTTTGTTGCATCTGCCGATGGTACCGGTATAGTAGAATTCGTTAACACCGGTCCTATTACCGTAACATTAAACAAACAAGCTGCACCTGTTAATGCTTTAAAACAAATAACGGTTTCTGGTCCCGGTAACGTAGTGATTAATGAGATAGGTAATGCAGGTAATTATCATGGTGCCGTGACTGATACGATTGCTTTTGAAAATTCAAGTGTAGGTGCAGTTGTATTCTTACCTAGAGGCATTCCATTCAATGATGCAGGCAACATAATTCCTTTAACAATTAAAAGTACCGTAGGTAATAAAACAGCTACAGGTTTTGATGTTCCTAGCGTGATTGTTTTAGGTGTTGATAGTGTCATCGCTGACGGTCAAGTAATCGGTGATCAAAATAATATCGTAGGTCTAGGTCTTGGAAGCGATAACGACATAATCGTTAATGCTACTACATTATATGCAGGTATCGGTACTATAAACAATAATCAAGGTACTGTCACACTTAGCGGTGGTATTCCTAATACCCCTGGTACAGTTTATGGCTTAGGCACAGGTATTAGCCCTTCAAAGTTCAAGCAAGTAACGTTTACTACAGACTATAACAACTTAGGTAATATTATTGCAACTAACGCAACAATTAATGACGGTGTAACTGTTACTACAGGCGGTATAGCCGGAACAAGTTTTAACGGTAAAATTACTCTTGGAAGTGTTAACGGTAACGGTAATGTAAGATTTGCTGACGGTATATTGTCTAATTCTACAAGTATGATTGGTACTACTAAAGCTAATAATGGTACTGTAACTTATTTAGGTAATGCATTAGTCGGTAATATAGGTGATTCAGATACTCCTGTAGCTTCTGTTAGATTTACAGGTAGTGATGGTAATGCAAGATTACAAGGAAATATTTATTCACAAGTCATAGACTTTGGTACTTATAACTTAGATATTTTAAATTCTAATGTAATTTTAGGCGGCGGTACTACTGCTATTAACGGTAAAATCAATCTTCTTACAAATACTTTAACATTTGCAAGTGGTACTTCAACATGGGGAAACAATACTTCTATTGAAACTACTTTAACATTAGCAAACGGTAATATAGGTCACATCGTTATCTTGGAAGGTGCACAAGTTAATGCAACAACCACAGGAACTACAACCATTAAAGTACAAGATAATGCCAATGCAAATTTCAGTGGTACACAAACTTATACTTTAATCCAAGGTGGTGCTAGATTTAACGGTACTTTAGGAGGTCCCAACTTTGCTGTAACCGGAAATAATCGTTTCGTAAATTACGGTTTAATACGTGCTGCTAACCAAGATTATGTAATAACACGTACTAACAATGCAGAAAACGTAGTTACTAATGATATCGCAAATAGTCCGTTTGGAGGTGCACCGGGTGTAGGTCAGAACGTTACAACATTTGTAAATGCAACTAATACTGCAGCATATAATAATCTTCTTTTAGCTAAAAATAGTGCTAATTCTGCTAACTTTGTTGGAGCTATCGTTACCGATACAAGTGCGGCCATAACTAATGCACAATTAGAGGTAGCTAAAGATATCCAAGCTCAACTTGGTAACAGATTAGGTGCTCTTAGATATTTAGGTACTCCTGAAACTGCTGAAATGGCTGGACCTGAAGCTGGAGCAATACCGGCTGCGGTTGCTGCAGGTGACGAGGCTGTTGATAATGTAGCTTACGGTATATGGGCAAAACCTTTCTATACTGATGCACATCAAAGTAAGAAAGGTGGTTTAGCTGGTTATAAAGCTAAAACCACCGGTGTCGTAATCGGTTTAGATACGCTAGCTAACGATAACTTAATGATCGGTGCTGCTATCGGTATCACTAAAACTGATATAAAACACCAAGATTATAAGAAAGGTGATAAAACCGACGTTAACGGTTTCTCATTCTCTCTATATGGTGCCCAGCAGCTTGTTAAGAACTTCTTTGCTCAAGGTAGTGCAATATTTAGCTTAAACCAAGTGAAGAACAAAAGTCAGCGTTACTTCTTCGATGCTAACGGTAATATGAGCAAGCAAATTGCTGCCGGTCATTACGATAACATGACATTCGGTGGTAACTTAACAGTCGGTTATGATTACAATGCAATGCAAGGTGTGTTAGTAACTCCAATGGCAGGACTTAGCTACTTAAAGTCTTCTGACGAAAACTACAAAGAAACCGGTACAACAGTTGCAAACAAGCAAGTTAACAGCAAATTTAGCGATAGAACCGATTTAATAGTAGGTGCTAAAGTAGCCGGCAGTACTATGAACATAACTGATCTTGCGGTATATCCGGAAGTTCACGCTTTTGTGGTTCACAAAGTAACCGGTAGATTATCTAAAACTCAGTCTGTATTAGACGGACAAGTTACTCCGTGTATCAGCCAGCCTGACAGAACCGCTAAAACATCTTATAATTTAGGTTTAAGTGCAAGCATAAGATCTGATGCTAAGATGGAGTACGGAATCGGTTACGATGCTCAGATTTCAAGTAAATATACTGCACATCAAGGTACTCTAAAAGTCCGTGTAAACTTCTAATCGCTCCCGATTAGCCGGTTTATAAGTTCCTCAAGAAAAAAGCCCTCTTTGAAAAAAGGGGGCTTTGTTTGTTCTTTCTTCCCGCCTACATGCCTTGTTGCATGGCTCAAAACCTATTACATCCCCGCGTAGGCAGGGATCCAGAAAAAAGCGAGATAAATCGAGCTTTTAATTTTACAAACTTATTGTGTATAATCTTTAAATTACTGGAGTCCCGCTTTCGCGGGAAGGACATAAACGAGCCATACAACAACCCTCCGCCTATGCGAGAATGACATCACCTACTTTTCCACCCCGTGCAATACCTTCACTAACCTCAAATTTTATTGACTTCTAGTCGAAAAGATATAAATTTTTACAGCTAAGAATTTAAAATTAATAAATATTATGAAAAAAATATATATTAGTGATTATTATGCTTCTAATAAGCGGAAGTATATTTGTTCAAAGTCAAATATCCAATTTAGTTGTACCGGTTAGCTATTTTATAAATCATGTATCCCAATTGGAAAAACTAAAGGAAAATCTTAATAAATATAAGCAATCTAGTGTAGCAGGGGTAAGTGGTATGGGTAAAACGCAGCTTGCTAGAATGTACGCTTATGAAAATAAAGATAACTATAACATAATTTGGTTGATTGATTGTAATCTAAATATAGAGCCGCAATTACTCAAATTATCTAAAACTATTAATACCGAGGTAAAATCACCGGTGATTTCAGAAGATATGGCAGTGATGAAGAAAGATTTAATGGTTTATCTAGTAAGTAAAGATAAATGGTTATTGGTGTTTGATAATTTAAAAATAGGCGAGAATAAGAAAATATAGGATTTTATTAATTGGGAGTATAAAGGTAATATTATATTTTGTACCCAAGACGATGAATTATTATCTAACATAATCAAAGCAAACGCTTTCACTAAGCCGGAAGCTGCATTACTTGCAACAAATATATTGGAAAATAAAAATCTGGAATTAATAAATTGTTTGACTCAAGCATTTGGAGGTTATCCGATTCTCATAGTTCAAGGAGCACAAATATTAAATCAAATACAAGGTTTAAACTTAGAGAAATACAAGAAAAAGATAAAAGCCTCTAAGGATAAAATTGAGCTAAATATAAAACTTGTTAGCAATGAATTAAAGCCTAGTGCCAAGAGATTACTAGATGGGATAGCATTGGTTAATAATCAAAGTGTTTCAAAAGAATTATTAAATTCTATTACTGAAGATAAGCATAGTCTAGATGATGATATTTATCAGTTTTCTAAATTTGCTTTGATCTCTAATATTGAACCTAATGAAGTTAATCCGATATTTGAAATGCATGATGGAAAAAATATTACAAATAAATGGAGATAAAGATCTTTTAAATTCTATGCCTAAAAGTTTAGTAAAGGGGCGTATTTTTAGAAATGCTAAAACTATACCGGATTAATTACAAAAAATGCAGAAAAATACGATATATCAATATATAAAATTTTAGAGTTATAAATTTATTAATACAATATGCTAATTCTTCCGATTTATATAACTCAAAAAAATTAGTAAATTGGTTTGATAAAAACGATCAAAAAGGTAAATTTAAATTATGGACAATGAATAATGAAGAAAAATTTGCTTATGCTGCATATTTAGGACGCATAGGGTGGTATTATAGAACTTGGTCAGATCCTAAAAAGCAATTGAATAGATACGAAAGCTAAGCAGGTATTTGATGAAGTGAAAGTATATGATTCCATAAAATGTAATGTAGTTTTCGGTTCGGCTATATCCAATATTCAGCTAGGAAATCTAGAAGAAGCAGAAAAAATATCCAAATGATGGAAGATATGTTCAATCAAAATCTAGTAGATCAAACTGACATAGCAACTATATATTATGCAAAAGCTAAATTATTTAATATCCAAGGTAAAAATTATGAAGCATTAAGAAGAATTGACGATACTATAAATGCTTGTATCGAAAACGGGATGAAACCTCAAGATTTATTTCTTACCGGTTCATATCTCATTAAATTAGATGTATTAAATAAATTAGATGTATTAAATAATCTTAAGAAACATCAGGAAGCTCTTTCTTTATTAGAATAAGTATATGATATGAATAAGTCGAGTAAAAAAGAGGAAAATCAAGTATTTGGACGAATTTTTACCCAAAAATCAAGAGCAAAACTAGGTTTAGGTGATGTTACCGAAGCTCTAGAATAAAAAAGCTAAAGCAATTTTTCTTAATGATCCAACTAGACCTAACAAAGAGATTATTATATCACCGGATATAGATTTGGCAAAAACGTTTGTTGCTGAAGGGGATGCACTAGTGTTACTTAATCAAAATGAGGAGGCGGTAGATACTTATGCTACTGCTGAAAATATATATTGGAATAATTATAAAGAAAATATGAAAAATGTGTATGAAATAAGTAATATGTATTTTGCAGCCGCTAAAGCTAGTTGTACTTTACCTAAGAAATTTTGATATGAAAAATTCTGTAATAATCAGATAGAACAATTCGGTGCTGATCATCCGAATAGTATTAAAATTTTAAACCTTAAATGTGATGGTTCAAATTAGCTAGAATTTTTTCTGATTAGTGCAATAAAAAAACCGGACGCGGTAAGAATAATTCCAAGCCAAATAAAGCTTATCGTTGGCTTGTAATATATTTTAGCATGGATTATATCGCCGTCTATATTACTTAAAACTGCGTAAAGATCATATAATAAGTAAGAGTATATATCACTTTCTTGCGATAAACTCTTTTCAACTATATAAAGTCTATTTTCCGGCTTTAATATAGTTATATTACGGCTATTATCCTCAAGCCAAAATTCAGCGATTTGTCTATAATAATTTTTACCTTGAGCAAACTTAATATTTTGCAATGTTACTTTAAATTCGTTAAATGTTTTACTTGTTCCTACTCTGCCGGTAAAATCCATTTCACTTTGTAATAATGTATTCATAGTAATACTAAAACTAATTAGTGCAAAACCAAAATGCCCAAGGATCATACTAGCGTTACTTGCTTTAAGTCTATTTCTACAATAATTAGTTTTAACCAAAAGATAATGAATATTATGAAGCATAAGAAATATAGATGCGATTATAGTTAAAATCGATATAACACTAAATGTTACTTTTAATGATATTAAATAAGTAATTATTAGAGATAATATTAGAATTATAATATGTTTTTTAATAGAGCTTCTGGTAGTAAATAATCCTATGGTACCAAGAATAGGGATAACGAATATAATAAAATTATTAACAAAAAATGTTTCACTAATAATAATAGATTTATCGTCGAATAAAGAGTAAATTGGCGGATAAAGTGTGGCAGCTATTAGCACAATAAGGCTAAGAAGGAGGAATATATTACCGAGGAGTATGGAGTTTCCACAATTCGTCATTGCGAAGCCACGAAAGTGGCTGTGGCAATCTCGGTTAGTTTCCTGAGATTGCTTCGTCAATGCTAATGCATTTCCTCGCAATGATGTGGTAGTATACCACCCAATACTACCAATCCCCATAATCAAAAATATCCCAAGCAAGTATATTCCTCTCTCAGGTGAGAATGCAAAAGAGTGAATTGAGGTAATAAAACCAGAACGTACTAAAAAAGCACTAAATATTACTAATAAAAAAGTAATGATGGATAAAATTACTGTCCAGTTTTGCATACGTCTGGTTTTTGTTGTTACAATTATAGAATGATGGAGCATAATTCCGGATAACCAAGGAAATAGTGAAATATTTTCTACCGGATCAAAAAACCAAAATCCGCCCCAGCCGAGTTCTCTATATGCCCACCAAGAACCAAGGCTAATTCCTATGGTAGTAAATAAGATACCGATATTGGAAAATGTTTTGAGAAGTCTTATGTCATTAATGGATTCCCGCTTTCGCGGGAATGACATAAGTGGGTATGAGAATGACATAGAGGCACAAACAATAGTAAACGGTACTACATAGCTAACATAGCCTAAATAAAGCAGAGGAGGATGGATGCTCAAAGCAATATCTTGTAGCATCGGGTTTAAGCCTAACCCTTCTTTAGGAACGAAAGAAAACACGTTAAAAGGATTGGAGGTAAAGTAAATAAAGCTGCTAAAAAATAATTGTATGGCTGATAGAATAATAATAGATAAAAATTTAAGACGGTTATCTTCAAGTAAAAATATATAACAGCAACTAACGATTTGTAATAAACAAAACCATAATAACATTGAGCCTTCGTGGTTCGACCAACTACCGGCTATTTTATATATTAAAGGTTTTAAAGTACTGGAATTTAAGAAAACATTTTGTAGTGAAAAGTCAGAGATAATAAAAGCATAGACTAGGGTAAAAAAGGCAAGTATAGTACATGAGGCAGCTATGTAGAAGAGGCAAGTAATGAGGTAGTTGTCATTCCCGCGAAAGCGGCAATCCAGTCTATAAAGTAGAGATTTTTTATGGATTCCCGCTTTCGCAGGCATGACATAAAAGACAAAAGACAAACCGATAACCGACAAGTACATCGTTGTTAGTAGTAAAAAATTACCGATTTCACTCACTGCTTATTGTTGCCTCGGTAGTAGGTAATACGGTAATTTTTACGCTATCAATCTTATTGGCAATTTTCTTTAAAATAATTACCTTTAAATTAAATATTTCAATTACTTCCCCTTGATTTGGAATTCTAGCAATTTTATGGATTATTAATCCTGCTATAGTGTTTGCATCTTCATCCGATAAATTCCAATCAAGTTCTCGGTTAATATCTCTAATAGTCGTAGTTCCTTTTATAATGAACTCGGTATTAGACTTCTTGATAATTTCATTATTAAGTCTATCATGTTCATCAGTAATGGGGCCTACGATTTCTTCTATAACATCTTCAAGAGTAATAATACCTAGTAGAGTACCATACTCATCTACAACACAAGCAAAATGATTATTACGTTCTCTAAATGCATGTAGCTGGTCTACTACAAGTGCATTCTCAGGGATAAACCAAGGTGGGGTTAGAAGTTTATTAATATCAACTTTTTTTGCATCATTATTATTTTCGTATAATGCTTTAAGCAAATCTTTTAGATTGAGAATCCCTATTATATTATCTCTATTATCTTGCCACAAAGGTATACGTGTATGAGCACCCGATAATAAAGTTTTAATTATCACTTCATGAGGTAGGTCGATATTAAGGGCTATAATACTACTTCTGTGAGTCATAATTTCCGATACCGTCATATTACGTATATCTAATATCCCGCCGAGCATATTACGATCAGATTTATAAACTCCGCCTTCTTGATGGTAATGCTCAATCACGCCTCTTACTTCTTCCGTTCCTGATATTTGAGGATTTAAATTAATACGAAATATGAAGCAAAATATTTTTGTAATGTAATCAAGAGCAATATTAATAGGTTTGAAAAGCTTTAAAAATATTACGATAGTTGAAGCCATTTTTAATGCTAATTGTTCAGGTTTAGCAACGGCTATTGCTTTCGGTACTACTTCGGCAAAAACAATAATTATAAAAGCCATAACGCCGGAAGCAACAATGGGTCCATTATCTCCAAGAAAGCTAATAAAGAGAGTAGTAGCAATAGTGGTACAAACAGTATTGATTAAACTATTACCTATTAATAAAGTTCCTATGACCTTTTCTTTTTTCTTAAGAACCTCTAAAATTGTTTTAGCACGCTTATTACCGGCGATTTTAAGTTTATGAATCTTCCCTGGGGAAGAAGCGGTAATAGCAGTTTCGGTAGCGGCAAATAAAGCAGATAAGGCGATCATTATTATAATAACGATCACAAGTATGGTAGTCATTCTTTGTTAAAATATAAATTAACTATAAATAATTATATTAGTAATTATAGATTTTGCCTAATGTTTTTTTGTTATCAACGACTCCTTTCAGTATCTTTTGTTTTTCGGCTGTTAATAAGATTGTGAAATTTGTTATTTGTAGATGATGTCTTGCGTGATTCGTGTCCAATCGCTATTGCTTGTTGCTGTATTAATAATGTATTAGCTTGAGCTTTCCTTAAATTTATACCTTGGTCTTTAGATTCTTCAGTAGTTAGAATTTTTTGCCCTTTAGAGAGTTTGATCGCACTATCGCATACGAACACTCCGCAATCATATACATTTTCTTGTTGCTTGGTATTTAGGTCTGTTATTTTTGCATCGGGATAAATTTCGGTAATATATTCTGTTACTTTTGGTCGAGATTCCAATGGCTCACCATAGGGATCATTATACATAAAGTTTATATTACCTTTATCATCTTTACTAGCCATTAAGAGTAACCAATGTTTATGTCCTGTATTTAGTGGTATAATTGCAGGCTTATTATCTAGTATTAAATCCTCTACTGTAACACGAAGAGTATCTTTTAGTATTTCCGGCTCTTCTAAAGAGGCATGATGAAATATAGAGAACATATTCTTATCTATATTTGCTTCCAATATATTTTTTATATCATCTTCAGTGTATAAATAAGTAGGTTGTTTTATATTTCCTGTATTATAAACACCAACTTGATCTTCAGTATTTATAACCAGTGATGATTTTTTTTCAGGTATCTGCTGTTTTGGCTCTATTACTGGTTTGGCTAATTGTTGTTCTGCTTTTAGAGATTCCTTATACATTTCCTGTGGAATTCCTAATTTTTCCCATGGTTTTTGATTATTAGCGGGAGCTTGCTGTTGCGGTGGATTTATAGAAGATGCAACAGTGGTTAGTGGTTCTTCTGTTATTGTCGGCTTTGCTTCCGTAGTTGGAGTTGTTGATTCGTGAGTTTTAGGTTCTTCTTTTTTGCCGAATATTGCTTCTTTAAAACTAGTTATTATATCTTTAAAATAGTTAAAAATTCTTTTAAAAAAACCTTGCGGTTGTGGTTGGTTTGCTTTTGGAGGTTCATATGATATTGTTTGTTCTACTTGTATATCCTTAGGTCTATCATTCATAACTTTCTTTGTATTAATAAAATTAAAGTCAATAGGATTTACCTCAGTTTTACCTAAATCTTTTTGAAATTGCCTAGATATTTGTGATACATATTTTTTTAAGTTTTCAGCAGCATTATTTGCATCTTTTAAGATTTCATTAATTTCGAGTTTCAATCCGTAAATTTGATCTTCAGAGGTAATACCGAATTTAGCAGTGATAAGATTTGTTGCTTCGTCTGCAGAAAGAGGCCAAGTTTCTATAATCACTCTACCGCCTTGATTTTTAGCGTTTTTTATTATTTTATCTAGCTTTTCTTTATCAGGTATTGTACCGGAAAGTAATTGATCAATTTTACGATCAGATACAAGATTGTTAAAAACAGATGTTACTAAACTTATATCCGTAATTGTAGTGGCTTTATCTTTTGGTACTATACCATCGGCTATAGATAAATTTTGATCTGCTTCATTTGTAAAAAAAACATGATCAACTTTTTTCATAATTTGCTTCCAATAAGCTTCTAGTTCAGAATTTTGGGGTAATGAATTATATTGATCAAAAGTAATAGTAGTTTTTATATTTAAATTTTGTAAATTAATTAAATCTTGTACCTGAAAAATGGGTTGTATATTATTGTTATTAAGTTGAATATTAAAAATCGGTGTTTTGCCCTTTTTGTGGGATTCTTGTAAGATCTCCGAAAAAATACGTTCTTTATCGGGTATATGTGATGCTTTATTAACTTCTAGCCGGATAATAGGCAGTTTATTTTGAGTTTCCTGCTTGTTTATTTTCTCTAATATCCGATCTTCATCTCCAAGTAAAAGAGTAAATATAATAGGCTCAGCCATTACTAACCTTTATTAAAAGAATATTGGGTTCTGTGAAAATTTCTAATTGATTTGCTATTTTAAGATATTTTTTAGCAAAAATTATAAGGTTTTTGAAGGAATAGTTATTCATATTTCAAAAAAATCTTATAATTTGCAGCAAAAAAGAGCCAAAATTAAATCTTTTTAGAAATCTTCACAGAACCTACATATAATTATTAGAATTTTTGAGCTTTAAATCAAGCTATATTTAATAATCTGTGCTTTAGCTTATATAATTTATCCATTTTATGTGCTAATTCATGGTTATGTGTTACCATAATAATTGCGGTATTTTGTTCTCTTGCTACTTTTAAAAATAAATTAAATACTTCATTTGTAGTTTTGGGATCTAAATTACCTGTCGGTTCATCTGCTAAAATAATTTTCGGCTTATTAATTAAGCTCCGAGCTATAGCGACCCGTTGTTTTTCTCCTCCCGATAATTCTCCAGGCATATTATAGAGTTTTTTCCCAAGCCCTAAATCATCTAATATCTTTGTTGCATCTTCTATTGCTTCTTTTTGATCAAGACCACTAATAAGCCTTGGCATAATAACATTTTCAAGAGCGGTAAAATCTTTAAGTAAGTGATGTTGTTGATAGATAAAACCTAAATAATGAAGACGAATGAGATGATATTTTTGATACTTGCTATTTGGTATGATGACTTGACCTTTTGTAGGTTTATCAAGCAAGCCGGCAATATGTAGTAAAGTTGATTTGCCGCTACCTGAAGAACCTATTATAGCGATTAATTCACCTTCATTAACCGTTAGATTAAGATCATCTAGTACTCTAACAATAGTTTTGCCTTGGCTGTAATGTTTTGAGATATTTTTTAAAATGAGGACTGTATTATTCATATCTTAGGGCATCCACGGGATTTAATTTTGAGGCTCTATAAGAAGGATAAATTGTTGCAAGAAAACACAATATTATAGATAAAGAGGTAATTAAAATAATATCCTCAGCTCTTACTTTTGAAGGTAAACTATAAAGAAAATAAATAGCTGCCTCGAAAATTTTAGTACCGGTTATACGCTCCAAATAATTCTTGATAGTTTGAATATTATAAGAAAAGGTAACACCAAGGATTACACCTAGTGTTGTGCCAAGTAATCCTATAAACATTCCGTTATAGATAAAAATAAGCATTATTTGCTTAGTGCTTGCTCCCATAGTTCTAAGAATTGCAATATCTGAAGTTTTATCTTTAACAAGCATAAATAAGCTTGAAATAATATTAAATGCGGCAACCGTAATAATTAAAGATAGAATAGTAAACATAGCCGTACGCTCAACAGCAAGAGCACTTAAAAATTGTGAATTTAAGGTTTGCCAATTAAATACATATAGGGTTGGACCTAAGAGTGATTGTATTTTATGTGAATATGTGAGAGCTTTATCGGGATCTAGACTATTAATTTCGATTAAATTAATATCGTTGCCGAGAGATAAGAAATTTTGTGCTGCGGTAAGCGGCATTAATATCGTTGTCAAATCATAATCATACATACCGCTATTGAAAATTGCTATAACTTTAAATTCTTTTGATCTTGGCATACTGCCAAAGGTGGTAGAAACTGAATTATTCGGTGAAATTAATCTAATCTTATCCCCAACGGTTACGCCTAAATTGCTTGCTAATTGTTCTCCGAGTGCTATTACGTTTTTGCCGTGAAAATTATCAAAACTACCAAAATTTACATTTTTAAAAATTTCATTTCTTACACTTAGATCCTTTAATTTCATACCTTTAACAAGCACACCGCTATTATTACTTTTACCAAGAGCCAAAGCTTGACCGTGAGCAATGAATGTTACATGTTTTACATAATCTTGTTTTAGGAGTTTGGCTTTAATCTCTTCATAGTTATCAATACTACCACCTTGCCGATTTATCACTATATCCCCATTTAAGCCGATAATATTTTTAGTAAGCTCTATATGAAAACCGTTCATAACGGACATGACTACTATCAATGCTGCAACGCCGATCATGACGCCCACTAAAGAAAAGGCAGAAATAATAGAAACAAACTTTTCGTTTTTCTTAGCTCTAAAATATCTGAAAGCTATCTTGAAGATAAAATTGTTATTGATCATTTGTTTATTTTTTCTTACATCCGTTTCTAGGTTATTCCTGTGTGAATCAGCTTTTTTGTCATTGTGAACAGCCGTAGGCTGCGTGGCAATCTTATTAAATAATAACAAATTCCTGAGATTGTTTCGTCAACACTTACAGTTTTTCCTCGCAATGACGACACAATTGATGACATAAAGACATCTACACGTTACTAGAAATCTCAAAGACTTTATCATACTTAAATAATTTAGGTAATGTTACTAACCCAAATAGTGTAACACTGGATATAGTAATGCCAAGAGGAGTAAAAGTACCGTTATATAAAAATCCTACTAATTGCAGCCCAAATGCCGTTAAAATCAATCTAGCCACAGTGAAAATAGCCGTCATACGAGCTTTACCGTCCGGAATAGCTTCTAAAAGCAATGGCCATAATATGTTAATCGGATATATCACGCCAAGAGATAATAATAAAGTAACTATTGTTATGGTTAAAGGATTATTAATATTATATACAACTAATATGCTATTGCCTAGTAGGAATAGTATTATAAATATAACTCCAAAATAGAAGCAATTTTTAATACCGAATTTTTTAAAGCAATAACCGCTTGAAAAGCTCATAATTGAGAATAGAGCTGCCATTGCTCCTTGATAAAGTCCGAAATATTCTAAAGTTACACCTAAATCTTGCATATATAAAATAGGAGCAATCCCAATAAATATCCAATATCCTTGTGCAAGAAATATCATTGTAAGTATATAATATATAGCTTTTGGCGATTTGAAGATAGGTATATATTCTTTTAAAGAAATACGTATTTTTTTATTAACTTCTCTTTTTGGAATGAATAATATACCAAGAATTAGGCTGATCAAACCTACTATAAGCAACAAAACAAAATTGCCACGCCAGCCCCAAAATAAATTGACGTAGCTACCTATAACCGGTGCTATTGCCATAGAAAGGGCAATAGTGCCGTTTAAAATGCCCATGAATCTTTGCTGTTCTTGTACCGAATAAATATCGGCAAGAACAATATATACTAGCACTGCAACCGATGATATCCCGCATCCTTGCAAAAATCTTCCAA
This sequence comes from Rickettsia slovaca 13-B, assembly GCF_000237845.1. Taxonomy (NCBI): domain Bacteria; kingdom Pseudomonadati; phylum Pseudomonadota; class Alphaproteobacteria; order Rickettsiales; family Rickettsiaceae; genus Rickettsia; species Rickettsia slovaca. Next base: position 1,020,394 of record NC_016639.1, read on the forward strand.
ATAATATAGCTGCATAATTATTTGCAAATACACAAAATAAACTACCAAGATTAAAAATCAGTAAACCGAGTATAATAATCGGTCTGCGTCCGTACCTATCTCCTAAATTACCGACTATAAGCGAAGTAATACAATAAGCAGTTAGATTAACACCAAGTAGTAACTCTGTCATAAAAGTTGAAAGGTTGAATGTATCTTGTATTTCAGGAAAACTTGGAATGAATAAATCTATTTCCGCTCCAGCGAGTATTTCCATGATGATTACGGTAATAATTAATTTCATAATTAATTGTTAGTTTGAGGTTATTTTAGCAAAGTATTATTGAAGCCGAAAGCCTTGCGCGATGTCATCCCTGCGAGGCATTGTTGCATAGATACCAAGTCGTCATTGCGAGCGAACGTTAGTGAGCATGGTAATCTCAGGAATTCTTCCCAAGATTGCTTCATCAATTTATTATTGTAAATTTTCTCGCAATGATGGAAAAACCGATCCACGCAACAACATTTTTGCGGGAATGACATAAATAAGGACGCAGGAATGGCAGCAAAGCCACACAACAAATTAGCTTTCTATATTCTTATAGCTTACAATAATTAGTGTATTGTTTTACTAAAGAAAGAATAAATGAATATTTATGCTCGTCTAGCAATTTTTATTTATCAGGAGTATATACATGACACGATAACAGGAAGACTGAAAGGAAGTGCAAGCAGAAACTTTTAGTAATATATGTTAATAATAATGATTCCTAACATGTGGGACTATTAACAAAATAAATTTTAAAGCTAATTAAATTTATTTTTACTGCAAATTATAAGGCTTTTTTAAAATAGGATTCACACTATTCCTTCAAAACTCTTATTAATTTTCGCTAAAAATTCTTTTTAATTATCAATTAAAATTATTTTGTTAACAGTCCCCTATCAATTTTAAAAATTAATTAAAATATTACTGATTAATTCCTAAAGCTTGTTTTTGAGTATCGGTAGTATTCTCCATTACCCACTTTTGGACATCAGGACTTAACATATTATACTGATCTGCTGTTAAACTAGCAACCCAAGCTTGTTGATCGTCAGTACTCATAGCTTGTATTTGGGTTGTTGTAACTGAAGCTGGGGCAGGCATTTGCATTGATGAAGCAAATACTGAGCTCGCGAAAGTTAGAATTAATAAAATCTTTAATAAATTTTTCATTTTGTAAACCTTTTTTGTTTTGTAATTACGATTATAACAAAGCTACGGCAGCTTTCAAGCTAAATTATATTAAACATTTAAATTTTTTATACTAAGGAACTTTTATTGTAACAAATATATCAATTATATACTTTATTGTCATTCCCGCGAAAGCGGGAATCCAGTAAAAAGTGTTCAGTATCATACCGTGGCTTGACCACGGGATCTTGTGTCACAGATTATGCCCTAAGATACCACGCTCAAGTCGTGGTATGACATTAAGGTTGACTGGATTCCTGCTTTCGCAGGAATGACATACCCCTTTATATTGTTAACTGCTCTCTGCAAATATTTCGATAAATTTCTGAGTTTTTAGATAAATCATTATGTGATCCTTCAGCAACTACTCCTCCTTTATCTATGACTAAAATATAATCAGCTGATTCTATACTACTAATTCGATGGGCAATTGATATAATAATTTTCCCTCTCATTATTTTTTTTATAGACTCTAGTAATTTCTGTTCGCTCATCGTATCTAAAGCACTCATTGCCTCATCAAGAAGCAAAATTTGCGGCATGCGTAGTAATGCTCTAGCAATAGCTATTCTTTGTTTCTGTCCTCCTGATAATCTAACCCCTCTTTCACCGATTTTAGCATTTATACCGTCATGAAGTTTAGCAACAAATTCTTCTATTCCTGTAATTTTTATTATCTCATTTATTTCGTCGTCGCTTGCTTCATTATTACCGAATATAATATTTGATTTTATAGTGCCGGAAAAAATGCTAGCCTCTTGAGGAACATAGGCAATTAATTTACGAATTTCAGCAGGATTTAAAAGAGTTATATCTTGATTGTTAATAAGGATAGTGCCGTTTTCTTGCCGGTAAAAACGCAGCAGTAACTGTATCACAGTACTTTTTCCTGCACCTGATCTACCTACAATACCAAGAAACTTATTGGCATTTATCTTCAAAGACATATTATTAATAATCCTTAAATTAGGTCTTGAATGATAGGTAAAATCAACATTTTTGAATTCTATCGAGATTGGATCGGAATTATTTAATTCTAAATAATTATTATGTGCTATAGGTGTCTTATCTATAATTGTAATTATTCTCTCAAGGGCTGTAACAGGTAAATGCATTTCGCTTAGTAGCTCAAAAATACCGCCACAGCTAACTCCGGCGATAATCGCATAATAAATAAACGAGATAATTTGTCCCGCAGATAAATGACCTTTCACTATATCTGAAGCTCCGATCCAAACGACTAAAGTAATCGCAAGAAATATAACGGCTATTGAAATCGCAAAGAATAAAGCACGAATTTTTAAACGGGTTTTGCAGTATATTAAATAGTTTTGTAATTTAGTGTCAAAATCGGCAATTTTGTTTATTTGATGGTTAAAAGCATAAATAGCTCTAATATTATTAAAAGTTTCATCAATATCCGATGCTAAAAGTGACTTAGATTCTAGAGCTTTTTTAGATAAAACCTTAACATGCTTGCCGAATTTAATTAAAGGAATTAATAAGATAGGAATGGTAATAATTACTATAGAAGCGAGTTTAAAGCTTTCAAAAAACATTAATGTAATGCCGCCAATTAGCATCACCGAATTGCGAATAAAAAAAGATAAGAAATTAACGATGAGAGTAGATATTTGATCTATATCATTTGTTAGGCGTGAAATTATATCGCCGATTTTTAGTTCTTCAAACTCTTCAATTTCATAATTAATTAAATTACTATAAGCTTCTTTTCTTATTTGATTAACTACCTTTTCAGCAACATTATTGATAAAATATGAACGAAAAAAACTAGCAATACTTAAGATGATAATTAATAAACAAATATATAATATAGATTTATCAACCGATGAAATATGGTCTTTGCTCAAGCCTTTATCAACTAAATTTCTAAAAACACTACCGATTAGTAATAATGAAGCTGATACGCTAAGTAAAGAGATCATAACGATGATCAAATCTTTTTTATAGAACCTTAGATATTTAGCTAGTCTATATAAAAGTTTGATATCCATAAGAAAAAAATGTCATTGCGAGCAACTGTAGGCGTTGTTGCATGGATGTCAAATCGTCATTGCAAGGAGCGAAGCGACGTGGCAATCCAGAAAAATAACAAAAAAGTACTAATTTTAGCATTTTTTACTGGATTGCTTCGTCAATTACTTTGTAATTTTCTTCGCAATGATGATTTGGTAACCACACAACAATTCCAAAATATGGGGCGAGTGACGGGATTCGAACCCGCGACCCTCAGAACCACAACCTGATGCTCTAACCAACTGAGCTACACCCGCCATAAATTAACAACATAAATTTAGATTATCAGAAGGAGTTAGTCAAGAATATTTATTGTATTAACATATATTATTTGACTTATATATTATAACTATATATAGTTACAACATGAATCAGTATATAAAACTTATAAATAAAGAAAGCTAAACAAAATCCTAAAGGATTCAGTTTCTCTGATTCATACTTTAATGACTAAGTGCGGTTGGGTTAAAGATAGGCAAAAAGGTAGCCATCAGATTTGGTACTTGCCCAAAGGAAATAGGTTATCTATTCACACTTTTGGAAATATGGAAAAAGAATATCAAGTTCGACCATTTTTAAACTTTGCACAAGGAAATGAATATGAAAACAAATGATACATTTGATGGGTTTACTATAGAACTTTTTAAAGATACGGATGGAGATTGGCTAGCAAGGTTTGAAGAGCTACCGAATGTATCAGCTTTTGGCAATTCGCCTGAAAAAGCACTGCAAGAATTACAACAAGCTTGGACTTTAATGAAAGAAAGTTATATAAGTCATAATCAATCTATCCCCTTAGCTCCGTCTAGGAAAGAGTATAGCGGACAGTTTAATGTTAGAGTAGATAAACGTGTGCATCGAGCTTTAGTACTTGAAGCACTTAGAGCAAAAATTAGTTTAAATGCTTTAGTATCTCAAAAATTAACTTTATCGGTAAAACAATGAAAAAAAAAGCAGTTATTTTATTAAGCGGTGGACCTGATTCTACTACGGTTCTTGAGATAGTTAGCAAAACGGATTATGAAATTTATGCTCTAAGTTTTAATTATCATAGACGCAATAGTCTGGAGGTCCAAAAAATCCAAGGATTAATTAAAGATTATAATGTAAAACAACATAGGGTTATTAATATTGATTTGCAGTCATTTATCGGTTCTGCATTGACTGATGATAATATAGATGTACCAAAATTTAAAAACACAGATCAATTACCAAGTGACATACCGGTTACTTATGTACCGGCACGTAATACAATATTTTTAAGCTACGCACTAGGAGTTGCTGAGGTTATAGGAGCTAGAGATATTTTTATTGGGGTACACACTAATGATTATACTAACTATCCTGATTGTCGTCCTGAATATATAAAATCTTTTGAAGCAATGGCAAATTTAGCAACTAGGGTAGGAGTAAATGGAGAAAAAATTACTATCCATGCTCCTTTAATAAATATGACCAAAGAGCAAATAATTAAAAAAGGGCTTGAGCTTGGAGTAGATTATAGTAAAACAATATCATGTTATGATCCAACAGAAGACGGTTTATCTTGTGGTCAATGTCTATCATGCATTGCACGACTTGATGCTTTTAAACAGAATAATGTACAAGACCCGATTAAGTATGTATAATTATAGATATATACTCATAAAATTAATAATAAAATAATATGAAGTAAATTTGTATACAAGGTGGAAACCGTTGTTCACCTTGTATACTCATTATTTAAAAATCTTCTGTATAATATGAATATGCAATATTTATATTATATAGAAAAATAGTTAGTATATATGATAAATAGAGGACATTTATATGCCCCTTTTCCTGTGCTTGATTTAAACGATATAGTTTTACGAGAGTTAGCCGCGGAGGATGCACAAGATTATTTTAATTATATGAGTAAGCCGGAAATGGCTATTTATATAACTGATAGCAATAGGCCTAAAGACGTAGAAGAAGCCGGAGAGGAAATACGTTATTGGTCTAGTTTATATAAAAATCATAGAAGTTTTTATTGGGGAATTGCCATTAAAGACGATAATAAATTAATAGGTACTGCCGGTTTTAATATAATAAATCTAGAGCATCATAGAGCAGAAATAAGTTATGATCTAGATCCTCATTTTTGGGGTCAAGGTATGATGTTAAAATCTATAAAGAATATTTTAAAATTTGCTGATTATATTGGTATTATAAGAGTACAAGCAACAGTAATTACTGATAATTTTCGTTCAATTAATCTTCTTGAGAGATGCGGTTTTGCTAGGGAAGGAATTCTTAAAAAATACGAAATAGTTGCAAATGAGCATAAAGATTATTATATATACGCAAGAGTACTATAGTAAGAATTGTTAAAATAAACATAAAAAAGAAAGTTAATGGTAGTAGAAGCTGATAAAAAAGCATTGATTTGTTCGTTTTGTAGTAAAAAACAACATGAAGTAAAAAAACTGATAGCAGGTCCTGCAGTATTTATTTGTGATGAATGTATAGATTTATGTACAGATATTATGAAAGAAGAAAATAAAGTTGCTTTAAAGCAAATTACTTCTTCAATTCCAACGCCGCAAAAAATATGTGGCATTCTAAATGATTATGTAGTTGGGCAAGATCAAGCGAAAAAGATTTTAGCAGTAGCGGTTTATAACCATTATAAGAGGCTTGAATATGTACAATCCGGCAATAATGACGTTGAGCTTAATAAGTCGAATATCTTACTGATCGGTCCTACCGGTTCAGGAAAAACTTTACTTGCTCAAACGCTTGCTAAAATTTTAGACGTACCTTTTACTATGGCGGATGCTACTTCTTTAACGGAAGCCGGGTATGTCGGTGAAGATGTTGAGAATATATTACTACGTTTATTGATAGCATCTGAGTTTAATATAGCAAAAGCACAAAAAGGTATAATTTATATTGACGAGGTTGATAAAATTGCCCGTAAATCGGAGAATCCTTCTATTACACGGGATGTATCGGGTGAAGGAGTACAGCAGGCATTACTTAAAATTATGGAAGGAACAGTTGCTTCTGTGCCTCCTCAAGGCGGTAGGAAACACCCACAACAAGATTTCGTACAGTTAGATACTGCAAATATCTTATTTATTTGTGGTGGTGCTTTTATGGGGATTGATAGCATTATAACCTCAAGAACTAATCATAGTTCTATAGGCTTTGCAGCTAACGTAAATATAGATAAAGAGAAAAATAATAGTGAGATTCTTAAATCCCTAGAGATTGAGGATTTAACTAAATTCGGTTTAATTCCTGAATTTATCGGTAGATTACCTATCGTTACTACTTTAGATGAGTTAGACAAAGAAGCTTTAATTACAATTTTAACTAAGCCTAAGAACGCCATAGTAAAGCAATATCAGAAACAATTTGAGCTTGATGATGCTGAGCTTGTAATTGATTATTCAGCCTTAGAAACTATTGCCGAAAAAGCTCTAGCTAAAAAGACGGGAGCAAGAGGACTTCGTTCAATACTTGAGCATCTTTTGCTTGATAGTATGTATAAAGTTGCCGAGCTAAAAAAACAGCGTGTTACTATTACAAAAGAGGTAGTTAACGGCTTAGTCGAACCGATAATGACCTCTCTCATTTCTACAAAATCAAACAAAAAACAACCGATTATTGCAGATATACCGGCGTAAATATTATTGCTTCTCTATGTCATTCCCGCGTAGGCGGGAATCCAGAAAAATAACTTCAATATTGATGTAAGAAGTTACACATGTGATAAAGTAAACATATACAACACAAGTTTTTTATATGTTGTACTGGATTCCCGCCTACGCGGGAATGACATAAACAAGACTGCAACAAGACCTACGACTGCTCGCAATGATGGGTGGGTATCCACACAACAACGCCGGCTTGACCACGGGACAATACTAATTTAGTATAAAATTTATCCTAAACTAGTATTATAGCGGTTTAAATACCATTAAGAAAAACCATTAAGAAAAAAATAATACTCAAACTGATAAATACCGGCCAGCCTAGGTAGAATCATAATTTAAATAATTTATAATATTTTTCCGGTAGGGGAATTCGCGGTTTTAATGCTTCAAGTGCCATATTTCGTAGTGGAATTTGAATCCATACCACCAGAAGCCAACAACTACCGGCGATTATGTATCCGATATAAGTTAAGGTAAGCCATAAATCAAAATAATTATAGCCAAGCATATTTACTAATATTATGCCGCTAACCGGTTGAATTATCACAGTTGGAGTAGTAAAAAGAAGATCAGCTATTGTAGTGCGAGTTGCATATGCCGTTGCATTCAAATCACCGGTTTTATTTGCCCACCACATAAAAAAAAGCAGTACCAACTCCAGTACCAAATAAAGTGGTAGAGCTAATAATATGCATAGTTTTTATAAAAAGATAATCCATTATTTATCTCGTTCTATTGCCATGAATACTAAAGTAAGTAATATTACTGGAATATTTTTAAATATCGGACCAAGCGGATCTAGCCACAATATTGGCTTAAGATATGTTAATAGTAGAGTATAAGCTAGTATTAATAAAATTTGTAAACTACATATCCTATTTATTTTATTTTTGATAATTAGTAGAATTCTAAGAATAATATCTGTAAAGCAGCTTCCATATAATATGTAAGGTGCTATTTGTTTATCAAATCCTAGTGATATTATAATTTGCATACTAGCATCATAAACAAAAATGCTTGAAATAATTCCTGTCATTATCCAAAATAGTCCTAAGACAATTTTTATTATAGGTTTTAAAAAATAAAGCCTAGCGTGCCATATGGATTGTACGGTTAAAGGTTCGGTTGCAAAACCTTGTTGCAAGTTTCTAGGGATTATAGAAGTAAAATCGATAAAATCTTTTTTATCAGCAATATTAGGTTGAAGTAACATATTATACGCAGTAGAATTAATGGGTCCTATTTTTAGACAATCCCCTAATTTAGCTGCTATTTTAATGAATATTAAAGGAATTTTAGTCTTCCATGACTCCAAGCCATCTTCTGAATCCAAGCAAGGTATCTTTCATGTTCACTATGTCTGGTCCAACTATTTTTAATAATGTGTGGATTTTTCCTTCCCTTTCTATACAGTGAATAATTACTTTCGTTAAATCATCACAATATGAATAGGTTGCAATTGTTGTAAACCATCACCTATTAAAGGAATAAAATACGGTAATGTTGCAAGAGCCCTAAATAGCGAGGTACCACCATAACAACCGCTTGCGTAAACAAGAGACGGTTGTAAAATTATCCAGTCTATATTTCTAATTTTTATACATATTCTTCAGCTGCTTTTTTAGTTAAAGCATAAGCAGTGTTTTTTTCATTATCTATTCCAAGAGCTGAAATATGAATAATTCTTTGTACGTTAGTAAGGGTGCAAGCCTTAAATAGAGCCTTTGGATCATTGACATGAACATTGCCAATATTATTGCATGACTAGACGTTAACACACCTGATACATTAATAACTATATCTATGTTATTTAATCTATTTATCCAGCTTTGTGGTGTTAGGTCTATATCATTATAAGCATCTATATTATGCGTATCATTTGGTAATAATTTTTTTAAACTTAAATAATCGCTTGGATGAAGTTCGCAGGCAATTAAGCGATCATTTGGTCTTAATAATTGCTTAATTATAAAAGGTGAACCTGGGTAGTGACTTTTGCCTGCTATATTTATTATATTTAAAAAAGTTTGTAAGAGCTGAGGAATAGGATCGGTAGCTTGCAGTAATTTATTAATTCCCGTATCGCTTTCTAGAGTTTTAGAAGCCGCCTCCGAGTTTAAATCGTAAAGACCTAGCCCAGTAAAAGCATCTAAAACCGCAAAAGGTTTTTCTTTTTTCTTGAGCTGTTCTAAAATACTAATTAGGACTAAATGTTTGACTATATCGGCAAAATTGCCTGCATGATAAATATGACGATAGTTCATTTTAAATTAATCATAAATTTCACTTCTATGACCAACTCGCACGCATGGCTCTATTTCATTCCCGCTTTCGCGGGAATGAAATAGAGCATATACTTTATAAACCATATTTCTTTTTTAAGAATTCCGTTGCTTCTGCTGAAGTAAGTAATTTATCACTTTTATTATTGCTTCTTGCTAAAGCAGTTTCTGCATCTTCTCTATCTTCTTTTAGTTCACGTAAATAATTTTTAATGGCTTCTCGTATTAGTAGATTTAGGCATCTCGTCTAATTTAGCTACAGTAATTATATATTATATCATAGTATAATTTACTGTGCAATCTTTCGTAAAAGCAGTGTAGATTAATACTATAGCCTTTAATTAGACATTCTTTAAGTAAGTTAGTAGCCCATTTTCTGAAAGCGATCCCTCTCTGAGAATTTACCCTATATCCTACTGATATTATCATATCTAAATTATAGTATTCTACTTGGTATGTTTTACCATCAGCGGCAGTATGTGCAAAATTTGCACATACTATATTGTCTAGTTTTCTTTCTTTTAGAATTTTATTAATATGTTTTGTAATAACTGTTCTATCTTTGTCAAAAAGTTTAGCATTGCCTAGAAAAAGTTGTTTTATAGTGTAGTTTAGCTTTCCGATGTCATTCCCACTTTCGTGGAAATGACATCGAGTTTTTTATTTACTATCATTTAGTTAGCAATGCCTTACTTTAAACATTTTTTATAAGCGTAAGCCATTCTTCTTCATCAATAATTTTAATATTAAGCTCTTTAGCTTTTTTAAGTTTACTGCCTGCATCAACGCCGGCTACAACTAAATCCGTGTTCGATGATACGCCAACTGCAACTTTAGCCCCAAGCTTCTCAGCCGTTGCTTTAGCTTCTGCTCTAGATATCGTCGGTAAACTACCGGTAAATACGACTATCTTGTCCGTTAAACTACTCTGTTCTCTAGTCTCTTTATAATCTTCAATATTTAATATTTCACCAAGTTTTTTGATAAGCTCAATATTTTCTTTAACATCAAAAAAATCAATAATATCTACTAAAATCTTATCACCGATTCCTTCTAAATTGTTTAGTTTTTGATAAATATCAGGCTCATTTGTTCTAAGCAATTCCATTTGAGCTATAAAATTATTATAGCTGCCAAATTCTCTAGCAAGTAATTTAGCATTTTGTTCACCGATATGCCTTATGCCTAATGCATATATAAATCTTGGCAAACTAACGTTTTTTGATTTTTCTATATTTTTAAAAAGATTTTCTACTGATTTTTTACCCCATCCATCCATATTTTCAAGTTTTGCTAAGCTAGAGTCATTTTTTTCTTTTAAAAAGAAAATATCTAAAGGATTACTAATCAATCCCTTATCTATTAAAAACTCAACTTGCTTACGCCCAAGCCCCTCAATATCCATAGCATTTTTCGATACAAAATGACGGATACGCTCATAATTCTGAGCAGGGCAGTTAAGGCCATTATCACAGCGTATAATAATATCTTCAGGCGTATAATGCAACTTAGAATTGCATGACAGACAAAATAAAGGAGTATCAAACGTTTCTGTATCATTAGGACGTTTATCAAAATCAACTCCCATGATTTTAGGAATAACGTCACCAGCACGTTGCAGGAATACATAATCCTTAATCCGCAAATCTTTTCGTGCAATTTCTTGGAAATTATGTAATGTTGCTCTGCTAACAGTTACCCCACCTATTTCTATGGGTTCAAGTTCGGCTACCGGCGTTAACGTACCAGTTCTACCGACCTGTACAGTAATAGAAAGTAACTTTGTTTGTCCTATTATTGCAGGAAATTTATGAGCGGTAGCAAAGCGTGGACTTCGTGCAATAAAGCCCATTCTATTTTGCAGTGCAAAATCATTTAGCTTATATACTACTCCATCAATTTCATAAGGTAAATTTTCTCTATTTGTTTTGAGATATTCGTAAAAGGCGAAAATTTCTTCTTCAGAACTCGCAAGTTTAGATATTTCATTAATGTTAAAGCCGCATTCTTTTAATTTTGTAAGTAATTGATCTTGTGAAGAAGCGAGATTCTGTTCAGTTACCCCTCCTGAATATACAAAATATTTGAGCGGTCTTTTAGCCGTAATAGAAGAATCAAGCTGACGAAGTGATCCGGCAGCAGCATTACGCGGATTGGCAAATTTATCCTTGCCCTGCTCTTCTTGTTCTTTATTTAGATTTAAAAAATCTTGTTTTTCAATATAAATTTCCCCTCGTACTTCTAAAAACTCCGGAACATTATCTATTTTATGAGGAAAATTTTTGATTGTTTTAATATTTGCTGTTATATCTTCACCGACATATCCGTCACCTCTTGTAGCTCCCGTTGTAAGCACCCCGTGTTTATAAACAGCAGAAAAAGACAAACCGTCTATTTTAGGTTCACAAAAGATAGGAGCAAACTCATTAAGGCGTAAGAAAATTTTTATACGGTCTACAAAATCTCTCACATCTTGCTCATCAAAAGCATTACTGAGAGATAGCATGGGCACTTGATGCGTAACTTTAGCAAATTTATTTGCTATTTTAGCCCCTACTTTTTTGCTAGGACTATTTTCTAAAATTAAATGAGGAAATTTTTGTTCTAACTTGAGATTGGTATTAAATAGCTGATCATACTCGCTATCAGAAACTAAAGGATTATCTTCTATATAATAAGCATGGTTATACGCTGCAATTTTATCAGCGAGTTCTTCTAGTAATTTTTGTGCTTCCTCTTCAGATATTAAATCAATATTTTGCATTAGTAGTTCATACTTTTATTTTAATTTACAATCAAATCCAATTCCTAAAATTTTTATTTTCTTCAAAATCGCTAATTGCTCGTTTTAGTCTTTCAGCATTTTTAGGACTTTTTAACAAGTATAGTTTCCTCCATAGCATTATGATCTTCAAGCGACATAATAACCACCGGTTTTTGTTTTTGTCTAGTTACAATCACTGAAGTGTGATCTACACAAACTTTTTTCATAACATAACCTACTTAAGTACGTTTACATGTAATAAGGCATGTTTTATAACTAGTCACTTTAAGAATCAAAATCAAAATCTTTACCTAGTTTAATATATGCTCTAATACGGCTCATGAGATTTTGGAAATATGTTAAATTATGCCATGTCATTAGCATAGAGCCAAGTATTTCACCGATTCTAACTAAATGATGTAGATAAGCTTTACTATAGTTTCTACAAGCAGGACATAGGCAATCATGTTCTAGCGGCTTGTTATCATCGGCATATTTGCTATTGCGGATATTTACCGTACCGTATTTCGTAAAAGCCTGACCGTTGCGACCTGAGCGTGTCGGGATTACGCAGTCAAACATATCTATACCCCTGCTAACCGCACCTATAATATCAGCAGGCTTACCGACTCCCATTAAATAACGCGGCTTATTTTGCGGCAGAAAATCAGGAGCATAATCAAGTACTTTAAACATAAGCTCCTGCCCCTCACCTACTGCAAGTCCACCTATAGCATAACCCTCAAAATCAAGTTCTACTAGATCCTTAGCCGATTGCTCACGTAATTCTTCGTAAACGCTACCTTGAATAATACCGAATTGTGCATAGCCTTCCCGCTTAACAAAAGCATTACGTGATCTATTTGCCCATCTAGTCGTAAGCTGCATAGAAGTTTTAGCTTCTTCAAAGGTTGCAGGGTAAGGCGTACATTCATCAAAAGCCATAGTGATTGTGCTACCGAGCAGATATTGTATTTCGGTAGAACGCTCAGGAGTTAACATATATTTATCGCCGTTAATATGAGAGCTGAAACTTACTCCCTCTTCGGTTATCTTGCATAACTTCGATAGCGACATTACCTGAAAACCGCCAGAATCGGTTAATATCGGCTTATCCCAATTCATGAATTTATGTAAGCCACCAAGCTGTACTATACGTTCGGCAGTCGGCTGAAGCATTAAGTGGTAAGTATTGCCAAGCAATATATCCGCCCCCGTTTCTGCTACCGCTTCAGGTAGCATTGCCTTAACCGTTCCTCTAGTTCCAACTGGCATAAAAGCGGGTGTACGCATCTCACCGTGTGCGGTTACGATAATACCGCTTCTAGCTTTTTTATGCTGATGATGAATATTAAAAGAAAATTTTGACACTGATAATCACTTATTTTTAAAAGCAATATCTTAGCATACTATAGTTTATCCTGGAATATAAAAATTAAGATTAAAAGCAGATATCACCTAAAAGCAGTTGTTTTATGCTGTAATTTAGCCTTCCGATGTCATTCCCGCGTAATGATAATCTTTTCAACTCTAAATAATTATAGTCATTGACTTATTTTAATTACTTTATAGATTACTTTTCTTAAAAATGATAATTAAACTCTGTCATTCATAATATAATTTAATTTATAAGAGTTAAAATATGGAAAATAAAGAAGAAGAAACTTTAACCTTTGAGTGAATAATAGATGAAGAGGAGGAAAAGCTTTTAAAAGCTCACAATGCAAGGAAAGAGCTTAAGTTAATATTAATAACATTTGCTATTATTCTCACTAGTTTTTTAACTTTTTGTTATTTCTTTTTTAACTATATAGAAGAAAAAGCAGCAGGGTATAAATTACAGCAAGAACAAGAAGCACAAATAAATAATAACACAAAATGAAATTGTTTAAATACAATGTAACCAAAAACTATTAATCTATTTAAAGTTAAAAATTATTTGTTATTACAATTTTTACACTTTTGCTTTAATTGTAATCAACTATTATTAATATAAATAAAATAACTTTTATGGAAGATATAAACTCTTGGAAAGAAAAGTTTGAAATTTGTGTTTACGCTAAAAAGCTAGTTGATAAACTCGAATATTTAAACACTAAAGTAAAAAATCCTGTTGATATAGAGGAAGTTAAAACAGGTATCTACTACGCTCGTAAATATCATGGTTCACAAATGCGTCAGTCAGGTGATCCGTATTATTCGCACCCGATCGAAGTAGCGATTATGCTTGCAAAGTTTGTAGCAGACGAAGCGCCTAAGCTTTTTACTTCTAATATGATAAATGCTGCTCTACTTCCACTATACTATTTGAGGATACAGAACTTACTGAAAAGCTGATCATCGAAATTTTTGGTAAAGAAATAGCAAAACATGTAGAAGGTTTAACTAGAATTAAACCTCACGGACAAATCAGTGTCGAGGAAAGCTTAAACCTATTAATTACGCAAAAAAGATAGGATACCGCACTTATAAAATTATTTTCGTATTCATAATGTACAAACATTAGCAGCTAAATCACCTGAAAAAGCGAAGCAGATCATTGTGGAAACATTTAAGAAGTTTCTAGTCGTTGCTATACATTTAGAGTGTTATGAAATTGAAGAAAAGTTTAATGAAATTTGCTATAGGTTTTTATACAAAGATAAATTTTCTCAACAAAAATAAATATCATTATTCACTATGAATAACCTGTTTCTTTTTCCAACTTTTGAAAATGATTTAGACCAAACATACAAATTATAAGTAATGGAACCATCACAACAAACAAACCATATTGACCCAAATATTTTGTTAAATATATAATTCCAAACGAATTGATTATACACATTAAGGCTCTAGAAACAGCATATATCATACTACTGTAAAGCGTTTAAAAACCGGAGCCTAAAAAAGATTGAAACAGCAGGAACAGTATCAAATGAACATATTATCAAACCTATTTGAATTAAAAGAAGCTGGAAAGGTGTAGTTGTACTTTTTAAAAGGTATGGTGCAAATAGAATAAATATAAGAGTAAAGCTAATTTTACTCTAAGAATTTTTAAAGGATATATTTTATAACTTAGAAAACATATTAAAGACATACTAGCTAGGTGGAACATTGAAATAATAAAATTATGATGAATAACCTGAGCTACACTATATCCAAATGCATTCTTTAAAACTTCACCACAAGTAATATAAGTATAGTAGAAAATATGGGCCAAGCACAACCATTATGAAAAAATATATAGTTGTCTTCTTATTAGGTTTTTGGTAAAAAATCTCATCGTTTTTTAATTCTTTTTTGTCGATATTTGCTTTTTCATATTTTCGTAAAAGTCTAGCACTTGCATCTACAAAATCAGGCGTTTCTCTAAGATGAGCTTTAGCGTAACCTCTCACAACTGCAATAATTGCACCTATCCAAACGGCAAGACGCCAATTAAATCCTTGAGTAGTAACTAAAGATACTATAGCTAAAACTACAGTTGTCCCAATTACTGATGCTACGGCGATAAAAGAAACTACGGGATATTGTATAGGTGGTTTTGTAATTTCAGTTAAATAAAGTTCTGCTACTACTATTTCACCTACAGAAGCTATACCTTGAATTGCACGGCAAATTGTGATTAATACAGCAACAAAATAACCTACTTGTTCATAAGTAGGAGCATTTGCCATAATTATACAGGATAAAGCCATTAAGGTAGATAATAACAGTAGATTTTCGCCCTAATTTTCACCTATTCGACCAAAAACATATGCTCCTAGTGGTCTAAATATAAAGGTAGAACAAAAGGTAAAGGCAGAGAGAAGAGCAGCTGCACTCGCATCATATTTAGGAAAGAACAATTCATTTATACTGCTAAATGGACGTACAACATTAAATCAAAATACTCAAGAAAAGTAGCTGTAGATAAAATTCCCGTGGCTGCTTTTTGGTCGCTTGTTAAACTTCTCTGTTCTTTTTCATAGCCTAGCATAAATTCTTTACAAAAAATTAAATTGTAAAGAAATTTATACTGTTTTATATAAAAGTCAATAGAAAATTTCACTTTACACGATAAATAAGAAAAGGAAGTGCAACTTAATATATGCCGTGAATTGATAGAAAAAAGCTATAATATATTGCGATGTTTTTTATAGTTGTAATTATATAGATTTAACTGTATTCCCCAGCAAATAGTAACGTTAAAAGCAAGAAACAAACTAACAATTAGTACTTTAAATTTACTTTATTTTATTAGCATGGATAGATATGTGATAAATAAACTAATTGAAAGAAAAAATAAATAATGTACAGTAATAATGGTTCATTTTTAGATTAAAAAGCAAAAATACTATACTATCATTGGTAGTTATAATTAAATATATTCAAAATATGCTTTTTCAATCACTAAATTTATACTCTATCTTAGTTGCAGGTCTTACAGCTACTTTTATCGTGTTTATGCGTCAATTATCTTATTACAAACAGCAAATTATTAATAAGGATTTAAAAATAATACCTGCATATTTTGATAAAAAAATGTTATATAAAATTCTTAATAATAACTGCGATAGATATTCTGCTCTTGAAATGATTAAATCATATTTTAAGTTGAAAACCGCAAGATCGTTATCATATGAAGAACTTGAAAATGATAAGCAATTAAGCGAATTATTTAGAGATTCTTTAAACTATTTTATTGATGATTCTATATCAAAATCCGATAAATCAGTTACAGTAAATAAAGTGTTTAGTATACAAGATGAACATAACAATACTCATAAATCATATGCGTTTTTAGAGAAAAGTAAAATATCGGACAAAACACATCAAATGCTTATATATGTCAAAGTGCATTATATAATGACCAAAGACGACGAAGAAAGCTTAAACACTTTCATACACTTGGCTAAGATAATGTAGATTTCCCAAAAACAAAATCAGACACTCAAATAACAAATTTAAGAGTGAGCTTAACGAAGTCGTATAAGCGAATCTTACCAAATTCGGTATCAAGAGCTTAATATTGAAACTATATTTTTAAGTAAGACAGAGTTATTTAAAGCTCGGTTTAGAGTTACCTAAACCGAGAGATAAATTACTACTTACCTAAAAGTGGATATGTAACATTTTTTAAGAATTTTCTTTTAATATAAGTACATACTAAAAATGTCAGTACGGTACTTGGAACATAGCGAATTATCGTAGGTAAATATCTTATTAAGGTCTTAGTTGAGACTAAGTCAGTAAACGACGTACTGATGCTC
Source organism: Rickettsia slovaca 13-B (assembly GCF_000237845.1). NCBI lineage: Bacteria > Pseudomonadati > Pseudomonadota > Alphaproteobacteria > Rickettsiales > Rickettsiaceae > Rickettsia > Rickettsia slovaca. Next base: position 1,037,613 of record NC_016639.1, read on the forward strand.
TCTACTAACTCTCTACTTTTTGATCTTAAACAATCTAAAGTACGATATCTATTTTTGTATTTTAAATACATCTAACAGCTTCAATAACCATAGAAGATATAATAGAAATTATTCCGCTTTGCATAAGAAAATAAAATTCCAGACTATCCGAACAATAACAATAATTAGCAATAATTATTAAAACTAAACCTAGAATATTAAAAAAATAGACAAATGGTTTGCCATAAGATTTCTCTTCTTGCTTAATGCTACTTTTTAATAATTCATATATTAGAGATTTTAACATGGAATTACCTATTTCATAAGAATAGCGAGCAATACACCTGCACCAAAAGCGTAAGCGAGATTCCGCAAAGGGTGGTCACGTGTCGACTCACATAAATCCGCTACATTAGCTTTACCTTTATCCATTCCTTTATCTTTATAATGTTCCATAACGGGATGATAAATTACCTAACTGCTCATCTAGAATATCTCTGGATTACCTTTTAAATTACGTAATCTTGACACTAAGCTTTCAATATCTTTTTTGATACCTTCGACATCTGCTTTAGCAGAGTTTGAATTTGATTCTTTCATAATTTACTCCTTTATTAGTTTACATTTTGTTAAGCAAATTATTTTGCCTACAAAACTTATACGATGCTCCTCTTATAAGAACTTTACAATAGCTTAAACAATAAAAAAGCCGAATCTAAACTAGATTCGGCTAAATTTAATGATTTTTTATTTCGTATTACTTCTACTTACTACCGAATGAAGAAACAATTTTATTAATTAATGATTCAATATTAATTGCTGATTGAGTATATTTTATCTCTTCATTAGCCGCTAAATTTTCATCGTCATTACCCGGTACAATTGAAATATATTTACCTCCAAGTAACCCGCTGGTGACTACTTGGGCTTTAGAATCTTTAGGTATTTTAATATCATCATTAATATTTAGATATACACTTGCATCAAAACTATTTGGATCTAAAGTAATTTGCTTTACACTACCGATTTTTATACCTGAAATCATTACGTCGCTTCCAACTGCTATCCCTTCCGCACTTTGGAAATGAGCAGTTACCTGATATCCTTTTGAGCTAGTTATAGAACTACCTGTTTTGTAGGCAAAAATCAAAAATAGCAAAGCAATAATTAATACTACAAAGCCTATAATTGTTTCAATAATGTTCTGTTGCATTGTTTTTTATATTTTATTAATTAATTACGGTTGCCATCTATTATATTTAAGATTTGATGTTTTAGGCAGCTTTTTAACTATTTTATTATTCTTTTGCCATGGAAAAAGCTGAATATTTTTTGGTATCTCATTTACTAAATGATGTAACCAAGCGTGCCAACTTGGCGGAATTTTTGTAGGTTCATTTACATTTTTATAAATAACAAACCTCCTTGGACGCCCTAAATAATCAATATTACGGCTTTCATAATATTGATTCAAAAACTCATCTTCTCCTACTTTTTTGTGAAAAAAAGTAATAAAACACTTATCTATCCACGACATTTTAAAATTTCTATAGCAGTTTCTCTTCCTTGCACTGCAAGTTTATCGGCAGCAATATTACCGCTATTATTTGCATGACCTTTTACCCATTTCCAAATAATAGTATGTTTACTCAATTCTGCGTATAATTTTTGCCATAAATCGGCATTTTTAACGGGTTCATTGTTGCTTTTACACCAATTATTTTTTATCCAATTATGAATCCAAGCGGTAATTCCTTGTTGCAAATATTTACTATCGGTATAAATCTCAATATTACAAGATTTTTTTAAAATCCTCAAGGCTTCAAGTGCTGCCGTAATTTCCATACGATTATTAGTCGTATCTAACTCATACCCAAATACTTCTTTGCTAGTATCATTAAATTGAAGCAAAGCTCCCCACCCTCCGGGACCTGGATTACCTGCACATGCACCATCAGTATATATCACTACTTTTGAATCCATAATATGCATTAACTAGGTTTAGAAGAATTACGAAACTTATCTAACATTATAACATTTGGACTTGAAGATGATGAAGTCTGATCACTTTTATTATTACTTATTGCCTCTTCATGTTGAGGATTTTCATGTATATTTAACGACTGATTAAAAGTGAGACTGTAATTATTATTGGAATCAACAAAGCTAATAAGTGCATCAAAAGGTACGTAAATTATTTCTTTAACACCGTCAAAACTTACCGTTAAAGAAAAGCCCGTATCATTTACTATTAAATTTTCAAACTGATATTGCAGTACTATTGTTATCTGTTTCGGATATGCCTGTTTAACTTTTGAAGGTAAAATTACTGCAGGGTTATCGGTTCTGTACGATATGTATATTAACTGATCCCAATATAAATTTTCATGCTGAATTTTTGTTAGAATTTTTTTCACAAATTCTAGCATATATTCATGCACAAATTTTTTATATTCAATATTCATACGAGAAAAATAAATAAAAATAAGTCGACGAAGTTTAATTTGAACAGTTTAAGTCATTGCAAGGAAAAACTGTAAGTTTTGACGAAACAATCTCAGGAGTCCTACTTTATGAGATTGCCACATTCTCTACGTTCGCCTGCAATGACAAGATCAACCGTTTTTAGGCAATGCCAATTTTTCAAATTAAACAAGTATAAGTGAGGGTTGTTCTGTTGCCCGGCACACCCTCCAGCCGCGTAGGATTAAGCTGCTAAAGCTAAACGACCTACAGAACGATTATTATCGTTTGCGTTTCTTTGTTTTGACCCATATGGCACAAGCCATCGGCGGAATCATCCCGAGTAAAAGCAATCTTTTTATTAGGCACGTCGATCCTATTTCGCCCCCCAAAAATACTCGATGAACTTCGTATTGTCTACTCTTTAAGAGTTATTACATATTTAAACTTTTCTAAATGACGTAGCTAATAAAGAGAAATTTGAAGGCAACACGGAACGCAGAACCGCAGGGTACACGCAAGTAACGTGAGGATTCGAATACCGGATCGACGTACAAATTACCTTTAGGAGCAAGTTATTTAGAAAGTTTTGGTGGAGGCGTCGGGTACTGCCCCCGAGTCCGCAACCTCTATTCTAAATTACGTTTATTACTATAGCTATATTAGCACCAAATATTATGCCTTAATTTGATTAAAATGTAAAGGTCAAATAAGAATTCTAGATTTATATTAAAAATGGACTTATAATAAATGGTTAGAATTCTAAATTAAAAACTTAATTATGCTACCAAATCTTGGAATTATCGCCGGCAGAGGTTCATTACCTTACTTAATAGCAGGTAATTATACAAAGCAAGGCGGTAATTGCTATATCGCAGCAATTAAAGACGAAGCTGATATAGAGCAAATTAAAGATTTTGAATATAAGATTTTAAAAATCGGTATGGTCGGGGAAGCTATAAAATATTTTAAGGAGCATAAGGTAAAAAATATTATTTTTATCGGTGGAGTTAATAGACCGAATTTTAAAAATTTAGCCGTAGATAAAATAGGCGGTTTATTGCTTTTCAAAATAGTTGGGCAAAAAATTCGAGGAGATGATAGTTTGCTAAAAATAGTAGCGGATTTTTTTGAAAGTTACGGTTTCAAGGTAATTTCAAGTAATGAAATATATAAAAATCAACAAGGTAACTCCAATATTATAACCAATACTAACCCTATAAGTTCAGATAAAAATGATATTGAGCTTGGAATAAAATTATTGAATCATCTAAGTGCATTCGATATCGCACAATCGGTTATAGTTGAAAGTGGCTATATACTTGGTATAGAGGCTGCCGAAGGAACGGATAATTTAATAACGAGATGTGCAGATTTACGTAAAAATCCTCATGGAGGAGTATTAGTAAAAATAGCGAAATTAGGTCAAGATAATAGACTAGATATGCCGACGATCGGTCCTAATACTATAAAGAATCTTGCTAAATATAATTACAAAGGGGTAGCGATTCAAAAAAATAACGTAATTATAGTCGAAGAGGAATTAACTATAAAACTCGCTAATGAACATAAAATTTTTATAACAAAATGTTAGCAATAGGTATTACCGGTAGCTATGCATCGGGTAAAACTTTTATGTTGGATTATTTAACAGAAAAAGGATATAAAACTTTTTGTGCCGATAGATGCATAAAAGAATTATATCAAGATGTAGTTTTGCAAACTCAGATTTTAAAATTACTACCTGAGCTTGAGTCTTTCAATATTAGAAAAATCAGTAATTTAATTTACAATAACGACCTAGCTAGAGAAAAACTACAAAATTTTATTTACCCCTTACTAATAGATAAACTCATTCTATTTAAAAAAGAAAATGCTAATTCCAAATTTGGCTTTGCCGAAATACCGCTGCTTTATGAAGCTAAATTTGAGAAATATTTTGATTTTGTCGTAACAATATACTGCTCTGAAGCAATAAGAATGCAAAGAGCAATAACGAGATCTTCGTTTGATATAGAAATTTATAATAAAATCAAAGAAATTCAACTATCACAAGAGAGCAAAATAGCAAAAGCAGATTTTGCTATAAATAGCGGCGTTGATATGTTAGACTTGGAAAAACAAATAGCGAAGCTAATAAAGGATTTGGAATGTCGAGTTTAAGAGAAATAATTTTAGATACCGAGACTACGGGACTTGACCCACGACAAGGTCATCGAATCGTTGAGATCGGTGCTATTGAGATGGTAAATAAGGTATTAACAGGCAGGAATTTTCATTTTTATATTAATCCTGAGCGAGATATGCCGTTTGAGGCTTATAGAATTCATGGCATATCCGGCGAATTTTTAAAAGACAAGCCTCTATTTCATACAATAGCCGATGATTTTTTAGAGTTTATTTCAGATAGCAAACTGATTATTCATAATGCTCCTTTCGATATTAAATTTCTAAATCACGAATTATCATTATTAAAAAGAACCGACATTAAACTCTTGGAACTAGCAAATACTATTGATACTTTAGTAATGGCTAGAAGCATATTTCCAGGCTCAAAATATAATCTTGATGCATTATGTAAAAGATTTAAAGTTGATAATTCAGGTAGGCAGCTTCACGGAGCTTTGAAAGATGCCGCATTACTTGCAGAAGTATATGTAGAGTTAATGGGCGGTAGACAATCCGCTTTTAAAATGGTTGATAAATCTGCCGTAATAAATAATTTAGCAACTAATCAAGTAAATAACAAAACAGAGCAAACTACTATTGTTATTAAACCTACAAAAGAAGAGCTGCAAAAACATAAAGAGTTTCTCAGTAGGATTTTAAAAACTGCTTAGTAAAACGTCATTGCGAGGAGAGGCAAAGCCTCGACGTGGCAATCTCAGGAATTTTATATTATTTCATGAGATTGCCACGCTCCTTTTAGTCGCTCGCAATGACGATTATCAACAATCCCCTTATCTATGAAAACAAATTTTCTTGTATTTATAACCTTTACAATACTTATCTCTTTAGGCTTTTGGCAGCTTAGTCGTTTAAAAGAAAAGAAATTATTTTTAGCTTCAATGCAAGCTAACCTAACCTCACCTGCAATTAATTTAGCAGAAATTCAAGACGGTTTACCTTATCACAAAGTAAAAATTACCGGTCAATTTTTGCCTAATAAAGACATATATTTATACGGTAGAAGGTCAATGTCGAGTGAAAAAGACGGATATTATTTAGTTACTCCTTTTAAAACCATAGAAGATAAAGTTATTTTAGTAGCACGAGGTTGGTTCAGTAATCGCAATAAAAATATTATCACGCAAGCTACAAACGACCGGCAGCACGAGATTATCGGTGTTACCATGCCATCAGAAAAAACTCGTATCTACTTACCTGCTAACGATATAAAAAATAATGTGTGGCTAACGCTAAATTTAAAAGAAACATCCAAAGTGTTAGGCTTAGATCTTGAGAATTTTTATATTATTGCGGAAGGAAAAGATATTAGCAATCTAGATATTTTATTACCTCTTGCAATAAATCATTTAGCAGCAATCAGAAATGACCATTTAGAATACGCCCTAACTTGGTTTGGACTTGCTATTTCTTTAATCGTAATATATGTAATTTATCGGCGTCGTTATATGGCTGTGGATGTCATCCCGCGAGCTTGTAGCGGGATCCAGAAAAATAATTAAAAAGACTGGACCCCGTGGTCAAGCCACGGGGTAACAGTAGAAAATCGATACATAAATGAGTGACTTACAAAGAGAAGCATCCGATCCTCATTACTCCGTTTGGGTATCGGCATCTGCCGGTACCGGTAAAACCAAAATCCTAACCGATCGATTTTTACGTCTGTTAATAACGGGCGTAGAGCCTTCCAATATTTTATGCCTTACTTTTACTAATGCTGCAGCTATAGAGATGCAAGTAAGGATTAATAGCAGACTTAAATATCTTTCTCTTTGCAACGCCGAGAAACTAGAAGAAGCACTTTTCTTAATGAGCGGCAATAAGCCATCGCCGCAAGACACAGAAAACGCAAAAACTTTATATGATAAAATACTAAATAGCAATAAGCTTTTAAATATCTATACAATACATGCTTTTTGTCAAAAAATCCTTAACACTGTTCCCTTAGAAGCCGGCATAACACCAGAATTTAAAATCCTTGAAGAAACTAAATTACAAGATATCTTCCTAAATATCAGAAACGAAATTTACTTAAGCGATGAACATAATGACTTAATGAAAATTTTACTTAACCGATTTCATGAAATAACTCTGCAAGATATTTTTACCGAGATAATCGAGCAGAAAATTAAATTCAGAAAGTTATTTATAAATAAGCAAATTCCCAAAGAAATATCTAATAAAAGATTAGCGTTAGGGGAATTAAATAATATTTACGATAAGGTAAAAAACTTATTTGCCGAGTATGATGTGGAGATAGCACCGAAAGAAATTTTTTTTACCAAAGATGGGAAAAAACGAAAAAGCCTTTTATCGAAAGAATTAATAAGGAAATATCCTAAATTATTACTAGAGCTAGAAAAAATTACCTCTGAAATTTACCGATTAGATGAGCTGCGTCGCATAGAAGAACTAGAATATCATACGAACTTACTTACTAAACTTGCGCATATTATTTTAAAAAAATACGATTCATATAAGGAAGAAAATAATTTACTCGATTACGACGATTTAATTTACTACACCGAGAAATTACTAAATAATAAAACTACTCATAAGTGGTTGCTGCATAAGCTTGAAAGCGAGATAAATCATATTCTTGTCGATGAAGCACAAGACACAAGCCCCTCGCAGTGGAATATTATTACTACTTTAATAACAGAGTTTAATGCTGTAGAGAGGCCAAATAATAGTGTTTTCATAGTCGGCGATGATAAACAATCGATCTTCAGTTTTCAAGGGGCTGATCTTCGTAATTTCAACTTAGTAAATGAGCGACTAAAAGCAAATCTTACAAATGCTAATAAGAAATTCAAAAATATCACCCTTGAATATTCTTATAGATCATGTACAGAGATTTTACAATTTACTTATAATGTTTTAAAAAATATAAAATCCAATTACCCGAGTTTATTCCTTTCGAATAATCCTTTAATATCCTCATTTCGTACACATCAAGGCTCTGTAACGGTTTGGCCATTAGTGACGAGTGAAAAACAAGAAGAGCTTTTTTGGGCACTACCTGAAGATTATGAAAATTCTAAATCTGCTGCCGATTTACTCATAGAAAAAATCGTAAATTTTATAAAAGAACAAATAGAAAGCGAAGAAATTTTACCGTCTACTGCAAACAGAATATCTGAAAAAGATTTCATGATATTAGTCAGAAAGAGAGATGAATTTAGTAATAATCTGATCAAAGAACTTAGCAAAGCTAAGCTTAAAGTTGAGGTAAGCGATAGAATGAACCTTAAGGAAAATCTAACTATAATGGATTTAATTTCATTAGCTAAATTTGTGTTACTACCTGATGATGATTTAAATCTTGCCAGTTTACTAAAATCACCGATTATTGGAATAAGCGAGCAGCAATTATACGAACTTCTTGTAAATAAAAGTGAGAATAGCTTATGGGATATACTCTCTTCACATGAGGAGATATATAATAAGTTAGATTCTCTAATTGAAATTTATAAAATATCGATTGTTGAGAACTTCTTTGATTTAGTGGTACATAATCTAAATTTACGAGAGCTTTACGATGATGATAGTGATGATATGATAAATGAGCTATTAACATTAAGCAAAAACTATGCAAATGATATAGATAATTCACTGCAAGGATTCGTTGCTTGGTTTGAGAATAACGATATCTATATTAAACGTGATATAGAGCATTCAGACAAAATAAGAGTAATGACCGTCCACGGCTCTAAAGGGCTTGAAACTCCTATTGTTATATTATGCGATTCTACTACTTTACCGATAAGCAGCAATAAATTTATTTGGGATGATAAAGGAGAAATGTTTTTCTCTGCTAATGCTGCCGATACTCCTGAGTTTTTGCAAGAGCTGAAAGAAGCTGAAAAATTAAAAGATTTGCAAGAATATATAAGACTACTCTACGTTGCAATGACAAGAGCTAAAGACAGGCTGATTATATGCGGTTTTAGTAATAAATCTACCACTCCTGAAAATTGCTGGTATGAAATAGCCAAACAAACTTGCTATAAATCTCTCAATTAGTAGCTGCTATATTAAATATAATAGACTATTAAGACGCACATATATTTAAATAGCGTCTTATGTTAAAAATTTTAGAAAGTTTCTTTGAAAATAAAGCAAGAATTAAAATAGAAAGGTTAAACAATTACCATCCCTGCATTATGCTTATGAAAAAGGTCATAAGGAATAATACTTAAATTTTTTTCTTTTAAGGCTTGTTTATACTTTGTTATTTTAGAAATAACAACTACAACAAGAAAAATAAAAATACTTATTAACAGAGGATATAAGATATTTAACTGATCACACATCATTAATTTCACAGAATTTAGTTAGATACTACATAATAGTAGTAACATTTATTTGAATTTCAACTTAACTCCTATATCTTAAATTTAAATCATTTATAGATATTGTCATAAGAAAATTAATAAGATTTTTATTGAAACCGCTACTTCTAAAATAGATAGCATAATAATTTATGCATTATGATAATAATCATGCCTTAATAAATCAGATTTAAGAATACCACAATTATATTCATATGAATCTAAATAAGCTTATAATTCATGAACATTTTGTTCTATTTTTTCATAATTATATTTATATGAGTTTTAGAATTTTTCAACTAATTTACCTTTATTAACAACTTTTTTATAAGCATCTTCTTTAAAAAACCCATCTTTTTGTTCTTCACTACGAAAGTAATCCTTAAATTCACTATGTTTTTTCGGTAAATTAGAGATAAATTCTGCAAATTTTTCTAATTGAATATTGGTAATTAGAGTAAATACCAAACCTATATTTTCTTTATATTGGTTAACTCTTGAAATTTCATGCGCTATTGTATCTTTTTGTCCAATTTCAATAACATTATTAGATAAAATAACTAAATCTTTTTTATTAACCTCTTGCTTTTCAGATTCCTTTAGTTTTATATTCAGTATTTCCTCTTCTAATGCCTCTTTACTAAATAATTTTTTAAATGCAGCAAGCCACGGACCAAAAGCTGTACTTTCTAACTTTTTAAAATATTCTTTTAACTTCATAACTAATTTCCTTGTTTATATTTTCTTAGTTTAATTTATAGTACTAGTTGGAAGTAATCAAGTTATAGAGCTAAGAAAAATTAATACTTTTGTAAAAATTATATATAGCGTAAAAATTGAAAAACAGTGTTAAAATGCTTAAAATAATTTGACTATTTTAGAAAATTTTAATAAAATCTATTAATAAACTCAATCGATAATACAAAATATGAAAACAGCTTTTATCTTCCCCGGTCAAGGGTTGCAATTGATCGGCATGGGAAAAGATTTTTATGATAATTTTAAACCCGCCAAAGAAACTTTTCAAATCGTTGATGAAGTACTAAACCGAAAACTCACTGATATAATTTTTAATGGACCTTCTGAAGAACTTACCTTAACCACTAACGCACAACCGGCATTAATGGCAGTATCTATGGCAATAATAAATATTATCAAAGCTGAAACCGGTAAAAGTTTGGATAGTCTTTGCGATTATGCTGCCGGTCATTCGCTAGGTGAATATAGTGCTTTATGTAGCACCGAAAGTATTAACCTTGAGACAGCAGCAAAACTACTTCATATACGTAGTACATCTATGCAGGAAGCATGTCCTGAAGGTGAGGGAAGCATGGCGGCTTGTATCAATATTCCGCTTCAAAAACTTGAAGAAATATTAGAAGAGATCAACAAAATAAATTTATGCCAAATTGCCAACGATAACATCGAAGGACAAATAGTTATTAGCGGCAAGACCACAGCTATAGATCATGCTATTAGTATAATTAAAGATTTAGGTTATAAAGCAATAAAGCTGAAAGTCAGTGCTCCATTTCATTGTAGCTTAATGAAGCCGGCAGAAGAAAAAATGCGAGTAGCTCTTGATAAAGCTGTAATTAATAAACCTCTGATACCGATAATCCAAAATTATACCGCAAAACCTACTCTAGATCCTACAGAAATCAAACAAAATTTAATGCTTCAGATATGCGGGCGAGTTAGATGGCGTGAAACTTTAGAACTATTTCACAAATTAGAAATCGCTCATATAGTAGAAATAGGGGCAGGAAGCGTACTAACAAATATGCTCCGGAACATTAATTATCCATATAAGTTAAGTAATATAAGTAATTTAGAAGAACTACAGCATTGTTTAGATAACATTAGTCAATAACTGTCTCTAATAACTTCTGATTCATAAAGTTTTTAAATTAACTTAATATTATTATATGCAAATTAGTTTTAGTTTTTTTAAGCAATTACTAGAATTATTCACTAGTGATTGGCAGAGCTATTTAGACAAGGTAATAGAGGATTTTAAAATTTAGCCTTAACAGATACTAATGATACATTTTTAAAAGAAGAATGTTATAATTGCTCTTATCCAAAAAGACATTAAAGAAGGTGAATATCCATGGTATGTTGCTCCTTTTAATAAAATAGATCATGCAAGTTTATTACTTACCAATATTCTCATATATTAGAGCTTGATTATCTAAATCAAAATACGGTAAAAGCAGTAAAAAATATGCTGCGAAATAACTTCAAAGATATATATAATCCGGAAATTTATATTATTGCTAATTATGAAGAACCTATAATTAAAAACTATACAATAATAGATAAAATAGCCGAAGGTAAAGTTATTACCTTTGAAGATTTAAATATTAAATATGTAGATCACACGGATGAAGAGTTAAAATATATAGGTGATATAGTAAATGATATTAGAAAACTCGACAGCAAGTTAGTAGCAGATATTCAAATATCATCAAATTTATTTATCAATTTTATTTTGTAGATTTTCTTATTACTCAGTGTACAATCATTTTTATGGCTGCATATTTTGAAGAATTACACAATTTTCATCAAAATTTAGATAACCTCAATTTTTCCGTTACAAAAATATATTCCCGAATGCCAACCAAAAGACTATAAGAGTTTTGTCAATCTTAAAGCAATAACTTGGAATAGATTTTTAGTTAAATATCAGAAATTATTTGAGAACATTCAGAACATATTATTTAGCATCTGTAGTGATAGTGAGAATTTTGTAAAATTGTTAATTTCAGACTCTTATAATCTTAGCTTAAACAAGCGAATCGAAATTATAGAGTACTTAATAGATAAATATAAAAATGATACTAAATCTATTTATTACATAACCCAACAACTTTTTGATATTTGTGATGATAACACGGATATTAAAACTCTCGAAGCCAAGGCTAAACAGTTTTACAAATATATTGAATATTTCCGTAGTTGGGATGATTTACCTAGTTATTGGTATATGGACTTTAAAGGGCTATCCGGATGTGATAAGGAAGCTTTGATTATGGGCAATTCCGTAAAGCCGGAAAATGATTATATTTAGTTAGAAAAATTATAAAATAATTCTAGAAATTGTGCTTATTAGATGATATAAAGTAAAGCCATAACCGGAGAGATGGCCGAGTGGCCGAAGGCGGCGGTTTGCTAAACCGTTATACGGGTCATACCGTATCGAGGGTTCGAATCCCTCTCTCTCCGCCAGTCTGGATAGTTAGCCAATTCTTGTAGTTTATCGAATGGAAAAGCCAAGGAGTAATCAAGATTTCCGCCTTTCAAATTTAGGTTCACAAATACACATTATCGCCTTATTGCCTTGATTTAACAAGGATTTTAGCTCTTAATACAAACCTACTAATATGTTCTATGCTATTCATATGTTAGTTTATGCTAGACTTTTCTCTAATATTTTCTGTTACTTATACGTTATTTTCTACAAATTTCACCAATTTTAGCCATTTTTTTTCTAAAAATATGTACGCTATACAAACTAGGGGCTATTCCTCGTAAAATAAGGGATTGGAGGGCTTTTTGTAAAAATTTTTTTTAATAGAATTAATTGTTTATACCAAAATTTTTCAGTTTTTGTGTATAAAAATTGCACCTATTACCAGAATTGAGTGAGGACTTAAATAAAGCTCAAGGGTTGGGTCGGAAATATAAAGGTTTAAAAATTTCAACGTTTCTTCTTTATTACTACAGTCTGTGCTACCATTATTACACATGGTACATCCTAATTTTACTTTATCATTTGCTACTAAATCTTTTAATTGTGTTACTTCCTCTAAGGTAGCCAATTTTATATCACTTATGTTGCGAAAACCAATCTATTACTTCATTAAATATATTATTTATGCCTTGCGAAACTGTCCTTCTTATATCATTTATATCTTCATTAGTACGCCAAGAAACATAAGGTAAACTACTATCGTATTTGTGAAACAACCCCCAACACCAACCTTGTACTCCTTCTGTATTTCCAAGTGTTGATTTATATAATTCATCTCATTTATAAATAATTTTTGTTCTTTCATTTTTTACTTCTTACAATAGTTAAATTCTATTTATTCAAAATAACCTAGCTATTTCAGCTTTTGATTACAACATAAATTATAAAAATCTGCTAAATCATAAGTAGGAAAACCTATAATACACTATATAAATATAAGGTTTATCTCCTGTAACCTTAGGTTTAATAGAATTTATATATGAGTAGCAATTACACACCAAAAAATTACGGTTTATTCGGACAGTACATAAGTAAGATATCAAAAGCCATAATTACTAAATATAGAAAATAATATAAGCAATACTAAAAGTAGTAATTAATATGCAAAGATATTTAGACCCAACGAATGATAGTTTGTTTAAAAAAATCTTTCGTGATTTAGAGAGATTAAAGGAATGTATCAATGCAGTTCTTGAACTTCAGGAGGGTTTTAGAATTAAAGAAATAGAGTTTATGCCCATAGAGCAAGTACCTATGCTCAATAAAGGAAAAAAAGCATATTTGATTTAAAGGTTAAAGATGAAGCCGGTAGCTGGTATATAATCGAGATGCAAAATAGCAGAAATTAAGGAATAAATCTAAGGCGTTAACTACGCAATCACAACATACAAAATCGTATCCCGCTACCCAGTAAACGACCTCTTCAGCTCATTGGTGGGAAAGGACGAACCCACATAAGATATTATAACACTTCAATACTCAACTTACAATAATTATAGCTTAGTAGTTGAGATATTATTTAAAGGATTAAATTATGACTGATTTAATCAAACAATTTGAGGTGCTACTGTCATTCCCGCGAGGCATTGTTGCGTGGATCAATTTCACCTCTATCATCCCGTGGCTTGACCGCGGGATCCAGTTAAAAATACTAAAATTATTAGTATTTTTTATTGTTTTTATGGACCCTGTGGTCAAGCCACGGGATGATAGAGGTGAAATTGATCCACACAACAATGCCTTCCTGCGAAAGCGGAAATCCAGTGCTTTAAAGCTTTTTTAAAAGTTTTACCTTGAAAAAAATGATATAATAAGAAATCTTTAAAATTAAGATTTTTTAGCCTGGATCCCTGCTTTCGCAGGGATGACATCTAGGGCTTTTTAAAAATTGTCCGGTACTATACTTAGTGACACGCCAGCAAATAGAGCGGTCATTGTCCTTAAGTGCAACAGACACAACCTCAATTGCTAATGAGATTGCGGTTGCTGCAAATGTAGTAACTGATTGTTTAAAATAATTAACTAATATATTAAATTACTAATTGTAATTATTATCATTTATTAAAATAATCTCTCTTAATCTTCTATATATTCAAAAATTCCCTAAATCAATTCCAATTTATTTATGCTTTTAGTTAAATTTCTATTGCGTTCTTAAAGTTTCTTATTATGATTCTGTCCATAGCTCATTTTTAACAAAATATTAAAATTTATAGAATTTAATAAGGATGTAATTATGTTCATACTAAACATTTTTAAAACAAACTGGCACAAAAGATTATCCAAAAGTACAACAAGTGACCTTAGTAATAAAAATATAACTGATGAACAAGCAAAAGATTTAGCTGCAGCACTTAAAAAGCTAATAGATCTTTAACGTCGCTTTATCTTCCTTGGAACAACATAGGCGAGGCAACATTTAAAATAATTAATGAATATCTGTACAGAAATAAAACTATAACCAAAAAAAGCAGAAAAGAAATATGAAGAACAGCAAAAGCAAGAACTAGAAACACAACAAGTAGAGGAAGAAAAAAGAAAACTATTGGAAGAACAAGAAAAACAACAGCAAAACCTCAAGCTTGATGAGCTAAAATATAATCAACTAATTTTAGTAATAAAAGAAAGTAAGGAAGAAGAAGCAGAAAATTTAGTTAAAGAGCTAAACGGTGACACGCTTAACAAGATAGACGATAAAACGATACGGCTTTAACTTTAGCTGCTTATAAAGGATTAGATAAAGTTTGCAACTAATCTCTAAAATGTCTAATCAGGCTATTAGTACTATTAATAGCAATGGTGAAACGGTTTTAACTTATGCTGCTAGTAAAGGCTTAAGTAAAGTATGCATGCAACTAATCCCTCTAATGAGCGATCCGGCTATTAATACTATTACCAAAACTTATTACTATAGCCTTAACTTTAGCTGTATGGAAGGGTTTAGAAAGGGTTTGTGAGTTATATTAATACCTAGAACGACTATTCAAGCTATTCATCATGTTAATAATAAAGGTGAAACAGTATTAAATTTAGTTATAAAAAATAATTTTAAAAATATATATGACTTATTAACTTTAAGAGTAAATGGGCTAAATAATCAATTCAATAAAACAAATATATATAAGAACGAGGACGAAAAACTTATTATTGCAGAGGAAGCAGACAAGCCCATATAGAGAATAGCTTATATAGAATACTTAATAAGGTTCAGAAGCTAACAGATAAAAACAACATAATAAATATAACTCAAAGTATAACAGAACTTATAGGAAACGAAATTACCGAGGGGACAGTTGTAGATTTAGAAGATGAAGTTAATGAAATGGCAGAAAAACAAACGCAACAAAAGTTAAATCCAAGCATATTATAGATTTCCGGCATATATTTATGTTTCAGCCAAATCTCAAGGCTACCGATAATATAAAGGTTATTTTTAGCTCTGCTAATACCGACGTTTAAAACGTTTGGCTTTTGCGTCATTATATTTCGTGCACCTTTATCAAGAGGATGCTGAGCTCCTAGTAGTATTATTACCGTATCATTTTCTGTGCCTTGAAATGCATGAATAGTGGCGATATTTTTATATCCAAATGCTTGAATTGTTTTCTCATATCTTGAATCGTCATATATTTCATTCAATACCGTAACATCATCTATTTTTGTTTGATATAAAGAATTACGGTCAGCTAGGTTTTGCAATGAAACTTCCGAAGGTGACCACTCAGGATATGAAACCTTAAAATGTTCACATAATTTGATTAAATCTTGCTTTAATATAGAAATAGGATCTGTTTGCAGCGGATCACCGACTACTACGACTTTTGTTGATTTGTAAATAGCACTAGCTGCGTATTGTGGCGGTATCTACCCTGCTTCATCAATAAATAACCAAGGAATTGCATTATGTTCGGATGTTGCCAACATTTTATCGAATGAGTGAAAAGTTGTAGACACAACAGGTATGACCATAAAGAAATTTTGCCAAGCAATTTTGTAAGTTAAAAATTTTCTTGCCAATTTTTCCAAAATAAATCTTCTTCAAAATCCTTAATATTGAAATATTTATCTTTTAAACTTACGATAGCCAAGCTTATATCGTCGTTAAGCTGTTTTATTTCTTCTACAGAAGCTTCAATTTTCTTAATTGCAGCTTTAATATTCTTAATATCAGTTTTTATCCGGTCAATTTCTTCTGAAGATTTATTTTTTAGCTTAATTAAATCCCGTTTTTGCTCATAGCAAGAATTGTATTTTGCGGTTTTAAAAAATGCATGAATTTTTTCAAAAAAACCCAAATTTAATAATTTTATTTCACAATCAATTTTAAGTATTTTTAGAGCTTTTATAATCAAGCTCTAATTCTAACTCATTTTACTCTTCTTTTTTTCTGCATATATCACTCCTAAATCCTCTTCCTTAATTAACTCTCTTTTCTTTTTATTAAATTCAATAACTGATGCAATATTTTCATAAACTTCATGAATTTCACTGTATAAATTGTTAAAACCAGCACACGCTTCTTTCCATTCATTATTAATTTCATCTATAGAATTACAATACTCAGGTTTAAAATGTGCAGGGGCTTTATCTCTACATTTATTATTAACTAGCAGATTAAGATATTGCAGCATTGTATGTTTTTCATCATTCTTATCATCGTTTTCTTCTTCATCTTTATATTTCCAAAACTTATTTGAAAATCTCTTTTTATTTCCATGATTAACGAGCACCGCAGCAAATATACCCCTATCTTTCTCTTTTTCCTCTTTCAATAAAAGTTATTTAAAATAACTTAAATCTTTATGATATAGCTTATCTATTTTACTATATAACGATATTTCTTTAGATATATTTTCAACGGCATTGTTATTAGATGATGCAACAACCATACCGTAAGTTTGTAATTCCGGTTTTAAAGAATTAACATGATAATCAAAATTTGGTGTATGTAAGGAAGATTTTTTATTTTGAAACCCCTCCTTAGGATCTTCTAAAGTTGCTAAATATGAAGCACGATCTACATAGATATTTACTATAAGATCAAAAAGTATAGTGGTTTTCCTGTACCAGGTGGACCATTAACAGCAAAAAGCTTTCCTGAAAAGAGGGTAATACCAAATTAATCGCAACAGCTTGCAGTACCGCAAGAGAGTGACTCGGCGATGAACACCAACGCGTCGGTTGCATCATAAATGGAGATAACAGTTCTTGTAGACTTTCTTGATGCTTTAAAACATCTATGGAATCCGGCTTATCTTCTTTACCGAGATATTTGGCAATTGCTGATTCCGAGTCAAATTTTTCTATATTACTTCGTACAAAATCTAATGGTCTTAGAAAAAAACTATTAAACATTTCTAAGGAAGGAGCGACAAAATTATAAATTACCGGTTTATCTTTTTTCTTTTTATGCGAGGTAACTCTTCTTAAGCATATTTCAGAGCGGCTAAATAAATATTTTTTGTCAATTTCTAACTTCTGCACTACAAGATCAATCATAAGATTAATCATTTTTAAATCTAGAGTTTTAACTCAAGAATCTTGCTTTTTATCCTTAAAATATATTCTCTCACTTTCTGAAAATACTTCCTCTATTAGGCTGTTATTATTATCTAACCCAAATAGGATATAATAAATGCAAAATAATAAGGAAATTATTAAATATATAGTGTCTAGCATTTGGTCTTATCCTTTTGGAATCCTATAAACTGGTCACCAAGCATACAATTAGCTACCTTAAGTTATATATTGTCTTGTTTAATTGATGGGAATGATGCATATCCATGAAGATGCACAAATAATAAATAATGACCAGGAATGGCTTAAAAGCAATCAAACTTATACCTTTTATAATACCCAATTTCTATCTTCTCCGTTATATGGAACTTGCAAAAGAGATACCTATATGCCTAAAAAGATTATTTCATCAATTTGATGATGAGAATTATATACCCAATGAAGCGTTAGCCTCTCATAAGCTCATAAATAACTTTTCTAATTTATTGAAGCATTTTAAACTAACTCCTCTTATAGATTCTACTGATTTTAATCCTAACTATTTTATGGTATGGAGTTAGGCAAAAAATTTAGGGAATATTCCTAAATATTTTGGTCAAAAGCTAAAGCGTGTTTGTAATAATATAGAAGAAGCAGAAAATTATTGGGAGAGTTATGAACCGGAGGCATTCTCTCATTTTTCTACCTTTCATGAGTTTATAAATACAATAACACATTGTAATGATGCATTATTAGGTTGTAGAGATATTAGATCAGATATATATTACAATGAACTATAGTTAATTCAGATGAATACAACTTTCTTCTTTAGCAAATAAAGCAATGAATGCCTATATAGTCAAATGCACATTTAAACCGCTTCAACGCACATAGCCATACCCATACCGCCACCGATACATAAAGTAACTAAGCCTTTTTTAGCTTTAGCTCTGCGTAAGCCGTGTATCAGAGTAATAAGTACACGTCCGCCGCTTGCCCCGATCGGATGACCGATGGCTATTGCTCCACCGTTAACATTAACCTTCTCCATATCCCATTTCATTTCACGGTTTACATAAATACTTTGAGCGGCAAACGCCTCATTAACCTCGATAACTTCCAAATCATTAACGCTCCAACCTGCTTTACTTAAAGCTTTTTTGGATGCAGGAACAGGGGCAGTACCCATAATACTTGGATCAACACCGGCTGAAGCATAAGAAACAATACGAGCTAGCGGCGTTAAATTATGCTTTTTCAAAGCTTCTTCGGAAACTACCATAAGACATGCCGCACCGTCATTAATAGAGGAAGCATTACCCGCTGTAACTACACCGTTTTTATCAAAAGCAGGACGTAATTTACTCAGAATTTCAAGGCTGATATCAGGTCTTACTGTTTCATCATGATCAAACAAACTAGTAGTTTTTTTAATCGTTACTTCGATAGGTAAGATTTCATCTTTAAAAACTCCTGCTAGCTGTGCTTTAGCTGCTTTCTTGTGAGAGCTTAAGGCAAACTCGTCCTGCTGTTGTCTGCTAATATTAAACTGTTTCGAGATATTTTCGGCTGTAATACCCATAAATACTCCTGAAAATACATCGGTTAATCCGTCATACTGCATTAGATCAACCATTTTAATATCGCCGAATTTAGCTCCTGCTCTGATATAGCTACCGTGCATACCGAGCGACATATTCTCCTGCCCACCTGCTATAACTATTTCATTATCACCCGTCATAATTGAATTTGCTGCAAGTACTACGCTTTTAAGACCTGAGCCGCATACTTTATTAATCGTATAGCCCGGCACTTCTTTCGGTATTCCCGCATAAATCAGAGTTTGCCTCGCCGGATTCTGCCCGCTACCGCCGGTTATTACCTGTCCAAGGATTACCTCACCTACTAAAGCTGGATCGATTTTGCTATTTTGCATTATATCCTTTATTAAATGAGCAGCAAGCATAGGTGCAGCCGTTGTACTAAGGCTACCTATAAACGAGCCGAAAGCAGTCCTTTTCGCATAAGTTATATAAACCGGTTTTGTCATAATGTGTACTCCTTAAACAATTTATCTAGTTTATCATTTATTAAATAACTAATATGTCCGCCTGCTACATCTATAAGCTTAGAGTTTTTTAATAATTTTTGCAAAGGTAAAATGGAAAATTTAGGTACTATTTGATCATCTTCTGCTGCTACTATATATATACAGGACAATGAATTAAACTCGGATCAATAATAAAATTATTCGATTTTCCATTTAAGATTTATAAACATATTTTCATCTAATATATTTTGTATAATTTGATTATAAACCTCCTTAGATATACTATTACCTGACATAAGCCAATTCTCTATTCTCAATGCTAATTCTTGCTCCTTATCGGAAGTTATAGAGAAAAATTTTTTTAATTTAGCATTGAAATAATCAGGGAATAAAAGAAAAAATAAAATTTGAATATGAATTTTAGGAATTATCGGTAAATTGTCTATGCCACTATCTAGTTTTAAATATCGATGCAACATTCTTATATAGAAAAAATGAGAAAAATCCCACGGGCAGGTAAGTAAAGTCAGAGTTTTGATAAGATTTAGGCATAAGTACGTTTGTAGCTATCGCAAGGTTACCGCCGATACAATGACCTATTAAATTAATGTCTTTAATTTTCAAATTATCTATTACTTCGATTATTTTATGCACATAGTCGTCTAGTAAATATTTAGGTTCCTCAATCTCTAGCCAATCTATTAAATAAACTTCACCGTAGCTTCTCAAATTTTCAATAAAACTTTTGTCACGAGCTAAAAAAAATATTTCCAGTGAGTTGAAGATAGAGAGGATGATTAGGAAAGTTTTGATGTCATCCTGACTTCTTTCTATGTCATTCCCGACTTCCCCTTTGTCATTCTCACGAAAGCGGGAATCCATTTTTAATTTATTTTTACTGGAATCTCTGGACAAACCACGGGATAACGCCGAGTAATACAACACCCTATAATGCTCTGTTTGCATTACTATTTTACCTGATTTTAAATATTAATTACCTAAATTATGTGTCTTTGTATAATTATTATAAAGGTCAAAATATTCCTGTAGTTTATTACTATCTAGCATTGAGAGTATCTAGTAATTCTTGACAAAAGGCTAAATATATTGTATAAGTTCAGCACCTTCAGAATGTAATAACAAGTATATAGGCTCTAAAGTTTTAGGGGAAATATCTTTTCATAAAATCTTGAAGTGCTTAAGTTTTTTTTTTGTCCTTAGGGATTTATAATGCTAAGTACCTCATCACGATCGTTTAAAAACAAATTCAGAGCGGCATTTTGGCCTGTGCATAATTACGAACTCGGAAAGTTTATTCCGATGAGTACCTTAATGTTTTGTATTTTATTTAATCAAAATGTTTTACGAATCTTAAAAGATAGTATTTTAATCTCCGAGATTAGTGCAGAAATAGCAGGTTTTGCTAAAGTTTATTGCGTTACGCCTGCCGCTGCTTTATTCGTGATTATTTATGCTAAAATGATTAATTATCTTACTTTTGAAAAGATCTTTTATTATTTAAGTGCATTTTTTATCAGCTTTTTTGTTTTATTCACTTTTGTAATCTATCCTAATATTCATATTTTTCATGTACATCCCGATAATCTAGCTGACTGGATGGAACGTTATCCTCATTTTAAGTGGTACATCTCATTAGTAGGTAATTGGGGTTATATAGTATATTATAGTCTTGCCGAGCTTTGGCCTAATATTTTTTACGTATTATTATTTTGGCAGTTTGCTAATGAACTTACTACTACCGAAGAAGCAAAAAGATTTTATACTCTCTTTTCGCTATTCGGCAACTCTTCTTTAATATTAGTCGGCTTTTTAATGATGAATCTATCATCGGAAGATACTATTATTAAGAAGTTTATGAGTATTTCGGATAGTAAAATCACTTTAGTTCAAGTATCCACGACAATTGTGGCAATTGTTGCTATTATTTGTTGTTTGTTAGTTAGATTTATTAGCAAGAACGTTTTTACTAATCCGTTATTTTATGCTAAAGCAAAAAGCGGTCGCTCAACTTCAGAACGTATGGGGCTAATTAAAAGCTTTAAATATATTGCGAAATCAAAATATTTATGGCTACTTTTAATTTGTTCGGCAGCTTTCGGATTTGCTATTAACTTAGTCGAAGCCGTATGGAAAGCAAAAATTAAGGAATTATATCCGACTGTAAATACCTATGCTGAATTTAACAGTCTGTATATACTTTGGACAGGCGTGGCAATAATGGTTATGACCATCATCGGTAATAACATTATGCGTATGCACAACTGGTTTGTAGCAGCAGTTATTTCACCGGTTATAATAATGGTGACCGGCATTTTGTTCTTTGTACTTATCGTATTTGACCAACAAATTTTATCATTATTTGATGGAGCAATTTTAATGTCACCTCTTGCTCTTGCCGTTTCAATCGGTGGTATTCAAAATATTTTAGCTAAAGGTACTAAATATTCTATATGGGATACTTCAAGAGAAATGTTATATATCCCTCTTGATGAGGAGCTTAAAACCAAAGGCAAAGCTGCGGTTGACGTGATAAGTGCAAAAGTCGGCAAATCCTCTAGCGGTCTTGTGCAATCTATTATTTTTACTTTAGTTCCAACCGCTACTTTTACCTTAATCTCACCAATTCTAATGGTGGTATTTACTTTTGTATGCTTAGCGTGGATTTATGCAGTAAGAAAAATATATTTTGAATATCAAAAAATAGCATAAAATAAATTATTGTCATCCCGCGACTTGACCACGGAATCTAAGAATACAAGTCTGTGACCAAGATACCGTGGTCAAGCCACGGTATGACACCGAACGCGTTTTTTGATCCACGCGGGTAATGCCCTTTTTAGCTAGGAACCTTACAGCATAAAACTATCGATGTTACTATGAATCAATCTCTCCTAAAGCTTTAGTCTCTATATTATCTAAGAAAATCTCAAAATCCTTTAAGATATCGTCTTTACTTTAATAAGAAGGCGGTTTAAATGAAGTTAGGGTAACTTTTTCACTCTTTATAAAATTATGAGGCTGAGGTTAATCCTTAAGTTTAATAGTAACAACTTCGCCTGCTAGAGAGTTCGGATATCTGTTCTTATTAATTGAATCTGGATGCGTAATTTCTAGGTTTTTTGGAGTATTATCTTCCTTGTTCTTACTACGGAATGAAAAAATTCTAGATGATGGCATTTGATTTACATTTTATTTAAAAAACGCTATTTATTATAGGGCAATAATTTATATTTAACAAGCAGGATGGTTAATTGTCATAAACTTTTCTATCATTCTAGTAACGGAACGTTCTAGCTCAATATCTAATTTTGAATAATCAGAAAAGTTAAACCATTTAAGTTCATTCGATTCGTTATTTTTTATAAAATTATCATTATTTACTGTTTTTAGTAAAAATCGTACATCATAGTGATAATGAGCAGGCTCCTTATGAGTTCGCGGAATATAATGGGTGTCTATATCAAAAATCTCCTTATTTATCGTTTTGATTTCATTAATTCCGGATTCTTCTATAGCTTCTTTAACCGCTACATTTAATATATTACTATCTCCATCACAATGACCGCCTGGTTGAAGCCACTTATCAAGCTTTTTATGGTGCATCAATAAAAATTTAGTTTTATCATTATTAAGTAAAAAAGCCGAAGCAGTGAAATGTCCTATTTGTAAATCTCAGCTAAAAGGGTTTTCATATTCATTTAAAAATTCAAGCATTTTTGTTTTTGTAACAATTTCTTCAGGATATGTACTACTGTAATTTTGTAGTTTAATATATAATTCATTCATAATGATAATTTTTTATGTATAGAGCTTTGATATTTAACTCAAATTTCTCTGCTAAGTCAAATGATAATAATTGCATAAAATTATATTGTCCATGTTTCATGGTAATTATCATTGACAATTAGTTTATTTTTATGCTTAACAAAATAGTCGAATTATTTAGAAGTGATGATACCAACCCCTTGGTATGGTAAGCTTGCAGTAGTAAGAGCATGTGCTGTTGGAATTTATGTGATAGCAGGTGATTTACTTAAATCTCCGGCTTTTATTCTCAAATGTGGTGCCGATATAGTAGCAACAATGGGAGCAATGCTAGCATATGAGCATTATACAGACGCAACTTCGCAAGAAAGTCCGATGATAGGAAATGAAGCACAAGCTGCAATATAATAATAAAATATTTTTAACGAATTTAGAGGACACACCGACTCTAAATTCGTATTCATTGACCATTCAAACCGTTTTTTAGTCTAATTTTGACTTGTTTTAAAGAACGAGGAGTTGCGTCCGTAACTTCAATTTCAATATTTTCTGAAATATCTATTCTAGTACCGATAGCCGGAACACTACTGACTCTAGTCAATACTAATCCACCTATCGTATCAAACTCATCATAATCATTGTGTAGCTTTTCTCCTATTATTTCTTCAAGCACTTCTACTTCAACACGTGCATTTGAAATAATTGTTGAGTTATTAATAACCTTGAAATTATCGCTATCTAATTGCTGATCATGCTCATCATCTATTCGTCCTACTATTTCTTCTATAAGATCTTCAATAGTAACTAAACCGTCAGTACCGCCATACTCATCAACAACTATTGCAATATGTGTTCTCTCACGACGCATTTTTGCTAGCAAATCTAATAATTTCATAGAAGGAGCTGCAATTATATGCTTACGTATAAGCTTTTTTAAACGACCGTTTTGCTTTGTAGCCAATGCTTTAAATAAATCCTTGATATGAATGAACCCTACTACATTATCCAAAGTACCGTCATATATAAGAGTTCGTGTATGTGGGACTTCTAACTTAATAGACTCACTTAATTCTTCTAGATTCGTAGTTAATTTTATTGCCACAATATCGGAACGCGGTACCATTATATCTTCAATAGTTTTATCTTCTAGCTCCAATAAATTAGCTAAAATATTACGCTCGTCTAAAGTCATTTTTTGGCTATTAATTTTAAGGCGTTTTATGACACCAAAAAAATTATCGGGCGTTTTTGTTTTTCTAAAAAAATTTTTTATCGGAGAGAATAATTTTCGTACAGTAAAAATTAACTTATTATTTTGATTTTTTTTACTAGAATCTTCTTTTTTTGAAGATTTTAACATAAATTTTTTTATTTAGTTAATAAGGGGGGAAAATACCGAAATATGATAATATTTCAATTTCTAGATTTTCCATAATATTTGCTTCTGTGTCATTTTGATGATCAAAACCAATTAAGTGTAAAATACTATGTATTAAAAGATGAATAAAATGATTCTCAAAAGTTTTGTGCTGCTCGCACGATTCATTATATATTACCTCATAACAAAATGCTATATCACCTAAATGCATATAATCAGAGTCACCTAAAAATTCAAGTTTAGAATATAAATCCTGCCAACTTAATTCGTTGCTTGGAAAAGAAAGAACGTTAGTAGCTTTTTCTATATTACGAAATTGTTTGTTTAAGGTCAATATTTCTGCAGCATTTGTTAGTAAAATTGATAATTCAAATTGTTTTATTTTACTAAAATTATCAAACCGCGATAAAATATTTTGAGTTATTTTTTTGATTAAACTCTTATTTATCTGCTTATGCTCACGCCATTTGTTGTAGTTTCTTACAATTTCTACGTTTATCATTGTACCAAATATTGAATAAATAGTCGTTATAGACTTAGCTGTAACTTAAGAGCATATTTTAAAAGCTGTATATCTTCATTAGAGATAACGTTAATTTTAGATTTTAATCTTAATTTGCTTACTGTCATTATTCGATCAGTCATGGCTTTACCTTTTTTGCTACCTATCATTACGTAGGCTTCACAAGGATAGCATTTATCGATGTTACTAGTTAAAGGTATTACTTGCACACGATTTAATGAAGCATTTGAGTAATTATTGCCAGTCTTACCTTAGCGACTTCCCACCTAACAAAGGATTAAAGTCGACCACCATACCTCAGCTCTTTTCATAAAAATCGCATTCTATTAACCCTTCTACCCACTCATTGGCCTTCTCCTCAGCTTTTGTATCTTGAGCCATGGCTTTGTAAGCGGCTCCAAGCTTCTCATTAATTACATAAGGTTTTACAAGTTGCTCAATAAATTTGCTAATTTTACGTTCACCTATTACAGAATAAAGCCTATAATAAACCGCTTCATCTATAGTAATTGTCAATTTCTTCTGCATAAAATACTCGTATACACGTGTGTTACACGTATGATATCATATATATAAATTAATCAACATAAGGATTATTTACTTTAGTAAACAAAGATAATAGCTATGAAAACTGACCACACAGGCAATAAGCATGATATTTTAAGACACCAGTTTTTGTTGGTAATTCTCTTTTAATTTTTGAAAATCCTCATCGGCATGGTATGAAGAACGGGTTAACGGGCTTGCCGAAACCATCAAGAATCCTTTTGTTTTTGCTACTCGCTCTAGATATTTAAACTCTTCCGGCGTAACATATTTTGCGACCTCAGCATGATTTTTGGTAGGCTGCAGATACTGCCCGATAGTTAGGAAATCAACCTTTGCTTCTCTTAAATCATCTATAACCTGTACTACTTCATTTATTTCTTCCCCAAGTCCTACCATCATACCGGATTTTGTAAAAATTTCAGGAGATAATTTTTTAATATTATGAAGTAAACTTAAAGAATTATAATATCTAGCCCCCGGTCTAATCGTTTTGTATAAAGACGGTACTGTTTCGACATTATGGTTAAAAACGTCAGGTTTTGCGTTTGCTATTATTTCAGCTGCTCCTTCTTTTCTTAAAAAATCGGGTGTTAGAATCTCAATAGTAGTATTTGGCGATGATTTTCGGATTTCGCTAATACACTCCGCAAAATGTGACGCTCCGCCATCCTCAAGATCATCACGATCGACGGAAGTAATTACTACATGCTTAAGATTTAGCTTTTGTACCGCCTCCGCTAACCTTTGCGGTTCATACGGATCAAGTAAATCCGGTCTACCCGTTTTAACGTTACAAAACCTACAAGCTCTAGTACAAACCGAACCTAAAATCATCACAGTTGTATGTTTTTTTGACCAGCACTCACCAATATTAGGACAAGCAGCTTCCTCGCACACAGTATTTAATCTCAGATTCTTTATTAAATCTTTTGTATTATAGTACTCTGTAGAATTAGGAGCTTTTACTTTTATCCAATCAGGTCGTTTATTTAAATTAGCCATAAAACGGAAATAATTCAATTAATTTTGTCACTTCATTTAATACTTTCTGCTCAAGAGCGCTATTATCTTCATTATTTTTTAAGCCGTCTAAAATATCTGCTACCATATGACCGACTAATACAAAATCCTTTTCTTTAAAGCCTCTAGTAGTACATGCGGGAGTACCAAGGCGAATACCTGAAGTGATAAAAGGCGAAGTTTCATCAAACGGGATAGCATTCTTATTACACGTAATCCCTGCTCTATCCAAAGAATTTGCGGCAAGCTTACCCGTGATTCCGTCTTTACGCAAATCCACTAAAACAATATGATTATCGGTACCACCTGTTAATATATCATATCCTCTTTCTTGCAAGCTACTTGCTAAAGCTTTAGCGTTACTTATTACCTGCTGAATATAACTTTTATATTCAGGCTGCAAATTTTCTAAAAAAGCTACGGCTTTTGCAGCTATTATATGCATTAACGGACCACCTTGTAGTCCTGGAAATAATGCAGAATTTATTTTGTGACCTATCGCTTCATCGTTAGATAAAATTAAACCGCCTCTTGGACCTCTAAGTGTTTTATGAGTAGTAGAGGTAACAGCGTGAGCATAAGGAATAGGGCTTTGATGCTCACCTGTGGCAACAAGTCCTGCAATATGAGCAATATCTGCCATAAAGTAAGCTCCTACTTTATCCACGATTTCTCTAAATTTTGCAAAATCAATATTACGAGGATAAGCAGAAAAACCGGCTATAAGTAATTTTGGTTTATGCAAATCCGCTAAGCGTTCAATCTCATCATAATCGATTAAATAAGTCTCTTTATTTACGCTATAAGAAACGGCGTTAAACCATTTACCAGACATATTAGGAGCTGCACCGTGCGTTAGATGCCCGCCGCTATCTAAGGACATACCAAGAACCGTATCACCCGGCTGTAATAAAGCAAGATATACAGCCTGATTTGCTTGTGATCCTGAATGAGGTTGGACATTTGCATATTTGCAGTTAAAGAGTTTTTTTACTCGTTCTATAGCTAAATTTTCAGCTTTATCTACTTCCTCGCAACCGTTATAGAATCGCTTACTTGGGTATCCTTCGGCATATTTGTTAGTCAGAAGCGCCCCTTGAGCTTCAAGCACAGCAGGACTTACGAAATTTTCTGATGCAATAAGCTCGATTACGCTACTTTGACGTAGCTTTTCATGCTTTATTATTTCATTAATCTCTTTATCCGTTTCGTGTAAATTATTATTAAAAATATTCATTCATCCTCATATTTTTTTGGTTTTGTTGTGTGGATATCTAATCATCATTGCGAGGAAAAATTGAAAATTTTGACGAAGCAATCTCATACCAAAATCCTGAGATTGCCACGCAGCCTACGGCTGCTCGCAATGACGGTTATTTATAAAATTAATCGCAATCTCAAGCCCCCGTCCATCTATTGAATGAGCAAGAGACGTTAATTTATGTCCGCTATGCTCTATATACAGCTTAGATAAATAGTTTGAAGCATTATACATCTCGCTAACACCGACCACCTCATCTAATTCCCCATGAATCAAGCATATAGGAGTAAGCTTATTATTCACTTCCATAGGTGGAATTAATGCACCCGAAAAACCTATAGTACAGCAAAACGGCTCTTTTTGAACTAGTGTTAAATATAATCCTATCATCGTACCTTGAGAAAAGCCAATAATGATAGTATCTTTGTTGGTTAGATTTAACTCGCCCTGCTTTTGCTTTATTATATCTTCAACCTTAGAAATATTATTTGCAATTAGCTTTGCCATAATATGCGGGCTGCGGTCTTGCAAACTAAACCATTGTCTACCATAAGGCATCATATCATAAGGCTCGATACCATGCGGGGAAATAAAATGACAATTGGGTAAATAATTTTTGATATAAGGCACAAGTCCTATTAAATCATGTCCGTCCGAGCCGACACCGTGCAGTAATACTACTAGCTTCTTCGGCGGCTGCTCTTTACTTTCTACTTCGGGGTATTCTAAATATTTGCTCATGTTTTTATATGTTTATGTACTTAAAATATTAAGGTTGAGTAGTAGTGAAGGTCAATTTCAAAAAGAGCAAGGAGTCTGCAAGGCGAGGAGCGGAGCGTATACTGAATACGTGAACACCGCAGAACTTACTAGACGAATACGCCAATTTTTGAAATTCACCGAGTATACGCTTTCAACATCTTCTCAAGTTCTCCACTTTGATATAACTCTCTAGCAATATCACACCCGCCGACTAATTCTCCGTTAATGTATAATTGTGGGAATGTCGGCCAGTCGCTAAATTTTTTTAAATCTTCACGTAATTCAGCATCAAAAAGTACATTAATATCACGAAATTCTACACCTAATTTATTCAAAATAGCTACTACGGTTCCTGAAAATCCGCATGCAGGCGACTTTTTAATACCTTTCATGAACAATACTACTTTATTATTTTTTATCTCATTTTCTATAAATTTAAAATTTTTATTTTCTAGCATTTTAAGACTCAATAATTTATCTTCTAAAATACACTTTCTATAGCAATATATGCAAGCACAAATAGTTAATAAAATTTTTGAGATTTTTAGCAAGAATAATCCAAATCCGAAAACCGAATTAATATATAAGAATGATTTTACCTTATTAGTAGCGGTAATATTATCTGCTCAAGCCACCGATATATCAGTAAATTTAGCAACTAAATCTTTATTTGCAACTTATGATACACCAGAAAAAATTTTAGAACTCGGCGAAGAAGGACTTAAAAAATATATAAAATCTATAGGACTATTTAACAGCAAAGCAAAAAATATTATCGCATTATGTAAAATATTGATAAGCAATTATCAAGCTTCAGTACCAAATGATTTTAAGGCATTAATTAAACTACCGGGCGTTGGCAGAAAAACTGCTAACGTTGTACTAAATTGCTTATTCGGCATGCCTACAATGGCAGTTGATACGCATGTCTTTAGAGTAGCCAACAGAATCGGGCTTGCTAAAGGCGGTACTCCTGAAATAGTAGAAACAGAGCTACTGCAGATTATCGATACAAAATGGCTAACGCATGCCCATCACTGGCTAATTCTGCACGGCAGATATATATGCAAAGCTAGAAAACCCGATTGCGACATCTGCCCTATTAAAGAATATTGCGATTATTATTTTAACCTTAAATAAGAGTTATAGTAAATCTTATAAATTACCAATTATTTCTGAATAATATTCATGTTCTATAGAATTAGGTTTAGGATCAAGTGTTGCTAATGTTTCTAAATGACAAGTAACGAACGGTGCACCTTTTACCTTGCCCCCTGCATAGATACGGATGTTTGCAAAACCAAGCGAATTCTCCTTCCATTTGTGCACTAGTTAATTCATGTAATATATTACCGTTTTTATCATAAAGACTAAATAAAGTTTTGTC
This sequence comes from Rickettsia slovaca 13-B, assembly GCF_000237845.1. Taxonomy (NCBI): domain Bacteria; kingdom Pseudomonadati; phylum Pseudomonadota; class Alphaproteobacteria; order Rickettsiales; family Rickettsiaceae; genus Rickettsia; species Rickettsia slovaca. The sequence goes on from NC_016639.1 coordinate 1,068,044, forward strand.
ATTATCCTCAATAAGTTTTATAGGGGTTTGTTTATTATCTAAATTTTCTTGCTGATGTCCTATATATATTTTATCTAAAACTTCTTTTTTCTCATATTCTTTAAGAATTATTTGTGTCATTTCTTTTACCGATACAGTAATCATATATTCTTTTTTATTAGAATAAATATCTTTGGCACAGGCGGCAATAAAACTATGAAGTTTAACTGCAAGATTTTTATGTTTTATAATAAAAGGTTTTTCTTGATATATTGGAAGTCTTGCTATACCAGAATGCGAAATAAAGCTTGCATTTTGAGAAGTCAGCATGGTTATAAACATCTCTATAGATGAAGTATCACGCGAGTCATATTTTATTGGAAACAAAGGCTACATAATACATCGGTTAAGCCTTGATCATGATAATCTAAGCTAGCGGAAAAGGCATACTTCCACTTAAAAATTTTTATCACCAGATCATTACCTTGATAAGAACTTTGAAAGCTACTCTGCTTACCCAAAAAATCTTGCCAAGCAGACATATTCGCTCCGTTGACTTTTACCATATAAAAATGTAAATCATCTTCCTGTTTATAATGATGAATTTCTGAATTTACTTTTTGTATTTGTGTCTCTTGTAACTTTTTAAAAATACCCTGTAAATCAGAATATTGTTTATCTATTTTACTGAAATTATACTTAGAACCAAGCCGTAAAGCTCGCCCATATTGCATTTCGATTCCATCCGGGGTTTTATCTTCTTTACATACAGCTTTTATAAATTGACTTAACTGTTCTTCATCTTTAGTAAAATTATTTTTTTTAAATCTCTCTAAGAATTTTTTTAATAAAGCCTCTTTTCTGCGATCTGTCATATTAACATCAATATGATTAGTAATATTTATGCCTGTTTTTAATCTTAAATTCAAAATATCTTCCATATATCTATAGAAGGTATAAATTTCTATAGTTTGGGGCTTAAAAGATGAATTATCATTTAATTGCAAAATAAAATCATTTACTTCTTTCCAATGTTCATAAGTTGATATATCAAGAGCGATAATTTTATCCTTTACTATATAAGGATTTTGAAGAAAATTAAAAATCTCTTGTAAGCTTATTCCCTCTAAATTTGTACAATCTAAGACACCGTCTTTCATAAAAGATAGTGCTTCTTTCAATTGATCATTGATTTTTCTTTCATTTTATAAATCTTTTAAATATTAATTCTTAAAGAAATACTAAAAATTAATATTTTATCAACAAAATATCTTATGTGATTATAAAGATACGGCTAAGTGATGTGTACAAATACTTTAAATTTTAATATATTTTCAAGTTGACAATTTTTTGCTTACTTCATAATATCTAGGCTCAATTTGATAAAGGTAAAATTTATGCGTTCAGCACTTATAACTTCTATATTAGTAGCTGTAGCTTTCTTAACAAGTGCTTGTAATACAATGCAAGGTGCAGGTCAAGATATGCAGGCAGCCGGTAAAAAACTTAAAGATTCGGCAGAAAGCAATAAGCCTCAAAAAGGTTGCGGCTGTCCTCACAGCTCAGCTAACTAAATATAATGTTTTTTATAATGGGTCGTCTGCCGATTCTTCATTTACTCGGAGTATATATCGCAGACGACTTTTTATTTTTCTGCCTTATCGATTTCTGCTTTTAGCTTTTCTATTTCTTCTTTTGAAAGTTTAGTATATTTAATTATTGTTTCTAGAGGCTCTTTATCAATTAGCATTTCTTTTGCTATTTCAATATTTCTTCTAGCTTCGCCTTCAGCTCTTCCTTCCTCTTTCATCTTTTTAAAAGCACTAGTTTCAATTCTAAGCCACTCTAAACGATTTTCATATTCCTCTCTTTCTGCATCATTTAAATTTATTACCTCAAGCACGGTTAATGCTTTTTTCAATACATCATTATCCAATTCTTTCGGTAAATTATCTTTATTTAATAAATCATTACGTGTTAAAAATGCTAGCCATATATCTAAAGCATTTTTAACTTTCTTGACGACATCCGATAACTCCTCCTTAGGATGCTTAGCAAATTTATTAATCTCTATCGTATGTAACTCTATATCTTTAAAATATACTAAACCACTTTTTATTTCCTTTAACTGAAAAGAATTATGATATTCATCTGTATCTGTAATACTGGTAAAGTTAAGTATGTGTATCCCTATTGTTTTATTTAATGCCACATAATCTGATCCCTCTTTCAGTTGCTCCGTATACATTTTCGCCCAGTAATACAAAGCTCTTTTATCGTAATCCACTTCATCGGTTACTTGGATTTCGATTTATACCTTTTACTGCTTTTACTTTTGGCTTTTATATCAAGTATAGATAGTTTATCGGCTTTAAAATTCTTTGGATTATACGGATTAAGTAATGTTACTTCTACAATCTGATCTTTCTCTCTTACTATCGAATTAATAAGCGATATCAATAAATCTTTATTCTCTTCTACTCCGAAGATTTTTTTAAATGCTAAATCTACTCTCGGATTAACTTTTGACATATTATTATGTTACTGAATGTGATTTTCTCTTTATTTTAGCATATTCTGAGGTAAATATTCTACTATAAATTTATATTAAATCTTTTGCTTATTCACCAATCTATATATCTCTTTTTTACTATAAACATCTTTGAATTTGTCATAAACAAGTTCGGTAGTAGTTTTGCTACTTAAGTTTTTACTTAAGCAAAGTTCTATAAATTTTTCTAAATTTTTGTGTTGGTTTTGTTCCTGTATATTTCCTGAAATCAACAATACTATCTCACCTTTTAAAATATTATTTTGATAGAACTCTATTATTTCATCTATATCCCCTGTTTTTATTTCTTGATACAGTTTAGTTAACTCACGAGCTACACATATTTCTCGGTTTCCTAGTATTTCCTTAGCTACCGATAAAGTATTTATCAAACGAGGAGCCGTTTCAAAAAAAATCAAAGTAGCCTTAAGATTTACTAGTTCAGAAAAAATCTTTTTCTTACTTTCTATAGTTTTAGGTAAAAACCCGTGAAATAAAAATCGATCAGTAGGAAGAGCCGATAAAGTTAGAGCAGTAACCGGTGCAGATACTCCCGGTACTACGTCTATATGACAATTAAGATTGCGTATACCTCTAACTAACTTATAGCCGGGATCGGAAATTAAAGGAGTCCCTGCATCAGAAATTAAGCTTATTATATTGCCCGATTTTATTAAACTTATGATATTTTCTCTATCTTTCTCGTCACTATGATCATTATAAATTTGTAATTTTGTATGAATATCATGTTTTGCTAGCAATTTTTGTGATATTCTAGTATCCTCGCATAAGATAATATCCGAATTTTTTAAAGTCGATATAGCACGAAGCGTTATATCTTCAAAATTACCGATCGGTGTTGAAACAATATATAATCCCGGTTTGGAAAGATATCTAATCATAGTTTTTTAATTTTAAGTAACATTATGGCTAGTATAAAACATAAACTACGAATCGTTCTATCATTTTTTTGCTTGATATATTTAACGTCCTGTCAAACTCCTAAAGAAGAACCTATAAGTTTTCCTAAAAAAGAACAAACAGAAATTGAGATTGCAATTTTAATGCCAAATCAGGGTCCTGATAGTATTGTCGGGAAACAATATAAAGATTTAATTAAAATGGGACTTAACGACGGAATCAAATCTTACATACATGTTACTTCTTACGATGGTTCAGACGAAAAAAACGTTTTAGCCGCTATGGATAAAATAGTAGCACGTAAAACTAAGATTATTTTAGGTCCTCTATATTCTAACTTTACCTCTCTAATAGCCGAAAAAGCAAAGGCAAATGATATTATTATAATAACTATGTCAAATAATCCGGCTCTTGCAGAAGATAAATTATTTGTATTCGGTCATGCACCTTTAAAACAACTGATACGTATCATTAATTATTACGCAAGTAACAACCATAAAGATTTTATGGCATTATTACCTAAAGGGAAGCATTCGCAAACTATTAGTCAAGTAATGCAAAATATATTGATTCAGAACAATGCATCATTATCACGCACTGAATTTTATGAGGATAATCCTGAATCTATAGCAAAAGCCGCAAGAAATATTTCAGACAATACCGATATTATAAATGAACGTAGCGACACGACAAAACCGGTTATTTATCTATCAGACGATCCAAAAAATTTAAACCTACTTGCTGATAGTATTCGTAAATATAATTTAGATAAAAAGGCTATTTTAATCGGTGATCATCGTATTGATATCGATTACCCTGAAAATATCGATATTAGCTTTACCGGCTCTTTAAATTTACTCAATAGCAACGTTCCGGATAGGACAAAAGACTTAGGTATTAACCATATAGGCTTCATGCATCTTCTTTCTTATGATTTAGGACGTATGACTGCAAACTATATAGGCAATGAATTTGCATCTGAAAGGTTTTTAAATAGAATGAACAGTAGACAACCTTATATAGGTTTATCCGGTAATATTTATTTCATCGATGGAGTAGCTCAGAGACGATATGATATTATTAGGAAAGAGAATGGGATATATTCTACTGTTTCAGGAAATTAGGGCGTTGTTGTATCTTGGTCACTCAGTGACCTGACCATGTGTTGTACGAATGTTCAGGATGTCATTCCCGCGGAAGCGGGAATCCAGTACTTTAAAGATTTTTTGAAAAGCTCTATTTATCTCGCTTTACTCTGGATTCCCGCTTCCGCGGGAATGACATTGAGTAGGTTTTTCAAGCCATGCAACAAGGCTGGTCAAGCCACAGGATGACAAAGGGACACTAACTAAAGATTAATTATTTATTTTTATCATTATCACTACCATCGTCTTTCATGCCGTCTTTAAAAGCTTTAAGACCTTTAGCAAGATCGGACATGACTTGTGGTAATTTGCCGGCACCGAATAATACAAAAATAATTAATAAAACTATTAATAAATGGCTAAAGCTCATTCCCATGATATTTTTTTTGCTGTATAAGTTAAAATTTAATTATATAAGATATTATAGCTCTAATCTAGGATAAAATAATTAAAGAAATGTTTACTAAAAAACAATTTTCAGAATTTTTTGCTACTTTTTTTTATATCGGGAAAATAAAATACTGCCCAGGCACTTTTGGATCGATTGCTGCTTTCCCTCTAACTTATTTCTTAATATATTTTATTGTTAATAACAAAATAATCATTCCTTTCTTAAGTCTTACTCTCGGTGAAGCTCAACTTGTCAGTATATTTATTATAAGCTTTAGCCTATGTTTGATACTCTTAATACTCGGCACTTATTTTACTAAAATATATTTAAATTATACAAATTCAGAAGACCCTAAAGAAGTGGTCATTGATGAAGTAGTAGGGCAAATACTAACTATTGTTTTAGTATTTTTTTCCGCTTTATTTGCTAATGAATCGTATTTAATTAAATATTTTAGTCCGCTAACAATAAATATTATATTACTTTTCGTATTACCTTTTTGTCTATTCCGATTTTTTGATATAGTAAAGCCCTGGCCTATTAATTGGTTGGACAAAAATATTAAGGGCAGTATCGGCGTTATGCTTGATGATTTGCTAGCCGCAATATTTGCTGCGGTAACTCAATACGCAATTATATTTGTGTTAATAGATATGCGACAATAGATTTGCTATAAAAAAAGATCATTGACTAATTTCTAATATAATAATATGATACGATAAATATTTATAAATTTTTAAAGAGATAGTTTTCATGTTCGCAGTTATAAAAGCAGGTGGAAAACAATATAAAGTAGACAGAAATAGTATTATTAAAGTCGAAAAAATTGATGGAGAACTTGGCTCTAAAATTCAGTTTGATCAAATTTTAATGATTGGCGAATACTCAAAGCCTTCTTTTATTGGGACTCCAATAGTTAAAGGGGCTGTCGTTACGGCTGAAATTACTAACCAACTTAAAGATAATAAAATTATAGTCTTTAAGAAAAAGCGTAGAAAAAATTATCGTCGTAAAGCCGGTCATCGTCAAGAATTGACGGAATTAAAAATATTAGATATTACCAAACAATAATAATAACTTAAAAGGAATTATAAAATGGCAACCAAAAAAGCCGGTGGTAGTTCTAGAAACGGAAGAGACTCGGCCGGTCGAAGGCTGGGAGTTAAAAAAGCCGATGGACAATATGTAATACCCGGTAATATTATAGTTAGACAACGCGGCACAAAAATTCATCCTGGAACGAATGTAGGGCTTGGCAAAGATCATACAATATTTGCTTTGATAGAAGGTAGAGTAGAATTTTTAACTAAGCGAAATCATAAAATCGTGAATGTTAAAGAAATTGCAAGTACTTAAGTATTGCGGTTTGATCTACTAGTGTTACGTGGAACGAAAAATGCTTTTTATGGCATTGTTACGTTGATTGGTAAAATCCACTTGGTCACCCCGTGGCTTGACTAAAGGGTCCATAAAAATAATTTAAAATACTAATATTATTAGTATTTTAAGCTGGATCCCGCGATCAAGTCGCGAGATGAAAATTGAAAACCGTTCCACACAATCATGTCTGTAAGTGCGCTAGATGACGACAGGCGGAAATTAATTATATAACATAATATTCTATTAGGCTTTCTTTACTTATGGCCTTAATAATTCAAAAGTTCGGTGGCACTTCCGTTGCAAATATTGATAGAATAAAAAAAATCGTTCCTATCATCAAAACCGAAATAGCTAAAAATAACCAAGTAATTGTAGTAGTTTCGGCTATGGCAGGTGTTACTAATCAACTTGTCACATTGTGTAATGAAGTATCAAGCCTTAATAACATTTCTCAATTTGCAGAATATGATGTAGCACTTTCTAGCGGTGAAATAGTCACTGCTTCATTACTAGCGCTCGCTCTTCAAGAAGAAGATATAAAGGCGCGATCATTTCTAGCTTGGCAATTACCGATGCTCACCGATAATAATCATAGTAAAGCTTTAGTAGAATCAATTACTACAGATTTACTAGAAAAATATTTACAGTTAAATACCATCCCTATAATAGCCGGTTTTCAAGGAATTAACAAATCCAATAGGTTAACTACTTTGGGCAGAGGAGGATCTGATACTACTGCCGCCTTAATCGCTGCAGCTATGAAAGCCGATAGATGTGATATTTATACCGATGTAGAGGGAATATTTACTGCTGATCCAAGAATTATTCCAAATGCCAAGAAGATAAAAGAAATAGATTTTTTAGAAATGTTAGAACTAGCATCAAGTGGAGCAAAAGTACTACACCCTAGAGCCGGAGAGTTAGTAATGCGGTATAAAATAGATATGCGTGTTCTGTCAACATTTTCACCGGATACAGAAGGTACGTTAATCACTTCAAAGGATAAAAATATGGAGAATGGGATTATTAACAGCATTACTTCTAATAAAAATTTATTAAAAATATCTGTAAAGAGCATGTCTTTAAGTTTTTTGCAAGTTGCAAATATGATTACACAAAATAATAATCATATTGAGTTTATGCAAGAGATAAAAAATAATGAAGAATATAGTTTTATTACAAATTTAACCGATAAAAATAATTTACAAGCTTTACTGACTAATTTAAAAGATGATAAGCAGATACAAGATTTTACTTTTGATACCGAAATTGCTACAATCTCTCTTATTGGTTATGGGATTAAAAATGATTGTAAATTACTTGAAACGATATTATCAAAGTTAACGAACGATAATATAAATGTTCACATGATACAATTATCAGAAGTTAAAATTACCTTATTCATAAATGATCAAGATGCAGAAAAAACAATTTTTAATTTATATAATCTTTTTAAAATATCTTAGATTCTGCATCTGAAATTTAATTTATAGAAAAAGAAGTGGAACAGACATGGCTCATACTACAGAAAAATTTTATAATTTGTGACAAAAAAAGTTAAAATAGATTAATTTAAATTTCATATATAAGACCTAAATACTTAATTCAATAGCTTAAATTTATTATTTTCATTATAATTATCTTCTATTTACTATTTATTAGTTATATATTAATAAATAAGTCTCAGAGCCTATCTATGAAGTTATTTTAACTCTCAATTTTTAGGAGTAAATTTTACAGGAAAAAATAATGAGCGAAGATATAAGGTCAAAAGAACGATTTAATCGGATTAACGATATATCAGAAACAAATAAAGATGATTCAGAAGAAATTAGAAATAATTTTAAAAAATTTGTACTGAATATATTAGAAACAGACAATATAACCCCGTATAAGTTAAGTGAAAAAACAGGTACTCATGAAACAGCGTGGAAAAATTTTCTAGATGGTCGTACAAAAATGCCTGATATGGGAGCAATTGTTGCTCTTGCAGATTATAAAAATGTTCCACTAGATGCAGTAATAGGCAGAGATATAAATAAAGCAAAAAAGATAACGGTAGAAATAAAACAAACTCCGGAAATATCGGCATCTATAGCTAAACTACCAAAAGATATACTGCAAGAAGCCATGTTGATAGGAGAAAAAACTAGAGGGTTTATTCATAAACCAACAAATAAAAAGACAAAATCTTTTGCTGAACAAGTTAAAAGCTCTAATAAACCGAAAGGAAGGTCTATCTAAATAAAAATATGTTTTTCAATATTGAGCCTAATATAAAACTTAAAACCTTACTTGATATTCTAAAATGGAAAATAACTTCAAAACGACCAAAATGACCGACAACACTGCCGTTTACTTCCACTGATATTCCACCACAAAAAATAACTAGCAGTAAAAATACACAGCTAAATCTCGATCGCTTCAGACAAGATGAATTTAAGGACGAGTCTGCACAGTGTACATTAGTACGTGACTACAGACGAGTTCCACGAAATTCATTAGTATCAAGCGATCGAGATGACGCTGTACGAGTAGCCTACATAGGACATGTAACCTTTTGAATTCAAATAGACGGTTTAAATATCTTAACCGATCCGGTATGGTCGGAGCGGGTTAGTCCTTTTACTTTTACAGGACCAACGAGAGTGGTAAAACCCGGTATTAATTTTACCGATTTACCTAAAATAGATGTTATATTAATAAGCCATAATCACTATGACCATTTAGACATCAGAACAATTAAAGATTTATGGGTACAAGATAACCCTAAGATTATTACACCGCTAATGAATGACGTAATAAGACGTAATAAAAAACATATTACCGATGCAGAAATTGTTACCTTAGGGTGGGGAGAGTCATATAAAGAACAAGAAATACAGCTAAATTCAAAAAGTTTCTAAGAAGATGAAATTAAAGGCGATGTAGAATTTTATTTAGAACCGACACAGCATTGGTCGGCTAGAGGAATATTTGATAAAAATAAAGCATTATGGGGAACTTTGATCATTAAAACTAAGATAGGAGATATTTGTTTTATAGGTGATTCGGGTTATAACGATAATCTTTTTAAAGAGATCGGAAAAAAACATAATATTGATGAAAATAAGTTGATTACCCCTGAAATAGGTGAATTTTTCCTATTTGATAAAAATGATTTATAGTTTATGCACTTAAATTAGATGTGTTTTGTCTACCCATACTATATGTTTTACTGGATCCCGTGAATAAATCACGGAATGACAGAGAGGAATAATAAGCCACACCAACCACCCCTGAACGACACAAAATTCAGTTTATAATGGAGATAAAAGCATATTTATTACTGAATAAAAATTGCCAATTTCTGATTTATCACAAGAAGAGAAAATAGAGCTACTAAATGGTTGTGCTTGGGGCGTTGCATTAGTCCATAATATTCTACCACTTTTTGCTTCTACTATTCCTATAGACATAAATATATTATCTGCATTACTTACTGAACAACCCAAAGCACTCATTAAAAAGTCACGTGTACGAGCTCCATTAGTCTTTATCATTTGCACATAATTAAGTAATACAAATATATCAGCTCCTGTTTTTTCTCCTAACATTATAACAGGTTCACCTATATTTTGAGTCATTGAGAAAGCTTTTCCTTCAGGCCATAATAAAGGCGTATATAAAGCAGTATAAGTATTATTATAGGAGCTACGGAAACGAGATACTAAATCATCAAGCTTTTGTGTTCTAATATCTTTGTTGTACAATAGCTTAACTCTTAAACCATTCTTCTGCATTGCTAAAGAAATTTCTTGCTTCAACAATTCTTCCAAATGATCTTCATAGTTATATTTACGTTCTTTGCAATTACCAATATCTAACGTATATACTTCCGTTTGCATCGGTAAAACTAATATTTCCTTGTATACATAAGATAATAAAAATTATAGATTTATGAAAAATTTTATGCATAACATTTAAAGTTATCGTCAAGATTTATTTTTTACCTATTACGGTTAAATAATATGGTCATAGAATAAGCAAGTACGGCAAACATGCAAAGATATAAAATCGGGAATAGGTTAAAATCAAATGATTTTATTACCTTTGCACAAATATAATTAGCAGTACCGGACATTAACATTGAGCCGATATTATGTCCTAAACTTATAACACGATAGCGTTCTTTAACTACAAAAGACTTAATAACTATACTATGAGCAAGAGAATTAAAAGGTGCAACTGATGCAGCTAACATTAAACTAGCTGCAAGCCCTAAATTAGTCATTTGATATTTTACTGCTATCACAAAAAATACACTTGCTGTAATAGTACATATAAATGCGATTTTTAATACTGAATTAACTCCTAAGCGATCGGCAATAAAACCGGCAATCGGCATGCAAACAGCAAAACATATTACTATTAAGACCGAAAAAGCACTCATAATAATACCGACTGAAGGTAATACGATCGGTAAATATTGCTTCATAAAGATGATCGCAATTTGATATGTTGCTCCAAAACCTCCGGCTAAAAATATTAACCGTGCAATATTTTTCCATTGCTTTTTAATTATAGAGCTAAGTTTTTCAATAGAATCTTGGCTATAGTGTGCTTTTTTAAACTCCGGTGTTTCATCAAATTTCCGGCGATAATAAAGAGTTATTAATGCAAGTGGTAAACTTAGTAAAAACGGAATACGCCAACCCCACTCCGGAAAAATATGAGAATTAAAGAAATTAGTTGCACCGATTCCGCATAATAAACCCATTACTCCTGTACATCTAGTTATTGCCGAGGCAGTAAATCGGTATTTTGCTCCTAAATGTTCAATAACATAAATCGCTGCACCGTCATATTCCCCTCCAATAAAAATACCTTGCATGAAGCGACATAAAACTAAAATTATTGTACTCCAAACTCCTATCGAGGAATAATCGGGCAATAAACCTATTATTAAGGTAGGGATTACAATACCGATAATCGTAAAACTTAAGGCTTTTTTTCGACCGTATATATCCCCTATACGTCCAAAAATATAAGCACCCATAGGCTTTGATAAATATGCTGCTGCATAAACGGCAAAAACATTTACAAGCTTTGTTAATAGATCAGTACTGGCTGAAAAGAATTTATCAGCGATAATTGCCGCTGAAAAACCATATAAACTATAGTCGTAATATTCAATAATAGTGCCTAAAAAAGCACCGAGAACTTTATTGCGTGATTTTGTTTGTTTCATTTTAAAGGTATACTGTGAGTAAACGAAAAGTAGGTAGACGACGAAGTTTAATTTGGAAAAGAGCAAGGCGTCTTGAAGCTGATAACCGCAGTGTACATACTAGTACGTGAGGATTATCAGCAAAAGACAACGTAGCCAATTTTTCAAATTAAACGAGTATACATGACCGCTTTGGCCGTTACTTAAAATCCTTCAAAGACCTTTATGTAAAGGTGGACTTCATATATCTAAACTGAATTAGTATTAGACAGGGACGATGTCCTAAAAGTTAGTGGTAGTCCTAGGTTAATATTAAGCTCACGAACCAAGCAGCTAATAGCTAATATATCACTTTCCCATTTTACGTGCAAGGTTTTCTAGGTAACCTGCTATAGTAGTTAAGGTTTCTGCGAATTTTTCTTCGTCGGGATGATTTTTTTGAAGACCATTTTTATTAAGTTTTTCTGTTAGACTAGCTATTTCAGCTTGTGCATTAAGTGATGCCATAACTAATAATAGCTCAAAAGAGGCTGTGGGACTACCAAGTTTAATTTCAGCTATTTTATCATTCAATTTATTCGCTAAAGATAGTAATTCTTCCTCATCTCCATTATTACAATATAATTGAAAACTCTTGTTATTTAATGTTACCGTAACAATTGACATAATTATTTTTGCTGTTTTTTTATTTCTTCAAGTTCATTAATATAAATGTTAATTTGATCTAGCATTATTATATAATTATCTTTTAATGCTTTATTTTCGTTTTGTAATTTTTGAACTTCATTTTGATTATTTACAAGCATACTCAACAAATCATCGAGTTTATGTTCTACTTCTTCCATTAATTTCTTTAGACTGCTTACATAACTTGCTTCTAAAGGTAATTTGTAAGTCGATCCTGTACTCGCATCCTCACGTACGTCTATGTACGCTGCGGTGCCGCGTTCCGTGTCTCCTTCAAATGCCTCTTTATTAGCTTCATTCTGTAAGCAGTCTAATATTTCATTATCCATTTTCGTTTAAGCGTTAATTATGAATGGATGACTTACAATAATAATTGATAACATTATAATAGATATAAGTACTAATTGTTTTTTACGTTTATAATTTATCACCGTAGCTCTTTTATTATTTAATAATTTTTCGGTTTCGTTCTGTTTAGTAGCTTCTATCTGCTCTGCATTTCTATCTTTTACATTAAGATAATCCAAGTATAATTTTAAGTAACCTCTTACGTATACTTCTCCCGGTAAAACATCAAAATCCCCCTCTTCTAAAGCTACTAAATATTTTTTTCTAATTTTTAAATCACTAGATACCTGATTTAAAGTTTTACCTGAATCTAACCTAATTTGCTTAAGCATTGACGACATAATTTACTCAAGTTTTTGTAAGAATATTTCAAATTTCTTGTTTGCTAAAATAATTATATTTAAGTCTATAGTTTCTTGAGCTTTAATTTCTTTAATAAAATCAAGCAAATTTCTAACTAAGTTATTATTATCAATCCATAAATCTAAATCAATAGTTGTTTTAGATTTATTAATTATTTTTATTAATAATCTACGTTGTTTGTCATATAAATCATCTTTTAGCGATTGAATACCTAAGCGACGCCAAAATGAATCGTTCAATTGCCTATCACAAGCTTTACGTAACCAATCAAGACTAAACATATCACTTATAACAAAATAAGCTTTTGCTATCTCTTTATTATTCCCTGAAGTCTGTTTTGTTACATATATAATGTCAAATACTGAAATTAAATTGTCAAATGTAGCGATAGTAGCAGCCAATGATTCCTCTACCCCGCTAGTGGTATAATAATTTAATTTTTCTTCAAATCTTATTTTAGTTTCTCCGACTAATAAAGTATCTACCGTTTTTCTTAAGTTTTGTGCAGGAACTCTAAACTCTTCTATAGTTTCACTAATATTAATAGGATGTTTTAAATTTTTAATAAACCACGAAATACCTCGACGCATTAATTTCGTTATTTCGGTAAACATGTCGATTTTTACATTGTAATCAATATTAGTAGGTAGCTTACTTATCGTTTCCCATATATCATCAAGATCAAAAATTTCACAAATAATGGTATATGACCTTATTATATCACAAAGAGGAGCCCCAATCTCACGCTTTACAATACTAATAAGCGGTCCTCCAAGCTGATTCATTATTTTATTTATAGTAACGGTTTTAATAATCTCATGTTTAAGTGGATGAGATAAAATTTCATTACGAAACTTTTTTTGCATCATTTCAGGAAAATAATCTATAAGATATGCATCAAAATATTTATCATGGGAAAAAGTAGAATTAATTAACTCATGATAAGCAGATCTCTTACTATATGATAGCAATATGCAAAGCTCAGGACGAGTTAATACTTCACCGCTCATAGCTCTGCTATTCAATTCTTCTGCACTAGGCAAGAATTCATTTTCCCGCTCTAATACTTTTTCTTCTTCTAAAATATCTATAAATTGACTAAGTATATTAACAGTTAAAGTAGGAGATAGTTGCATAATTGTTATTGCTTCGGTTTGCTTATAATTATCAAGTAATACTAACTCTTCAACTTGCTTTGTCATATCGTTTAGAAGTTTATTACGTTCTTCTAAAGTAATTTTTCCTGAGGTTATCGCACTACTTAAAGCAATCTTGATATTTACCTCATGATCGGAGCAATCAACACCTGCTGAATTATCAATAAAGTCAGCATTTATGCGCCCGCCTTTTTTAGCATATTCAACTCTACCTCTCTGTGATACCCCAACATTACCGCCTTCTGCTATAACTTTTGCTCTAATTTCTTCACCGTTACATCTAAGGTTATCATTTGCTTTATCACCGATTTCTAAATTATTTTCCGTTTTAGCTTTGATATAAGTGCCTATTCCGCCATTCCACAATAAATCAACACCTGCTTTTAAAATAGCTTTAATTAATTCTTCCGGTGATAATTCATTATCATTTATATCAAGTAATTTTTTAATTTCCGGCGATAATTTTATTAATTTACTACTGCGTTCAAATACTTTGCCTCCTTTAGAAATAAGCTTAGAATCATAATCAGACCAATTAGACCCCTTTAAATTAAATAAACGCAAACGCTCATTAAAACTTGATAAAGGATCAGGAGTAGGATCAATAAATATATGTTTATGATTAAAGGCAGCAACTAACTTAATAGTCTCTGATCTGAGCATACCGTTACCGAACACATCTCCCGACATATCTCCTATACCTACGACGGTAATAGGGTCTTTTTGGACATCTAACCCTAAAGTTTTAAAGTGATTAGTTACGGAAATCCAAGCTCCTTTGGAAGTAATAGCCATTTTTTTATGATCGTAACCTGCAGAACCACCGGAAGCAAAAGCATCATCAAGCCAGTAATTATATTCTCTTGCCACACTATTAGCATAATCCGAAAATGAGGCTGTACCTTTATCGGCAGCAACCACTAAATAAGGATCTTCTTTATCATAAATAATAACGTCTTTTGGATGTACTACTTTACCGTCAATGATATTATCAGTTATGTCTAATAAACCTCTAAGGAAATTCTTATAGCATTCTACCACTTTTTCCATATATTCATCACGAGTAAGCCCTTCCTCAGTAAAATGAACATAAAATCCGCCTTTAGAACCGACAGGGACAATAACAGAATTCTTAGTCATTTGTGCTTTCATAAGCCCAAGGACCTCAAGCCTATAATCTTCTGCTCTATCCGACCATCTAAGCCCTCCGCGTGATACGGGACCGCCTCTTAAATGAACAGCTTCAAAATTTCTAGAATAAACAAATGCTTCGGCAAACGGAACAGGTTTAGGTAAATCCGGTACTTTTGAAGAATCAAACTTAAATGAAAAAATATGTTTATGTGGTTGATAGTAATTTGTTCTAGTAATAGCATTAACTATACCAAGCATATTACGTAGTACTTTATCTTCACTACTCATCTCAACGGTTACTAAGTAATTATTTAGTTTATCTTTAATTACGTCACAATTATTATCCGAATGTTTAGGATTAAATTTTATATCAAATAGATTTACCAACATTTTTGTATATTCGGGATGTTTAAGTAACGTTAACTGTACATAACCTTTACCGTAACTAAATCCCGTTTGATGTAAATATCTTGTTAAAGCTTTGACGAGTTTAACTTGCTTCCAATTAAAACCGGCAAGCACTATTAATTTACTTAAAGAATCATTAGCAAGCATCCCAAGTGCCATTTTGTCTAAAGCTTCTTCAACATTTATTTTTAATTCGGTAATATTATCCTTTACAGGTACAATAGAAGTTAAGATAAAATTATATATCCAGCTTTCTTTGATTTCGAGAGCCTCCTTAATTGCAAAAGTTTGTTCATCAATTGCTTTAAAACCTAAATTTTCTATTGGCGGCAATATGTTAGAAAGTGCAAGTTTTACTTTTGGACTATATATTTTTAAGTAAAATTCCGTTTCATTTACAGAAACTAGATTAAACATACATTTTTGTGACTTACTTGCTTCCGTTAGATATTCAATATCTACTAAAGCTATTTCCGGAGAAAATTTTTGCCGATAATCTGCCGAAAAAACATTATCAAAAAGCTTTAAATTAATACCTGTTTGATATTCGCCGAATTTTTTAGAAAACTTAAAATAAAAATCTTCACTCCAACATGTAGAGATACGATCTAAATCTTGCTGTATTATTTCTGCTTCAAAACTTATTTTATGTTCCCCTTGTGCTTCAAGCGTTACAAAAAGATAAGAAAAATTACCAGCTACTTCGGTGATATAGTTGGATAAAATTTTACTACCGAATTTTTCTGCTAAATAACAATCTATCATATTATGGATTTCAGCCGTTAAACGTTCTCGTGGCAGAAAAATTATGATATTAAGAAAAGAACTAGACCAATCATATTGAATAAATAATTTAAGCTTCTTACTCATCATACTTGAGAGCATATGTAAACACATACAATATAAATCGCCTTGATCAATTTGTATTAAAGCTTCTCTCGGTAACGACTCCATTAAAATTCTTAACTTATCAGCATTATAACCAGATAATGCAAAACCGGCTTTCTCAATTACAAAATTAAATTTTTGTCGTAGGATTGGAATATTACTTATTGAATGGTAATACATATTTGAATTATATATACCGAAAATTATACTTCCCGAAATATATTCACCCGAAGAGTCAAAATTTTTCACTAAGATATAGTCGATTAAATTATCTGAATGGATAAGCGACGCACTATTTATTTTACCGAGTATTATTAATTGATTTTGATATAAAGGATTAGCAGAACATTTTATAATATCATCAATCTCGTCTTTTACTTCTTGCCATATTTTTTCTGCTCCTATTTCATTGCTTAATTTTAAAGATTTTACTTCAAAATCAAGAGTCCCTAATAAAACCAAATTATCGTTTTGTAACCAATTTAAGAATTCTTTAGCCTCTTTAAAATTTAATTTATAATTATCAATTATATTTTTAGATAAATCTTGTAATTTTGTGCGTAATTGCGGTAAATGGCTATAGCTTTGCTCTAACTTTTCTAATCTTTCATTTATAGCCTCGGTTAAAAATGTAGTAGTTTTATCGTCAAAATTTCCTAAAATGGTTAAATGTAGTATTGATTCTGATTTTTCATCCGACACAGAATTTTCTAATATTTTTTCTAATTCGCCTTTACTATTTCGGACACAGTTTATTACCGGATGGAGTAAAAACTTAGTGTGCAAATTCATGTTTTTAAGCAGACATATGATAAAATCAACAATATGCGGCTTATTATCAAGTAATATCAAGACATTTATTGCCGGATCATTTTCGATAACTGCCTTTGTTATTGCTATTTTTCTTGCTCTTGCTATCCTTTGCTTAAAAAACTTAAAGGCTTCATCTGCAAAATTTTGGAATAATTTTGCTCTATTCTCAAAATCATAATCTATCGGAATATAATTTAAAAACTTTTGAACAAAATCTATATATATGGAACTTGACTCACGTTCCTTGCTAAGTTCTAGAATTTTAGTTTTATAATTCGGGATTTGACAATTTAAACGGCTAAAGTTTAAAGAGGTTGTTTTTGGGGTCATGATTTTCTTAATTAATAATAATATGATTATTTCTGTTGTTATTATATTATATAAAATAACTTAAGCAAGAGGCATAGAAAATAAGTGGAAACGATATTTGCACAAAGCTCTGCATTCGGTAAAGCAGGCGTAGCAGTTTTTAGGATTTCTGGTCCTAAAAGTTTAGAAGTTTTACAGCTACTTACCGGTAGAAAGGACTTTAAATCGAGATTAATGTATTATCAACAAATTACAGTCCCTGAAACTAAGGAGCTAATCGATAATGTTATGGTTGTTTATTTTAAGTCACCTGGTAGCTTTACCGGGGAAGACGTAGTCGAAATTCACACGCATGGCAGTAAAGCTATATCTATAATGCTGACAAATGCATTATTAAATATAGCTGGTATTCGTTTGGCAGAAGCAGGAGAGTTTACCAAAAGAGCTTTTTTAAATAACAAATTTGATTTAACAGCAGCAGAGGGGATAGCCGATTTAATTAATGCCGAAACTATAATGCAGCATAAGCAAGCAATTAGACAAGCAAGCGGCAAACTTGAAGCATTATATAATAATTGGCGTAGTCAGCTTTTAAAAATTATCTCTCTGCTTGAAGCTTATATAGATTTCCCGGATGAAGATATACCTGATACCGTCCTTAATGAAGTTACTAATACTCATACAATTCTTGTAAATACAATATCGGAATATCTTAATGATAACAGAAAAGGAGAATTACTACGAAGTGGTCTTAAGCTTGCAATTATCGGTCCGCCAAACGTTGGTAAGTCTAGCTTACTAAACTTCTTAATGCAGAGAGATATAGCGATTGTCTCAAATATTGCAGGAACTACTAGAGATATAATTGAGGGACATTTAGACATTGGCGGCTATCCTATTATTTTACAGGATACAGCAGGTATAAGAGAAGAAAGTAGTGACATTATCGAGCAGGAAGGTATAAAACGAGCTATAAATTCAGCTAAAACAGCAGATATTAAAATTATAATGTTTGATGCCGAAAAATTAGACTCCTCTATAAATGAAGATATTATTAATTTAATTGATGAAAATACTATCACAATAATTAATAAAATCGATTTAATCGAAGCTAGTAAAATCTTTTCTATTGAAAATAAATATAAATGCTTAAGAGTTTCAGTAAAAAATAATATTGCTCTTTCAAGTATATTAAAAAATATTGAAAATATTGCCGAAAATATGGCAGGATTTACCGAAACTCCTTATATAACAAATCAGCGTCATCGTAACTATTTACAACAAGCTCTCTCACATTTAACGGCTTTTAGCTTAGATAATGATTTAGTTCTAGCAACTGAAGATATTAGAATGACGGCACGCTGCATCGGTGCAATTACAGGTGTTATCAACGTAGAAGAAATACTAGGCGAGATCTTTAAAAATTTCTGCATAGGTAAGTAATATTGTATAGCTCGTTCTATGTCATCCCCGCAAGGTATTATTGCATGGACACCAAATCATCATTGCGAGCGACTGTAAGGAGCGTGGCAACCTCATGAAACAGTAGATTTCTTGCATAACCTCCTTCTAAAGATAATTTGTACTTCAATCCGGTACTCACATCCGTTTCCTGTAAATTCCTCTTTATAAGATAGGTTATGCAAGAAGTCTAGTACAAAATGATTGCCAAGTCGAGGCTTTGTCTCTCCTCGCAATGACGAAAAAACGAAACATTACAGCATAACAATCATCTTTCTCAAATCTTTCCATATATTAAAGTATTTATTTTAACTTTATCTTGACAAAAACATTAACATACTTTAGAAACCACTTTTTATTAATTATAAGGAGTAACATTATGGCATCTATATTAAATATAAATTTTAAATGCGTTATGCCTATATTTAGCAATGAAATAGTAAGCCGTTTACCGGGTAATGTAAGCCACATCATTCATAAATTAAGCAGTACTATATTTTCATCAGTATATAGTACTGTTGAAGGAGCTTTTAAAAAAGGTTATATAGTGGATAATACACAGTGTAATTGGAAAAACATTGAACAATCTTTCAATGAGTCCCCAAATGATTTTTCAATACTACACCAAGAGTGCAACAATGGTTTAAATATTCCAATAACTAATATTTTTATCGATGCTGAAAATAATCCTCATATACTTTTACAACAAGCCGTAACACCTCATCAAAACGGTACGGCTAGTATTCTTAGTCAACTTTATAAAGTAACGAATGATTATATATTCTCTCAAGGCAATATTACCGAAACTAGCGGAGCTGATTTCTTAGGTTTAAATGAATGCACTAAAGAAGAAGCTATGAGTGCTTTACAAAACTATAACGCTTATAAAGAAACTTTAATCCCTCGTGAATCGTTTATAAATACTCTTGAAAATACTCTAAATCACTTAGGTCTCTCTTTAGATAATGTCTCTCCTACAGAAATAGGTAAAAATATTTTAGATCAACTCGGTAAAGCTTACACTGACCCTACTACTACAGAAAGACCTAACGATGATACAAATGACGGTGGATATAGCAGCGGTGCTTATATAGCTGGAATAGCATTAGGAACATTAGCTGTAGGTACGATCTTAGGGTATTGCATTAAATATGGATGGGATTGGTATAAGGGAAGAAATATACAAAATGAAAATTTAGATTTAGTAATGCAGAATAAAGAATTAGCATTTGTAGAACTACTATATGAAAATTTTAAGAAGAATGCAGTTATATTCGATGAAGTTATAAAAATAAATAATTTACATGATATTATAAAACTAGCAAAATCTATTAAGGAATATGAATTCTCAATACTACCACTAACTAATTTAAATAATGAAATTGTCAAATTAAATTCCCCATCCGTTATAGCAATAAACTTAGATTCTTCAAGCGGAATATTGCATGAAATATGTAAGAGTCTTGGCGGTGATGATAGTTTTCAGACTATCAGCAACTTTGCACGCTTAATAACAATTATACGAACAGCAAATCCCAAGTCTGAAGAATATAAAGAAAGCATTATAGAAATATTTGAGAGATTTAATCCTTGTTACACAGATATTGACTATCAAAATTGCGAAATGCCGTTATTAGCCGATGTATCATCACCATATAACTCCTTAGGTATAGAAGTATAGAACGTTGTTAGTACCATAACAAACCATCATTGACTTTTTGAAAGTTATATATAAAATGATGCTTAGAGTAGCAAAGTGCTATTTCGGGGTGTCGAAACCTCTGCCAAAAGTGAGAACATTTCTTACAAAACTGATGCAATCCTCGACTTCACGGTCAGGGTTATAATAGTTATGTCCAAGGTTTAAAGCTTAAGCTTAGAACCTAAAGGCTATTATGGCTATCGTTGATGGTTTTCTTACTCCCCCGACCACTAAGAGTTTATTTCTCTTCGGTGGTTGAAACTTAAGCAGTTTAAGTTTAATTAATCGGGAACAAATATGTCTGACCACAATACTAAAACCATCTCAAGACTCATCATAGAATTTATTTTAAATGAAAATAAAAAAATCTAAGAGCCGAGATAGCAGATTTACTAGAAAGACCTATAACAAAAAGCGATATCGAAAGAATAGAACAACGCTTAACAGAATTAGAAAAAATATTTAGTAATGATTTATAGCCTTGAAAATATCATCATCTCATTTTATTAACTACCTACTATAAAAATAAGTACTAAGATCATTATTAACCATTATGGTAAATAGTGCAAAAATAGCAAAAGACGGTAAGGTTTCTATACCAGTTTTATCATATTAATGTAGAGAGGTAGATACTTTAAAAGGAGGAAGAACATACATAATCACACCCGCCAATATTAGCATGATTATTCCTAGAATAATACCTACTATATTAAATGCATTTATAAAAGTAATATTAACATCCTTAATTAATTCGTGAGCAAATGAAGGTGGTAGTTGTTGAGCAATAATTATTCCTTCACCGATTGAGTCATGAGCTATTTCTGCAATTGATACAGAAACACCGTGAGGCATTACTAGATTGTTACTATATATATAAAGACGTAATACTCACAATAACAGCTATACCTAATACATTACCTAATTCATATGCTGTTTCTTGTAATGCTGCTGCACCTCCAGATCTCTCTGCCGGTACTGCATTCATCATAACTGTTACGGTGTAGAGAGGCATAGACTACTTCCTATACCAAGCAATCCAAGATATATAATATAGTATTCGATAATAAATCTCTATAGTCTAATATACTAGGTAAAATCAATGATATAGTAGTAAAGATAAGCCCACTAAACATTATTACACGTGCGATAAATCGTGTGAGTAAATATGGCATAACTAAAGATGCAATTAAAGCAAAAACTGCTGCAGGCAACATATAAAGACCTGCATATAAAGGACTTAACCCTTTGATAAACTGTAACCATAAGGACATAAGATACATTATGGATCCTAAGACACACGTAATCAGCAAATAAACTATTACTCCTATACTAAAATTGCTCATTAAGAATAAACGCATATCCACTAACGGATCATCACTTTTAAGTTGGCATAACGTAAGGTAAATATTATTAGTAACACAATGCCAATTAATAGCATTCCGCCGGATGCTAGATTCATAATACCGTATTTAGCCAACATCTTAATGCCTTGAACTAAAGCTGCCATCCCAAAAAACGATTGAAATACTCCTATCCAATCCCATGGGTTCATTACTAGGATTAGATGATTTAGGAATCCAAACTATACCAAAAGCAATAATTACTAATGCAATAGGTGAATTTATTAAAAAATGCAAATTGCCAACTTAAAAGCTCAACCAATACTCCTCCTAGTACTGGTCCTATAGCTGCTCCTACGGTTGCCATTATTCCCCACACGGATATTGCGATCATACGTTCATGTGTATTATAAAGTGGAAGGCATCATCACTGATCCTCCTAACCCAAGTAAAGCACGACATAATACTAATCCCCATGAGCTATCAAATACATAAACTAACATTGAAGCGATGGAAAAAACTAAAAGCCCCCAAAGTAATAATCTTTTACGACCAAATCTATCTCCTAATGCACCTGCGGTAATGAGAAGACCTGATAATACTAATGCATATGCATTGATTATCCATAATTGTTGTAAATTAGATGGTTTTAAATCAAGGATTATAGTAGGCATAACAGCATACAAGACTGTAGCATCCATCGATACCAAAAGTAAGCAAATGCTTAAAATAATTAAAATATGCCATCTAAATTTATCAGATATAGATGATGAATTATCTTTAGCGATATATTCAGTTTGCGGAAATTGTGGTACCATATGTGATAAGTTATTTAATAAGGGTTTTACTAAATCTATCTTTTTCGAGAACTATGGGACTGTTAACAAGTAATTTAATTAGCTTTACAATTTCTTTTGTTAATAGTCCTAGGTTAATTCAGTTGGTAACATAGTAAGCAAGTCCAAATCAATTAACCATAACACAAGTAAATTTAACATCTAAGCATCACCTAGTATGGAAGTCAAGATTTAATCTTACAAGCACAATAACATAAATAAAATTTGATTTTTCTTTCTCAAGCTTATATTTTAATTGGTAAGTTTATAATATGGAAATTTATGTCAAATACAGATAAGGAAAGAGCCATTGCCGCAGCACTCGCACAAATTGAAAAAAGCTACGGTAAAGGTTCGGTAATGAAACTAGGGCAGCGTCCGCATGTTGATATAGAGGCCGTATCAACCGGCTCACTTGGGCTAGATATAGCTCTTGGAATCGGCGGTGTTCCCAAAGGTAGAATCATCGAAATTTTTGGTCCTGAAAGCTCAGGTAAAACCACTCTAACATTGCATTTAATTGCAGAAGCTCAAAAAAAGGGTGGTACATGTGCTTTTATTGATGCCGAGCATGCATTAGACCCTGCTTATGCTAAAAAATTAGGCGTAAATATTGATGAGCTTATTATTTCACAGCCCGATACAGGTGAACAAGCCCTAGAAATTGCCGATACGTTAATTCGCTCCAGCGGTATTGATATGATAATAATAGATAGTGTTGCGGCTTTAGTACCGAAATCAGAGATTGAGGGCGAAATGGGTGATGCTCAAATGGCTTCTCAAGCAAGGTTAATGAGCCAGGCTTTGCGTAAACTTACTGCATCAATTAATCGCACCAATTGTATTACTGTTTTCATCAATCAAATCAGAATGAAAATAGGTGTGATGTTCGGTAGTCCTGAAACTACGACAGGCGGTAATGCCTTAAAATTCTATGCTTCTGTTAGGATCGATATAAGAAGAATCGGCTCCATTAAAGATAAAGAAGAAGTAATAGGCAGCCAAACCAAAGTAAAAGTAGTCAAAAACAAAGTATCTCCTCCATTTAAAACTGCAGATTTTGATATAATGTACGGTTCAGGTATTTCAAAAGAAGGCGAGATAATCGACCTTGGAGTTAAGCTTGATATTGTTGAGAAATCCGGCTCTTGGTTTTCCTACAAGAACGTACGCATAGGTCAAGGGCGTGAAAACGTCAAACAATATTTAAAAGAACATCCACAAATTTCCAACGAAATTGAGAAAATAATACGTGAAAAATCGTCAAAAATTACTAATATAACTTGATCAAACGGAGGAAGAAAATGATTGATTTAACAGGTAAAACTTCCTTAATTACGGGAGCTTCAGGAGGCATAGGCGGAGCTATAGCGAGGTTACTGCACAAACTCGGAAGCCATGTAATTATTAGCGGTAGTAATGAGGAAAAATTAAAATCCCTTGGAAAGGTTGTAAAAGATAATTATACGATAGAAGTATGTAATCTTGCCGATAAGGAAGAATGTAGCAATTTAATATCTAAAGCATCAAAGTTAGATATTTTAGTATGTAATGCCGGTATTACTAGCGATACGCTAGCAATTAGAATGAAAGATGAAGATTTTGACAAAGTTATTGATATTAATTTAAAAGCAAATTTTATTTTAAATCGTGAAGCAATAAAAAAAATGATACAAAACAGGTATGGACGTATTATTAACATATCTTCAATAGTAGGAATTTCAGGTAACCCCGGGCAGGCTAATTATTGTGCTTCTAAAGCAGGTTTAATAGGTATGACCAAATCGCTCTCTTACGAAGTTGCAACCAGAGGCATTACGGTTAACACAGTAGCTCCAGGATTTATTAAATCAGATATGACCGATAAACTAAATGAAAAACAAAGAGAAGCTATAGTACAAAAAATTCCGCTAGGCACTTACGGTATGCCGGAAGACGTGGCAAACGCAGTTGCATTTTTAGCAAGCGATCAGGCATCATATATTACCGGTCAAACTATACATGTAAACGGTGGTATGTTAATGGTATAAAAATTAATAAGATTATTTTGTGCTAGCATAAAATAATTTTTTGTGCTAGAAGTTCTTTTAAAGATAAAATGCGATGAATATTTTAAATAAATATTCATACAGTTAAAATAAAGTCTAATAGCTGAATAACCACTATTATACGGCATATAAAATTAAATGATTTATGGAGTTCAAAATTATGAGTACAACGGATAAGATCGAACAGAAAGTTATTGAAATGGTTGCTGAAAAGCTAAATAAAGATAAATCGATAATAACTACGGATTCAAGATTTATAGAAGATTTGAAAGCTGATAGCCTTGATACCGTAGAGTTAATGATGGCAATAGAAGTTGAATACGGTATTGATATCCCTGATGATGAAGCCACTAAAATTAAAACCGTATCCGATGTTATAAAATATATCAAAGAACGCCAATCTTAATCTGCATAAAAAATCCCTAATAGATAATTAAAAATGTCGAATCAAAGAGTAAATAAAAGAGTAGTTATTACCGGACTTGGACTTGTTACTCCTGTTGGGCTTAATGTTAGCTCATCTTGGAAAAATATTGTAGATGGAGTAAGCGGTATAAAAACTATTACAGAATTTGACACTTCTAAACTTGCGTGTAAAATTGCCGGACTTATAGATAACTCTGAGAAAGATGGATTTAAACTTGAAAATTTCACACAAGCAGATGACATTAATAGACTAAGTAAAATGGATAAATTTATCCATTACGGAGTAGCAGCCGCAACCGAAGCAGTTGAAGATAGCGGCTGGTTACCCGACGATGAAAAATCTCGTGATAGAACCGGCTTGATATTAGGTTCAGGAATCGGTGGGCTTAAAATGATCGAAGATACCTCTATCAAACTTTATCAAGAAAATAACGGCAAAGTTAGTCCTTTCTTTATCCCCGCTTCATTAATTAATCTTTTATCCGGTCTTGTTTCTATAAAATACGGTTTTAGCGGTCCAAACCAAACGGCAGTAACAGCTTGCTCTACAGGGGCACATGCTATAGGCGATGCTATGCGTATGATAAAGCACGGCTATGCCGATGTTATGATCGCAGGCGGTACGGAAGCTCCAGTTACACCTGTCGGAGTTGCAGGTTTCGTTGCTGCTAGAGCATTATGTACTAAATATAACGATAATCC
This sequence comes from Rickettsia slovaca 13-B, assembly GCF_000237845.1. Taxonomy (NCBI): domain Bacteria; kingdom Pseudomonadati; phylum Pseudomonadota; class Alphaproteobacteria; order Rickettsiales; family Rickettsiaceae; genus Rickettsia; species Rickettsia slovaca. Next base: position 1,094,242 of record NC_016639.1, read on the forward strand.
TAAAAAAGCCTCAAGACCTTGGGATAAAGACCGCAGCGGCTTTGTTATGGGTGAAGGAGCAGGCGTTGTAGTCTTAGAAGAATATGAGCATGCCTTAAATCGAGGGGCTAAAGTTTACGGTGAAGTTATAGGATACGGCTCTACAGGTGACGCCTATCATATGACAGCTCCACATCCTGAAGGTAGAGGAGCTTATAGAGCGATGAGAGACGCAATGCTAGATGCAAATATCACGCCCGATATGATTGATTATATTAATGCACACGGTACTTCTACTACACTTGGTGATGGAATAGAATTAGCAGCCGTACAAAAATTATTTTTAGAAGCGAATCCCAAAGTTTTAATGTCTTCTACTAAATCATCAATAGGACATTTGCTTGGTGCGGCAGGAAGTGTTGAGTTTATCTTTTCAGCTCTTGCAATTAGAGACCAGATTGCACCGCCAACCTTAAACTTAGATACCCCTATGGATGAGGTGAATATAGATTTAGTTGCACTTAAAGCTAAGAAAACTAAGATAGATTACGTGCTTTCCAACTCGTTCGGATTCGGTGGTACTAATGCTAGTTTAGTGATTAAGAGTATACTCGTTTAATTTAAAAAATTGGCACAAAGTCCTATAAGCACCGTACTCACGTATTAAGTATACGTTCCGCTCCTCGTCTTATGGACTCCTTGTGCTTTTCCAAATTAAACTTCGTTTACCAACCTTTAACTTAATGTCATTCCTGCGAAAGCAGGAATCCAGTAAAACATATAAAAACTTATTTTTATATGTTTATTCTATCAAATATGTAATTTTGTACCAATATTAAGGTTATTTTTCTAGATTCCTGCTTTCGCAGGAATGACATTAAAACTAGCCAATAATCAACTATGACCCCAATTTATTACATTAAAGACGGTAACTTAAGTTTTGCGGATAAAGTAATTTTATCTGATTTAGAGCTTTATTTGTACACAGGAGATAAGATTTGTCTTATAGGACGTAACGGCTGCGGGAAATCAAGCTTAATGAAAGTCATATCAGGTGATTATGAGTTAGATAACGGTGCATTATTTCAAGATCCTTTAGTTACAACCGGTTATTTAAGACAAGATATTTCTATAAAAACTCATCTAACTGTTTATGATTTTGTTTTACAACAAACAGATAGTACAAAAGAAATAGATAAATACCAAATCAATATAATTCTAGAAAAATTACAAATCAACGGAACAGATAATTTATCCACCTATTCAGGCGGTCAACTGAGAAGAGCAAGCCTTGCTAAAGCTTTAATATTAGAGCCGGAAATATTATTACTTGATGAACCGACTAACCATCTAGATATTGCAACAATCGAATGGTTAGAAGAATTTGTTAAATCTTATAACGGTGCTATTATTTGCGTTAGTCATGATAGAACATTCCTCTCAAATGTTACTAATAAAATTTGGTGGCTTGATAGAGGAATTTTACGTAAATCCGATAAAGGATTTAAATTTTTTGATGAATGGCAAACAATTATCATAGACCAAGAAGAAGCCGCTCTTCGGAAATTAAATAAAAAATTATCTCAAGAAAATGAATGGTTAAATGCCGGTGTTACTGCTAGACGTAAACGAAATCAAAAGAGACTTGCGGATTTGAAAGCTTTAAGAGCAATAACACAAGAACAGACTGCAAAACTAGCTAGTTCAACACAAAGAGTTAGGGCAGAACTTGCCGAAAATATAGCTAAAAGTAAATTCATTATTGAAGCAGATAATATTACTTTTAGTTATAAAAATACTAAAATTATTGATAATTTTAGCTTTCGTGTAAAAAACGGCGAGAAAATTGGTATAATCGGTGCAAATGGCTCAGGCAAATCTACCTTTATCAAACTACTAACAAAACAGCTTACCCCTGAAAGCGGCAAAATTATATATGGCGGTAATTTAGATATTTCATATTTTGATCAACATAGAGAAAAACTAGAGCCTAATCATACATTACAACAAACTTTATGTCCTACAGGCGGTGATCAAGTATTTTTGCCACACGGTAAAACCATGCATGTTGCCGGTTATTTAAAACAATTCATGTTTAATCCTAAACTACTTAATGCAAAAACCGCTATTTTATCAGGCGGTGAAGCTAATAGATTATTACTTGCAAAAATTCTAATTAACCCTGGCAATCTGTTAATTTTAGATGAACCGACTAATGACCTCGATATGGATAGTCTGGAAATTTTACTAGATATACTTACAGATTATTCAGGTACTTTAATAGTCGTGAGCCATGATCGTGACTTTTTAGATAGGTTAGTTACTAGAACTTTAGTTTTCGCTCAAGGTAAAATTCATGATTTAACAGGAGATTATGAAGATTATAAGCAGTATTTTACTACCTCTCCTATAGCCAAAAAAGCTTCAAAACCACTACCACTAACTTCTCAAAAAGAACCTCTAAATAAAAAGCTATCTTATAAATATCAGCGTTTGCTTGAAACATTGCCCAACTATATTGAAAAGCTAGAAATATCCATCAAACACTTAGAAAAAGAACTTGAAGACGTTAATCTATATTTAGATAATCCTCAAAAATATAACCGCATTACTAGCCAATTAATTAATGATAAAAAGAAACTAGACGAGTTATTAAATCAATGGCTAGAAATACAAGATTAATTTTTATTAAAATTTTCTTGACTTAATTATTAACTTTTGTTAACGTTTCTTGGCGTTAATATTAAAGATGATGAGCATGTCTGATATAACAGCTACATTAAAATATAAATTCGATAATTTAAAAGAGCATCTTAACAATTCTTATTCTCGCTCTCAAATAGAAGTAATTCTAGGAGAATTGAGTAGTTTACAAAGCGAAGCAGCTTCATATGGCTTGAATTTTGACATATCCAATCTAAAAGAGACTGCTGAAACTAAGCTCAAGAACTATGAAGTAGAACAATCTATTGAGAAAGCTAGGGTTCAAGAAGAAGAATTTCTAAAATCACAAAGAGCAATAAAACTTGCCGAAGAAGAAAAAGAAATCGCACAAAGAATTGCTGCACTTAATAATTTGCATAATGAATTTATAAAAAATATTACTAAAGATACTAAAAGAATTGAAGAAAGTAATAAGCGTTTAGATAAGATAATAAATAAACTAGAAAAGGAAAACATTATTGATCATGAAGAGTTAAATCGTGAAATATTAACTCATGAAGAAATATTTAAACTAAATCAAGCGTATAAAGTATTACATAAAAACCATAAAAAAATAACTGAAGAACACAAACAAGCACATACATAATTAAATGAATTAAATAAAACAATAACGAATTTATCACAACAATTACAAGAAAAAGGCTTAGCACCAAAAAAAGTTAAAGAATTAAAAGACGAATTAGAATTTCACCAAGAAATGTTAAAAATACATAAGGCACATGTAGAGAAGATTGAAAATAGTAAAAAAATATTAGATCAAGAAATTATTAAACATGAAAAAGAACACAACATAAATAAAGATAAAATAAAGAAATTAGGAAGTGATATTAAAGAGCGTTATAAAAAAGAACCAGAAAAATATTTAGATGCATATGAAAAATATTTAGTTCTAAAACATCAGCATAAAGCAATTAAGACAGACGGCGTTGTAAAAGATATAGAGCATCATAATAAAGTACTAAATAAAATTAACGTGGATAAAACTAAATCTTTAGCTAATAAAATCAGAGAACAAACACAAGTAAAAGATACTAATACTAGGAGTTTATCTCCTGCTCGTACTCCTAATATTAAAGTTACAAATAATAAAACGAGAGGAATTTAACTAAATTAGTAATTATTATGTCTAAATTTAAAAAATTAACTCCTGAACAAAGAAAAGCAGCTTTAGAAGCTGCAAAAGTACAATTTGAAGAACAACAGCAAACACATAACGCAATATTTAAAGAAGCTATGCAAGCGAGTAGTCAAATCCACCAATATAATCAAGATTTAGGTAATTGTGTGGATAATGCTTCCAAAGATATCAAACTTGCCGGTAAAGCTTCTAAAGGCGTATGTGAAATAATATAACATTCTAAAAGCTGTAACTATATAGTTGCAGCTTTTGTATCATTTTGAATTAAGCTCGAAAGACCTATTGCCTGTATTTTTTCTGACAATTTAAAGCTAATCTCACCTGGAAATATTACATTAATTTGATCAAGTTTTAAATCTTCTAAAGATATTTGCATTGATTTTGTAATGCTCGGTGTATTTGTATATTTAATTTCAAACCCCAAACGTTTTCCATTTTTAAAAATTAAAAGATCTATTTCCGCTCCATTATGAGATGACCAAAAATAACATTCTTCGGGTTCGGCTTTATAATATCTAACAATTTGTTCTAAGGCAAATCCTTCCCATGATGCACCTATTTTAGGATGAGTGCTTAAAGCTTCATAATTATTTAAGCCTAATAAAGCGTGATATATTCCACTATCTCTAAAAAAGATTTTTGGAGTCTTAACTTGTCTTTTTTTAAGGTTTTCATACCAAGGCTGCAAAATACGGATCATAAAAGTTCCCTCTAAAATATCTAAATAATGCTTTGCGGTATGATATGAGATAGATAAAGAATTTCCAAGTTCTGAAGCATTCAATATATTAGCGTGATAATGGCAAAGCATTAACCAAAACCTACGTAACTGCATAGACGGAATTGTAAAACCTAAATTTGGTATATCTCTTTCTAAAAATGTTTTAATGTAATTCTGACGCCATAAAGCACTTAACTCTTCATCATCTGCAAGATATGATAAAGGAAATCCGCCGCGTATCCATAATTGCTGAGTACCTGACACTTCAGATAAGGTAAACGGTGTCATTTCAATATAACCTATTCTACCTGCTAGTGTTTCAGAACCTTGTTTAATTAAGTCTCTTGATGCACTGCCTAGTACTAAAAATTTAATATCAGTTGTATCAACAAGAACTCTTAAAATAGGGAATAGATTCGGTTTATACTGAATTTCATCAATAATAACAAATCCTTTTAGATCAGACAAAGCAAGCATCGGTTCATTTAATCTTGCTAAATCTAAAGGATTTTCAAGATCAAAAATATTGATTTTAGGAATATTATAAGCTTCTACGAATTGTTTAGAAAGTGTAGTTTTTCCGCACTGCCTTGGTCCTAACAAGGCACAAACTTTATGAGTTTTAAAATGTTTTATTATTGATGAAAGGAATTGTTTTCTAAGCATTTAAATTAGTACTATGAAAATTAGAAACATAACGTCTAATTCTCAGTATAGAAAGAAAAAACGACAAAGTCAAAACGCTTTGTCTCGTGCTGCAACTATAATCGCATGTATTTTTTTAAGCGTCCGGTCAAAGTCATCGTTAGTAACTACATAATCATACTCATTAGCATGTGATATTTCGTTTTGTGCCGACTGCATACGTAATTTTATTGCTTCTTCATTATCGGTCGCTCTATTTCTTAAGCGTTGTTCCAATACTTCAATATTAGGAGGCAATACAAATATAGCAACAACATTAGTAGCATTTTTCTTAATACTCCTTGCTCCTTGCCAATCAATATCAAACAAAACATCCAAGCCTTGATTTAATAACATTTCGACATATTCTTTAGGCGTACCGTAATAATCATCGTATATTTTAGCATATTCAAGGAATTTATTCTGCTTAACTAATTCTTCAAACTCTAGACCGGTCTTAAAGTAATAGTTTATGCCCTCTACTTCTCCTAAACGTGGTTTTCTTGTAGTTGCCGAAATAGATAAACGCAAATTATTATCTATTTTCAATAATGCTTTAGCTAAACTCGACTTACCTGTACCTGAAGGGGAAGATAAAATTATAATCAGTCCTTTAGAGTTCCTCGAAAGTTCTACTTCTAGAGGTAATTTAGACGTCGCTGCGGTGCTACGTTCCATGTCTCCTTTAAATTCCTCTCTATAAGCGCATTTCTGAAGAACTCTTTTATTTTTTGTTGTCATATTTTATGTTTTATTTCGTAGGTACAGCATATTTCAGAAAGATTTAGACAAGATGAATTTAAATGCAAGCCTGCGAAAGCAGTAGGTAAACTACGTGAGTGAGTACAGGCGAGTCATGCAAAATTCGCTTGTATCAAGCTTTATGAATTATTCTGTACTTTTCTTTTTATTACCTCATCCATAGTACAATTAAAATATTTTGCTATTTTTAAAATAGTATCTATTTCAGGGTTGAATTCACGATTAGCTTCCGCTCTCATAATTCTGCTAACAGTAGTATAAGGGATATTAGTGACTTCGGCAAGATATTTACGATCTATCTTTTCTTGTTTTAATTTTTCTTCTAAAAATTCTTTTACTTTAGTAGCAAGTGCCATATTAATAACCTCTGAATAAATAAAGGATAGATATATACAAAGTCGAGTATTACCAGCCTTGTTACATGGATCGAAAAGCCTACTCAATGTCATTCCCGCGTAGGCAAAAATCTAGTAAAACCATATAAAAACAAGTTTTTATATGGTTATTTTATCAAATATATAACTTCTGTAGCAATATTGAAGTTATTTTGCTGAATTCCCACCTACACGGGAAAGCTTTGTTGCTAGTATTTTTTATTGTTGTTTGGCCCCCGTGGTCAAGCCACGGGGTGACACACAGGGGATTGTACCGATCCATGCAACAATGCCTACGCGGTAATGACATAGAGTACAAAAAAAACAGAAATTACTCCTTAGACAATAATACTTGTACAAATTCCGTTTTAGATAGATCAGCTGCTACGTTTACCATAACATCATGTTCTGTCACTTTAGACACATAGCCCACTAAAATACCTGCAGGATAAACATTACCGTGTCCAGAGGTTACTATCTCCTCATCTTTCTGTACTAAATGATTGTTAGGCAAGTATAAAATTTTACTATTATTATTATTACCTGCTAAAATACCTTGTTCTCTTGAAGAATTAGCTTTAATAGGTATTCTAGAATTAACATCGCTAATTAACATTACTTTCGCATAATTATTACTCACTTCTATTACTTTTCCTACTAATTTTCCTGAATTAACAACGATTTGATCAGGTTCAATGCCTTGCTTTTTACCTGCAGAAATCAAAGCAGTTCTAGAAAAGGGATTAAAGGAAACACTCAGTAATTTAGTAGTAATATATTCAAATTCTTCTTCCTCAGCAATCGTTAACAAATCTTTTAATGCAATGTTTTCGGCTCTTACCAATTCTACTTCACTTTGTAAATGTTGTAATCTTGCTATCTCAAGTTTAAGTTCTATATTTTTTCGTTCTAAATCTTGAAAATAAACAAATTTTTGTGTTATTGAATTTATATATTCAAATATATCTTCATACACTGCTAAACCGATTGATACTATACTACCGGTTACTTCAAGTGATATACTAGATATTTTTTTAGGTGTAGCAAAAAATAAATATACAGACAATCCAAGCCCAAATATAACAAAAAAACGCTTAAGAGTATTTGATATTATTCTTATTAATTCTAATGAATTTGAAGAATTTTTTACTCTATTTGCAAGTATTGCCATTTTTAATCCTGTTTAAATAGTACATGTTTTAGCTTTGTAAAATCTTCAAGTACTTTTCCTGTTCCAAGTGCCACACAAGAGAGGGCATCATCTGCAACTATTACTGGCAATTTAGTGGCTTCACTAAGAACAAAATCAAGATTTCGTAATAATGAACCGCCGCCTGTTAAAACAATTCCCTTATCAACTATATCTGAAGATAATTCAGGAGGCGTTGCTTCTAGTGCTACTTTTACCGCTTCAACAATTTGACTTACCGGTTCAATTAGACTATCAGCAATTTGTCTTTCGTTCAATATCATTTCTTTAGGAATACCGTAAATTAAATCACGTCCTTTAATTTCCATCTTTCTCGGCTCAGCATTTTCATCTACATAAGCCGTACCTATTTCTTGCTTTATCTTTTCGGCAGTAGCCTCACCTATCAATAGGTTATAGTGCCTTCTTATATATGAGATAATAGCTTCATCCATCTTATCACCGCCGACTCTTACCGACCTTGCATATACTATGCCCCCTAGTGACACAACTGCAACTTCGGTAGTGCCTCCTCCAATATCAACAATCATCGAACCGGTTGCTTCCGTTACGGGTAGCCCTGCCCCGATCGCTGCCGCCATAGGTTCTTCAATTAAATAGACATCCCTACCCCCTGCACTTTCTGCTGCTTCTTGGATAGCACGACGCTCAACCGGCGTAGAACCGGAAGGCACACAAATAACAATTGTCGGCCCAAAAAAAGAGCGACGATTATGTACCATTCTAATAAAATACTTTATCATTTCCTCTGCACCCTTAAAATCGGCAATAACACCATCTTTTAAAGGTCTTTTTGCTTCAATATCCGTAGGAGTACGCCCAAGCATCATTTTTGCTTCATGACCATAAGCATAAGGCACAAAAGCACCGTCTTTTTTTATTAACGCAATAACAGAAGGTTCCCTTAGAACAATTCCACAATTTTTTTGATAGACAATAGTATTTGCCGTACCAAGATCTATGGCCATACCGGAAGAAAACCCTTCCAAAAATTTCATTATCATTTTATTTTTTCTCTCTAAATTCTAAAAACACTTCTATAGAACTGTTAACAAAATAAACAATCCCATAGTAAATAAAAATTTAATATAGACGAAGTTTAATTTGGAAAAGAGCGAGAAGCCTCGGAATTTTTGACCGCAGCGTAGAATACTACGTGAGGATCAACAATGAGAAGCGACGATGCCAATTTTTCAAATTAAACTTCGTCTATATTAAATTTCTTTATAATGTAACATAATAAAGTTACTAATAAAAAATATTAGCATACTAGGTAATAAAATAGCAGCAATTAAAGACAAATTATTATAAGTAAGTATTTTTAATAATATTTCTGATAACGAATATGCTATAAAACCTGAAAATAAACCTAATAGCAGTATTTTTTCTTGGGAATTATCACGCTGTTTAAGACTAATAAAACAACTTGCTAAAATTACGGTTGCCATCATCATTATAGGCTTAAATAATTGCTTGTAATAATAAATTTGATAATTAATAGCCGGTAAACCTGAATTTAATAATTCATTAATTAATTTAGGTAAAGCCCAAATAGAAACCATTTCAGGACGAATAAATTTATTTACTAAACTATTAATTGATAAATTTGTCTGCATAGTTAAATTATTGTAAGCCTTAGTTTCCTCTTTTGTGAAAACCTTAACTCTATTTAAATGTAACATTTTATTTTCAATAATACCGTATAATGCATCAATTCTCTTTAAAAAAGAATTATTATGATCAACAAATAAAATTGTAATATTATTTAATTTTTTCTCGGCAACATTAATAAATTGTGTTTGGATAATTTGAGTTTCATCATTTAAAGATTCAAAAAATAATAAGCCTGATTTAGATATTATACCCTCACTCAAGGCTTTTTTAGTTAGTTTTGCTTCTAATAACTCATATTTTTGTAAGCCTATAGTACCGATAGGATTCAATATAGTCGTAAAAACTATACCTAACATTAAAGTTACAATACATGGAATAACAAGCACTTGCCAAATATGAATACCGCTAGATAACATAGCCGTTAATTCATTATTTTTTGTTAGATTTCTAAGAAAAAATAACATAGCGGTAAAACTAATTAATGAAGATACTTGACCTAGTAAATAAGGAATCTTATATAAGATAAGTCTCCAAAAAAAACTAACAGGAACATAAATATTTTTGAATTTTTGTAAAAGATCAAAAACATTTGAGATAATTAATAGCCCGATTAAAAGAAATAATATAATAAAGAAACACTTAGAATATAATTTAGTAAGATACCAAGAAAGTGTTTTTAGATTAATCATTATAAATTCAGTGCTAATGCGAATTTAAATAAGAATTTGTGTGGTGGGGCTGGTAGGACTTGAACCTACGACCACACCGTTATGAGCGGCGTGCTCTAACCAACTGAGCTACAGCCCCTTTTCATTTGAAATTTATATAATTATTATGCAGTTAAGTCTAGTAAAATTTTTATATTTTTGAGGTATCGCCTAAAAAACAGGGCAATATGGTTCAGTGTTTTCGTCATTGTGAGGAATTACAAAGTAATTGACGAAGCAATCTCAGGAGTTTGTTGTTATTTCATGAGATTGCCACGCAGCCTATGGCTTGCAATGACGGTTTGGTATCCACGCATCAACGCTTTCGCAATAATAACATCAAGTTATAAATAAAAAAAGGCCGAGTAGTAAACTCGACCTTTTAGGATACTATAATTAGTAAATAATTTTAGTGGTGTACAACTGTTACAGCTCTACGATTATAGGCAAAAGCTTCTTCAGTATTACCCATCATAGCAGGTCTATCTTTACCATAAGAGATTGTATTTAATCTGTTATGATCGATTCCTTTATGAGCTAAGAATTTTTTCGCTGCTGCTGCTCTTCTTTCACCTAAACCTAAGTTATATTCTTTGGTACCTCTTTCATCGCAATGTCCTTCAACAGTAACTTTTACTTCAGGATGCTTTGATAACCAGCAAGCTTGTCTCTCTAGTTCTTCTTTAGCCTTTGGTGATAAAGCAGAGCTATCAAAAGCAAACCATACTGCATTTCCTGCATGCTTCTCGAAATCTTTCATTAATGAAGTTTCTTCACTTTGGTTCATATTACCGTCAAATTGCGGTGCTCTTTTTGTTGTATTACACCCTGCAAGCACACATAATGCAAGAAAAGCTAATGTAATTTTTGTTTTCATAATTAAACTCCTTGAGATTATAATTTATTAATATTGAATTCATTTTAGCTAGTCATAAAACTAAACTAACCAAAAGCTATGTGAGTTAGTATATATCATTATTTTATTAGTTTAAAGGCTAAAATATTATAAAATGCAATTACTCATGTATAAATGTGGTAAAAATATCATTTAATACAAGTATATACTTTGGATAAATAGATAGATGCAGTTTAATGGGGAAAAGAGGAATCGATTTTGAAGCTTATAACCGCAGCGTATATATAATATGTGAGAATTATAAGCAAATAAGTAGTGTTGCCAATTTTTCAAATAGACATATTCAGAAACTCGCTTATAGAGAGGAATTTGAAGGAGACACGGCACGCAGAACCGCAGCATACATAGAGGTACGTGAGGATTCGAGTACAGGATCAACGTACAAATTACCTCTAGTAGTAGAGTTTCCGAAGATGTCTAATACAACGAGTATATTCACCATCTAATGAATGCACTGCCCCAAGTAAGACCTGCACCGATAGCTGAAAATAGTAGAATATCACCTTTTTTTATTTTGCCTGATGCTTTGAGAGTACTCAAAGCAAGCGGAATAGAAGCAGCAGAGCAGTTAGCATGTTTGTCTACGGTTTTCACTACTTTATGCTCTTCTATATTTAATAGTTCAGCGAGTTTATTTATAATACGGATATTTGCTTGATGAGGTATAAAATAATCAATATCGCTTACACTGAATTGATTAGCATGCAGTAAATCTTTTATAGATTGTTGCATTTTTTCTATTGCATGACGAAATAATTTTTGCCCCTGCATAACTATTTTGCCACTAATACCGTTCATACTTACACCACCGTTTGTGTATAATATTTCATCATAATCAGCCCCGCTTGAGAAGATATTACTATCTATTAAACCGGAATCATCACTACTACGCTGTAATATTACGCTACCGGCCCCATCACCGAATAAAACGCAAGTAGTCCTATCATTCCAATCTAATAACGACGTCATTTTCTCGGCTCCTATAAGCAAAATAGTTTTATATTTATCTGATGAGATAAGAGAATTTGCTACTTGTAAACCATAAACAAAGCCGGCACATACTGCTTGTAAATCAAAAGACGGTATATTAGTTAAACCAAGATAACCTTGAAGCTTAGAGGCAACCGAAGGGAAGCTATTATCGGGAGTAGTAGTACATGTAATAATTAAATCAATATCATTTACCGATATCCCTGCATCTGCTATAGCTTTTTCAGCTGATTTTAAAGCAAGATGGGAAGTATATTCTGTATCACCTGCTATATGACGCTGCGTAATACCTGTTCTTGTTCTAATCCATTCATCGTTAGTATCTACGAATTTTGCAAGCTCGTCATTACTAACTATTTTTGAAGGAAGATACCCGCCGCAACCAATAATTTTACAGGTCATAAATCTTTTAGGCTACTTCTTCTTCAGTTTTAATTTTCTTTGTTACTACTAGACGATTATTATAAGTACCGTCGACTAAAGAAACGTGATGCGGAAGCTTATATTCACCGGTTTGCGAATCAACTATTACGTTAACTTTGCCAAGTGCTAAGTGCGAACGTCTCATATTACGTCTTGATTTTGATGTTTTTTTCTTTGGAACTGCCATTATTAGCCTCTCTAAATATAAATTAAAAAGTATTTGTCAAATTAGTGAAGCAGTATATTATAATCTTGTAATAAAATCTAGATAAAATTAAACTTATGAAAATTTTTATAACATACATTTTTAGTATATTAGCCTTTTTTTCCTTAAACGGCTGCAAAACTATCGAAAATAGAGGGCAATCTATAGATGATTCGGCACTTGTAAAATTAGAGTCTAAAAAACTAAATAAAACAGAAGTCGTAGAGTTAATAGGTACGCCTACTATAGTACCGGAATATTCCCAAAATACCTGGTATTATGTTGAAAGAGTTATGTCTCAAAGAGCTTGGCTCAATCCAAAAATTGAAAAGCAGAAGATAGTAAAAATTACGTTTGATGCTAATAATTTTATGCAGGAAGTAGTAGTAATAGATGATTCTCATAGACAAGATATAGAAATAGTCTATGAATATACTAGGACATATGGAACGGAACTTAACGGACTACAAAAATTTGTTAAAAATTTAGGTAGATTCAATAAAACCACTGACGGAAATAAAAACAAAAGCAAAAATAAGAAAAAGAGATAAGTACCTTAATCATCATTGCAAGATGGCTTATCTGTGTAGATACCTAATCGTCATTGCGAGCCATAGGCTGCGTGGCAATCTCATGAAATAACAACAAACTCCTGAGATTGCTTCGTCAATTACTTACGTAATTTCCTCGCAATGACGATTTGATACTCACGCAGGCGTAACACCAACACCCATAAAACAAAAAACTATCTAATATGATTTCGATATTTAGTAAATTAAAACAAAGTTTATCTAAAACTTCTAATAAAATATCGGAAGGTATCGACAAAATATTTTACAAGAAAAAATTAGATGCAGAAACTCTAGAAGAGCTAGAAGAGCTACTTATCTCAAGTGATATGAGTGTTTTGGTAGTAACTAATATTATTGAAGAGTTTAAAAAGGTAAAATTTGACAAAGAAATAGATAGTGATACAGTAAAAGAAGCCCTTGCTAAATTAATAGAGCAGCAGCTATCAAAATCAGAAATTCCTTTTACTTTAAGCGAAAATAAATTAAACGTAATTTTAGTTTGCGGTGTTAACGGAGCAGGTAAAACCACGACTATAGGTAAGCTTGCTGCAATGTACTCGGCACAAGGGAAAAAAGTAGCAGTTGCAGCCTGCGATACTTTTAGAGCAGCTGCCGTAAATCAGCTAAGTACTTGGGCAGATAGAGCAAATGCACTACTTATTACCGGTGAAGAATCGGCTGACCCCGCAAGTGTTGCTTATCGCGGGATGGAAGAATCGATAAAACAAAATATCGATATACTTTTTATCGATACAGCAGGTAGGCTTCATAATAAGAAAAATTTGATGGATGAACTGTCTAAGATTGTAAAAGTTATAAAAAAACTAGACGAGAATGCCCCCACTCATAGCGTTTTAGTCATTGACGCTATTACCGGACAAAATACCTATAACCAAGTAGAACATTTTAATGATGCTACTAATTTGACGGGGCTTATCGTGACTAAACTAGACGGCAGTGCTAAAGCGGGCGTAATTGTCGGAGTAGTACAAAAATTTAATTTACCCTTATACTTTATCGGTATAGGCGAGAAGATAGAGGACTTAAAAATATTCAACCAACATGATTTTGCTAGAAATCTAGTGGGGTTGTGAGGTTTTACTACGTCATTGCCCGCACGAATATTGAGTCGTCATTGCGAGTAGCCGTAGGCTGCACGGTAATCTCATGACGGTAATCTCATGAAGTAATAATAAACTCCTAAGATTGCTTCGTCAATTACTTACGTAATTTCCTCGCAATGACGATCTAATTAAAAATAAAATCATAAAATGACTCAAAAAAATACCTTATTGCTCATAGACGGATACGGATTTGTTTTTAGAGCCTATTATGCACAACAGCCTTTAACTTCACCAAAAGGCGAGCCTGTCGGTGCTCTTTACGGTTTTACTTCAATGCTGCTAAAATTACTGAGCGACTTTAAGCCTAAACATGTCGCTGTAGTATTTGACAGCGGCGGGAAAAATTTTCGCCATCAGATTTATCCCGACTATAAAGCTAATCGCCCTCCACCCCCTGAAGATTTAATTATACAATTACCTTTAGTTCGTGATGTTGCAAGTAACTTAAATTTTCCTATTCTAGAGAAGAACGGTTATGAAGCCGATGACATTATCGCAACCTTTGCTACTAAAACTGCTGCACTTGGCGAACATGTAGTCATTATCTCTTCCGATAAAGATTTATTACAGCTAATGACTGAAAACATCAAGATATATGATCCGTTAAAAGGGAAATATATTACGGAGGATGATGTGGTTAAAAAATTTGGCACTACTTCTGATAAATTACGTGAAGTAATGGCTTTAATCGGCGATAGATCGGATAATATTCCGGGTGTACCATCTATTGGACCAAAAACTGCAAGTAGTCTTATAACACAATTTGGTTCTGTAGAAAATATATTTAACTCTTTAGACCAAGTCTCAAGCGTAAAACAACGTGAAACTTTACAAAATTCAAGAGAAGCGGCGTTAATTTCATGGCAGTTAATAGGGCTTAATTCTAATGTTGATTTAGATTTTCAGCTAAATAATTTAGAATGGTCACCTCCAAATAGCGATAAATTAACAGGATTTTTACAGGAATACGGTTTTAGATCTTTATATAAAAGAGTAGAAAATTTATTGGATATTAAAATTAACGACCACAAAGAGATAGCAGATAATAAAGTAACGGAAATAAAAGAAATTAATAATGCTAATGAGTTAGCAGACTTTGCTAAAGAAGCCACGAAAATAGGAATATTCGGGATATATTTATTACAGCATAAAGGAGCTAATCTTGCTTTTATTTTATCACTGCAAAACCAAAGCTATATTATTAAAATTTCAAACACTTCTCATGATCTATTTTCTCATAATACTAAAAGTAATAACAACTGGTTTTCGGATATAATCTTCAATTTACTAACCGATAAATCCATAAAAAAAATTACTTACTCTCTTAAACCTCTACTTAAATTTTATGCAAACCAATCTCATGACATTACGGCTATAGAAGATTTAGAATTAATGCAGTATGCATTATCTGCCGGTTTATCACAGAAAAATTTATTTAAAGAAGTTTTGAAAGAAACTTGGATAGAAAATATAATTATCGAATCAGCAAAAATAGTAATAAACTTTATCGCACTTTATAAGCAAACTATATGGGAACTTAAAGACAACAAAACCTTTAGACTTTATAGCAACATTGATTTACCTATTTGTTTTATTTTAGATAAAATGGAGAAAGTGGGTATTACAGTAGATGCTAATTACCTAAAACAATTATCCGCTGAATTTGGAACAGAAATTCTAAAACTTGAAGAAGAAATTTTTGCTCTTAGCGGAACTAAATTTAATATTGGTTCGCCAAAACAATTAGGCGAAATCTTGTTCGAAAAAATGCAATTACCTTTCGGTAAAGCTTCAGCTAAAGCAAGCTCTTACTCAACGGGAGCGGAAATACTAGAAAAACTTAGTGAGCATGGATATAATATTGCAGATTTGTTATTAAGATGGAGGCAACTAACAAAATTAAAGAATACCTACACCGATAGTTTGCCGAAACAGATAGATAATATAACACATAGAGTACATACGACATTTTTACAAACTTCTACCACTACAGGAAGACTTAGCTCACAGGAACCTAATCTACAAAATGTACCTATTCGCTCTAGTGAGGGGAATCAAATCAGAAAAGCTTTTATTGCTGAAGAAGGTTATAAATTAATATCTGCCGATTATTCTCAAATTGAGCTTAGAATATTAAGCCATATCGCAAATATAGATGCACTAAAACAAGCATTTATCAATAAAGACGATATCCATACTCAAACTGCTTGTCAGATCTTTAACTTACAAAAACACGAACTAACTAGCGAACATAGACGTAAAGCAAAAGCTATAAATTTTGGTATCATTTACGGTATAAGTGCTTTTGGGCTTGCTAAGCAATTAAACGTTACTAACGGCGAAGCATCCGAATATATCAAGAAATATTTTGCTGAATATAAAGGAGTGCAAGAATATATGGAGCAAACAAAAGCTTTTGCAAGTAGCAACGGCTATGTCACAAATTGCTTTGGCAGAAAATGTTTTGTACCTCTAATTCATGATAAAAAGCTTAAACAATTCGCAGAACGTGCGGCTATTAATGCTCCGATTCAAGGAACTAATGCCGATATAATTAAAATTGCTATGATCAATCTAGATCAAGAAATAGAAAAACGTAAACTTAAAACAAGATTAGTACTGCAAATTCATGATGAATTACTATTTGAAGCACCGATTGATGAAGTAGAAATTATAACACCTATTATTAAAAAAATCATGGAAAATTCTACTAATATGGCTGTACCGATTATAACCGAAATTAGAGCAGGTAATAACTGGATGGAAATTCATTGAAGGTGTATCATTCCTAGCTAAAGGCGGCGTTATTGCATGACTTGCTGTCATTCCCACAAAAGCGGGAATCCAGAAAAATAACTTCAACATATAATACAGCATACATATTTGATAAAATAAGCACATAAAAAATCATATATTAATATAACATTTGAAGAATTTTAAAAGGAGCGTAATGTATGAAAAATTTTATATTTACGTCTGAGTCAGTTTCTGAAGGGCATCCGGACAAAATTGTCGATCAAATTTCAGATACGGTACTTGATGAGATTCTAAAACAAGACCCTAACGGTCATGTTGCCTGTGAAACATTTGTAACAACCGGTCTAGTTCTAGTGAGCGGCCTAGTACCTATGTGGATATTGAGCAAATAGTACGTAGCAAGATACAAGAAATCGGCTATAATAATCCAAATTATGGATTTGACGGTAGCTGTTGTGTCGTAATTTCAGCTATCATTAACAATCACCCGATATAGCTATGGGTGTTGACAATGCAAATGACGATGAAATAGGTGCAGGAGACCAAGGTATGGTTTTCGGTTATGCCTGTAATGAAACGGATAGTTTCATGCCCACACCGATTTACTACGCTCATTTATTAATGAAAAGGCAAGTATATTTACGTAAACAAAATATCTTGTCTTGGCTTAGACCCGATGCAAAATCTCAAGTCACGTTACGATATGAAAATAACAAACCAATTGCCATTGATACAGTAGTTTTATCAACTCAGCATCATCCGGAAATACAACAAAAAGACCTTATTGAAGCAGTAATGGAAGAAATTATTAAACAGGCATTACCAAACAATTTACTTCATAAAGACACTAAATACCTAATTAATCCGACGGGTCGGTTTGTTATAGGCGGTCCCGTTGCAGATTGCGGTTTAACCTATAGGGAAATTATCGTGGACAGCTATGGAGGAATGGCAAGACACGGCGGCGGTTGCTTTTCTGGAAAAGATCCAACAAAAATAGATAGATCGGCTGCTTACATGGCACGCTATATTGCTAAGAATATAGTAGGAGCAGGACTTGCCGATCGCTGTGAAATACAAATATCCTACGCAATAGGCGTAGCTGCTCCCGTATCTGTTTATGCTGAAACTTGCGGTACTAGCACATTAAGCAACGAACAAATTACTAAGCTCATAACACAGCATTTTGATATGCGTCCAGGAAGAATTATTAAACATCTTAAGCTTCGCACTCCATGTTATCAAAAAACGGCTTCTTACGGTCATTTCGGCTGAGAAGACGCAAATTTTACATGGGAACAATTAGATAAAGTAGATATATTGAGGTGAGTAATTATTGACATTTATTCGTAATACATGATTATTTTGATCCCTGCTTAACTAATTAGTTGAAAATATGGTTGAGAATGTAAATAATGATATAAAGTTCGGTAACTTAGAAAATTATGATAATCAACTTACAAATACTGCTCTAAACAAGAATAACCAAAATAAGCTGAAAGAACATTATGAAAATATCACTCAAGCCTTAAATAACATACGGAAATATGAGTATGAAGCAAAAGCAACTCAGTACTGCGAAATGCTTGACGATACCCGTACCTATGATAAATCCACAAAAGATTATAATTTAGGCTCAGTTCATTTTATAACGGCTAAGCGTATAAAGCTTTAAATCCTGACGAAAATACAGGTAAAAAATTAGACCATTTTATGGATAGCTTAGATGAGATTTATAAGCAATCCTTTTTACGTAAATTAACTAGCTCAACTGAATTACCACCAGCAGAACAGTTAAAAAAATTTTTAGAAAAAACTACAGATGAAATATATGATAAACTGCAAAAAACCGGAGAAGCATATTTATCATATTCTAATGCTCCTACTAATACAGGATTACATACAAATGTTATAAAATATTCTAAAGAAAACGGAAAAAATTATCGTATATATATAATGCCAGTGCTGGGGTAAGAGCAGATAATTCAAAACTAAATCAAACACCAAAAGATCAATTAATACAGGAGTATTAGAAGATAAAAAATAAGAAGTTAAAACCAATAATACATTCAATAAAAATTCAGAACCTAAAAAACAAACTATCAAAAATAAATTTTATAAGTATTTAAGTAAATTAACGAGAAAATTGGGATTAAAATCCATAAGTAATTATTTTAAAGAATTAATTAAAGACCCAAATCTTGAGCAAAATATCAATTTAGAAAAAGAACAAAGTTAATAGCAGACAAACATCGACTAACAAAATATATGGAACTTAGCGATAATAAAAATAATAATGCAGTATTTAGCGGTAAAAAAACATCAAAGAATATTACTCAATTATATCAATAATAGATTCATTTTACTGTCAATTCAGGTATTGCCTATAAAAAGTTGACTCAAGGTTTCGATGTCATTCCTGCTAGGCATTGGCTTTGTTGCATGGTTCGGTTTTTTCGTCATTGCGAGGAAAATTACGAAGTAATTGTACGTCCGCAATCTCAAGTTTGTTATTATTTCATGAGATTGCCACGCAGCCTATGGCTGCTCACAATGACGACCCGATATCCACACAACAATGCCTTGCGGGAATGACAGTGGAAAACCGAACCACTCAACAACTACGCTATTTACTATATCCTTTTAAAATCTCAAAATCTTGCCCTTGGAGCAAGAATTTTTCAGGTAATGTAATTTTTGCTACAAAATTTTTTACATCTGCGCTTTGTAAATAGATTGTAGCTTTAGCATTACTCTGATCTTCATTATTTATACGAGCTGCAAGCAAGGTTACTATCTGCCGTAATTCTTCATGATTTTGTGGATAAAACTGTAGTTCAAATTGTTTATTATTAATTGCATCCTCAATTGATGAAAAGCTTTTTGCCGTTAGTTTTATTCCTCCCTCATCTTTAACTATGTCACAATTAACAACTACCAAACTTTTAACATCAAGTAAATGTACATAATCTTTTAAAACTTCCTCACTAAAAATACTAAGTTCAAAGATATTCTCAGGATCGGAAAGCACGAGCGTCACAAACCTACCTCTTGCCGACATACGAGAATCCTTTTTTTGTATTACACCGGCAAGATTTACTCGGTTAGTACCATCAGGTAAGTTATTATACAAATCCGCAGTATTTAAAATATTTAAACGACTAAATATTTCTTGATATTCCGTAAGAGGATGATTAGAGATAAATAAACCCATAGCCTCAAATTCATAAAAGGCTAAAGTATTTTTATCGGCATAATCGCTTGATACTAAAATAGTTGGACTTAAACTAGAAACTTTAATTAAGCTAAATTGATTAGATTCCTGCTCTTCGTGATATGCAGTTGAATAAGAAAGCAATTTTGGAATACTTGACAATAATTGCAATCGATTATCATGCAGCTCATCAAAACAGCCTGACTTGATTAAATTTTCCAATAATTTACTGTTAATAGATTTTGGGGGTAATCTTTCAATAAAATCAGTAATTGATTTAAACGCCCCTCTTGCTTTTCGCTCATCCGTTACTAACTTACCGAAATTCGGCGTAACTCCCTTAATAGCACCTAAGGCGAAGATTATTGCACCCGCGATGTCATACCGTGGCTTGACCACGGTATCTTTTGAAATTTCCTGGATACCACGATCAAGTCGCGGTATGACAGGCTTTACGCTATGCGGGATGACAGTGTCCGAAAACTTTACACTAAAATACCCTTCAGAAATATTAATATTAGGTGCAATAATTTTTATGCCGTTATCTTTTGCTTCTTGTAAAAATAAATTAATTTTATCGTGATTATTCAATTCAAGATTTAAACATGCTACTAAAAATTCAGCAGGATAATTAGCTTTAAGATATGCAGTTTGGTATGAAATAACACCGTAAGACGCAGCATGTGCCTTATTAAAACCGTATCCGGCAAATTTAGCCACGGTCGCAAAAATGGATTTAGCTTGAGATTCCGAAATATTATTAGCAATTGCTCCTTTAACAAAAATTTCTTCCTGCTCCTCCATTTCTTTTTTTATCTTCTTACCCATTGCTCTCCGAAGTAAATCGGCAGCTCCTAGCGTATAACCTGCAAGAACCTGAGCAATTCTTTGTACCTGCTCCTGATATATCACCACTCCGTAAGTTTCTTCTAAGATTGGTTTCAATAGCTCATGTAAATAATCAGGCTGTTGTGATTTATGCTTACAAGCTATATAGGTAGGAATATTTTCCATAGGACCAGGACGGTATAACGCACCAAGAGCTATCAAATCATGTATAGAATCAGGTTTAAGGCGTCTAAGTGCATCTTTCATCCCGATACTTTCAAATTGGAAAACGCCGACTCCTTTACCTTTACACAACATTTGATAAGTCTTATTATCATCAAACGTCATATTGTTAAAATCTACTTCTATCCCTTGCTCTTTAAGCAGTTTCTTACAATCGGTAATAACCGTTAGGGTTTGTAGCCCTAAAAAATCAAATTTAATTAAACCGGCAATCTCGGAATATTTCATAGAATAACCGACTACCAGCATATCGGAGTTAGCATCTTTATATACCGGTACTATATCCACTAAATCAGTACCTGCTATTACGATTCCTGCAGCATGAGTTGAGGAATGCCTATGCAGCCCCTCAAGAATTAACGAAGTATCAATCACTAACTTAATTAACTCCGCTTCACCGTCTAAATTATACAGCCCATTACCTTTAGCGGCATTTGCAAGCTCCGGAACTTCACGCATTGCCTGTTCTAAGCTAACTGGATTAACTGCACTAAAAGGGACAAGCTCCGTTAGATAATCAGCGAATTTATAAGGTAAGCTAAGCACACGAGCGACATCCTTAATTACAGCCTTTGCCTGCATCTTACCGAAAGTTATAATCTGTCCTACTCTATTATTACCGTATTTGGAACGTACGTAATTAATTACTTCCTCACGCCTTTCCTGACAAAAATCAATATCAAAATCAGGCATTGAAATACGTTCAGGATTTAAAAATCTTTCAAATAATAAGCCAAATTTAATCGGATCGAGATCAGTAATAAGCAAGCTCCAAGCAACAACCGAGCCTGCTCCCGATCCTCTACCCGGTCCGACTAAAATACCCTCTTTTTTACTCCATTTAATAAAATCAGATACAATCAAAAAATAACCGGCAAAATTCATATTACAGATAATATCCAGCTCATAATTAAGACGAGCAAAATATTCGGTTTTCAATGCTTCTTGATTCTCTAACGCAATATTTTCAGATTTAAACTTTGTAGCAAGCCTTGCAAGCAACCCTTCTTTTGCATCTTTTTTAATTAAATCCGTTTCACTAATATCTTTGGTGGCAAAATTAGGCAGCATCGGCGGGTTTGCATGTGCGGCAAAATAACAACGCTCTCTTAAATTCACGGTATTTTGGATGGCACTAGGTAAATCGGAAAAAAGCTCTATCATCTCATGCGGTGATCTAAAATAACAATTTTCGCTAACTGTTTTTCGATCCAGATATTCTTTAGTAACACCGGCTGATATACATAACAATACATCATGTGCATCATGCATGCTTTTCTCACTAAACAAAACTTTATTAGTAGCAACAAGCGGAATAGCAAGCTCGGCAGCAATTCTAATATAACTATCCTCAATAAACTGTTCTTCCGGTAGCTCATGTCTCATAATCTCAAAGTAAAAACGATCTCCTAAAATTTCCTGTAATTTACGTGCAAACAGCATCGCTTGCTCCTCGTTGCGAGCTAGCAAGCATTTTCCGACAATACCGTCGGTATAACAGCATAATCCTATTAATCCTTCTTGATATTCGATTAAATCTTCAAAATCAATGTGATCGCATATCTTACGATCATTTTTAGTAAAAGTAAGGCTTGATAGTTTGAGTAAATTTTTATAACCAGTTTCATCTTTAGCTATAAGCAAAATTTGAGCAAAAATATCTATATCGTATTTTATATTTAGAATAACTCCGTGTATCGGCTGCAGTCCTTTTTTTACTGCACATAATGCAAACTCTAATGAGCCGAATAAATTTCCCTTATCTGCCAAACAAATAGCAGGCATTTTATTCGATGCAGCAAGTTCTACTACCTTCTCAATCGTTAATGCACTTTCTAGAAAAGAATAAGAGCTTTGAGTTCTTAAATGAATAAATTCAGGTCGCATTTTAAATTAATGTTAAAGTTTATTGTCTTACTGTATGACTCCTTATGTCATTCCCGTAGACTTTTTATGTTATTCCCGCGTAGGCGGGAATCCAGTACTTTAAAACTTTTTAAAAGCTCGATTTATCTCGCTTTACCCTGGATTCCCGCCTACGCGGGAATAACATCGGAAGCCTTAACGACAAGACTAAATTTTACTTCCGACTGCATAATATCTAAAACCGATTTTTTTCATTGCTTCATTATCTAGTATATTTCTAAGATCAATGATTATCGGCGATTTTACTAAATCATAAATTTCTTGCCAATTAAGTTCTTTAAATTCTGACCATTCAGTTGCAATAACTATAATATCTACTGATTTACAGGCGTCAACTGCTGAATCTAAATATAGCAAATTTTTATGTTTCAAATTCTTTTTAGCATTTTCAAGACCGATAGGATCAAATGCTTTAACATATACATCTTTATTTAATAAGATCTTTACAATTGCGATGGCAGGGCTTGCTCTTACATCATCTGTTCCTGCTTTATATGTTAAGCCTAAAATTGCTATATTTTTACCTTTTAAATCTCCGTCTAACAAAGTAGCTATTTTATCTACCATATTACTTGGACGCTGCTTATTACTTTTAATTACTGCCTTAAGAATCCTACAATCTATATGATGATTTTCTACAAGATTATTTAATGCTAGAATATCTTTTGGAAAGCACGAACCGCCAAAACCAGGTCCTGCATTTAAAAAATTTTGACCGATTCTTTGGTCAAATCCTACACCTTTAGATAAATCTTTAATATTACCGCCGATTTTTTCACATAAATCAGCCATCTCATTAATAAAAGCAATTTTGGTAGCTAAGAAACTATTTGAAGCATATTTAATAAGTTCGCTCGTCACTAAATCGGTAACCACAAACTTTGCACCTTGTAAAGGTGCATAA
This sequence comes from Rickettsia slovaca 13-B, assembly GCF_000237845.1. Classification (NCBI taxonomy): domain Bacteria; kingdom Pseudomonadati; phylum Pseudomonadota; class Alphaproteobacteria; order Rickettsiales; family Rickettsiaceae; genus Rickettsia; species Rickettsia slovaca. Next base: position 1,118,257 of record NC_016639.1, read on the forward strand.
ATTTTTCGCAATATTTCCTCTGATTCTTTATTATTTACACCGATAACTATACGATCAGGATATAAAAAATCTTCTACCGCACTACCCTCTCTTAAAAACTCAGGATTAGAAGCAACATTAAATGAAAAGCCTCTTGATTTTAAATAAGCTATAATATATTACTGCAACTACCCGGCGGAACGGTAGATTTTATGACTATTAAACAATCTTTATTTATATGCTCGAAAACTTTATCAATAGCATCATAAACATATTTTAAATCCGCTTCTCCCAACCCTTTTGAAGGTGTACCGACCGTAATAAATATTGCATCAGCATTTTGAAGTTCATTATTATAAATATTTGTAAATTTTAACCTATCAGATTCTAAAGCTTGCTTAAGATACTCATCAAGTTTAGCTTCATAAATCGGTAATATTTGCTTATTTAATTTGGATATTTTAACCTCATCATTATCAAGACAAGTAACATTATGACCTAAATAGCCCATAATAATACCTGAGACTAATCCCACATATCCGCTACCGATAAATGTAATATTCATAATTTTTTGTGATTTTTATATTAAATTTTTAAATTATACGTTATATTCCAAGTGTATACCTCAAATAAATGAAGAGTAGTATAGACGAAGCTCAATTTCAAAAAGTGCAAGGAGTCCACAAGACGAGGAACAGAGCGTATACTTAATACGTAAGTACCGGAGTACTTGTAGGATGACGTAGCCAATTTTTGCAGTTCTATCCGAGTATATAAAGCTTTTATCATATTTCAATAGATTTACAAGCTCAAATGAATTTTATTAAAAAAACCTTTATTAGTATTTTTATAATTCTGATTTCATTATCTTTGGCTATAACTCTAACTGTTTATAGTGCAAATAAAGGACACTTAAATGAACCTTTGAAAAAAATAATTGAATTTTATTTAAGTAAAAATGATATAAAGGCTGTACTACATAATTTAGAATTTAAAGAAAACCGATTATCCATAGATAAAATTTCCTTAAGTCTTATAGATAATGCTAGAGGAGAAATTAACGATTTTAATCTTTTCTTTAATTTCAAAAATTTCTTCTCTAATTCGTTAATAGAGGCTAATTTTAATATCGATAAAATTTCCGTAATTTCAAATAACGATGAAGAGATTATAAATACTTCAACGACCGGTGATTATTCGTTAAATATAATTAAAAAAAATTCCCTAACCGACATACGACTAACTTCAATAAAAAGTGATATTCTAACTGATGAGCAAGGAGCAGACTTACCTCTAGGAAATGCTTTATGCTCATATAAAACCACCTATTCTAAATATAATCCAAAGACTGTTAATTGCAAACTCACCTTTGGGAACAAAGCTTTTTTATCACTAAGCGGTATAATAACCGATAAAAATATCGATGCAAGTGCAGCTGCCACAAATATGCCTTTAATAATTTATCAAACAGTCGAAAAAATCATTCCGGATAATCCTATAATCTCATATTTACGAGAACATATAAAACAAGGTTACATCCAAAACGGAGAATTAAATATTAAATTAGATAAAAAATTTTTAAAAAAAAATATTTTAGTAGAAGATAATTTAAAAGCAAATTTACATATCTCGAATTTTGAATATAAATATCATACAGATTTACCACCTTTGACTAAAGTTGATACTAATATAATCATTTCAGGACCGGAAATAAAATTTCTAATTAATGAAGCATATAGCGGTAAAAGTGTCGTTTCAGACGGTATTATGACTTTCAAATGGGAAGGACTGGATAAATCACAATTTGTTTTTAATGCTACTGCTAAAGGTGAAATTAATGACTTAATTGCCTTTGTTCCAAATGATGCATATCAAAATATTAAAGCTCAAAATATTGATCTTAAAAAAATCAAAGGAACGGCAAATTCAATAATAGAGCTAATAATTCCTATTAGCCCCAATATCCCTAATAGCTATAATGTTTTGTCGACATTAACAAATATCTCTTTTAACACCTTAGACAATAATATCCTATTACAAAACGGTGAAGCCAAAGGTAGTTTTAAAGATAATAAACTAAATATTAGCGGTAAAGGTAACATTAATAATTATGCAAGCAGCTTTACTTATGATCATGATATATCGGATAAAAATAATGAGTGTTTACTTAAAATAAAAAGCAATATTGCGGCAAATAATCAAAGATTTGGAGTATTTAAATTAATTTCAGGCAGCACCGTTTTAAATTTTGAGTATAAAAAACAGCATAATAATGAGAGTTTTATTACCGTTAATTCTAATCTTAATAATTTAGAATTTTATATAGATAAAGTATCTATTCATAAAAAATTATATAAAAAAGCCAATTTATATTTATATACTAAATTAAATGATAAAAATTTCGATAGAAATATTGTATTTAACCTTTCAGGGCAGGATAATCTAAAAATTAACGGTAATGCCTTAATTAAGAAAAATATTTATAATATTAATCTAGCCTCTGTTAAACATAATCATACGGATTTAAAAGGAAACATAATCATAGATAACCATAATCTTAATACGACACTTTATGGAAACAGATTAGATTTATCAAATGCTAATATGATGCAGTTTTTAGAAAAAGCGGGAGATTCTACACGTAATATTAATTTAAAAACTAATATATCAAAAATACTTTTAAAGAATAATATAATTCTAGGTAATCTTGATTTAGCAATTAAATGTGATAAAGTGCGGTGTTTCTCCGGCTTTCTAAATGCTAATATTGATAATAAAAAAGTTAAGATGTCGCTTACTGCTAAGGAAACTTTTGAACAATGGTTCATTGAATCCGATAATGCCGGAGCATTGCTTAAGGGACTTGGAATGTATACCACTATGCAAAACGGTCAAATTAACATCAACTTAAATACAAAAAGATATGAAGTAAAAAAAGGTGAAATAGTGCCAATATTAGACGGCAAATTTTCTATAAAACATTTTACGGTAGTCGATACTCCTTTTTTAACACGGCTTGTTTCCTTTGTTTCGTTGCCGGGTTTTCTTAGTTCAATAACTAATAATAAAAATATTTTATTTGAAGATATGAGCGGTAAATTTAATTATAGAGGAAATATAATTACAATTTTTGATACGGAAGCACATGGACCGTTCTTTGATTTTACTATGACAGGTAATATTGATACCAAGCAGCAATTAATTATGGTTAAAGGAAATGTTATTCCTTCCTTTTTCTTAATCAGCACTATTGTAACTAAAATACCGGTAGTCGGTAAAATATTTTCCAAAGTCGCTCCTTACTCCCTAAAAATGAAATATTAAGTAACTATTTAAAGCTATTAGATTTCATGTACAAAATTTTTAATCATTCCTTTATGTCATTCCTGCGAGGCATTATTGCGTGTGTACCTAATCGTCATTGCGAGCGACTGAAAGCGTTGTTGCATGGCTCAAAAAACGTGTTCGGTGTCATACCATGGCTTGACCACGGTATCCAGAAAACAACTAAAAATACTAACAATATTAGTATTTGGGTCCTGCTACAAACTTGCGGGATGACAGAAGTGGAAGCAAGCCATGCAACAAAGCCACAACTGCAAGGAGCGTGGTGGCAATCCAGAAATAATAATAGAATATTCTGTAAATCAGAATTTTTTACTGGATTGCTTCGTCGCAACTTACAATTTTTCCTCACAATGACGTTGAAGATCAATTCATGCAAGAATGACATAAATAACCATACATATTTAATCGGTATTTTACTTTTAGGCTTAATTTCCGGTCTTACGTTCAATTTAATTTTTTTTACAGTTCCATATCAATTATCCGAAGCAAAATACACCACTGATATAATAGGTTCGATATCACTAGCTGCCTTTCCGTATTGCTTAAAGGTCATATGGTCACCTTTTATAGATAAATACTCTATACCTTTTTTATGTTCTAAATTCGGTCACAGGCGTGGCTGGGCATTGGTATCACAAATATTTTTAATCCTAGCGATGACGGGGTTCTTAAACATAAGCCCTTGTAATAACTTATATATTACTGCAATTATCTTATTTATTATTTCATCCTGCAGTTCTACACAAGATATTGTACTTGATGCATATAGAATTGAGAGACCTACATCTAAAGAAGAGCTTTCAATGGCTTTTACCTTTAGTAGCATAGGGTTTCGTTTAGGTATGTTACTTGGCAGCGTCGGTACTTTATATTCATCAATTATTTTCGGCTGGAATACAGTATATAAATCGGCTCTATTAATTACTCTAATTGGACCTATAGTAATTTTATGTATCAAAGAACCACAATCAAAAGAAATACACCATACAACTACTCATTTAATAGGATTACAACAATATTTTGAAGTTATTAAAAAAAGTATTATCTCCTTAAAAAATGAACAGCAATATTTACTGCTAATTATATTGTTTATCTTTTTATATAAGGCTGCGGATTCTATACCTATGGCTATGAGTTCGCCTTTATTGCTCGATTTAAGTTTTACTACTCATGAAATTGCCGTTATTTACAAAGCTTACGGGTTACTAATCATGATCGTCGGAGGAGCTTTAAGCGGCGTTTTAGCTGCAAAAATGGGTATATTTCATAGTGTCTTAATTGGTGGAGTTATTCAATTATTGTCACCTCTTATGTTTATGATTCTTGCTACTATCGGCTATGATATAAAGACATTTATAATAACTGTTACAGTACAAAATTTTTGTGCAGGCTTTGCAGGAACTATTATCTCTATCTATTTTGCTAGCCTTTGCAATAGTGAATTTGTTGCCACACAATATTCTATTATTGCATCTTTTAGCTCGCTTAGCCGTATTATTCTAGCTAGCCTTGGCGGTATTTGTGCAAAATATCTTACTTGGCCTGTATTCTTTTTAGGTAATACTCTGTTTAGCATGTTATTTATCCCGATATTTTATAAAATATATAGAAAGAAACTAGGCTTTGTGAATATTTCTAAAAAGATATGACAATTATTAAAAAAAGTTTATAATATTGATATATATATTTCTGCGAAATGAAGAGTCAGAATTTTTATGAAACTATATAGTTTTCAAGAACATTTATTAGAATTAAAAATAAGGCTTCTTAGAATATTTACTGCTTTTATAATTATATTTGCTATTTGCTATTATTTTAGCGACAATATTTATAGTGTTTTATTAAAACCGCTTGCTAAGCTAAGCGGTGATACGGTACGAAATATAATTTATACAGGACTTACAGAAGCATTTTTTACCTATATTAAACTTGCAGTTTTTACTGCTTTTACTATTATTATACCTATAATTGCTTTGGAGTGTTATTTATTTATCAGTCCCGGGTTACACCGCCATGAAAAAAAAATTATCGCTTTTATTCTTTTTATGTCGCCTATTTTATTTTGGTGCGGTAGTATTTTTGTTTTTTACTTTGTAATGCCGAAAGCTTGGAATTTTTTTCTTAGTTTTGAAAAACGTGATATGATCGTACCGATAGTTTTGGAAGCAAGAATTAGCGAGTATCTAAATTTAGTTATTCATTTAATTATTGCTTTTGGAGTCGCCTTTCAACTGCCAGTTGTGATAATGATATTAAATATACTAAAAATAGTTAAGGTACAAACACTTAAGCAAAAAAGATGCATTGCCGTGGTAATTAACTTTATTATTGCAGGAATATTAACGCCTCCTGACATTTTAAGCCAGTTTGCTCTTGCAATACCGCTACTTTTATTATATGAAACTTCAATAATGATATGTAATTTTATAGAAAAACTGAGGACACTAAATGTTAAATATCAAATGGATTAGAGAAAATAAAGAATTGTTCGATGAAAAGCTTAGCCAAAGATTTATTGAACCTATGTCTAGTAAAATTGCTATGCTCGACGGAGAGAAAAGAAAAATTACGAGTTTAATTCAAGAATTTCAGCATGCACGTAAGGTAAAATCAAAGATTTTAGGTAATATGGCCTCTAAAAGCGGCGAAGAATTTGAAGGGTTACAAAGAGATGTCAAACATATAAATGAGAAGTTGGAAGCACTTGAACAGGATCTAAATAATAATAACGAATTAAATGAACTATTAAATATGTTTCCTAATATTCCGGACGAAGAAGTACCTTACGGAATGGATGAAAGTATGAATAAATTAGTTCGTACTTACGGAGAGACAAATCCAAATGCTTTGAATAAACAGCATTTTGAACTAGGTATAAAATTAAATTTAATGGATTTTGAACAAACTGCTAAAATTTCTGGAACTAGATTTGTAACGTTAAAAGGTGATTTAGCAAAGCTAGAACGTGCTTTAATTAATTTTATGATTGATGTTCATACTAAAGAGTGGGATTTCTTTGAGATATCACCTCCGGTATTAGTTCGAGATAATGCTATGTATAATGCAGGACAACTACCTAAATTTGCCGAAGAGTCTTTTGCAACAACCAATGGTTACAGACTAATTCCAACCGCAGAAGTATCTTTAGTAAATATGGTCGCCGATACTATTATACCAAGAGAAAAATTACCGATACGTTATGTTGCTTACACCCCGTGCTTTAGATCAGAAGCAGGTAGTAGCGGTAGAGATACAAGAGGTATGATTAGATTACATCAGTTCGGTAAAGTTGAGCTAGTATCCATTACTACCCCTGAAGAATCAACAAATGAGCATGAATATATAACTAATGCATCAGAGACTATTTTACAAAAACTGAATCTTCCTTATCGTGTTATGTTACTTTGCACCGGAGATATGGGATTTGCGGCAAAAAAAACCTATGATATAGAAGTATGGCTTCCGGGACAAAAGCAATATCGCGAAATTGCTAGCTGTTCTAATTGTGGAGATTTTCAAGCACGTAGAATGAAAGCAAGATATAAAGAATTCGGCAGTAACGAAACTACCTTAGTTCATACTTTAAATGCTTCAGGATTACCTATCGGAAGAACTATGGTTGCAATACTTGAAAATTATCAGAATGAAGATGGATCAATAACTATACCGGATGTCTTGATAAATTACATGGGAGGATTACAAAAAATCATTGCCTATAGTGAATAATTGTTTATTAAATATAAAATATAAAGTTTCTAGTTGTTGTTAAATTGGCTTTGTTGCATGGTTCTTATGTCATTCCCGCGAAAGCGGGAATGACATCGAGTAGAGACCTACGGCTGCTCGCAATGACGCCTCTAGCATCCACGCAGGCAAAGTTCATTAGTATATACTCCTGTGAAATGAAGAGTTATTATACGAAGTTCAACTTGGAAAAGAGCAAGGAGCCTGTAAGCCGAGGGGCGGAGCGTATACTTAATACGTGAGCATCCGAGGACTTACAAAGACGACGTAGCCAATTTTTCAAGTTGAACGAGTATACAAAACGATAATTTAAATTCAGGTTATTTGTGTTTAATGGTTTACGAAAATTTGACAAAGATATATATAATTATAATGCTCCTAATTTTATACCTATAGCATGTCATTATAATGAAAATACTTTACTTACCAAAGACGGTAAATTACTACAAATTATCAAAATACACGGCATTACCTCAGAGAAAATAAGCGATAACATACAAAATTTACGTGAAATGGTTAGAGTTTCTATAAAAAAGAATATAACCGATTATGATTTTGCTTTTTGGCTACATACAATACGAGAAAAACAAAACTTAGACGATTCAACTCCTTACAAAAAATTATTACCGGCAAATATTCATACCTTATGGCAAAGAAAAAACCATTGGAATGATAAATTCGTTAATACTTTATATATATCTATAGTACATGATTCTGCTAAAGTTAACATCACAAATTTTAACTCTTTAATAAATTCTTTATCTAATAAATTAATTACTGATTTTGAAAATAACTACTTAGATTCAGCTTTTCAAAAATTAGACAATATCACTAATAATATTTTAAATGATTTAAACGAATTCAGTGCTGAAAAACTCGGTATAATATTTGAAAATGATAATGTTTTTTCTAATCCTTTATTTTTATATAATCGCATAGCTAACCTTAATAATAATGATTGTTTGGTACCTATAATAGATTTATCCGATGCAATAGGTAGAAGTATTTATACAATTAGCAGCGATAAAATGGTAGTTACGGATCATGAGAAAAATAATAAATTCGTTTCTTTACTATCTATAAAAGAATATCATGAAACTCCTTCTAATACACTGGATAAATTTTTACAGTTACCGATTGAATTAATAATAACTGAAATATTTTACTTTGTTAGCAAAAAACAAGTAATATCCAAATTGCGTGGTCAAGATTATATTCTAAAAATTACTAACGACTCAACTTTACTTAATCACAAAGGGATTAATAAGCTTGATGCAGCTAATTTAGATTTTCAATTTTGTAATCAGCAAATTTCAATTGCCGTTATAGAAGAAGATGAAAATAAACTAGATGCAGCCGTAGCTAAAGCATCAACCGAACTTTTTAAACTTGGTATTATTCATGTAAAAGAAGATATTAATATTGAGCAAATATTTTGGTCGCAATTACCTGCTAACTTTGCCTTTATACGTAGAATGTCGCCATTATCCGTAGAGCATATTGCTTCTCTTACCGCTCTTCATAATACTACACTCGGTAATCAATATAATCCTTGGGGTAAGGCTATAACTTTACTGCGAACCGAGAAAGGTACTCCATATTTCATGAATTTTCACGATAAAACGAATAAAGGTAATACTTGCATCTTTGGTACGGGGAAAACCGGCAAAACCGTATTATTGAACTTTTTAATATCAGAATCGACTAAATACGATCCAACAATAATTTATATCTCTAATAATAATGATTCTAAAATTTTTATCGAGGCAATAGAAGGCAAATGGTTAGAACCGGACAAACAAATTATCAATCCATTTTTAGTAGATGATACAGAAAAATCACAAGCATTCATTTTAGAATTTTTAAAATTAATCAGTGGTCATTATATTTCACCTCTTAGCGAAATAGAGATATCCTTTCTAGAGAAATTAAAAAATAAAATTTTATCAATTGAAAAAGAAAAACGTATTTTTTCCGATATTTTAAAATTAGAAGATTTTAAGGAGGAAGGAGGAATACAAATACTTGATAAACTTAAAGTTTTTACCGAAGAACAATTATATTCCGGATTATTTGACGGATCGTCTCTTAACATTGAAGAAGGGAAAGTTATAGGGTTTAATTTATATAAACTTTCTGATGAGCCGTTTTCTAAACAATTTTACCCGACGGAGAGAAAATTTTTAGAACAATTTAATAATAATTTAAAGAAACACCAAAGTATTAGTGCAGCAGTAATTTATGCTTTTACTTATCATTTAAGTCTAGTTGGCACAAAACCTAAAATATTTGCTGCCGATAATTTTGATAAACTTTACAGACCTGAGATTTATTATGATAATGTAAATTTAATCTATAATAATTTGTCTCAAAATAACGGTATTTTCGTCAGTAATTTCAATTTTATTTATCTTAAGTCATATCCAAAATATACTATAAAACCTTGGCTTGATTTAATTAATACTAAAATTATTCTACCGTCTGACGTTAAAATAGAAGATTTAGATAAAATTTTAGGTTTAAGCAAGCCAGAAATACGAAAATTATCACAGCTAATACTTTCTGCAAGAATGTTCTTAATTAGTAAGGATAATGAATCGATAGCTTCTGAATTAAGTATTGCCGCTTTAATAGGAGTTGTCCGTATTTTATCAAGCAGACAGGAGGAAATGGATATTTATAAAAAAATACTTGAACAACACCAAGGTCCTCCGGATAATTGGGTTAATTACCTATATAATGAGTTAAATACGGACTAATATTTCACTCTGTCATCCCGTGATTTATTATGGGATCCAAAAAAAATTAAAAAGGACTGGATCCCGCTACAAGCTCGTGGGATGACAATAATTTATTATGAACTATAAAAACAACGAGCATAAAGAATACTCAAAGTGTTAAAAAAATATTTACTATTTTTCTTATTTTCATTTTTCTCATTTAATGTATATGCATCTATTTGGGATGATATAGTCACTTGTCTTAGCGATCCATGTAATTGCGGTCAAAGTGAGAGAACGGAAATTTGGAATAAGGATGGAGGCATCAATGCAAAGCCAAGAGGACCTTTTAAACCAGGCACATTATGTCCTCCTTGGAATAAAAGCGACGGTCGTAATAATGATACTTGTTTATTAAAATTTGATTATCCAGGTATATTTATCGGTTTTTTACTCAATAGATGTGCAGAAGAAGCCCCTGATAGTAGTTACTTTACTCCAAAAATTCGTATTAGAGTTCAAAGCTGTAATGCCATAGCTTGTTGGCACCAAAACTCTACTTTAAATTGGGATGGAGAATGTGTATTATGGCCTACAGGTTACGGTATACCTCTAACTAGAGTCTGTGCTAGAGTTGCCGTACCGGATATGCCTCCACCTCCCGGGATAAATGCCCCACCTTCCCCTGCAGATCCAGGTTATACCGATGGAGTACATCTCAATAAAGTCGGTTATACAGAAACTGATAATAAGATAATCGGTATAGACGGAAAAATAATTACTTTAAAACCTCCTAAACTTTGTGCTTATAGCGATCCTGGACTTGTTAACCTTGTTTCAGATTCCGGTGCACATCTTGATCCGATGGACTGGAATCCTAATCGTCAACCTCTTCATCATACTAACGAACTTAGCCCTATTGCAAAAGTATTAAAATTTTTAGTTGAAACGATAAAAGGAGTCAGTTTACCAAGTTTATTAGGGCAGCTTCTTGGTATGATAGATCAAAATTCAGAATTTATAAAAGTACTTCAATCAGCACTTAATGCAATAGGAGAGATTTTTAATTTTTTTCCTGCTTTAATAATAAAAATTATTGAAGCACTTGGGTCATTAAACGGTTCTGTAGATAGCTATTCTTTTGGTTGTGTACAATTACCTTTAGGGCCTTTTCCACCACCATATTGTCCAAATTTAGATTATATTAGCACTAGTGCGAGTGCTCATAATGTATGTAGCATAAAAGATGCAAGCGGCCAGTTTGACCAATCTTCTACTAATCCGGCTTGTGTAGTGCCATCTAATATTAATGTTAAAAACAATATTGTTAATAATACCATACGTGTTAGCTTTAGCAATCTTGTTCCGCTTTGCACGAGTTCTCGCTCTGACCTCAAAACTTGTGTAGAACCACGTAATATAGATTTTTCTTCAGCAAAAATTACTCATACTAATACGGCTTTTAAAGATTTAATTAAATCGTGTAAGAATACTTCAGGCAACACTCCATGTATTAATACAGAAATTTCTACGCCATGTAGTGTTACGGCTAACGGTTGTAATGAGGGATTTAGAATAGTATATTCGCAGAAAATTGGAAATGTAGAAACACCCAGCGATTACTACATAAGCGATATACCGGACTGTCCAAGTTCTAATTCAACTACCTGTCAAAAAGTGTGGGGAGTTAATATCGGCGAATTTAAGGATGTAAGCGTAAAATTTCCTGAGGTACAAAAGCAAGATACAACTAGCTTAATGCCTATAAAGACAGATATCATCTTAAAAGACAACAACGGTAAAGATAGAAAGCTTTATGTCTCTATTAGTAATACCGAAGACGATAAGCAAAATCCTAATAATATTTGCTTATTTGAGTCCGGTAATTTAATAGATTGTGTACCGCGAGTAAATCATTCTTACAGCTTAGCTGCTTATGAATGTGCAAAGCAATATGCCGGAATTACCTGTACTAATAATAGCAATCCCAACGATGCTTATTATAAACCGCAATTCATTGCGTCAGTACAAGTAAGAGAAGGCGACAATATCATAGATGAAACAAGCACTCTTGTAACGCCGTTAGCATACGCCGGACCTCCACCTCCCAACCCCACTGACACAGAAAGCATAGTAATGCTTGCCGGTTATAAGTATAGTTCTTCCGTTGCATTTATACCTAAAGATCCAAAGGAAGATAAATATATTGCTATGCCGTTTTCAGGAGAGAATGTTCTAAATCAGTTGACTATTCACGGTAAATATAAAGACGATAAAGCACCTTATGATAGTAATGGAAATCCTGACTCAAGTGCGGTATATTTAAAATATTTAGAATATATAAATGGTAAATATATCCAAGGTGGAACGCATGCCTGCTTGATGCCGAAAAATTTCCAACATTGTAACCCTATGCTGCGTCCTACTTTACCTGATGGATCACCTATGCCCGGTTACAATCATGACTCAACAAATTGTGTACTTGCTAAACTCAACAACAACGATACTATAAATTGTAAAGATTTTAAAAATAAATATAACGTTAAATATCCAAATCTTGGCTTATGTAAAAAAGATATAGATCTAACGCGCTGTACTCTAGAAGAAACAGTGTCAGGTCCAGGAAGAGGTATTACAATTTATACTTGCAATATAAATAAGATTCCGAGTAAATGCTATACCAATAACGATAAGGCTAATACTCCAATATGTGTTTTAAGTAGGGATTATACAGATAGAATCGAGCCGAAACCTAACATAGGACCAATATTAGTACCGGTAGATCCTTCAAAATATTATACAGTGACATATACAAAAGGAGATAACAATACTCCTCCTGAGCCGACATATAACGCTGAGACTGAGGATGTAAGAGATAAAACTTGGCAAGAGCTAAATCTTTGTGCTCCTATATTAGTACCTACTTGTGCTAAAATTCCTAGCACAGAGAAAGCTCCTTCCGGTAACAATCACGGTAATGCAGAATGGCCTGAAAGCGATATAGGAGAACTTGCAAAAGGAAAATGCCCGACGAATTGGATACCTATTGATCCTAATAAACCTTTAGAACGCCATTGTTTATCATATTTTGATAGAAAGGTTGTCGAGTTTGAACCTTTAGGCCACAATGTCGGCTGTAGAAAATTTAAAGGATTCCCCATAAAAGTTGGTTATAACGACTTTCCATCAGACCAATTACTTGAGACCCCTTATAATCCGGTAACTAAAATAGGTGACTATATCTTCAACAAAAAACCGGTACCACATGGGAGCATTATGGCATTTCCAAAGGATGGAGCACGTATAGCTGCAGCAAATAAACCGGACAATACAATATTGCATACTGTAGAATTCAAAGTAACTTTAGATGCAATAATGGACGATATTGAGTATTTTGAAGTAAAAGATTTATGGTATGATGATTGCACATTAATATATGTCAACGGCACAAAGTTACTTAGCTTCCCTACTAACATTGATTCTCTAGATGAGAAAAGGTACTGTAACAATGGAAATGACCAAGGTCAAGCATTACAAGCTAAAAATTTACCGATTGATATAAAGCGTTATTTAAAACAAGGAGAAAATACTATAAGATTCCAGCTAAGAGTTATGTTTGATGGAGGACTATATTTCCACATGCAATATAAAATGAAGAGATAAATAAATGAGTTGGATTATTTTTTATACGGTAATCGCTGCTTTACTGATTCTCGATTTGGGAATAATACACAAAAAAAATACCATAATGAGCTTTAAAGAAAGCGTACTTTTTAGTCTTTTCTATCTTGTAATAGCTTGTTTATTCGGTATCTATGTTTACTATAATACGGGGGCAGATCATGCTCGTGAATATTATACTTGCTTTCTCATTGAGAAAGCTATGTCACTTGATAATATTTTTGTTATCTCTATTATTTTCCAATTTTTTAAAATTCCCTGGCAATATCAACATCGTGTTTTATTTTTCGGTATAATAGGCGTAATAATATTCAGAGCTGTAATGATTTACGGCGGTATTATTCTTATAAATAAATTTGCCTGGTTATTATATATTTTTGCCGTAATACTTATTGCTACAGGTATAAAAACTTTCTATGTATCACATAAAACTTTTGATATACAGAATTCTTATATTTACAAGTCAATAATAAAAAATCTAAATATTACCCCTAACCTTGAAGGGGATAAATTTGTTGTTAAACGTAATAACAAACTATATTGCACCCCCCTTTTTATATCTCTAGTACTGATAGAAGCAATAGATTTAGTCTTTGCTATAGATAGTATACCGGCAATATTCGCAATTACTAATGATGTTTATATAATTTATACTTCAAATATTTTTGCTATTTTAGGGCTTAGAGCGTTATTCTTTTGTTTAGCAGAAATTGTAGAACGTTTCAGTTATATAAAATATTCTTTGGCTTTAATTTTAATATTTATCAGCTTTAAAATATTTATTCATCATTATATAGCGATTCCGGAATATGTTGCGTTCACTGTAACTATTACTTTATTACTATTTGGTATAATTGCTTCCATAATTAGGAAAAATATGATTGACCATTAATAAAGGGGGTATATAATATTTATTTTTTAAGCAATTATAATGACTAAATTACTAAAATTATTTTTTATTACTATCATCATTTTTAATAACATTGCTTTCGCAAAAGAAACAGGGTTCTATATAGGAGTAGAAGGCGGAATAATTGAACCGGTCGTTAGTAAATTCCGACATAAACACTCAAATACCGAAATAATTTTAAAAAAATCAAGTATGTATAGTGGAAAAATAGGCTATATAATATATCCACAGATAGCTATTGAATTCTCAGCAACTTATCAACCTAAATATAGTCTGCATTACGTATTACCTCAGCAAAATTTAAGTAATGGTCTCACTATTCCTAAAACCCCAGGTAATACTACCGTATTATCAGATATATATATGCTAAATCTTATTTATGATTTAGAAAAAATAAAAACTTTCACACCTTTTGTAATACTTGGAGGTGGAATAGCACAAGTAAAAGTTAAGCCTACCTCTTCTAGGTGGAGTGTTATAAATAGCGATTATTTTAAAGTAAGAAAAACTCATAAAAATTGTGTTGCTTGGCAAGCAGGTCTTGGAATTTCACAAGATGTAACTTCAAATTTAAGTATTGATGCAACTGCAAAATTACAAACGGCATATAGAGTAAGAATTAATTATGATACGCTTGATATGAAAACGGGGCAATTCGTGCCAACAAATCCTATCAAAAAAACTATAGCCGTTGGAGAATTTGGCATAGGATTTACTTATAGATTGCCATTTTAATAATTCTGTGAAATATTTATATGAAAGCTACAATGTCATCATCCCGCGGGATGACACGAATAATTCAACTATATAAGGGAAAAATATGTCTCCAAAAGCTACTAACTCTTCTTCTACCCCTAACGGTCATGATAAGATGGCAAAAAAAACACATTCCGCACAATCCGTTGTTAACGGTGCGGTTTCAGATCATAACACTTATGATGAAATACCGTATGAAAGCTACCCATATGCTCTTACAAATCCTTATCACTTAAGTACACTTGCAACTCTTTTCGGTGTAAATGCTCCTGAAGTCGAGAATGCAAAAATATTAGAGCTTGGTTGTGCAGCAGGCGGTAATTTAATACCACATGCAGTTCTTTATCCAAAAGCTTATTTTGTTGGGGTTGATTTGTCTAAGGTACAAATTGACGAAGCAAATAAAAATGTTAAAGCACTAGGATTAAAAAATATAGAGTTCCATCATTGTTCGATAACTGATATTAACGATTCTTTCGGTAAGTTTGATTATATAATTTGCCATGGCGTAATTTCTTGGGTACCAAAAACCGTTAGAGATAAAATTTTTGAAGTTTGTAATAAAAATCTTAGTCCAAACGGAATAGCATATATTAGCTATAATACCCTCCCTGGCTGGAATATGGTCCGTACTATTAGAGATATGATGATGTATCATTCTAGCTCATTTGCAAATGTACGGGATAGAATAGCTCAATCTAGATTGTTACTAGAATTTGTTAAGGATAGCTTAGAAAACTCTAAAACTCCTTATGCAGAAGCATTAAAAACCGAAGCAGGGCTACTTGCTAAACAAACCGATCATTATTTACGTCATGATCATTTAGAAGAAGAAAATGCTCAATTCTACTTCCATGAATTTATGAATGAAGCAAGAAAGCACAATTTACAATATTTAGCCGATTGTAATCTTTCGACTATGTATCTCGGTAATATGCCGCCGAAAGTAGTAGAGCAGTTAAAAGCGGTAAACGATATAGTTAGAACCGAACAATATATGGATTTCATTACGAATCGTCGTTTTAGAACCACTTTACTATGTCATAGTGATGTGAAAATTAATAGAAATATTAACAATGATGATATAACGAAATTTAATATAATCTTTAATATAGTGCCTGAAAAACCACTCAAAGAAGTAGATCTTAATAATGCTTCCGAAAATTTAAAATTCTTCTTAAACGGCAATCAAGACTCTAACTTAACAACTAGTTCGCCTTATATGAAAGCTATTTTATACACTTTCAGCGAAAATCTAAATAATCCGTTAAGCTTTGAGAAAATAACCACTGAAGCTAATAAAAAGCTACATAATACTAAATTAAATGAAATCAAAGCTGAGCTTTTAAATAATGCAATGAAGCTAGTACTACAAGGTTATATTAGTATTACAAATCAGAAGCATCGAAATAACCCTGAGCTTGATAAGCCTAAAACAACAAAAATGGTGATACATCAAGCAACCCATACACCTTCTATGTGGGTTACAAATTTAAAACATGAACCGATCGTCGTTAATTTCTTTGAGAAGTTTGCACTTAGATATATGGATGGTAAACATGATAAAAAAGCAATCATTGAGGCTGTACTTGGTCATGTAGAAAAAGGCGAGCTAACTTTAAGTAAAGAAGGTCAAAAAGTAGAAAACAAGGAAGAAATACGCAAAGAACTAGAAAGCTTATTTATTCCGATGATCAAGAAATTTTCTTCTAATGCTTTGTTGGTGTAGCTAATTTGCACTCTGTCATACCGTGGTCTTGCCACGGTATCCATGATACTAAACAAAAATTATTTATTGATTCTCCTACGCCAATGGCGTATAATTATTATGAGTAAAAAACTGATTTCAGTTGTTGAGCTTCCAGAGTTTCAAAAATTCGCTAAGAATAATTTAAATGAAAAAGAATGCTTTGAAATAATACATTACATTGCTGCTAATCCTAACCAAGGTGATATAATAAAAGGCACTGGAGGTATAAGAAGAAAGTTACGATTTACTTTAAGTAGTAATAATAAAGGTAAAAGTGGCAGTATAAGAATAATTTATTTTTACTACAATGAAAATATGCCGGTATTTTTAATAACCGGTTTTATAAAAAGTAAGATGGAAAATATTAATCATAATAGTTGTAATGAATTAAAAAAACTAACTGAAGAATTGGAAAATTATATGTCGGACGAGGCAAAAATAAATAATAAAAATACTAATCAAACCGACAAAAGTATATTAATTGGAATGCAAGAGGCTGTTTTATACACTAAAGGAAAATTAAAAGCAAATAAACATGATATAAAATTATCTAATATAGACGTGCATGAAGCAAGAGATAAATTAAAATTAACACAACAACAATTTGCTACAACATTTGGAGTGAGTGTTGCAACTTTAAGAAACTGGGAACAAGGCAGAAGATTACCTACCGGAGCTGCAAAATTACTTCTTAAGATTATTGAGAAAGAACCTAATGTTGTAAAACGAGTTTTACGAGGATAAAATAGAGATAAGACACAACCTATATAAACACCATGCCTATATTTTTTTATTTATTTGCAACATTAATAACTATCAGTAGCGTATGCGTTGTCTTAAGCAAAAATTCCGTATATTCGGTATTATGGTTAATTTTTGCATTTATCAACGGTGCAGGGCTTATGATTTTGCTTGGAGCAGAATTTTTAGCTATGATGCTGATAGTGATTTATGTTGGAGCTGTAGCAGTATTATTCTTATTTGTGATAATGATGCTAGATATGCATTTTAATAAGACAATAACGCAGCTAACAGCAAATCTAGCTTTAAGTATTTTTATAGCTTTGATTATGTTTGCCGATTTAGTAATAATTATTTTACTTGGTACTAAAAATATTAATTTCAACTCCAATGTATCGTTTACCATAACAAATAATATCTCAAATACTAAAGCAATAGGAGGCGTACTCTACACAGACTTTATGCTACCGTTTCAAATGGCGGGCCTTATATTATTTGTCGCTATGATTGCATGTATTACGTTAACACTAAAGAAGCGTGAGGGAGTAAAACGTCAAGATATATCAAAACAACTACGTCACAATAAAGAAAATACCGTATTAATGACAAAGCCTATTCTAAATAAAGGTGTTGAGAATATTAAATATGAATGAATATATTTCGCTTAATCATTATTTAATCTTAAGCAGCTTAGTTTTTACTATCGGAATGTTTGGATTATTTATGCATCGCAAAAATATTATCAATATATTAATGTCTATTGAGTTAATGCTGCTTGCAGTTAACATAAATTTTGTTGCATTTTCCTTATATATGCAAGAATTATCGGGACAAATTTTTAGTATTATAATCTTAACCGTAGCAGCTGCCGAAACCTCAATCGGGCTTGCAATATTACTAATATATTTCCGTAATAAAGGCTCCATTGAAATTACTGACATTAATCAGATGTGGGGATAATGATGTATCAAAATATTTGCATAATGATCATCATGTTACCGCTTGCATCTAGCATAATAAACGGGTTATTCGTAAGGGTAATAGACAAAAAATTAGCGCAAGTAATTGCAACCGGCTTTTTATCTTTATCTGCCTTATTCTCATTAATAATATTTTGCGATGCAGGCTTAGACGGGAATATAATCCATATTAAATTATTACCATGGATTGAGGTTGGAAATTTTAAAGTAAATTGGTCGATTTATATCGATCAGCTAACTAGCATAATGTTTATAGCCGTAACATGGGTGTCAAGCATCGTGCATATCTACTCGCTTGGCTATATGGCCGAAGATAAGGGGATTATACGCTTCTTGTCTTTTCTTTCTTTATTCACTTTTTTTATGTTAATGCTAGTATCTAGCGATAATTTCTTACAGTTATTTTTCGGTTGGGAGGGCGTCGGCGTTTGCTCATATTTACTAATAGGTTTTTGGTATTCAAAAGAATCAGCCAATAAAGCAGCGATTAAAGCTTTTATAATAAATAGAGCCAGCGATTTTGCTTTTATCTTAGGCGTAATGACGATTATTGTTTATTGTGGCTCAGCAAATTACAAAGATGTATTGTCATCTGCAGAATTATTATCTAATATAAAAATATTTTTACATTTTTCCATTCTAGACATTATTTGTTTATTATTATTCATCGGTTGTATGGGTAAATCTGCACAGATCGGTTTACATGTATGGCTTCCTGATGCGATGGAAGGACCGACTCCGGTATCTGCACTTATTCATGCAGCAACCATGGTAACGGCAGGAGTATTCTTAGTAGCACGCTGCTCGTATTTATTTGAATATAGCCCTTTAATTCTACAATTTATTACGATTATCGGCGGTGTTACTTGTCTTTTTGCTGCAAGCATTGCTATTATGCACAGCAATATCAAGAAGATTATTGCTTACTCAACTTGCAGTCAGCTTGGTTATATGTTCATGGCGTGCGGAGTATCTGCCTATAATAGCGGAATATTTCACTTAGTAACTCATGCCTTTTTTAAGGCCTTATTATTCTTATCAGCCGGCAGCGTAATACATGCCGTTCACGAGCAGGATATTTTTAAAATGGGTGATTTAAGAAATAAAATGCCGGTAACTTATGGCAACTTCTTAATCGGCTCACTTGCACTAATAGGGATTTATCCTTTGGCAGGATTTTACTCTAAAGACTCGATTTTAGAAGCGGCTTATAGTAGCGGCTCGTTTATGTTTATTTTTGGAATAGCAGCAGCAATACTTACCGCTATTTATTCAATGAAGATTATTATGTTGGTATTTCATGGCAAAACTAAGCTAGAAAAAGATGTTTTTGAGCATGCTCACGAACCGGCTAAAGTAATGAATAATCCACTTATATTACTTGTCGCCGGGAGCTTTTTTAGCGGTATGATCGGCTATTATTTACTTGCTATGGACAAACCAAACGGTTATTTCCATGCAAGCCTATTTAATTTACATATTTATAAATTACTAATTAGCCACCCGCCTTTATATATTAAGCTACTACCTATGGCAGTCGGTATAGTGGGAATTGTTACTGGGATTTACTTATATAAGTCAAGTACTGTTATGTCATTCCCGCAAAAGCGGAAATCCAGTAAAAATATTAAAAACGCCTGGATCCTGCGGTCAAGCCGCGGGATGACACCCCTTGTATTAATTTCCAACATATTACGCAATAAATATTACTTCGATGAAATATATAATTGCTTAATTGTGAAACCTATTAACTGTTTAGCTTCTTTATTTTATCTTGGCGATCAGCAAATAATCGATCGTTTTGGACCAAACGGTTTTTCACGAGTCGTTAATTGCTTTAGCGTTCTTACCGGCAAAATACAAACAGGATATGTTTTTAATTATGCTTTGTATATAGTATCATTTATTGTTGTAACAATTAGTTATTTTGTTTGGAAAAACATAATGTACTGATGTTATTTGCGTTAAAAACTAAAACCGTCATTGCGAGCGAACGTAAAGAGCGTGGCAATCTCATGAAATAATAACAAATTCCTGAGATTGCTTTGTCAATTACTTCGTAATTTGCTTCGCCATGACGGAAAAAAACTCATAAAATCTTAAAGAATGTTAGAATTACCTATTATATCTATCAGTATTTTTCTGCCGCTAATAAGCGTGCTATATATTTTGCTGTTTATTAGTCAAAGTAAAAAAGCAGATAAACCGATATATGTAATGTATGTTGCAGTGCTTAGTTCTGTTTTAACATTCATCTCAACTATCTATATTTTAATAGAGTTTGACTCCTCAAACCCCGCTTATCAATTTGTTGAACGCTACGCTTGGCTTGATAAGATCGGGCTTGAATTCCATGTAGGCGTTGACGGTATATCAATATTTTTTGTGGTTCTAACTTCTTTTCTTACTCTTATTTGTATAATTGGAAGCTTATTTACCGTTAAAAAATATATTAAAGAATATTTGGTATGTTTTTTATTAATGGAATCTTTTTGTATAGGGGCATTTACCTCGGTAAATTTACTATTATTTTATCTGTTTTTTGAAGCAATATTAGTGCCGATGTATATTACTATCGGCGTATGGGGTGGCAAGAATAGAATATATGCGGCTCTTAAATTCTTCTTATACACGTTCTTTGGTTCTGTATTTTTCCTACTTTCATTAATTTATATTTATAGCAAAATGCATAGCTTTGATTTAACCTATATCTTTCAGCTTACCGATAATATTCCATTATTTGCTCAGCAAATTTTATGGTGGGCTATCTTTATTGCTTTTGCCGTTAAAATCCCTATTATTCCTTTTCATACTTGGCTACCCGATGCACACGTACAAGCTCCAACCAGCGGCTCGGTTATTCTTGCCGGTATTTTGCTAAAACTCGGCGGTTACGGTTTTTTAAGAGTATTACTACCTCTATGTCCGAGTGTATCACAAGAATTTGCAATTTACGTAATTTACCTTAGCGTTATTGCTATAATATATGCATCACTCGTTGCGCTTGCTCAAAAAGATATGAAGAAGATGATAGCATATTCATCTATTGCACATATGGGATATGTTACGATAGGTATTTTTAGCTTTACTAAAGCCGGAGTTAGCGGAGCAATATTTCAGATGCTTAGCCACGGTGTGATTTCTTCATGTCTATTCTTAATAGTCGGTACTTTGTACGAAAGATTACATACAAAAGAAATAGCTAAATATGGTGGTGTAGCAAGTAAAATGCCGGTGCTTGCCGCATTTTTTATGATTGCAATGCTCGGCTCTGTCGGGTTACCCGGAACTAGTGGATTTATTGGAGAATTTTTAAGCCTGCTTGGGATTTATAAGGTGAATGTAGTAGCAACCTTTATAGCAGCTCTCGGCATAATCTTCGGGGCGGTTTATATGCTGAAATTATACAAAGAAGTAATGCTCGGTGAAATTACCAATAAAGAAATTATGCATTTCAGAGATTTATATAAATACGAAATAATCTCAATAGCTCCTTTAATATTATTAATTATTTACTTTGGTCTAATGCCGAGTTCTATTTTAAATGTATTTAGCTTATCGGTGGAAAATTTGCTGGTAAAATTTTAATTGCTTACAAAAAATATAAATGCTACTCTAATTATAGAACTTAAAAGTGAGATTTATATGAAGAATAGCAAAAGAAGCTAAAAAAATAAACCATGAATTAAACAACGCAACTAAAAAACTAGGTCAAGAAGCTAATAAGGTAACAGGCATAGATATAAGTCATGTGGTAAATCCTGATGCATCAGATCATAAAGAAGCTTGAAGAGATGCTCGTGAGAAACTTGGAATTGGTCATAATAATCAACAAGATAATACAGAATTAACGGACCACACCAGAAGAGCATCATGAAAATTAAATTTATTAAAAAGCAACAGATGTCATACCGTGGCTTGACCACGATATCTAGTAAAATTATTAGTATTTTGAATTGCTTTTATATGGATACCGTGGTCAAGCTACGGTATGACAAGGACATGCTATCACTTCATCAATTACAATTTAAAAACTTATTTGATCTAAATATTACTTTTCTTCCTTCTTCTATAACATATATAAAAGGAGCTAACGGTTGTGGGAAAAGCTCGTTGCTACGAATGATAGCAGGAATTATGCAACCGAGTAGCGGTAATATCTACTATAGAAACTGTAATATTAACAATATCGCTAAACTTTACTGCACTTATATCGGTCATAATTTAGGTCTAAAATCAGAAATGACTGTTTTTGAGAATCTAAAATTTTGGTCAGAAATTTATAATTCCGCTGCAACCCTATATGCTGCTATTCATTACTTCAAATTACACGACTTATTAGATAAAAAATGCTATAGTTTGTCTAGCGGAATGCAGAAAATCGTAGCCATAGCAAGGCTTATTGCTTGCCAATCTGACTTATGGCTACTTGATGAAGTTGAAACTAACTTAAGCGAAGAAAATAGGGCTTTACTCAATAATCTAATTGTCATGAAAGCAAATAGCGGCGGTATTGTTCTTCTATCCTCTCATCTAGAAAGCTCTATAAAATCTGCACAGATATTACGGCTTGATTAATTATTATTGTTTTGCGTATTTTTATAAATCTCCCAATGTACAATAAAAAATATAAGGCTAACTATAATCCAAATTGAACAATTAATTATTGTACTTGCATGTGTTTTAGTAACTTTATATATTATTCTTATAACTAATTCTCTTGTCTTCTAGCTCTTTTGGAGGCTTTTAATTGTTCATATAAATCCTTATCATATGATTTTAGCTTTAAATATTGCTCATTAGTACTATATATTTTATGAGTTCCTCTTATTCCAGTAGGAATATAGTTTTTTAGTTTTTATAATTAAGAGAATAAAAGTCAAAAAAAGAAAAGCAATAATTAAATTACAAAGGTTTATGAAATCTCGAATGCAAGGTTCGAATTTTCATGATATATTTTTTTAATTTAACTTTTTTGAAATGAACCTATTAACAGAATCACAATAGCATAATATACGTATATATTCCGAATAAATGAAGAGTAATTAAACGAGTATATTACCTATACTCGTAATCTTTGTGTAGTTTACTAGCGAGTGCCTGTTCCCATCTATCGCCATTTTGCAGTAATCTTTCCTTATCGTAAATAAGTGCGGTATGAGTTAGACTTGCAAACTCAAAATTAGGACCTTCAACTATTGCATCTACAGGGCAAGCTTCCTGACATAATCCGCAATAAATGCATTTTGTCATATCTATATCATAACGAGTAGTACGCCTGCTGCCGTCTTCTCGTTCGTCCGCTTCAATTACTATCGCTTGTGCCGGACAAATCGCCTCACAGAGTTTGCACGCAATGCAGCGTTCTTCACCGTTTTCATAGCGACGCAGGGCATGTTCACCCTTAAATCTTGGACTAATAGGGCTTTTTTCATAAGGATAATTTATGGTAACTTTGGGCTTAAAGAAATACTTTAAAGTCAAAGCCATCCCCCTTACTATCTCATATAGAAAAAACGATTTTAAATAGTTTATCATAAAAATTATATATTAAAGATCGATGTATTTCTGCGGGGCATCACCCGCATGGATACCGAGTTGTCATTGCGAGCAGCCGTAGGCTGCGTGGCAATCTCATCAAATATCCTGAGATTGCTTCGTCAATTACTTCGTAATTTCCTCGCAATGACGGGTAAACCGATCAGGCAACAATGACAATAACACCTAAATACTCGGTAAATTATCTGTATAAACAAGCACACTTGATACTAACACTACCCAAAATAAAGTTAGAGGTAAAAATACTTTCCAGCCAAGTCGCATTAATTGATCATAGCGATATCTTGGTAAGGTCGCTCTAATCCATAAAAAACAAAACAATAAGAATCCGACCTTAAATACAAACCAACAGAACCCCGGAATACAATCTAACCACGATATATTAAAGGGCGGCAAGTAACCTCCTAAAAAGAAAGTCGTAGTCATTGCACTAACTAATATCATATTAGCATATTCACCTAGAAAAAATAAAGCAAATCCCATAGAGGAATATTCAACATTATAGCCAGCAACTAACTCCGATTCTGCTTCAGGTAAATCAAAAGGTAATCTATTTGTTTCGGCAAGCACCGAGATAAAAAACACGACACCCATAGGTAGTAGCATTAAATCAATCCACCACGGCATTGTTCTTTGTGCTTCAATGATCTCACTTAAATTGAGAGTACCGGTAGTAAGTAGCACGGTAATAATAACCAACCCCATCGACACTTCATAAGAAATCATTTGGGCAGAGGAACGTATAGCTCCTAAAAAAGCATATTTTGAGTTACTAGCCCAGCCAGCAATAATAATGCCGTAAACACTTAAAGAAGAAATAGCAAGAATATATAAAACACCTACATTAATATCTGCCAGAACTACGCCCTTTGCAAAGGGTATAACTGCCCAGCCGATTAAACTTAATATAAAAGTTATCATCGGTGCTAAAATAAATAATATTTTATCGGAATTGGTTGGAATGATCGGCTCTTTGAATAAGAGCTTAACCGCATCGGCAATAGGCTGAAGTAATCCAAACGGACCGACAACGTTAGGTCCTCGTCGAAGCTGCATTAATCCAATAACACGACGCTCTGCATATGTTAAATACGCAACGCACAATATTAAAGGGATAGTAATTGCAACTACCTTTAGAGCGATGATAATTAACGGAAAAATATATTCAAAAAAGAGTTCTAGCATGGTTGTACTCTTATTATATCATTCCCGCAAAAGTGAGAATCCAGAAAATAATTTACAAAAAAAGAGCTGGATTCCCGCTTTTGCAGGAATGACATACGGGGTGAGAATAGCATATTTTTCATCATGCCACCTCCTCGTCTCTTGCTTCCTTAGCCTCAACGCACTTAGCCATAGTGACCGAATTTTTACTAATCACGTCAGTCATATAATAATTAATAGGTTCTGCAGTTATAGGCTCTTTTGATAACTTATCTTTAGAGCTAAACTTACTAAATTTATTTTCTATAATTCTATCAATACTAGCAAATACCTTATATTCTTTAGCAAGTCTTACTCTTACTTCTTGCAAATTATCCATTCCGATATCTATTTTTAGATAACCGGCAAGCTCTTTAATAATTTCTATATCTTCTTTAGCTACCCCTACAGGCGATACTGCTTTTTCTGCTATTTGCGGTCTACCTTCTAAATTTACGTAAATTCCGCTCTGCTCGGTATAAGCAGCCGCAGGTAAAATTACATCAGCACTGCTAGCACCTGCGTCCCCGTGATGTCCTTGATATATTATAAAAGTCGATTTCAGCTTATCAAATGGTATGGCGTCCGTTCCAAGTAAATAAGCGAGTTCCAACTCTTCGAGCTTAATAGGAGTATTAAAACCAATATCAAGACCGCCAACTATAGAAGCGTGATTATGCAATATATTAAAACCTTTCCAATCATCACGCATAATATTATATTCAGTCACTATCTTATGAATAAGCGACAATATAGCATATCCGTCATCTCTTGCATATACACCGTCACCTACTATAATCATCAGATATTTTGCTGCTTTTAAGGCTTTCGTAAACTCATGAGTACCAATGGCTAGCTCCTCAATAATCTTAATATCACTTCCTAAATCCTGAATTTTATAGGTTTGGTTATGCCCCCCACCTATTCTTGCTACTTTTAGTGAGTCGGCACGTACTCGCATACCTATTCTACTATTTAATACTGGAGCTATTTGCCTTGGATTTGCTCCGATTAGCAAACATAAATCAGCCTTTTCTATCCCTGCAATAGTAGTATTAAATAAATAATTGCCTCGCTGCATGGTATCTAGTTTATAGTCAAACTGATTAACGCTGTAATTATTAGAGCCAAGCTTTTGCAATAATGTTTTTAACATAAACATTGCTTCGACAGAAGAGAGAGAACCAGCAATAGCAGCAATCTTTTCTGGTTTTACGGATTTTATTTTATCCGCTACTGTCTTTAAAGCTTCACTCCAGCTAGCTTCTACTAACTTACCGTTTTTTCTGATATAAGGACGATCCAAGCGCTGATATTTTAAACCGTCATAACTAAAACGATTCTTATCCGAAAGCCACTCTTCATTTATTTCTTCATTAACACGAGGTAATATCCTCATTACCTCATCGCCTCTACTATCAATACGAATATTAGAGCCTTCGGCATCATGCACTCCAATGCTAGCGGTATGTTTTAGCTCCCATTTACGAGCTTTAAAAGCATAAGGCTTAGAGTTCAAAGCACCGACGGGACAAATATCGATCATATTACCGGAAATTTCGGAATCTAAAGTTTGCTCTAAATATGAAGTTACTTCAATGTGTTCTCCACGGTGAATAGCTCCTATTTCCTCTATTCCCGCTATATCGCTCGCAAATCTAATACATCTTGTGCATTGTATGCATCTAGTCATCGCTGTTTTAATCAACGGTCCCATATATTTATCTTTAATAGATCTCTTATTTTCGTGGAATCTATTAGTACCTTTGCCGTATCTGAAAGCCTGATCCTGTAAATTACACTCTCCGCCCTGATCACAAATAGGACAATCTAAAGGATGGTTAATCAGTAAAAACTCCATCACCCCTTCACGTGCTTTTTTTACCATCGGCGTATCGGTATGAATAACCATACCGTTACTTACCGGCATAGCACAAGAAGCTATAGGCTTTGGTGATTTTTCCATTTCAACCAAGCACATACGGCAATTACCAGCAATTTTTAGACGCTCATGATAACAAAAATGAGGGATTTCTTTTCCTGCTTGTGTACAGGCTTGATAAACGGTGCTACCTTCTGATACTTCTATTTCAGAACCGTCTACGTTCAGCTTTATCATTTTTATTTTATCCAATAAGTCATAGGGTTTGGGTATGCTTTGTCTTCTATCATATATTTAAAACCGATGGCAACACGAAGTATATACCAAACAGCGAGTATAACGTATAGTACTACTCCAATCATGATAAACGTAAATATAAAACATACAATCCACCCAAGAACCCCAAGGCAAAAAGTACGAAATAAAAACACGTAATGACTAATTGCAAAGTTATCGCCTTTATCTTTGTTAAGATATGCAAAAAATACCCCGATTAACGGCAATATCGGAGCTACGATCCCGCATAAATATAATATATATACCACTATTAAATTTTTCTTACCGCTCTCGGTATATTCTTTAAGATGCTTGTCCATATTTTTACCTCTTTATGTCGTTCCCATGTGGCGTTGTTGCATGGCTATCTGAGTTGTCATTGCGAGCAGCCGTAGGCTGCGTGGCAATCTCATAAAATAATAACAAACTCCCAAGATTACGTACGTACAATTGCTACGCAATTTCCTCGCAATGACGATACCAGCAAACTACCCCTTCAAACTCTCTACCACAAAATGCATAATACTGCCGTGCTTTATATAATTTATCTCATTATCCGTAAATATTTGCAATATTAAATCGATTGTTCTTATTGCACCGGTTTGTTTTTTTATCACGCATTTAACAGGATGATAAGAGCTTATATTCTCGCTTAAGCCTGTAATGTCAATAGTTTCTGAACCGTCTAACTTTAAATCTAATCTTGTATTATTGCCGGTAAAAGTTAGCGGTAAAATACCCATACCTACTAAATTTGAGCGATGTATTCGCTCAAAGCTCTCGGCAATCACTGCCTTTACACCAAGCAACCCAGGTCCTTTTGCTGCCCAGTCTCTAGATGAGCCGCTGCCATATTCTTTACCTGCAAAAATCACTACCGATACATCATGAGCTTTGTAGTCCATAGCTGCATCGTAGATAGTTTGCTGCGTGCCGTTTAACTGGTTTATGGTAAACCCGCCTTCTACACCTTTACACATCTCATTTTTTATACGAATATTAGCAAATGTGCCACGCATCATTACTTCATGATTTCCTCTACGTGATCCGTAAGAGTTGAAATCTAGAGGCTCTATATGATGGTCCGTTAAATATTTAGCAGCAGGGCTGGTTTTACTAATACTACCTGCCGGCGAAATATGATCGGTAGTAATAGAATCACCGAGAATTGCTAGAATTTTTGCAGATTTTATATCTTGTATATTATTCTTGCTGCCTATATCCTTAAAATAAGGCGGATTATTAATATAGGTACTATTCTTATTCCAGTTATAAGTAGAACTATTAGTAACCTGTAAATCTTTCCACTCTTTCGTTCCGCTAAATATATCAGAATATTTTGCTATAAACATAGAGGAATTAATTGAATTTGCAATAACTTCATCTATCTCTTCTTTGCTTGGCCAAAGATCTTTTAAATAAATATTTTCTCCTATGGGCATATTTGTTAGATCTATATTAAGAGTGCCGCTAAGTGCATATGCTACGACTAAAATAGGCGAGCCGAGATAGCTTGCTTTAGTCAGCGGATTAATGCGTCCTTCAAAATTCCTATTACCAGATAAAACAGAAGCAACAACTAGCCCGTTTTTGTTAATAGTTTCCTCTATTTCTGGATTTAGAGGTCCGGAATTACCGATGCAAGTAGTGCAGCCGTAACCTACTAGATTAAACCCTAATTCATCTAAATATTTATCAAGACCACTAAGCTTCAAATATTCCGTTACGACTTTTGAACCAGGAGCAAGAGAAGTTTTAACCCAAGGTTTTACCTTTAACCCGTGTTCTAGTGCTTTTTTAGCAAGAAGTGCTGCACCAATCATAACCGAAGGATTAGAAGTATTAGTACAGCTAGTAATTGCTGCAATTACCACATCGCCGTTACCAATTTCGTAATTCTGATTTGCTACGGCATATTTTTTATCAATGTCTTTATTGTCTAAAGCAAAATTCGGTAATTCATATTTAAAATTACTTGCTACATCATTTAAGTTTACTCGATCTTGCGGACGTTTTGGACCGGCAAGTGAACTATGTACCATAGATAAATCTAGCTCTAAAACCTCAGTATATTCTACCGCATGTTCAAAATCATACCAAAGATTCTGCTCGGTTGCGTATTGCTCTACTAATCTGATTTGCGTTTTTTCTCTACCTGTTAGCTCTAGATATTTTATAGTTTCTTGATCAATCGGGAAAAAGCCGCAAGTAGCACCGTATTCAGGCGACATATTAGAAATAGTAGCACGATCGGCAATCATTAGGTTTTTAAGACCCTCACCGAAAAACTCGACAAATTTACCTACTACTTTCTTTTTCCGCAACATCTCGGTAACGGTTAAAACTAAATCGGTTGCGGTAGCTATACCTGTTAATTTTCCTGTTAGTTTTACCCCAATTACCTCCGGCAGAATCATAGTAAGAGGTTGACCTAGCATGGCAGCTTCTGCCTCTATTCCGCCGACTCCCCAACCAAGCACCGATAAACCGTTTACCATAGTTGTATGGCTATCCGTTCCAACTAAACTATCAGGATAAAGGGTGCCGTCTTTATGCCACACGACTTTTGCTAAATATTCTAAATTTACCTGATGACAAATACCCGTACCCGGCGGCACTACTTTAAAATTATTAAATGCTTGCTGCCCCCATTTAAGAAATGCATAACGCTCTATATTACGTTTCATTTCCATTTGAACATTTTTATTGAATGAATCCTTAGCTGCATAAGAATCAACGCTTACGGAATGGTCTATTACCAAATCAACAGGAATAAGCGGGTTAATTTTTAACGGATCACCTACTATTTTCTTCATCGCATCACGCATAGCCGCCAAATCTACAATAGCAGGCACACCGGTAAAGTCCTGCATCAAAACTCTTGCCGGCATAAAATCTATTTCCGCATCAGATTTTTTAGTTTTTAGCCATTCTTTAAATACAAGTAAGCTTTGCTTTGAACCATTAGAACGTAATACATTCTCAAATAATACTCTTAAACTATATGGAAGCTTTTTTAAGGGAAGATCTATATCGCTTGCAGCTTTATTTATATCGTAAATTTTGTATGAAGTATTATCGACTGATAACTCTTGTATATATTCTGAATTATGTACTTTTGACATTTGTTTCTCACTTGATTATGTGGAATAAACATCGTCATTGCGAGCAGCCGTAGAACTGCGTGGCAATCTCAGGAAGTTTGACAAGATTGCCGCGTCGCTTCTCGCTCCTCGCAATGACGGAAAAAAGCCTTGAAATGACATTAAAATAACCTTATCCCAAAACGTAGATTTTTCAAACAAATTAATGTTGATCTGATAAAGTTTTTTGAAGATCGAGAAGCTTAGTTGCTATTTCCGCTTCACTTAAATTCGTAACGTTAATAGCCGTTTCCGTAGCTATATTAATATAATTTGCCATTACTTCGGTTACACCGCCGGAAATAAGATAAGTGTTTTCGGATTTATGCATATCATCTATATAAACCTGCACTAAACCGGCTTTTAAACTAACAATCATCGGAACGTGACTCGGCAGCACTCCAAACATACCCTCCTCACCCGACATTGTTACCATTTTAGCTTGCTTTTCCAATGCAATACTTAAAGGAGTAATTATTTTGACTAGAATTGTTGCGTTCATAGAATAATATAGTAAAATTACTACGTCATTCCCGCCTACGCGGGAATGACATCAACGTCACTTCAACGTCTGCGCCTTCTCTATAGCCTCGTCTATAGTTCCGACCATATAAAAAGCAGCTTCCGGTAAATCATCGTATTTACCCTCTACAAGTCCTTTAAAGCCTGCGATAGTATCGGCTAGATTAACAAATTTGCCTGCAGCTCCGGTAAATACTTCAGCGACATGGAAAGGCTGCGATAAGAAACGCTGTATTTTTCTAGCACGTGCCACGGTTAGTTTATCTTCTTCGGATAGCTCATCCATACCTAAAATAGTGATAATATCCTGCAACGATTTATAAGTTTGTAAAACCTGCTGCACTTGTCTTGCTACACTATAATGTTCTTCACCGACAATCATCGGATCAAGTATCTGCGAATTACTATCTAACGGATCAACTGCCGGATAAATCCCAAACTCAGCTATCTGACGGCTAAGTACCGTTGTAGCATCTAAATGTGCAAAAGAAGTAGCAGGAGCAGGATCAGTTAAATCATCCGCCGGTACATATATAGCCTGCACGGAAGTTATTGAGCCGTACTTAGTAGAGGTGATACGCTCTTGTAGCTCGCCCATATCGGTTGCAAGAGTAGGCTGATACCCTACCGCTGACGGAATCCTACCGAGTAACGCCGATACTTCAGAACCTGCTTGAGTAAAACGGAAAATATTATCTACAAAAAACAAAACATCTTGCCCTTCATTCATATCTCTAAAACTCTCTGCAATGGTCAGACCGCTTAACGCAACTCTTGCCCTTGCTCCCGGCGGCTCGTTCATTTGTCCATAAACTAAAGCTACTTTTGACTTTTCAGGCTCTGCAAGGCTAATAACACCCGAGTCAATCATTTCATGGTAAAGATCATTACCTTCTCTAGTTCTCTCACCAACTCCTGCAAATACCGTATAACCGCCGTGTGCTTTAGCTACGTTATTAATAAGCTCCATTATAAGCACAGTTTTACCGACTCCTGCACCACCGAATAGTCCTATTTTACCGCCTTTAGTATAAGGAGCAAGTAAATCAATAACTTTAATACCGGTTACTAATATATTACGCTCGGTTGACTGATTGGTAAAATCAGGAGCAGGCTTATATATAGAAGAAATATTTGAGCTTTTAATGTCTCCTTTACCGTCAATCGGCTCACCTACAACATTCATAATACGCCCAAGCGTCTCAGTACCTACAGGAATACGAATAGGACTGCCTGTATCTATTACTTCTACGCCCCGCACTAACCCTTCCATAGAATCCATAGCAATACAACGCACTGTATCATCACCTATATGTTGTGCTACTTCCAGGACTATCCTTTGTTTATCGTTATAGCACTCTAGAGCATTTAAAATTTCCGGTAACTCACCGTTATTCGTAAATTTTACATCCACCACCGCTGAAATAATCTGAGTAATTTTTCCAATATTTTTTGTCATGATTTTTTCTTTTGTTAAAAAATATAATACAAATAAAATGAAGAACAGATAGACGCAGTTTAATGTGGAAAAGAGCAAGGCGTTTCATATTTTTTGACAGCGTATATACTAAGTACGTGAGGATCCAAAAATATGAAACAACAACGCCAATTTTTCAAATTAAACGAGTATATCTAAACCGCTTCTGAACCGGCTATAATCTCTATTAATTCCGTAGTAATAATAGCCTGTCTTGATCTATTTAGCTTTAAAACTAACTTGCTTATTAAATCATTAGCATTATTTGTTGCATTTTCCATAGCGGTCATTCTAGCTCCCTCCTCACTTGCTCTACTTTGTAGTAAAGCATAATTTATTTGGGAATTCACATATAAATTAATTAGATTAGAAATGAGACTTTCTCCCTCATATTCATAATTATAGTCAATTGATTTGGACTCGCCTACTATGTCACTCGTCGCTCTCCTATTATTTATAGGCTTCACTCCTCGTTCCTTGTATCCGAATCCGACTAAATTAACTATAGGATTATCTATCATAGAATCATCCTGATATTTTGCTACTGGTAAAATCTGTTGTCTAGTCATAATTTGAGTCATTGCGTTCTTAAATTTATTAAAATATATAACACAATTACTAACTTCTAGATTTTCTACTGCCGACATAATTTTTTGTTTTACTTGTAGCATCAGATTTTCATCATGAATTTTGGGTAACTCAAAATAACTATCAATATAATTTACATATTGCCTTTTTAGTGCTTCGTAACCTTTTTTTCCAATAATGATAAGTTTTATTTGTTCGCCTTTATTTTCTAACTCTTTAATATCATTCTTAACTTGCTTAATTATACTGTAATTAAACGTTCCGCATAAACCACGCTGTGATGTCATAACTATCAATAAATTTGCTTTATTCGGCACGGTATTAAAAAATTTCTGCTCTTCTATAGATAACTCATACATATCAATTGATAATATAGCAGACATCATTTTACTAACAGCCTCAATATAAAAATTTGAATTGGCTATTTGACTCTTTATTTTTGCCATTTTAGAAGCTGATACTAGTTGCATTGCTTTAGTAATCTTTTGTGTAGATTTAACGCTTTTAATTCTAGTTCTTAACTGCTTTAAATTTGACATATTTATTTAGTATTTTTATGTCATTGCGAGGAACGAAGCTTTGTTGCAATCTCGTCAAATATCCTGAGATTGCCACGCTCCTTTCAGTCACTCGCAATGACGATTTAGTATTCACACAAAAACAACATCATCTTATTTAACAAATTCCTTAACGAAGTTTTCTAAAAATGCTTTCAGTTTCTGCTCGGTTTCTTCGGTTATACGTTGCTCGTTTTTTATTGATTCCAAAATATCTTTTTTATTTAACCTTATCTCCGTAAGCATTTTATCTTCAAATTCTTTTACTTTCTGAAGCGGGACATCATTTAAATATTTCTTAGTTCCGACATAAATACTTACTATTTGTTCTTCTACCGGAAAAGGATGATATTGAGCTTGTTTTAATATCTCAACTAATCTTTTACCGTGATCGATTTGTGCTTTAGTGGCAGGGTCTAAATCTGATCCAAATTGCGAGAAAGACTCAAGCTCTCTAAATTGAGCAAGCTCTAGCTTTACCGAACCTGCTACCTGCTTCATAGCCTTTATTTGTGCTGCAGAACCAACACGGCTTACCGAAATACCGACATTAACGGCAGGTCTTACGCCTTTATAAAATAGCTCACTTTCTAAGAAAATTTGACCGTCGGTAATCGAAATAACATTTGTTGGGATATATGCGGATACGTCACCTGCCTGCGTTTCGATTATAGGAAGAGCAGTAAGTGAACCGCTGCCTTTTTCCTCTGACATTTTAGCAGCACGCTCAAGCAACCTTGAATGCAGGTAGAACACATCGCCGGGATAGGCTTCTCGCCCGGGAGGTCTTCTAAGTAATAATGAGATTTGTCTATATGCAACGGCATGCTTACTTAAATCATCATAAATAATAAGTGCGTGCATACCGTTATCACGAAAATATTCGCCCATACTACAGGCAGAATAAGGGGCAATGAATTGAAGAGCTGCAGCTTCCGAAGCAGTAGCCGAAACAATGAGTGTATAGTCCATGGCTCCGGCATCTTCTAGTTTTTTTACTATTTGTGCAACACTTGATCTTTTCTGCCCAATAGCTACATAAATACAATAAATTTTATCACTTTCATTAGTAAATGAATGAGCTTGTTTTTGATTAATAATAGTATCAACGGCTATAGCCGTTTTTCCAGTTTGCCTATCACCGATTATTAACTCTCTTTGTCCTCTACCTATTGGGATTAACGAATCTATAGCCTTTATTCCGGTTTGTACGGGTTCACTCACGCTCGTTCTTTCTATTATCCCCGGAGCCTTCATCTCGATATGTCTGTACTCTTTACTTGCAATATCACCTTTGCCGTCAATAGGATTACCTAGAGCATCAACAACACGACCAAGCAAAGCTTTTCCTACCGGTACTTCTAAAACTGCTTTAGTTCTTTTGACATTATCACCTTGCTGTACTTGGTTATCATCCCCTATAATTACAGCACCGACACTATCGTTTTCCAAGTTTAAAACAAGGCCCTTAACACCGGATTTAAATTCTACTACTTCACCGGATTTTACATTAGCAAGACCGTAAATTTGGGCTATACCGTCACCGACGGTTATTACCTGCCCTACTTCCTCAAGCTCACTTAAGCAATTAATATTAGCTATTTCCTTTTGTAATATTTCAGCTACTTCAATAGGCTTTAGTTTCATGTGGTTTATGTCTCCTAATTTTCTTGTCATTGCGAACGAGCATTGCCCGTGTGGATACCGAGTCGTCATTACGAGCAGCCGTAGGCCTCGTGGCAATCTTATAAAATATCCTGAGATTGCTTTGTCAATTACTTCGTAATTTCCTCGCAATGACTATATAAATATCTATACAGCAATATTAACTGTCTTTAAAGCTTTCTTTATTTTCTCTAAACTACCTTTTATTGAGTAATCTTGCAACATACTATCATATTTAATTACAATACCACCAATAATAGTATTATCTATATCAAATAATATTTCTGTTTTTTGATTTAATTCTTTTTCTATACGAGATTTAATCCACTCCTGCTCTTTAGGTTGTAATTTATTTGCAGAAATAACCTGAACTATCTTTATGTTTTTACTTTCATATAGTAAAGTATTATAAGCATCTACTATATTAGATAAAATAGCAGTACGAGAATTTTTTACCAATAACAATAAAAAATTTTGTACTATTGTGCTAATTTTGATATTTTTTGCTAATGAATTGACTGCGTTAATTTTGTCGTTCTTATTTACTATAGGAGAAAATAGGAACTCTCTAATATCAAAATTATCGGTAATTATACGGTTTATAGAAGTAATTTCTTCAAAGATCTTATCTTGTATATTATCAACCATAGCGTTATTAAATAACGCTACTGCATAATTCTCGATTAAATTACCTTTCTTCATTTTCTTAATTTATATCTCCGAAGTAAAATGAAACGTATATACGAAGATCAACTTCAACAAGAGCAAGGAGTCTATAAGGCGAGGAGCGGAGCATATACTTAATACGTGAGCACCACAGCTCTTATAAGACGACGTAGCCAATTTTTGAAGTTCATCGAGTATTATATATGTATTGCCCTATCATAAGCAGAGAATACTGATTCATGCATCATTTCCGATAAAGTCGGATGCGGGAAGATAGTGTTAATTAAATCCAACTCCGTTCCTTCTAAATTTTTTGAAACCACATATCCTTGTATTAATTCCGTAACTTCCGAGCCTATCATATGAGCTCCAAGCAACTCACCCGTCTTAGCATCAAATATAGTTTTAATTAAGCCATCGCTATCACCGCTTACTAAAGCCTTACCGTTAGCTATAAAAGGAAATCTGCCTATTTTAAGTTCATAACCTAAGGTTGTTGCTGCTTCTTCAGTCAAACCGACGCTTGCTATTTGCGGCGAAGAATAAGTGCAACCAGGAATATTATGTTTATTAATAGTATGCGGTTTTAAGCCCGCTATGCTTTCCGCTGCAATAATACCTTCATGGCTTGCTTTATGAGCTAAACAAGGCACTCCTGCCACATCGCCTATAGCATAAATTCCTGATGCCGCAGTTTGCATTAACCCGTTAGTAGTTATATAGCCGTTTTCTACTTTAATTTTTGTTTTCTCAAGACCTAAATTTTCCGTATTAGCTGTAATACCTACTGCCATAAGTAAAATTTCAGCTTGTAATTTTTGTGTTTTATCTGCTAACTCTAACTCAACTTCTATCTTATCTTTTGATTTTGTTTGCTTAATTAACTTAGCATTTGTAATAATTTTTATACCTTTCTTCTCAAAGTTCTTATGAGCGATTCCGCTAATTTCCATATCTTCAGCAGGCAATATTCTATTATGTGCCTCAATTACGGTAACATCCACACCAATACTATTATAAAACGAAGCGAATTCTATACCGATTGCACCTGAGCCGACAATAATCATAGATTTCGGCACATGCTGCGGTATCATAGCTTCTTTAGAAGTCCAAATTTGTTTACCGTCAGGCTTAAAGCCTTTTAAAACCCTAGATCTTGCGCCGGTAGCTATAATAATATTTCCTGCTTTTACTGTAGGTTTATCATTTATATTTATTACCTTATTTCCTGCAAGACTTGCTACTCCGTCTATCACGGTCACTTTGTTTTTTTTCAGTAGTAACTTAACACCGCCTGCAAGCTTATTTGAAATCTCTCTTGAGCGTTCGACTATTTTCTTAATGTTGATTTCAGCACCTTTAGCATCAATTCCATAATCTTTAGCATGTTTTATATATTCAAAAACCTCAGCAGATTTAAGCAGGGATTTAGTCGGTATACACCCCCAATTAAGACATACCCCACCCAAATGCTCTTTTTCTATTAATACAACTTTTTTCTTTAATTGTGCTGCTCTAATTGCTGCAACATATCCACCTGGACCACCGCCTATAACGGCTACATCATATTGTTCCATTTTATTTTTATTTTGTTAGTTTGTTTGTTATGAACATTAACGTCATTGCGAGGAGATGCACAGCATCGACGCAGCAATCTCAGGAATCATACACTATCTCCTGAGACTGCTACGCTCCTTTCAGTCGCTTGCAATGACGAAAATGGAAATGACACTAGAGTATACTACTCTTCAGCATCCATCTATTCTTTTCATGCACCTTAATTCGTCCAATAATCATATCTGCTGTACCCTCATCGCCCTCTGCTTGTGCTACTTTGAGTCCCTTATATAATGTATCTCTAATAATATCTTGATCTTTTGTTAGACTTTTAAGCATTTCATTTGCCGTTGCGTTTAGATTTGCCTCATCTATAGATGCAAGTTTTATTAAATCTGATAATGCGGGAACTTTAGCATTTAAACTTCTTATTCTTTCAGCAAGCTCATCTAAGCTTTCAGCTAAATCTTCATACTGCCCCTCAAATAATAAATGTAGACTTCTAAACTCTGCTCCTTCTACATTCTAATGATAATTTTGTGTTTTAAAATATAAAGCATAGCTATCTGCTAAAATTTGTTCTAAAGCTTTTACTACTTGCATAATACCCTTAAATTTCTATGAACTTTTTGACTTTATAACATTTCTTTAGATACTTCAAGTGATATTGAAATTTATATAATTTCACCTAATTGCAATGATTATATATTAATTATTAATTTTTGTTAATAATTTCTTGACTATCAAATAAGTACTGCTGATTATGCCCTTCAATTTTAAAAATCCACAGGAATAGCAAAATGATACATCAATTAACTTCATTTTTAACCACTGTGGCAAGAATTACTACAACAGCAAGAGCAACAATTGGAGATCAAGAATATAATATGCTTCAAATAGGATATAACGGAGAAAATTATTATATAGATCCTACTACAAAAAATTTAATTGTATCGAATTGTCCTAAAAACAATATGGCAGCGATGGAGTATAGCAAAGGAATTGAATTATTAAATAACGATATCATGAACCTAATATTTAGAGGGTTTTTCAAAATAAAGAAAGCGTTAACTAACTATAGACGAGGCTATTATTACTGCAGTTAATGATAATGGAGACGATATACGAGATTATATATTAAAAAAAAACAAGGTGATAATACTTTTATGTATGAGGAAGCATTGATGAAAATATGTCAAGAAAATTTTCGTTATTATTTTGATCCACAAAATTATACTAAAATTTAAAACCCTACTATTGAGTATATACTTAATACTGCAGCAACTAATAACCCTATTACTATAGGTTATAGTAAAGGATGCAAAATATTTGAGGTACTTAAAGGAAATAATTTGAATGGAATTTCTTCAGAAATAAAGGATTTAATATCTAATCCGATATCTAGCACTACTCAAGGTACTAACACAATAGAAAACTTATTAGAACTCATAACAAAAGACTTATCTGAAATAGCAACTAATCCGATTAATAACACAATAACAAGCTCTACTGCCGAAATTTCTGAATCAATCTTTTCCGATAACACCGAAAGTTAGACTGAAACGGGAATAAATTTAATTAATAACACCGTAGCAAACCTTACTAATACTGCTTTCAATACAACTTACAACTCTCAAGAAAATATGTTTGATGAGAGTGATAACGATAATTCATTGGTTGCTCAATATATAAGCATTGGCACAGCTGTAGTTGCCTCCATAGCTGTTATAATAGGTGTAGGGGTAACTTGGTATGTTAGAAATAAAAACGCAACAAACGCTAAATTAAAACAATATATTGATGAAATTGAAGCTGAAAAACTTGCTGCTGAAATGAATGAAGATGTTACTACTGAAAATAACACTCTACTTGATAATGATCATGCTGTGGTAGATATGACCGGAGTCTCCTATGAAGAAGAAGGTACTTTAGTATAGATAACCTAGAGTATTGCTTTTTAATCAACAACCAATAGCAAATTCACTGTTGGTTGTTCCTCGAAAATAAAAATTGAGATTTATTTCAATTCTTGATTTATCAATTCTTTTAGCTTTTCTTTCGCTGCTTCTTTAGAACGTTGCCCTGCATAAGAATCATAATTTTTATTATCTTCAATGAAATGTACAAAGAAAACTGTTCTGTCATTTTTTTGTAGCCAACCTATAAACCATCCGATTTTACGATCCTTTAACTTTACAGTTCTATCTTGGCTAAGTTTATTACCACTGCCTGTTTTACCGTAACGCTTCCAACAATCTACAAAATCTTCAATAAACAAAATATTTTTAGTCATTTCTTGGGCTTGAACACTTACAGGCAATTTATTCTCTGCTAGTTTCTGAAGAAAAGCTAATTGTTCTTACGGTGAAATTTCTAAAGAACTAGAAAGCCATGCATTAGTTAAACCGTTATTCTTTCCTTTATCTCCTCCTGAAATATCACGATTACCATAATCACATTATGTTACATAATCACGAAATTTTTCCATACCTAATTCTTTAGTAATAATCTGAGAATACCAAACACAGCTATTCTTCATCCAATCTTTAGGTGTTTGGGATTGTTTCCAAACTTCAAGATAGTCAGCATATCCTTCTTTAACAGGTAATTTTGGATGAGTTTCATCAATTAAAAACCCATCATCATAACCCATTAAACTTATAGCAATTTTAAATGTTGAGCATGGAACATAACGAGACTCACAATTACCTTCTTGTTTTATAATTTTCATTAACTAAAAAACAATCCGCTTGAATTATAAAAGTTATAGTAAGTGATATTAGGGCAGTGAGATATAAAATAATTTTTTTCATAGGTTAAAATAAAAATAGGTGGTTTTGTTGCATGACATAGAGAACAGGGAATGACATCGGCTTAAACTAATTATACAGTTTAGTAAATTTCCTGCGATTGATCTTCCTTACTCGGTACATAATCAAAAATATCATTATTATCTTGATTATCAATCATATCTTCATTCTCAAGCATCTGAACATTATTTACTTTAAATGCTTCTATAACAGTACCGCTTGGTGTAATTTTACCAGTTGCGCTATCTACGGCGATTAGCTTAATTGAATCTGGAACTTTGAAAGGCAGCGATGGCTTATCCTTATAAGCATTACTCATAAAATCAATAAAAATCGGTAATACTACGTTTGAGCCTGTTGCTCTTTTTCCAAGCTCTTTCGGTGTATCATAACCCACATAACTGCCGACTACTATTTTGGGTGTAAAACCTACAAACCATGTATCTTTACTATCGTTACTAGTACCGGTTTTTCCGCCGATAATTTTCCCTAACTTCTTCGCAGCATAACCGGTACCTCTATCTATTGCTCCGGTTAAAAACGAAGTAATTTGATAATCACTAGCTTCATCCGTAACTCTATAGATATATTCTTTCGGTATTTCTAATATTGCGGTATCTAAATTACTATCCGAAACATTACAAGCAAGACATTCTCTATCATCTCGTCTATAAATAATTTTACCGTTACGATCTTTAATTAATTCTACAAAATGAGGCTCAACTTTTTTACCGCCGTTAGCAATAATTGCATAAGCATTAGTCATTCTGCTAAGTGTGGTTTCAATTGAACCAAGTACCATAGAGTAAACTTTTTTTGGTTCATTATTAATACCGAAACGCTTAATTATATCAACGATTTTTGTAAGTCCTACGGCAGTTGCAACTCTTACGGTTATAAGATTACGAGATTTTTCAAGACCAGTACGCATAGTGATTTCACCTAAAAACTTACCCTCATAATTTTTAGGACGCCAACTAGGCATCCCTGGACCTTGCGAAATCTCAATAGGTCCATCATTAAAAATCTGATTCGGCTTAACACCGTTTTCAAGAGCTGCTAAATAAACAAAGGTTTTACTCAAAGAACCGGGTTGACGCAGTGCTTGAGTTACTCTATCAAATTTACTTGTGGAAAAATCATAACCGCCGACGCTTGCAAGTACCTGTCCGGTATTTGGGTTCATAACCATAATAGCACCGTTTACTTCAGGAATCTGACGAAGAGCATACCCCTCTTTTATAGCCTCAACCACTATCACATCACCTTTTTTAAGCAATGTCTTAACTGATTTAAAATTACTTCTTGCCCATTTCATTTCAGCAATAGGCATCTTAGATTTGCTGCCGTCTATAAGTCCAATCTCTACATGATTATCGGCTACATCTAGAACTACAGCTAATTTATACTCTAAAAGCGATGGAGGAGTCGGTAGTTTTTTTAGCTCTCCTTGCCAATTATCAAGAGAAATATTAGCTATAGGCTTTCTAAAACCACGCCTTCTATCAAACTCCCTTAGACCTTTTCTTAGAGAGTTTTCAGCTAATTGCTGCATCTTTGCATCTAAAGAAGTAATGATAGTAAGACCTCCGGTATAAAATTCTTCCTTACTATTTAACATCCTAATTACTTCTTCTCTGACCTGTGCAGCATAATAATCTGCCGTAACAGTTTCTTCCTTAGCTCGTTTACGTAAAACTATCGGGCTATCCATAGCTTCTTTCGCAGCGTCTCTTGTT
This sequence comes from Rickettsia slovaca 13-B, assembly GCF_000237845.1. NCBI lineage: Bacteria > Pseudomonadati > Pseudomonadota > Alphaproteobacteria > Rickettsiales > Rickettsiaceae > Rickettsia > Rickettsia slovaca. Next base: position 1,160,510 of record NC_016639.1, read on the forward strand.
ATATAACCATCTTCAAACATACGTGCTATTACGTAATCACGACGAGCTTTTACTCTAGCATAGTTTCTCTCAGGATTAAGTTCGGAAGGGGCTTTAGGCAGTGCCGCAATAAAAGCTGATTCTGCAATAGTAAGTTCCTCTACGGATTTATTAAAATAATTTTGTGCAGCTACCGCAACACCGTATGCACCACGACCAAAAAATGTTTGATTAAGATATAATTCTAAAATTTGATCCTTAGTAAATACTCTTGAAATCATATAAGAAAGAATCGCTTCTTTAATCTTACGTTCAAGAGAAACTTCGTTAGTTAGCAGAAAATTTTTAACCACTTGCTGAGTAATGGTAGACGCTCCTTCCATACGCCTATGATGTAAATAATTAGATATGTTTAAAAATGCCGCTCTAACTATTCCAAACAAATCAAAGCCGGGATGGTTATAGAAATTCTTATCCTCAGCTGCAATAAAACTTTCTATTAGCGAACTCGGTACGCTATTAATCGGTACAAATACACGACGTTCAAAAGCGTACTCCTCCATTAATTTGCCGTCACGGGAATAAATACGCGTTACCGACGGCGGATAATAACGTGCAAGCTGTGAGTAATCAGGCAAATCACGTGAATAGTGGTATATTATATAAGCAGTAATCCCGCAACCTACTAAAATAAGGAAGACAAAAATTTTTAAACAAAAAAGAAGAGATTTATACATGACTTATAATATTGCGCCGGTTAAACTATTAAGTGAAGCCTTAGTAATTTTTACATCAATGATTTTACCAAGTAAAGATTTATTAGGGTTTTGGATATATACGGACTGCATGTATGGAGTTTTACCTATTATCTGGTCGTCGAATTTACCATTGCGATCAAATAGAACTTTCATAGTACTACCAACACAACTTGTATTAAAAGCTAGTTGCTGAGCCATGAGTTCTTGTTGTAATATAGTTAATCTCTCTGATTTTATATGTTCAGGTATTTGGTCGGTTCTAGTTGCACCAGGTGTGCCGGGACGTGGGCTATATTTAAACGAATAACACTGACCGTATTTTACTCTACGGACCAAATCTAATGTATCCTCAAAATCTTCATCTGTTTCACCGGGAAACCCGACAATAAAATCAGAGGATAAAACTATATCAGGCCTTGCTTCTCTTAAGCGATTAATTATATCAAAATAATATTCCCGATCATGTTTGCGGTTCATGGCTTTTAATATTTTATTTGAACCTGACTGCACCGGTAGATGTAGAAACGGCATTAATTTAGGTTCGGTGCCGTACAGCTTTATTAGATCATTATTCATATCTATCGGGTGTGAGGTGGTATAACGTAATCTCTCTAAATTGGGAATTTGTGCTAGATGTTTGAGTAAATCGGCTAGACTAAATATTTTATCTGCAGGACCTTTACCGTGATATGCATTGACATTTTGTCCAAGTAACATAATTTCTTTAGCACCGCTACTAACTACTTTTAGTGCTTCTCTGTAAACCTGCTCTACATTTCTTGAAAATTCAGCACCTCTAGTATAAGGTACTACGCAGAAAGTACAAAATTTATCGCACCCTTCCTGTACCGATATAAAGGCACTTGTTCCTTGCGGATATAATTGCTCAGGTAGCTGATCAAATTTTGCTTCTTCAACAAAATCAAGATCGATTAAGTGCTTTTCGTGTCTAACGACTTTTGAGATTAATTCCGGTAGGTTATAATAAGATTGCGGACCGACAACAATATCAACATAAGGAGTTCTTGTAAAAATCTCCTCCCCTTCCGCCTGTGCAACACAACCGGCTACAACTATTATTGCAGAACTTAAACCTTGTTTTGTTCTGGTATCTTGTAGTTTCTTAATACGACCGAGTTCAGAATAAGTTTTCTCAGCTGCTTTCTCTCTGATATGACAAGTATTTAGAATAATAACATCTGCTTCTTCAATATTTTCAGTAGGTTCATAGCCAAAGGGATAAAGCAAATCCTGCATCTTAACGGAATCATAAACATTCATCTGACATCCGTAGGTCTTAATATAAAGCTTCTTACTCATAATTTTATATATATATATCTTTAAACTAAAAGCCTAGTATACGAAGATCAAATTCAAAAAGAGCGAGGAGTTCACAAGGCAAGATGAGCTGCGTATAACGTAATACGCGAGAACCGAAGCTCTTGTAGAACGACTCAGCCAATTTTTGCAGTTCATCGAATATACTAAAGTTTTATATTATACTATATTTATATCAATCTTTAAACTAAAACCTTGATGGGCATTGCTCAATAACTATAGATATCTTTAAAAGCCCCGTCATTGCGAGGAAAAACTGCAAGTTTTGACGAAGCAATCCAGTTAAAAATGCTAATATTTAGATTTTTATTATTTTTGCTAGATTGCTACGCTCCTTGCAGTCGCTCGCAATGACGACTCGGTATCCACGCAGATAATGCTGAGTTAGGAATGAAACTCAATCCTTACGGATTAATTCTTGCTGTGCAGATTCTTGCGGTGATTTCTTTTAATTTTTCTATTCTTTCAATAAGACAAAGCAGCTGTTCTTTAGTAATTTTATAGTTTTTATCATATCTTGCATCAACATAAGCTTTTTCAAGAAACTCAAAACACTTTTTTTGTTCTTCGGTTAATTGAAGAAATACACTCCATAATTCATTGTCATAATTTCCTGCCATGCTACCTAGTTCTTGTAAATTATGTAATTTAGGTTTGTAGTTTGAGGAAACTAATAAAATAGTACTGTAAAGACTTTCCGTAGCTTGATGAAGGGCAAAGGCTGATAAAAAGCATACTACAAATCGCTTAAATAAGTAGTTGCCCCTTTTAAAAAACCTTTACCTCTACCAATCGCTCCAAGATAAATCTTTAGCCTCGCTAAGTATAAATTCACCGCTATCATATAAAAGAATACCTTCTTTTTTTATATCGGTATAAAAATAACGTCCTTTTTCTAACTGCCTACTTATTTCCTCTATTGACTCTAGAATTATCGATATTCTTGAATCATACGGAATAATTTGCTTAGGGTTTATTATTCCTGTGTTTTCTAATCTTATATATTTATATTATCTTTTAATCTTAAAGCAGTGTATCCTTTATATTTACCTTTTTTCAGAATTATCAAAATATCAGTATCGCTATGATAGCCGTAAGGTAGATCATGTACCCAATCGCCTCTAGCAAAAGAGCCGTACAAGATAATCATAGCGATTTTTCCTGTGCAATATCTAAAATCTGCTGCACTATAAAATTAAGCCTTGCTCTAATTTTAAGAGAACGTTCGGGTAAGGTGGTTTTCATTTAAATATCTATACTTTATATTTTTCTGCTTTTAGCTTTTTTATTTCTTCTATTGTAAGCTTAGTATATCGTGCTATTTTCTCTATAGGTTCATTCTCTATTAGCATTTCTTTTGCAGTTTCAATTTTCTCTTTTTCTATGCCCTTCTCCATCCCGGCATTAAACTTTTCTTCAAACTTGTCTATTTCTTGTTATATAGCCATTTCAGCTCTAAAATAATCATCATGCTCTTGTTCTGTCCATTTATATTGCTCTAAACTTGCATATGCCGATAACACAATTTCATTTTTAATCTCTTTTGGCGGTTCTTGTTCTTGCGAAGCATATTTTAATAAATGCAACCATTCATCGGTATCATCTTTAAGATCATTTTTTTAAACTTCCCTAGTTCAATAAATACATAAGTTAATGAAAACAAATATTATTTATGGATATTGCTTTCTTTTATATGATGATAGCTAATATACGGCAATTCATCAGACAAAGCTTTTGCTCCTATGATAGAAATTATTACTACCGGCAATAAATCCTTATGTTTCATACCCTTCTTAATTTGACTAACGTAGGTATAACAACCGTAAAGCTGCGTTCTATTAAGATAATCTTTCTCCATTTTACGCTGCATCTCGATTATATACCATCTACCGGTTTCATCTTTAACTTTTATATCGAACAAACTTCTTTGCCCTTCAAGAAATACAGGTAACTGTTCAGTAGTTATATAGCTTAAATCTATGATTCTATCTCCTTGCGATAACCTAAGAAGAGAGTTCAATAAATTTATTAATTTTACTTTATCGCTAAATAGTTTTTTAAATGCGACATCATTTGTACCGTCTAAATATCTTTGGATAAATAATTATATCTTTGGTAAGTTTTTATACATAGCAAATTAACTTCAGGCAGTAAATTACTTTTACAATTTATTATCGGTACTAGGCTTCTTGCATCACCTATCTTATAAAGAGGAACTTGAAGGAAACACGGAACACAGCACTACAGCGTACATAAAAGTACGTGAGGATGCGAGTACCGGATTGACGTACAAATTACCTTTAGAAGGAGGTTATGCAAGAAGCCTATTAATACCTATCATTATCATCATACACTCCCCAAATTACTTTCTTGGAAATCCAACCTGTGTAATCCTTACATGTAATTTGGCAGAATTGTTCTTTACATTTTTTTAAACTACAACGAACTTTTGGCATTAATTTTGCTATAACTCGGCTTTTATGGTCTGCGGATTTGGTAAGTTCTATTTCCTTATCAGAAGTAATAACTACTGATCTTTTACCTGATAAAACGCTTGAATGTATCCAACCGCCTTCGCCGTTAATGTCACGTACTTGTCGCCATTGCTTGTACTCTGCAGTTATTTCTACCGGTTCGCCTTTTTTAACAAAAACCCATTCTACGGCAGATTTAGTAGTTGGTCCGCTCCTTGCATTTACTTCATTAGATTTTATTGAAACAAATCTCGGAATAGGCAATTTTTTATTATCGGCATTAATTGTTGTTGATAATATTACAATAATTAAAGTAATAAGAATTTTAATCATTATCTTCCGCTTCAGATAAAGCATCCTCTTTTTTTGCTATTATATAATTACCAAGCCTAAATTGTACTTTTATTCTATTAATTTCCTGCTCACTAATACCTATATTTTTTAGGACTGTTCCACCTATTTGTAATCCAGTCTCATAACTTTCTGGAATAATAGTTGTGGCACCTAAATCATAAAACTCTCTAGCATTTTTTAAATTTTTTAACTTAACGACAACCGGTATATCCTGATAATTACCACTAATTGTTTTAAGCGATTTCTTGATAGTTACTTGATTATTCATAGTAAGTATTATAGCGAATGCTCTTTCCGTACCTAATGCCTTTAGAGTATCGGCTTGCGATACATCACCTTTAAAAACCGGCAAACCGTTTGATAGCTCTTCTTTTACTCTATCATCATCTAAATCAAGTATTACGTAACTTATACCTTCCGCTTCCAAAACTCTTGCTACCATTTTACCGGTATTACCGAGTCCGGCAATAATAATATGGTTTGTTAAATCTCTTGCCCCAAGCTCAATCATTTGAGTCGGAGTTTTACCAAGTCCTTTATCAACTTTCTCAGCAATCTTTTGCCCTAAAGCTGCGAGTAATGGAGTAAGTGCCATAGTAAAAGTAACTACGAGTAATAATATATCGGCAGTACTTTCTTCTAATACTCCACTATCTTTACCTAAACTGAATAATATAAAACCAAACTCTCCACCTTGCGATAATAATAAGCCTGAATAAAAAGCAACTCCTTTATTAAAACCGAATAAAATACAAAAAGCCGTTATGATTAAGGTTTTTATACCTATTAAAGCAATAGATAAAGTAAGAATATGAGATATTTTTTCATACATTTCTAGGGCATCGATATTCATACCCACGGTCATGAAAAACAATCCTAAAAATAAACTTTTGAAAGGATAAATACTTTCCTCTGCCTGCAATCTAAATTCAGTTTCTGCAACTAATACTCCGGCAACAAATGCTCCTAGAGCTAAAGATAAACCAAATGTTTCGGTAGCCCAAGCAGCAGAAAGTACTATTAACAAAGTCATCGAAATAGGTAACTCGCTTGCATTATTACTTTCTGATGAAATGAATGAAAATACAGGACGAAGAAAAACACGACCGACAATAAATATTGTAAGTAAGGCCGTTACGGCTTTTAAGAGTGCAATACCAAGAGCCGCTGCAAGCGAGGCTTTATTGTTACCGGCAAGTAACGGAACTATCACAAGCAATGGCACTACGGCCAAATCTTGTAGTAACAGAATAGCTAAAGAAACTCTTCCTATTTGCGTTGATTGACTACGATTTTCCTCAATCACCTGCATAACAAGTGCTGTAGATGAAAGGGCCAGACCACCGCCGGTAATAATAGCCGCACTACTATTGCCGTCTATAAGCACCATTGCACCGGCAATTACTATAGCGGTTGTTAAAACTTGCAAACTACCGAGACCAAATACATATCGTCTCATAGCTTTTAATCGCTCGAAGGATAACTCAAGTCCTATCGCAAATAATAGAAATACTACACCAAGTTCACCTAGTAACTTAGTTTGGTCATATGTTACGATTTTTAAACCGTGATCACCTATTGCAGCTCCGGCAATTAAGTAACCAAGTACCGGACTTAATCTAAGACGCTTAAGTATAGCCACGATAAAAACCGCAGTACCGAGTAAAATTATAACGTTAATAAGAATATGATCGTTCATCTTTTCCAAATTTCTTCTAACTTAAAATGCTCCCGTACTTCAGGATAAAAAATATTAATTAAAATAGTACCTGCATCTATTAGTACCCATTCTGATTTACCAAGCCCCTCAATATTACTATTTATACCAGCATTATTTTTTAATTCTAAAGCTACATATTCAGCAATTGCTCCAACATTTTTAGTCGAACGACCGCTAGCAAATATAATATAATCGGCTAATTTATGTTTTCCTGTTAAATCAATTACCTCAATATCTTCTGCTTTTTTCTCACTTAAACATTCTAAGATAAATAATTTTAATTCTTCAGTTTCTTTTTTCATAATAATTAATAGAATGACATAATAATATTAATTATTATATGCATAAGAGTCGATTTTATCAATGAATGTTTAAAATTCTATAATAAAAATTCATATAAAGCTTTACTTTAAGCAAAAAAACTTTAATTAATACTTAAATTAATATTGATAAAATAATGGCAATATCTGTAGAAGAGTTAGAAAAAATACTTAAAGAATCATTTCCGAACAGTACAATGAAAATTACTGATTTAGTAGGAGATCAAGACCATTATGCCTTAGAAATATCAGATGTTCAATTTAATGGACTTTCTTTAATTAATCAACATAAATTAGTAAAAAACGTCCTGTCTGAAATATTAAATAAAAAACTACATGCAATTACCATAAAAACTATCGCAGTTCCCGAAAAATAATTACAAATATTAATATGATAATCCTTGTATAAATTCAACTTATTATTTAATTTTATGCAAACAGCTGATTATATAGTAATCCGCTATTCGGTGTGTAATTAAGAATAAGGATTTTAAAATCCTTATTCTTAATTGATGCGGGTTTTTAGAAGTTTACTTTAAATCTTAGCGTACCGGACTGGGCATGGTATTTTTTAGCTAAGTTCAGACTGTAATGCACTCCGTGCTCCATTCTACCCTTCTTAATTACTGCACCTGCCCCTAAATCATATAGCATTTTAGTAGGTTTAGGTGCCAGTACCGGTAGAGGCTCATTAAGACCGTTAAGATCTGCAACGATTGCCGGTGTTTTACCTTTGAAATCGTAATTAATAAAGGCATGAATTTGCGGTCTAATTATGAATTCATCCTTATAGTAGGTTGTCTTAATTTCACCGCCGAGTATACCTTCAACCTTGTTATATTGACGTTTCTGAATAGTTAGGTTTTGGAAAGAAGTACCGTATTCCTGATAACCGGAATCTTTAATCTTAGTAAGCCTGATTCCTGCCATCGGTGCAAATGAAGTTTCTTTCCATAGATAATTATAACCCCCAACTACTTGACCGCTATAAGAAGTTGAATTATATTTACCGTGTGCTGTTTCATAACCGCCTATAATATTACGTAGTTCATTAGTTTTAATATCACTTCGTGCATAGGTGGTTACACCTTCTATAAATAGGTTATTTATAAAGCTATATAAACCGTATATAGAGCCCATATTAGTTCCGACCTTAGTAGTATTGCCGGCTTTAACATTTTACGTAACTTCGTATCGACTCTAATAAGCAGCACCCAGAACTATATTATCGTTTATAACGGTATCAATCCCGATTGAGCCACCGGTAGATTTAGCTTTATAAAGTCCGTTAAAGGCTTTTTGTACTGCCTTACCGTAATATAGGCTAGCCCATACCCCGTAAATGGAATTATTAGCTTTACTTTCATCAAGTTCACAATCACCGCCTCCGACAGCTACACCTCTCTTACGTGATGTAGCATCTTCTGCTGTAGGATTCGTAGCATTGTTATTTTCATCTTCAAGAGCCTTAATTCTCTCCCTTACTTTTTGATTACCGATACTAGTATTATCTTGTGCAGCATTAAAGCCGTCATTCGCTTTAGCACGACTTATTCCGCTACCTGAGCTTCCACCGCTACTTGTACCTGCAGAATTATCTCGGCTACTACCTATAGCAGACATATCGCTACCGGAACTACTTCCCATGCCGTTACTATTATTAGCGGGAGAAACACCTGTTGCTTTAGGATGATAGCTATTACCGTATGGACTACTTCCGCTGTTGGTTACACCGCCTTTAGTTGTACCTCCCAAACTAGAACTGCTCCCTTGTGCTGAAGAGTTACCGCTATTAGCAGGAGCAATACCGGTTGCAGCAGGACTATTATAACCTGAGCCACCGGCACCACTCTAACCACTAGAAGCCGTTGATGGACTGTATACATCCGAACCGAAAACTGGACTATTGTAGCTTGAGCCACCTGTTGACGGACTGTTATAACCCGTAGTACCTCCAAAGCTACCGCCTCCTCCAGTTGATAACTGGTTAGCGCCTACGTTTGAGGTTGGAGTCGTTACGACCGAAGCATTCGGACCGTAAGGATTGCCTCCGACATTAGCAGGACCGTTAGGACCAAAACCACCGGTACCAACTGATGGGCTACCGCCGCCTGTACCAATATTACCTCCTGTAGTTCCTCCTGTACCAGGTCCATTAGGACCAAATCCGCCTGTGCCTGTAACCGGAGTAGTCGGAGTATTATATCCTACCGGATTGCTAGGTGTTACGTCGTAGCCGCCCGGAGTGGTAGGCGGAACATATATATTGTTAACTACACTACCGCTAGTTGGTGGCGGCTGTAGAGGGCTAAAACCTCCAACACTCGAACCGACGGAAGGACCCCATTGGGGTAATAAGCGGAGTAGTTATTCTATGTATTTCATTTGAAGGTCTTTGAATTATAGGTAATAGATGTTCAACGACTTCTCATCTTTGCCCTACAAGGGTATTTACTATAACATTACCAACAGGAGTATTTATTAAAATTTTGATGATATTATCTATTGTTACATCTCCTGTTGGTTCTATCGTTAAAAGTACAAAGGAATTACCTGTAATTTGCCATCTGACAAAACCACCTTCATTAGCGGTTACATTAAACGGTAAGCTTACAGCATTACCAACTATGATATTACCTCCTGCCGTGGTGATGATAGGATAAGCACTACCTTGCCCAATAGCAAACGGATTATTTTGTGCAGTTAAAAATACTTTAATTGAAGAAACATTTGATAAATCAAAGGTACTACCGCTTGCGAGTACTATATTACCGCTATTAGCGTTGCCTGTTTGCCCTGCATTTATAGTATCATAGAAGACATTTATAATAAGCTCACCGGTAGGAGTAGCAGAGCCTGTATAAGTAACTTTATTATTACCAAGATCGAAAGTTATATTACTTCCTGAGATATTGCCCCCGACATTTACGCTAGTATTATCACAGGTAAACATCATTATTGCTTGATCGGCAACTTATAGTATTTGCTCCTAAATCCGATGCAATAATAAAAGCGGTTTTCTTCGGTGCAAAAGTAATAGTATTAGTACCTGTTACCGCTTTTTGTAACCATACATCATCATCGAATTTATGACTACCGCCATTAATCGGTGCTTGTACAAGTGCAGCATTAATGTATTCCGCTGAAGAGTTGCTGCTGCTCCCTTTGAAGTTCTCTGAAACGATTTTTGTTTTGTAATGAAATTTTGTTGTTGCTCTTGGCACTTTAACACCGCCGACCGTGGCTGACGAAATGTCTAAACTTCTACTGTTATAACCGGTAAATACCGCTGATTTACCGGCATCAATAGTTTTAGCATAGGTATCCCCTTTTACCGTGCCTTTATTACTACTGAACTAGTTTAAGGTTTAAATTCTCACCGCCTAAATCATCGGTCAAACCATTATTAGCGTTAAATATTGCCGTACCTTGATTATTAGTCTTGGTTGTTATACTCGAGTAAAAATCTTCGCTATCGATTGTGATTTTACTGTCTACACCGTTGAACTGAACGGTTTTAAGGTGATTTGAGTCTGAACCTACCGAACCACTACCGCTAGCTCCAGTTGTTAAATCATTTGATATTGCAAGAGTATGGATTTTATTACCTGTGGTCGTAATTGATTCATTTATTATACTTGTATTATTAAGGCTTAAAGTTGCAGACTGAGCAGTAGTAAATGAAATCGAGCCTGTTTTCACGGTACCTTGAATTGTAACATCACCCCCGTCTATTTGAACTATATCGACCATTCCTTTAGTACCTATACTACCGGAATAAGTAATAGCAGTAAATTCATCAAAAATCACCGTTTAATGCATCAAGGGCATAAACGGCTGGTCCAGCATTAACCTCACCGATATTAATTTTGGCAATCTTAGCCGAGGTAAGTGATGCATCGGCAAAAACCCCGCCAGCAGCAATATTAAGCACTGCAGTATTACTCATATCAAGTCCATTTGTACCTAACGTAGCATTAGTACCAACAACGCCGACATTACCACTAACATTTATAACAGCAAGGGGATTTGCCTTTGTGCCAAGAGTTTCATTACCCAAATTACCCTGCAAAGTTAACACATTATTATTAGGTATAGTACTAGAAGTACTACTTAAATTGACGCTACCGCCTCCAGCGGCAAAACCATCGACACTATTCATAAAGGTAACTTGTTGATTTTTGCTAGTAGTTAAACCAAATACGGATTTAGTATTATTCAAATTAATATCACTTCCTAGCGTTAAAGCCTTGTTAGATACATCTATCGTAAATGCCGCGACTGCATTCCCTGCCCGATATTAATTGTGTTTACCATACCTATACTTGAATCAGTAGCCGTTAAAGTAGTACCGGTAGTATAAACGTTTAATGTTCCTGTGTTCCCGTTTTTGATTTGGCTGTTAAGTAAATAACCTGCAGGATTTGCTCCCGAAAACTCTAAAACACCGCCATTGGTAAAATCCACGTTACCGCTTTTTGTAAGCGAGTCTTGTAAATTCGCCACAGCATTGTTACCAAGTGTTAAAGAAGTAGCGGATACACTTTTTTGCAAGATAACCGTTTTATTACCCGCTGCATTAACAGTAATTGCTCCAATATTATTTATGACTCCGGTAACGTTACCGCCTCCTAAAAATACTAAATTACTGTTAGTTGCTGCACTACTTGTCACTGCTGCTAAAGTACCGGTATCATTAACGTTAACCGTACCTGCAGACCCTTTAAAATCAGTCTGTCCTGTAATAACTGTTGTGTTAATAGTTCCGGCCCCGCCAAAAGTTGCATTACCGGTAATATTGCCTGTATATGTTCCTGTTCCGACAGTAACATTACCCGTAGTATTTGTTGTAAGTTGGCCTGCTCCGACCGCAGCATTACTGGTAAAACCACCCGCAGCTGTAGCTACCACACCTGCATTATTTATGGTAAGAGTAGTTGCACTAGATGCTCCGACTATCATAACATTCCCTGCTCCGTTAAGATTCAAAGCCGCAATACCTGTTACAGGTCCAAGCGTACCTACTCCTAAAACATTAACAATGCCGTTAACACCTCCGCTACTTGTTACTGCCGCTAAATTACCGCCCGCAGCAAGGTTTATTGTACCGGCATTATTGCCTTGAACATTTAATATATTAACCGGATTTGTAGCTCCTACATTACCGATAACCGTACTATTACCGACAAAATTTAATATATTCACACCTCCTCCTAATTTATTATCTATATTACCACCGGTAGCCCCACCAACATTCTTACCATCAGCGATTGTTACTTGTGCGGCCATACCGTTAAAATCTATATCAGAAATTACATCTTGCTGAAATCGTACTAACGAGTTCTGCGTAAATTGTACTAATCCTCCCGCGCCGGTATCCAATCCACACCATACGGCGTGTCTACTCCTATATTAATAGGCTGATACTGGTTCCCTATCTGAATAGTTTGGGCAAAGATGGTTCCTGTAATTGTAGCTGGAGTGTGATTTAGAGGAGCTCCTATCCCATCGGTTAAAAATTTGTTAAGCCTTATTGTCCCTCCTGTTCCATTACCGCTACCTGCATTAAGTGCAATTTCTCGGCTACCGGAAGCCACGTGTACTCTTAATTGACCATCTACATCATTTGCTGGAACTAGGTTGAAGCTAACCACAAATTCTGCAGCATTTGGCGATTCATTACTTACGTCATAAGTAGCATTTTGGCCGCCGAACTTGATACTATGTCTATAGGTTGTATATCCATAACTTCATTAACGTAAAGACCTGCGGCTGGTGAAGTATCAGTAGCAAAATTAAGTAGCTTATTATTTGCAATATTAAAAGTTTTTGCCTTAATCCAACTTGGATGTTTAAATTAAAAGTCAGTGTCAATCTGTAATGTAAGATCTGCCTGGCCTTGAACAGAAGTTACTATACTACCTGGACCTGAGATAAAGGCGATTCTATTATCACCAGTAGGAGGAAAAAGTGATGTAACCTGAAAAATCAAAGTACTAGCTAAATCGTTAAAATTAAAGCTGTTAAAATAGTAAGTATTCCCTGGTGCTTCTCCTGGTCCTGGAGCAAAAGGAGGAACCACTGCAAGTGCTTGTGCATTTGTAACTGGCGTACCTGTTAAAGTGATGTTTATAGAGTTAGGGACATCTACAACACGCCCGACATTTTCTTTAGTAAGATCAACAGGTATAACCGGTCCAAAATATGTTATTTGGCACAGTCATTGTTGCATTATTAAAGGTATCTAAATATATAGCAGGAATTGCTGGCACATCTGCAGTAAAATTATTTACTTCGCCAAGGGTTACAAATGAACCTGGTACATATGCTCCTCCGCCAAAAGCACTACCATCAGCTACTGAGCCACCCCCTACTGTTACGATTCGGTTAGCAATACCAAGGGCACTAACTAGTGCTAGCAAGCATCAATGCCGCAATTGATGTAAACATGCTTTTTTTATTAAATTTTTTATCGTTGACTTGACATAATATCTCCTAAATTTGGGCTTAATTTTTCTAACTTATGATTTTGTTATATAAATAACATATTACTTTTAATTAAAAAACATTAATTAATACTAAAAATATCTATAAAAAATACTTATAAATAAGGTATTTTCTATATAGAAAAGTAACTTATGGTTACTTTTTCTTGTTTAAAATAAATTAAACTTTATGTACTCTTTATAGAAATGCGGTAAATCGTATATAAAACTTAAGAAATACAAGGGTAAAACCTACCTATTTTAGCTTCTTAGTGAAAACCGCAAAACTTTATTAATTTTTGTACCTCTTATGTCATTCCTGCGAAAGCAGGAATCCAGTAATCTTTAATGTCATCCCGCAACTTGATTGCGGGATCTCAGGACACAGTCTGTTATACAAGATCGGGGTCAAGTCACAGTATAACAGCAAAAAAGACTGGATTCCCGCTTCCACGGGTATGAACATAAGGGCCATACAACAAAGCCGCAGGACTAATACAATGACGCTTAGAACCTAACAAAACCACTTTTTCTAGGTAAAATCTATAAATTTTTATATAAACAAATTGATTTGCTACGAATAATAGAGTATATAGTATAGACATAATTAATTATCGGGGCGTAGCGCAGCCTGGTAGCGCATCTGGTTTGGGACCAGAGGGTCGGGAGTTCGAATCTCTCCGCCCCGACCATAAAAACATAAATTATAATGTCAAAAGACGACCTCATTCAGTTTACAGGTACAGTACTTGAACTTTTACCTAATGCTACTTTCAGAGTAAAACTTGAGAATGATCATGTAATTATTGCTCATACTTCCGGTAAGATGCGTAAAAATCGTATCAGAATATTACTAGGAGATAAAGTTATGGTAGAAATGACTCCTTATGATTTAACTAAGGGGCGTGTGATTCATCGTCACTAGTCTTTATAAGTATGAAGCAGAACAGAAAAAACCTACCGATTATATTAGCATCAAGCTCTCCTGCAAGAATTGAGTTACTAAACAGAATCAAAATTATCCCTTCACAAATTATTCCGGCAGATATAGACAAAACACCTAATTTGCGTGAATTACCCGCTCCCTTAGCCATAAGACTTGCTTACGAAAAAGCTATAAAAATTGCATCTCAAATAGAGGAATCAGCTATAATTATAGCTGCCGATACCGTAGCGGCAGTAGGTAGAAGAATATTGCCGAAAGCTACTACTTATGAAGAAGTCAAGAATTGTATTAAGATGTTATCCGGGCGTCGTCATCGTGTCTATACCGGTTTATGTATTATCAAAAAAGAGAATGATCAGCTTACAGTTAGACAAAAAATAGTTCAGACTATTGTTAAGTTCAAAAAATTAAGTGATGAAGAGATTAATTTTTATTGTTCTTTGGATGAGGGAATAGATAAAGCCGGCGGATGTAAAATTTCCGGTTATGCAGAAGCTTTTATCTCATTTATTTCCGGCTCATATTCAAATGTTATGGGATTACCTTTATTTGAAACAGTAAATGCTCTAACTTCTTTAGGTTTTAGATGTTCAAGTATCATGCCTGCAAAAATGAATTATTGTCATTCCGCGACTTGATCGCGGAATCTAGTTAAAAATACTAAAATTATTAATATAATAATTTGTTTTTCTAGACCCCGTGGTCAAGCCACGGGGTGGCATTAAATGTTTTTGGATTCCTGCGATCCACGCACATAAATTACCTAGCTACTTAATTCCCAGGCTCATCCAAATGACTTCTCTCATAATTTTCATGACGCTCTTGAGCTTCAATACATAATGCAGCAATAGGTCGTGCTTCTAATCTTTTTATACCTATTGGGTCGCCTGTTTCTTCACAGTAACCATATTCTCCATTTTTAATACGTGATAATGCTTCTTCTATTTTACTCATTAATTTACAATATCTATTTCTACTACGAAGCTCAAAAGCTCTTTCTGTTTCATGAGTAGCACAATCGTTAAGATCGGATTCTTTTAAATTTGTTTCCTTTAAATGATTTAAAGTCTCTTAAGATTCCTTTAATAAATCCTCTTTCCATCTTAAAAGTTTTTGTCTAAAATATTCTAGGTGATTAGGACACATATATTCTTCATCTTGAGAAGGTTTATATCCCATAGGTAATTTAGGTGTTTCTAGCATATTAATATCTCAATATTAACTTTAATATATTATGTTTATAAGGTTTTTAAAAGTGTTTCTAGCATATTAATATCTCAATATTAACTTTAATATATTATGTTTATAAGGTTTTTAAAAGTGTTTCTAGCATATTAATATCTCAATATTAACTTTAATATATTATGTTTATAAGATTTTTAAAATAATATATAACTTAAAATTAATGCAAGAAGATTATGAATATTAATATATTTTATTTTTTAATTGGATATGCGGTAGTATATACAGCTTCTAAATGCTTTATACTTGTTTTAGTATAGTTTTGTGTAGTAGATAGACTTTTATGACCTAATAGTTCTTGAAGAGAGCGTAAATCTGCACCATGCTCAAGCAAATGTGAAGCAAAACTATGTCTAAATGAATGAGCAGTTAAATGCTGCGGTAAACCATAAAAATGCTTTAATTTAATTAATTCACGATTAAATACCGGTGGTTGTAATTTCTTACCCTGTTTTCCTCTAAATATGGGTTCATTATCACCTAACTTATACGGCAATATTTCTAAATATTGGGTAATTAAATTTTTAGCAATCGGTAACCACGGAATTATTCTTTCTTTACTACCTTTACCTATTATTCTTATAAATTCTAGATTTTGTAGATGAAGTTTCGTAATTGATAATGCTTCCGATATACGTAGACCTGAAGCATATATAAGGACAAGTAGGGCTTTATTTCTAAGTTCTACCCACTTAACATTCCCGTATTCTTCAATATGTTCAAGTGATATTACTACATCATCTTCCGATAAAGCTTTTGGTAACAATTTAGTCTTTTTAGGAGATTTTATAGAAAAAATTATATGACTATTTAATTGTGTTGTTTTCTCTAAAAACCTATAAAAATTTTTTACTGCAGATAAACCACGTGAAATTGAAGAAGCGGTAAAATTATCACAGTTACGTTTTGCAAGCCAACTTCGGATTAATCTGATATCTGCGGTTTTAATATGATTTATCGTTACAAGCTCTGAATTATAATAATTCATAAACTCAAGAAAATGCTTAAGGTCATTATTATAAGAAATTACTGTATGATTAGAGTAATTTCTTTGCAAAACGAGGTATTTTTGCCACTTATTTATTAATGTTTGAATTGATGTATCTAACATTTATAAAAACTTAACTATTTTTAATATTATTCTTAATGCTAACAATTATTGACTCATAATTTTATAAATGTGAGCATGAATTGAGGGTTTATGTTTACATATACGTAACCTATAAAACACAAAAAATTTTTTAGGATAATGAATAATGTGAAATAATACACAATTTTTAGATTTAATGAAATCCTATATGAATCCAGAATTTTATATGAGTTCTATGAAAAATATCCCTAGTGTAGATCTTGCATCTATCACAAATACAATGCAAAGAGCTATGAATATTCTTTTAATAACTAACCAAATTGCTACAGAAAGCATGCAATCTTTGCTTAAGAAAAATTCCGAAATTATACAAAATAATGTTAATACTATTTTGAATACTACTAAAGAAGCAGCAACTTCTAAAGATTTCAAACAAGCTAGTGAATGTCATCAAAAATGTTTAAAATCTATTTATATCTTTTAGCTACTAGATTCCTGCTTTCGCAAGAATGACATAGTGGGAATCTCCTCTCAGTTGCTCGCCTTTCTGTTTAACCAATTTTGTAAATAAGATTCTGCTAGCTCCTGATCTTCTATAATAATTACATTTTCAGCATTACGTTTATCGGCAGCAGCCGTGAAATTAAACGAACCGGTTATTACTTTCTTTTTATCAATAATTATAACTTTATTATGAGCGATTCCCGGTACTTTATCTATATCTACATCAATTTTTGCTCGTTGTAATTCATGTAATTTAGAAAATTTTTGCTTTAAATTACTACGATCAAGCAATATTCTAACCTTTACTCCTCGCGCTTGTGCATTAATAAGTGCAGTAGTAATTAACGCATCGCTCATACCGTATGCCTGCATATAAATAGATTCTTCAGCTTTATCTATCTGATTGGCTATAAACTTAGTACAACCGGCAGGCGGAGTAAAACATGTACTAACTTTACTTCTTGAAAGCTCTGAAATATTGTAATGCTTTATTTGCAGAGCAGATAAAGCTAATGATTTTTGACTTATTAGATTAGTAAAATAATCCGGATTCTGTCCATAAAGACCTAAAGCAATTCCCAAAATAAAGGCAATAGATATTTCTATAAATTTATTATTTTTTCTCTTCATGACTTATCTCTTCATGACTTATTTATATTTTAGGCATTACATAGATCGGCTTTTCCGTCATTGCGAGGAAAATTACAAAGTAATTGACGAAGCAAAATCTCATGAGATTGCCATGCAGCCTATGGCTGCTCGCAATGACGATTTAGTATCCCCACAAACAACACCTACTTCCTTACGTAACTCTGGAGCTTCTTCAATAACCTCTAGATTCTGATAATCTAAAGAATCTACTAGCTTATTATCATTATTTTTTATAAGCCAATTAAGCCAATAATTCCACCATGAGCCTTTATATTCCGTAGCTTTCATAAGCCACTCATGACTACTTAAACTTAAGTCGTCATTAAACCGATAATTATATTTAGCACTAGCGGGAGGATTAACTACAATTGCTACATGCCCTGAACCCGTGAGACAAAAAATCTTATGTCCGTTTAATAATTTTACTCCATCATATATTGAACGCCATGGAGCTATATGATCTTCTTTTGCGGCTACGAAAAAAGAGTTACAATTAACTTTTCCAAGATCTATTTTTGTTCAGAGTACCTCTAAATTATTAGACTCTTTTAGCAAGTTATTGCAATATGTATTTTGTAAATATTCCTCATACATTTTTGCCAGCAAATTAGTAGAATCCGCATTCCAATATAGCAAATCAAAAGGCATCGGTTTTTTACCGAGTAAGTAATTATTGACAAAAAACGTCCAAATTAAATCATTAGCCCTACGTGAGGATCAAAAAATATGAAACAACGACGCCAATTTTTCAAATTAAACGAGTATACCTTATATCTTTAAACTATTCCACATACTATTAACCTTGTCGATAACTTCCTGACTCATTTCTATTTTTTTACCCCATTTTCTATTTGTCTCAGGGTATATTTTATCGGTTGCATCTATTCCCATTTTACTACCAAGGCCTGACTCAGGAGATGCAAAATCCAAATAATCTATCGGGGAATTATCTATAAAGCTCGTATCACGCCTTGGGTCGCTTCTTGTTGCTATTGCCCAAATTACTTCTTGCCAATTACGAACATCAATATCATCATCTACAACTATAATAAACTTACTATACATAAAGTGCCGTAAGTAAGACCAAATCCCAAGCATTATTCTTTTAGCATGACCGGGATAGGATTTTTTAATCGATACTACCGCAACTCTATATGAACAACCTTCAGGTGGAAGCCAAAAATCGACTATTTCCGGAAATTGTTGCTGTAATATAGGAATAAAAATTTCATTTAATGCTTCACCTAAGATTGATGGCTCATCAGGCGGTTCTCCTGTATAGGTGCTTAAATATACTGGATTTTTCTTCATCGTTATTGCGGTAACCGTAAATACAGGAAATTCCTCAACATCATTATAATATCCGGTGTGATCCCCAAAAGGACCTTCAGGCAAATACTCCTCTAAACTTACATAGCCTTCCAGAACTATTTCACTATGTGCAGGTACTTTGAGGTCAATAGTTTTGCATTGTACCAACTCTACTTTTTTATTACCGAGTAAACCAGCAAAATTATACTCCGAGATATTCTCAGGTATCGGCATAACTGCTGCCAAAGTTACCGCTGGATTTGCCCCGATAACGATAGCAGTAGGAAAAGGTTCTTTTTTTGCTTCTTTCCAACGTTTATGATGCTCTGCTCCCCCCCGTAACTTTAACCAACGCATCAATAGCTTATTTTCTGAAATAACCTGCATTCTATATATGCCAAGGTTGTAATTATCGATTTTATCTTTTGTTGGACCTTTAGTAAATACTATACCCCAAGTAATTAAAGGCGCAATATCATCCGGCCAACATCTTTGGATCGGCAATATATTAATATTCGGTTTGTCAATGACGATTTCATGACAAGCTGCTTTTGATACGGTTTTAGGAGACATAGCAAATATACGCTTAGCAAGCGGTAACATTGACAATGTTTCTTTAAAAGATGCGGGTGGTTGCGGCTGTTTAAGGAATGCTAGTAAAACGCCAAGTTCTCTTAATTCTTTGGGTGACTTAAGTTTAAGCCCCATACAAATACGATTTATACTAGCATAAAGATTAGTTAGAACAGGTATGTCGGACTTAATGCCGTCGACTTTTATAACATTTTCAAAAAGTAATGCAGGTCCGCCTTGTGCTAATACTCTTCTACTAATTTCAGTAATTTCTAAGTCAGTTTTAACCTCAAGAGCAATACGCTTTAACTCACCGTTTTTTTCTAAAAATTTTAAAAACTCCGATAAATCTTTAAAGCTCATAGTTTTTTTTTGTTTATAATGTGCGGCTTATTTTATCGTCATTGCGAGCAGCCATAGGCTGCGTGGCAATCTCATTAAATATCCTGAGATTGCTTCGTCAATTACTTCGTAATTTCCTCGCAATGACGATACGGTATGACCTGATGGATTTCGCTACTTACTAAAATTAGCTTTTACCTGCATATCATTCTGAATAATTGTGTAGTTAATTAGCTGGTCAATTACAGAATTTTTAATATTATATATTATATTTTTTTCTGAATTGACATGAATATTTTTAGCTGTTAATTCATCGATACTGCTAGATTTAATATGTGCAAAATATACTTCATCACCTACTTGAAATACAGGCGTATTACTTCCTATTGTAGTATTAAAAATTGATAATAATATTTCAGGAGTTAGTGTTAGATCATTTTCCATTTCGGATCTAATATAGCTTTTTTTGCTTATTTTTATTCCGGTAGCTTTAAGCTCTTTTATGTTCTCTTGATCTGAATTATATTCCTTTGCTAAATCCTTGATAATTTTTAAGTTTATATCTGCAATATTCCGCTTTATCCAAGCTTTATTTACCTGCTCTTTAATAGCATCAAATTCAGGTATTTTTGCCGGCCGAATAGATTTTAATTCTACCAATATAAGATAGCTTTTATCCTCTGTTTCTATAGGATAAGATAATTCACCTTCCGAAAGCTCAAAAATACTATCGGCACTTTCAGCAATTATTTTATCTTCAATAAGCTCTGCATAACTGATATAGTTAACGTTTTGTATCGGTAGCTTATATTTTTCGGCAATTTCAACTAAGCTAGAACCGGCTGCCGTCTCATCTTCCAGCTTTTTAGCAAACTCCATATTAAGTATGTCGATTTTTTGAGCCTTTAATAAATCATGTAATTGTTTTTGTACCGCTTCAAAACTTTGATCACCGAATTCATCTTTATTTTCATTATAAAATTCTAACAACTCATCTTGAGTAACTGAGACTTTTAAATCCTTAATATTAGCTTTAATATAAGAAAAGCTGCGTTTCTCAGGTACCTCAAACGCGGTTTTATTATCTTGGTAAAAATCCTTTAATTGCTGACCGGTAGGAGTAGGGATTTGTAAATCTTTCGGTTTATTTTGTAAATCTATTTGTATTAATTCTACTTCTCTTTTTTCAGCCATATAATCTACTATATTGTCAGTCATAGCTTTAGGAACATAGAAACTTTCTATAAAAGTACCAACAAAAATATTTTTTAGAGCTTTTTCTTTGAAGTTTAATAAATATTTTTCTTCATCCATATAAGAATTTCTAAAATAAGTTTTAAAAATTTTTATATTGAAAACACCTTGCTCATTTTTAAAAACCGGTGATTCTTTAACTAAAATTTTAACTGTATCATCACTTAGATCTAAGTCATAATAACTCACTAAATAACCTAAGACATTATCGTAAACAAGCCTTTTTAGGATTCGGTTATCAATATTTAACTGTGCTATTTCTTCATCCGTTAAACTTGTTCCCGTTTGCTTACTTATAGCATTAATTTCTAAAGATTTTGCTCTCAAAAAATCTTCCTGGGAGATATTTTTCACATGAGAAAAAGTAACAATATCGCCGCTTCTTCTTCCATTTAATACATCTTTAATACCAAAGCCGACAAAAGCAAAAGCTATCATTGCGAATAAAACCCGCATTATAAAACTATCGGCAGTTTTTCTAATATTATCTAACATAATTTTTTATTTAAGTTTTTATCTTCATTGCAAGGAAATTACGAAGTAAGTGACGAAGCAATCTCAGGATATTTGACGAGATTACCACGTTGCTTCGCTCCTCGCAATGACGCTTCTCAAAACTACATTATAAAGCAAAAAAGCCTATATAGTCAAACTATATAGGCTTTTTTTATGATTATAGAACGGTTAATTAAAAATTAACACGAACTTTTACACTACCTTGCTGAGCGAAATACTTACTTCCGATATTGGTATCGTAGTTAATCCCGTATTCCATCATTTTATGCTTAGCAGTAACACCGACACCGACATCAAAACTTGTTTTGCTTTGCTTAAAGCTGTTGGTTGGAAGAGGAGCAGTCATACCTTGTAATCTTGCATCAATCGCCGAAACTTTATTCTTGAATGCATAATCGACCATTGCGTAAAGCTCAGGTGTTAGCACTATTTCATTGACATTGATATTACTTGATACTTTAGCACCGAGTAAACCGTCGAAAGTATTATAGTTCTTGCCTTTAACGGTAAGATTTTGGTAAGTAGTACCGGTTTCCTTATAGCCCTTATCTTTGATAGTCGAATATCTAAGCCCAGCTAACGGTGTTAAGTTAATGTTCTCAGGCATCATATAGGTATAACCAGCCATTAACTGACCTGTATAGCTTTCGGATTTATACTTACCGTTTGCAGTTTGATAACCGACATTCTCTAGTGTCGTTGCAATAACACGTCTTGATTTGCTTCTTATCTTATTATCTGAGTAAGATGCTATAGCTTCAACGAAGAGATTTTCATAAGGTACACTATATAAACCGTATAAAGAATAGATGTTGCTCTCTACCTTATTCTTATCGCCCGTTTTATTATTTTTTAGCTTAATGTCAGTATCGGCTCTTGTATATGCAAGTCCGAGTGCTAGATCATCGCTAACGAAGCCGTCAAAACCTATAGTGCCACCAGTTGTATCAGACTTATAACCACTTATACTGTTACACATCTTCTGCGTTGCATTACCGACAAACGAGCTTATCCACGCACCAAACTTAGCATCCATATCTTCATCACCAGAAGAAACAGGACCTTTATTCCCTGCTTGTACTTTATCCATTCTAGCATTTAGAGCAGTTATATTACTTGATATATTACTCGCTACAACTTGATTATTAACGGCAGCTATAGTGTCGCTAGGTTTTACAACATCTTGCATGAGATGAGTTGTAGCATCTGCTTCCTGTAGCGGTGTCATTAGACCAAAGTTATTGAAAGCTTGACGTGCATCTGAACCATTGGGAGCATCCGCCATTAACTCAAGCGATTTCTTTATATTTGCAGCATTTGGGATATTTGCAAGCGGTCCACCCGGTGCAAAATCTTCATCTATAACATCTGCAGCTATATCCTCTGCAAATAACGTTAAAGTCGATGCATCAAAAGTAAAGTCAACAAAACGGTTGTCATTATTAATAGTTATTTTAACATTCTCTTTAGGAGTAGGCTTTAAACCACCTGCTGTTTCTGCAGATATTACCGTATATTTTGTATCTGGGCTTATATTATTCATGTCGAAATTAGTAGCAGTAACAACAAGTGCTAAAGTTGAAACCCCTGATAAATCAAGAGTACTACCTGATTTAATTAAGATATTACCACCTGACTTAGCTGCTCCGTCAAAAGTAGTATTTAAGGTTAGCGTATCGGTAAAGCTACCGGTGCCAGTATATGTTACTTGATTTGCACCTAAAGTAAGTGTAGTACCGCTACCTGTTATATTACTATTAAAGGCTAGGCTATTGCCGAAATTAATAGTAGCACTGTTAGCTACAAAGCTGGTAGCCGTTACATTTTTAGCAAAACTAGTGATAGAACCTTTGGCTAAAGTAACCGCACCTGTATTAGTGAATGTATGGGCAAAACTTGTAGTACCGCCAAGTGTCGCCGTACCTTTTGCGTTAACACTGCTTGCAAAACTTGTAGCACCTGCCGTTGTGATATCACCAACCGAATTAGCCGCAGTTCCTACAACACCGCTAACACTACCGCCATTCATGAAGTTTAGCTTCAGAGCCTGACCACCGGTTTTATTTATGCTGCCTGTTAAGTTAAAGTGTGCAGGTAATGTTAAAGTATTTGTGCCTGTACCTTGGATTTCGCCGATTTTAACGTTACCGCCTTTGGCAATAGTTACATTTCCTGCACCTACTTTTAACATAGCAATCCCGTTTACTCTATTAAGATTACTTGCACCTAAAACTATTAACGTACCGTTATTAGTACCACCGGTATTTTGGACTGTTCCCGCAACATTTACATTGTTATTTAATGTTACCGTACCGTTTTTTGCATTAAAATCTAAGGAACCGCCAATATTACCGGTTTGAGTTAATTGAACAGCATCATTAAATAAAACTACATTTGCCGTAGTAGCTCCAAGTTCTAATTGACCTGTAATATTAAGCTCTATATTTGTTGTATTAAAAGTGGTACCTGCCGCGCCACAATCTCCCGCTCCTTTGAAAACTATAGTTTGTAACTTATGAGCTCCACCAAACGTCTTGCCTCCAGCTATCGTTAATTTTTTTCCTGCAGTTACAGAATTTAATATTACTATACCCTCATCGTCATTATCAGGGTCTATATTCGCACCTAGTGTGATCGTACGGTCGTTTCCTGAACTATTTTGTAATATTAATTGAGCATCCGCATGTGCAAATTGAATATTTCCTGCCGGTATATTTAAATTACCATTATTTGCATCAATCGTATAAGTAGCATCGTTTATTTGTATAGCACCAGCATTAAATGCTGTACTACTAGTAAAATCTGCATTATTGTTAATAAGCACGTTCTGTATACCTTCTAAATTTACATCGTCAGTTATTGTAACGGCATTATAAATAAGTAAAGTGTTAAATTTATTACCGCCTCCATCACCGATATTTCTAGCGGTACCTGCTACATTACTCCCAATATTCAGGCCATTAACCCCACCATTAAAGACTACCGTACCTTCATCAGCACCGGGAGCTACTAAATCAGCTGCTAATAATATATTATTTACTCCGACTCCGGTTAAGTTAGAAAGTACTAAAGCAGAATCTAGAGCTCTAAAATGAATATCTTGAGCATTTAATATAGTAACATCACCAGCACTTGCATCAATTGCAAAAAGATTACCGGCTCCAATATTGATTTCTGCAACTGTTCCTATAGTTAAATGATATGCCGTAAGTAACTTTGTATTAACATTTAATATAGCATTATTGCCGTTTGCTATAGCTCCTTTAAAATAATAAGGGATTGCGTTACCACCACCATCAAGAGGTCCGTTAAACTCTAAAGTACTCCTGGCTCCAAAATCTATATTATTCGCATCTAGACTTCCTCCAGCTTGTAATGTTATACCTGCTCCTACATTCACTGTTGCTAATGCATTTGTATTACCTATATTGCCAGTTACTGTACTATTACCGGTAAACGTTACTATACCATTATTTGCATTACCGGTATTATCTATCGCTCCGGTCACCACTACAGGATTCGTAAATGTCACTGCTGACGCATTATCCGTTAAGTTTATTGTATTCGATTTTACCACTCCGCCTTGTACTTGTAGCAAACCTGCTCCTACATTCACTGTTGCTAATGCATTTGTATTACCTATATTCCCAGTTACTGTACTATTACCGGTAAACGTTACTATACCATTATTTGCATTACCGGTATTATCTATCGCTCCGGTTACCACTACAGGATTCGTAAATGTCACTGCTGACGCATTATCCGTTAAGTTTATTGTATTCGATTTTACCACTCCGCCTTGTACTTGTAGCAAACCTGCTCCTACATTCACTGTTGCTAATGCATTTGTATTACCTATATTCCCAGTTACTGTACTATTACCGGTAAACGTCGCTATACCATTATTTGCATTACCGGTATTATCTATCGCTCCGGTTACCACTACAGGATTCGTAAATGTCACTGCTGACGCATTATCCGTTAAGTTTATTGTATTCGATTTTACCACTCCGCCTTGTACTTGTAGCAAACCTGCTCCTACATTCACTGTTGCTAATGCATTTGTATTACCTATATTGCCAGTTACTGTACTATCACCGGTAAACGTTACTATACCATTATTTGCATTACCGGTATTATCTATCGCTCCGGTCACCACTACAGGATTCGTAAATGTCACTGCTGACGCATTATCCGTTAAGTTTATTGTATTCGATTTTACCACTCCGCCTTGTACTTGTAGCAAACCTGCTCCTACATTCACTGTTGCTAATGCATTTGTATTACCTATATTCCCAGTTACTGTACTATTACCGGTAAACGTTACTATACCATTATTTGCATTACCGGTATTATCTATCGCTCCGGTTACCACTACAGGATTCGTAAATGTCACTGCTGACGCATTATCCGTTAAGTTTATTGTATTCGATTTTACCACTCCGCCTTGTACTTGTAGCAAACCAGTTATTGCGTTTAATGAATTTGTATTACCTATATTCCCGGTTACTTGACTTAATGCACCATTTAAATTTAAGACACCTACATTATCAACGCCTGTGGTGTTATCAATCGCACCTGTTAATACTGCATTTGCATTTGTAAGGGTTAATACCGACGCAGCATTCGTTAATTTAGTTGTAGTAGCTTTAATAACCGCTCCCTCTAACGTGGCTATACCTGCTCCTACATTCACTGTTGCTAATGCATTTGTATTACCTATATTGCCAGTTACTGTACTATCACCGGTAAACGTTACTATACCATTATTTGCATTACCGGTATTATCTATCGCTCCGGTTACCACTACAGGATTCGTAAATGTCACTGCTGACGCAGCATCTGTTAACTTAGTCGTAGTAGCTTTAATAACCGCTCCCCCTAACGTGGCTTTACCTGCTCCTACACTTATCGTGGCTAATGAATTTGTATTACCTATATTCCCGGTTACTTGACTTAATGCACCATTTAAATTTAAGACACCTACATTATCAACGCCTGTGGTGTTATCAATCGCACCTGTTAATACTGCATTTGCATTTGTAAGGGTTAATACCGACGCAGCATTCGTTAATTTAGTCGTAGTAGCTTTAATAACCGCTCCCTCTAACGTGGCTATACCTGCTCCTACATTCACTGTTGCTAATGCATTTGTATTACCTATATTGCCAGTTACTGTACTATTACCGGTAAACGTTACTATACCATTATTTGCATTACCGGTATTATCTATCGCTCCGGTCACCACTACAGGATTCGTAAATGTCACTGCTGACGCATTATCCGTTAAGTTTATTGTATTCGATTTTACCACTCCGCCTTGTACTTGTAGCAAACCTGCTCCTACATTCACTGTTGCTAATGCATTTGTATTACCTATATTCCCAGTTACTGTACTATTACCGGTAAACGTCGCTATACCATTATTTGCATTACCGGTATTATCTATCGCTCCGGTTACCACTACAGGATTCGTAAATGTCACTGCTGACGCATTATCCGTTAAGTTTATTGTATTCGATTTTACCACTCCGCCTTGTACTTGTAGCAAACCTGCTCCTACATTCACTATTGCTAATGCATTTGTATTACCTATATTGCCAGTTACTGTACTATTACCGGTAAACGTCGCTATACCATTATTTGCATTACCGGTATTATCTATCGCTCCGGTTACCACTACAGGATTCGTAAATGTCACTGCTGACGCATTATCCGTTAAGTTTATTGTATTCGATTTTACCACTCCGCCTTGTACTTGTAGCAAACCTGCTCCTACATTCACTGTTGCTAATGCATTTGTATTACCTATATTCCCAGTTACTTGACTTAATGCACCATTTAAATTTAAGACACCTACATTATCAACGCCTGTGGTGTTATCAATCGCACCTGTTAATACTGCATTTGCATTTGTAAGGGTTAATACCGATGCAGCATTCGTTAATTTAGTCGTAGTAGCTTTAATAACCGCTCCCCCTAACGTGGCTTTACCTGCTCCTACATTCACTGTTGCTAATGCATTTGTATTACCTATTGTTCCGTTAATGGCAGCATCTGTCTTGACAGTTATTATACCTCCTCCATTTATATTTCCTGCAAGTGTTATCTTTGCCGGGGCTGCAGATTGTATAATTAGTGCAGCATTCGCTCCCCCTAAAGCTATATTTCCTAAACCTGTATAATTATCGGCAGGAGAATCAAAACCATGATTTGCAGCAACAGCATTATTACCGTTTAAAGTTAAGCTTTTGCCGGCATTAATAGTAACAGGCAACAAGTTACCTCTCGTTATAATCGAACCAACGACGGTATTTTGAGCAATATTTAGACCTACGGGAGTAGTACCCGCAACATTTATAGCCGTAATAATACGATCGGCTGCATCTGCAGTGATAGTATAATCACCACCGTAAGTAAATGCCCAATTGTTTTGAGGACTGCCAGCAGGAGTACCATTAGCTACCCCTCCAGCCGTTATCTCATTCCAATTATTATTGCCAACATTATCACTAAATGCTGCATTATTATTAGTAGCAATAACACCTGCAGCAACACCGAGTGCCCCGCTACTACTCAGCATTATCGCTGCGGTTGAGGTGGTGAATAAAGCGGCTTTAAGACCTTGTTGTATTGCTTTTTGAAATAATTTTGGAGAAATATTCGCCATATATGTAAACCTTAATAAAAATTAAATCACTTAAAAAGTGTTATAACGCAACTTTTTTAGTATGTCTATTATAATTAATAACATAGATGATATTTTTATGTATAGATTATATGTCATTCCGTAGCGACGCTGGCCTTGTTGCATGGCTCTTATGTCATTCCTGCAAAAGCAGAAATCCAGCATAAAGCGAGCTTTAAATTTCAAAAATTTGCTGTATCTATAATTTTTTCTTGGATTCCTGCTTTCGCAGGAATGACATAAGAGCCATGCAACAACGCCTACGGCTGCGTAGCGCATGACGAAAAAATACCCTACCTCTCAGGCAATAATATCTCTCTTTTACCTGTATGATTCGGTGGTGAGACTATTCCCTCTTTCTCCATCTTCTCAACTAAGTTGGCAGCTTTGTTATAGCCAATTCTAAGCGACCTTTGGATATAGCTAATGGAAGATTTGCGTTCGTCACGCACTATCTGCACAGCTTTTTTGTAAAGCACTTCATCAGAGGTGCCGTCACCGATATCAATGCTACTATCGTCTTCTTCAGGTTGCTCGGTAACGGCAGAAATATATTCAGGCGTACCGCTCTCTTTCAAATATTCCGTAATTTGCTCAATTTCGGCTTCATTAACAAACGGTCCGTGTACCCTACTTATCTTGGAAGTACTCCCCATAAATAACATATCACCCATACCGAGTAACTGCTCGGAGCCTTGCTCTCCTAAAATCGTTCGGCTATCGATTTTAGAGGTAACTTTAAAACTAATACGACTTGGAAAATTGGCTTTAATGACACCAGTAATAACGTCTACAGAAGGTCTTTGCGTTGCCATAATAATATGGATGCCTGCCGCTCTTGCCATCTGAGCAAGCCTTTGAATCAGCATTTCAATATCCTTACCGGCAACTAGCATTAAATCAGCCATCTCATCAACAATAACCACTATGTAAGGCAGTTTTTCCATGTTCATTGTAACGGTTTCGTAAATAGGCTTACCTGTTTCAGGGTCAAAACCAGTTTGAATCGAACGCTCAATTACCCTATTCTCTTTAACCGCTTCTAAGATTTTTGCATTATAACCTGCGATATTCTTAACACCGATATTGCTCATCATTCTATAACGGTTTTCCATTTCCTTAACTGCCCATTTAAGAGCAACTACCGCTTTAGAAGGCTCGGTTACCACAGGAGTTAGCAAATGCGGTATTCCATCATAAGCCGATAATTCAAGCATTTTCGGATCAATCATGATAAAGCGACATTCTTCGGGAGTATAGCGGTATAAGAGCGACACAATCATCACATTAATACCGACGGATTTACCTGAGCCGGTGGTTCCTGCTACTAATAAATGAGGCATTTTAGCAAGATCGGCAATCAGCGGCTTACCTGCTAAATCTTTACCCAAGACTAACGGCAATAAAGTTGATTTGTCTTGGTATTCTGGGGTCTCTATAAGTTCTTTTAGGCAAAAGAATTCACGCTGCTTATTAGGAAGCTCAATACCAAGTACATTTTTGCCGGGTATGACTGCTATCCTTGTTGATAAAGCAGATAGTGAGCGTGCTATATCGTCAGATAATCCTACTACCCTTGATGTTTTCGTACCTGCTGCCGGCTCAAATTCATATTGAGTTACCACCGGTCCTTGATTGATATTAATTATCTGCCCTTTAACTCCAAAATCATTCAGCACGGTTAATAACTCTTCAGCCTTTTGTTTAAGCTCTGAGGACGAAGCTCCTTTTACATGATGTTTTTCAGGATCACGTAATAACGAAATAGGCGGCAATTCTGCTATTTCGCTTTGAGATATTTTAGGGCTAACAGGTTTGCTAAAGAATTTTATAGGATTTGCAGGTACGGATCGCGCTTCTTCAGGAAATTTTACTTTTTCACTTACAGGCTTTTGGTAAGAAGAAGTTATATTTATCTTATCATTGTTTTTAGCAGGGAATAATCTTATCGACGGCAATCGTGAAAATACATTATGTAAAAAAGATTGTATCCGATAGATTAAAAATTTCCCTAGCTTAATAATAAAATTACTTAAAGAAGTAAATTTAATTTCAAATAAAACAACTAATATAATAAAGGTAAAAAATATTAATAATAAGTATAGTTGATTTGTAAATCGCTCAAAAAAATTAGAAGCTATTATTCCGATAGCTCCACCTGCATTTGCCGGTATGAATTCTAGCTTAATCTTAGATAATAATGTGCTACTGCTAACGAGAGCAAGCAACATTACAAACATACGGATAAATGAGCCGCGATATCTTCCATACCAACAATTTCTCCCCCAAACAAAGCAAGCAAGCGGTATGATAAAAGCAGCCAACCCAAAAAATTGATATAAACAATCCGATAAATAAGAGCCAAAAATTCCTACTAAATTACTATGGTACTCTGTTGTGACCGAGTTAAACGACGGATCGTCTATATTATATGACGTGAGAACAGTAACAATCCCAAGCCCGATTATCCCTAAGATAACGACTTGTACCTTATTGTTTGAAAGAATTTTATTTATGTAATATAGCATAGTTTTAAATATTAAGCTAAATTATGAGTTTTATATCTTTTTCTATAATACTCTATAGGCTTTTCAATAAAGAAATAATTATTACTGTTATAAAAGTAACCAACGTATTAAGAAATGTCCCATTATCAGCCCAATATGAAATAGCAGGTAATATATTATACAAGACAATTAAATGACAACAATATATTGGGTAGAGAGTAAAGCAATTAATTTGTCTAACTTATTATCTTTGGTTAAGTCAAATATTTTTCCTAAAGATAGAGCAAATAAACAATAAAAAAGTAATTTTTTTAGTTGAGGCTCTATTGGGATAAACGGAAAAGTAATAATTATTAATATAATATATAAATAGAGTAATTGACTAAGCCAAGACTTTTTTTCGTTTATTTCTTGATTAGTATAAATATAAAATGCTTGACTACCAATTAAGAAAACTGCAAGTTCAGAAGGAAAGAATCTATAAGACCAAGAATCTCCTATAAATCCATTAAACTGAAGAATAATTCTAGTAATTAAAGATATACAAATTATGGATAAAATATAGATATTTTTCTTTTTTAGAATCCAAGGTGCCATTAAATAAAAAGAAATTTCTAGCCCAATTGACCAACCAGGAGGTATCAACAAAAATTGATAAAGAGGAGGCGTGGAGTCAATAAAGTATTTTGTAAAATGTACTGTATTATTATTAATTCCAATAAACATTGTTACATCTTGCAACAACATTGTTAGGTTTGCAAAAATTAAAAAAACCAGCCGGAAATGGAAGATTACACAATTGCTTAAAAAAGAAAATTTTTGCTGCAAGAAGCAAGTAACTAAAATACAAAAGATATAAGTAGGATAAAGCCTTAAATATCTACGTTTCCAAAATTTTATTTTGCTTGTATAATTGCTCTGAATCATAGCCATATAAAAGCCGGAAATTATGAAAAAAGATTGTACTGCAATTGTTGTACCTATAAATTTAAGCAATGGATGAGAAGTTGAATGTGCAGCCACAACAGAAAGAGCAAATAATAACCTCACTACACCCATTATGTTAAATAATAATTATATTAGCAATTATATAATATCCAAAACCTACATCAAGTAACATAGCAGCACTTCTCACAAGAATAGCATAAGTTATTTACATTAAAAGAACCATTTTGTATTATGAAAATATATTTTTTTGAGGGAAAGGTAACCAAAATTCATGACCATAAAAATCCACACGGGAAAAGATTTCATAAAGATGCGGGCAGCAGGAAAATTAGCTGCAGAGACGCTCGATTTTATTACTGATCACGTAAAACCGAATGTCACTACTAATAGTTTAAATGGCCTTTGTCATAATTTTATTACTTCTCATAATGCCGTTCCTGCACCGTTAAATTACAAAGGCTTTCCGAAATCGATTTGTACTTCTATAAATCATGTGGTTTGTCACGGCATTCCCAACGATAAACCGTTAAAAAACGGTGATATAGTAAATATTGATGTTACGGTAATTTTAGACGGTTGGTACGGTGATACTAGCCGTATGTATTATGTCGGTGACGTAGCAATTAAGCCAAAGCGTCTTATTCAAGTAACTTATGATGCAATGATGAAAGGGATTGAAGTAGTTAGACCCGGTGCTAAACTCGGTGATATCGGACATGCTATTCAAAGCTATGCCGAGAAACATAATTATTCTGTGGTTAGAGATTATACGGGTCACGGTATCGGAAGAGTTTTTCATGACGAACCGTCAATATTAAATTACGGTCGCAGCGGCACGGGTCTAACGTTAGAAGAAGGGATGTTTTTCACCGTTGAACCTATGATAAATGCCGGTAATTATGACACTATATTAAGTAAACTAGATGGATGGACAGTTACTACACGTGATAAATCATTATCGGCTCAATTTGAGCATACTATAGGCGTGACTAAAGACGGTTTTGAAATATTTACGTTATCACCTAAAAAACTTGATTATCCTCCATACTAAACTGTAGGGTAAAAATTGATTTTGTTGTATGGCTATCTATGTCATTCCCGCGGGACATTGTTGCGTGGATCAAAAAACGTACTCAGTGTCATCCCGTGGCTTGACCACGGGATCCAAAAAGCATTTAAAAAGACTAGATCCCGCGATCAAGTTAGCTAGGATGACATTAAAGATTACTGGATTCCCGCTTTTAGCTAGGAATGACATCAGCAACATTTTACTTATTTATAATTTGAATAAACATAAAAAATGTTAGAAAATAATTTGTTAGAATTTAGTAATGATGAAATAATAGATACGCCTCATTATATAGGTCACCGTAAAAGAGTAAAAGAACGCTTCGTTGCCGCTGGAGCAGAACATTTTTCTGATTACGAATTACTTGAAGTAATGTTATTTTCGGCTATCCCTCGTAAAGACATAAAACCTCTTGCTAAAAAATTACTTGATCATTTTGATATTACGGATTTAATTAACCTTGATAAGGAAAGGCTACTTAGTATTAAAGGCACCAATGAAAATTTATATATCAATTTTGCTCTACGTGAACTGATAAATTAGAGTATTGAAACAAAAAATAATAAATAAAAATATTAATGCTTCTTGGAGTTCTTGGATTGATTATTTAAAAGTTAATATGGGCAATATGCGACTCGAGCAATTTCGTATATTATTTTTGAATAAGAAAAATATTTTAATTGCTGATGAGGTTTTAAGTCAAGGAACTATAGACCAAGCTGCGGTATATCCACGTGAGATAATTAAACGAGCTTTATTTAACGAAGCAAGCAGCCTTATACTTGTGCATCATCATCCAAGCGGTAGCCCTGAACCTTCAAAAGCCAACATTCATATGACAAATAAGATAGTAGAGACATGCCAAACCGTAAATATTATAGTTTTAAATCTAATATGTTCCTATGAATATAAATAGCTACAGCACATTATTTATTTTTTCTTTTATATCCACCGTTATATTAACATATATATTAACTAAATATCTTCCTACTATCGGTTTAGTTGATATACCAAGTAACCGTCGTTCTCATGATAAGATAACACCGCGCGGCGGCGGTCTTGCTATTGTAGTTGTTGTAATGATTGCTTTGAGCGGGTTTGAATATATAACGAGCAATAACTTTGTTAATTCAATAAAAATATTACCGTTATTATTGGCAATTGCTTCGATTTCCTTTTTAGATGACTTAAAAGCCGTACCTATTCTAATTCGTTTAATAGTCCACTTAATTTGTGCAGCTTTTGCTATTTTTCTTTTTTCGCAGCTAAACTCTGTACATATACTAATATATTCTATTTTAGTTATAGCTTTAAGCGGTTTTATTAATATATATAATTTTATGGACGGTATAGACGGTATGAGTTGTGTGGAATCTATCCATCTATCTAGCACTATGCTTATATTATGTTTTTTACAATTTCCGACTATTAATAATCCATATTTTATAGCTAGTGTAAATGTTATTATTCTTGGTGGTTCTTGTGGTTTTTTAATATTTAATTGGCATCCGGCAAAAATATTTTTAGGAGACGTGGGAAGTATTAGTCTTGGATTCTTAACGGGTCTTTGTTTGCTCCTGCTGGCTCTTACAAGCACTAATTTATTTATAGCTTGTGCTATTGCTAGCTTATATTACATCACTGATGCAGTGCTAACCATATTAATTCGGCTACTCAATAAAGAAAAAATTTGGCAGCCTCATTTAAAACATTTTTTTCAAAAAGCAGTACAAAAAGGTAAATCTCATAAACAAGTAGTATCGATTATAGCAGTTTGTAATATATTTTTAATGATCATATCGGTTACATCTTTACATTTTCCCGTAATATCTATAATGCTTGCTTTAGCAGTCATAACTTTAACAGTGCAGAGTTTATTAAAATGAAGCTAATTAAAGAGGATATCGATAAAATAGTTAGACGTATATTTGCTAAACAACATCCATTGCTGCCTGAAATCATGATTAACTGGAATAAAATAGTCGGGTTTAACTTCAGCACTAAAGCATTACCTTTAAAAATCACCACCTATACTTATAAAAAACAAAAGATTAATACGCTGTTTATACAAGCTGAAGATAATGCTACTGCAGCAGAATTACCTTATTATCAAGATATTATTCTAGAACGTATTAAAATTTATTTAGGCTTTGCAGCAATACATCAAATGAACGTAACGTTTTATAAAGGCAAAAAGAGTCTTTAGATTAAGAGTTTGTTGGCATGAATATCAATGCCATCTCTACTATAACTCCGCAAGCTTGTAGGTGTTGTTGCCTGGCTCAGTTTATGTCATTCCCGCAGAAGCGGGAATCTAGTAAAACATCAAAAAACAAGTTTTTTATATGTTTAGTTTACCAAATATGTAACTTCTATATCAATATTGAAGTTATTTTTCTGGATTCCCGCTTCCGCGGGAATGACATCGTACGGGCTAACCATACAACAACTCTGCAGCCGTAGGATCTAGGAAAAATAATAAAAATGCTGTAAATCAGAATTTTTTACTGGATTGCTTCGTCAATTACTTCGTAATTTTCCTCGCAATGACAAAAAAGCTGAATCATGCGATAATACCTTGCAGTCGCTTAGCTCATGACGTCTCAGTATCCACGTAGGCAATACCAAGACATACAAACAAAAAAAGGAGTCTTTATTAAAGACTCCTTTTTCGTGTTAATAGCTTGTAAAAAGATTTAAGACTAATTACATATCAAATCTTAATCCTGCCATTAAGTTATGACCTTTATAACGGGTTCCACCAAATTTAACTTTATCCCCGTCAATAGTTTTGGTGGTATTTTTTGTTTTACCGTAATCTCTCCAGCTATAAACTAGTTCAGCTTTTACACCTTGTGCAACTTCAAATGAAGTTCCTAAAGATAATTGATAAGCAAAGTTAGTTTTGTTTTTAGTAGTACCGTTGAAAGTGTCAGTTACACCACCTTTAATATCTTTAGAGTTAATTTTTTCCTTTACAAAAGCAGCACCAACACCTGCACCTGCAAATACTTTAAACATGCTTAAATCGACGAAATCAACATAACCGTTAAGTAATACACTTACAATAGTAGGTTTATTTTTTACTGAGAAAGAATTACCGTCTGGATAAGTTTTTGATTTCTTTAAATGACTACTTGCTACCGTTCCAATTGTTAAATCGGTTCTTAGATTATCCATGATATAGTAACCCGCACCGATCTCACCTGTAAATCCTGTATTAGACTTTATATTATTTAACTTAAAATCTGCTCCTTTAGGTTTTGTTTTGTTAAAAATCACACCGCCGGCATTAAGTTTTAAATACCATTGATTTTCCACAGATGATGACATCGATGAATTAGTAGATGAATCTACAGAAGAATTCATATCGCAATCAGCAAATGAAAGACCAGAAGTTAAAAGTGCTGTGCTTGCAGCTGCTATTAAAAGTAATTTTTTCATATTGTTAAATTTTTCCTTTAAATTTTATTAGTTGTTAGTAAAAACGATATTAGATAATAATTTTACAATTTTTACCTAAATTCGATAAAAAATAGCTTTAAGTGACATTTCTGAGTTGTTGTCTAATATCACTCCGTGGCTTAACCACCAGAATCCAGTCTTTTTTTTTGTATTTCTAGATACCGTGGTTAAGCCACGGTATGATATTAGGTTATTACCTAAAACTATTAATATATTCTTGTTAATTATATATCAAATCTTATACCGGCTGTTAAGTTATGGCTTTGATAATGCATACCACCGGTTGGTACACTTGTTCCTTGGTAAATTACATTCTTACTTTTTGTTCTACCATCATCTATCCAGCTATAAGCTAGTTCTACTTTAATACCGTCGGCAATTTGTGCAGAAGTACCTAAAGTTAGCTTGTAAGAAATATTAGTTCTGTTTTTAGTGTTAGATGAAAGACCGGTTATCCCATTATATGTAATTTTTTCTTTAACTAATGCAGGACCAACACCGGCACCAGCAAAAACATCGAACATATCAAAATTAGTTAAATCTACATAACTGTTAATAAGTAAACGTGTAATAGTAGGTTTATGGCTTGCTGAAACATTAGTACGGGTAAAAGGTGCATTAGTCGCAGCTCCGGATTTCTTTAACTTACCACCGATTATAGTACCTAAAGTTAAATCGGCTCTAAAGTTTTCGGAAATATAATAACCGATACCTAAAGCAACTGGAACAGTTGTATTAGATTTTAATTTAACACCGGTTGCCTTATCTTTTTCTTCATTAAACATTGCTGCACCGGTATCTATTCTTAAATACCACTCATAACCCATGCCCTCAGCAAATGATAGGCTAGAAGACAAAATTGTTGCACTTGTAGCAGCTATTAAAAGTAACTTTTTCATGATTAGCACCTCAAATTAAATAATTAAACATTATCTTAATGGTATATATAACATATTATATTTTTTAGTTCTATATTTAATCGGCAATTAGATTCATATAATAAAGCTTTTATTAAGTTTTGTGACAAAATAAACACATATAGTTAATTCATGTTATTTTACAGAACCTATGTATTTATTAAACTTATCTTTCTCATCTTTAAATTTATCGGCATCAGGCAAAGCAGTTTTTTTTTTGGTAATATTTTTCCATCCTTTATTTTCTATAAAATCTTTTGCACGTTCTACCCATTCTATTAACCCCGGTGATTCAGGTTTAATAGCACCTATAGGACAATCAGGAACACAAACGCCGCAATCTATACATTCATCGGGGTTAATGACTAACATAAAATCATCTTCCCTTTCACCTTCATAAAAACAATCTACAGGACATACTTCAACACAATCGGTATATTTACATTTTACGCATTCATCGGTTACAACATAAGTCATTTTATTATCTGTTTTTGATTTTGTCGATTAATATAGCAGTTCTTAAAAGTAATACTAATAGAAAATATAATATAAAACTAATAAACATGATAATTAAAGGCTTTAGCATTGAAGAGTGAATAGTTGGACTCCCTAGCCTTAAAACACTAGCAGGCTGATGCAGACTATACCAAATATTTACCGAGAATTTTACTATCGGTATGTTAATCAGTCCGATAAGAGCAATAATAGAAGAAGGATTTTGTGCCTTTCTTATATTATCCGCACTATTCACTATAATAATATAGCTTAAATATAATAAAAATAATATGAGCATGGAAGTAAGTCTTGCATCCCAAACCCACCATGTCCCCCATATAGGTTTTCCCCATAAAGAACCTGTTACTAAACTAATCAAAGTAAAAGTAGCCCCAACGTAACTAGAAGCTACGGCTAGCAAATAGCTAATAGTAGTTTTCCATACTAAATAGCTAAAGCTGCATACTGCCATGAAAACATAAACACCAAGAGCCATCCAAGAGGCAGGGACATGAACATACATAATGCGTACAAAATTACCTTGCTGATAATCTACCGGCGAAACTATGAGGGCTAAATAAAGACCTATAATCATCATTACGCAAGTAGATATAGCTAATATAGGTATTATAACCTTTGATAATTTATTAAAATAATAGGGGATTAATAGTTTTAGCATGTTTTCTTACTTCTTTATGTCATTCTGTGGCTAGAAATAACAGTTCTTATCCTCTTAAAAAACTCTTTCATTAATAGCCCCGAATCTTCGGCAAGAATTCCGCTATATATTTCCGGTCTATGAAAACAAGCACTACTGTTAAAATATCGCAAATTACTTTCGACTGCTCCGTGCTTGGAATCAGAAGCCCCATAAAATAAACGTTTTAACCTGCTATGAGCTATAGCTGCCGCACACATAGCACAAGGTTCTAAAGTAACGTAAATATCATAATCATTTAAATTTTTAGAAGATATAAGATTACATGCTTCATTAATAGCAATAATTTCAGCATGATAAAGAGCGTTATTTTTTTCTTCCGTATTGTTATGGGTACTAGCAATAATTTTCTGATTTAACCTATCTACAACTACCGCTCCGACCGGGACTTCATTTTTATCAAAAGCAATCTTTGCTTGTTTTAAAGCTTGCTCCATGAAAAAATTATTAAAATTAGCTTCTTTATCTAACAATATATTCACGGTACTTTACGTGTTCTTCGATTCCAAAAGGATCTTGGTGGATAATTATTTCAGCCTCCGGAAATTCCTGCAATATTTCAAAAGCAATCTCATCGCTAATTTTATGAGCATTATAAAGCGACATATTGCCGTCCATTTCCAGATGGCACTGGATAAAAGCTTTTTGACCGGCATATCTAGTTTTCATTTCGTGCATACCTTTTGCCCCTAAATGGTTATTAACTATCGAGATAATTTTTTGTCTGTCTTGTTCGGGTAATTCATGATCTACTAAATTTTTAAATGCCTTTTTAAATAAAGAATAAGAAGAGTGAAATATATATAACGAAATAACTACACCAAATAATGGGTCAACAAACCAAAAATAATCACTTAAATTTATAGAGATAATTACTATAACATTAGTTAGTAAGTCCGTGAAATAATGAAGCTTATCGGCTTTTACTATTTCCGATCCTGTTTTTTTAATTACATAAGTTTGGTAAAACACTAAAATAATTGTTAAGAATATACATACATACATTACAGTAGTACCGTCGCTAATATTCTCCGGTTTTATTTTTTCAAATAAAGATTTAACCGAAGAAAAGCCTACAAAAAAAGCTGAAGCAAAGAAAAATATCGATTGAGAAAAAATTGTTAAATCCTGCAGTTTTTCATACCCGAATCGATGATGATGATCCGGCGGTTGCAGGGCAAATCTTAAAGCTATTAGATTAATAAAGGAGGAAGTTATATCAAGCATTGAATCAATTAAAGAAGCAAGGATTGATTGCGAATCGGTAACAACCCAAGCATATAATTTTATACTTAAAATAATTAATGCCGTAGTAACCGATAAATAAGATGCCGATTTTATTAACCGATTACGGCTATTAGTATCCATGACAAATCTTTCCAATTTATTTATTTGTAGTTTAACAAAGAAAATATAAAATTCAATTATAATGAGGTTCTGTGAACAAAATTAAAAATAATATTTTAAAATACAAATAATTTAAATTTTGTTTACAGAATCTAGTTTTAGCTTTACAAAATTCTAAAAACCATATACTTATTAATTATATATTAATTTAGAGAGAATTATATGAAACTATTATCTAAAATTATGATTATAGCTCTTGCAACTTCTATGTTACAAGCCTGTAACGGTCCGGGCGGTATGAATAAACAAGGTACAGGAACACTTCTTGGCGGTGCTGGCGGCGCATTACTTGGTTCTCAATTCGGTAAGGGCAAAGGACAGCTTGTTGGAGTAGGTGTAGGTGCATTACTTGGAGCAGTTCTTGGTGGACAAATCGGTACAGGTATGGATGAACAGGATAGAAGACTTGCAGAGCTTACCTCACAGAGAGCTTTAGAAACAGCTCCTAGTGGTAGTAACGTAGAATGGCGTAATCCGGATAACGGCAATTACGGTTACGTAACACCTAATAAAACTTATAGAAATAGCACTGGTCAATATTGCCGTGAGTACACTCAAACAGTTGTAATAGGCGGAAAACAACAAAAAGCATACGGTAATGCATGCCGCCAACCTGACGGACAATGGCAAGTTGTGAATTGATAGACAAAACGTCATTGCGAGGAAAATTACGAAGTAATTGCCGAAGCAATCTCAGGAATTTTATTATTTCATGAGATTGCCACGCAGCTTATGGCTGCTCGCAATGACGTTATAACAAAAGGAGCAACCTATGACTTTCATAATAACAAGTACGGCATTTAAATATAATGATCGCATTCCTGATAAATTTACTTGTAAAGGACAAAATGTTTCACCGCATCTAGAATGGAGTAATGCTCTTTCAGATACTAAATCTTTTGCACTTATAATGGATGATCCGGATGCACCGGTAGAAATAGCACCGCCACACGGTATATGGGATCATTGGGTAATATATAATATTTCTGCTTCTATTACTAAGCTTTCAGAAGGACAAATAGATAGTAGTATTAAACTTTTAAACAATAGCTGGCAAGAAAAAAAATACGGCGGTCCTTGTCCACCTGCCGGCAAACCTCATCGTTATTTTTTTAAACTATATGCCCTAAATGATTATCTTGAGCTTGATGAGAATGCTAGCAAGCCAGATTTAGTATTAGCCCTGCAAAAACATTTACTTGCCGAGGCAGCACTAATCGGCATTTATTCTATTTAATGAATGCTATTTATTGCCCACTGTGTCATCCCGTGGCTTAACCACGGGATCTAGAAAAATAACTTAAAAACATTAATAACTTTAGTATTTATTACTGGATCCCGTGGTCAAGCTACGGGATGACAGAAGTGAACTGACACATGCAAAAACCTATAATCGAGTTTCGTAACGTATCTAAAAAATTCGGTAATAAATTGCCGATAAATAACGTTAGTTTCACTGTCAAAAAAAATAATATCACTACTTTAATCGGACCTAACGGTGCAGGTAAAACTACCATAGTACGCTTAATGCTTGGACTTGAAAAACCTACAAGCGGCGAGATTATAATTGATCCCAAACTAAAAATTGGATATGTACCGCAGAAGTTCGGATTAACCCCTGATTTACCTATTACAGTAAAAAATTTTTTAGAGTTGTTAGCACCGAGTAATTTTAATAACAATATTAAAGAGATTAACTCATTTATTGATTTGGAACATATAAAAGATCAAGAAATTTCTAAGCTCTCAGGAGGGCAGTTTCAAAAGGTAGTTCTTGCATGTTCAATAGTTAATAATCCCGACTTAATTATTTTAGATGAACCGTTACAGTCTTTAGACGTAACAAGCCAACAAGAATTTTATCAGCTTATTAATTTGATTCGTAAAAAGCTCAATATTACGGTTTTTATGATTTCTCATGATTTATTTACCGTAATAAAAAACTCCGATCAAGTGATATGCTTAAACAGTCAC
This sequence comes from Rickettsia slovaca 13-B, assembly GCF_000237845.1. Classification (NCBI taxonomy): domain Bacteria; kingdom Pseudomonadati; phylum Pseudomonadota; class Alphaproteobacteria; order Rickettsiales; family Rickettsiaceae; genus Rickettsia; species Rickettsia slovaca. The sequence continues at coordinate 1,202,555 of NC_016639.1, forward strand.
ATATGTTGCAGCGGAATACCAAATGAAATAACTCCTAACTCTGAATTCTCAAATGCACTTTCTGCTCTAGGCTTCTATACCCACCACCATGACCATAAGCATTAGAATTCTTGCATAACTTATTTGTCTCCAAAAGGATCTCTCCTTATTAGCTATGTTATGCAAGAATTCTATTATACTTGAATTGTATTCCACGCTCACCTAAGCTTGTTCTGTAGCATCACCTATCAACTCTACTTTTAATGCATTGTGATCGGTATTATCGAACTGAGTTAAATCATTTTCATTTGTATTACCTGATTCTTGTTGGCCTGTTATCACATTAAACAATTCTTTCGTAATGAGCCTGGCCTTAGATAAGCTTTTTACCTTATAACTATTTTCAATAAAGAGTTTCTGCTGACTTGGTTCCATTGCAAGTAATTCTTTCACACTAACACCGGCGTCAATCAAACTTTTTATATTATCGTCATTTTCAACAAAGAATTCTTGTTTATTGTTTTCTATATTCGAAATTTGTGCAAAAGTAAAACCTATGTTAAGCAACGATATTTCCTCTTCTGTTAAATCTCGGTTAATTTGCTTACTTATTATAATTTGTTGTAGTAATTTACTATCAGTTTTTAGCTCTTCAATAGTAGAATATTGATTAACCTGGTTATTAGCATTTTTTCCTAAGTTTAATTCTATTGTTGGTACTTCTCTTGTAATAGGATAAACATTTGTTGCATCGCCATATATAAATCTTGCTCCATTGGTTTTGGATGAAGTATAGTGTTTATATCAAGTTTAGGAGTTTGTCCGCCACATCCTACATATAAATTTAATGCTTGTTTTTGTAATGCTTCTCTCAATTTATTTATTATAGGTACAAATAATAATTTATCTTCTTTCCCTAAATGCTCAAATGAATCTAGTACCATACATAGAAGTGGCTTTTTCATTCTTTTTTCCCTCTCCAGCAAGCCAAGCATATGACTGAGCTCTTATATTTCCTTCATCATCCGTAATTATATAAAAACCGGCATTTGCTTTACTCATACCGTCTAAAATACATCTTTCGGAATCATGTCCTATAGATTGGCAAGAATTACTAAATTTACCAAGCATAAAACCTTTCATATCATCGGCAGGTAATTTAGGAAAATTATACTTTTTGCCTGTTACCTCTATATCAAAATTAATATCAGGCATATAATATTCTTTTATAAAGTTCAATGCTTTTTGAAAACTATTATTATCTAGTTTTCCTTTTAAAGAAAAATTAGCTAAATTTTTTGCATGTAATTTATTTTCTTCTGATAATTCTTCTTCGTTGTACTTATAAGATTCTTTAATTACTATTTCAGTTACTTGATTTACTAATTCTTTAAATCATTTTTAGTTATCTGCTGAAAATCATTTAATTTATTTTCTTTAAGAATTTTTTGAAATTTTTCAGTTTTTTCCAGTAAGTGTGCATTACTGAAAATATATAATGAGTCTCTTCCAGATTTATTTAAAATTTGAAAAAATTCTAATGTTTTGGAAGACAATGTTTGTGGTAAATTAAATTGAAAACTCAATTCTATTGTTTCTTTTGTATCATAATTAACAGTTTTTAAGTAACTTTTTATATCTTCTAAATTTCCAAAGTAAGTAGATACTTTTTTAGCCATTTCTAAAGAATTTAAACCGCCATTCTCCGTATATAAGTCAGCGATTTTTGACAATATGGCAATATTCCTTACATAGTCTTTACTAATAAGATTTTTTTAAGGTGTGTATTTGTACTTAAATATTGCTTATGTATTTTTTCAAAAACATCATTAGTATTTAATTGATCAAAATTATTTTCTAATAATTCTTTTAATGTATCACTAGACTTTTTATTAAAACCCTCTTTATATAATATATTTCAGCATCGTCTTGGTTTATTCCAGCTTTTTTTAAAGTCATGGGATTACTTTTAGCATTTTCTTCTAAGGTTGTTATGGCCTTTTCTAAATTAATTTTTTCTTTTGGATCACTAGCTTTCGCTAGTTTTTTGTTTAATTGTTCCAAGCGTTGCTTTGGATCTTGTTTATCTATCCATTCTTCGGTAGTTAATAAATTATAAATTTTTTCAATACTATTAAATGTAACTTTCATTAATTTCTTCTTTTATAATTATTCTACAGAACACCATAAAACATGGTAATAACCACAAAATATGATAATTTTTAGAAAATAGCAAGGATTAGATTAATTTTTCTTAACGAAATCAAGGGATGAGTGTTAAGGATAATTTAGAAATACATCAAATAGCAAATTATATAGAGTAACTTGCTATTTATATTAGATCACACCAAATATTGCTTTAAATATCTACCGGTATGGCTTTCCTCACAGGCAGCGATGTCGGCAGGGGTGCCACATACAACTATCTTACCGCCTTTGTCGCCACCTTCAGGACCGACGTCAATAATATAATCTGCAGTTTTTATAACATCTAAATTATGCTCGATAACTAAAACGGTATTGCCCATATCAACAAGTTTATGTAACACTTTTAACAATTTATTAATATCGTCGATATGTAATCCCGTAGTCGGTTCATCAAGTATATAAAGCGTTTTACCGGTTGAACGTCTTGATAATTCTTTAGCAAGCTTAACGCGTTGTGCTTCACCACCTGAAAGAGTAGTAGCAGACTGACCGATTTTAATATAGCCTAGACCCACTTCATTTAAGGTAATTAATTTTTCATAGATTAACGGTATTTTTTCAAAAAACTGCATCACATCTTCTACAGTCATCATCAAAATATCGGCAATAGATTTACCTTTATATTTTATTTCAAGCGTTTCTCTATTATATCTGTGACCGTTACAAATATCACACTTTACATATACGTCAGGTAGGAAATGCATCTCTATTTTTATTAGCCCATCACCTTGGCATGCTTCACATCTACCACCTTTAACGTTAAACGAAAATCTGCCTACTTTATACCCTCTAGCTTTTGATTCAGGTAACTCCACAAACCAATCCCTAATATGGGTAAAGGCACCTGTATAAGTCGCAGGGTTTGAACGAGGAGTTCTACCTATCGGAGATTGATTAATATCGATAATTTTATCAATATATTCAAGTCCTTTTAACTCTCTATATTTGCCAGGAAATACTTTGCTAGTTGGCTCTAAATGCTTTAGAGCCGCTTTATATAGAGTATGAATCATCAAGCTTGATTTACCGCTTCCCGATACTCCCGTTATAGCGGTAAAAGTACCAAGCGGAATTTTGATATCAACATTATCTAAATTGTTGGAAACCGCCCCAAGTAATTCAATTGCCCTATTATCATGCCCTACTCTTGTTTCAGACGGCACTTTGATTGTTTGACGACCACTTAGATACCTACCTGTGATACTTTCTTCAAAATTCTTTATTTCTTCAGCATTTCCTTCCGCAATAACACGACCGCCGTGAATACCGGCTCCCGGTCCTATATCAATAATATGGTCTGCTTCATATATTGTTTCTTCATCATGCTCGACTACCAAAACGGTATTACCCAAATCTCTAAGCCTTTTTAGTGTCTCAATTAATCTTGTATTATCTCGTTGATGAAGACCAATAGACGGCTCATCAAGTACATATAAAACACCGCTCAGTCCTGAACCTATTTGAGATGCAAGACGAATACGCTGACTTTCCCCCCCCGATAAAGTACCTGCTTCTCGTGATAACGTTAGATAATCAAGCCCGACATTCATAAGAAATTTTAATCTCTCGGTAATTTCTTTGAGTATACGCTCAGCAATAAATAATTGCTTTTTATTTAATTTTTCTTCTAAGTAACTAAACCATTTTTGCAAGGCTGCAATACTCATACCTGCTACTTCGCCTATATGAAAATTTGCTATTTTAACACATAATGCTTCGTCTTTTAATCTAAACCCTGAACAAGCAGTACATTTATGCTCTGACTTAAATTTAGCTAGTTCTTCTTTAATTAAAACCGATTCTATAGTACGGTCCTTTTCTTGCAAACTTGGTATTATACCGGCAAAAGGTTGTTTTATTATTTGCGTTTTAGAACCATCGTGAAATTCAAACTTTATTGCCTCTTCTCCTGAACCTTCAAATAAAATATCCTTAATATTTTGTGATAAACTTACAAAAGGTACTTCAATAGAAAATTTATAATGATCGGCAAGAGCCTTTAATGTCTCTAGGATAAATTTAGAAGCTGTACTACCCCAAGGCACTATTGCACCGTCTTTAATAGCAATTCTTTGATCCGGAACTATTAAATCTCTATCAAAGAAAAACTCCTTACCTATCCCTTCACATTTAGGACATGCTCCAAAAGGGCTATTAAAAGAAAAGATTCGAGGCTCTATTTCAGTAAGCTGAAAACCCGATACCGGACAAGAATATTGCTCGGAAAAAATAATACGCTGATTTTTTTCAAACTCGCTCTTAACTGCCGGCGGTAATTCTACAATTTCCAAATAAGTAATACCCTCGGCAAGATTTAACGAACTCTCTAAGCTATCTGCAAGTCTATTACCTAAACTTTCGTCTAGAACTATTCTATCAACGATCACTTCTATATTATGCTTCTTATTTTTATCAAGTTTCGGTAAATCATCAATTTCGCAAACTTCCCCGTTAACTATTAATTTCTGAAAGCCTTGCTTTTTCAAATTCATAATTTCACGCTTGAACTCACCCTTATGTCCTCTAACAATAGGAGCGAGTAAATATATTTTCGTACCCTTAGGTAGTTCGTTAATTATATCTACCATCTCGGAAACTGTTTGGCTATGTATCGGAAGACCGGTTGCCGGAGAGTAAGGAATACCCACCCTTGCATATAATAACCTAAGATAATCGTAAATTTCCGTTATAGTTCCAACCGTAGAACGTGGATTTTTAGAAGTAGTTTTTTGGTCAATTGCAATAGCAGGCGATAATCCGGAAATAGATTCTACATTAGGTTTATTTTGTAAATGTAAGAATTGCCTTGCATATGAAGATAAACTTTCAACATATCGCCTTTGACCTTCTGCATAAATAGTATCAAACGCTAAAGAAGACTTGCCTGAACCGCTAAGACCGGTGATAACAACAAATTTATTCCTTGGAATATTAACATTTATATTTTTTAGATTATGCTCTTTAGCACCGCGTACCTTAATATATTCTTGGTTCATAATCACTTCACTACAAAATTTTTGAGATATTTTTTAAAAAACCTGTAGTATTATAGGCTCTTTTATTTTATTATTGCAATAATAATATTTTAAAGTAGGTAGTAATCTATGGCAGGTAGTTTAAATAAAGTAATATTAATAGGTAATGTAGGGCGTGATCCGGAAATGAGAACTACGGGCGAAGGAAAAAAAATCATTAATCTTTCCTTAGCAACAACCGAAACTTGGAAAGATCGCATTACCAGCGAACGAAAAGAACGAACTGAATGGCATAGAGTAGTGATATTTAGTGAAGGGTTAGTATCTGTTGTAGAACGCTATGTCACAAAAGGTAGCAAATTATATATTGAAGGTTCATTGCAAACCCGTAAGTGGAATGATAATTCAGGTCAAGAAAAATATACCACGGAAGTTGTGTTACAAAACTTTAATTCACAATTAATATTATTAGATAGTAAAAACTCTAATAATCATAATCAAGATTCAGGGCATAGCGAATATAAACATCCTGAAACTAAAAATCATTCCTTTGACCATAGCGACTTAGACGACGAAATACCGTTTTAATCAAAATTGTTATGAAAAATTTTATTTGGGCAATAATATTTTTAATACCAATATTTCTTTCAGGGTGTTCTACTACTCATGATGTAGCTAGAAGGGTAAAGCATTCGCAAGATATAGCAACTCAAAATAACTTTCAGATGGGTCTAGTAAACGGTGGTGATTTTACTCTTACGACTTATCAGCGTATTACCGACCGTAACCTACCTTTTGTATTCTATATTGAGGGAGATGGACATCTTGCGGATGGATCTGCTAATTCCGACAACCCTACTCCCGTTAATCCGATGCTCTTAAAGCTTGCTACAATGGATAAAAGACCGAATATTGTTTATATAGCAAGACCTTGCCAATATACTCCTTTAGAAATGAACTCAAAATGCATTAGCGATTATTGGTTAGATAAAAGAATGGGGCAGGAAGTCGTAGATTCAATTAACAATGTCATAAATATTATCAATAACGGACAAAAATTTAGCTTAGTCGGCTTCTCCGGTGGCGGCGGGCTTACAATATTAATTGCCGCTCAAAATAGTAATGTTAAAGATATTATAACGATTGCCGGTAATTTAGATACTAAAAAGTTTGATAAATATCATAATTATCGTGGTTACTTAGTTAAATCCTTAAACCCGATAAATTATGCAAAACAGGTTAATAATATCCCTCAATTACATCTCTCCGGCATGGATGACAAAAGAGTCCCGCCTTTCATAGCAGCACTTTACGTAAAAACAAGTAACTCACCGTGTGTAAAAAAGCAAACTTTTCCTAATATTTCTCATGCAAAAGGTTGGGATAAAGTTTGGTCTAATATATTAGATATTCCTCTGATTTGTAATTAGGCATTAGGAAATATTATTAATTTATATTCAAGCACTTATCATGGCTTTTGCCCTTAATGTTATGCCGGCTGTACCAAATTGTTTTAGACATTTTCCAATCTTTAAACGCTTTACTTCCGTAACATTTACATATGCTGTATCAGCTGCTTGTATGTATGTTATTAGCTCTTTTGGCTTTCCTCATTTAATAAAAACCTTTAGAAACTGGAAAGTATTAATTATTATGATTCCAACAAGTATTGGATTTGGTATACTTCATTTTGAAAAATTGGAGAAAGAAAGTGGAAATTATCCGACAAAATCTTTTGCTCCTTCTCCGGTGATGTCTGCTTAATTGATAAATAATTATAATCTATAATATTGCCGACGTTTCACTAAGCCTTGCAGCTTAAGACCGCCTTTAGCACACATCCATCGCAGTAACTCGTTAGCAGCGTTTGCATATTCACCTCGGTTTAGCTTTTGCTGCAATGTTGATGCTTGAAATGCCCCAGCCCCACAGTTGAAAATAAACGAGATTAAGGCGGCTGTTGGTTTTCGGTTAATGGCACACCCTAGTGGACGATTATCGATACATTTACCAGCTTCGAGTAATTATTATTTATCTTTTTACAGATCCTCGCTTGCTTTTTTGCGATATATTCTTGGGAGTAGTAATAAGAAATGAGGAAGGGGAGATTTATGTTTGTTAATAGTAGCCCTTATGCGTTCTAGTGTTTGTTTAGTATTTTTATTAGCATGTGTTATAGCATCCATATAAAATACCTACTTCTTTCTGTTCTTTTTTGAAAGCTTCTTTATTTCCTATGTTAGCCAAAGCTTTAAAACTATGTTTTATAACTTATCCAATATTTTTAAAAACATGCGAATTATCTTTTTTAGCTGTTTCTTTGCACCATATATCTAGATTCTCTAATTCTTTTTTGAGTTCTTGAGAAATTGCTTTTTTGTTTTCAGGATTTTCCTTCCATTTTTCATAAGTATTAATAATCTTTTCTAATTTTTCTTTAAACTCTTTTTCGTTATTACTCGGTTTTAAATTAAGCATTACACCAGAATGGTCTGATGATAGTTCTGTGAGGGTATTAATAATCATTTCTTCTTTTAATCCATTATTAGCTCCATTAAGCAAATTTTCATATTTATGTCTACATATGGAGCGATACTTGTGATATCATGATTATTAAATATTAGTTAACACAAAAGAAATTAAAGCTTTAATTAATAAACTTGAGAAATATTTTTAATATTTCGTTTTATAAGGTGATAAATTTACTATTTAGAAGAAAGAGAAAAGCTGCTTAGTTTAGAGACTTGGTGAAAGACAATTAATATTCAGTTAAACGGTCAAAAGCTTGATTTTATGCTGCATCTGCGGTTTGATACGTTTGTAGAAATACCGAGAAATGCAGAATGGCGCACCCTAAAGGATTCGAACCTCTGACCCACAGATTAGAAATCTGTTGCTCTATCCAGCTGAGCTAAGGGTGCTAAACATTTATGGTAAACATTATATCAGTTTAAGCAAAGTTTTTCAAGGATTCTTTTTTTATTAAAAATAATAAGCAAATATGATAAAAAATATTCATGGATAAATTCTACAATTACAATTCTTCTTCACATCAGGCTTTACTTAGTTTTAAAGTAAAGCCTAATTCTAAACAAAATCTAATTAGCAATTTTGTAATTATTAATAATATCCCATATCTAAAATTATCTATAAAAGCAATACCGGAACAAGGTAAAGCGAATGAAGAAATCATAAATTATTTAGCAAAAGAATGGAAATTATCACGTAGTAATATCGAAATTATTAAAGGTCATACTCATAGCTTAAAAACGATATTGATAAAAAATATTAATGAAGACTATTTAAATTTGATTATTAATTCCTATATTAAATAAGGTGCAGTTGTTGCTAGACTTCCAATGTCATTCCCGCATAGGCGGGAATCCAGTTTATATTTATTATTTTCTAGATTCCTGCTTCCGCAGGAATGACATAAGCAGTCATATGACGAAAAAATAATTTATTAACTGGAATAATTATGATACAAGAAAAAAAGAAATTTGATGCCGAGGTTGGCAAGATTTTAAATTTAATGATTCACTCTCTTTATAGTAATAAAGAGATTTTTATGAGGGAGTTAATTTCCAATGCTTCGGATGCTTGTGATAAATTACGTTATTTATCTCAAAGTAATAGTGAATTAGTAGCTGGCGATAGCAATTTTAAAATTACGGTTAAAGTCGATAAAGATAACAGACAAATCATTATCCGTGATAATGGCATCGGCATGAATAAAGACGATTTAATTGAAAATCTCGGTACTATTGCAAGATCGGGTACGGCAAATTTTCTTAAAAGCCTATCCGGTGATTCTAAAAAAGACAATATGCTAATCGGTCAATTTGGTGTTGGATTTTATTCAAGCTTTATGGTAGCCGATAAAGTGACTGTAACCTCAAGAAAAGCTGGGGAAGATAAAGTCCATATTTGGGAATCAGACGGGCTTGGTGAATATACTGTCTCAGATTCAGATAAAGAGTTCACAAGAGGCACGGAAATCGTTTTACATATCAAAAAGGAAGAAGATACATTCCTTGATCATTTTAGATTAAAACACATCGTTAAAAGCTATTCCGATCACATAGCAGTACCAATATATTTCTTTGATGAAGCTGGTAATAATGAAATCCAGCTTAATTCAGCTTCTGCATTATGGACAAGACCGAAATCGGAAATTACGGAAGAACAATATAAAGAATTCTACAAAAGTCTATCTTATGCCATTGATGACCCTTGGATAACTATGCATAATAAAAACGAGGGAGCTATAGAATTTACTAACCTACTTTTCATTCCATCAAGCAAAACATTTGATTTATTCCACCCTGATCGCAAAAGGCGAGTAAAATTATATATAAAAAGAGTATTTATATCTGATGAGAATATAGATTTAATCCCGTCATATTTAAGATTTTTACGAGGCGTGGTTGATTCAGAAGATTTACCACTAAATATTAGCCGTGAATCACTGCAGCATAATAGCGTGCTTGAGAAAATCAAAAATGCTATTACAAAAAGAGTGCTTGGCGAGCTTAGAAAAAAGAAAGAGGAATCACCTGAAGAATATAATAAGTTTTGGGCTAATTTCGGCGGTGCTTTAAAAGAGGGTTTATGTGAGGCTACTACCAACCATGAAAAATTATTAGAGGTATGCATATTCAGAAGTGCCTTGCATAATAAAATGATCAGCCTTGACGAATATATAGCGAATTTTAAAGAAGGGCAGAGTACTATATATTATTTAAGCGGTGATAACCCCGATAAATTACTTTCAAGCCCACAAATCGAAGGGTTGTTAAGTAAAAAAATCGATGTATTACTTTTTACCGATACAGTGGATGATTTTTGGGTAAATGTTAATAGCAAATATAAAGAACATGCTATTAAATCAGCGACAAGAAGCGATATCGATGTAGAGCAAACTACTTCACAATCTGAGGAGAAAAATACAGATAGTAAAAAATCCGATGATGAATATAAATTGCTAACAGATTATTTTAAAGAGACACTAGGGGAGTTGGTAAAAGAAGTTAAGATCTCTAAAAAACTTACTTCAAGTCCTGCTTGTCTTGCCGTTAGCGACACTGCCATGGATATTCGTATGGAGAGATTTTTGATTGAACAGAAACAAATAGCTAATGCCTCAGCTAAAAATCTAGAGTTAAACCCTAAAAATAAAATCATAGAGAAAATCTTTAACGACTTAAAAGCAAATAATAAAAATAATGAAGAATTGGTTAATCTAATATTTGATCAAGCCTGTATTTTAGAGGGTGAACCGGTTGCTGATACAGGTGCATTTTCAAAGAGATTAAACGATATTGTACAAAAAGCCATATTATAACTTTAAACTTTTTTAATTTTAATGTAGAATAGTTGCAAACGTGAGTTTGGAAGTATTGTTCTGTTCGATGTCATTCCCGCGTAGGCGGGAATCTAGAAAGAACATTCAAAATATCTGATTATAGAATTTTATAATTAATAAAATGGATTCCCGCCTACGCGGGAATGACATCGAGAAAATGTCTTATTACGATATTATATTTAGCAAACATATAGATAAGATCAAAAGCGAAGGAAGATATCGAGAATTTAAGGCCTTAAAAAGACAAGCCGATAATTTTCCTTTTGCAGAACACGCTAATAAACAAATAGTTATGTGGTGCATTAATGACTATTTGGGTATGAGTAAACATGCAAAAGTAATGCACGCTTCTATAAATGCCTTGCTAAAATACGGTGTTGGATCAGGTGGAACTCGCAATATCGGCGGTAATAATATTGCCATTCTTGAGCTTGAAAAAGAACTTGCAAATTTACACAAAAAGCAAGCAGCTTTAGTTTTTACATCCGGTTTTGTTGCAAATGATACAACGCTTGCAAGTCTTGCTAAAATCATGCCGGATATAGTATTTTTCTCCGATGAGCTAAATCATGCATCAATAATTGCAGGGATTACAAGTTCAAGAGCCGAGAAATATATATATAGACATTTAGACGTTAAGCATCTAGAAGAGCTTTTACAATCAGTCGATATTAATAGACCGAAAATTGTTGTTTTTGAATCGGCTTACTCTATGGACGGTTTTTTCTCACCTATCAAAGATATAATCAACTTAGCAAAAAAATATAATGCTTTAACCTTTATCGATGAAGTTCATACGGTCGGTTTATACGGTAAACAGGGTGGCGGTATTGCCGAGCTTCTTAATTGTAGTGATCAAATCGATATTATTCAAGGGACACTTGCCAAAGCATATGGTACTATCGGCGGTTATATCACTAGCAACCATAATTTAGTCGATGCTATAAGACTAACCGCTCCAGGGTTTATTTTCACTACTTCATTGCCGCCGGTAATTTCTACCGCTGCAACGCATAGTATTAGATATCTTAAAGAATCGAATGAAGAACGAATAAAACATCAAGAAGTAGTTACAAAACTTAAAAATTCTTTTGAACGTTTTAATATACCTTATTTGAAAAATGAAAGTCATATAGTGCCGATAATTATTGGTGATCCGATTAAAACGGCGAAAGCCTCAAATATGCTCCTTAATGAATACGGTATTTACGTTCAACATATCAATTTTCCAACCGTACCGAGAGGTACGGAACGCCTCCGCATCATCCCAACCCCTGCCCATACCGACAAAATGATCAATGATTTATCTGTAGCTTTAGTGCAGATATTTGCCGAACTTGATATAGAATTATCTTCTGCTAAAGAACTGAACGAAGAAGTACGCTTAAATCTTATTGCTTAACGCCATTGTGAGGAAAATTACTAAGTAATTGACTAAGCAGTCTAATAAAAAATGCTCTTAATGTCATTCCTGCGTGGCATTGTTGCGTGGATTGGTTTTCCGTCATTGCGAAAAGAATTACGTAGTAATTCGACGAAGCAATTCAGTAAAAAATTCTGTAAATCAGAATTTTTTTAATTATTTTTTTTGGATTGCCACGTCGCTTCGCGCCTAGCAATGACGATTTGGCCTCCACGCAACAACACTTTCAGTTATTTAGCTCATAACGATATCTATCTTTGGTTAACAATGCTACAAATCTTATACCCAATTTATTTACTTGCTTTTGCTCCTAAATCATCTAGTTTATTGCAATATACTCTAAAAAAGTAAGATATAACCCTTTAAATTCTTTTTAAAAAATAAAGGGTTACCCCATAAATACCTTATCTTTATATAATTTAAAAAATAGTTGTATTTTTATACCACTATAATATTAATTTTTTATTTCTATATAATTAATTTGTTTACTTTGAAGAATTTATAATTTATTTTTTCTGCAAAATTTCAATACAAAGCTGTAATTATTGAGCTTTTAAAGTTAACTCAGATAAAGAACAAAAGAGCAATAACAAAAAAGAAAAAAGTACTTCTACAAAATCGACTACGGCTAGTCGCTTAGCTCATGACAATATCCATCTTTAATTTAGCAATGTCTAAAAAATAAAGTAATATGAATTTTAACTTAATATAATTACCGAATATGTCTTTTTTTGACCGCAAAACTGCAATTATTAAACTCTTAAAACTCATGCCGGCAAAGAGTTTACTGCTTCTAAAATAGCAACCTAGCTAGTTGATACTTATCCTGAAGAAGCAAAGAAAAAAGAGGAAGCAAGCAATGATAAACGATTACTTAATGCTAAAAGCAAAGTAAGAAAGAGAAAAATTATTATCATGATTTATAGAAATGAATTGAATAAGCTATTGAACGCTATACAAAAAATAGAACCGAATATTAAGATAATAAAAAAAGGGCTTTTGACTAAATATTGTTATATTAATAATACCGATAAGATATTTGATATATCCAAAATTATTAAAGCCCTTGAAAATTATAAGAAGCAGGAGCTTACTGCTATGGAAATGGCTCAATTGCTGTTAAGTGCTAACGCGAAATAGTTAGTGATTGCAAAAATAGACGACTATATGCCAGCAAAGGTGAGTTCTGCGAAACTCACAGTTAGCAATGCCTAATCCTAATGGGATTTTACAAAAACTATTGCATATTGCAGCTCTTTAGTTTATTTTGATTAGCAAACTATATACAGAATTAATGGATTATTAAAATGGGAATTACCATATTAAAAAACGAAGGATTGGATTTTCATGCAAGAATTTCTACTCCTTTAAGTGAGATAGATGACGATATTCAAAAAGAATTACTTGATTTAACCAAAAAAGTTAAAATAGCAGGTTTTAGAGCCGGTAAAGTACCGGTTTCAATTGTTAAGAAAAAATACGGTACTTCCGTCAGGAATGATATAATAGAAAGAAGAATTAACCATTCAGTAAATCACGTTATTAAAGAGCATAATCTAAATATAATCGGTAGACCCAAAATTGAAGAATTACAAAACGAATCCGATAAAGCTTTAGAATTTACCGTAAAAATAGAGCTATTACCTAAAATTACTATTCCGGATTTAAAAAAAATCTCACTAGATCGTCCAAAATTAGAAGTAAACTCTAAAGATGTTGAAGAACAACTAGAAAAACTTGCTGCATTAACAAAAAATTATACTAAAGAAAGTAAAGCAAAAATAAAAGACGGAGATCAGGTTACTATTGATACAATCGGGTACATCAAGGAGAAAGCTTTTGAGGACGGTAAATTAAATGATTTTAAGGTAATAATAGGTAGTAATGCACTTATTCCCGGTTTTGAGAAACAATTAATAGGTTCTAAAACAGGTAGTGAAGTAGATGTTAATGTTACTTTTCCTGAAAATTACCATGCTAAAGATTTAGCAGGTAAGGATGCTCGTTTTGTAGTACAAATTAAAGCAGTACATACTGCAGAACCTACCGTTATCGATGACGAATTTGCTAAAAAATTCCAAAGTAATAGCCTTGAAGAATTGCGTACACATTTTACTAAACAAATAGAAAATGAGTCGGAAGAAGCTATTAATACTATAATGAAAATGAACTTATTTGATAAGTTAGAAAAATTGTTAGATTTTGATGTACCGGAATCTTTATTAGAGCAAGAAAAAAATATTCTAAAGTCCGGAACCGATAAAAATGAACAAGATGAATCATTATTGAAAGATAAATCCTCTAAAGAAATAACAGCATATTATAATAAATTAGCCCTACGCCGTGTGCGAATAGGCTTATTACTTGCTGAATATGCCAAATCTAAAAATTTGCAATTAGAGCCTGATGATTTAAGAAAAGTTATTATGCAACAAGCACGTAATTTTCCTGGGCAGGAAAATATGATATTTGATTTTTATAAAAATAATCCTAGAGCAATTGAAGGACTTAAAGGTCCTGCCTTAGAAGATAAAGCTGTACAATATATATTTAATCACGAAATAAAGCTTAAAGAAAAGAAATATACTAAGGAAGAGCTAGAGAAATATCTAGAAGCAGAAGAGCAACGTATTACTTTAATTTAAAGCTTATTCATTGTCATTGCGAGCGAACTTTAGTGAACTTGGCAATCTCAGGAATCCTCGTAATGACAATCCTCAGTATCCACGCAGGCAATACCTAGTAGTATTACTCCTGATTTTTTATAGTCTCTAAAGCAAGTTTAACTATTTTATTTACTCCAGCATTAGTGCAGGTAGAGATAGGAAAAACTTCTTTATTAGTAACTTTCTGCAGCTTATTTATTTTTTCCTGTATTTCCTCATCTGTGAGAACATCGCATTTATTAAGACATATGGTTTCGATTTTATTTTTTAGATAATCGGAATATGATTCAAGCTCAAGACGTACCGTATTATAATCTGCAACTACATCATTACTAGAGCCATCTATTAAATGTATTAATACATTACATCTTTCTATATGCTTTAAGAATTTATCGCCAAGTCCGTGACCTTGATGAGCCCCCTCAATTAAACCAGGAATATCGGCTATGACAAACTCTTCGTCATCAACATATACCACTCCAAGATTTGGCACTAAAGTAGTAAAGGGATAATCGGCAATTTTAGGCTTGGCTGCCGTTACAACGGATAAAAAAGTAGATTTACCGGCATTTGGAAGCCCCACAAGCCCAACATCAGAGAGAAGTTTTAAACTTAAATGAATCCACATTTCTTCGGCAATTTCTCCTTCCGTACGCTTTCTTGGAGCTTGATTAACCGACGATTTGAAATGGCTGTTACCAAGACCACCACTTCCTCCTTTAATTATTTCAAATCTTTGATCATCCACAGTGAAATCATAAAATAATATATTGCCGTCCTCGGAAAAGATTTGAGTACCGATCGGAACATCAAGAACTAATGATTTTCCTGATTTACCGCTTCTATTTGAATCTTTACCGTTTTCGCCGTTTTCTGCGGTAAAATGCTGTTTATATCGATAATTTACTAGCGTATTAAGATGGTGATTACTCCTGAAAATAACACTACCGCCACGTCCACCATCACCACCGTCCGGTCCGCCTCTGTCAATAAATTTCTCACGATGGAAACTAACACAACCATTGCCGCCGTTCCCACCTTTTATATATATTTTAACTTCATCAATAAAATGCATATGATTTATATTTTCAACGTCATTACGAGGCGCGAAGCGACGTGGCAATCTCATCAAATCTCTTGAGATTGCTACGCTCCTTGCAGTCGCTCGCAATGACGAAAATGTTTACCTCTCCCGAATACCCTTATACTCTCTATGTACATAACCGGTGTAAAGCTGTCTAGGTCTGCTGATTTTTTGTTCAGGGTCTTCGTGCATTTCTTTCCATTGTGCCATCCAGCCTACGGTTCTTGCTATTGCAAAAAGTACCGTGAACATTTGCGACGGTATACCCATAGCTTTATAGATAATACCCGAATAAAAATCAACATTTGGATATAATTTTCTCTCAATAAAATATTCATCTTTAAGAGCAATAGCTTCAAGTTCTATTGCTATTTGTAAGAGCGGATTGTTGTCTAGCTGCCCGAGTTCCTTTAATACTTCTTTGCACGTTTCTTTAAGTACTGCGGCACGCGGGTCATAGTTTTTATATACACGATGACCAAAACCCATTAATCTAAATGGATCATTTTTATCCTTAGCTTTAGCTATATATTTAGGAATATACTCAGAACTACCGATTTCTTTAAGCATATTTATTACCGCTTCATTAGCCCCGCCGTGAGCAGGTCCCCAAAGTGAGGCAATACCCGTGCTAATACAAGCAAAAGGGTTAGCTCCGGATGAGCCGGCAATTCGGACTGTTGAAGTAGAAGCATTCTGCTCATGATCGGCATGTAGGATAAATATCTTATTAAGAGCATTTTTTATTATTGGATTTACTGTATATTTCGTACAAGGCGTTGCAAACATCATATGCAGAAAATTTTCGGTAAAATCTAACGAATTATCAGGATAAATAAACGGTTGTCCTATAGAATATTTATAAGACATTGCAGCGATGGTAGGTATCTTAGCAATCATTCTAATAGCGGTAAGTTCGTAATCTGCTTCCTTAAAATTCAATAAATCAGGATAAAATGCCGAAAGAGAACCGACAGCCGCAAGCATAATAGCCATAGGATGAGAAGAGCTACAAAAGGTTTGAAATAAATAGTGTAATCTTTCATTCACTAATGAATGATGAGCAACCTGTTTAGTGAAATTATTATACTGCTCACCACTTGGTAGTTCCCCATAAATCAGTAAATATGCCACTTCTAAAAAATCACTTTTCTCAGCTAAGTCTTTAATATCATATCCTCGATGCCGCAAGATTCCTTTATCACCGTCTATATAGGTGATAGTAGACTGACAAGAAGCAGTAGACATAAAACCCGGGTCGTAAGTAAAGCAATCGGCTTCCGCAGATACCCTACTTATATCGATTACATCCTCACCGATACTTGCTTTAAGTATAGGTAATTTAAATATTTTTCCTCTGATTTTTAATTCAGCAAATTCTGAATCATTATTATTTTCATTGGTCATATGGATATACCTTATTTTTATACATCAGTAAGTATAACCCTAATTTAATGAAATTAGAAATGAATTATGATTTATTAGGATTTAAAAATTTTCTTTGATATCTTGCTCAACTTGCAAGGTTAATGAAAATTTAAAACGCACATGCTTCTACTTTCCACTGCAAGCCTAAAGCGTTTAATAAAGATCCTATATTGTCGACACTTGGATTACCTTTGCTAGATAATATTATATATATATGTTGCCTATTTATATGAGCTTCTTTAGAGATTTTTGCTATACCTCCTCTTGCTATAATGGCTTCTTTTAAAATAGCCATTATAGCTCATTATTATGATCCACGAAATATTGCTCTAACGCTTCATTAATATACCCTACTAATATTTCCTCATGTTGTAATTTTTCTTTTAAATAATCTGTAAACTTTCCATATAACACCCTCAATTTCTTCTATTATTTCTAAGGCTTTTTTAATATCTTTGCCTTGAGTATCTTTATTACCTGCATTTAATAGCAGAATATCTGTTATAAAAATTGTATTTGTTTAGTGTTTTGCATATTAAGCTTAACTAGAGATGATTACACTGTCGCATATATACGACTAATTGTCCAGTAGAAAATTATTTTGAAAAGTACGTGAAGCTGTTAGTACTAGATTAATGTACAAGTTATGCAAGAAGTCTATTATTGACTAAATACTCCTTAATCTTGAGTAAATCATACCAAGAGGTGCGTTTTTGCATAGGTTGGCGGAGTAAATAGGCAGGGTGGAAGATTGCCGTAGTTTGAATAGGAGCGGATAGATATTTATTGGTATAAAAATAATATTCTTGTCTAATTTTAGTAATACCCGAATTTTTTCCAAGTAAGCTAGTTGCAGCCGTGCTACCGACTAGAATAATTAGCTGCGGGTTAATAAGAGCAATATGCTTCTCGACAAAAGGTCTACAAATATCGACTTCTTCGAACGTCGGCTGTCTATTAGCAGGAGGACGCCAAAATACCGTATTAGTAATATAAGCGTTATTTTTTCGTGAAATTCCGATAGCATGTAGCATATTATCAAGTAAATTGCCACTTTCGCCGTAAAAAGGTATTCCTTTCAAATCTTCAGTACTTCCCGGGGCTTCGCCTATTAACATAATTTTAGCTTCCAAATTACCGTCACCGAAAACCGTATTAGTAGCAAATTTCTTAAGTTCACAACCATTAAAATTTAGTAGAGATTCTTTTAGTTCTTCGATATTATTAGCTTTATCGGCAAGAGATCTTGCTAGGGTTATATTATCATGAACTTTATCATTCATATTGAATGCAGTTTCTTTTGTAGACATAAGTTTTACTTGTGGCTTTTCAGTTAGTTCAGTATTATTACGTACCTTTAATTGCGGTGGATGTTCATGGCAATAATATTCAACACCAATTGCACTTAACCATTTAAGCGTATTATTCATTATCTTAAAATAAAATATGTTAAAATATTCCGTACCACACGAACTAAATGGCATAAGGCTTGATAAAGCTCTATCATCGCTTCTTGAAAATGTTTCAAGGAATCAAATCCAAAAAGCTATTAAAGATTCGCAAGTACTAGTTAATGATGTAATTATTTCTGATCCTGATGTTTTGGTCAAGGAGAATGATATTATATTATTTTCTTTTAAAGAACCTGAAGAGCTAAAAATTGCAGCAGCAAATGTAGCACTTGATATAATATATGAAGACGATGATTTGATAGTAATTAACAAAGCTGCAGGTATGACGGTACACCCAGGAGCAGGGCATCATGACGATACGCTTGTTAATGCTTTATTACATCATACAAAAAACTTATCGGATATCGGCTCATCAGAAAGACCCGGGATAGTACATCGTTTAGATAAAGACACTACAGGCTTGATGGTAGTTGCTAAAAATAATAAAGCACATATGCTACTTGCAAATCAGATAAAACAAAGGCAGGTAATACGGAAATATAAAGTGTTAGTGTGGGGAGTAATAAATCCGCTAGAAGGAGTCATTAAGAATAATATAGGTCGCAGCCGAAGCGATCGCCAAAAAATGACCATATTAAAATATGGCGGCAAAGAAGCCGTTACACATTATAAGACTCTAGAATTATTTTATAAAGGTAGTATTAGTATGTTGGAGTGCAAGCTTAGTACGGGTAGAACTCACCAAATTAGAGTACAGCTAAGCCATTTAAAGCATTCGGTAGTCGGCGACCAAACTTACGGCAATAACGACCGAAAAATTGCTCATTCTCCCCCTGAACTAAAAGCAAAATTAATTGATTTTAAACGTCAAGCCCTGCATTCTTGGTATTTAAGTTTTACTCATCCGACTAGTAATGAGATTATGGAATTTTCTTGTGAGTTGCCAAGGGATATGGAAGAGATAATTAGTTTATAATTGACAAAATATTAATCCTTAATATTATATTAAAAATTAATATTTATTTATAAAATGAAAAAAGCTAATGCTAAATTAGAAGAAGCCTTATATTCTATGGAAGAGGGTATTTTAAACCTTAAAAACAAAAAGCGAGCTTAGAAAAGATTTTTACTTTTCTGCAAGATTTAAGTACCGCCACAGACAAAATTATTTCCTTAGATATATCAAATTATAGAGATTGGCCAGAAGTAAAAGATTTTATTTTAAAATTAGGTAATAATTTATCTTTTAAACCGCAATCTATAAAAATTGCTAGCTCTTCCCAATATAGTACAGAACATGAAATTAAAATTTCTGAATTCGTCAATGAAATTCTTTCTCTAAGATTAAAAACAGGCATAGATATTAATAATAGTACGTATATTGATGATGCAAATTATAGGAAAGAACTTTTATTAAAAAAATTTTTAGAAGAATTTAAAAAAAATGATTTTAATGAGCAAGAAGAACAATTAAATAAATTTATAAAAGTTGCATGCAAAGAAGCAAAAGCACCTGATAATATAGACATGCAATATATGCAAGCTCTGCGGATTTTCTCTGAATTTGATTTCAGTAAAATAGATGAAAAATATTCTAATTTACAACATCTTTTTACAAAGCTATATAAAGCACAAGAAGTAAAATCAGAAATTTATCATTATGAAGTAGAAGATGATTTACATTTTTATATGGTAAAAGTTAATGGAGTAAATGTAACTACTTGGCAAAATTTCTCAAAGAAACAGGGGGAGTTTATAAACCAGTCCGGGAAAAAGAATATAGAAAAGCTTTTATGGGCCTAGATGCTTTTGACTCTAGCATAGAATATCATGACCAAGATTTAACAGATGTATATGTAGTTTTTACCTATAATAAAGCATGGGAACAGAAAAGTAGTATTGATATACCATCGGTAGAAATGATCATAACTATGGCAACTTCCAGAACACAAATTTTATTTAAAGCTCCAATATATGACTATAATAATACTAAAAAACATTCTAGTCTTTTGCTTAAACTTCATAATTTTATTGCTAAATGTGCAGAGATTATTTATCCTAACAAAAAAGAATATATGATTACTGTTCCAACAAAAAATATAACTCATATTATTATTAAAAATATGAGAAAAAACAAATTTTAGGTGAGAAGAAAGCTCCCATAAAATTTACCGAAGCAGTATATGGTGTTTTTTCTGACTTGATTTTGTATGGGAAAAATGGTGAAGTACTAAATAAACTAACTGCTGACCAGATAAAAGGAGAGTTCGCTTGGTTTTGTACTAGTCCTTATTTATTAAAAAATCAACACGAACAAAAACCTTTAATCACTTGTGATTTAGAAACATTAGCAAATCTTAGCTTTAAAAATAGCTATATAGATATTATTCAGAAATAATTGGTGATATAATAACATAAAACGGTTTATGAAAATAATTAAAATACCTAAAACCAAAAATTATCTTAAAATAGATATTATAACTCTGGAACCCGAATATTATAAGAATAAATTTGGTAATAATATATTTCGTGAATTTACTGAACTTAAAAAACGAGCACCGCTAGGTAGTGAGATGAGATTTTAGAAATGAAAAATTTTGGCAGAAAATAAAACTTTCCATGCAATGTTCTATAAAGCAAATTCTTAGTGACGCTACAGATAAATTAAATAAAATAGGTATTAGTTCGCCGCAATTAGAAGCACGAATTTTACTACAGCATGTTATAAATAAACCTATTGAGTATTTACTTATTAATCTTGATGAACAGTTAAATGAAGCCAAGATAGAAGCTTTTGAAAAACTGTTAGCGAGAAGATTAAAGCATGAACCGATAGTATATATTACAGGTGTTAAAGAATTTTACTCACGTGAATTTATTGTTAATAAACATGTATTAATTCCAAGAAGCGATACTGAAGTTTTGGTGGATGTTGTATTTCAATGTCATTCCCGCGAAAGCGGGAATCCAGAAAAAAAGCAACCGGATCCCTGCTTTCGCGGGAATGACATAAGCGAAAACTGCAATGACAAATTCTTAAATATCCTAGAACTTGGCACAGGTAGCGGCTGCATTGCTATCAGTCTATTATGTGAGTTACCGAATGCTAATGTAATTGCAACCGATATAAGTCTTGATGCTATAGACATTATCAAAAGTAATGCGGCAAAATATGAGGTAACGGATCGCATTCAGATTATTCACAGTAATTGGTTTGAGAATATTGAAACTCAGAAATTTGATTTTATCGTTAGCAACCCGCCATATATAGCTCACAGCGAAAAATCAGAGATGGCAATTGAAACAATCAATTATGAACCGTCTATTGCTTTATTTGCTGAAAAAGACGGACTGCAAGCTTACTTTCTCATCGCCGAAAATGCCAAACAATTCTTAAAACCAAACGGTAAGATTATATTAGAAATAGGGTTTAAACAGGAAGAAGCGGTAACCCAAATTTTCTTAGATCATGGTTATAATATTGAAAGCGTTTATAAGGATCTACAAGGTCACAGTAGGGTAATATTATTTTCTCCTATTAATCTCAATCGGTCATATGCAAGACGTATCGGTAAAAGCTTATCAGGAGTGCAAAAGAATTTATTAGATAACAAACTACCAAAATATTTATTTTCTAAAGAAAAGCTTGTAAATGAAAAACGTAAAGTATTTCTTGAGATAGGCTTTGGTATGGGTGAGCATTTCATTAATCAAGCTAAAATGAATCCTAATGCACTTTTTATTGGGATAGAGGTATATTTAAACGGAGTTGCAAATGTTTTAAAGCTTGCAGGCGAACAAAATATCACGAATTTTTTATTATTCCCTAATAATTTGGATTTAATATTAAATGAGATACCAAGTAATAGCCTTGATGGAATTTATATTTTATTTCCCGATCCATGGATAAAAAATAAGCAAAAAAAGAAACGTATTTTCAATAAAGAACGACTTAAGCTTTTACAAGATAAGCTAAAAGACAATGGTAATTTAGTATTTGCTTCCGATATCGAAAATTATTTTTATGAAGCAATAGAGTTAATACAGCAGAACGGTAATTTTGAAATTATAAATAAAAATGATTATTTAAAACCGCACGATAACTATGTAATTACCAAATATCATCAAAAAGCTATTAAGGCGAATAGAACGCCGAAATTTATGATTTTGCGGCACGTTTTAGGCGATCATTAATTGCAGCCCCTATATTCACTTGAGGTATAGGGCTAACTGCTATACCTCTTACATCATGAGATGCAGCATAATCGTCAAGTATTCTTAAATAAGCATAAAGATTTGCAGCGGCTTCTATAAAGTCACCTTTTACACTTAAGTTTAATGAAAATCTTCCTGTAAGATTGCTATTGCTAAAATTTAATCCGATTTCTTTATCCTCTAAATTTATAGCATTTAGCCTAACCGGTACTTTTGGTGAATAGTGTTTTGCAAGCATTCCCGAAGCTTTTATAGTACTTGTCTCTGATGCTTTTAACACTTCTATCCCTAGTATTTCTCCTAAAATTTCAGCAGTTATAAACCCTTCTCTAAGAATAGTAGGAGTAACAGTTGTTGTATCAATTATTGTTGACTCTAGCCCATATTTAGATTGATAGATTTCAGGTGCTAAAATAAAAATTTCCTGATTATCCTTAAAATGTTTTGTGACATGCTCAGCGTTAGTCGGACTAATATAGTTTGAAGGGTTAGCACTTGGGGCAGCTATAGGTATGCCTGATTGTCTGATAAGCTCTAACGCTACAGGATAAGATGGTATCCGAAGTGCTATGGTATTTAGTCCTGCTGTTACGCTAGGGGCAATATTTGCATTCTCTTTTAAAGGGACAACTATAGATAATGGTCCAGACCAAAATTTTTCTGCTATTTTTGTAGCTAAATCGTCAAACTCCCCTATTTCCTTTGCTTGCTCTATGGAGGAGACATGCACGATAAGCGGATTGATAGCAGGGCGCTCTTTGAACTGAAAAATCTTTAAACACGCCTCATTATTTGTGGCATCCGCACCAATCCCATAGACTGTTTCAGTCGGAAAAACAACCACTTTACCTGATTTTATAAATTGAACTGCTTTGTTTATCATAAGCGGTTAAACTTAGCTACTTTATCAAATAATTCACAAATATTCTGTAATAACGACAAACGATTTTGAGCGATCTTTGGATCAGAGTCATTAACGAGTACATTATCAAAAAAGCTAGTAATGGAAGTTAATAGAGACGATAATAAATTTAATGCTTTCTTATAATCTTTATCA
Source organism: Rickettsia slovaca 13-B (assembly GCF_000237845.1). Lineage (NCBI taxonomy): Bacteria > Pseudomonadati > Pseudomonadota > Alphaproteobacteria > Rickettsiales > Rickettsiaceae > Rickettsia > Rickettsia slovaca. The sequence goes on from NC_016639.1 coordinate 1,226,367, forward strand.
GCTATACTATCTATAATTTGCGGAGAAATTTTTTGGATTACTTCAAATAATTCTTTTTCAGGTTGTGTACTAAAGAGACTCGCATCAACTAAGCCGGTAATTTTCTGATCACCAATTATATTGCTAGCTCGTTTGTAAGCATTTAATAATTGCTTGCCTGCGTCTTCTATTAAAAATTCTTTTAACGCATCAAGCTTAAAGTTTGTATCTACTAAATTTAAGTCAAGAACTGCATTAATTAACGCAATATCATAGTCATTTTTAAAGTAAAATTTTGCTCTTTCTTCAAAAAAAGATATTATTAAATTCTTATTTTCGTCAGATGAATCTTTATATAAGTTTATAGAAAAATTAATTAAATCATTAAAATTTAGCTCTAATTTATTTTCAAGTATTATTCTTATTATACCAAGAGCTTGACGTCTTAAGGCATATGGATCACCTGAGCCTGTTGGTGTTTCCCCTGCTATCATCAAACCTACTAAACTATCTAGCTTATCGGCTAAAGCAAGTAAAGCCGCATTTCCACTTGGTAAATTGTCGCTCAAACCTTGCGGTTTATAATGGTCTCTAATTGCAGCGGCTATTTCTGCATTTAGCCCTTCATGTTTTGCATAATAATAACCCATAATCCCCTGTAAATCAGGAAATTCCCCGACCATCTCAGAAACAAGATCACTTTTGCAAAGTCTAGCTGCTGTAATCAAATCCTTATTATTTGGAGCTATATAATTACAAATATCGGTTATGCGTTCAATTTTTTCTCTTAAATTACCAAGCTTTGCATGAAATGTTACAGCTTCTAATTGGCCTAATCTTGATTCTAAAGTTTTAGCTATATCCTGCTTACAAAAATATAAAGCATCCGAAAGACGTGCCGATAGAACTTTCTCGTTACCTTGAATAACTAGTTCAGCATTTGTAAATCTGCCATTACTGACAAAGAGAAAATACGGTGTGAAATTTCCTGTTTTATCAAATAAACAAAAATATTTCTGATGCGTACGCATCGAAGAAATAAGTACTTCTTTAGGTAACTCTAAAAATTTTTGCGGTATTTTTCCAAGCAGCACAACAGGAAATTCGCTAAGCCCTACTACTTCTTCTACTAAACGATTATCTTCTTTTATAATTAACTCATGAGAATTTGCTAGTTCCAGTAAACCGGTTTTAATTATTGCCTCTCTCTTTGCTCTTTCTAAAATAACATGATTTTCTAAAAGCTTATTTCTATAATCTTCAAAATCTGTTACTTCTAATTTTTTATTATCAGTAAGACGATGCCCATACGTAATATTATTAGCGGTTAAATGCCCAAATTGTATCGGTAATATTTCGCCGTCAAATATGCATAAAATATTTCGCAGAGGTCTAATCCATTTTATTTTGTAATCACCCCAAAACATCGATTTTGCCCAGCTATATTTATTAATAGCCTCTATAATAATCTCCGGCAAAATCTCTTTTATTTCTCTTTCTTCTGTTTTTTTGACAAAGAAATAATATAGCTGATTACTAATTAATTTAGTAGGAAGTTCTAATTTACTAACATTATGAGCTTTACAAAAGCCGTTAATAGCGGCTTCCGGAGCTTCTATGCTTGGTCCTTTAATTTCTTCCTCTTTTGGCAAAGTTATCTTTGGCAAATGGGTAGCATGCAGCGTTATCCTGCGAGGTCCCGCGAATACTTGTACTTTTGCAAATATTTCGTTTTCTTCAAAAATTTTCGTGAATATATTTAAATAACCCTCTTCAGCATTTTTTTGCATAAAAGCCGGAATTTCTTCGCTAAATAGTTCTAATAATAACTCGCTCACTTGTTCATCTCCAACCATTTTGTACAACAAATTCTAGCTAAATGACGCACTCTTAAAACATAAGAAGCACGCTCAGTGACGCTGATTACTCCAAGTGCATTTAGTTGATTAAATGCATGACTTGCCTTAAGGCATTCATCATAAGCCGGCATAGGTAAATTAGCTTTGATTAATCTCTCACACTGGTCTTCGCTATCCTTGAAATGTCGCAGTAACATTTCACTATCGGCAAGCTCTAAATTATATTTTGAAAATTGCCATTCAGCTTCGAAATCCACTTCACCGTATTTTAAAGCTTTTTCGCCTACTTGCCCGCTCCAATCAAGCTCTCTTACTTCATCAACACCTTGAATATATAAAGCAAGCCTCTCGAGTCCATAAGTGATTTCACCGGCAACGGGACGGCATTCAATACCACCGATTTGCTGCATATAAGTAAATTGCGATACTTCCATACCGTTACACCATACTTCCCAGCCAAGCCCGGCAGCACCTAAGGTTGGCGACTCCCAATCATCTTCAACAAATCTGATATCATGAATTTTTAAATCTATGCCTAAACATTCTAAGCTTTTAAGATATAACTCTTGAATATTATCCGGAGACGGCTTTAAGATAACTTGAAACTGATAATAATGCTGCATTCTATTAGGATGCATGCCATACCTGCTATCCCCTGGTCTTCTTGATGGCTGAACATATGCAACAGACCAAGGTTTAGTACCAAGGCAGCGAAGTACAGTTGCAGGGTGAAACGTACCGGCTCCAACATGGGCATCGTAAGGTTGCAATATTGCACAGCCATAATCCTGCCAATAATTTTGTAATGTCAGAATAATTTGCTGAAATGATAGTTTTTTCATAGGGTATTATTATTGGGAAAGAAAATTTTGATCAGTTAAAAGGATCAAATATTTTTATATTAAACATATTATAATGTTTAATATTTCTAGTAACTAGTATCATATTACTTTGTTTTGCCTGTGCAGCTATTAAAGCATCGATTGCATTCGTACTATCAATACTCATTAATTCACCCCACTCCTCACATATTTCTTTGTCAATATTAAGAATTCTTTCATTATAATCTATTATTATTCTTTCTAACCATTTTTCTAATTTCAAACTTGCTATTTTATCTTTCTTTGCTAATTTTGATATTCCCTTTCTTATTTCGCCGATAGTAATACCACTTAAGTATAACTGGCTAGAATGAATAATTGAAAACCATGCTGCTACTTGAGAATTGGATTTTTTCTTTTGAATTTCAGATACAACATTAGTATCTAATAAATATTTCATAATTCAAAATCTCTAGCATATCCTTTTGCTCTCTGAATATCCAAATTATCTGTCTTAGGTATGCTCAATAAATATTCTTTGAAATCAGGTTTTTGTTTAGTAAGTTGTTTATAGTCTTTTATACTAATAATTACAACTGCTTCTTCACCCCTTTTTGTAATACATTGAGGGGTACCATGCATTGCAATATCAATAATATTACTTAACTTATTCTTTGCTTCGTGTAACTGCCATTTATTCATATAAAATCCTCATATAGCTAGATTGTCTAGATTATTATAATATAAAGATGCAAAAAAATAAAATATTTTTTTATTAATTTGAGGTCTTAATAATACTCCTTGCCGATCTCGATTTTAGGACGATTGTTTGCTACTCGCCAATCGTTAGTATCACGGAAAGAATAAACACAGCCGCAAAATTCTTGTTTATAAAAGTGCTCTTCTTTTGCAATTTCGTACATTCTGCTAGCACCGCCATCTTTACGCCAATTATAAGTCCAATAGGTCACCCCTTCATAATGAGATGCCGCCCTAGTTCCTGATTCATTAATTTGGTTCATATCTTTCCATCTAGAAATACCAAGCGAGCTAGTTATAACTTTAAAGCCGTTCTCATAAGCATATAAAGCCGTACGCTCGAAACGCATATCAAAACACATTGTACAGCGTATACCTCTCTCAGGCTCAAGCTCCATCCCTTTAGCACGCCTAAACCAATTTTGTGGATCATAATCTGCATCGATAAATTCTATATTATGTTTCTCGGCAAATTTAATATTTTCGTTTTTACGAAGCTCATATTCTTTTTTAGGATGAATATTAGGATTATAGAAAAAAAGCATAAACTTAATGCCGGTATCGATCATTTTTTCCATTAAAGGGCCAACACAAGGAGCACAACAACAATGGAGTAAAACCTTGCTTTCACCGTTTGGTATTTCAAAAACTTCGCTCATATTAATTTACTAGATTCTTTTTATAGGTTTCTTTATAGAATTTTAGAATTATAGAAGATAACAAGGCAAGTGCAATTAAATAATATGCAATAGCATAATTGTCTCCGGTAACTTTCGTTAATATCATTGCTAACATTGGAGCAGTACCGCCAAATATAGCAGCTGCAAGGTTGTATGAAAGTGCAACACCGGTAAATCTTATGCTAGTCGGAAATATCTCTACTAAAACCGTTGGAATAGGCCCCATATAGATGCTAATAACTCCAGCAAATATTACTTGAGATATTATAGCTAAAGTAAAATTCATCGACCCTAAGGCTACAAAAATAGGATAGACTGATAAAATTAACAAGATAATCCCCCATATTAGTACAGGACGTCGCCCCACCTTATCCGAAACATACGCAGATATAGGAAATACTATCATCATTACGATTAATATTATACTACTAACAATTGTGCTTTGCTGATTAGTATAACCGAGTGTTTGCATAAAATTACCAATAAAAACCGTAGAAGTATAAAAAGGAGCAGTTACGGTAATATACAGACCAAGTGCGATAATTAGTTCTTTTGGGTATTTTGTTAATGTTTCTCGTAAAGGAAAACGTGCTAAACGCCTTGTTCCCTTAGCTTTTTTATAAATAGGACTTTCTGCTAGGTTTTTTCTAATATATAAACCTACGGAGCTAATAAATAAACCGGCAATAAAAGGTATCCTCCAACCCCATTCAAATAGCATATCGGCAGGCATAAAATAAGAAAAACCGGCTGCTGTACCAAGTCCAAGCAGCATACCGCCGCACATACTAACAAATGAGCTACTCCCCGCAAGTCCTCGCTGCTCGAACGAAGCATGTTCTACAATATACGAAATACAACCGCTAAATTCCCCTCCTAAAGAAAAACCTTGTATGAGTCTGATAATAGTTAAAATAATAGGAGCGGCAATTCCAATAGTTTTATAACTTGGTAAGAGCCCTATCCCGGCAGTCGGTATTGCCATAGCTATAATACCCATCACCAAAGCAGTACGTCTACCGAATCTATCACCTATATTACCGAAAATAATACCGCCGAGCGGTCGTACTACAAAGCCTGCAGCAAATACCGCAAAAGTTAACGTCTCTTGCATTTCTGAATCCGGAAAAAAATGCTGCCCTATAATATAAGCAAATTGCGCATATAATGCATAATCATACCATTCTAAAGCATTGCCGATCATGCCGGATATTACTACTTTTCTCATTAAGTTATTTTATTGATTTAAAAAAAGATAATAAGAGTAATATTTTATATTCTCAAGTAAAAATAGCTTTATTTCATGCGAATAGCTTTGCTTGCGTTGATACCGTAGTCGTCATTGCGAGGAGCGTAGAGATGTGGCAATCTAGAAAAATAATTAAAAAAATTCTAATTTACAGAATTTTTACTGGATTGCTTCGTCGAATTACTGCGTAATTCTTCTCGCAATGACTATACCCTATCTATGTTTTTCATTAACCACTTTCTTAGTTAATTTAACATTGATTTGAGAAGGAGAAACTTTAATATTTTGTTTGATGTTTTTTGTTTTTTCTTGAGATAGAAGACTTTCTTTATCATTTTGTAATGTTTTCATAAACTTATCTATATTGCTTTGTTCTAGTTTTATTGCATTATCATTATTCAAAATTAATCCTCCAATTTTTTCACCAAGTTCAGGTGCATATCTGACGGCAAAAATTGATGCCGGTACAACTATGATAGAAAAAGCCGCTCCTGCAGTCGCAACACTGATTGCTCCGACTAATAAAGCACACACAGCACCGGCGATTTTTCCAGTTGCTTGTTTAAATATATTACTTTTTTGTGTAAATACTAAAGACATCTCTAATATTTTATTAAATTCTTTCTTTATATAGATGGTTGCTTCATCAATATTATTATATTTCTTCATAGCATACATTACAGAAGCCTTAAATAATTTTTTGTGAGACTCCGCATAATTTATTATTTTATCAAAATTCTTCTCTTTTAAAAGAGTTTTAAATATATTTTTAATTTTTTCTTTTGCGGTACTATTTATTTCATCTCCAAAATAAACTTCTACAAGATTTTCTGCTATTATATCTTGTGATTGCTCTAAAATATTATTCTTATTTTGCTCATTTTCGTCTTCAGAAGTAATCATTATTGCAAATAACTCTAATGCTACGGAAAAATTATCATCGTTAATAACCCGCATACCTAAATAATTTTTGAGTCTAGAAATACATTTATTAATATATTTTTCAGCCTCTGGTTTAGAATTAAGCCTTAGCGTATAATCTATAGCAAGCATATTTGCAATAGTAGCGCAAGTAGATTTCATAAGATTATTGACAAAATTATTAACAATATCTTTTTTAAATAAATTAGTATTTACGTTATTAAGTACTATTGCATTATTCATTTTGGTAATTTATTTTGAGGCTAATTCTCTGATATATAATATCAATTTAGCATAAATAAGATTAGGAGCATGATTTACTGAAAGTTTATATATATTCTTAGGTGTTAACACTTCTTCTTTACGTACTCGTACAAAAGATATAAGAGTATTAGGAGGCATATAAGAATAAATTTCAGAGAATATTTTTAGAAAAGTCAAAAAATCTGCACATGCATATTTTATATTTATGCTATAATTATTTAAATGAATCGATTCACCTTCTCCTTCAATCGCCTGAACATTATTTTTAAAAAATACTGAATTTATAAATACATCTATAGGTTCTACTAAATCATATTTATTGCTTAAGCTTTTTATTTTAGGAATTAGTTCTTGATAATTTAAACAACTCACACTACTTGGCACGCTTAAATCTACATATTTTTTGTACGATTCTAATATTTCTTCTTTAGAGTTCATGACAGAATAAAGCTTTAAAACTTCCTCCGTTAGATTTTCTTGTAAAACTTGTTTATCAAGAATAGATTTACTGTATTCTTGCTGGAAAATTTTTATTATCCAAATAGTTAAGGAAATAAAGAAGAAATATATAATAAATTGAAAAAATATAAGATTCTTTAAATACATAATATATTTTTCAAACATTATTTTTACCTTGGGTTATTTAGTAACCGTTGCATGGTTTATGTCATTCCCGCCTACGCGGGAATGACATGGAATATTACGTTTTATTATCAACTATATTAACCGATAAAGGAATTACTACCTTACCGAATATATCAAGTATTTTATCCTTATATATAACATAATCTATCTGCAAATTAGATAATTTATTTTTTGCGTTTGTCATATGATCATCTAGCATCTTTAGAGATTCATCTACCGATAGATTATTAGTATGATATTTAAGTATTAACTTGATTATTAATTGTCTCTTAGAAACTAACAAAATATTATCTATATTTGTTAATTCCCATTTAATTTCTTCTAATTTAAAAGCCGGATTTAAAGTAATTATTAGCCTTTTAAGTAAATCAAACGGCAGTGGTACCGGTGCTTCTAGTAATTTTTCTATTACATATAAATCAGCTAGGCTAGTAGTATTTTTAATATAAGGATATTTATATTTGATATCATCATATTCTTGATTTGTTGCATAATATTTTTCATTAATAGAGTTTATGTCTTTGTAATTTTGTTTTGTATTATATTTGATAATACCGACCACTAATATTAATATTATAAGTAATGCACTATATAATTTAAATGTCAGATCCTTTATAGTAACTAGTTTTTTTATTGATTTTAAATTATTATTATAAGCGGGAAAACTCTTATATTCTAGAAACAGTCTACTAATATTCGTATCTATAAATCTTTCTTTTTCTAGAGTTTGCTTATTTAGTATATTATCAACCGGTATAAAGATTACAGGGCGTTCTTCAAAGTTTGTTGATTCTAATAAAGATTTTAACTCTTCATCTACTATAAGAATTATACAGGCTCTTTGGTCAAGATTACTTATATAGTTTTTAAATAATATCAAACAATCATTAATTTCTTGTTCTATAATACCTTGAACATAGCCGGTTGTTTTATCAAATGGATACTCAAGATTTCTAATTGTTATTATATTATTTTTATGTTTGATAATAAATTTTATACCGCTAGCTTGTGATGCATATACACAAATTTGAAAATAATCGTTATATTTATCATTTTCTATATTCTGCACTATTTTATTTATAATAACTTTTAGCTCTAACGTTAAAAAGTAAATTCCTTTTAAATCAAGAGATCTGTTATCTATAATGCATGAAATTATATCACTTAAAGGTGTTTCAAATGGACACGACATAATTAAAGTCGACCAAATTTCACTTGGGGTAGTAGTAATTTCGTAAACACAATGTGCTATAATGTCTTCTTTATTAAAATAACCTTCAATAAATTGTTCAATAGGATCAAGTTTAACTATTGACTGTAATATAGGTATTTGATCGTGCCGTGTTTTACATTCACTGCCGTCAAGTAAAAAATAAATATCGCTTTTTGGAAATTTACTAAAAAAGTTTTTATAAGGATTTAAGTCTATCTGTTCCCGAGTAGGGATAAATAATTTATCTAATAATTTATTATCGAGAAAAGTACTAAGAAATACACCTTTATTACCTAGTAACACCACAATCTTTTTTCTTTTGAAAGAAAATATTTTTAATTTTGTAGCAAATTGAACAAAATGTAATTTGATCGAATCAAAAATATTTTTCATAAATAAATTTATTTTAATCATAATTCAGTGTATTTTACTATACTGGACGTCATTTCTGCGTGGATACCCGAACCGTCATTGCGAACGACTGATAAGGAGCGTGGCAATCTCAGGACTTTGGCACGAGATTGCGTACGTACAATTACTACGTAATTTTCCTCGCCATGACGAAAAATGATCCTCTCCGGAATGACATAACATTAAATAATATATCTTACCATGACTAAATTTACCACCGAAGAAGTTAGAAGTAAATTTATAACTTACTTTAAAGCAAATAATCATACACATGTACCGGCCAGCTCGTTAATTCCACACAATGACCCTAGCTTAATGTTTGTTAATTCCGGAATGGTACAATTTAAAAATGTTTTTACCGGACAAGGAAAAAGACCTTATAACAAAGCGGTAACTAGTCAAAAGTCTCTTAGAGCCGGCGGCAAGCATAATGACCTTGAGAATGTCGGTTATACGGCAAGACATCATACCTTTTTTGAAATGCTAGGTAATTTTTCATTCGGTGACTATTTTAAAGAACAAGCCATATATTACGCTTGGAATTTATTAACTAAAGAATTTGAACTCCCAAAAGACAAGCTTTATGCAACAATTTATCATACTGATGACGAAGCAGCTGCTTATTGGAAAAAAATAGCAGGTTTTGGGGATGATCACATCATAAAGATCAAAACAAACGATAATTTTTGGTCAATGGGTGATACTGGCCCTTGCGGTCCTTGTTCCGAAATTTTTTACGACCACGGTGAACAAATATATGGCGGACTTCCTGGTACTAAAGATGAAGACGGTGATAGATTTATCGAGATTTGGAATATGGTATTTATGCAATATGAACAAATCGATAAAGATACTAGCATAGAATTATCGCAAAAATCTATCGATACCGGTATGGGTCTTGAGCGTATGACGGCAGTATTACAGCATGTTAACAACAATTATGATATAGATTTATTTCAGGAAATAATTAATTTTACCGAAAATATAGTAAAAGTGAAAGTAGAGGGAGAAGCTAAATTTTCTTACCGAGTTATTGCCGACCACTTACGAGCAAGTAGCTTTTTAATAGCTGACGGCGTTATTCCTTCAAATGAGGGGCGTGGTTACGTACTTCGCCGCATTATGCGAAGATCCATGAGGCATGCTCATATGCTTGGGTCAAAAGAACCGTTAATGTATAAATTACTGCCAAAACTTGTTGATTTAATGGGGAATGTTTATCCTGAACTTAAAAGAGCAGAAAGCTTTATAAGCAGTATCTTAGAACAAGAAGAAATTAGATTTAAAGCCACATTAGAACGTGGTCTCAAACTTCTTACCGAAGAAACAGAAACACTAACAAAAGGTAATGAATTATCAGGAGAAGTAGCATTTAAACTATACGATACTTACGGATTTCCGCTTGATTTAACCGAAGATATTCTAAAAAACCGTGATATTGCCGTTGATCACAAAGGGTTTGAAGAGCAAATGCTTATGCAAAAAGAACGTGCTAGAAAATCTTGGCTTGGCTCCGGTGAATCAAAAACCGATCAGTTGTGGTTTGATATCAAAGAGCAACATGGTAGCACGGAGTTTTTAGGATATACACTTAATGAAGCAAAATGTAAAATAATTGCATTAATCAAAAATAATAATTTAGTTAATGATATAAAAGAAATAGATACACAATTCCTACTAATCAGCAACCAAACTCCTTTCTACGGTGAATCAGGCGGTCAAATAGGTGACATCGGAACGATATTTGCAAAAGATTCTGAAGTAGAAGTAATAGATACTTTAAAATATTTAGGTTCTATTATAGTCCACAAATGTATTTTGAAAAAGGGGCAGATTAACGTAGGCGAGAATGCTAATTTTAGTATAGACATAAGATATAGGCAAAATTTAAGAATTCATCACTCGGCAACGCATATATTACATGCAATACTGCATGAGGTACTTGGGAAACATGTTACTCAAAAAGGTTCGTTAGTCACTCCGACTTATTTACGCTTTGATATTAGCCATTCTAAAGCTGTGACTAATGAAGAAATCACTTTAATCGAAGATAAGGTAAATGAGATTATTAGAGATAATCATGAAGTAACTACTACATTAATGGCAACTGAAGATGCAGTTAAACAAGGAGCTATGGCACTGTTTGGCGAGAAATACGACTCTGAAGTAAGAATAGTTAAGATGGGTGAGACTTCTTTAGAATTATGCGGCGGTACGCATGTCAGACGTACCGGTGACATCGGTTGCTTTAAAATCACAAGCGAAAGTGCTATAGCAGCAGGTGTTCGTAGAATTGAAGCAGTTTGCGGTGAATTCGTAATTACATTAATGAGAGAAAAGGATAGTTTACTTAAATCGATAGAAAGCAGTTTCAAAACTAATAAAAATGAACTTATTACTAAGGTTAATAATATCTTAGAGCGTAACAAGGAAGTTGAAAAAGAGTTAGAAAAAACTCTTTTAGCTAGTTTAGATTTAAGTATAGAGCAAATTGAAAAGCAAGCTGCACAAATAACAGGAATAAAACTATTATATAAAAAAGTAGGAAATATAGACAATAAAATATTACGTCAAGCTGCCGAAAATTTAACAAAAAAAGTAGAAGATTTGATAATGGTATATATTGCCGAGGGAATTGGTAAATTATCTATTACGGTTGCGGTGAGTAAAGCTATAACAGACAAATACAATGCAGATATAATTGCAAAAAAACTTTCTTTATTCTTAGGTGGCAGCGGCGGAGGTGGACAAGCAAGCCTTGCTCAAGCCGGTGGAAATGATATAGGTAAGCTAACTAACATCCATGAAAAATTATACAGTTTATTGACAGTGTCGTAGTGTACTAATTTAGGACGTCATTACGAGTGTGCTTTGTAGATGATACCCGGTTGTCATTGTGAGCAACCGTAGTACTTGCGTGGCAATCTCGTCAAATATCCTGAGATTGCTTCGTCAATTACTTCGTAATTTCCTCGCAATGACAAGGTGGTATCCACATAACAATGACAAAATTTATGGTTGTTAATACGCTGCTTTCACAAAATAAAGACCGGAGGCGGGAGCAGTAGGACCAGCGGCTTTTCTATCTTTGGCTTCTAAAACATCTTTAATTTGTTCTGCCTGCCAAATATTTTTACCAACAAGTACTAAACTGCCGACAATATTACGTACCATATGATGCAAAAATGACGGGGCTGAAAGATATAATTTTATTTCTTCGTCTTCTTTAATAATATTAAGTTCAGTTAAAGTTTTAATCGGTGATTTTGATTGACATGAGCTAGCCCTAAATGAAGTAAAATCATGTTTGCCTAATAGATAGGCGGCAGCTTGTTGCATAGCCGGAACATCTAAAGGTGAACTAATCCACCATGCTCTATTTAAATCAATTACCGATGGATAAGGTCTATTAATAATTCTATATATATAATAACGAGAAGTAGCCGAAAACCTAGCATGAAAATTATTGGGGACTAATTCACAATTCCATACTCCTACGGCATACGGTCTTGCAAAATAGTTGATAGCTGTAATAATTTTGTGAGGTTCTAAATATTTTGAAAGATCAAAATGTGCTACTTGACCTATAGCATGAACACCGGCATCTGTCCTTCCTGACCCAAACAATATCACCTGTTCACCGGAAAATTTATAAATCGCTTCTTCTAATATCTGCTGTACCGACATTACTCCTGCTTGTCTTTGCCAACCTGCAAGATCCGTGCCTAAATATTCAATGGTAATTTTATATCGATACATAATAGCCCACTGTCATCCCGTGGCTTGACCACGGGATCTTGTATCGTGTCCTGAGATCCCAAATCACGGGATGACAGTATAAGTATTATCATGCTTCTAGTAAATCCGATGGATTACCGTCACCACGCTTTCCTCCGCTTCTAAAGCTATTAAGTTTTTTGGATCTAATAGGATGTTGTAACTTTCTTAAAGCTTTTGACTCGATTTGTCTTATACGTTCTCTAGTTACTTTAAATTGCTGCCCTACTTCTTCTAATGTATGGTCAGTATTCATACCTATACCGAAACGCATTCTAAGCACTCTTTCTTCACGAGGCGTCAGGGTTGCAAGTACTCTAGTGGTAACTTCTCGTAAATTTGACTGAATTGCCGCATCAATCGGTGCTACTGCATTCTTATCTTCGATAAAATCGCCTAATTGACCGCCGTCACTATCATCACCTACGGGATTCTCAAGACTTATAGGTTCTTTAGCTATTTTCATGACTTTACGCACTTTATCAAGCGGCATTGAAAGACGGTTAGCGATTTCCGTTGCTGTTGGTTCGTATCCGAGTTCATTAAGCATTTGTCTTGAAGTACGTAGTATCTTATTAATTGTTTCAATCATATGCACAGGAATACGTATAGTCCTTGCTTGATCGGCAATAGCTCTTGTTATAGCTTGTCTAATCCACCACGTAGCATAGGTAGAGAATTTATAACCACGGCGATATTCAAATTTATCCACCGCTTTCATAAGTCCTATATTACCTTCTTGAATTAAATCTAAAAACTGCAATCCTCTATTAGCGTATTTTTTAGCAATAGATATAACTAAACGTAAATTCGCTTCTATCATATCTTTTTTTGCTTGTAGCGTTTGTCTCTCGCTTTTTTGTATAGTATTCACTAGTTTTTTAAAATCATTAACTAAAAGACCGGTTTTAGATTCTATAACCGATAATTCAGCAATCATTTGATCTATATAATCCGATTCTTTAGTCATTAACTCTTTCCAAGCGACTTTTTTATTTTTCAGCATTTTTTCTTTCCATGCTGCATTGATAACCGATCCTATATATTCATCAAGGAAATTTTGGCGAGTTACTCCATATTTTTCAGCAAGTTTTAAAAAAGCTGTTTCTTTATTAATTAAATCACGATTTATTCCATACATCTTACCTAAAATTTCTTCCGTTCTTTTAGAATTAAAATGTATTTCCGAAACTTCATTTATTAATAATTCCAAATTATTATATTTTTTGCTATTTTGTAAAACCTTCGGCTCAAAAGATTTCTCATAACATTTTTTAGCTTCAATGAGTAGCTCCTCGCAGATAAAAGCAATCTTTTTCATACGCTCTATAATATTAGGTAATATCTGCGTTTCTACTCTAGACATAGATAAGTGATTATCCTCATGCTCTTCTCCTTCGGTCTCACTACTATTTTCTTCATCATTTTCGGGTGTTTCGTCATGTAACATGTTAGCTTCTAAATCTATCAAATCACGTAGTAACATTTTTTCATTAACTAAATCTTCATACCATACTATAAAACAACGCATAGCAATAGGGCTTCTACATAAGGAAGCAGTCATTGTTTTATGTCCTTCCTCAATCCTTTTTGCTATTTCTACTTCATGTTCACGAGTTAAAAGATCGACTCCCCCCATATCCTTAAGATATAATCTTACAGGATCATCGGTAGTACCTATATTTTCTTCTTCTACCTCATCCTCAGGTTCATTATCAACATTGGTAGATAGCTTAAATTCTTCATCCATTCCGATATCAAGCTTAATTTCATCATCTTCATTAGATTCTAAAATATCTACTCCTGCATCGGAAAATTTTAATATAGCTTCCTCTAATTGTCTTATTGAAGGATTTTTATTAAGAGGAAGAGCGTTGTTTATATCATCATAAGTGACCGGTATCTTTTTAGATTTAGCTTTTTTAAGTAAACTATCTATTTTATCTAGATCATTGTCTATATTGCTATTGCTCATTAAATACCTATATGCTTTTTTCTCTTAAAAGAAGTTTGAAATAATTAAGTTATCGTGTGATTAATAAAAGATTCGTTTAAAACTTGCAGTTCATTTGCAATCTTCAGAATTTCTTTTTTATATAGTAAAACTTTTTCAAAGTCGTGATTGTCAGTACTGTTTATGGTAATAGCGTATTCTTGTTGTAAATTTATTAGATAATATTTCTTATGTAGCCACTGCCATAATAAATCCAGTCTGATATTATTTTTATTAAATGAGATATCTAAAAACAAATTATCCGTTTTTGATAATAATAAAAAAATATCAAAAAAGCTAGTTTTTTCCACAATTGCAGTAATTTCACTTGCTTCTACGTTATTATCTATAATCTCGTTTAAATACCAATTACGGAATTCTTCAAGCGATTTATTATTAAAATTTAAATTTAAGATGAAATCTCTAATATCTTTTTCTTCAAGTATTATAGGAAATTTAACCAACAAAGCACAAAAAGCGTGTTCTAGTATTTCAAGCTCCGAATAGCCGTGACTTGAAATTATAGGAGCCAAATTTGAGTTTTTAGTTGTAGCTTTCTTCTGCGTTGTAACTAAATTTTGCCATATTTGATCTTTAAAAAACCTGTAATAACTTACTTTTAAATCACTATCCGATATTTTGCTGCAATAATTTTTTAAATTTTTTTCTAAATTAGCTTTTTCTTCCGCAGTTTTAAAACTCTTGCCGCTATACTCAATATGCCAAATCATTTCTGATAAGCTTATTCTTTTATCTATAAGCTTTGCAAAAAAATCAGCACCGTTTTTATTTACTGCATCGTCGGGATCAAGTCCGCTTGGTAACCTAATAAAAGAAATTTTCTTTTCACTATTAATAAGCGGTAATGCTAAGTTAATAGTTCTTATACTAGCTTTTATGCCTGCATTATCTCCGTCAAGACATAATATAATTTCATCGCCAGCACGCCATAATTTATGTAAGTGATTCTCAGTAACGCTAGTACCGAGACTCGCAACCGTTTCACTAAAACCTGCTTGATGTAGTGCTATAACATCAAAATAACCTTCTACTAAAATCGAATGATTTTTTTTATAGCTACTGCTTATCGCTTTATGCTCACCGTATAGAGTTTCACTTTTTTGAAATACTGTAGTTTCAGGTGAATTTAAGTATTTAGGCAGCCCCTCCCCTAGTACTCTACCGCCAAAGCCTACAATTTTATTGTAAATATTTCTAATTGGAATAGTAATACGGTTAGAAAATAAATTATATATTTCACCGTTTTCTCGCTTGCCGATTAGCCCTGCTTTACCAAGCTTTATAATATCTATATTTTTATCGTGAAAAAATTTTTCAAATTTATTATTCTTCGGGACAAAACCTATTGAAAACTCTTTTACTGTTTCTTCGGTAATACCCCTTTCGTGTAGATAATGTAATATTTCAGGTGTTAATTGTGTCCTGAAAAACTTATTGGCGAGTTCTAAAATATTTAGAATTTCATCGGATTCTTCATAAAATTCTTTCTGTTTTGCAGTTAATTTCGGTATCTCTATACCGTAATCGATTGCAAGCTTTATAGCAGACTCATTATAAGATAAACCGCTAATATTAGAAGTAAATTTTATAACGTCACCGGCTGCTTTACAACCAAAACAATAGAAAAATCTCTTACTATTACTAACCGTAAAAGATGGGGTCTTTTCTTGATGGAAGGGACATAAACCTACATAGTTACCGGATTTTCTAGTTAAAGCTACTTTTTGCCGCACTACATCCGATATGTTAATACGGTTTCTTAAGAACTCATAAAATTCCGGTGCAACTCTCATTATATTACAATATGTAGGAAAGAATAGCTGTAGAAAGACAATAAGAAAGCGGTATAGACAAATTATCGTTAATTCTTAAATCTTTTGAATAAAATTCAGCTACTGTAGCCCCTATGCAGCTTATAATAATAATAATAAAACTTGTATTATATCCTAAATAGAAATACACTAATATACTTATAAAAATTGCAGAAGCTAAAAAGGTAATAGAACCGGCTATAGATTTACCGTTACCTAAGCTATTTCCTATTTTAACGCCGACAAGAGCCGCTAAACAATCTGAAATAATTAAAATCAACCACGAACAAATCACTAAATTTTTAGGGAAAAGAAGAGCAGTTAAGAAAAAACCGATCATCATAAAGCTAACGCCGCTTAAAGCAAAAGAACCGTTATTTTCTTCAAGCCTTATAACTTTTGAAAAAAATCTAGTTACAAATTCGCTAATTTTTGCATTATTATGACGTGATACATCTAAATATAATGTAATAGCCGTTATTATAAATAATAATAACGTAATAGCGGTTCTTGGAATAAATAAATAAAGCAGCGGAAATATTATAGCCGATAGGTGGAAAATTTTACGCTTTTTCTCAAAGTCAAAATCTTTAATTTCCATAAGATTACTAATTTGTTGCTATTGTTATATGAGAAATAATGCCAACATCATTGCGAACAGTATTCGATGTCATTCCTGCTTTCGCAGGCATGACATAACAGAATCCGCTTAGACAAGGACCACTTGCAATGACGATATTTAGGCAATGCCAAATAATTAAAAAGGCTTATTTGACAAATTTCACTATTACAAATATACTTGCTGAAATCTATATTATTGAAAATAGTATACTAAAATTACTAAATCTATACAATATAATTATGAATACAAAATTTCCTATCACCGCTAAAGGTTTTGAAAAATTAGAACACGAGCTTAAACATTTAAAACATGTAGAACGTAAAAAAATTAGTGCAGATATAGCCGAAGCACGAGAACACGGCGATTTATCCGAGAATGCGGAATATGAAGCGGCACGTGAGAAACAAGCATTTATAGAAGGGCGTATTAAAGAGCTTGAAGATATGACAGCAAGAGCGGAAATTATTGATATTGGTAAATTATCGGGAGATAACATAAAATTCGGGGCTACGGTTACTTTGATCGACGACGATACTGAAGAAGAAGTAACATATATTATTGTAGGAGAATATGAAGCTGATATAACTAGAAAAAGAGTTTCAATCGCTTCTCCTATAGCAAAAGCTTTGATTGGAAAATCGGTAGGTGATTTTATAGAAGTTACAACACCGAAAGGATCTAAATCATACGAAGTAGTTACCGTTGAATATAAAGAACTAGAACTTTAATTTGATTTTTTTGTCACTATAAACGTTAACCGTATGGCTTGTTATGTCATTCCCGTCTACGCAGGAACGACATCGAGTAGGTTTTTCGATCCATGCAACACCCCCTGCTCCTTGCAATGACGATTTGGGTATCAACAACGCAGGTATGACATTATTAATTACTTCTTCTTAAACATCTCGAGCATTCTTTTTGTTACTATAAATCCGCCGAAGATATTTATAGAAGCAAGCAGCGTTGCAAAATACCCTATTAGACCGGGAAACCCAAAAGCAGAGCTACTTGCAGCAATCATAGAACTAAGAACTATAATACCTGAAATAGCGTTAGTAATAGACATAAGCGGAGTATGGAGTGCAGGCGTTACTTTCCACACAACATAATAGCCCACAAAAGAAGCTAATACAAAAATAGTTATAGCAAATACTAGCGGATCTATAGTACTTGTGTTTGTTTGCCAACTAGTATCTATTACCAAATCTTTTAATTTATCTGATAATTCTTGGGTATTATGGGCAATTTCAGCAGCCTGTTTAGCCATCGTCGGTAATTGATTCATATATTTAATTTCTCACTCACAATTTTTCCGTCTTTAGTAATCAACATCTCACGTACTAACGCATCATCCATATTAAACTTACCGTCTTGCAATGCATAGGTTAGAAAATTATACAAATTCTTAGCATATAATTTTGAGCTGTCGGTAGCAATTTTAGTAGCAAGGTTTGATAAACCTATTATGGTAACTCCGTGCTTAGTAACGATCTTATCCGGTTCTGAATCTTCCACGTTCCCGCCTGTACTAGTCGCTATATCAACAATCACTGAGCCGCGCTTCATAGATTCTAGCATTTTTTCCGTAACAAGCAGAGGTGCTTTTTTTCCCGGAATTTGTGCAGTAGTAATCACTATATCATATCCTTTAATAATTTTTGCTAAAAACTCTTCTTGTTTAGCTTTATAATCTTCCGAACTCTCGTGAGCATAGCCTGATTTATCTTGTAAATCCTCCTGTAATTCCGGTGAAACAAACTTAGCTCCTAAGCTTTCTACCTGCTCTTTGGTAGCAGCTCTTACATCATATCCTGCAACAATGCTACCAAGCCTTTTTGCCGTTGCAATAGCTTGAAGACCGGCAACACCGATACCAAGCACTAAAGTTTTACACGGTGAAATCGTCCCTGCTGCCGTCATCATCATAGGAAAAGCCCTTGTATAATGATAGCTTGCTTCAATTACCGCTCTATAGCCTACTAAGTTACTTTGAGAAGATAAAGCGTCCATATTTTGAGCTTTAGTAATTCTCGGCACAAACTCCATAGCAAAAGTCGTAAGGTTTTTTTTAGCTGCCGCTTTTATATATTCATGATTTAAATAAGGCGATAATAATCCTACAATAATTGCTCCTTTTTTTGCAAATTCAAGCTCACTATATTTATCCGTAACGGATGAAGGTTGCACCTTTAATATAATATCAGCATCAGAAATAATTTCGAGTGGTACCGAAGATATTTTAGCACCTAGAGCAACATATTCTTCATCAAGAAAACCGGCATGAAGCCCTATATCTTTTTCTACCATAACCGTATAGCCTTTTTTGACTAGCAATCCTGCTACTTCAGGAGTTATTACGGCTCGTGTTTCATGCTTGGCTTTTTCTTTTAAAGCAACGATTTTCATAAATACTAATTATATTTTGCATTAACTGAATACATAAGGTATTTTAAACATAATTTAAAATATAAAACAACGAAAATGAAAAAAATATTTTTTCTAATCATTATTTATCTTTTTGTGAATTCAAGCTTAGCATTTGGGGCAGATGATAAAACAGCTATTTCGGAGCTAAAAACTTATCTACATAAGATAAAATCGGTTGCGATAGATTTTACTCAAGAAGATTCGTACGGTAAAATAGTTAAAGGAAAATTACTGATCCATAAACCTTATAATTTTAGATGTAATTATTATCCTCCTTTCCCTTTAGTTATAATAGGTACTAAAAATTTCGTATCGATGTATGATTATGATATGGAGCAAGTAAGCCGTATTAATAGAAGCGAAAATACATTTAATTTTTTATTAGAAGATAATGAGCATTTTGACAAGGATTTTGTTTTTGAAGCGGTAATTAACGCAAGAAATATTTCTAAAATTACTATCTATCATACTCTAACGGAAAAACGTAGCGAAATTACTTTTAATAAAGCTACTCAACAAATTGAAGCATTAAAAATATTTGAAGATAATAATATAGTCACTATTACTTTTGATAAAATAGCTAAAGTACAAAAATTTTCCGATGATTTGTTTAAAATAAAAAACCCTGAAATATTCGGTCCTCCTAAAAGATTAACAAAATCGGAAATAGAAAAAAAATATATTGTTTCTTGAAAATAAACAGGTTATGTTAATTATGCTAGTAGTGGGCATTGTACCTGTTTAGTCGGTCAGGTCTGAAAGGAAGCAGCCAGAGTGGGATTCGATGGGTCATTACTAGCATTATTCTAATTTTGATGTCATTTCTACAGCAAGGCGGCTCGTTTTATGTCATTCCCGCGAAAGCAGGAATTCTCAGTAAAACATATACAAAATAAATTTTTTATAAAGTCTTATAACTATCGTGCTAGATATAAATTCATCAAATCAATATATTCCTTTTGCAAGGAAATATCGTCCTAGTAACTTTGCCGAGCTTCAGGGGCAAGAGGTATTAGTCAAAGTTTTAAGCTATACTATTTTAAACGATAGGCTCGCCGGAGGCTATCTTTTAACAGGTATTAGAGGAGTCGGTAAAACTACTTCCGCCCGAATTATTGCTAAAGCCGTCAACTGTTCTGCTTTAATTACCGAAAATACGACTATTAAAACATGCGAGCAATGTACGAATTGCATCAGCTTTAATAATCATAATCACCCTGATATAATCGAAATTGATGCGGCAAGTAAAACTAGCGTAGATGACATACGTAGAATTATAGAATCCGCCGAGTATAAGCCCCTACAAGGTAAGCATAAAATCTTCATTATTGATGAGGTGCATATGCTCTCTAAAGGGGCATTTAATGCACTTCTTAAGACACTGGAAGAACCACCACCTCATATAATATTTATCTTTGCAACGACGGAAGTACAAAAGATACCTGCAACTATTATCTCAAGATGTCAACGTTATGATTTAAGGCGGTTGAGTTTTGAAGAGATTTTTAAGCTACTTGAATATATAACTAAGCAAGAAAATTTAAAAACCGATATAGAAGCACTAAGAATTATAGCTTACAAATCGGAAGGGTCGGCACGTGATGCAGTCTCTATTTTAGATCAAGCAGCTAGTATGTCGGTGAAATCTGACAATATAATTAGTCCTCAAGTAATTAATCAAATGCTTGGGCTTGTCGATAGTTCGGTTATAATAGAATTTGTCGAATGTATTATCCACAGAGAGACGGAAAAAGCTATAAATTTAATAAATAAACTTTACGGTTCTTCGGTTAATCTTGAGATTTTTATAGAATCGGCATCAGATTTTATTGCTTATCTTAATAAAGTAAAAATGTTACCTAATTATTGTTTGCCTATATATGAATCATTTAATGATAGAACTAAAAACATATTAGATAAAACCAGCTTGCCGCACTTATCAATCTTATGGCAAATATATAATAAGGGAGTAGGGGAAATAAAAATTTCCTATAACCAACTAACAGAAACGGAAATGTTAGTTATAAAATCTATATATTCGACGTCGCTACCCTTGCTTACAGATTTTGACGGTAATAATCAAAATTTAAATCAATCAATTAATCCGGAAATAAAAAAAAAATTTGAAATTGTAGATTTTCTTGAATATTTATATAAAAATAATGAGATAGATATATATTATTTCCTGCTCAATCATACGGAACTTAAAAATCTCAGTAATAATAGATTAGAGTTCGTAAGTCTTGAAGTTACAAGCAAAATAAAAAGACAAATTGACGATTTGTTAGCTGCTTTTACTAATGAAAAGTTTGAGATAGTAATAATAAAAGAGCAGAACAAGCAAACCTTAAAGAATCAGTTAATTGGTAAGATTGAAGCAAGTAACGATTTTGGTTTAATTAAAAAACATTTCCCAAATATAACAATTTCGGATATTTTACTTAAAAGCTAAAAATATATAGGATAGAATTATGGTAAATTTTAATCAGTTTTTAAAGCAAGCCCAATCAATGCAAAAGAAAATGCAAGAAGCTCAAGAGCAAATGGCAAATGCAAGATATACCGGTAAAGCCGGCGGCGGACTTGTTGAGGTTATTGCAACCGGTAAAGGCGAAGTTGAAAAGATTTCAATTGATGAATCTTTATTAAAAGCAGAAGAAAAAGAAATGCTTGAGGATTTAATTAAAGTTGCCTTTAATGATGCTCAACAAAAATGTGATGAAGATTCTCAAAATTCTTTATCAGGAGCTTTAAACGGTATGAGATTACCACCAGGCTTTAAAATGCCGTTTTAACATGGCTCTTATGTCATTCTTGCAAAGATCGTGTTGAGTGGATACAAGTCGTCATTGCACGCGAACGTTAGTGAGCGTGGCAATCTCAGGAATTCTTCCCATTGCTTCGTCAATTTACTATTGTAAATTTCCTCGCAATGACGGAAAAACTGCTCCACGCAACAACGTCTTTAGTCGCTTAGCTCATGACAATTTGGTATCCATATTTATTCACAAAATATCATCACAATAAGATGTATTATCCCCAACATCTCGTTAAGCTCTGTTTGCACTATCTCAGGCAAAACTTTAAGTTTCTCTTTTAATATTTGATATTCTTCATTGTTGTCATCATTATATATTTCTTTATATTTCAATAGCGTTTTATCCCTATTTTATCCTTAAGAGAAGGGGTAATCATATCGTTTAGTTTATCTAATTTTTCTTTTTGCTCTTCTGTTAGCTCTTTTTTACCAGTTTCTAAAAAATTTTTCAAATTACAAGCATCTTGTAGATAAAGTTTAACAACATCAATATTATAATCTTATTATTGACAAGTTCTTTGATCTTCTTAATGTCTTCATTGTAAATAGCATTAAACAAATTGATTTCGTCATATTTAGATTTATACACAAAACCCCTTTTATTTAAAAAAGGCATGTTAGCACTTTTTGATATAAAGGCCAAGAAATAATTAATAATTTAACTATTTCTTAATAAAAAGGAAATTTGTAAAAAATAGACATCTTTCCAAAGCAGTTTATAGAGAGGAATTTAAAGTATACACGGAAGCACTTGCCGCTGCAGCATATATAGACATACGTGAAGATTAGGGATTAGGATCGACGTACAAATTGCCTTTAGAAGCAAGTTATGCAAGAAGTTTAATAATTCAAGATCAATAAATCCTTATCAATCCTGAAACCTTTGAAACGCTCAAGTAGCGACATACCAAGAAGCGAAATATCAAGGTCACCAAGACCTACATGTCCTTTGATGTTCTTAAATTCCTTACCGATTACTACACTATTTAAGGTTATAGGGGCGGCTTTATTTTCGCCGTTAGCTGTTAGATAAGTTCTAGTATATTTTAATTTAGTTAAGTCAAAGCCTAATTTTTGAGCATCTTCTTTAGTTAAAGCTATATCACTTGCCCCTGTATCTACCATAAATTTTATTTTAACGTTATTTACAAAAGCATTGATATAAAAATGCCCGTCTCTGCTACGGGCTATAATAATTTCTCCGACTTCAGTAGACCATTTATATGATGGAATTAAAGCAGACATTACTCTATGATAAGCGTAGTTCAGCTCAAACCTAAAAGCATAACCGGTTATTATAACTAAGAAAATTACTGCCCACATTGCTAATTGCAAACAAAATCTGCGTATTTCATTTTGGCTAATAGTACTGTAAATTATACTAAATAATATTAATAATGACGCACAAAAACTCAATTTTGGATAATGTTGATTGATATATTTGTATAATAAACCGGTTACAATTACGGTGCTACAAATGATAAAAATAAGTTTTATGAGTTTTTTATTCATATAATATACTACAAGTAAATAAAGAATAGGTATACGAAGTTCTATCTGAGTATATAAATTTTAATCTATATAATCAAACCAAAGTCCCAGCCCATTTTTAAGTGGAAAACTACCTTCTTGGTTCACTAGAATAATAATTCCAAGTTCTTCTGACGGTATAAAGCCAATAAAAGAATTAATACCGTTAATTATATAGCCTGAGTGAAAAATTAAATCCTTATTTGAGCATCCTTTTACTTTAAGAATACGCCATCCAAGAGCATAATATGACTCAATCATTTTTTGATCAATAGGCCAAATCGGTTACCATTTAAATCCAAAAACATCTTTGTTTGATTTTACTATTTTACACATACGATCTAAAGTACTTTTAGCAATAAGATTCGGTTTATAACCAAAACTAAGTGTGAATATTTCAATCATTCCATCTATCGATGCAAAAATACCGACAGATGCAGGTACCGTCTTTGGGTAATAAGGCGGAAACGGCAGCAATGTTATTACCTCCTGTCCGTCTATTATTGCTTTAGAATGCGGATAAGCAAGTTGTACATTCGGCCCTAGCGGTAATATTTGTATATCTTGCGTTTTAAGCGTTGTACGCAAATTATCTATTGCAGCATTTAAACTTGATTTTTTACAATTTAAAGCTTCTTCAAGTAAACTAAAATATGTTACTATACTTATAGCATTGCCCGGGTTTACAACTAGCTTGTTGTTTTTTTAGCAACGTTGCTCAATTTCAATATTTCCTGAGAATTGATAACCTGTTGTATGGCTTAAAATATTATTAAGACTAATAGCATTTTTAGGTATGGTAATTTGAATTTTTCATCAAAATCTCAACTTTCTTGATCTACCATTAATGCAATTGCCGTTGCTGAAACAGCTTTTGAAACCGATGCTAAAGGAAATAAAGTTTTATCCATAAATAACTCCACTATTACCTTTCTGATTTCCAAACGTTGTTTTATAAATAACTTCACCTTTGTATAAAATTGCAATTGCTCCTCCTTGTAATTCAAGCTTTTTAGTTTTTGCGGTCATTATACTCATGTCTATGCCAAAACTGTACGATGTGATAATAGTAACATTATACTAAAAAATAGGATAAGCTTTTTATTCATATGGCGATATTATTTATTGATTCTATGTCATTCCTGCGAAAGCAGGAATCCAGCTTTCTAAACAAATTATATACTAATTAACCGCTATTGCCTTTTCTTTATCTTTTAATCTAATAGTAGCAAGCTCTAATAAATATTTGTCATCTAAAGCTTCAATAATTTGCTCATATAATTCAGCTGGAATTAGATAAGCAGTCGGTTTATTATGATTTAATAAGGCAACAGGCTCACCACTTGCCTTATCCAATAATGCAGTAGGGCTTTTTTTAAATTCTGATATACTAACTGCTAGATTTGCATAAATATGTTCCATTATTGACTCCAAGTAAACGAAGAAAGTTATACGAAGATCAACTTGGAAAAGAGCAAGGAGTCTACAAGACTAGGAGCGGAGCGTATCCTTAATACGTGGCTACCTGCGAACTTATAAGTTCATTGAGGATACCTATAATTAATACTAATTATAGGCTATCATTTTATCTTTATCAAGAAAATCACCTTAAATCGCCGATATTCTCTAAAAACAACCTAGCTCGATGCGATGCCGGTTTATTAAAAAAATCCTCGGCAGGCTGATTTGCTAAAATCTGTCCTTGATCCATAAAAATAACACGATCCGCTATTAATTTTGCAAACTTCAAATGGTGCGTAACCACTACCATGCTCATTTGATCTTTTAATAAATTTATATTCTCTATAACATCTTTAATATTTTCAGGATCGAGTGCCGAAGTCGGTTCATCGAATAACAAAATTTTCGGCTTCATCATTAAAGCCCTTGCTATTGCGGTGCGTTGCTTTTGCCCTCCTGATAGGCTTGCCGGATATGAGTCAAATTTTTGCGTTAGCTTAAATTTTGCAAGCAATTCCTTTGCCATAGAAATTGCCTGTTCTTTTGGCAAATTTAAAACATTTACCGGCGTATAGATTAGGTTTTCTCCTACCGTTAAATGCGGGAATAGATTAAAATTTTGAAAAACCATACCAACTTTTAAAAGAAGCTTTCTTCTATTTTTAAGCAGTAGCTTCTTCCCGTCTACCAAAAAAGTACCGCTACTTGGTTCTTCTAAATTATTTAAAATTCTAAGCAGAGTAGTTTTACCGCTTCCCGAAGGACCGATTATTACAGTAGTTTCCTTAGTAGTAAAACTTAAATCAATATTCTTAATTGCGTAATTCTTGCCATAACGCTTACAAACTTTTTCTAAAATAATCATAAACTAAACCGTAAATTTATAACCGTCATAAAGCGGCTTAACGTTATTTGGAAGCATTTTCGTAATCTCATGATAATCTATCGTGTGTCTCATATTGGTTAATAATATCTGCTCAGGTTTATATTTTTCACGCCATTCTAGAACTTTATCAAGCCCTGCATGATTCGGATTTGATTTATAATCCATACAATCTAATATCCATATTTTTATATCTTTTAAAAATTTATCTGATTCAGGAGGAAAATCGATTAAATCGGGCGAATAAACGAAATCACCTATACGTAAGCCCAAGCTATCTATAGGACCATGATGCTGTCTAAAAAATTGTATTTCGATAGTATTAATCTTAATTTTATCAAAAAAACTAACAGATTGAGTTGTGAACAGTCGCCCAAGCTTAAATAACTTATTGTTAAATAGATAATCAAATTTTGTATGGAGCTTTGCCGTACTATCGTGATCTGTATAGATTTCAAATGGCTTGCCTTGCATAAAAGTAAATACTCGTAAATCATCGATGCCGTTAACGTGATCGGAATGATAATGTGTTAATATAGCACAATCGAGCTTATTTATCTTTTCTCGTAATAGTTGATTTCTAATATCAAAACCGAAATCAACTAATATTTGACTATTTTCATCGTTAATATATATTGCTGATCTAGTCCTTTTATTGTACTTTGAAGGAGATGTGCAAGTACTACAATCGCACCCGATCACCGGTACGCCTATAGATGCTCCACACCCAAGTATTGTTACTTGTAACATAAATATTTAAAATAATGTTTGAAGTTTTTTATAATTTTTGCGGCTTAAATCAAGAAATATTCTTATTTTTGAATAAAATTACTAATATCGGCTTTATACCTTATTTTTTTAAAATAATTTCGTTTTGTTTTAATATCGCTAATTTCGCTTTAATATATATTTTATACTGTATATATTTTTATATTCAATTAAAGAAAACCAAAAATGATAAGAAGCGGCAAAATAAATTCTGGCACAATTATAATAAGTTAGTTGAAATCGGTATAATATACGGGGTATTCGGTTTAATTTTTACCGCTCTTAAATTTTCAGTTAATTTCCCTCGCCCTTATTGCAGTCTTCCTGTAGATAGTTTCATGACCATAATAAATACTGCAAACGAAAGATGCTTTTCAAGCTTTCCAAGCAGCCACGCAGCTCTTAGCATGTTAGTAACGTATTTTGCTTGGAATTATATAAAATTACCATTAAAAATCTTAATGATTTGTGTTATTATGCTCGTGTCTTTATCTCGCATAAGCCTTGCTATGCATTACCCAAGTGATATAATCTACGGCATTATTATTACATTTATAACAATACTGATAGGTAAGTTAATTTATCGCATCTTTGCAAATCATATAATAAGAAAGATCGGGGATTTTCTATTAATGAGGCAGTAATTAAGAAAAAACATATAAAAAACTTGTTTTTTAATCTTGAAAGTTTTTAATATGCACGCTACAATGTAGCTACATTATTGAAAGAAGATTTTTATGTCTGCTGATTCTATTGTGCGAGCCCGTATTAATGAAGACGTGAAAGAAGAAGCAGCTTTAGTGCTTGCTGCTATGGGACTTACTTTATCTGATGCTGTTCGTATGCTGTTATTTCGTGTTGCTCGTGAAAAAGCATTGCCGTTTGAGCCACTTATCCCAAATGATGAAACAATTAAAGCTATGAAAGCTGCAAGAAGCGGCAAATTAGTTCATGTTGGTAATATCAATAATTTGTTATCTGATTTAAATGAGAACGATTAAACGTACTGCACAGTTTAAACGTGGAATAAATTTGGATAATATTTTACTGAAAGCAGTTAGATACTTAGTTGCTGATATAACATGACCTATACATATGAGAGATCATGCCCTTATAGGTAATTGGAAAGATTGTAGAGATTGTCATATTAAACCGGATTTAGTATTAATTTATAGAAAACCCGATGCTGACACATTGGAGTTAATAAAATTAGGTTCACACAGTACACTTGGTTTTTAATTATTTTGAAATGAACCGGGAACGAGTTCCCCCAAAAACCATCTAACCATCCATAGTACTGGACAGTTTTTGAAAAGCGTTTGATGTCGCTCCTAGCTAAAAACGAGAATGACATCAAAAAACCAAACAAACATTATGCTAC
This sequence comes from Rickettsia slovaca 13-B, assembly GCF_000237845.1. Classification (NCBI taxonomy): domain Bacteria; kingdom Pseudomonadati; phylum Pseudomonadota; class Alphaproteobacteria; order Rickettsiales; family Rickettsiaceae; genus Rickettsia; species Rickettsia slovaca. The sequence goes on from NC_016639.1 coordinate 1,254,660, forward strand.
TATACCGAAAATACTTTATAAAAAATATCTTACCGCTGCTTATAGTCGTTACTTTTTCAGTGACTAGTATAGTATGGATAACGCAAATATTAAAACTTTTATATTTATTTGATAAAGGTATAAAAGTTATGGACTTCTTCAGTTTAATAGTTTTAGTACTTCCTACTTTATTATTTATTCTGTTACCGGTAATAATGGTTATTACCGTGATCTATATCTATAATAATTTAAAAGTCGAGCGACAATTAATTATATTACAAGCTTCAGGAGTTAATAATGTACAGCTAGCACTGCCTGCTTTATATGTCGCATTAATAGTTATGCTACTTGCTTATTATATATCTTCTAACATCCTGCCGTTATCTCATATAAACTTAAAATCACGTTTAAACTTTATAAAGAATAATTATATCTCAAGTATGATTGAAGAGAAAACTTTTAATAAAGTAACGAAAGATATCACTGTTTTTATAGATAAAAAATCAGCAGGAAATATTATGAACGGCGTAATAATATTTGATAATCGCAACGCTGATAACCCATCAGTAGTATTTGCGGGTTCAGGTACTCTTAATATATATGATAATAGCCCGATTTTTGAACTTAATAAAGGCATAAGACAAGAATATGACGTAAACGGTAATTTAACTCAGTTAACTTTCGATTCTTTAATGATAAAACTGCAAAATGATAATCCTTTAGTATCGCAAAGAACTAAACATAATAAAGAAGCAAACGAATATTATATAAGCGAATTACTTGCCCCTCCTCATGATTTAGCTATTACTAAAAAAATTAAATTAATTGCTGAAGCACATCAAAGAATAATTTGGCCTTTATACAATTTTGTATTACCTTTTGTAGCACTTGCAGTTTTTTTGAGATATCCTTATAGCAAAAAAACAACTTTTATGCCGGTATTATTTTCTGCCTTAACAGTATTGCTAGTTACTTCAATTCATTTTATATTACAAAATTTTGCTTCAAAAAATCTAGATTTTATTTTTGCTTGTTATTTCAATTTGGTTATTGCTTTAACGATCGGATTATATTTATTTGTACGTAAAAGAATATAAATTTATTAGACTACTTTATTCCAAGCTCCACGAGGATTTTGAGTAAAACAATCTATTTTGTTTTCCTGTCCGGTAAATTTATTTATTTTAACTGTTAATTCTTTTAAATCTTCCGGTAAATCAGTTATTATAATTATCCTTTTGAAAACTCTTATATACTCTTTTGCTTGTAAAATTTTTCCTATATCTGTAGGCGAAATAATAACAAGCACACTAGCATTATTAGGATTTTGTAACTCATCGGTAATATAAATCGGCTGTTTTTCAGGCTGCGGGTCAAGTTTACTACCGTGAGGTATAAATTGCTTACGTGAATAAGTCCAAAGATTTTTATTGAGCATTTCTTGTTGATCTGCATCTGCAGTTAATATCACGCTTTTAAGATCAGAGTGATAGCATTTTTCTATCAGAAGCAATATCGATTTTAGAAGCAATTCATCGCTTGTTTGATAAATACTAAATTGCTGCATAAAAATTTTATGTTATTTTTTATGAGAAAATTTAAGTGGTACGGATGAAGGGACTTGAACCCCCACGCCTCACGGCACAAGAACCTAAATCTTGCATGTCTACCAGTTCCATCACATCCGCGTATGGTAATGCCATTCCTGTAAAAGGGTGGCCTTGTTGCATGGATTCTATGTCATTCCTGCCTCTGCGGGAATGACATCAAAGTATTTCCATCAAAAAGTTATAATACACATCATATAATTTTTGTAAATCGCTAATTTTTGTGTATTCGTTTATTTTATGTGCCGTTTCGGATAATAAACCAAACTCTACTAACGGACAATAATTTTTGACGAATCTTGCATCCGACGTACCGCCGCTTGTAGAGAATTCAGGCTTTATTTTAAGCGTATGCTCTACTACTTTAGCAAATTCTTTTATTTTATCGCTAGGGTTCTGAATAAAACTTTCAGCAGAACTACTATATTCTAACTTATAATCTACTTTATATTCTTTACAATGCTGTTTAATAATTTCTTCTACCTGTTTTGCTAAAGTTTCTGCACTATGTAAATTATTAAAACGTATATTGAAAGATGCTTCCGTACTTGCCGGAATTACGTTTGAAGTATTATTACTGACCTCGATATTCGTTACTTCAAGATTTGAACGTTGAAAAAATTCAGTACCTTCATCAAGTTTTATATTTGTTAACTCATTCAATATTATTATTAAGCAAGGCAATGGGTTATTTGCTTTATGAGGATAAGCTACATGCCCGCTTAAGCCTTCTATATTTAATTTAAAGTTAACACTTCCTCTTCTGCCAATCTTAATTGCATCGCCTATTTCTTTTTCACAAGTAGGTTCACCGACAATAGCAAAATTTATCTTATATCCTTGATCATAAATATATTGCAGCATTTCTTTAGTACCATGCTTTGCTTTTCCCTCTTCATCACTAGTAAGTAAGAAACTAATGGAACCTTTAAAATCGGTATTATTTTTTATAAAATCTAAACTGGCAGCTAGAAAGCACGCTATAGCCCCTTTCATATCCACCGCACCTCTGCCATATATCTTACCATCTTGCTGGCTAACTTTAAATGGACTCGCATTATGCCAAAGCTCATGATTGCCTGCCAACACTACATCTACATGACCAACAAAGCAAATATTAGGCTCATTGCTACCGAAAACAGCATAAAGATTAGTGACTTGCTCACTTTTAGAATCACCGAATATTTTTATTTCGGTCTTAAAGCCGTGCTGTTTAAGCAAATCATTAATATACTCAATAGCCCCATCGCTCTTAGGAGTTACAGACTTAAAACCAATCAAATCTTTTAAGTAGTTAATGTACATCAATTATTGCCAAAGAGAATTTAATGTGGTTTTTAGTTTGTTTTCAAATTGTTTTATATAGTTTTTAAGGTTGTCAATCTTACTTTGATTATTATCAAGCTCTGTTACCATTTTTTGCTGTTCTTCAAGAGGCGGGATAGGAATTTGTAAATCCTCTAAATCTTTCAAATAAACGTGAGGTTGACCTGATCCAGCTTGCTTTTGGTATATTATATTTTGCTGAGATTTTAAAATATAATATAGATATTTAGTTAACAATAGTTTTTCATTTTTAATTTATTGATAACGATATCGCCAAATTTAACAATTTCCCATTGTTTATTTATTTCAAAATAAGGATGCCAATTATCTATTATCTGTTTTGTCCCCTCTATTATCTTTTGATAGCTATTCAATTCTTCAATAATTTTCTGTTGTTTTTCTAGAGACAGAAGAGGAATATAAATTGAGTTTATATGTTCTCTATTTAAACCAGGCTGAGCACCTTTATTATAAGCTAAGTTCTTATTAAATTTGATTTTGAATTATATCGCTATTTAAACAATAAAATAAATAAGATTGATGTATAATATTCGGTTTCCCTCTAAAAATATAAACATGTTCATTAACCATTACTTCTATTTGCGGTAAAATTTTATCATCTACAAAACACACTTTACCCGTTAATACTCCGTCTTTACACATTAAAATATCATTGTTTTTCACCAATCCTTTTTAGCTATTTGATAAAAATCGAGATCTATAAAAGGAATTTTAGATAAATTTAATTTTCCATCCTCGCCTGTTTAAATCATTTATACCGACAATTTTTCTTTTTTTATTGTCTAGACGTAACGCCGATATTCTTAACCTCATAAAACCAATATTCTTTTTGATTATTCGGTTTATGTGCATCGATAAAATAAAGTATTGACGTTTTTACTCCTGTATAAGGTAAAAAAGTACCTTGCGGTAGAGAGATAACGAGTTGCAGCTTTGCTTTTGATAGTAAAAATTGACGAACAGCAGCGGTGTCTTTTCTGAATAAGAACCCTTCAGGTACTACCAATACCATTCTACCACCCTCTTTTAAATTTTGCAGGCAATGCAAAACACAAGCAGCATCACCGTTATTTTTTGCAATGCCGTTATTAAAAAGAGAAGTTATATGATTTTCTGTTATAGTTTTGCCGTTTTTGCTAGTTTTTTTAGTGATAGTTTGAGAAAATGGCAATTAGTAACAATTACATCAAACTTTAACTGCTAATCAGTTAAGGGTTTAACATCATTAGGGTTCTCAAGACTATTTATTTGCTGAATTCCGCTATGTCCGTCACCATGTAAAATCATATTCATCTTAGCGATTCTAGCGGTTTTGGTTAACTCTCACCCATATAATGTATTAAATCTTAATTTTTCTAAATCTTCATCGGTATTAATTATATTATTTTCTTTGATATAATTAAAAGCTTCAGTTAAGAACCCACCGGTACCGAAAAAGGATCATAAATTGTTTCTTTAAATTTAGGATCAACCAAATTAATAATGGTTTTAACGATATTTCTCGGTGTAAAATATTCGCCTAAATCATTTTTCCGTTGATGTAGTTTTTTCTAAGAAATACTCGAATACGTCGCCTTTTATATCTGTATCTATCGTAGATAAAATAAGAGGATCAATTGCATCGATAATGTGGCGGAGAGTAATGTAATTGCCTAGAGAAATAGGCGTAAAAAACATCACCACCGTATTTATTCTTAATTTGTTCTATAACATAGCTATTAATGTAACCGATAATATCATCGTTTGATTATGCTTTGATATTATTCCACCAGGATTTTTCGTTGTTTTCACTTAATAATTTTAAGAATAATATATTTGCAAATTCGCTAAATCTTTCTATTTCTGCTCGGAGCCCTTCATTTCTTAAAAGATTATTCAAGTTTTTAAATATCGATATTAATTCTTCACGTGATACTTTAATTTCTTTCGGTATAGTCCAAACTTCATTACTGCTTGCTTCTAAAAAAGCAGATAATAATTCTTTTTCATGTAGTAATTCCCTTACTTCATCACCGATTTAATATAAGCTCTTTATTATTAGCAACAAAACGAGCTTCGCAGTAAGCTCCATTCATTGCGAACACTATAGGTACATAAAGCAATTTTGCATATTCCGTTGCTTGATCTAAAGCTTGCCTTAAATCCACTCCTGCTTTTTTGCTTCTATTATTGCAATAGGTTTATCATTATTACTTTCATATAAGATATGATCAGGTCTTTTTCCGTTTAATCTTGTCTGTTCTGTTTTTGATTTTGGTTTTTGGAAATAAACATTCTTTTTAGTATCATTATCTATATGCCATCCCTTATTTACAAGGTTATTGCTGATAATCCATTCGGTTTGCTGTTCTGCTAACATAAGAATTGCTTAGATATTTTTTTGTAATTAATAATTATATCTTCTTACACTTATTATACAAGCTTATAAAAGTACAAAAAACAACTTTTATAGAGTTAGTTAATGACGGTCTCATGACTTTCTTCTTTTTATTAATAGGTTTAGAGATGAAATTTCACCTAGTAGAAGGTGAACATAAAAATAAAAAAACTAATATTACCTGCAGCGGCAGCCCTTGGAGGTGTGGTAATTCCTGTCTTAATATACATGTTTTTTAATTACGATAAACCGGGATTAATAAAAGGATGGGCTATTCCTATCGCAACTGATACTGCTTTTGTCCTTGGTATTTTATCTTTTTTCAGCCGACATATATCTTTAGAATTATGAGCTTTTATTATAGGTTTTTCATTAATTGACGATGCTTTTGTGTTAATTATACTAGCTTTGTTTTATACTAAAACAATCAATACTCCGGCATTATTAATTTCCTCTATAATTATATTCATCTTGTTTATATTGAATTATCGACAAGTTAAACATTGTAGGTTTATTATTATGGATTAGTATGGTGGAGTCAGGTATTCACGATACCTTATGCAGAGCCATTATAGCACTTTTTATACCTGTTAATATAAAAGGAGAATTTAACACTTCTTTTAAAAAACTTGAAAACTTAACTCGTCCTTTTGTAAATTACTTTATTTTACCGCTTTTTGTATTTATGAATTCCGGTATCCTTTTAGAATATTTTGCATTTAAAGGCATTTGTTCCAACTCAATACTTGCTTTAATTTATGGGATAATATTTGGTTTATTTGTAGGTAAGCAATTAGGTATTATGCTATTTTCATATCCATTTGTAAAATTTAAACTCTGTAATTTACCAAGTGATACTTCATGGTTAAAATTTTATTCTATAGCTATACTTGGAGGGATTGGATTTACCCTAAGTTTATTTATAGGTAGTATTTTACGTTTGAGAGCAGCTGCCCTTCAAACTCTATGAGAGCTGCAGTAATAATAGGCTCTTTAATTTCTGCATTATTTGGCGTAGCCGTTCTAAAATATTGTACTGGAAAAGAGTAAAGAAGCAAATTAAACGAGTATACTCATTAAATAACGATGATAGGATTTTAATAACACATCATATTTTTGTTTGGAAAAAACAGGATATGGTACTATATAGATATTATTAGAAGAAGGAATCGCTTTTTCAAGCTTATTTAGCATAAAAGGCATATTATAATTATGCTCTACTAAAATTATTGAAGTAAGATTGTAAGTTACAATAAAATCAACCACTTTCTTAATATTATCTTCTTCAGACATTATTTTATTCGGAGCAAATATTACCTGCTGTTCTATAACATTACGTTCCTTTAACAAAATTTTTAATTGCTCTGTAGATTCTATACCAGTAATAAATAATATAGGTGCATAACCTGCCTTAAGCCAAGCAATACCGGTTTCAATTTTATGTCCTCCTCCTGCAAATACTATTATTGCATTAGTGGTATTACTATTAAGCTTATAAGAATTTATTAAATATAAATAATAACCAAAACCACCGACCCAAAGAGCAAAAATTGTGAGTAAAAATTTTCTGATCATTTAAATATTTTATTAAATTCAGTTTGAATAATTTTATCAAATTCAGACATTTCAACATGAATCCCTAACTGATTTAAAGATGTTACTAAAGAATTTTCAAGTCCACAAGGAATAATCCCACTAAACTTACTTAAATCTGTTGAAATATTTATAGCTACACCGTGATATGTAACCCATTTTCTTACTCTAACACCTATTGCAGCAATTTTAGCAAATTCATCTTTCCTTACTTTTACCCAAATTCCTACTTTATCTTTAATAATATATGCTTTAATTCCAAAATAATTTAAGCTATTTATAATCCATTCTTCAAGCATTTTTATATATAGCTTTAAATCTTTGTGTCGATTTGGTGAAGCTAAATTAAGAATTGGATAAATAACACGCTGACCCGGTCCATGAAAAGTAAATTTACCGCCACGTCCTGTGTAAATTACCGGAATATCACCGTAATTTAATAATTCTTCTTGTTTATAATTAGTACCGGCTGTATATACTTCCGAATGTTCAACTAAATAAATAATTTCCGGCTCATGATCACTAATTACTTTGTTAACGTAATCTTCCATTAATTTCAAAGTAACTTGATAATCCGCAAAATCCGGTATAGTTATAAATCTTATCATATTAATTCAGATTTATATTTTAATATTAATGCATCTAAAATTGCTATGGTTTCAGCATCCAAATCGCCAGAAAAATTACTAGGACGAAAATGCATTTGAAACGAAATTATAATATCTTTCATTTTAGAGTCTAAAATTTCGGTAACTTCAAGTTTATAACCGTATGTAATAAATTTTTGCTGAATTGCTGCAATATCGGTTATGTCGACTTGCGGCAATAGATCGTTAAACACCTGTTTATCATACCAAGCTCCAATATCGTTATCATATAATAGTTTCCAAGGAAATAGCGGGCCAGGGTCCTGTTTTCTACCTGGAGCAATATCAGAATGCCCAACTACTCTAGTAGGTTTAATATCATATCTAACAATAATCTGTTTACACAAACTTATAACACTATTAATTTGCCTTTCCGAATAGGGTAGCCAAACTATATCATTGTTTTTTGCATTTACTTCAAAAGCAGGATTTACGATTTCAATACCGATTGATGTATCATTAATACGCTCATGACCTTGCCAGTAACTTACTCCAGCATGCCATGCTCTATCACGCTCTTCTACTAATTGAAATATATGTTCAGGGTTTTCATTGTTTATTAAATAATGGCTACTTAACTTTTCACCGGTTAGAAAATCTAAAGACTGCTTAAAATCACACTGTGTATAATGTAGCACTAGGAATTTAATACGTTTATCAAATCCCACAGCTCTATAAGATGTTTTATCGATTACTATCATATATAAAAATTTTAAAGGATGTCACTATTGCATGTTTTTTTCTATATAATTCTTGTGAAAGCTTGCTTGCATGGATCGGTAAATCGTCATTGCGAGAAGAATTACACAGTAATTCGACGAAGCAATCTCAGGAAGTGTGTTATTATTTCACGAGATTGCCACGCAGCCTACGGCTGCTCGCAATGACGATTTGGTATCTATATAAAGATAGTCCCAGTATGACAAGAAAAATTTTGATGGTGCCGGATATCGGATTTGAACTGATGACCTACCGCTTACAAGGCGGTTGCTCTACCACTGAGCTAATCCGGCATATTAATATGATTATAGAGAAGAGATATGTGCTGTCATACCCGTGGCTTGACCACAATATCTAGAAAAATAACTTGTAATAGTCAAATTTACTAAATCCCGCAATCAAATAGCGGGAGATGACAGGGGCTGAATTGATCCACAAAGTCAATGCCTGCTCGCAATGACGAAAATACACTATAAACTAAGCTTCTTTAGCTTCCTTTTTACTTAGTCTAGCTTTGCGGTTTTTTGCTTTCACTTCCATTTCCTTTTTAACTTTCTCAGGAAGAGTAACACCCGCTTGCTCAATAAATTTTGCGACTCGCTCAGTTGGTTTAGCACCGGTGCCAAGCCAATATTCTATACGATCTTTTTTTAAAACAACACGCTCACTATTATCTGAAGCAAGCATTGGATCATAAGTTCCGACTTTTTCTAAAAAGTCACCGTCACGAGGTGCTGTTGCGTTAGCTACTACTACACGGTAAAAAGGACGCTTTTTAGCACCACCTCTAGCTAAACGAATTTTTACTGCCATATTATATTACTTACAATTATTTTATTTTTTCTTCTTTAAAAAGAACATGTTTTCTAACTACTTTATCATACTTACGAAAAGAAAGCTTCTCGGTTTGGGTCTTCGGATTACGTTTCTTTACCCAAAAAACACCTGTGCCGGCAGTACTTACTAGCCTTACCAAAACATTTTTATTTTTCTTTGCCATTAGCTGACACCTTAAATCAAGATATTATTTTATTATTCTAAGAAAAGCAGAATAAAACGAAATTGAAAAATAGTCAAGTAAAAACTAGGCATTGCAAAATAAAGAGAGATAAGTCATTGCGAGCGACTAATAAGGAGCGTGGCAATCTAGTTTTAATTTCCCGAGATTGCCGCACTCCTTGCAGTCGTTCGCAATGACGCCAATTTTTCAAATTAAACGAGTTACCGTCCAAATAAGCGTTCGATATCCTTAAGCTTCAACTCAATATAAGTAGGTCTGCCGTGATTACATTGACCTGAAAGCGGCGTATTTTCCATTTGACGCAGTAAGGCATTCATTTCATCTGCCGATAATTTTCGTCCTGCTCTAATAGAGTAATGACAGGCATAAGTTTCCGTTACATGCTCAATTAACTCTGTCAAAGCTATATTCTTGCCAAAATCCGATAAATGATCGGCGAGATCCTGAATTAACTTTTGTACGTTTACATCTCCAAGGATATTTGGAATTTCAGTTACTATAATAGATTTTTCGCCGAATTTTTCTAGAGTTAAACCAAGTTTATATAGTTTTTCTCTATGGTCATATAAACAATCTGCTTTTTTTTCATTTGGCAGTTCTACTATCTCAGGGATAAGCAAACGCTGTTTGATTAACTCTTCCGTTTTAAGGTAATCTTTTATTTTTTCATACCCTAAACGTTCGTGTGCTGCATGTTGGTCGGTAATCACTATACTATCTTCGGTTTGTGAAATAATATAAGTCGTATGAAGTTGTGCTTTAGCTGCCCCAAGTTTATATTGTTTACGGGTTTGCTGTTCATGTTCTATACGATTTTCTACTTCTTGTTCTATTTTAGCATGTGATAATGTATCGATTAATTTTTGACAAACATGATTTTGAGGAACTGTATTAAGTGTAGAATGAGTAGTAGGTCTATAATCTGCCGATTTACTATTAACATTTATAACTTTACTTACTGGCGATTGTTTGTTAACTAAAGGATTTTTAAATAACTCAAGAGCATCAGAGGCGATAGTAGTAGAAGTAACATGGCTTTTATTTGTTAAAGCATTTTTAATTGCTTCTATTAATAAGTTTCGCACATAATTCGGGTCATGAAACCTAACCTCTGCTTTTGCCGGATGTACGTTAACGTCAACAAGTTGCGGATCGATTTGTAAGAATATAGCACATATCGGATAACGATCACGAGCTAAATAATCTTGATATGCTACCCTTAAAGCTACCTGTAATAATTTATCTTTTACTGGTCTATTATTAATAAATAAAAACTGATCTTCACTTGAAGCTCTATTATATGTCGGGCTACTAGTATAGCCGCAAATAGAGAAATCAGGTGTTTTGAATTCTATATAAGCGGCGTTTTTTATAAAATCATCACCTATTACATCAATTATACGCTGTTTTAGGTTAGTTTCAGCATCTTTATTTTGTCCCTTTAGTTTTAATAAATTCTTGCCGTCATGTGTTAAACTAAAAGAAATTTTAGGATGTGCTAGAGCGATTTTCTTAACCACATCTACAGTTGCTGCAAGCTCTGTTTTATCGGCTCTAAGAAATTTTAAACGTGCAGGTGTTGCAAAAAATAAATCACGTATCTCTATTTTAGTACCTTCATTATGAACAGAAATAGTAACTTGTTTTTCATTGCCGCCGATTAACTTAATCTGAAATGCTTTGTCGGCATCTCGTTTTTTAGAAGTAATTAGCATTTTGCTAATAGCAGCAATAGACGGCAGTGCTTCACCCCTAAAACCAAAAGTATTAATATTTAGAAAATCGCTTTCATCAAACTTAGAAGTTGTATGACGTTCAACAGCAATTTCTAATTCCTTATCAGTCATACCGATACCGTCATCGGAAATAATGATTAGATTTTTACCGGCACGTTCTAAAATAATATCTATTTTAGTACTACTTGCATCAACAGCATTTTCAACTAATTCCTTTACTACCGATGCGGGCCTTTCTATAACCTCACCGGCAGCAATTCGGTTGATAGTACTTTCTGACAGAAATTTTATAGTCATTTTGTTACTAGTTTAAATTTCTTACTACAATATGGGCAGATAACTTCTTTTTTTTTTTTATCTATCTCTAAATAAACTTTCGGATGGTCATATGGAGGTTCTTTGCCCTGGCAAGATACAGATGCATCAACGCTATTAACAATTTCCATAGATTTATACATTATTTCTTTAAGTGTAATCTAATATAAGTTACTTTTAAATAAAAGACAAATATTACTTGATTACATATGTCATCCCGTAACTTTTGATCAGCTTTGTTGCATGGTTCTAATTTTCTTGTCATTGCGAGGAAATTACGTAAGTAATTGACGAAGCAATCTAGTGCCAAAGTTCTGAGATTGCCACGCAGCCTATGGCTCTGCTCGCAATGACGATTTAGCTGGCTGGTACAAGCCACGGTATGACAGTACATATTTTATAAGGAGATAAAATGAAAGACAAAGTAGCAGTTATTACCGGTTCTACTAACGGTATCGGGCTTGAGATAGCAAAACATTTTGCAAAAACGGTTTTGCAAAAGAAGAAGAATCAGCGTTAAGGGATGTAATCCTTAAATCTCAAGCTACGAAAAAATTTGTAGAAGCTGATGAAATAGCAAACTTAGTAATATTCTTATGTGACAAAAAAGCATCATCAATAACAGGTAGTGGACTCTTGATAGATGGCGGCTGGATGGCACAGTAGTTTTTAATTCTTAATATTTGTTATTTATTGAGAAATAACTAACAATAAAAACTTCTTGCAAAAATTTAATTTACTCCTTTACATTTGAAATAAACCACAATTTATTCAAGGAGGAATTTATGCCAGAAAAAAACATCTACATTTTCAAACTGAAGAAACTGACTTAAATAGAGTAAAATGCCAAATTAATTCATTTTAAAGATGAACTGGGCAGCCCCATAGATGGGCAATTAGTTATAGGAGAAGTTGAAGAAGTAAAAGAAAAAGAATTTTCTAGACCCGTAGAAGTTGAGGTAAAGCGTAATTTGGGTAAGTTTAAAAAAGCTCTAGCCTATCTTGGAATTATTAAAAATACGAAAAAAGTAGTAAGCAAAGAAGAGAAAATTATAGGCACCCATGAATTAGGCAATTTTACTAATGATAAGAATTCTATAGAGAACTTTTTAAACAACCTAGATTTCCATGAAGAAAAACTTTACGCATATGATCTTAGTGGTACAAAAGTTGGAGAAGTAGGTGATTTTGGTAAAGATGGTAAATTCTTAGATTTAGAAGGTAAAGCTTTACAAAATCAAAATCAGTTTATACAAAAAGGTAGCGGAGTTTACCATTTAAGTATTGCTACAAACGTAAAATATTTTGATAAAGATTTGAAAGTATTAAGCTTCAAAAGGTGTTACGAATATTAACACAAAGCCCGTAAAAAGTGCTCTTAAAGGTAGCAGAGAAGCTGCAAAAATAGGAAAAAAACTACGAAAACAACAAGAAGAACAGAAATTTGCAGGAATTAAAAAGCCAAAAGGAGCTAAACTTACAAAAGTAGGAATTCCGGTACCACTAGAGGATAACTAGGTTATAAGTGCTTGACCATTATAACGTGTATATTATAATAATTATGACCAAATTAATATGTACGTTATAATAGTCATAATAAATTATGACTATTATTTAGCCTTTTGCATGTCTAATGCTTGTATTTGAGCTTGTGTCTCAAAGTCATTTGGCTCTAATTCTAATGCTTTGTTGTATGATTCAAGAGATAAATCGTATTTGCCTAATTTTTCCAAAGTAAGGCCTTTATTAAGATGTCCTTTATAATCATTGATATTTAATTTAAGTGCTGCATCATTTTAATGCTAAATTATATTTTTTAAGAATTCCTAAAACTATTCCTTTATTCACGTAAGCTCTAAAATCATCAGGATTAAGCTGTATTGTTTTATTATACATTTTAACAGCTAAATCATATTTTTGAAGCCTACTCAAAATTGTTCCTATATTATAATATATGTCAGAATAATCTAAATCGTCATCATGCCTATATGTGAGTGCTCTATCATATGCCTCAAGAGCTACTTCGTAATTTCCAAGTTCATCGAATAATTTACTCTTATTAAAATAAGCATCGGAATAATTAGGATCAATTTCAATTGCTTTATTGTATGCTTCAAGTGCTAGTTCGTATTTTTCAAGCTTTCTTAATATTTCTGCTTTATTGTTATAAGCATAAGGATGACTTGGATCTACTTCGATTGCCTTATTATAAGCTTCTAAAGCTAAATCGTATTTTCCCAACTGAATTAATACCGCTCCTTTATTAAGATAAGCCTGAAAATGATTAGAGTTTAGTGCAATTGCTTTGTTATAAACTTCAAGGGCCAACTCATATTTTTCAGGAAATCTAAGTCCCAGTATTCTTAGTCTAAATCCATATCCAATATATGCATCATTCGGATTTTGTTTTATAGCTTTATCACATTCTGCTAATTCTTTTTCAAAATCATTTGCAACTGATTCAGGTTGTTTATTAAACAAGAACTTATAACCACAAAAACATATTACTATCACCACAAGAATTAAAATGCCGACAATTAAATATTATAAATTACACTTTATAAATTATGTAACTTGTCTATAATAACTAATTAGTAATTAAGTTATTTAAAGCTCGATGAATAATAGGTCTAAGTTCATTTTTTTATCTGCTATTTCAGGTAATGTACTCGAATATTATGACTTTACGGTATATTCAGTTTTTTCGCTGATTATTGGACAAGTTTTTTTTCCAGGCGAATCAGAATTCATTAGAATTCTTCTAAGCCTTGGAGTATTTGCGGTTGGCTTTCTGACAAGACCGATAGGAGGCATATTATTCGGTTATATCGGTGATAGATATGGTAGACGTATCGCTTTAATAATCTCGATGCTAGGTATGACTATTCCGACCTTTATTATGGGTCTCATACCCTCATATGCAAGTATTGGGATTTATGCCCCTATAACTCTAGTTATAATGCGGCTTATTCAAGGTTTATGTATTAGCGGTGAAGGAACGGGAGCAGCTATTTTTATCCTTGAACATCGTCAAAATTTAAGACCGGGTTTTACGGCAGGTTTAGTACATGGTTCAAATATCGCCGGTACCTTAATTGCAACATTTATCGGTATTATAATAGAACGTTATTTCTCTCATATAGATTTTGCTTGGCGTTTTGCTTTTCTGCTTGGCGGATTTATGGGTCTTGCAGGATTTTACTTGCGATTGCGCGTATCGGAAACACCGATTTTTAAAATGCTTGAGAAAAAGAAACAAGTTCTTAAAGCACCTTTTTCCAATGTAATTAGAACTGCTTGGAGATCGATGTTTTTAACTATGTGTATAGGTGCTATCGCTAGCAGCGTTATGTATTTAGTAAAAACATATATAAATGTTTTCTATTATAATGTAATGCATCTTAGTAATACTATTGCTTTATCATATTTAGCGTATAGTTCGTTTATTGCGATGATAGCGATGCCGCTTGCCGGCGGTACTGCCGATATTATCGGAAAATTTAAAATGGCAATGCTTGTTGGTGTTGCTATCTTGATATTGATTTTACCGACCATGTTACTTATGTCGACAGAAGAGATGTGGCAACAAATTATAGCTCTTACAATGCTTGGTATGCTCGCAGGAAGCATAGCAGGTACAGCTTATATACTCGTTATATCCTTGTTTACAGCAGAACAAAGATTTACCGGTGTTGCTTTCAGCTACAATTTTGCAATAGCGATATTCGGCGGAACTTCACCTATTATTTCTCGTTGGCTTGTAGAGCGCACAGGCTTATTTTATGCTCCGGCTTTTTATATTATGATCATTGCTGCCGTATTTTTAGTGATTATGTATATGATGAGGAAAGTAATTAAATCGTTGCTTAATAATTATGAACATAGAAAATAAAGAAATAACAAGTAGTTGGTTTACTAATTTACGTGATTTATTGTGCAAAGAATTTGAAAAAATCGAAGAAGAATATGCACAAACCAAAGGTTTAAAACCTGCTAAGTTTGTACGCTCAAGCTGGCAACGTAACGGCGGCGGTGGCGGTGTCATGTCTCTCATGAAAGGAGCAGTATTTGAAAAAGTCGGGGTTAATATATCTACCGTATTTGGTAAAATTTCTCCCGAATTCCGCAACGAAATTCCAGGAGCAGAGCTAGACGGGAAATTCTTTGCAACAGGCATTTCATTAGTCGCACATCTTAAATCGCCGCTAATTCCCGCTATGCATTTTAATACTCGTTATATAGAAACTTCTAAAAGTTGGTTTGGCGGCGGTGGCGATTTAACACCTTTTTATCCGGAAAAAAACGAAACTGTAAAGTTTCATGCAGCTTTTAAAGAAGCATGCGATAAGTATGATTCTAGCTATTATCCTAAATTCAAAAAGCAATGTGATGAATATTTTTATCTAAAGCATCGAAAAGAGCCGAGAGGAGTAGGCGGAATATTCTATGATTACTTAAATAACGGTAATTTTGAACAGGATTTTGCCTTTACACAGGACGTAGGTAAGGCTTTGTTGTCGGTATATCCTGAAATCGTTAGAAGTAAGTTATTTTTACCTTGGACAACTGAGCAGAAAGAATACCAGCTTATAAGGCGAGGTAGATATGTAGAATTTAATTTGCTATATGACCGCGGTACTAAATTCGGCTTAATGACCGATGGAAATGTCGAAGCAATATTAATGTCATTGCCACCTGAAGTAAAGTTTAATTGACTTTTTTAAAATCATAACCGGAATGGCAAAATGCCATTTCGGTGTGTTGAAACTTCTGTCAAAAGTGAGAGTATTTTCCACAAAACCAATGCAATCCTTGGTTTATAGTGAAATGCATTGAATTAGGTGACATTTTTTAATTTTTAAATAATATATCTCATATCGTAAATGGGTTGGCATTCGCTATATCCTTAAAAAAATAAAATATTTCTTATAAATATCACCTAATTCAATGCATTTCACTATAACAAAATTTTTTACTTTGTAAGTTTAGGCGGTAAATAATGTTCTGTTGAGATTACTTTTTTACCAGTTTTATTTTCCAAGGCCGTTTTAGCGTTTTTAGCTATACTTCCTCCTATTTTACCTGCAACCTTATTTTCTTCCATTCCTGTTGCATTATTAGTTTCTACTACCTGACGAGTAGATAATTCAGCAAGAGCAGTAAAAATTAATTCTGCTTCATTCATGTGATCACGTAAATTTTGATTTGTTAAGCCCTTTATATTTTTGTGTTCTTTAAGTTATACCAGCCCATTCTTGATGAATAATATTAGTTAATATAGCAAATTCATTCTCTTTTGTTACTTCATGGTTTTTCCAGTAATCAGTTAATTTATTTCGTGTTTCCTGCCCCATCATACGTTGTTGAATCCATTTCTCGCTACGACCGTGTCGTTTCCAATTATCCCTTGCTCTATCAATTGACTTTTCCGGATCAGAAATTTCTTGAATCCTCTCATAACCGACTTTAGCAAGCCATTGTTTAAATGGTTCTGCCTTTGGAGACGGAATAGATTGTATAATACGAAGTAATGACTCTGTATTTGCACAGTCTGTTATATATTTTTTTCCATCTGTGGCAGTTAATTTTAGTCCGTGACAGTTTGTCATGACCTCACTTTTTTCTTCGTTTAACCTTTGTTTTAGTTTTCTTCAATAAGCTCCAGGGTCACTACTATCAGTCAATGCTCCTACTACGTCGACTACTGAAAACCACCATTTGTTATTATGCAAAATTCTTCTAATGGTTTTATCTTTAAAGATTACTAACTTATTAAGTTTATCGCTATTATTCATAATGTTCCATATTATTTTTTATGAATTATAGATATTCTAAATAAATTTTACAACTTACATTAGAAATAAAAAATCTTTTAGCTAAATAAACTATTAGTTTAAAATAAGTTATAGATTGACTTTTAAAGGAAGTTAGGTATAAGCTTTAACTGAAATAGTAAAACACTATTTCGGGGTTTAGCAATCTCTACCAAAAGTCAGCTATAATAGGAATGTCCAGAGCTTAAAAGCAATGCTTTAGTTTAATTAATCGGGAGTAACTACATATCCAACCAAACTAACAAGAGCCTACCTGAACTCGTAGCAGAGTTTACTTCAAAAGAAAATATTGACGAAACACAATCTTAGAAGTTTGTTATTATTTCCTGCTCGCAATGACGATATATCTTTAACAATCCCTTTTCAAATAACAAAGAGTATACTAGTCAAATGGTTTCACTATAACCATAATCACTGCAACAATCATGCAAATAGCCGGAATCTCATTAACTATGCGATAAAATTTTTCTGAATGGACATTCTTACCATTTGCAAAATCTTTTCGCCATCTTGCAAGTAAACCGTGAAATATCACTAAAACTAATACTGCAAACATTTTAATGTGAAACCAAGTATCAAGAGCAACAAACCCGTAAATATGAGCATTTATTAAACCAAAAATAAATGTGCTAATCATTGCTGGATTCATAATGAATCTGAGTAATTTTAGCTCCATTACTTGTAAAGTACTATCTAGCTCACTACCTATTTTAGCTTTGATATGATAAACATATATTCTAGGTAAATAAAGAAGCCCTGCCATCCAACATATAGCAGATATCAGATGGACTGACTTAAACCATAGATAGTAACTTGCCATTCTTTTCCTTATTAACTTGTTAATTTACACAAACATTTAGTAAATTCGTTTGGACATATTCTTGTACTAGAGCTACTCATAACTAAATTAGTATCAACCTTATTAATAAATCGTAGCAATATATATTTGTCAAACTATTAATAAAAATTTTATTTGTTCCAAGTGTCGGAATTCGGGTATATTGAATTTCATATTTATCTGCGATTAATTTATATTCAATATCAAGCTCTACTAGTGTTTCAACATGCTCGGATACAAAGGATATAGGTACGATAATTATGTCTTTTTTTAACTTTCCTGCTAGCTCTATTTCGTCTTCCGTATTCGGTTTTAACCACTCTATAGGTCCTACTCTACTTTGATAAGTTATCTTATAATCTAGATCTTTTATATTTAATTCTTTAACTATTGCTTGTACTGTTTCTTTTATCTGAAAACTATAAGGATCGCCTGCTTTTATTATTTTTTCGGGTAACCCGTGAGCAGAAAATAATATACGAAAATTTTTATCGTATAGTTTTTCTTTAATTAATGAAACATGGGCTTTTATAAAATCTTTTTCTAGAGGATAACAGCAAATTGTTTTAATTGGAATATCAATATCAAGGTTTTGTAAAAAATTTTTAACCGATGATCCTGTCGTAGTACTTGAAAATTGAGAATATAGAGGCAATAATATTATTTCGCTTGGATTATATTTTTTTATTTGACCTATTACTTCTTTAGCAAACGGTGCTGAATACCTCATATTTATAAAAATAGCAAAATCTTCTTTTATAAGTTGCTTTAGCTTTTCGGTTAGTGCTAATTTCTGCTCCTCTGTTTCCTGAAGTAAAGAAGATTTACCACCGATTAAAGAATAAATTTTTTGAGATTTTTTCTCTCTAGTAATAGAAATTATTTTAGCGATAATATAACGCAAAGGATTTGGTAGATTAATTATAGCTTTGTCATAGAATAGATTAAATAGAAAAGGCTTCACTGATTTAAGGTTTTTTGGACCGCCTAAATTAAAAAGTACTATTGCTATTCTTTTCTTCATATAACCTAACATATTCTGTCAAAAATTCTACATTTTCCGTAGGTGTTTCAGGCAAAATACCATGTCCTAAATTAAAGATAAAATTCTTTCCTTTCATTGTCTGAAGAATTTTATAAGTTTTTTCTTTAATAATTTCTTTATTAGTTAATAATACAACCGGATCTAAATTACCTTGTACTATTACTTTATCACTCCACTCTTTCATTTTTTCAAGAGG
The DNA here is from genome assembly GCF_000237845.1 of Rickettsia slovaca 13-B. NCBI lineage: Bacteria > Pseudomonadati > Pseudomonadota > Alphaproteobacteria > Rickettsiales > Rickettsiaceae > Rickettsia > Rickettsia slovaca. The sequence goes on from NC_016639.1 coordinate 1,273,915, forward strand.
GACCATTTGATCTACGGCTAAAACATCTATCGGTACTTCTTTTATAAATTTTTCGTACAATAATCCTGCTCCTTTAGGAAAAGCAATTATAGGAGTTTTTGGAAAAACTTCTTTTACTTTTAGTATAATCTTTTTTGTCGGCTCTATTACAAATTCAGTAAATTCCTCTTCTGCAAGTACTCCTGACCATGAATCAAAAAGCTTTAAAACATCTGCTCCAGATTTTGCTTGATTTATAAGATGATCAGCTGTTTTTTCCGTAATAAAATTTAATAATTCTTCAGCAAGTATTTTATTTTCATATATGAATTTTTTGCTCGTTTTAAAATCCTGTTTTCCTTTTCCTTCTAGCATGTAACTCATCACTGTCCAAGGACTACCTGCAAATCCTATTAAAGAAATGGGGGATGGTAATTCTTTTTTTACTTTTTTTATTATTTCATAAACCTTTTCTAATTTATAATTCGGATTGATTTGCAGATATTTAAAATCTTCTTGTGATTTGAATTGCTTTAATATAGGCCCTATATTTTCTTTAAAATCCACTTCCCATCCAAGAGCATGAGGTAAAACTAATATATCGGAAAAAATAATAGCTGCATCAAATCCATAACGTTTTATCGGTTGTAAGGTTACTTCTGTTGCTTTGCTAACATCATAACAAAAATCTAGAAAATTTTTTGTTGTTTCTCTTACTTTTTTATATTCCGGCAAATATCTACCTGCTTGACGCATAAACCAAATAGGTACTTTATTATTATTTCCTTTTAACGGATTTATAATTTGCTACATGCTATTACTAAAAATATTAAAATAATAAATATACTTATTATTTGTTGTTTATGTAAATAGAATTATGTAGATTAAATGTTTTAAACAGATTTATCAACAAAATTTTCTTAAAAATATAGGTATTTTTAATTATTATTCACATAAGTTTGTAATGAATTTATACAAGTGGATAATTAAGTGTAAAATTCATTTATAGCTTAGAAAAGACTATTTTTTCAAAGAAAAATGATATTTATTCACAATTTTATCCACAAACTATTTATTTAAAAGAAAATACACTAGATTTACTTGATTTAATAAGGATTTGAGGAAATTTTTAATAGGTTTTAATAGGAAAAATAATAAGTTATTAAAAAATTTATCCACAATTACATGTGTAAAGT